>CAXIDF010000001.1:0-576782 GCA_964022665.1 uncultured Halieaceae bacterium
TTCCGCAAAATCAGTTTAATGAATGCCGGTGTCCCCCGTTAATGATGAAGAGCCGTGTGTGGTGATAACGCGACCCGCCCCTAACCGAACTCCAATGGCAGGTATTGAAGGCGACGCACGAAAATGCTGCGCGCATAAACAGGTGGTTGCCCCTCAATGCAGTGTAGCTGCCTGCCGTCCGCCAGCAGTTCCTCCAACACGATTCTCGCTTCCAGCCGCGCAAGGCCTGCACCGATACAGAAATGCAACCCGCGGCCAAAGCTCAGGTGCTGTCGGGAATGCTTGCGATCAAGGCGCAATACATCCGGGTCGCTGAAGCGTTCCGAGTCACGATTGGCTGAAGCCCACAACAGCATGAGCCTGTCACCGGGAACCAGCTCATAGCCACCCAAACTGCAAGGCCGGCGCACCGACCGGTAGTGAAATTTGAAGGGGGGCTCAAGCCGGATGACCTCCTCCACAAACAGTGGAGCCAGCTCCGGTTTTTTCCGTATCTTCTCTGCCATGTCCGGAGCCCGGGCCAGACGGTAGAGCATCGAGCCAATCAAGGCGGCGGTCGATTCACCACCCGCGCCAAACAGGATGACTGCCATACCCAGTGCCTGCTCCCTGTCGACCTCACCGCTTACGACAGACCTGGCAAGGGTATGCAATATCGGGGCAGTGTCCGAGTCGTCGATGTTGGCCAGGGCTTCATCGAGATGCCTGCCCAGATAACCTGACATGTTGGCGGTCTCACTGGCCAGAAATTCCAGCCCTTCACCAGTAATTTGTCCTGCAAGAATATCCCCGCCCATCATCGCCCAGACGCGATGCTGAGGCAGGTCCTCTTGTGGAAGCCCGAGCAGGTGCGCCACTGCCCGGGCCGGCACCTGTTCAGCGACCGCGGCAAAATCCCCGGACCCTGCGTCAAGCAGCGGCTGCAATGTGGCAGTCGTCCAGCGCCTGAGCAGAGGCTCCATCGCCTTGATCTGCGATGCGAGAAAGGCCGGTTGGAGTATGCCGCGGTGCACTGCATGCTGCGGTTCGTCCGCTGTCGCGATGACTTCGTTAGCGTGGCTGGAGGGGAGCTCAAAGCACTGTGGCTGTCCATCGGGGTCGCGGTATAGCACGCCGGTAAGATTGGCAGAGAAATCCGCTTCCCGCTTGAGCACCTCTTCAATAAGTGACCAGTTAGCCACGGTATGGACGCCTGAGGAGTAGATGCGCGCCAGAGGCGTATCCTGCCGCAAGCGAGTATAGAGCTGCTGCGGATTGTTGATGGCCTCGTCGGACAATATCTCGTCCGGTTCCGGGGAATAAAGTGGCGCCCGCATCAGAACAGAGCCCGTGTCGATGCAACTCGATGCTTCTCTACCACGTGTTCCTCCTTCCCGTGCTGCGACCTTCCGAGCCAGAAGTGTGTATTGGCCTGCCGCGGATGTAAAGCCGTTGCGTGCTCACCCCGTTGTCGGTGCAAATGGCCTCTGTCGTCCGCGTTCCACAACGTGTTCTCTATGTGCCGGCAGGCTCAACCTCCACATGCAGCCTGCTCAACCGAATCTCACTGATGCGCCAGCCGCCCTGCCACAGCACGTAGCGCTCGTGGTAATGACCGTAGCCGTGCAGGTAGCGAAACGGCAGCGGTGAGCCGGGGCCGGGCCAGAGCTTGTCCTCCATCGCCCAGATACCCGTTGCCTCCAGGGGTGACAGGACCTCGATTTCCGGCGAATGCCCATGGTGCACGGTAATCACGTCCTGCAGCGCGGGCGCGAGCCCCGCAACGTATTCCGCGGCACCGCAGATAAGCTGGGATTCATCGCGCTGGCCGCTGGCGTCGCGCATATCAGCCACCAGGTCCGGCGTGAACACCGCCTCGTATCCCGCCCAATCCTTGCAGTCCAGGGTACGAAAATACCGGCCCTTGAGCTGATGTACCGCGTGGACGACGAGCATCCGTTCAAGATCGGTCATTATTCTTCTCTCCCTTCCCTCTGTGCCCTCAACAACCCGGCACTCAATGGCCAGGCCTGTCACACGATTATGCCGGGTGCTGCGCTCACATGGCACTGAACGCAGCGCAACGCTATGATGCCCCCTCGCCTGCCAACAACCCAGGAACCCAAGGTCATGTCTCACCGCTACCCATACACTCTGTGGCCCGGCGCCGCGCTACTTGCGCTGCTGTTGGCCCTCACGGCTTGCAGCAGTCAACCTACCTTCACCGTTGACTATGCCGATGATACCGACTTCAACAGCTTTCGCAGCTACCGCTGGTACGATGACATTCACGGCTCCGAACTCGCCGAGTACCGCCAGTACAACAGCTCGGACAAGCGCGTACGCACCTATGTCGACCGCGAGCTGAAAGCCCACGGTCTGCGAGAGAGCACCACGGAACGCGCCGATCTGTGGGTGAACTACCACATTTCCAAAGAGCAGCAGATGCGGATTGACAGTTTCAGCCGCTACCCTTCGGCGGGTATGCACGGCGGAGTGGGCGTGGGCACTTATGGCTCAGCGGTGAGCCTGGGCTACAGCTCCGGCCCGAGCGTCAGAACCTACAAGGAAGGCACCGTCGTGCTGGACATCATTGAACCGCGCAGCAGCAAGATCATCTGGCGCGGCATCGCGGAGGGCCGCCTGAAAGAGAATATGTCGATCAACGACAAGAACCGTGTGGCTTCCGAGGTTGCCAACGAACTGCTGGCCGACTTCCCGCCGAGCCCTGCGCCCGCCCAATAGCAGCGGAGCGCGCGCCCCGGCGCCCCCTCACCACATGAGGTCGTCGGGGATCTCGTAGTCCTTGTACCAGTCCTGCTCCTCCGCGCTGAGGCCAGTGGCGTCCGCCTCGCTGCAGATAATCACCCGCGCGGCATCGCGTTCGGCAATCTTGTCGGCGATGGGACGCGGCAGCATTTCGTACTGATCACCCTGTTTGACAATGGCCACGTTGCCCGCCGCCAGCTGCTTCTGATCCATACTGGTGACATACAGCTTCTTCACCCGGGTGCCATCGGTGAAATTGAAGCCCACATCACCCTTGCCGCGCGGCAGTTTATGATTGGCGACCAGCTGCTTGATTTGCGCGTTGATCGCCTTGCGCGATGCCTCGGCATTGCGCGCCTCGTTCAGCTCGCGGTCGCGCTCAGCCTTGCTCGCCTGTGCCAGGCGTGCGGCCTCACGGGTTTCCTCTGCCGGGTCGTGTCCACCACGGCGCGCCACATTGGCCTGCTTGCGCTTGTCCTTGGCCAAACGCTTGGCCTTGGCGGAATCCGCGAGGCCCGCCTGCAACAATTGATCCTGTAGTGAACCCGCCATCAGACCCGGCCTCCCACACCGCGACAAACCCTGCTTGACCCCATCATGCTACTCATCCAGATCCTGCGCCGAATGGCGCTCGGGGTGACGCTTCTCCTCGTCGCCCCACACGCGGTTCACCCGGCGCCCGCGCAGCACTGCGGGCCGCTCGGCGATTTCCCTGGCCCAACGGTTGACGTGTACATAGGAGTCCACATCGAGAAACTCTTTCGATTCATACAGGTTGTCGAGCATCAGGCCGCCATACCAGGGCCAGTTCGCCATGTCGGCGATGGTGTAGTGGTCGCCACAGAGGAAGCGCCGCTCGGCAAGGTTGCGGTCCAGGACGTCGAGCTGACGCTTCACCTCCATGGTGAAGCGGTCAATCGGGTATTCGAGTTTCTCCGGCGCATAGGCATAAAAATGGCCAAAACCACCGCCCAGGTAGGGCACACTACCCATCTGCCAGAACAACCAGGAAAAACATTCCGCGCGAGGGCCGGCGTCAGCCGGCAGGAATTCGCCGAATTTCTCCGCCAGGTAGAGCAGTATCGCGCCGGACTCGAACACCCGGGTGGCCGGGTCGGTACTGCAATCCAGCAGTGCGGGAATCTTGGAGTTGGGATTGATCTCCACAAAGCCGGAACCGAACTGATCGCCCTCAAGGATGTTGATCAACCAGGCATCATATTCCGCGCCCTGGTGCCCCAGTGCCAGCAGCTCCTCCAGCAGCACCGTCACTTTCACGCCGTTCGGCGTGGCGAGGGAGTAGAGCTGCAGCGGGTGTTCACCGCGAGGCAGTGTGTGGTCGTGCGTGGCACCGGCGATGGGCCGATTGATATTGGCAAACCGGCCACCATTGCCGGGCTCCCAGGTCCATACTTTGGGTGGCACGTACTCGTTTGACTCACTCATGCCTTACTGCTCCTGTGGTTGCTGCGCCGCGGCGGGAACCCGCAACGGGTGTTGATAGACGCCGGCGTTGCCGGTACTGCGCTGGGTGGCGGTGACCTGCAGCTCGAAATCACCCGCACCGGGCAGGGTGAGCGTGCCGGAAAATTCGTTTTCGACCCCGGTGAACTCCAGGGCTTGCTGCGCCACAGGCTGCCCCGCCTGCAACACCTGCAGCGCCACGCTGAAATCACTGACAGGCCAGAGGCCGTCACGGTCGAGAGGGCACCCGCAAAGCATGGTGACCTGTGCGGTAACCGCAAGCTCCTGCGCGGCGAGCTGGTAGTCGACCAGATCCACAATCAGCCCCGACATATGCAGAATCACCGGACGCTGCGCGCGATCTTCACCCGGCAACAGCCACAGGCTCAGTGCTGTCGATTGCGCGCTTTGCGCTACGCCCAATGGGCCGGTCACGACAATCTCCACCCGGGTAGGCCGCTCAAGCGCCAGTTCGGCATTGAAGCTCGCCGGTTCGCCCGTTGTCGCCGAGTGCCCACGCAATTGCGGCTGTTGCATCAGGGCGGCGGTATCTCCCGTGCCGCCCTCAAGCGGGCCGTGCGCCAGAACCTCGCCGGTTGCCGCCGCGCGCACCTGCACCTGCAGCCCACCCACCTTGCTGCCGATGAACTTGGCATCGTCACTACGCACCAGCACTTTCAGTGGCGTAAGCACGCCCTCTTCTGCTGCCCACGCCTGTGGCTGCAGGGCCAGCAGCATCAGGCAGGCAAGCGCCTGCAAGGTCACTACCATGCGGTTTTTCATCGGCTCCTCCGTATGTGCTGCGCGCAGCGTTGCCGCCGTAGTCTAGCAGGCTCGCCGGAGTCCGTAACCGGCAGTTTCACATGCCCAAGGGGGCCGGTGCTTGTCAAGCCCCCGGGGGCAGGCTCTATAATGCGCGGCTCTGTGACCAACGGGACCAGCACATGGGCCGCGCCTACCAGAACCGCAAAGACTCCATCGCCAAGACATCCGACGCCAAGGCCCGGGTGTACAGCAAATACGCTCGGGAAATATACGTCACCGGCAAATCCGGCGGCACCGACCCGGATGCCAACCTCGCGCTGCGCAGCCTGCTCGAGCGCGCGCGCAAGGACCAGGTGCCTGCGCATGTGATCGAGAAGGCACTGGACAAGGCCAGCGGTGGCGGCGGCGAAGATTTCTCGGTTGCCCGCTATGAGGGTTTCGGACCGGGTGGCACCATGGTGATAGTGGAATGCCTGACCGACAACCCGAACCGCACCTTCGGCGATGTGCGCCACTGCTTTACCAAAACCAAGTGCAAGCTGGGCACACCGGGTAGCGTGAGCCACCTGTTCGACCACAGCGCCATTCTGGTTTTCCCGGGAGACGACGAGGAAGCCGCACTGGAAGCGCTGATGGAAGCGGATGTGGACGTGACCGACATCGAGTGCGAGGAGGGACGCGTGAGCGCCTTCGTACCCCATACCGAGCACTTCAAGGCCCGCGAGGCGTTACTCGACGCCTTCAGCGAGCTGGAGTTTGAAGTCGACGAGGTGCAGTTCGTCCCCCAGGCGTCAGTGGCACTTGAGGGCGAGGATGCGCAGGTCATGGAGCGTCTGCTGGATATGCTCAACTACCTGGACGATGTGCAGAACGTCTATCACAACGCCGCCTGAGCACGCTCACAGGGCGGCGCGCTGAGCCTCGATCCAGTCTTCGACCACGTCTTCCAGAATCGCAATCGCCAGAGAGCCATTACCGACTACGATGTCGTGGAAAGCGCGCAGATCGAAGTCACCACCCAGCGCCTCCTGCGCCCGCGCCCGCAGCGCCTGAATGCGCAACTCGCCTATCTTGTACGCCGTGGCCTGGCCGGGCCAGGTGATATAGCGGTCCACTTCCGATATTACCTCTGCCTCTGACAGCGCGGAATTTTCCAGCAGGTAGTCGATGGCCTGCTGGCGCGACCAGCCAAACGCGTGCAGACCGGTATCAATGACCAGCCGGTTGGCGCGCCATATCTCATAGGTCAGGCGCCCGAAGTCACTGTGCGGCTCGGTGTAGAAGCCCATCTCCTTGCCCAGGCTTTCAGCGTATAAACCCCAACCCTCACCGAACGCGGCGTGGTAGAGCGGGCGGCGGAATGCGGGCAAATCAAGCTCCAGCGCCAGTGCCGACTGATGGTGATGCCCCGGTACGGCTTCGTGCAGGGTCAGGGCCTCCAGTGCGTACAAGGGCTGCGACTGAAAGCTGCTGGCATCGATGAAGTACACCCCGGCGGTGCGCCCGTCTGCAGGGCCACTGACGTAATAGGCGCCGCGCCCCGGTGCATTGCGGATTTCATAGGTATTGCGCGCGAGGCGGCCGAAAAAGCGCGGCATCATGCCGTCGGCGCGCTTGGCCACCAGCGCGGTTTTCTCCATCAGCTCCTGAGCGGAGCCCGCGTAGGATTCAGGGGCCGCACGCAGCTGGTCGAGGAAGCCGCGGAAACTGCCCTGAAACCCGGTGCGGGCGATGATCTTCGCCATTTCACCGCGGATACGCTCGGTTTCCCGCAGGCCCAGCTGGTGGATCTCCTCCGCGCTCAGGTCCGTCGTGGTGAAGTAATTGAGAAGATACGCATAGTAGGCATCGCCACCCGGCACGCTGGTGATTCCCACCTGTTCGCGACACGCCGGCAGGTAGCGGTCGCGGTAGAAGGTGAACAGTTCGCGGTAGGCGGGCAACACGGCGTTGACGATAAGCGCCTTCCCGCGATCGCGCAAGCGTGCGTGCTCAGCAGCCGGCACGGCATCGGGCAGCGCAACAAAAGGTGCGTACAGGCTGCTCTGCTCGGGGCTTTCCACCAGCAGCTCGGCAATGCTCGCCTCCACCCCGCCCAGCGCACCGCAGTGCTGGGTGAACCCGCTATCCACCCCGGCCTGCAGCGCGGCGATTTGCTCGCGATTGTAGCGCGGGAAGTCGGCCAGGCTGACCAGGTACTGCTCGTAGTCCGCAAGCGCAGCAAAAGGCATGTTTGCCGGGGCATTGGCGAAGTAGCTGTGGTAGCCAAACAGGCTGGTGATAGGGAACATATGGTCCTGGTAGCCGTAGCTCGCGCGTTCCGTCTCACGCTCGTAGCGGAACAGTCGCGCGCTGATGGCATCCTGGCCGGTGAGCGCGCCGGTATCGATTCCGTCCAGTCGCTCCAGCATCTCGGCATTGAACTGGCGACGCCGTTCGCGGCCCGCCGGGCTCAGGTCGGGTAATTTGCCTGCCGGGCGGAAAGCGTCCGGGTCGGTGCGAAAGAACACCTGTTCCTGCGTTGCGCGCGCCCAGTAATCATCCAGCAGTGTGTGCACTTGCTCGCGGGCATCCGCCGTCCAGGCAAGCGGCGAAAAGAGAGCAACGGCAATAAGCAGGGCTCGGCGGCGCAACAAACAGGGCATGGCAGACTCCGGCAGGCAGGATGGCAGCAGCGGCAGGATAGCAGCAGCCGGCACGAGTGGGTATTCAGGTGACCCGGGGGCGCTCACTGAAGCGTGCATCTCGGTAGGCCTCGGTGGCGAGGATATGCCGCAGCCGGTCAAGCGCAAAAGCCACGTCAGAGAAACTGTTGTACAGCGGTGCGAACCCGAAACGCACAACGTCCGGCTCACGGAAATCGACAATAACCCCGGCGGCAATCAGGGCCTGGGACACCCCCCAGGCGTGAGGGTGCGACAGCGCCACCTGGCTGCCCCGGCGCGCCGCATCCCGCGGCGTCAGTAGCTGCAGCACACCACCGTGCAATTCTGCCTGCAGGCTGTCGATGAAATAGCCGGAGAGCGCGAGGGACTTTGCCCGCAGGGCGCTCATCGACACACCGGCAAAACAGTCCAGAGCCGTGTCCAGGGCGGCCATGCCGAGGATACCCGGGGTCCCGGCAAGGTAGCGCTGCACCCCCGCCGCGGGGCGATAACCCGGCTCGAAGGCAAAGGGCTGCGCATGCCCCAGCCACCCACACAGCGGCTGCGCCACCTGGTTCTGGTGACGCGATGCCAGGTAGACAAAGGCCGGCGCGCCCGGCCCACCATTGAGAAACTTGTAGCCGCAGCCCACCGCCATATCCACCTGACACGCATCCAGTTCAATCGGCAGCACACCGGCGCTGTGAGCCAGGTCCCAGAGTACCAGGATGCCCCGGTCATGCGCCGCACGCGTCAGGGCCTGCATATTGTGCAGGCTACCGTCGCGGAAATTCACCTGGGTGAGCATGAGCACGGCGACATCCTCGGCCATGGCCGTGATCAACTGCTCCGGCGGCACACTGCGCACCGAGCAGCGCGCCGTACCGAGCAGGTCACTGATGCCCTGGGTGAGGTACAGATCAGTGGGAAAGTTGCCCTCTTCGCTGAGAAGCACGGTACGCCCAGGGCGCAGCTGCAGCGCGGTGGTGAGCAGCTTGAACAGATTGACCGAGATACTGTCGCAGCAAATGACCTGCCCGGGGCCAGCGCCGAGCAGCCCGGCAATTTTTTCGCCAACGGTAATCGGCATCCCGATCCAGTCGTGGCGATTCCAGCTGCTGATCAGGTCCTGGCCCCACTCGTCGCGAAGTAACTGCGCCAGCCGCGCCGGCACGGCAGCCGGCAGCACACCGAGTGAGTTGCCGTCGAGGTAGACGGTGTCCGTGGGCAGCTGAAAACGCTTGCGCAGATACCCGACGGCATCGTCTGCATCCAGTGAGGCGGCGTCTTTCATGGTTGCTCCAACACGTCGTTCAGTGCCCGCACAAGCGCGGGGAAAGCGGCTGTACCCGGGTGAATCAGGTCGAAATGTCCCGCGCCCTCCACAACCCGCGTCTCGGCCGCAGTGATCGCCTGTGCCTGCGCGAGAGGCACAATGGAATCGACATCGCCATGCAGCAGAACGGTCGCCTGCGGCAGCGTCAATTCCCGCGGGGACGCGGCAGCATAGTACGCGGGCACCTGGTCGGGCTGTCCGCCGAGAAAGCGCACAGCGGCCTGCTGACAGCTATTATTGCCCGCGGCATAGTCGTGAAGGTCGGTGATGGCCGCAAGCCCGACGACCCCGCGCACCCGCAGGCCAGCCTCGCCATCGCCGGGTAACGCTGCACTGGCCCACAGCGCGAGCTGACCGCCCGCGGAGTGACCGGCAAGCACCACGCGTTGCAGGTCCACATGGGCCGGGCCCAGTTCACGCAGCGCCTGAATCGCCACCAGCACATCTTCGGCACTGCCCGGCCAGCCGCCCCCGGACTCACCCAGCCGCCGGTATTCAGGCGCCCACACCGCGAAACCCGCCGCGGCAAGCGCGCTGGCCAGCGGCGCGATATGTGCCACGTCGTACGCCTGCAACCAGCAACCACCGTGCACCAGAACCACCACCGGCGCCGGCTCGTGGACAACAGGCGCCCGCCAGAACCGGGCGTACTGGCTCTGCGCCGCGCCGTAGGCGAACTGCCCGCTGTGCGGCGCAGACGGTGTTGCCAGCACATCGGCAAAGCTCACGGGCATGGCGGCCTGCTCAGCGCTCGCTGTTGCTGCCAGCCAGATCAGCGCCAGCGCAACAATGATTTTCATGACGAATGAATCCTCTTGGTCGACGGGGTCCAGCGCCGTATGCTATCCCAGAGCGGCTGACGACTACAGGCCGCAACGATAACAAGACTGAGGAACCTCGGCATGAAAGCTTCACGCAAGGCTCAACTGCGAACACTTCTGGCAGGCCTGCTAATCGCCACCCCGACACTGGCGGATGGCTGGTATCCCTCCCGCCACGGCGCGGATGATACCCTGGGCGCCATCAATTTTCTCTCACCGGAGATTGTCGTGGAGGCCGCGCGGCTGGTCACCACCGGTAAAACCTACGCCCTGGGCGTACCGACAGGGCCAAACTCACCCGCCTACGGGCCGCGCCGCTACGCCATGACAGTGCTGCAGCTGGATGACGGCCTGGGCACCCCGATGGCATCGAACCGTATTACCTCCAACGACGACCTGCTGCAAACCTGGATGGGCATCGGCAGCCAGATCGATGGCCTCGGCCACCTCGGCATCGATCATCGCTACTACAACGGCAAGCACGCCAGCGAGTTTGTAACGGTGACTGGCCTGACCGCGTTCAGCATCGACAGCCTGCCCCCCATCGTCAGCCGCGGCGTTCTGTTGAACATGGCCGCACACTTCAACCAACCCGTGCTGGATGCGGGCACTGTGTTCAACAGTGACGACATCAAGGCCGCCGCCAGCGCCCAGAATGTGCGCCTGAAACAGGGTGACGTCGTGCTGTTCCATACCGGCTGGCTATCTATCGCCGACAGCGACCCGGCGCGGTTCATGGCGGGCGAACCCGGCCTGGGTGAGGACGGCGCACGCTACCTGGGGGAGCTCGGCGTGGTTGCGGTGGGTGCCGACACCTGGGGGCTCGACGCCCTGCCTGGCGATAAAGCCGATGAACTGTTCCCGGCACACCAGGAACTGCTTGCACGCCAGGGCGTTTACATTCTGGAAAACATGGACACGCGCGCCCTGGTGGCGGACCAGGTGCAGGAGTTCCTCTTTGTGCTCGGGCAGCCGCGCTTTGTCGGTGCCGTGCAGGCCATCATCAACCCTGTCGCTATTCGCTAACGCGATGCGCTAGAGATTGTCACGGAAATTGCGTAGCGTTACGCGCCTCCCACCAAGGAACTGTACACTGTGAATACATCCCGACCGCTGCTTCTTCCTATCGCCATTGTTCTACTGGCAGGCTGTTCCGACGGCAGTGATATGCCGCCACCACCGCCAGTGGTGCCCTCATCGCTGAGCATAGCGTCCACCGCCATCCCGGAGGGTGCGCCCGGGGAAATGAATGCGCTCCGCTTCCGGGTCAGCATGACCGAGGCTCAACCGGCCGCCGTGCGTGTGCGTTACCGCACAGAGGGCGACAGCGCACAGCCCGATGTCGACTTCCTGCCTGCCGAGGGTGAAGTCACCCTCGAGCCGGGGACACTCAGCGCCGCTCTCACCGTTGATGTGTTTGGCAACGCCGCTGACGAGCCGGCCAAGACACTGCGCCTGGTTTACACCGTTGAGGGCAACGCCGAAGCAACCAGCGAGGCGGCGCTGGGCACGATTGCCAATGACGACGCACAGTGCACGAGCCCGGCGGTGAAAGAGCCCAACCCCTGGCGCGTGTTCGGTGCCGATCCGCTCAACTACGCCCACCGGGGCGGCGTTATCGACTTCCCCGAAAACACGCTGTATGCCTACGCCGAGGTGGCCGGGATTGGCGCCGACGTGCTGGAAATGGACGTTTACCAGACCCTCGACAACGAACTGGTGGTTCTGCACGACCTGAGCGTGGATCGCACGACCAATGGCCAGGGGCAGGTTGTGGACCTGACGCTGGCTGAGCTGCGCGAGCTCGACGCCGCGTACTGGTTCGTGCCTGGTGTTGGCACTCCGCACGATCGCCCGGAAGCCGACTATGTGTTTCGCGGTATCGCCACCGGTGATCGCCCGCCACCCCCCGGGTATAGCCGTGAGGATTTCCGTATCCCCACCCTGGAGGAGGCACTACAGCGCTTTGCGGGGAATCTGCTGAACGTGGAATTGAAACCCGACCTGGACGGTATCGGCGACTACGAACAACAGATCGCAACCTTGCTGCTGCGCTACGGGCGCACCAGCGACATCATCGCGGCATCATTCGTCGACGAAGCCGCCACGGCCTTCAAGCAGGCTGCGCCCTGCATCCCTACCTCCGTACCCCTGGGCCAGGGCACCGGCCTGGTACTGGCCGCACAGGGGCCCGGCATAATCCCGCCGGTGCCGGAGCACGTATCCTTTCAGGTGCCACCTGACACCAGCCAGATTACCGGCGACGGGCAGCTGCCCGACGGCTTTTTCCTGCAGGTTGTGAACGAGGATTTCGTAGCCGACGCACACGCCGCCAACCTGGCTGTTCAGGTGTGGACCATCAATGCCTGCGAAGACATGCTGCAGATGATGGCGCTGGGGGTCGATGCTATTATGACTGACCGACCCGTGCTCCTGCAGTCTTTGCTGGACACGCCGCCTTCGGAGCGCAGCTGCGTCAGTCCTGGCTGACCCGCACCACCAGCTTGCCCCTGTTGCCGCCGTCGAACAGCAGGTTGACCGCCTCGGGGGCCTGCTCCAGCCCATCGATCACGGTTTCCTGATGCTTCAGGCGGCCCTCGAGGTACCACGTTGCCAGCTCTTGCGTAGCGGCTGGGAAACGGTCCATGAAGTCAGAGACAATGAAGCCCCGCACTTCAATACGACGCATGAGGATGGATGAGAAATCCGCGCGCATCGGTTCGCCGCTGTTGTAGCCGGAGATCATGCCACACAGGGGCATGCGCCCGAACAGGTTCATCCGCGCCATCACCGCTTCCATGATCTCGCCCCCCACGTTCTCGAAATTGACATCGATACCGTCCGGGGTGGCTGCCGCCAGCTGTTCACGCCAGTCGCTGGCTTTGTAATCCACCGCCGCGTCGAAGCCGAGTTCATCGAGCAGATAGCGGCACTTCTCTTCGCCGCCGGCAATGCCGACAGCGCGGCAGCCGCGAATCTTCGCGATCTGCCCGACCACCGAACCGACCGCACCGGCAGCGGCGGACACCAGCACTGTCTCTCCGACCTGGGGACGGCCCAACTCCAGTAAGCCGAAGTACGCAGTCAGCCCGGTCATACCGCAGGCACCGAGCATCGCCGACAGCGGAATGGGCAGGTTGGCGGGCAGTACCGCCATGGCATTCTCCCCCTCGTCAGCCAGGCAATAGTCCTGCCAGCCGGTCAGGCCCATGACATGATCGCCCACCTGATAGCGGTCGGACTCCGACTTCACCACCACGCCAATGCCGCCACCGCGCATCACTTCACCAATGGCAACCGGCGGCATGTACTGGTCCATGTCACTCATCCAGATACGGTTGGTCGGATCCAGGCTGAGGTATTGCACCCGCACCAGTGCCTGCCCCGGGCCCGGTTCAGGCGCGGGCTGGGTGGCAAAATCGAAATGGCTGCGCTCAATGCGACCTGTGGGGCGCGCCTTGAGGCGGAATTGGCGGTTCTCGGGAACAGTCATCGGGGGTCTCCGTAATCAATTTGATTGCCCCGGCGGCAGTGCGGGGAGCAGGCGAACCCGAACAGTAACAGAATTGTCCACGGTGCCCCACTTTGCCGCGGTACACCTGTGCGGCCCCGTCTGCTACCCTGCTTGGCGCTCCCGTGAATTGAGTCCGACCTTGAGTGCGGGCTGAGGAACCCTGCATGAACGAGGCGCAAACCGCCGCAATACCCCGCTCTACAGTCCTGCTTCCGGTGTTTATTCCCGCGCTCGTGGTGATTGTGCTGCTTGTTGTCGGCACTATCAGCAGCCCGGATCTCGCGGGACAATTGTTCAGTTCGTCCCTGGCCTGGATTACCACCACCTTCGGCTGGTTCTACATGTTGTCGGTGGCATTCTTCCTGATGTTCATTGTTGTGGTGGCTTTCAGTAGCTGGGGCAATATCAAGCTGGGGCCAGACCACGCCGACCCGCAATACAGCTTCCCCGCCTGGTTCGCCATGCTCTTTTCCGCGGGCTACGGCATTGCGCTGCTGTTTTTTGGCGTCGCCGAGCCCGTGCTGCATTACTCATCCCCGCCCGCGGGCGCCGCAGAAACGGTGAACGCGGCGCGCCAGGCCATGCAGATTGCCTTTTTCCACTGGGGCTTTCACATCTGGGCGATTTACGGGCTGGTGGGCCTGGTGCTCGCCTATTTTGCCTTCCGTCACGGCCTGCCCCTGTCCATCCGCTCGGCGCTCTATCCGCTGATCGGCGACCGTATCCACGGGCCGATCGGCCACGCGGTTGATGTGTTCGCGATCCTCGGCACCATGTTCGGCATTGCCACCACGCTGGGCCTGTCGGTCGCGCAGATCAACGCCGGCATCAACTACCTGTGGCCGCAGATTCCCGTCAACGTCACCGTGCAGATCATCGCCATCGTGGTCATCACCGGGCTGGCGATCTTTTCCGTGGTGGCCGGCATGGACAAGGGCGTCAAGCGGCTATCCATCCTCAATATGGCACTGGCAGTGGCGCTGATGTTGTTCGTGTTCAGTGTGGGCCCCACGGTACACATTCTGGAGAGCTTCCTGCAAAACACCGGCAGCTACCTGAACCATATCGTCGAGCGCACTTTCAACCTGCAGGCCTATTCGCGCAGTGACTGGATTGGCAACTGGACCCTGTTCATCTTCGGCTGGACTATTGCCTGGGCGCCCTTTGTCGGCCTGTTCATTGCCAAAATCAGCCGCGGTCGCACCATCCGGCAATTTGTCGTGGGCGTGATGTTCGTACCCACGATATTCACCTTCATGTGGTTTTCCATCTTCGGCGACACCGCACTGCACCTGATCATGAACGAGGGCTATCACACCTTGATCGGCGAAGTGCAGGCAGACCATGCCGTGGCGCTGTTCAAGCTGTTCGAACGGCTGCCCTTTTCTGCAGTGGTCTCGTTCCTGACGGTGATTCTTATCGTCACCTTCTTTGTCACCTCCTCAGACTCCGGTTCACTGGTGATTGATTCCCTCGCCTCAGGGGGCGCTCCTGTGACGCCGGTTTGGCAGCGCGTGTTCTGGGCCAGCAGCGAAGGCGCTGTCGCGGCGGCGCTCCTGCTCGCCGGCGGCCTCGGCGCACTGCAAACCATGACCATCGCCAGTGCCCTGCCGTTTTCCCTGATCATGATTGCCGCGGCGCTGGGCATGTGGCGCGCGCTGGTCATTGAGGGCCACCACCACACCAGCCTGAACACCGGCGTGCAAACACGCCTGTCCGGCACCACAGGCCGCGGCCTGTGGCGGCGACGTTTGGCGGGGCTGGTTACATTCCCCGGCAGGGAAGACGTTGAGCAGTTCGTTACCACGACTGTGCGCAAGGCCATGTGGCGTGTACAGCGCGAACTCGACAAGCAGGGCTGGCACGCAACGCTGCATGAAGAGGAAGCGCCCGCCCGGCTGTGGCTGGAGGTGACCAAAGAGGAGGCCGTGGACTTCATCTACGAGATTCGCCTGCTGGAGCACAGCCTGCCCCACTACGCGTTCCCGGAGATGACACATCACGGCGCGGACGTTGCGCATTACTACCGCGCCGAAGTGTTCCTGCGCCGGGGCGGACAGTCCTATGACATCTACGGCTTCGACCAGCACGACATCATCACGGACATCCTCGACCAGCTGGAGAAACACCTGCATTTCCTGCATATCTCCCCAGCCAGCCTGCCCTGGAACATGGCCGAGCACGATGACATGTTACGGCCGACGCTGGAGAGCTAGCCCTCCCCCGCCGGCTCCTGCATGGTGCCGTGTGCTGCCTTCTGCAGGCGCTGCTGGATCTCCGCGCTGGGGTACCCATCAGCCACGGTGCCCACGCTGCGCTGGAAGCGACTGAGGGCGGCGCGTGTTCCCGAGCCGAACAGGCCGTCCTCGGCGCCGGCGTCGAAACCCAGCGCATTCAGCCCCTGCTGCAGAGCCAGCACATCCGCGCGGGCCAGCGGCTGCTGGCCCGCCGGCGGCGCCTGCTGCAGAGGCCCGGCGCCGGCGATACGGTCTGCCAAATGCCCCACCGACAGGGCGTAGGACTCGGAGCGGTTCCAGCGCATGATCACGTCGAAATTGTCATACACGAGAAACGCCGGTCCCGACGCGCCGGCGGGCACCAGCAGCGACGCCTGCAGCTCCGCGGTGGGCAGGGCTGCGCCGTCACTGCGTATCACCCCCAGACGCGCCCACTCGGCGAGTGGCAAGGCCTCGCCGGACAATGCCAGCTCATAGCGAAACCCCGCTGGCAGGCGCACTTCACGGCCCCAGCGCAGCGCCGGAACCCAGCCCAGGTCGCGCAGGAAGCGCGCGCCGGACGCCAGTGCGTCGCGCTCGCTGCGCCACAGGTTGATCCGGCCATCGCCGTCACCGTCAACCGCATAGCGCAGATAGTTGGAAGGCATGAACTGGGTGTGCCCCACAGCACCGGCCCATGAGCCTTGCATATCGGCAGGGCTCAGGCCCTCCCGCTCCAGCAACTGCAGTGCGGCGATGAATTCCGTGCCAAAGAAATCGGCGCGGCGGGTGTCGCAGGCCAGGGTCGCCAGTGAGTCGAGCGTGGGCATGCGGCCGAGATAGGAACCGAAATTGGTCTCCAAACCCCAGAAGGCGACGAGGTAGTGACCGGGTACGCCGTATTCCCGCTGTAGCTGTGCAAGAAACTCGCGGTGTTGCGCGTACAGCGCCCGCCCCTGCTCGATGCGGCTCTCGGACACCCGCGCATTAAAGTACTGGGCGAAGGTCTGGACGAATTCTGGCTGCTTGCCATCCAGCTCCAGCACACGCGCTTGCTGCTGCAGGGTTGGCACCACGTCATCCACAATCTGCGCCGCCACTCCAGCGGCCCGCGCCTGACCCTGAAGAGCCTCCAGGCAAGCCGCAAAACCTTCTTCCGCCCGGACCGAAACACAGCCCAGCAGGCAAACTACAACAACAACCGCGCGCAACAACATGACACCACACATCCGGAACGATTCCCGACGATACTTACACCCGCAGGTGCAGGAAGCAAGATCCATCTGGCCCTGGGGGACTTCGAGAATCCGCACACAAGTCGCTATACTGTGCTCCGTACTGTCACTGAGAGAGACTCATGCGAGCCCTAGCCAGAACACTACTCCCCTGCGCTCTGCTGCTGTTTGCCGGCGCTGCCTCCGGTCAATCCCTGGAAGTCCGTCATTCCACTTACCATGACTACCGCATAGTGCCGGTGGTGGACGGCTTGGTTCGCCCGTGGTCCATGGCGTTCCTGCCCGGCGGCGATATGCTGGTGACGGAACAGCCGGGGCGCCTGCGCGTTGTGCGCGAGGGCCATTTGCTGGAGCAGCCTGTGAGCGGCGTGCCGGAGGTCTTCTACGAGGGCCAGGGGGGCCTGCTGGATGTCGTTCTGCACCCGGACTTTGCCAGCAATCGTCTGCTCTATCTGTCCTACTCGAAGCCGCTGGAGGATGAAGAATCCACCACGGCGGTCATTCGCGGCCGCTATAGCGATGGCGCACTGAGCGATGTGGAAGAGGTTTTCGTGGCGCAGTCCCGCGGCCGCGGGCACTACGGTTCCCGCCTGGCGTTTGACGAGCAGGGCTATCTGTTCATCAGCGTGGGCGACCGCCAGGTACCGCCCACAGGCGACCTGGCCGCGCATCCCGCACAGCAGCTCTCGGATCATCACGGCGTGATCGTCCGTTTGCACGACGACGGTCGCATACCTGCCGACAACCCGTTCGTGCAGGACGCCAAGGCACTGCCAGAGATCTGGAGTTACGGCCACCGCAACCCGCAGGGCATGGCCCTGGATCGCGCGAGCGGCACCCTGTGGATCACCGAGCACGGCCCCCAGGGGGGCGATGAGCTGAACCGCATTACATCCGGCGCAAACTACGGTTGGCCTGTGATCGGCTACGGCGTCAACTACGGCGTCGGCACCACCATTCACCCCACCACACACGCAGACGGCATGGAGCAGCCGCTGAAGATCTGGGTGCCCTCGATTGCCACCTCCGGCCTGGCCTTGTACCGGGGCAGCGCCTTCCCCAACTGGGACGGGTACCTGTTTGCCGGCGGCCTGTCCGGACAGCAACTGACATTACTGGGCATGGAGGACGGCAAGGTTGTACACGAGGAGACCCTCGCGCGCGACATCGGGCGCCTGCGCGACGTGCGCACCGGACCGGACGGATATCTCTACCTCGCGCTGGACGATAGAGGTGCGAAACCCTCGGCCATTGTGCGCCTGGAGCCGGTGCCCATTGCGCAGCGCTTCGAGTGACCCGCATTCGCAACCGCTGTACGCGCAGCCACGACGTATTTCCGCTATGCTGAAAGCCCGCTCATACGAGAGAAGACCATGACCCTGCCCAGAGAACAGATAGAGGAAATCGAATTGCTGCTGAAGTTCGACCTGAGCAGCGCGCAAGTGGGCCTCAAGGTGCACAGCAATGCGAATCCGGAGATGATTGCAGCGGCGCAGCGCCTGTACGGCAAGGGCCTGATCGACCAGGAAGATGGCGGCTTCCTCACGCCACTGGGGCACGAAGCCGCCGAGCACCTGCAATTCGTCGCCCAGATTCTGGGAGCCCCCACCACTGCATAAGCGCCGCGCAGCGGCCCCACTGCCTGTAGCAGCCCCGACGTCTAGGGGCGGCTGCGCGCCAGCACCTCCGTAGCCATGCCCTCAAGGACCCTGAATGTCGCCAGTGGGTCCTTGCGCTTCAATTCCAGCAGGCCCATTTCTGGCCCATTGCCCACCTCGATTTCTTCCGTGCCGTTGCAGAAGCCCTGCAGTATCACCCGGGCACATTCGACCACATCCATGCCATTGTCGACATCGTCTTCAACATCGCCCGCCTCGGCGCCACTGCCTGTCAGCGCCTGTTGGGCAATATCGGTGCGAATGTAACCCGGCACTATGGTCGTCACCTTGACACGCAGGTGCGCCACTTCGGTGCGCAAGGCATCAAAGAAACCCATTACTGCATGCTTGGCCGCACAATAGCCGGTGCGCAAAGGCGCCCCCACCTTGCCGGCCACGCTGGCCGTGACTGCGATATGCCCCTGGCCGCGCGCGACCATGTGCGGCAGCACCTGTTTGGTCAGGGCAATCTGCCCCAGCACGTCCACCTCGAACAGGCGGCGATAGACGTCAAGGTCTGTGTCCAGGCAAATCGAGCGCTGGGAAATACCCGCGTTGTTGATCAGCAGATCAATCTGGCCGAAGTGCGCCAGCACGCCATCAACCGCGGCCGGCATGGCCTCGGCCGCGGCCACATCCAGCGGCTGCACGAGCACATCGTTGGGGGAAGCTCCCGCCTCAATGCACTGGTTACGTACTGACTCCAGCCTGTCACGGCGGCGCGCCGACAACACCAGCCGCGCACCTGCGGCAGCAAACTCGACAGCCAGCGCCGCCCCAATGCCACTGGAGGCGCCGGTAATCCAGACGACCTGTTCAGCAAACACCTTGGCAGGGGCAGGCGTTGAAGGAGCATCTGTCATGAGGATTCCTCGATTGGAGAACAGCCCGCATTATCTCCGTGAACACCCGCGCAGGGCAAAACTTTCGGCCGACCCTGCCTGAAGCGGCCCTGCCTGAAGCGGCCCTGCCTGAAAATGCCTGTGCTAGTCTTGCCCTTCAGTATGGGCGCCGAACACGGGGCCCCACGAGCACTGCGGAGATACCGGCATGGGGCAAACACTGTTACGTTTTGGCGTTGTTCTCGGCCTCGGCCTGGGTATGGCCGCCGCGGGCAGCCACACCGGCACGAGCTGGCAGGGAATACCGGTGTTCGCCCTGTGTGCATTGCTGGCGTTCACAATCCAGTGGCTGGCCTTCCTCCCTGCCTGGCGACTGCAAACCGAAGCCTTCTACGACCTGACCGGCGCCCTCACCTACCTGTCGGTCACCTGGCTGGCCGTGGCCCTGACACCCGACCAGAACGCGCTGGGCCTGTTGCTGGCAGGCTGCATCAGCCTGTGGGCACTGCGTCTGGGCAGCTTCCTGTTTCTGCGCATTCGCGCCGATGGCAAAGACTCCCGCTTCGACCGGATCAAGCCCTATGCCGGCCGTTTCCTGTTCACCTGGACCCTGCAGGGGCTCTGGGTGGTGATTACGGCCGGCTGCGCACTGGCGGCCATCACCAGCGGGCGTGCAGCCGAACCCGGAGGCGTGGCGATCACCGGGTTCGCCCTATGGCTGTTCGGCTTTGTGGTGGAGGTGGTCGCCGACCAGCAGAAGCGGCGTTTTCGACACGCAAACGGCGCGGAGCGCTTTATCGACACCGGGCTCTGGGCCTACTCGCGCCACCCCAATTACTTCGGTGAGATTCTCCTCTGGCTGGGCATTGCACTGATGGCCCTGCCGGCACTCGACGGCTGGCAGTGGGCCACGTTAATCTCACCGCTGTTCGTGTTTCTGCTGTTAACCCGGGTCAGCGGCATACCGCTGCTGGAGCGCAAGGCGGAACAACGCTGGGGGCAAAACCCGGACTGGCAGGCCTACAAGGCACGGACACCGGCGCTGGTACCACGCCTGCGCGCCCGCAGCACCGTGCCGCGTGCCTGAGCCGCTGCGCTGGGCTATAGTGCCCACCCGCTTCACGAGCAGCTCCGTACCATGGCCCTGAAATCGACCATTTTCAAAATGGACCTCAACGTCGCCGACCTCGACCGTCACGTCTATGGCGATTTTCCACTCACACTGGCGCGCCACCCCTCGGAGACTGAGGAGCGCATGATGCTGCGCGTTCTGGCGTTTGCCCTGCATGCCAACGAGCAGTTGAGCTTTGGCCGCGGTATCAGCACCGAAGACGAGCCCGACCTGTGGCAGAAAGACCTCACCGGTAGCATCGAGCTGTGGATCGAGCTCGGCACGCCCGACCCTGACCGGCTGCGCAAGGCCTGTTCGCGCGGGCAGAAAGTGATTCTGTACACGTACGGCGACCGCGCGGTACCGGTGTGGTGGCAGAAGCACGGCGCCGCCCTGGAACGGTTCAAACATCTCAGCGTCTGGCAGGTTGACGACAACAGCCTGCGCAGCCTGGCAGACATGGCCCGCCCGGGACTGCAGTTGCAGTGCACCATCAGTGACGGCGAAATCATGGTGAGCAGCGAAGGTGAGACCCTGAGTATGACGCCGAGCTCGCTGAAGGCCTGAAACCCAGTGCCGTGCCGCCGTGCGCTCGCGCCAACGGCTGCGGTATAGTGCCACCTGACCCGACACACGCCACGCCTATGAAACGCTTCTCCATGCTCTCCCCCCGCAATCTGGTGCGCATCGCCATGGTGTTGCTGGGCCTCAGCCTGTTCCAGCTCGCGACCGACGGCGAAATCAACTGGCACAGGCAGGTACTGGACACATTCTCCGGCACTCGCGGAGAAGACACTGGCTGGGGCAAGGCGGTGGACTCGCTGGAAACCGCAGGCGCCGCGCGCGAGGGGCAAGCGCCCACACAGTTCGACCTCACCGGCCGCGTGGTCAGGATCGCCGATGGCGATACCCTGTCGCTGCTGGATGCAGGCAACACGCAGCACAAGGTGCGTTTTTACGGCATTGACGCACCCGAGAGGGACCAGCCCCACGGCGATCGCGCCCGGGAGGCGCTGGTCGCGCTGGTGTCGGGAAAACGCCTCGGCGTGGTGGTCATTGAAGAGGACGACTACGGCCGCAAGGTCGGCACGGTATATGCCGAAGGGCGCAACGTGAACCTGGCAATGGTGCAGCAGGGCCACGCCTGGTGGTATCAGTATTTCGCGCGCCAGGAGCACGCCCTGGAGGCCGCCGAACGGGAGGCGCGCTCGGCGCGACGCGGTCTATGGGCGGCCGATGATCCGATGCCACCCTGGGACTGGCGACGCCAACAGCGCCTGAACAACAGCCGCTAGCAGGCGGGTGCCGCTCGCCCGCCATCACTCCACTTGGCATACAGGGCAGAAGTAAACGCGCCGGGTATTGAACTCCCTGCGTACAATGCGGCTGCCGCAGCGGTAGCAGGGTGACTCCGCACGCCCAAACACGGCAAACCGGCGCTGCTCCCACTCTAGC
This sequence comes from uncultured Halieaceae bacterium, assembly GCA_964022665.1. GTDB lineage: Bacteria > Pseudomonadota > Gammaproteobacteria > Pseudomonadales > Halieaceae > Haliea. Next base: position 21,811 of record CAXIDF010000001.1, read on the forward strand.
GCACGGCGCTGCAGCGATCGCGCCAGCGGTGCCGCCAGGGTCACGCCTCCCGTGTGGTAGCTGCGCCGACTGATAGCCAGCGTCGCGCGCGCCAGTCGGCCACGCTCACCGGGGCTCAGGCTCGCCGCCCGCCGCAGCGGATGCAGGGAAGCCGCATGCAGGATTTCGCTGCGCAAATAATTGCCGATGCCGGCAAGGAAACCTTGGTCCAGATACAGGCTGGCGAGTATGCGGCCGGTGAATTGCGGGCTCTGCAGGCGCTGCGCTATCGTCCGCCAGGCAAGGTCCGCGGCCATGATGTCGGGGCCCAGACGGGCCAGAAAAGGATGCAGCCCGAGCTCCTCTACTGGCCATACGCTGATATCCGAGGCGCTGTAAAGAATGGCGGAGTCAGTTGCGGTTTGCAGCAACAGGCGCAGGGAACGCCTGCTCTCGGGCAACGCGTGCCCTGACACCACGCGCCAGACCCCGTAGAGCTGGTTGTGTGAATACACGGTGAGACCGTGCTCGAAGTGCACCAACATGGCCTTGCCCCGGGTTTCCACTGCCTGCACCCGGTGGCCGCGCAACTGTGCCGCCACTTTTTGCAGGCGCGGCAGGCCAAAGCGCACGGCTTCCACCCTGCGCCCTTCCAGTACAGCGGCAATGCTGTCCGCCGCACGTCGGATCTCAGGGCCTTCTGGCATCGTTTACCTCTATCGCTACAGAGTGTTTTCACACCGTCCACAATGTCATGGCTTACGCGGCAGGCGCCAGAGCGGATGAGATCGCGACCAACGCTTTGCCCGAGGGTAGCTTTGTGGCACCATCCAACGTCACGCTGGCGCACCGTACAGCAGGGAACACGACCGAGGCGACACCGGACATCGCATGCGCGACTACTTTCTCAGACGCCTGTTGCTCGTTCCCCCCACACTCATTGGCGTGACCATTATCGTCTTCGCCATTACCCGCCTGGTGCCGGGCGGCCCGCTCGAACGCGCCATCATGGAAACCCAGCAGATGAACCTGTCCGGCGGCGGTTCGCAAATGGCGGGGCAGGGCATGGCCATTTCCGAGGCACAACTGGATCGCCTGCGTGAGTACTACGGCTTCGACAAGCCCGTCCTGCAGAGCTACGCCGCCTGGCTGGGCAAGGTGCTGCGCGGGGATCTGGGTAGTTCCTATCGCTACAACGAGCCGGTCTGGGACGTGATCAGTGAACGCTTTCCCGTGTCGCTCTACTACGGGCTGGTGACGCTGGTGATCACCTATGCCGTGTGCATACCACTGGGCATTCTCAAAGCCATACGCCATCGCACCTTTGTCGACAATATCAGCTCGGTGCTGATCTTCATCGGCTATGCCATTCCCGGCTACGCCCTGGGCTCACTCCTCATACTGCTGTTTTCGGTACGCCTCGATTGGTTTCCCATGGGTGGGTTCGTCAGTTACGACTTTCGGGATCTGTCCCCGGGGGCACAGGCGCTGGACCTGCTGAGCCACTCGGTACTGCCCCTCACCTGCTACCTCGTGGGCAGTTTTGCGCTGGTCACGCTGCTACTGAAAAACCACCTGATGGACAACCTGGCGGCGGACTACATACGCACCGCAATCGCCAAGGGGGTGTCGTTCCGGCAATCGGTCACCCGTCACGCCGTGCGCAACTCGCTGATCCCCATCGCCACCACCTTCGGCCAGAACATCACCCTGCTGGTCTCCGGCTCATTCCTCATTGAAACCATTTTCGATATCGACGGCTTTGGCTTGCTGGGCCTGACCGCCATCCTCGATCGCGACTACCCGGTGGTCATGGGTGTGGTACTGCTGGCCAGCCTGTTGCTGCTGATCGGCAACATTCTCTCGGACATTCTGGTCGCGCTGGTCGATCCGCGGATACGGTTCCAGTAGACCGTGCTGAACCTCACCCCACAAACGCGCAAGAAGCTCCGGCGCTTTCGGCAGATCAAGCGCGGCTACTACAGTTTCCTGATCCTGGTGGGCCTCTCGGCACTGCTCGCCTGCGGCGAACTGCTGATCAACAGCCGGGCCCTGGTGGTCAGCTACCAGGGCGAGCTGTATTTCCCCACTTACGGTGACTTCCATCCGGGTACCGACTTCGGCCTCGACTACCAGTACGAAACCAACTACCGCGAATTGCAGGCGCGCTTCGCCGTGGCCGATGAGGGCGACTGGCTGCTGCTGCCTCTGGTGCCCTACAACCCCTACGAGAACAATGCCGCCGGCGGCGTGTTCCGACCCCAGCCACCCAGCGCTGAAGCGCAGCATTACCTCGGCACCGACACCACTAGCCGCGACATCCTGGCGCGGCTGTTCTACGGCACCCGCATCGCGCTGCTGTTTGCCCTTGGCTTTACGCTGTCCGTCTACCTGATCGGCATCGCCATAGGGTGCGCCATGGGCTATTTCGGTGGCATTTTCGACCTCGCACTGCAGCGGGTGATTGAAATCTGGTCCAACGTGCCCTTCCTGTACATGGTCATTATCATTTTCTCGGTCATTCCCTCGACGGTGGCGGTGCCAACCCGCATCAGCATTCTGCTGCTGGTGATGGTGCTGTTCTCCTGGACGGGCATGACGTACTACATGCGCACTGAAACCTACAAGGAAAAGGCCAGGGACTACGTGGCGGCCGCGCGCATTATCGGGGCCTCCAACACGCGTATCATCTTCCGCCACATCATGCCCAACGTGCTGTCCACACTCATCACCTTCATGCCGTTCACCGTAGTAGCGGCCATTTCCGCTATCACGGCGCTGGATTTCCTGGGTTTCGGGCTGCCCGTGCCCACGCCCAGCCTGGGCGAGTTGCTCAAACAGGGCACCGCCAACCTGCGCACGGCACCGTGGATTGTCATTTCCGCGTTCGGCACGCTGGTAGCACTGCTGACGCTGGTGACCTTTATCGGCGAAGCCATCCGCGAATCATTCGACCCAAAGACCTTCTCCGTTTACCGCTAGGGCCAACGCACATGAGGAATCCGCCATGAAAAAGACCCTGTACTGCCTGTTACTCAGCCTGTGCGTTGCAGGCTGCGGCGAGTCATCCCGGGAGCCCACAGATACCGCGGGCAGCGCCGACGGGCTGGCGGGGGTCACCGCCGAGGTGGAGGCCTACTACGCCGCCAACCCGGATTTCTTCAGTTTCAAGACCCCGGCTGACCTGCCCCCGGACCTGGTGTGGGAGAACAACAACCACCTGCCGGAGATCGGCTCGCCGGACGCCGTCAAGGGCGGTACGCAGAACGCCGCCATGCAGGACTTTCCGCGCACCCTGCGCACCGTGGGCCCGGACTCCAACGGCGGCTTCCGCGCCTATCTACTCGACGACACGGGCATGACCATGGCCCACCTGCACCCGGAAACCCGCGACCTGCATCCCGGGCTGGCAGAATCCTGGGCCATTGATGAGGCAGCGCGCACGGTGTACGTCAAGCTGGACCCGGCTGCACGGTTCTCCGATGGCGAGCCCGTCACCGCGGACGACTACCTGTTCATGTTCTGGTTCTACCGCTCGCCCTATATCATGGCGCCCTGGTATAACAACTTCTACAGCACCACGTACAGCAACATCACCCGCTACGATGACCACACCCTGTCCATCACTACCCGCGAGCTGAAGCCTGACCTGGACGAGCGCGTGTTGCTGCTGCGGCCCATCCCCCAGCACTTTTACACGGATATGGGTGACGACTTCGCCGAGCGCTACCAGTGGCGTTTCGAGCCCACCCCCGGCCCCTACGTGGTGCGCCCGGAGGACGTGCGCAAGGGCCGCTCCATTGCCCTCACACGCAACAAGGACTGGTGGGCGAAGGACAAGAAATACTGGCGCTACCGCTTCAACCCGGACCGCATCCAGTTCAGCGTCATCCGCGACGACGCCAAGACCTTCGAAGCATTCAAACGCGGTGACATCGACCAGTTCGGGCTGGGCCTGGCAGAGTACTGGTACGAGAAGCTGCCGGACAGCGACCCCGACGTGCAGGCCGGCTACATCCACAAGGTGATGTACTACAACCAGCGACCGCGCCCCAATTTCGGCCTGTGGATCAACACGGCGCAGCCCCTGCTGGACAACCGGGAAATCCGCCTGGGCATCAATTACGCGACCAACTGGAGCCTGGTGATCGAAAAGTTCTTCCGCGGTGACAACACGCGCATGAACACCTCCCACGAAGGCTTTGGCGAATTCACGCACCCCACCATCACCGCCCGCGAGTTCGATATCGACAAGGCACAGGCGCACTTTGCGGCGGCCGGTTTCAACACACGCGGTGCCGACGGCATTCTGGTCAATGCCGAGGGCCGGCGCCTGGCCTTTACTCTCTCCACCGGCTACGAGAGCCTGCGTGATGTGTTGACCATACTGCGTGAAGAGGCCGCCAAAGCCGGCCTGGAGCTGCGTATCGAGGTGCTGGACAGCACCGTTGGCTGGAAGAAGGTGCAGGAAAAGCAACACGATATCTTCTTCACCGGCTTCGGCGTATTCCTTGAGCTGTACCCCCGCTTCTGGGAGCACTACCACTCGGACAACGCCTACGACAAAGCCTTCCTCGAGGACGGCAGCGTCAACCCCGAACGCAAACTGAAAACCCAGACCAACAACCTGGAGAGCTTCGCGATCGCGGAGATGGATGCGCTGATTGAGCGCTATCGGCGCTCCAGCGACCAAGCCGAAATGGTCCGGCTCGCGCATCAGATGACTGAACTGCATCACGCCCACGCTTCCTTTGTCCCCGGCTTCTACCAGGGCTTCTTCCGCATTGGCCACTGGCGCTGGCTGCGCTACCCCGAGGGTTTCTCCCAGAAACACGCCGCGAGCCCAGGCGACGCTTTCGTGCACTGGATAGACACCGACCTGAAAGCGGAAACAGACGCCGCCCGCCGCGAGGGCAAGGCCTTCGACCCGGTTATTACCGTGTACGACCAATGGGCGGAGTGAGCCGTGGCGCTGCTTGAAGTCGATCAGCTGATCACCGAATTCGCCACCGATGAAGGCCTGGTGCGCGCGGTTGACGGCGTCAGTTTCGCAGTTGAGGCAGGCGCCACGCTGGGCATTGTTGGCGAATCGGGCTGCGGCAAGAGCGTGACCGCGCTGTCGATGATGCGCCTGCTGCCGCAGCCCATGGGGCGCATTGCCGGGGGCAGCATCACCTTTCAGGGCACTGACCTCACCCGGCTGGACATTCCCGCGATGGAGAAAGTCCGCGGGCGGCGCATCGGCATGGTGTTTCAGGAACCGATGACCGCACTGAACCCTGTGCATACGATCGGTCGCCAGCTCACTGAGGGCATGTTACTGCACAAGGTCTGCGAGCCCGCCAATGCCCTGCGCGCCGCCGCCGATATGCTGGATCGCGTGGGCATTCCCTCGCCGGACCTGCGCCTGGGCGAATACCCCCACCAGCTGTCCGGTGGCATGCGCCAGCGGGTGGTGATCGCCATGGCGCTGGCCTGCGAGCCGGACCTGCTGATTGCCGACGAACCCACCACCGCACTGGACGTGACCATTCAGGCACAGATCCTCGAACTGATCGCCGACCTGCAGCGCCGCATGGGGATGGCGGTGATCATGATCACCCACGACCTGGGCGTGATAGCGGAAACCTGCGAGCAGGTGGTGGTGATGTACGCGGGCAAGGTCGCGGAACAGGGCAGTGTCTTTGATATTTTCGACCGCCCGGCACATCCCTATACACGCGGCCTGTTGGCGTCCATTCCCAGGCTGGGAACGCCGGCAAAATCGCGTCTGGGCGTCATTGAGGGCATGGTGCCCGGGCTGCGCGACCTGCCCATCGGCTGCCGCTTCGAAAACCGCTGCGAGCACGCCATCGACCGCTGCCGGGAGCAGGTACCCGCACCGGAGCTGGTAGCCGCGGGGCACACGGTCAGTTGCCTGCGGTGGCAAGCACTGTGAGCGCGCCTCTGCTGGAGGTGAACAACCTGCAAATGCACTTTCCCGTGCGCGAGGGTCTGTTCCTGCGCGCCCGCGCCTTCAACCGCGCGGTCGACGGGGTGTCATTCAACATCAACCCGGGCGAAACGCTTGGCCTGGTGGGCGAATCCGGCTGTGGCAAATCGACCCTCGGGCGTTGTGTCACGCGCCTCTACAAACCCACGGGAGGCAGCATCCACTTTGCCGGGCAAGACATCACGCAGATGCCCGCGCGCCGCCTGCGCCCGCTGCGCCAGGACATCCAGATGATCTTCCAGGACCCGATGGAATCGCTGAATGCGCGGCACACCGTGGGCGACATCCTGGAGGAACCGTTCATTGTGCATCGCATCGGCGACCGCCTCTGGCGGCGCAAGCGGGTCGCGGAACTGCTGAACATCGTCGGCCTGCCGGCGCGTTCAGCCACACGCTTTCCCTTCGAGTTTTCCGGGGGCCAGCGACAGCGTATCGGCATAGCGCGCGCCATCGCCCTGAACCCGAAGCTGGTGATCTGCGATGAACCGGTATCGGCGCTGGACGTGTCAATCCAGAGCCAGATCCTCAACCTGCTGGTAGACCTGCAGCGGGAGTTCAACCTCGCCTACCTGTTCATCGCTCACGACCTCGCCGTGGTCAAGCATGTGTCTGACCGGGTGGCGATCATGTACCTGGGGAAAATCGTGGAAACCGCCGCCAGTGAAACACTCTATCGGGAGGCGGCACACCCTTACACCCAAAGCCTCATTGCGGCGATTCCAGTGCCCGACCCGCACCGACGCGCACAGCGTGAGGTGTTGCATGGCGACGTGCCCTCGCCCATCAACCCACCACAGGGCTGCAGCTTTCACCCACGCTGCCCGCGCGCCGAACCCCGGTGCAGCGCCACGGAGCCCGTGCTCGCCCCGCTGGCCGACACACATCTGGCAGCCTGCCATCTGCTCGCACGCGATGACTGAGCACCGCCAGCTGATCGGGCAGCGCGCCAATCCCGTATACTGGCCTGCATTCTGGAGACTATGACATGGCTGTGAACCACAGGGCTGAGAGCACCGGCAAGCCCGCCCCCGAACAACACCCCCGGCTACCGTGCCGTGGCTGTTTGCCCGATTGCCGCAACTATGCCATTTGCGAGGGTGCGCCGTGGCGCATTGCGCCCGATGGCACCCTCAGCGCACCGCTGCACCGCGGGCCGGCCCACAGCGGCCAATAGCTAAGCCCGCGGTTTGCGTGGCCGACGACTGGCGGCGGCCGCAGGCACTTTCCTGCCCTTGGGGACCGCCTTCCCGGGCGCCGGTTTTTTACGTGTGGCTTTTGTCGTCGCTCGCGTCACAGCAACCTTTTTGACTTTCGTCCGACCCGGGCTTGCCTTGTTCGGGCGCGCGCTCGATTTCGCTTTGGCCGCGGGCTTTTTACGCACTGCCGCCTTTTTTCTACCCCCGCGCAGGAGGCCCTCGGCCGCCGCCTGCAACTCCTGGTAGGCGCGCTGCAGGCACTGCTCATAGAACCCGGGGTCCGGCATCATGGCCCGGCACGCCTGGAACGACACCGCGATCTGGCCATCGTAGCTGGTTACCGCGTGGAACAACCCCATGTTGTCGATGCAGGGGCCCAGCCCATAACTGCGCACCACGTGTGCACCATGCATGTACAAAGGCACCTGCGGGCCCGGTACGTTGGTCACAATGGTGTTGAAAATCGGCTTCATGCCCGCCATCAGGCCGGAACTCAGCGCGGCACGCACGCCCAGCGCAGCCAGCTCGGCGGGCAGACTGTGTGTCATATCGGTCATGAAGCGGGCACCCACAGCCTCGTGATAGGCCTTGGAGCCCACGGCGTCCCGGTGCACGCTGCGCAGCCGCTCCAGGGGGTCGGCCACATCGGAACCCAGCGGCACCGTCATCATCGACACCTGGTTGCCGCCGGTTTTTGCCTCATCGCGGCTGCGCACGTTGACCGGTGCACCGGCCACCAGGCTCTTGGCGGGCAACTCCTGCTTGTCCATCAGGTACTGACGCAGGGCCCCACCCACAATGCTGAGAATGGCATCGTTGACCGTGGCACCTGGCACTGCCTCGCGGGCCTTGCGAATCACCGCGAGGTCGAAGTCGGCGGCGCCAAACACACGGTGCGGCGATACTGCCGCGTTGAAACGGGTGCGCTCCTTGTCGCCCAGCGTGCGGAACTTCTTCGCCTTGACCCCCTCATGCACACGCCGCCAGGCCGGAATACCCTGCCCCACCATGCGCGCCAGGCGAAACGGCGCTTTCATATTGGCCTTGTAGGCGCGCCACAACATCTCCGCCTGGCTGGGTGGTGAATCCAGCAGCGGCGGCGCCGCGGGGCGCGACGGCGGAGGCGTGGCGGTGAAATCGTGCAGCGCGGAAATCAGCTCCACACCGGAGGCGCCATCTATGGCGGCATGGTGCACTTTGAGCAGCATGGCATAGCAGCCCGGCGGCAGGCCCGCCACATTGTCCAGCCCCTCAATGATATAGGCCTCCCACAACGGGCGCGCTCGATCCAGGGGGCGGGCATGCAGGCGCGCCGCCAGAATGGATAGCTGCCGCCAGTCGCCAGGCTTGGGCAGGGCAATGTGCCGCACATGAAATTCAAGATCGAAGCGATCGTCGTCCACCCAGTAGGGCTGATCCAGGTTCAGTGGCACCATGGCCAGCTTGCGCCGAAACACCGGGGAACGGTCCAGCCGTTCAGCAAAGGTCTGGAGGATGTCCTTGAAGCGCACCACATCGCGGCCGGTAGTGGCGGGATCATAAATCAGCAACGGCGCGATATGCATTGGTGAGTTGTTCATTTCCGCGTACAGAAACGTTGCGTCGAGCCCACTGAGTTGGTGCATGTCGTGCCTACTCCCGGTCAATTGCAAGCCGCGCGCTGCGCGCCCTGTTGTGAGTATAGCCTCAGTCGGGACGCTTGCGCGTCACCGTCAACCAGTCCAGCACGATGCCTGCTCCCGGGGTGAAGCGCGAGATCCTGTACACCACCTGCAGTAGGTCGGGGTGCTGGCGCACACGCAGCTCCACGGAGCGGGGGATGAACCAGGCCAGGATAATCCCGCGCAGCAACCCGGACACCAGAAAGATCAACACCACCGGGTGCAGGGGTTGCCAGCTGGCGGGCAACCACGCGGCAAGCTCGGCAAGGTGGCCGGCGAGGTAGCCGCCAAACAATGCCCCACAGAAAATGCCCACCGCACCCAGGGACGACTGCACTGCGGCGTAGCTGGCGAAATCCGCCCGCGGTGGGCGCAGATCGTAGAGGTAGTTTGCCGTACTCAGGGTAAAGCCGCCCCAGGCCAGTCCCGACAACACCTGCACCAGGAGCAGGTAGCCAAAGTCGCTGGATACCAGCCAGAGTGTCGGCACCACAGGCAACAGCAGGCTGCTCGAAACCATCACCCAGCGGTTGCCCCAGCGGTCACAGATGCGCCCCCACACAGACAGGGTGAAGAATTGCGTGAGGATGGCGACCCCGGTGTTGGCGGCGAACTGCCAGTAGGTGAAGTTCAGGTCGCGCAACATGTACACGCTGAAGAACGGGGCCGAGATGGCGACCGCCGACTGCATGCCGGCGATGAACAGGCTGTACTGATAGAAGGTCTTGTCGCGGAATGCTTCGCGCACCCGGCTCAGGGTCGTGGTAAAGGATATCGCGGCGCGCTCGCCACTGTGGTCGGGGTCGTGCATGCGACGCAGCTGGTGGGCAGATGTGCCGCGACCGAGCGCCGCGAGCAGGAACAAGCCGCCGAAACAGAGCCAGGCCAGTTCGTACCGCTGGAACAGGCCGAGCAGGGCGCCACCACCGGCAAACACGGTAAAACTGGTAATCATTGTCAGCCGTGTGCGCCCGGCAAAGAAGGCGCCGCGACGTCGCGGCGGCACCACGCTGCCCATCCAGCCGCGCCACTGGGGCTGCACGAAGTTGGCACTGGCCTGATATAGAATGGCAAAACTGATCAGCCAGGTCACGGCGTTGTCGGGCCGCAACAGCGCAACACCCGCCATGCCCAGCACCGCCAGCGCCTGCACGACCACGCCGGAGACGATCGCACGGCGGCGTGAGAAGCGTGGACACAGCCATACCGATAACAACTGGAACAGCGCCCCGGCCAGCTGCGGGGCCGCCATCAACCAGCCCATCTGCGCCAGGCTGGCGCGCAGGGAGACCGCAAAGGCACCGAGGTAGTTATCGCAGATGCCGGTCATCACGGAGCTGGAAACAGCGTCGCGGCGCGAGCGCGACAAGGTGTCGCGCAGCCAGACATTGCGCCGCTGGGTAGCAGGAGGCGTTGTGTTCACGGAAATCCTCAATCAGTCACCGAGTAGCATACGCCAAAACCTGCACACGGCCAGCGGCAGAGCGCGGTGAATGTGCTAACCTTTTTCACAACAGCCCGCAGAGAACCTGTCATGACCCTTCGAAATTTGATCAGCAGCGCCTGCCTCGCAGTGCTCGCCACACAAACCGTTGCGCAAAGCGACGATGAGCACGCGCGCAAGGCGTTTGAAATCTATAAGACGATCGTTGAAGTGGATACCTCGAAGGCCCAGGGCAACACGCCGAGGGTGGCGCGCTACCTGGCGGACGAACTCATCGCGGCGGGATTCCCGGCAGACGATGTGCGGGTGGTGCCAAAAGGCGATTTCGCCACCCTCATCGCCACCTACCGGGGCGACGGCAGCGCCGGCCGCAAGCCCATTCTCTTTCTGGGCCACCTCGATGTGGTCGAGGCATTGGCAGAGGACTGGGAGCGTCCGCCCTTCAGCCTGACCCAGGATGATGTGAACTACTACGCGCGGGGCAGCATCGACAACAAGTTTGGTGTAGCACAGCTCACCGCCACCTTCATCCGCCTGCGTCGCGAAGGCTTTGTGCCGGATCGCGACCTCGTCCTGGCGTTTTCGGGCGACGAGGAAAGCGGCATGACGACCACGCGCATGATGGCCTACGAAATGCCCGAGCTCGCCGAGGCCGAGTTTGCACTGAACTCCGACGCCGGAGGCGGCGACCTGGATGCGAGCGGCAAGGCCGTGAGTTACAAGATTCAGGCAGCCGAAAAAACCTATGCCACCTGGGAGATTACCGTGCGCAATCCCGGCGGCCACAGCAGCCGGCCGCGGGACGACAACGCCATCTATGAACTGGCCGATGTCATCAAGGCCATTGAGGCCCATCGCTTCCCGGTCATGTGGAGCGAGATGACGCTCTCCTATTTCCAGAACATCGGCGAACAACTCGGCGGAGAACTCGGCGAAACCATGGTGCGCTTCGCCTACAACCCGGACGATGAACACGCCGCCGAGCAGCTGCGTACCGAACCGTCCTACGTGGGCTCTACCCGCACCACCTGCGTGGTGACCATGCTGCGCGCCGGACATGCGGAAAACGCCCTGCCCCAGTCCGCCACTGCAACGGTGAATTGCCGTATATTTCCCGGGGTCAAGGCTGCGGACATCCAGGCGGAACTGGAAGCGGTTGTCGCCAACACCGGCGCCGAATTCGAACTCCTGGCAGAGGCAACGGAAAGCCCCATTTCAGAATTGCGCGCCGATGTGGTTGCGGCGGTGGGCAAGGCCGTACACAGCCGTCATCCTGACCTGCGGATTATCGCCTACATGTCGTCCGGTGGCACCGATGCCATGCACTTTCGCAGTGCAGGCATACCCACCTGGGGTGTGGGCAGCATTTTCATGAACCCCGACGAGATGTACGCCCACGGGCTCAACGAGCGCGTACCGATCAAAGCCTTTGACGAAGCACTGGATCACTGGAGTATCATCATTCGCGACCTGACCGGCGCCGAATGAGCCGCGCGACTGCAGGCACCACAGCATTTATCGCCCGCGGGCAATCAAGAGGTCATGACACCATGCGTCAGCTGAAGCCATGCACACCACAACCCTCCCGAATGCGAGGCGTGACCGGGGCACTCGCCGCGCTCACCCTGCCGCTTCTGGTGGCAACGGCACATGCCGATGCCCTGATCCAGAGCATCGAAACCGACCTCGCCGCCCTCGGCTACCAGACAGGGCCTGTGGATGGTGTGGAGACCGTGGAAACACAGATCGCCATTTCCCAGTTCCAGGCGGACAACCAGCTTGAGGTGACCGGAACCGCAAGCCCGCAGCTGGCCGGCATCATCAAGTCCAAAACCACTAGCGGCAGCGGCAGCGCGCAGGCGGCTGTCGCGGCCGAAACGGAGCAGCAATGCCTGCAACGCAAGGTCGCTGAAGCCGAACAGGCCAGGAAGCAGAAGAAGGGGCTGATGAGCCTGTTTAATACCGTGTCGCGCACCGCCTCGCGCTATGGCGGTGGCAGCGAGCTCGCCAGCGATATCTCCGAGGCCAGTCGGGACATTGCCGACGCCAATGCGACGAAAGAGGATTTCGAGCAGGCCGCGCGCGACCTGGGCCTGACCGATGAGGATATCGCCACCTGCAGACGCTGAGCACGCACGCGGGCGACAAAAAAAGGCCGCCTCTACAGGCGGCCTTTTCACCTCTGCACGGTGTTCAGGGTGTGAGTACAGTGTCGATCGCGTGGATGACGCCATTTGACGCCTCAACGTCAGTGACAATCACTTCGCTCTCATTCAGGAACAGGCGCCCGTCTTCAACAGTCACTGTGACCGTGGCGCCATTAGCCATCTCAACCATCGACCCACCCAGCGTTAACGCCGTCTCGCTGTCGACAACCTGATCGGCGATGACGTGGTAAAGCAGGATATCCGTTAGGGTATCCAGGTCCGCGAGCAAGCCGTCTATAGTCTCTTGCCCAAGTTTGGCAAAGGCATCATCCGTGGGCGCAAATACCGTGAACTGAGCGCTCTCGTCTGCCAATGTTGCATCGAGCCCGGTGGCTTGAAGCGCCGCCACCAGTGTAGAGAAGTTCCCGGCGGCCACCGCCACATCAACAATTGACCCCACAACCTCAGCGCCCGGGGGCGTCAGTACCGCATCGATAACGTGGATAACCCCGTTGGTCGCCGCGATGTCAGTCACTACAATCCGCGCATTGTTGATGAACAGGCCATCTTCACGCAGGCTTATGGCTGTGTTGTCACCGTTCGCCATTACCGCCTCCTGACCAATCAAAGCGGTGGCTTGCACGCTATTGACTGCCGCCCCCTGAATGACGTGATACAACAAAACGTTCGCCAACGCATCTGGATCAGCCAGCAAACCATTCACGGCATCTTCACCGAGCGCGGCAAACGCTGCATCGGTCGGCGCAAACACGGTTAGGGTCTGCGACTCGTCCGACAACACACCGTCCAGTCCAGCAGCTTGGGCTGCCGCGATCAGCGTGCCAAAATCACCGGCCGCCTGCGCCACTTCCACAATGTTGCCGGAAGGTTCGGGGGTCGGCAGTGGTACCAGCACCGCGTCGATCACATGAATAATGCCATTGGATGCCTCGATGTCTGTGGTCACCACGCGCGCATTATTAATGAACAGGTCGCCCTCACGAATTGTCAGGGCAACTTCATCGCCATTGCTCATTTCGACAGTGGTGCCCGCCAGAGACAATGCCGTTTCGGCGTTGACCGCAGAACCCGTGATGACGTGGTAGAGCAAAACGTCTGACAATGCGTCGGTGTCGGCCAGAAGTCCATTGAGAGTTTCTTCACCGAGTGCGGCAAAGGCTTCATCGGTGGGGGCAAACACCGTGAATGTTGCAGTTTCATCCGCAAGGGTTGCATCCAGCCCGGCAGCCTGCAGGGCATCCACCAGGGTGGTGAACTGGCCAGCCTCGATCGCCACATCAACAATGGTGTTGGATATTTCCTCCGGTGGAGTGGGAGGCTCAACCTGGGCGGGCGGCGAGTCGTTACTGTCACTGCACGCGGCAAGCATCAGGAACGTCAATGGGAAAAACAGGTGAAACAAGCGAGAAGGTTTCCTCATTGTTTTTTTCCTTTTGGGGTGGATTCGAGAAAAATACGCCGCGATTTTTGATACGGTTCACAGATGCAAACTGCGCAGCACCCAAGACATGGACAAAGCCGCGACGGGAGAGCCGCTATTCAAAGCTTCGTCGGCGCACTAGAATCCCCCGCTCCAAGATCGACTCAGGCAGCACCCCATGTCCAGCGCATCCCTCTCTTCTACCGGCTCCGGTCTCCTGCGGCGCATTGAATCGAGCCGCCTGTTCCAGGGTGCGGTCATCGCCATCATTCTGCTGTCCGCGTTGACCATCGGAGCAAAAACCTACGACCTGCCGCCGCTGGCGGAGCGTTCACTGGGTTTCCTGGACACGGCCATCACCCTGTTTTTCCTGCTGGAAATCCTGTTTCGCTTTGCGGCCTGCCCCGACAAACGGCGCTTCTTCCGCGATGGCTGGAACATTTTCGACACCCTCGTGGTGATCGGCAGCCTGATACCCCTGGACAACTCACAGGCCGTGCTGCTGGGGCGGCTGCTGCGGGTTTTCAGGGTACTGCGTCTGGTCTCGGTGGTGCCCGAACTGCGTTTTCTGATCAACTCGTTGCTCAAGGCCATACCGCGGATGGGCTACATCGCCCTGCTCATGTTCATCATTTTCTATATCTATGCGGCGGTGGGTTCCATGCTGTTCGCGGAGGTGGACGAAACACTGTGGGGCGATGTCGCCATTGCCATGCTCACGCTGTTTCGCGTGGCCACCTTCGAGGACTGGACGGATGTCATGTACGCCACCATGGAAGCCTATCCGCTCAGCTGGTTCTATTACCTGACCTTCATTTTTCTCACCGCATTCATCTTCCTCAACATGATGGTGGGGGCCGTGTTAGGTGTGATGACCGCTGAACAGAATGCCCGTGAGGCACAGCAGGCCCACGATGAGCGCGACCTGATTGCGCAGCAGCTGAACGACGTACAAGAACAACTGCGCCTGCTCACCGCAGCCGTGGAACAGGGCCGGGGGGCAGCCAACCCTGAGCAAGGCCCGCTCAGGGACTAGCCGACCCTTGCGGCTGCGCAACAGACTGCAGGGCAATCCCGGTAGAAGTTCACATCGCAGTGGCGACCCCCGGCTGGTTGCCGGATAATCCTCCCCCTCCAATACTGCCGACGACCTACCGAAGCTGCGACGCTCCGGGGCACACCGTTTTCGGCCCTCACCCACCGCAGGCAAGAAGACCGAAAGCATGCTCGACACCATAAAACAGGACTGGCTGGGCAACGTGCGGGGCGACCTGCTCGCCGGCCTCGTTGTTGCACTGGCGCTGATACCCGAAGCCATCGCCTTCTCCATCATCGCCGGCGTGGACCCGAAAGTGGGCCTGTATGCCTCTTTCTGTATCGCCGTGGTGATTGCCTTCACCGGCGGCAGGCCGGGGATGATTTCCGCCGCCACCGGCGCCATGGCCCTGCTGATGATCACGCTGGTCAGGGAGCACGGTCTTGAGTACCTGCTGGCCGCCACCGTATTGACGGGGGTACTGCAGATTGCGGCAGGCTATTTGAAGCTTGGCTCGCTGATGCGCTTCGTGTCGCGCTCGGTGGTCACGGGCTTCGTCAATGCGCTGGCCATCCTGATTTTCATGGCGCAGGTACCGGAGCTCACCGGGGTGACCTGGCATGTCTACGCCATGACGGCCGGCGGGCTCGGCATCATCTACCTCTTTCCGTGGCTGCCGGTGGTGGGCAAGCTCGTGCCCTCACCGCTGGTGTGTATTCTCACCCTGACCGCAATCGCGCTGCTGCTGGGCCTGGATATCCGTACCGTGGGCGACATGGGTGATTTGCCGGATACCCTGCCGGTCTTCCTCTGGCCGGATGTACCCCTTTCGCTGGACACCCTGCGCATCATTTTCCCCTATGCCGCCGCGTTGGCGGTGGTCGGCCTGCTGGAGTCGATGATGACCGCCACCATCATCGACGACCTCACCGACACCGAGAGCGACAAGAACCGCGAGTGCAAGGGGCAGGGCGTCGCCAACATCGGTGCCGGCCTGCTGGGCGGCATGGCGGGCTGCGCCATGATCGGACAGTCGGTGATCAACGTGAAATCGGGTGGGCGCGGCCGCCTGTCCTGTTTTGCCGCCGGCACGCTGCTGCTGATCATGGTGGTGTTCCTGGATGACTGGATCAGCCAGATTCCCATGGCCGCGCTGGTGGCGGTGATGATCATGGTGTCGATCGGCACCTTCTCCTGGGATTCGCTGCGCAACCTGAAGTCACACCCGCTGTCTTCCAGTATTGTTATGGTTTCAACGGTTGTCGTGGTAGTGAGCACTCACAATCTGGCGCTTGGGGTGCTGGTGGGCGTACTCCTTGCCGCCCTGTTCTTCGCCAACAAGATCAGCCGCTTCATGCTGGTGCGCTCCGCCGATGCCGGCGACGGGCACCGCCTCTACACGGTCATCGGTCAGGTGTTCTTTGCTACCGCGGACGGCTTTACCGCGGCATTCGACTTCAAGGAGGCACTGGAGCGTGTCACTATCGACGTCAGCGCTGCACATTTCTG
Source organism: uncultured Halieaceae bacterium (assembly GCA_964022665.1). Lineage (GTDB taxonomy): Bacteria > Pseudomonadota > Gammaproteobacteria > Pseudomonadales > Halieaceae > Haliea. Next base: position 38,216 of record CAXIDF010000001.1, read on the forward strand.
GGACATTACGGCCGTGTCGGCCCTCGACAAGGTAGTGATTAAATTCCGCCGCGAAGGTGCGGTGGTGGAGGTGATCGGCATGAACGCCGCCAGCGCCACCATTGTCGACCGCTTCGGCGTACACGATAAACCCGATGCCAGCGACCCGCTGCTGGCCGGACACTGACCGGGGAGATGGCCATGCACACCATTATTGCCTGCATCGACGGCTCCGCCAGCACCGAGGCCATCAGCCTCGCCGGTGCCTGGGCGAGCCAGCGACTGGAACAACCCCTGACACTCCTGCACGCGCTGGAAAAGCCCGCCACGCCACCGGCGGCGGACTTGTCCGGCGCCATTGGCCTGGGCAGTCGCGAGCATCTGCTGGAAGAACTCACCGCGCTCGATGAACGCCGCGAACGGCTGGCCCTGGAGCATGGCAAGCACCTGTTACAGGCCGCCGAGGCGACCGCCAGGGCAGCCGGTGCAGCAGAGGTCACCCAGCGCCAGCGCCACGACGACCTGGTCGGCTCACTGGCGGAGCTGGAAGAGGAGGCGCGCCTGGTTATTCTGGGCCGCCAGGGCGAGGACCACGCCGCTGAACAGCACGCCATCGGCTCTCACCTGGAAAGTGTGGTGCGCCGCATTCAGCGCCCTATCCTCGTGACTTTGCGGGCATTTCGCCCACCACGCTCTTTCATGATTGCCTTCGACGGTAGCGACACGGCACAGAAAGCCCTGAGTCGCGTGGCGGGCAGCCCCCTGCTGGCCGGTCTCCCCTGTCACCTGGTATCCGTGGGTCCTCTCTCGGACGAGCAACAGCGACAGGTCGTCGAGGCGAAAGCGGCCCTTTCCGCTGCAGGCTTTACCGTGACTACCGCAACACTCGAGGGCGAAGTGCAAACCGCACTCAACCGCTACCACCGTGAGCAACAGGTGGACCTGATGGTTATGGGGGCCTGGGGCCACTCACGAATTCGCCAGTTCTTTGTCGGCAGCAATACCACACGCATGCTCAGCCAGGCGGAAATGACCCTGCTACTGCTGCGCTAGCAGCGCGGCGGGCGCGGCAAGGGTCACCGCCGCTAGAGCGCGCGGTACAGCATGCGGCTGGCCACCAGCACCAGAAACACGCCAAAGGCCAGATTGAGGTGGCGCGCGCTGAGCCGGTGCGCCAGCCTGACACCCAGTGGCGCCGCCAGCACCGTCATGGGGGCGATGCAGGCGAGGCCGGGCAGGCTGACAAACCCCAGGCTCCCCGCCGGCAGACGCGCATCACCCCAGCCGGTAGCAACATAGGCCAGCGCGCCGGGCACGCTGATCAACAAACCGAACAGGGCGGAGGTGCCCACCGCACGATGTATGCCAAGCCCGAGCAGGGTCAACACCGGCACACTGAAGGTGCCGCCGCCAATACCCATCATGCTCGACAAGCCGCCGATGCCCAGCGGGAAGAGTCGCGCCAGCCCGCCTGCTGCCAGCTCGCGGCCAGGCGTGGGGTTGCGACCGCCAAACAGCAGCATGCGCAGGCCGAGCAATACCGCCACACCGCCAAAGAGCAGCGCCAGCGCATTGCCGTGCAGCCGCGAGGCAAGCCAGGCGCCCAGCACGGCGCCGGCAAAAATCAACGGCCCCCAGCGGCGCGCCAGGCTGAAGTCCACCGCGCCACGCTGGTGGTGTGCCCGCGCTGACGACAGTGAGGTCAGGACGATCGTCGCCAGCGATGTCGCAACCGCCACATGCATGCGAATTGCCGGGTCGACCCCCAGCGCACCCAGCGCGGTATCCAGCGCCGGCACGATCACGATACCCCCACCGACACCGAGCAGGCCCGCCATGACACCCGCCAGCACCCCGGTAGCCAGCATTGTGAGCACCAGCGGCGCCCAGTTCATCCACTCCGTCATTGCCCGCGTTCCTGTTACCCGGCTTGCGGTGAGCCCGCACAGCGCGCGGGCGAGACGTCGAGTTTACACCATGCGCCGGGGCATGGCCTCGTTGAGAGAGGACGCGTGGCAGCGATACACCCCTTAAGAGCACCGGGTTGCCTGAGCCCCCCGGGGCACTGAAGGCTTGCCAAAACCAATCGCCAGCGAGACCATGCAGTCCCCGGCAGAAAGGTACCGTTCCAGTGCACAGCATTCGCCTCAACCAACGTTTCCTCCAGCCCTCGAAGATCGTCTGTATCGGCCGCAACTATGCCGCGCACATCAGTGAGCTCGGTAACGACGTGCCCGACGACATGGTGGTGTTCATCAAGCCCAATTCCGCCCTCGGTGACACGCTGTATGCCGAGCGCGGGGAGCCCCTGCACTACGAAGGCGAGATTGTGCTGCTGTGGGAAGACGGCGGCTTCAGCGCCGTCGGCTTCGGGCTGGACCTCACCCGGCGCGCTTTGCAAAGCACGCTGAAAGCCAAAGGATTACCCTGGGAACGCGCCAAGGCCTTCGATGGCGCGGCCCTCTGCAGTAAGTTCGTCGCACTCAACACGCCGCTGGAAACCCTGGCACTGGAACTGTATGTAAACGACGAAATGCGCCAGGCGGGCAACGTGGGCATGATGCTCTATCCGCCACCCGCAATCCTGGCGAACCTGGCGGACTTCCTCACCCTGGAGGATGGCGACCTGGTAATGACCGGCACCCCCGCCGGCGTCGGCGAGGTGCGGCGTGGTGACCGGTTCCACGGCCGCATACTGGCGGGTGACACGCTGCTGGTTGAGGGTAGCTGGACCGCCCGCTAGCCGGTTCCTACTGTCGGCATTCTGCGCGATTGTAAATGTCGCGTATCTTGAGTAGCTTTAGGGGACCCCACGGAGTGGCGACCCATGCAAAACATCCTGAAACTGGACGTCGCAGGCCAACCACGCGGTTGGCTCAGCGCACAGGAGGCGGTGTCTGCGTACGCGCGCGGCGATGTTGTCTATGGCATCGGCGAGCCGCTGCCGCCCATGTTCGGTGGCATTCAACGGCTCACCGGGCAGCGCTCAGCCATTCACCTGCAGCCCATCATCGCGCTGCAGGGGCGGGTTCGGCCCGGGTTCAGCCTGCCGCTATGCAACCGCACACTGTTCCGGCGCGATGAGCACCGCTGCCTGTATTGCGGCCTGCAATTTTCGCGCGCGGAGCTGACCCGGGATCACGTACTGCCGACATCCCGCGGGGGCGATGATCGCTGGGAGAACGTGGTGGCGGCCTGTCGCCGCTGTAACTGGGCCAAGGACAATCGCACGCCGGAGGAGGCGGGCATGCCGCTACTCGCCGTGCCGTTTCGACCCAATACCTGGGAGTGGCATTTCCTCAGCCGTGACCGGGTACTGGCCGACCAGATGGATTATCTGTCACAGCAGTTTCGCGCACCGCGCGACTGGGCGCACTGAGCGCCTTCAGCCGCGAAAGTAGCGCTGGGGCACGAAGGGCATGCTGACCACCGTGACCGGCAACGCCTTGCCACGTACATCGACCGCCAGCCGGGTGCCGGGCTCGCCCAGCGAGCGCTGCACATAGGCCATGGCGATAGGCCCGCCCAGCGTAGCGCCAAACCCCGCCGAGCACACTTCCCCCACCTGCTGCCCTTGTTCATCGAGCACCGCCTGGCCCTCGCGTACCGGCCGTTTGCCCTCTACCTGCAACCCCACACGGCGCAGCGGCGGTTTGTTCTCGATCAGTTCGAATACACGTTGCGCACCCGGAAAGCCACCGGCGCGCGCGCCACCGGGACGGCGTGCCTTGCCCACCGACCAGAGCAGCCCGGCCTGTACCGGGTCAATGGTCGGGCTCAACTCATGACCGTACAGGCAGAGGCCGGCTTCGAGCCTCAGGGAATCGCGCGCGCCCAGCCCTACCGGTGCCACCCCGGCTTCGGCTAACAGGCGGCGGGCGATGGCCTCGGCGTCTGCGGCAGGCAACGATATCTCGAAGCCGTCCTCCCCGGTATACCCGGAGCAGGTGATATACACCTCTACGCCATCCAGCACGGCGGACTGTCCGTGCATGAAGGTCAGCGAGGCGAGTTCGGGGCACAGCCCGCAAAGCACCTCGCGTGCGCCAGGCCCCTGCAGGGCGAGCAGGGCCTGCTGCTCGAGCACCTCGAGTGTCTGGCCCCGAAGGTGGGCCTGCACATAGGCGATGTCCTGCGCCTTGCAGGCGGCGTTGACCACCAGGAAAAAGGTGTCCGGCCCCCAGCGGGTAATGATCAGATCATCGCGCACCCCGGCGTCATCGTTGGTGAACAGGGCGTAGGTCTGGCAATGCTCGCCCAGCCCGACCACATCGGCGGGGACCAGCGTTTCCAGCAGTTCAGCGCTGCCCGTGCCTCGCAACACCAGCTGCCCCATGTGCGAGACATCAAACAACCCGGCTGCACGGCGGGTATGCTGGTGTTCGCGGATAATGCCATCCGGATACTGCACCGGCATGTCGTAGCCTGCGAAGGGCACCATGCGGGCACCCAGTTCCCGGTGCAGTGCGTCGAGCGGAGTATGCTGCAATGTCATCGGCATGCCTTGTGTGATTCGTCCAGGAAACCAGCCAGCACTCTACCCAGTGGCCCGCAGCCGCGCAACAAAGCGACGCCAGAGCCAGTCGCCCCCACCCGTGCACCTCGCGAGTGCGCGCCGCGCGGGTGCCACTTCCCAGCGGCCCGGCGCCAGCGGATAATGGTCCGTCACGCGCAACAGGATTCCCCGTGCACGACTCGGTACCACAAACCATCAGCCTTATCGGCATGCCGGGTGCCGGCAAGAGCACCGTAGGCGTACTGCTGGCCAAACTGGCCGGGCTGGACTTCAATGACACCGACCTGGCCATTCAACGGCACGCCAACGCCACCCTGCAGGAGATCGTCGACGCGCAGGGATATCTCGCACTCAGGGCACTGGAAGAAGAAGTGCTACTCACCGTACCCCTGGCGCACAGCGTCATTGCCACCGGCGGCAGTGTGGCCTACAGCCCCGCCATCATGCAGCGCCTGCGCGCAGCGGGGCCGGTGGTGTACCTGCAGGTCGAGCTCGCAACACTTTGCCAGCGCATAGCGGCCGCACCGCCGCGAGGCATCGCCAGCGACAGCGCGCATAGCTTCGCCGATGTGTTCCGGGAGCGCACACCTCTCTACGAGCGCTATGCCAGCCACACCGTTACAGCCAAAGATGGCAACCCGCAATCCACGGCGCAGCAGATCCTGCAGCTTCTGACAACGGCCCCGTCGGCGCGCTGACCACGGACGCCGTCGAACACGTCCAGGCACACAGCGGACAGCCCGCTACGACGGCCGTTACCTGTATGCACCGGCGCTGGCACGATGGCATGCGCTTTGCAGTGTGTTGCGCATGGTGGCCCGTTAACTATCAGTCAGGGAAGACAGACTACAGGGACGTAGCCTCGCGTACAGGGAAAGCCCGGGAAGGGCACGGGCCACCACACTCATCACGCGCCGCCGCCGGGAGCCCGGCAGGGCCTGAATTTTGTTATAAATGCCACAAAATTTTGATTTACTCACCGAAAACACTGAGTGATATTGCGCCGAAATCGAGGCTGTAAATCATCAGGAGGTGACTTATGACTGAACGCACGCAGGAACAGGCAAACTCCGACAGCCTGGATGATATGTTCGAACCCGCGCTGCTGGACATGAGCGACGACGACTTCGACGATGCGATCCCGGTATCCACCGAGAAACAGCGCCTCGCTGAGAAGCGTCGGCGCGCGGAACAGCGGATTGAACAGCGTCGGCTGCGCGAAGAACTGGGCTACTACGACCTGGAACTGGGCGACTTCTAGCACTCACCGGTGAGCGCCTATCAGCGCCCACCGCGTCCCCCGGTAGCCGAAATTCTGGGCATTGCTCCCGCAATTCGCTACATTGCAACGTCACTCTTGTTGGAGCACGTCGCGTGCAGCGCCCCGTCTGGCTACTGAGCATGGACTCAGAGCAATTCAATGCCCCGCCCACCACCACCGCGGGCCTGTCATCTTACTACCGGCGCTACGGCGCACGCAGTGCCGAAACCCATATCGACCTGGTTCACTTCCAGCACGCGGATGACATTAAGCGCTGGCTCGGCGAGTGGTCCGCGACGGGGCCCGCACAGGTGCGTGCGGCTGCCGCTGCCGGCCTGCGGCCCACACTCGGCTTCAGCGTCTATACGTGGAATGCGGCCGAGTTTCTGGCGCTGGCTCACCAGCTGCGCCAGCTCGCACCGGAGCTGACGCTGATTGCCGGCGGCCCACATGTACAACAGGCAGAGGACTACGTGGGCGAAGAGGCACTGGACGTCGTGTTCCTCGGAGAGGCCGAGGTGACATTGCAGGAGTTCCTCGACAGCGCAACACCGGCCGACTGGCCCCAGATCAACGGGCTTGCCTACCTCCGGGAGGGTGCCGTGATGCGCACGGCGCCCCGCGAGCGCTGCCGCGAACTGGATACCTTCCCCTCACCCCTTGATGTGCTGGAACTGACGCACCCGGACGGCCGCCCGCGGTATGACGCCATCGCCTACGAAACCAGCCGCGGCTGTCCCTTCAAATGCGCGTTCTGCGAATGGGGTACTGGCGCCATCGGCAGCAAGATGTACCAGTGGTCGCTGGACCGTGTGCGCAGCGACTGGGAAAAGATTGTTGCCGCCGGTATCGCCAACATCTGGCTGGCGGACTCCAACTTCGGCGCCCTCAAGCAGGACCTGGCAAAGGCGCAGATGATCGTGGAACTGAAGGATCGAACAGGGCTGCCGCGCAGCTTCGCCACGTCCTGGTCAAAGAAGCACAGCCGACAGGTGCAGGAAATTGCCCTGCTGCTGCACCGCAACCAGTTGCTGCCCCACTATCAGCTCGCCCTGCAGAGCCTCACGCCCGAGGCGCTGCGGCTCAGCAACCGGCAGAACATGAGCGCCAATGAGTACCAGCCGATTGCGCGACAAATGTCCGAACAGGGCGTGCCCATCGCTGCCGAACTCATCTGGGGTCTGCCGGGGGACAACCTGGCGGATTTCGAGCGCAATCTGGATACGCTGCTGGCGACCTTCCCCAACATCAACATCTTCGGCTACACCTTGCTCCCCGGCACCGAATTCTATGCGCGGCGCGAGGAATATCGCATCGAAGCCATTCCCGTCGCCGGCTACGGCAAAGCGAAAGGTGAGTACGTGGTGGGCTGTCACAGCTTTTCCCGCGATGAGGGCGAGGAGGGCTACTTCCTCATCAGCGCCCATATCCTGCTGGTACACGGCTATATCATGCCCCTGACCACGCGGCTGCTGGCGCTTACGGGTGCCGTGCCGGTGTCACCCCTGCTGCGCGAATGCCTGCGCGCCATCATCGCAGTGGTTCAAAGCGAGCTCTGTGAGCTGGACCCGAATGATCGCATGGCGGTGTATGAACAGCGCAACGCCATTTATCTGGCTGCGCTCGCCTCTCCCGAGCTGCTCTACAGCACGCTCACCCAAGTCATCTCGGGGCATTGCCGCGAGCACGGACAGAACCCGCAGCCCGTATTGCAGGTACTGGCGCTGGACCGCGCCCTGTGCCCGCGGGTGGGGCCAGAGCAGGATACGCTCGAGCACTTCGACTTCGCCGCCGACCAGGTGCAACAGGCGCTCTCGGCCATGAACCTGCCGGGGGAGAGCCTGGCACAGGAGCCCTGCACCCTGCGCGTCCGGCACCCGGGCGGCGTGGGTGACATCCTGCGCGATGCCGATGGTGGCAGCTGGTTGCGCGGGGTTGTGCTGGCCCGTGAAGATAGCACTTCAGCTACACTGGCAGTCGCGCTAGCATAGGTGGATATTCACAGGGGAGTTACTGGGTCATGCCAGAATTGAAACGCGAAGTCCGGCCAGTGGAAGTCAATTATGTGTGCGATGCCTGCGGTAAGGGCATGATGACGGCCTGCGGCGACATGGATCCGAAAACCGGTAACATCGACCACCGTTGCATGATCTGTGACCACCAGCAGGTTTTCACCTGGCGCCCCTACCCCCGTATCGAGCACATCGGGCTCGACGAGACACTCTAGGCCACCAGGGCCGGCACTACACCTGCAACAGCAGGTGCTCGCGCTCCCAGGAGCTTATCACCCGGTTGAACTCCTCGAACTCGTCCAGCTTCACCGCGGCATAGGCCCGCAGGAAAAGATCGCCAAACATGTCCTGCAATTCCGCCGTGTTGTGCAGGTTGCGCAGGCCTTCCTCGAGCGTACGGGCTACCGCTACATCGTCTTCGTTTGCCGTACCCTGGTGCGGCTCGGTGGGGCTCAGCCCCTGCTTCATTCCCAGGTAGCCGCTGGCCAAGGTGGCGGCAATGGCGAGGTAGGGGTTGGCATCGGCACCCGGGAACCGGTTCTCCACCCGGGTCGCCTCGGGCGGCCCCCAGGGCACTCGAAAGGCGGTGGTGCGGTTGTCCATGCCCCAGTTCAGGTTGATCGGGGCGGCAATTTCGGGCGCCAGACGGCGATAGGAGTTCACGTTGGGGGCGTACAGGCTTATCAGCTCCGGCGTATAGCGCTGCAGACCGGCAATGTAAGACAGGAACGCCGGCGTGTGCTTGCCGTCGCTGTCGACGAAAATATTCTCGCCGCTGCCGGCACGCACCACGCTCTGGTGAATGTGCATGGCGCTGCCGGGTTCGCTCTGCATGGGTTTGGCCATGAAAGTCGCGTACATGCCGTGCTTGTGTGCGGTTTCACGCACCGTGCGCTTGAACACAAACACCTGGTCGGCGAGGGTCATGGCATCGCCATGCAGGAAATTGATTTCCATCTGCGCCGCACCATTTTCATGGATCAGCGTGTCCACCTGCAGTTTCTGTTCGTCGGCGTAGTCGTACATGTCCTCGACAAAGTCCTCGAACTCTGTCACCGCATCGATGCTGTAGGACAGTCGTGCCGACTCACGTCGGCCTGAGCGCCCCTTGGGCGGCATCAACTCGTAATCCGGGTCTGTATTCTTGGCCACCAGGTAGAATTCGACCTCGGGTGCCACCACCGGCTGCAAGCCCTCAGCGGCATACAGGTCGAGGATATGGCGCAGTACATTGCGTGTCGACAACGGGTGGCGCTCGCCCGAGCGTTTGTAACAGTCGTGGATAATCTGTGCAGTGGGCTCGCGCGCCCAGGGCACCACCCGCAGCGTTGCCGGGTCCGGCTTGAGAATCATATCCGCATCGGTGGGTTCGACGAAATCCCAGTGGTCATCGGAGTATTCCCCGGTGACAGTCTGGATCATGATGCTTTCCGGCAACTTGGGATTGCCCATACTCAGGAATTGGTGCGCGGGAATGAACTTGCCACGGGCATTGCCGGTCATGTCGGGGACCAGACACTCGACTTCCGAAATCTTGTGCTGCTTGAGCCATTCGTGAATGGCCTGGGTGTCGGTGCTCATACACATTCCATAGTGGGCAAGCACTTGAGTTTGCAGCACTGCCTGCAGCGCCGCAAGGGCCTGACCGCCGGCAAAATGCGGCTTTTGGTGCAACATTCCGTATAATCACCCCATGCAATCCCAAGCCCACATCGACTCCTGGTACGCCGCTACGGCCAACCTGAGCCTGTCCTTTCCCCCGCTGCGCGGCGCGGCCACGGCCGACGTGTGTATTGTGGGCGGCGGCTACACAGGCCTGTCGGCTGCCCTGCATCTGCGCCAGCGCGGCTTCAGCGTGATTCTGCTGGAAGCCAACCGATTGGCGTGGGGGGCATCGGGCCGCAACGGCGGGCATGTGGGCACAGGCCAGCGCGCCGGGCAGGCACAACTGGAAAAGTGGGTGGGCCAGGCGCAGGCGCAGGCGCTGTGGCAGCTGGGGCTGGAAGCGGTTGAGACCGTGTGTGACCTGGTCGCCGAGCACAACATCGATTGTGACCTGCGCAGCGGCAATCTGCATGTCGCCTCCAAGCCCGGTGATGCCGCTGAACTCGCCGCCGAGGTCGACCACCTGAACCGGGTCTACCACTACGACGACCTTCGCTACGTGGAAGCCGATGAGCTGGCAGGCATGACCTCCGGGCAGGGTTTTCATGGCGCAACGCTGGACAGCGGCGCACGCCACCTGCACCCACTCAACTATGCGCTGGGGCTGGCACGCGCCGCTGCCGACGCGGGCGCCACCCTGCACGAAGGAAGCCGGGTGACACACTACCGGGAGAACGGCAAAGTGCAGGTATCCACCGCGGCAGGCAGCGTAAGCTGCGATTACCTGGTGCTGGCCTGCAACGGCTATCTGGAGCGCCTGGAGCCGCGGGCGGCCGGCCGCATCATGCCTATCAACAACTATATGCTGGCGACTGAGCCGCTGTCGGACGCGCTGGCGGCACGCCTGATCCGCGATGACTGCTCCATGTCGGATACGCTGTTTGTGGTGAACTACTGGAAGCTGTCCGCCGACCGTCGCCTGCTATTCGGCGGCGGCGAATCCTACAGCCGGCGCTTCCCGGCGGACATCAAGGGCTTTGTACGCAAGTACATGCTGCGCATCTATCCGGAACTGGCGCAAACCCGCATCGACTACGGCTGGGGCGGCACACTCGCTATCACGCTCAACCGCATGCCCGATTTCGGTCGGCTTTCTCAGGGCGTGTTTTACGCCCACGGCTATTCCGGGCACGGCGTACCCACCGCCACCCTGGCGGGCAAGCTGCTGGCAGAAGTGATCAGCGGCAGCGCCGAGCGCTTTGACGTTATGGCCAGCGTACCCTCGCCGCGCTTTCCCGGCGGCACCCTGCTGCGCTGGCCCGGTCTGGTGGCCGGCATGCTTTTCTACAGTCTGCGCGATCGACTGGGCTGAGCAGCGCATGTCGTCCCCGATCCCCCTGCACAACACACTGGCCTCCGGCAGCGACTGGCAGGCCGCACTGCGCGACCTGATCAGCTCACCCGCTGAACTCTGTGCCGCCCTGGAGATCCCCCCCGCGGCACTGGGCTGGAGTGAGGCAGCGCGGCAATCCTTCCCGTTGCGTGTACCGCGCGCCTTCGTGTCGCGCATGCGGCCGGGCGACTCACGGGACCCCCTCCTGCTGCAGGTGCTTGCCGGTGCACAGGAAATGCAACCGGCGCCGGGGTTCAGCGCCGACCCGACCGGTGAAACCGGCAGCGCCAACCCGCACCCGGGCATTATTCACAAGTACCACGGGCGGGTATTGCTGATCGTCACCGGCAGCTGCGCCATTCATTGCCGGTATTGTTTCCGCAGGCATTTCCCCTATGCCGATAACCAGAACAGCCGCAGCGAGTGGTCTACCGCGCTGGAGTATATCGCGCGGGATGAGAGCATCAGCGAAGTCATATTGAGTGGCGGCGACCCGCTGATGGCCAACGACAAACAGCTGGCAGCGCTAGTGGCGCAGATTGCGGATATTGCGCACGTAAGACGCCTGCGGGTGCACACCCGCCTGCCGATTGTCATTCCCCAGCGGATCACCGAAGGCCTGCTGCAGGTCTTCACCCACTCACGCCTGCAGTGCACAGTGGTGGTGCACAGCAACCACGCCAATGAAATCGACACCGATGTGGCGGCGGCTTTTGCCCGCCTGCGCGCCGCGGGTATCACCCTGCTCAATCAGGCCGTGCTGCTGGCAGGCATCAACGACTCGACGGCAGCGCTGGTCGCACTCAGCGAGCGTCTGTTTGAGGCCGGTGCACTACCCTACTACCTGCACCTGCTCGACCGGGTGGACGGTGCCGCGCACTTTGAAGTGGACCGCGCACAAGCCCTGGCGTTGCACCGGGAGATGGCTGCACGCCTGCCCGGCTACCTGCTGCCACGACTGGTTCAGGAGGTAGCCGGGGCACCCTCCAAGCTCGATGTAGGGACCTGACAAAGCGCACCCTGCACTCCTGCACTCCTGCACTCCTGCACTCCTGCACTCCTGCACTCAGCGGCCTTCTATTGATCCTATAAAATAGGATATATATTTCTTTATAATCAATTTTATGGGACACCCAATCCGTGCCATAGTCATCTTGCACTGCAAGGCAACGTATCGAGCGTTTCTATCAACAATTGCCAAGGTGCGGGAGGGATTAACAATGAGCAAAACAGCGTCAGATCAAGCGGGCAAATGCCCGGTCATGCACGGCGGCAGCACCAGGATGGGCGATTCACCCATGGCCTGGTGGCCAGATGCACTCAACCTCGACATTCTCCATCAACACGACCGCAAGACGAACCCGCTGGGCGAGTCGTTCAATTACACAGAAGAATTCAACAAGCTGGACCTGGCCGCCCTGAAGAGCGACCTGCACACCCTGATGACCGACAGCCAGGCCTGGTGGCCAGCCGACTGGGGCCACTACGGCGGCCTGATGATCCGTATGGCGTGGCACGCCGCGGGCACCTACCGCATCGCCGACGGTCGCGGCGGCGGCGGCACTGGTAACCAGCGTTTCGCCCCCATCAACAGCTGGCCGGACAACGCCAGCCTGGACAAGGCGCGCCGTCTGCTCTGGCCGCTGAAGAAGAAATACGGCAACTGCATTTCCTGGGCCGACCTGATCATCCTGGCGGGCACCATGGCCTATGAGTCCATGGGACTGAAGATCTACGGCTTCGCCGGCGGGCGCACTGATATCTGGCACCCGGAGAAGGACACCAGCTGGGGTTCCGAGCAGGAGTGGCTGGGCAAGAGCAACGAGCGCATGCACAGTGACCGTCAGGACACCCTGGACAACCCGCTGGCGGCAGTGCAGATGGGCCTCATCTACGTGAACCCGGAAGGCGTTGACGGCCAGCCCGACCCGCAGAAAACCGCACATGACGTGCGCCTCACCTTTGCCCGCATGGCAATGGACGACGAGGAGACGGTGGCACTGACTGCCGGCGGCCATACCGTGGGTAAATGCCACGGCAACGGCGATGCCTCGATTCTGGGCCCCGACCCGGAAGGCACCGACTTCGACACGCAGGGCCTGGGCTGGCACAACCCAACTCGCACTGGTTACGGCCGCGACACCGTCACCAGCGGCATTGAAGGCGCATGGACCACGCACCCCACTCGCTGGGACAATGGCTACTTCTACCTGTTGTTCAGCTATGAGTGGGAGCTGAAAAAGAGCCCCGCCGGTGCCTGGCAGTGGGAACCCGTCAATATCAAGGAAGAGGACAAACCGGTCGATGTTGAGGACCCGTCCATCAAATTGAACCCCATCATGACCGATGCCGACATGGCCATGATCGTCGACCCGGCCTACCGCAAGATTTCCGAGCGTTTCTACAACGACCCGGCTTACTTCTCCGACGTGTTCGCACGGGCCTGGTACAAGCTCACACACCGCGACCTGGGGCCGCGCAGCCGCTACCTGGGCCCGGATGTGCCACAGGAAGACCTGATCTGGCAGGACCCGATACCCTCTGTGGACTACGTGCTGGATGCTGCGGAAATTGCCGACTTGAAGCAGCAATTGCTTGGCAGTGGGCCCAGCGCGGCGGAGCTGATCGCGACCGCCTGGGACAGCGCGCGCACCTTTCGCGGCTCGGACTTCCGCGGCGGTGCCAACGGCAGCCGCATCCGGCTGGCACCGCAGAAGGACTGGGTAGGCAATGAGCCGGAACGCCTGCACAAAGTCCTGCGCGCGCTGGAGCACGTGCAGGCGGGCCTGGCCAAACCGGTAAGCATGGCTGACCTGATTGTGCTTGCCGGCAGCGCCGCGGTAGAACAGGCCGCACACGCGGCAGGGGTGAAGGTGAGCGTGCCGTTTGCGCCCGGACGCGGCGATGCCAGCGCGGAGATGACCGATGAGGATGCCTTCGCCGTGCTGGAGCCGATTCACGATGGCTTCCGCAACTGGCTGCAGCGCGACTACACCGTGTCCGCAGAACGCCTGCTGCTGGACAGGGCCCAGCTGATGGGGCTGACCGCACCGGAAATGACGGTGTTGATAGGCGGCATGCGAGTTCTGGGCACCAATCATGGTGGGCGTGCCCACGGCGTGCTGACGGACCGTGTGGGCGTGCTGAGCAACGACTTCTTCGTCAACCTCACCGACATGCGGTATACGTGGAAGCCCACCGAAAACGGTGATTACACAATCTGCGACCGGCAGACGGGAGAAACCCGCTGGAGCGCCACGCGCGTGGATCTGGTGTTCGGTTCCAACTCCATCCTGCGGGCATACGCAGAGGTGTACGCACAGGATGACAACCGGGAAAAGTTCGTCCACGACTTTGTGAGCGCCTGGACCAAAGTCATGAATGCAGACCGTTTCGACCTGAAAAACTGATTAGAGGAGTAGCACACATGACAGACATTGATATCGGCATCTCCAGCTCAGACCGCGCCCGGGTGGCAGAAGGCCTGAAGCGGTTACTGGCAGATTCCTACACGCTCTACCTGCAAACCCATAACTTCCACTGGAACGTGACAGGACCGCAGTTCCGCCAGTTGCACCTCATGTTCGAAGAGCACTACACCGAGCTGGCGACCGCGGTAGATGACATCGCCGAACGTATTCGTACGCTCGGGGAAGTTGCCCCCGGCACCTACAAGGCCTTCGCAGCGCTCAGCTCCATCCAGGAAGTGGACGGCGTGCCGGCAGCCACTGACATGATTGAAATACTCAACCGTGGGCACGAGCAGGTGGTCAAAACCTGTCGCGATGCACTGGGGCCGGCGCAGGAGGCGGATGATGAATCGTCCGCGGCGCTGATTTCCGACCGCATGCGCATCCATGAGAAAACCGCCTGGATGCTGCGCGCAATGCGCTGAAGTCCTGACGGGGAACACCGTCCCAACCTCTGCCCCGTGGTTCAAGAAATTGCCGGGGCAGAGGGTTCCCGTGCCGCGCCAATTACAGCCGGGGGCGTATCCGGTAAGCTCGCTGTGACAACGCTTTCACGCCGAGGAAACCACCATGTCCAACCAAAGCGCCGACCCGCAGGCCTCTCTGCAGGCCCTGCTCGACAAGCAGGCCATTCGCGAACTCAAATACCGCTACCTGAATGCCTGCGATGACAAGGCCCCCGAGACCGTAGCGGCCTGCTTCGCGCCGGGCCCGGTGGCGATCAACTTCGGCCACATCGGCGAATTTGCCAACCGCGAGGACTTCGTCGCCGTGTTTGTGGCGTTAGGCTGCCATGAACACATCGTTGACATGCACCACGCGGAAAACATGATCGTGGAGATGACCGGCGCGGACAGTGCCAGCGCGCGCGTCGGCCTGCGCTTTCACAGCATCAATACGCGGGACCAAACTACAGTGCAACTCGGTGGCTTCTACAACGACGAATACCGCCGCATCAATGGTGAGTGGCTGATCAGCGCCAGCACTTTCACCGTGCGCTCTGCCCTCATCACCGACTACGCCAGTGGCAGCGACACCGTGGTGTGGGCGGCCAACCATATGCCGCCGCAGTCCGCCTGAGCATCATCCCGCGGGCAGGACCGCATCGAACAGCACCGGCAGTTCCCTGACGCCCCGCAACACCGCGCCCTGAGGTCCGGGCTGGGCCGGATCTGCCAGGCGCAACCCCGAGAGGCGGCCCAGCAGGGCGCCCAGCGACACTTCGATCTCCGCGCGTGCCAGGTGTGAGCCCAGGCAGAAATGCGGTCCACCGCCAAAGGTGACGGACTTGTGGTGCGCGCCGC
Organism: uncultured Halieaceae bacterium; assembly: GCA_964022665.1. Lineage (GTDB taxonomy): Bacteria > Pseudomonadota > Gammaproteobacteria > Pseudomonadales > Halieaceae > Haliea. Next base: position 53,756 of record CAXIDF010000001.1, read on the forward strand.
GGTCCAGCCGGAACGTATCGGCATCGGCAAACACCGCCGGGTCTCGATTCGCCGTGGCATTGCCGTACAGCAGCGCCGAATTGGCCGGTATGGTGACGCCTGCCACGTTGATTTGCCGCTCCGTATAGCGCGGCTGCAGGCACACCGCCCCATACAGCCGCAAACCCTCATCCACTGCGGCCGTATGCAGGGCGGGGTCGGCCAGCAAGCTCTCGCGCAAAGCCTCATCCCGCAACACCGCCCAGAGCAGGCTTCCCAGTGACAGGTAGGTGGTATCCGCGCCGGCGGGGAAAATCAGCCGTACGAAGGAGAAAATCTCCTCATCCGACAGGCGCTTGCCCTCCACTTCGGCGGCCGCCAGGGCGGAGAGCAGGTCATCCCGCGGCTGTGCGCGGCGCTGCTGCACAATCGGCGCCAGGTAGGCTGTGATCGCAGCCCGGGCCTCCAGCGCAAGTGACGGGTTCCACGGAAACTGGAACAGACCATCAAGCCACTGGTGCAGCTCGGGTTCATCTTCAACCGGAATGCCGAGCAAGCCCGTGATCACCTTGAACGGGTAACGGTGGGTGTAGGCGGACACCAGATCCACCCCGGAGCAACCCCGGAGACTGTCGATCAACTCATCCGCGAGCGGCCGCAGCAGGGTGTCAGTACGTCGGCGGATGGCGCCGGGGTGAAAGGCGCCCGAGACCAGCAACCGGTTCACCCGATGTTCATCCCCTTCCATACACAGCAGGGTTTTGCCCTGGGCGGGCTCCGAGTGCCGGCGATAGGCCGGAGCTGCGGGCACACCAGACTCATTGCGGTACAGTGCCGACACGTCCTCGTGGCGCAGGATAATCCAGGCCGTTGCGCCGAGGTAATTGACCGGTACCACGCGACGCCCGGCATCACGCAGGGCGGCCATGCGCTGGTGGAAGTCCGGCAATGGGTCAGTCGCGAAATCGATCTCCGGATAAACCCGTTCAACGGCGGACTGGGTGTCGGTGCGCATACTGTTATTCTCCCCAAAGGCGGCACCCAGCTATCATGCGCCGGTCAGAACGGAATGTCGTCATCGCTGTAGCCGGGATCACCCGCCTGCTGAGGAAACCCGGCAGACTCAGTGGCGGGCGGGGGCGCTGATGCTGCTGCACCTGTGGCGCTGACCTTCCAGCCCTGCAGGTTGTTGAAATACCGCCCGTTGTATTCCCGACCGCGGATGTCAAAAGTCACCGTGACTTCCTGGCCAGGCTGCAGCCCCTCAAGCAGGCTGATCTTGTCCTGCACAAACTCCAGGCTGATGTCCTGAGGGTATTTGCCGTCCTCCACCGTCACCACCATTTCGCGCTTGGTAAAGCCGCTGTTGAAGGTCTGGGGTTCCTGGATGAGTTTGATCTTGCCGGTGAGGTCGTAGGCCACGCGTGTGGATCTCCTTGTATCAGGTGGGTCACTCCGGTGCCACGCGCCCTGCCACAGCACACTCGGGCAGCCAGGGCGAGGACCGGAATGTAAACATGCCCAGTCTAGTGGGGCGCGGTCAGGATGTGTAGGGCGGGATCCGAATTGATGGCTGGCGGCACCGACCCCCACTGCCGCCGGCGACCGGAGTTACGCTGGAAAAAGCAGCGATTTCAGTCGCTTGCGGTCTATCTTGCTGGTGCCGGACTGGGTGCGAGGAAATGCGTCCACCAGTGCGAAGCGCACCTCACCCCACTGGGAGAACTCCTGCCCGACGTGGTCCAGCCGGTCACGGCTCGGCAGCTCGGCAGCCTCCATGGCAATCACTACTTCCGGCTCACCCGATGCCGTGACACCTGCAAACAGGCACACGTAATTCACTTGCAGAACGTTCTGCAGGTTCGCCTCAATGGGCGCCACCGCGAGTTTCTGCCCCGCGAGGTTCACTACGTCGGCAGTGCGGCCCAGAATGCGGAATGCGCCGTCTTCGCGCTGCATGGCCTGGTCACCCGGATAAAAATAGCCGTCGCGAAACGCCGCGCGGGTTGCCTCCGGGTCATCCATGTAGCCACTGGCATCCAGCTCGGTCAGCTTGATGCGCAATCGACCCTCCTCGTTGACCGCACAGAGCTGCCCCCATGCATTTTCCACTTCGACCACCCGGGCCCCGGTAGAGACCATCCAGCTGAGATCCGCCGGCAGGGCGTAGTCATGCCAGAGAATGCCGAGGCCCACTTCCGTGCAGCCGTAGGAATTGAACACATCAAAGTACTCGCGCAAGATGCCGACGACTCTGGCCGACACGAAACCGCCGCTCATATAAATAATCGGGCGAGCATCCGTTGTTATCGCGATCTGCGCCAGACTCTCGCACTCGCTCAGCCGCAGGGCCATGTCCGGTAGCAGTGTTGCCCGCGTGACGCCGCTGCGTACAAAGGGCTCTACCCAGTCACTGCGCTGATCCAGAATGGCCGTGCCGCCAACGTGCCACACCGAGGTGGGCGCCTTGTAGCCGTTACCCGTCCACAGGCCAAAGCCCAATGCGTGATACCGCGTGCTGCTGTCATAGCCCTGAAAATCACAGCGTTCCCTGTCTGATTCGCGTTGCACGCGCGCGGGCACCAAGACCTTCTTGTACTTGCCTGATGTTCCCGAGGTGAAGAGGATATGCCCACAGTCATCAACGCCCTCCGCGAGCGGCGGGGTTTCGAAAGCGAGCGCGTCGTCAAATACGGGGCTGCCCAGGATCAACACGGGAGCCAGCTCACTGGGCTCCACCAGGCCCGACGCTTCGCCACTCACCACAATGCCCAGCAGATGCCGGATCTCCAGCGAGGCCAGCACCTCCAGCGACGCAACACAAATCGTCGTATACCCTTGCACCTGTAGCGCCAGAGTCGCCACCCAACAGTCGGCCAGGTTCTGCACCATAACCGCAACCGTTCCCCTGGACTGCGGCAGGGCCGCAGCCAGCTCACCGGCCGCCCGGGCAATGGCACCGGCAAACGCGCAATAGGAAATCGCGTGGTCGTTGTGGATGATGGCCGGTGAAGACGGTGTGCGTGAGGCGAAATCGAAGATGTATTGCGCGATAAACATAAAACGTCCCGGCGGCGGCCTTGTGACTGGTTTCATCATGATACACCGTCATATGGCCGACGGCGGGGAACGCTGCTACTGTGACACGCAGCGCCCAGCGGGGAGGATTCGGTATGACCGCAGTCACTATCCATGATTTTGCCCATGAGGACCTTGCCGGGGACGCGCTGCACACCGCCTTGCGCGATGCACGTGAACGGGGCCCCCTGAGCCCTGCGCTGTTCGGCGGTCAACCCGCTTTTCTGATCAGCAGCCACGCGGCTCTGGCAGAGGCCTTCCGCGACAACACCCGCTTCCCACCCGCCGATGCCTACCGCATCACCATCGAGCCCGTGCAGGGCGTCACGTTCCAGACCATGGAGGGGGAGCAACACCGGTTGTATCGCCGGCTGGCGACGCCGGCGTTTCAGTCCCGCGTGGTGGAAGCCATGGAACAGGAGGGGCTGGCCCGCATCGCCCACGAACTCATCGACCGTCTGGGGGGGCAACGCAGTGCCGATTTCGCCCAGGCGTTCACACACCGCGTGGCCTTCGCCGTCATCAGCCGCATGCTGGGCATCCCCACCGACCGGGAGGATGTTTTCCGCGACTGGGCCGTGGGCTTCCTCGAGTTTCCTCGGGACCCGGTGCGCTCCCGCGCCTGCGCAGAGCACATTACCCGCTACCTGCTGCCGATTCTGGCGCAGCGCAGACGGGAGCCTCGAGAGGACATTCTTTCCGGGCTGGTGCTGGCTGAAGTGGAGGGGCGCACACTCACCGATGAGGAAATTCTCGCCCACATTCGCCTGCTGTTCAGCGCCGGGGCATCCACCACCACCGATGCGCTGGGCAATCTGGTCTACACCCTGCTGGCCGATCCGGCACGCTGGCAGGCGTTACTGACCGAACCAGCGCTGCGCACGGGTGCCATCGAAGAGCTGCTGCGCTGGGAAACGCCGGTGGCGGTGCTGCCGCGGCTATCGGCACCCCACCCCATCGAATTTCACGGCACGGAGATTCCTCCTGCCACATTCTGTCTGTTCGCCATCGCGGCGGCCAACCGCGACCCGGCGGTATTCCAGCAACCCAACGTGTTCGATATACACAGGGACAGCAGCAAGACACTGCTCAGCTTCGGGCCCGGGCCACGACTGTGCCCGGGCATGCACCTGGCGCGCCGACAGCTCGCCGTGGCGCTGGACGTCATTCTGGAACGCCTGCCGGGCCTGCACCTGCTCGACCCACAGGACGCCTTACCGAGGGGCGCGATTCTGCGTGGGCCGGCGCGGTTGCGGGTGGGCTGGTAGGCCCTTGGGGATTACCTGCGGCGCACCCAACCGCGCCCCGCCAGACCCAGAACCACTAGCGCCAGGGTAGCGGGCATAGGAACATTCACAACCGGAGGCGGCGGCGTGAACATCGTGGAAATCGCGCCTACCGCATCAATATCCGCGCCGACTGACGCTCCGGTGCGATCACCCTCGTTAGGGTCATCGGTCAAGCGCACGAAGGCAAATACATCTGTTGTTGCAAAACTATAGGCTGCAGCGAAGGAATCGATGTCCACTCCAGCTGTGGCGCCAAACACCTTGCCAACACTAAACCAGGCCCCACCGTCCTTGCTGATTTCCACGAAGGTATCTTCAACATCTGGACCAACTTCGAAGATCCAGAGGTCATCCCTGTCGTCGCCACCTGGCCGAGCGCCCACAATCGCCGAAGTACGCGTTAGCGAAACGCCTCCCTGATAAACTCCGCCGCCACCTTGACCTTCGCAGGCAAGTGATCACGCCGATGGTACACCATTGAGAGCGGCCCCCTGTAAACTCCGTATTCCGGCAGCAGTACCTTTAGGAGACCTGACTCAATTTCCCGCTCGATGACTATATCGGGCATCAGCGTGATTCCGCTGCCGCCAATCGCAGCTTCCTTGATCGCCGGGGCATCCGTGCTAGAAAAATTCCCGGCAATACGTGTTGGATAGCTTTTCATACCCCTGCGGAAAACCAACTGGGTATAGGGTTTCTGTCCCGGCGCGCGCCACGCCAGATAATTGTGCTTGACGAGTTGGTCGGGGTGCGTGGGGGCCCCATGCCGCTCCAGATAGGCGGGCGAGGCGCAAAGCACCGCATTGAGTGTGCACAGGCGTTGCGCCACCATGCTGGAATCCCCTAGATCCCCTGTTCGAATCGACAAGTCGAAATGTCCTGCCTGCAAGTCGCTGGGGCTTTCTGTCAGCTCGATTTCCAGTGACACTTCGGGATAGCGCTCAAGAAAGCCGGAGATACGTGACGTCAGCCTGGCATGCGCCAAAAGCGGCGGAGCGCTCAGTCTGATAGTGCCACGCGGGGTTTCCTTGAATCCGCTGGCCTCCGCGGCGATCGCCTCAACCTGTTCTTTCACCTGAGCACAACGCTGGTAGAGCAACTGCCCTTCCTCGGTCAACCGGAGGCTGCGCGTAGAGCGCTGCAACAGGCGAACACCAAGACTGGCCTCGAGCGCCTGTATCCGCTTACTGACTGACGAATTGGCAATCCCTAGCTGCTGAGCAGCTTTGGAAAAGCCCCCCGACTCAATGACTTGAGCAAAAATCATCAGGTTCTGAAGGTTTTGCATACGGCCAATTATTTCCTATTGGAAAATAAGTATTTCTTTTTTGTTTATTATCTCTTACCTGCACCCTCAGTACACTCTTTTCCTCTTGCGTTTACTCGGAGTCTGAGCATGAACGAATTGGGTGTGACCGAGGCCGTGATATCGCGGCGTGCCGTGCGTGACTTCACGGACCAACCAGTGCCCGAAGCACTGCTCCGGGACGTGCTCACGACCGCCAGCCAGGCTCCATCAGGAAGCAATATTCAACCCTGGAAGGTCTATGCATTTGCAGGAGATGCGCTGGTGCAGGCGCTAGGTGTGCTGGAAAAACGCTTGTTTGCCGGCATACCTGAGACGCCGGAATTCCCAACCTACCCTGAGCCATTGGACGATCCCTACCGAGCGCGCCGGTCTGATTGCGGCGAACGGATGTACGCCGCCCTCGACATCCCGCGGGAGGACAAAACCGCACGCGTGAAGCAGGTCATGCAAAACTACCGCTTCTTCGGCGCACCTGTTGGCATGATCATCACCATGGACCCTGCAATGGGCGAGGCACAGACGCTGGATATCGGCATCTTCGCCCAAACTATTGCACTGGTCGCCAGAGCCCATGGACTGGACACCTGCCTGCAGGTGAGCTGGACCCTCATGCCGAAAGCGGTACGCGACGCTTTCGGCATCCCTGGTGATGAGAGAGTTATGCTCGGCATCTCATTGGGTTACGGCACACCCAACCACCCCGTGAACCACCTGAACCAACCACGGGCCGACCTCGATGAGTTTGTAAGCTTTCAGGGATTCAGAGGCATCGACCAACTCGAAACAGGGCTTTGATCGCACCAAGGGAAAAACCAATGACAGCTTCCTACGACTACATCATTGTTGGTGCCGGCTCTTCGGGCTGCGTCTTGGCAGAGCGCCTCTCGCGCAACCCCGGTACAAGTGTGCTGTTGCTTGAGGCTGGATGCCGCGACCTCAGCCCAATGATCCATATTCCACTGGGCGCCACAGCCCTGCAGGGCAGCAAAGTTGACTGGTGCTATGAGACAGAGCCTGAGCCCGAGCTCAATTGCCGACGCATTGCATGGCCACGCGGCAAGGTCCTGGGTGGTTCCAGCTGTCTAAATGGCATGATCTACATCCGCGGCCAGCGGGAGGATTATGACGCCTGGGCAGCGGCAGGTAATACAGGCTGGTCCTATGGAGAACTGCTACCGTATTTCCGGCGCCACGAGAACAATTCCAGAGGCAGTGACGACTATCATGGTGTAAACGGCCCGTTGTGGGTGGGAGAGGTTGCTGACCATCTGGCTATCACCGGGCAGTTCGTCAAGGCAGGCGAGGAAACAGGGCTTCCCTTCAACCCGGACTTTAACGGCGAGTGCCAAGAAGGTATCGGCTACTATCAGGTCACCATCAGGAATGGCATACGCCAAAGCAGCGCTGTGTCTCACCTCAAACTCGCACGCAAGCGTGCTAACTTGACCATTCAAACTCACGCGCTCGCATCCCGAATACTCCTTGAAGGCGGGCGGGCCATTGGAGTGGCCTACGAGCAAAGAGGCGAACGGCGCGAAGCGCTTTGCACTGGCGAGGTGGTACTCAGCGCTGGAGCAATCAACTCCCCCCAGCTGCTGGAGCTCTCAGGTATCGGTGACACGGACCTGTTGCAGCAGCGTGGAATTGGGGTAAGGCACCACCTTCCCGGGGTTGGTGAAAACCTGCAAGACCACTTAACCATCAACGTGTGTTACAACCTTAGTAACCAAGAGAGCTACTACGAGGAAATGAAGCCATGGCGGTTTACGCGCCACATCGCTCGCTACCTGTTCAGGCGTCGCGGTCTTCTGTCGTTCCCCTCGGCGCAGGTTGGCGCCTTCTTCAAAACCAGCAGTACCCTTAAACGACCGGATGCGCAGATCCACTTTGCCCCCGCAGCGGCACGATACAACGATAAGGGGGTCATGGTCCCTGAACCAGGTTTTACCGCCACAGTCTGTTATCTGCGCCCCACGAGCAGGGGCTCTGTGCATGTCCGCTCACCCCGACCTGATGATCCACCAGAGATCCGTGCTAACTATCTGGCAACAGCTGGGGATCGAGAGGCCTCAATCGCAGCGGTGAAAACCACTCGCGAGATCTTCCGCGCCAGTTGCCTGCAGTCTTATGGGGGCCACGAAATGATCCCGGGCAACGCCGTTGAAACCGACGACGATATCCTTGCTTTTATCCGCAACAGCGCTGTCTCCGTCTACCATCCAGTGGGCACCTGCAAGATGGGGAACGACCCGTTGGCTGTGGTGGATGCACGGCTAAAAGTCCGGGGCGTGCTTGGGCTGCGCGTCGCAGATGCCTCCATACTGCCCACGATTATCTCCGGTAATACACACGCTGTGTGCGTAGTCATTGCCGACAAATGCGCAGACATGGTTCTTGAGGATTTAGCAGCCCAGGAGTCCAAGTCAGCATGAGCGCTTTCAAAGAGACCACGCCGGATGCCATGTCCAACATCCTCTCCGCACAGCGCGCGGCTTTTCAGCGCGAAGTTCCGGTAGCGCTGGAAACACGGCTCTGTCGCATCAATCGCTGTATTGCGCTGATCGTGGACCACCAGGATGCGCTGTGTGCTGCTGTGAGCGAAGACTTCGGCTGTCGTTCCAGCCGGGTGACACAGATGAGCGATCTGTTCACATCGCTGAGCAATCTCAAGTTCGTGAGGGAGCACATCAGCCGCTGGATGAAGCCAGAGAAACGCCGCGTTCCCTTCCCAATGAACCTGCTCGGTGCTCGGGCGGAAATCCACTACCAGCCAAAAGGTGTCGTGGGAATCATGAGCCCGTGGAACGTACCGGTGAATACCGTGTTCAGTCCTCTGGCCGATGCACTTGGGGCTGGCAACCGCGTCATGATAAAGCCCTCGGAGTACAACCCAAATACCGTCACGCTGCTGACCGAGCTCTTCAGTAGCTACTTCGACGCCACCGAAATCGCCGTAATCAGCGGCGGGGCCGAGACCGGCGCAGCTTTCAGTGCGCTGCCCCTTGACCACATCATATTCACCGGCGCGAGCGCCGTAGCGAAGCAGGTTATGCAGTCCGCTGCACAGCAGCTTACACCCGTGACCCTGGAGTTGGGCGGCAAATCGCCCGTCATTGTTTCGCGTAGCGCCAAACTGGAAGAAGCTGCCGAAAAAATTATCACCGGTAAGGCGATGAATGCGGGCCAGATCTGTATCAGCCCGGACTACTGCTTTGTGCCTGAGGAACAGCTGGGCGCCTTTGTTGAGCACTGTCGGACCACCATTTCCCGCCAGTATCCGACAATCCTGAACAATGATGATTTCGTGTCGATCATCAGCGAACGACACTACGACCGACTCCGGAGCTACATCGATGAGGCACGGCAGAACGGCACGGATATCATCACGCTCGCCCCAGTAAACGAGCAGCAGGGCGAGCGCTCCCTCCGCCGAATGCCGATACACCTGGTTATCGATCCCAGTGACGCGTTGCAGGTCATGCAGCAAGAACTCTTCGGGCCCATCCTCTGCATCCGTACGTACCGCCATCTGGACCAGTGCATCACTGATATCAATAATCGCCCCCAGCCTCTTGCCCTGTACTACTTCGGCCGCGACCGGGGTGAGCAGCAGCAACTCATCACCCGCACCACCGCTGGCGGCATGAGCATCAACGACATCGGCGTACATTTTGCCTGTAACGACCTGCCTTTTGGCGGTGTTGGTGCCAGCGGCATGGGCCACTTTCATGGTCGAGAGGGTTTCAGGACTTTCAGTCATGCCAAGTCTGTGTTCCACCAAGGCTTTCTTAACTTGCAGAAGCTGTCAGGGACGCTGCCGCCCTACAGCGACAAGGTCGACCGTATGCTGGCTCGCATGATCAAGAAGTGACAAAAATTTACCCTGGAACGTAAGCACTGGAGCATTTCAACGCATGTCACAACACGGATTTTGGCATTATGCCAGGCAGAACCCTCATGCGCTGGCACTCGTCGAGCCAGATGGTCAGGAGTGGACCCGGAGAGAGCTACTTGAGGAATGCAATCGCATCGTGCATGGCCTGCGCGCTCTGGGGCTGGACAATGGCGACACCGTTGCGGCTGTGCTGCCCAACTGCAAGGCTTTTCTGACCCTGAATCTGGCGCTGACCCAGGTGGGCATGTACCTGGTGCCAATCAATTGCCACCTCGCGCCGCGGGAAGTGGCTTATATCCTGAAGGACAGTGCGGCGCAGGCATTTATCGCTCATGAGCGCGTCAGCACCGTTGCCTCCGCGGCAGCAGCTGAGGCGAGGATGAACCGGAATGTATGCTTTGCACTAGGCGATGTCGCCGGCTTCAGACCCTATCACGAACTCGTGGACGGCCAACCAACGACGCTACCAGACCGACGTCAGGGCGGAATGGCACGCAACTACACCTCAGGCACGACAGGCAATCCCAAGGCGGTCGTGCGTGCCGACTGGACCGTCGACCCGGAGACCATGGCGCAGAACATGACCGGAATGCTGGCCCTGTTCGGCATACGTCCCGAAGACGGAAACGTGCACTTTTGCGGCTCGCCGCTATACCACACTGGCGTGATGGTATGGGCAGTGAACTCACTGCACTACGGGCACGCAGTCGTGTTGGTCGATAAGTGGGACGCGGAGGGGATGCTCGCCGCCATTGAGCGGTATCGTGTGACCACCAGCCACATGGTGCCAACCCAGTTTATCCGTCTGCTCAAACTCTCGGATGACATTCGAGCACGCTATGACACGTCTAGCACGCGACACATGATTCACGCAGCGGCACCGTGCCCACCAGACATCAAGCGCAGGATGATTGACTGGTGGGGACTGTCCATCTATGAATATTACGCAGCAACGGAGGGTGGCGGGACGCTTGTCAGCCCAGTGGAATGGCTGGAGCGCCCGGGGACGGTAGGCAAGGCATGGCAAGGCGCGGACGTAAAGATCGTCGATGACGAAGGTCGTGAGGTCCCTGCGGGCGTAAGTGGCTCAGTATACATGCTCATGTCGGAATACAGCCGCTTCGAGTACAAGGGCGACAAAGCAAAGACCGAAAAAGACCGCCTGGGTGATTACTTTACCGCGGGGGATGTGGGTTATCTAGACGAAGATGGATACCTGTTTCTGTGCGACCGCAAAATCGACATGATCATATCTGGCGGAGCCAACATCTATCCAGCCGAGATCGAGAACACGCTGATTCTTCACCCCGCAGTGGCAGATTGCTGCGTCCTCGGCATACCCAATAGTGAGTGGGGTGAAGAGGTCAAGGGCGTGGTCCAGCTCGTGCCTGGTGTCAAGGGCGACGACGCCCTCACCATGGCACTGATCGATTTTTGCTCGCAACGGCTGGGACGGATGAAACTTCCGCGGTCCATCGACTATGTTGAGGAACTGCCTAGAGATCCGAATGGAAAACTGTACAAACGGCGGCTTCGCGACTTGTACTGGAAAAACGAAAACAGACTGCTGTAGCTGTATACACCTCGTTCGCAGCGAGAAAAGCTGACTATTAAGGAATAGCAATGACCATGGATTTCCAGTACATCAAGGTAGATAGGGAGGAACGGTTGCTCCTCTTGACCATCAACCGCCCCGAAGTAATGAACGCTATCAGCCCAGCTGCGAGCCATGAAATGGCCATCGCCCTAGACCAGTTCGAGGCAGATGACGATCTCTGGGTAGCCATCATCACTGGCGCCGGGGGCGACGCATTCTGTGCCGGCGGTGATATCAGCATCATGGCGGAAGCCCGCACCGATGCTGATTATCAGATGCCTGCCAGCGGCTACGGAGGCATGACCAACCGTACCAGCTGTGACAAGGCCATCATCGCCGCCGTAAACGGCATCTGTTTCGGCGGTGGCTTTGAGGTCGCCTTGGCCTGCGATGTCATCATCGCCGCCGAGCATGCCGTATTCGGCCTCCCGGAGCCAAAGATCGGTATTGCAGCCGTTGCAACTGGCATGCATCGTCTGGCACGCGAACTGGGCCTGAAGCAGGCGCTCGCACTTCTCCTCACGGGCGACTCCCTGGACGCCAAGAGGGCGCGAGAGCTAGGCCTGGTCACAGAGGTGGTGCCGGCGGAACAGGTTATGGCGGCTGCCAGAAACATGGCAGATAAAATTATGCGCTGCGCTCCTCTCGCGGTGCGGGCTACCAAGCAGTGCGTGCTACGTGGACTAGACTACGCGGGCGTGCCCGCCGCGCAGCACGCTCAGGAGCAGGGCGCGTTCCCCGCACTGCAGACAATGCTTCAGAGCGAAGACACCCGCGAAGGGCTCAACGCCTTTCTGGAAAAGCGCAGGCCCAACTGGCAGGGGCGCTGAACTCGCTGGATCATTAAAGTCTCTTCCATGCCGTACTTATCTGCCCGGGTCGCATGGACGGCATCATTGAACGCTCAACTGAACTACGATGGGATTACTGAAGAGGATATGTTTAATGGAATTGAGTAGTAAATCTGCGCTGCTGCTTGTGTTCATCGCCGCCTTATCCCAGACAGTTAAAGCGGAAGAGCGGCCTGAGCGTAATCCGTTTCTGTCGGCTGACATCTACGGGGTTACCCATATCAACCCGGCCAAGCAAAACAGCATTCCCTACAAGATTCCTCTCAAAACACAACACATTGATCTGGATTCACTTGTTCCTGTTTGGGGCGGCCCAGTTAACAATGCCACTTATGCTTCCACCACCCCCGGGTATTTCTGGTCCGTGTCCACGGATCGCATAGCCCTTATAGATGCGCGGGCAAAGCGTTGGATCAGGGTTGCAGACATTGATCTTCCGGGAGCAAAGCGCAGATCCCTGGGAACGCTGAAGAAAATTGTCGAACACGAATACCGGAACATGAAGGACGCCGAGACACACATCAAAAGCCTTCTCGGAGACCAGCCGGGAAGCATTATGCCAGCCGGCATTTATGCGTTGGTTTCTGATCAGGACATTGTCTACGCTAACGCGGGAACCGTCGTTTCAGCCATTGGGCGGGTTGATCCTCAAGATGTATCCAAGGGGCTCGAAATCAAGGCTCAGTTTGACACCGCGAAAATAATACCTCCAACCAGTGTCTTCGGAGAAAAAGCGAGAGTAGGCCTGGTTGGCATGAATATGACCTACGATGGCCATGTAGTCATAGGTGCGTTGAATGGTATTGCTGTGATCGACGCAGCTTTAAAAAAAGGGCATTTCCAAAGTTTTAACGATGACAATCAAATGGCGACCAACTCCTTGGCAGTTGACAGTAAGAACGGCATCTATGTCGCGACCGGCTCCAAAAAGCCACGGTTGCCTGGCGTGATGCATAAGTTTGTCTGGACCGGGGACAAAATCTCGGACGACCCGAGCGATGGTGCGTGGAAGGCTCAGTACGACGGGGGTGACTGGCCCCCGGCCATCAAGGCTGGCACCGGCACCGGTTCGACACCGACGCTAATGGGGTTCGGGACGGATGAGGACAGGTTGGTGCTTATCACCGATGGCACGAACCGCATGAAACTGGTCGCATTCTGGCGCGATGAGATTCCCGCGGATGCACGAGAGATTGCTGGAGCACTGTCGCCTCGCATTGCCGACCAGAAAGCAGTTACCGCTGGGATATCGGAACAAAGCGACTGGCTTCAATCAGAGCAAACCATCATCGTATCCGGTCAGGGAGCATTCGTTGTTAACAATCTGATTGAAGAAGGTCATCCCGATCGGATCATAGACGTCATGACGGTGGGCCCGGTGCACCGGCCCCCTAGTGGTGTTGAAAAAATGGTATGGAACCAAGAGGAGAACCGCTTCTATTCAGCGTGGACTCGTGGAGATGTTGTCTCCGTGAGCATGGTTCCACTGGCAAGCTCTGGATCTGGCGCAGTTTTCGTCAACGGATATAGTGACAAGGATGGGTGGGAAGTCACCGGACTCGACTGGGAAACAGGAGCCACCGTCTCACGAACGATTTTTGGACATGATAATAAGGGCAACGGAACCTACGCCATCCTGCAATTTCTTGAAGACGGAGACATGCTCTTTAATTCGGTCATCGGGCCCTATCGCATTCCGCTCGAATGAATGCCACAACGGCAGGTAGTGATATCAAAATCAGAGGCTGCGGCAACGAGTGCTCGAAGATATATTCTGTCAAAGCTTTCCCTGATGGCAATGATTTCACTCGTAAGGCTGGTATGTAAGCATAAGCGCTATGCGCCTGAGGAGTAGTCGCCACGTGATTTTATTTCCGCGGCGCCGACCCGCCTCCCTCCAAAGTCAGCCTCGTCAGGATTGGCGTGTAATACAACAGCCCAGGGGAAACCTCATCGCCGGGATTCTCAACGCGAACTCCGCCCGAGCGCCTTCACGCTGTTGTTTTGCACTTAAAACTGACCCGGGATTTGCATCTAATATTGACCCACCCCGAACGCCAGATTATGGCGTAGATTTCAGTTTCCTGCCTCGTCTTCTTCCCTCCTGATTCACCGTCGAGTTTTTCAACCGGTAGCTGTCGTTGCCGGTCTCCAGGATATGGCAGTGATGGGTCAGTCGATCCAGCAGCGCCGTCGTCATCTTTTCGTCCACAAACACCGACGACCATTCCGCGAAGCCGAGGTTGGTTGTGATGATAATGCTGGTGCGCTCATACAGCTTGCTGATCAGGTGGAACAGCAAGGCTCCACCAGCCTGACTGATCGGCAGGTAGCCCAACTCGTCCAGTATCACCAGATCGGTGTGGATCAGGCGATTCGCCATTCGCCCCTGTTGCCCAGCCTGCTTCTCCTGCTCCAGGGCATTAACCAGTTCGATCGTGGACAGGAACCTGACCCGCTGTCGGTGGTGCTGGATTGCCTGGACGCCTATAGCGGTGGCCAGATGCGTTTTGCCGGTGCCGGGACCGCCAACCAGGACTATGTTCTGCACGTCCTCCAGGAACTGGCACCGGTACAGGGATCGCACCAACGCCTCGTCCACCGGGCTCTGGCTGAAGTCGAAGCCGGTGATGTCGCGGTAGGCCGGGAACTTCGCCACGGTCATCTGGTAGTTAATCGAACGCACATCGCGCTCAGAGGCTTCCGCCTTGAGCAGCATCTCCAGTACAGGGATCGCCTGCTGGTAAGCCGGGGACGCCTGCTCGGCGAGTTCGCCAATGGCATCGGCCATGCCGTGCAGCTTCAGGGCTTTCAGCGTGGTGATCATGGCATCAGGTTTCATGGCGCGCCCTCCGCAGGCTGTCGTAGCGCGCTGTGTCGGCCACAGGTTCGCAGACCAGTTTCAGCGCCGGTGGCGGTTGCAAGCGCTGGGGTCGCTCTGGTTCCTCCAGCCGACTGAGGCAGTTGAGGATATGTTGCTTGGAGGGCTCGCCGGATTCCAGCGCCAGTGCCACGGCCTGCTCCACCCGCTGTTCGTCGTGTAGCAACACCAGCGCCAGGACGTCCACCATCTCCCGGTCGCCCCCGGGGCGCTTGATCAGCCTGGCGCGCAACTGGCGGAAGCTTGCGGGTAGCTCAAGGAACGGGGCGCCATTACGTAGGGCACCGGGTTTACGTTGTGCCACCGAGAGATAGTGGCGCCAATCATAGACTGTCTGCCCTGGTGGGCGCCGATCCCGGCTGAACACGCGCTCATGCTCGGCTACCACCTGGGCTTCGGCGACGATCACCAGCCGCTGCGGGTACACCCGCAGGCTGATCACCCGGTTGGCGAAGCTGGCCGGTACGCTATAGCGGTTATGCTCGAAGGTGACCAGGCAGGTGGAAGAGACTCGCTTGCTGTGCTCGATGAAGCCATCGAAGGCGGCTGGCACCGGCATCAGGTGCGACTGCTCATCCAGCAGGCATTCGGCAATGGAGCGAGCCTTGAACTCTGGATGCGCAGTCTCCGACCACAGCTCCCGGCAACGCGCCTACAGCCAGTTGTTGAGCTCCTGCAATGACTTGAACGGCGGCGGGTCGTACCACAGGCCATGGCGGGCATCCTGCACGCCTTTCTCCACCTGGCCTTTCTCCCAACCAGCCGCCGGGTTGCAGAACTCCGGCTCGAACAGGTAGTGGCTGACCATGGCGTAGAAGCGTTTATTGACCTGCCGCTGCTTGCCGCGGCCGACCTTGTCCACTGCGGTCTTCATGTTGTCGTAAATGCCGCGCTCGGGGATGCCGCCAAAGGTGGCAAAGGCATGATAGTGGGCGTCGAACAGCATCTCGTGGGACTGGGTCAGGTAGGCACGCAGGAAGAACGCGCGGCTATAACTCAGCTTCACGTGGGCGATCTGTAACTTGGTGCTGACGCCGTTGATCCGCACCCAGTCCTCGCTCCAGTCGAACTGGAAGGCTTCGCCGGGGGCGAAGCGCAAGGGAACAAAAGCCTGCTTGCCGGCGAGCAGCCGGGCGTCCTGCTGCTCCTGGCGCCACTGGCGGGCAAAGGCCGCGACCCGGTCGTAGGAACCGGTGTAGCCCAGCCCGAGCAGATCCCGGTACAACTGCTTCACGGTGCGGCGCTGCTTACGGTGCCGCCGGGACTCCCGGAACAGCCAATTGGTCAGGGTCTCCTCATACTCGTCCAGCTTGCTGGGGGTTTTGCGCGCTGGGTAGGTCGGCTCGAGGTCCGGACTGGCCAGATACTTGCGAACTGTGTTCCTTGACAGGCCGGTGCGGCGGGCGATCTCCCGGATCGGCAGCCGATCACGCAGGTGCCAGCGTCGAATTACACTTACTAAAGCCACGTCTATCACTCCTGAAACCCCTGCTCATTTTTTATGCAGGGGGAGGTTTATACGTGGGTCAAAATTCGATGCAAATGTGGGGGGTTAGTGGGTCAGTTTTGGATGCAATTCAACAGTGATGGTTGAGCCAGCAGGGCGGATGTCATGAGGATCGACTACTGTCCCGCCCTGTTGTGAGCCAAAACAGGTAGGTTTTTGGCTCACGCCCCCTCAACACGCATTGGGCGGACGAAACCTTCACTGACGGGCAGTTATTGCAACCACGCTGGGTGTACTGGCTTTCACCCTCAGCTGATCAAGGTAGTCGGCCCAGCCCTGCATCATCTCCCGGCGTCCCTCCAGGTGGGCGGTGCGGTTGTAAGCGCGCCCGTTGGCATCCCGGACAGGGTGGGCCAGCTGATGTTCGATCCAGTCCACTCGATAGCCCAGCACTTCGTCGAGGATAGTCCGGGCCATTGCCCGGAAGCCATGGGCGGTCATGGTCTCCTTGTCATAGCCCATGGTACGCAGGGCCACCCTGACTCCATTGTCACTCAGCGGGCGCTTGGCACCGCGCGCACTCGGGAACACGTAGCGACCCCGGCCCGTCAGCCGCTGCAATTCTCGCAAAATGGCCAGCGACTGAGCCGACAGCGGCACAATATGCGGCTGCCCCATCTTCATCTTTCCTGCCGGGATCTCCCAGCGGGATTCTTCCCAGTTCAGCTCCGCCCACTCCATGTGGCGAATCTCCCCAGGGCGCTGGAAGAGCAGCGGTGACAGCTGCAGGGCCGCTTTCACGACCGGTGTTCCCTGGAATGCGTCAATGGCTACCAGCAGATGCCCGACTGCCTGGGGGTCTGTGATCGCGGCGTGGTGTTTCTTGCGACGGGGGCGCAGAGCGCCTTTCAGGTCTGCGCTGGGGTCGCGGTCAGCGCGGCCCGTGGCGATGGCGTAGCGGAAAATCAACCCGGTGGTCTGCTTGGCCCGATGGGCGATGTCGTTGGCACCACGGGCTTCGATCCGGCGCAGGGCCGCCAACAGCTCCGGGGCGGAGATATTGCCAATGGGCCGGTTGCCCAGCGGCGGGAACAGGTCTTTCTCCAGAATGCGCTTGGTGCGCACCCGGTAGCTGTCGGACTTGTCGGGCATCACCCGACTGAACCACTCCCTAGCGATGGCCTCGAAACTCTCAGCGGCCGTCAGATGGCGAGTCAGCTTCTCCACCTTCCTGACTTCGGCGGGATCAAGACCTCGCTCCAGCTTGTCGCGAGCGTCCTGATGCCGCTTGCGGGCAGCAGCGAGGGTGATGTCCGGGTAGACCCCCAGGGCCAGGGTGCGGCGCTTGCCCGCATAGCGGTAGTCATAGCGCCAGTATTTCGCACCTGCCGTGGTCACCAGAAGGTACAGGCCACCCCCGTCGGGCGCCTTTTGCGGCTTGTCCCGGGGCTTGAGTTGCTTGACTGCAATAGCTGTAAGCTTTCCCATCCTTGCCACTCCAACCGTGCGATTTGACGGTATCAGCTCTGGCGGTACCCCGGATACCGTCACATGTACCGTCAAAAGTGACGGTATGTGGCCGGATATCAACGGACCCTTGGGGATGAAGTATAGTCGGAAAATTCAATATTTACAGGGGGTTGGGGACGTTATTGGATGTTGCTGGAGGGGTATATGGTCGGTGTGAGAGGATTCGAACCTCCGACCCCTTCGTCCCGAACGAAGTGCGCTACCAGGCTGCGCTACACACCGAGTTTTTGAGGAGCGCAAATATACCAGAGCCCCGTGCGGGAACCAAGGGCCTCTGGTTTGCGCCGGGCCTGCTCGCTTAACTTCAGTATATCCCCGCCCACTTGGCAATAAGCTGGCTCATCAGGCTGAAGCCGACTACCACCACCATCAGCAGTACCAGTAGCCTGATGGGCTTGAACGGCTTGCGTTCCACCGAATTAACGCCGCGGGTGACGAATTCGTCTACCTTCGCCTGATCTTCAGGATACAGGCGAGACTGGCTATCTGGTTGGGCATTTTGATCCGACATCACATTCTCCCGGAAACAGGGTCCATATTTTCCCCGCATACCGCGGAAATGTCACCTGTCTCCCATGGTCTCGCTCAGATCAGGGCGAGCGGCGGCCCGCGGCAGAACGCGCGGGCCAACCGCGGAGCAAGGGTCAGCCAGCCACGTCAAACAACGCCTCGGGCATATCCATCAGGTTCTCAGCGCCTGAGAGCAGTGCCTGCTTGTGCGCGAGCGTGCGCGGCAGCAACCGGTCGAAGTAGAATCGCGCGGTCAGTACCTTCGCTTCGTAGAAGGCGGTATCACCTTCGGCGGCGGCAATTTTCTGCCGCGACAGCACAGCCATACGTGCCCAGAAGTACGCCAGCGTCACGTAGCCGCTGTACATCAGGTAATCGACTGCGGCAGCGCCGGCTTCGTCCGGATTCTGCATCGCTTTCTCGCCAATTTTCAGCGAGAGCTCCAGCCACTCGTCCTTGTAGGTCTTGAGGGCGCTGGTGAACTGCTCATCGGCAGCGTCGGTGTTGGCGTCGCAGAAGGCGCCGATGATTTCGGTGAAGCCCATCAGCAGCTTGCCACCGGAACCGAGTACCTTGCGGCCAATCAGGTCGAGCGCCTGGATGCCGGTGGTGCCTTCGTAGAGCATGGCGATGCGCGCGTCGCGCACAATCTGCTCCATGCCCCATTCCTTGATGAAGCCGTGGCCGCCGTACACCTGCACGCCCAAATTGGCGGCTTCAAATCCGGTTTCGGTCACAAACGCCTTGGCGATGGGCGTCAGCAGGGCCAGCAGCTCGTCGGCCGCCTTGGCGTCGTTCTCGCTTCCGGTGTGCACGATGTCGCCCTGCTGGGAAAGGAAATACAGCAACGCGCGGCTGCCCTCCACAAAGGCTTTTTGCGTGAGCAGCATGCGCCGCACATCGGGGTGCACAATGATGGGGTCCGCGGGGCCATCCGGGTTTTTGGGGCCGGTAAGGCTGCGCATGGCCAGGCGGTCGCGGGCGTAGGCCAGCGCGCCCTGATATGACAGTTCACCGTGCGCCAGGCCCTGTATTGCGGTGCCGATACGCGCGGTGTTCATGAAGGTGAACATGGCGTTGAGGCCGCGGTTGGGTGGGCCAATCAGGTAGCCGGTTGCGCCGTCGAAATTGAGTACGCAGGTCGCGGACGCCTTGATACCCATTTTCTTTTCAATGGAGGCGCAGTGCACCCCATTGCGCTCGCCCAGGCTGCCATCGTCGTTCACGTTGAACTTGGGCACGATGAACAGGGAGATACCCTTGGTGCCCTCGGGTGCATCAGGCAGACGCGCCAGCACGATGTGCACGATGTTCTCCGCCATGTCGTGCTCACCGGCACTGATAAAGATCTTGGTGCCGGAGATGGCGTAGCTGCCATCTGCCTGGGGCTCGGCCTTGGTGCGCAGCAAGCCGAGGTCGCTGCCGCAATGGGCCTCAGTGAGGCACATGGTGCCGGTCCAGCCACCCTCTACCAGTCGCGTCAGGTACTTCTGCTTCTGCGCCTCGTCGCCGTGCTCTTCGATCGTTTTGATGGCGCCGTGGCTCAGCCCGGGGTACATCAGCCAGGACCAGTTGGCGGTGCCGGCGAGTTCGTTGGCGACAATGCCGAGCAAGTCGGGCATGCCCTGGCCGCCGTAGGCGGTGTCGGCAGACAGCGCCGGCCAGCCGTTGGCCACAAACTGCTGGTAGGCCTCGGGGAAACCCTTGGGCGTGGTGACAACCCCATCTTTCCAGCTGCAACCTTCGTCATCACCTGGCTCGTTGAGCGGTGACAACACGTTCTCGGCGAACTTGGCGCCCTCTTCCACGATGGCATCCATCAGTTCCTGGGTGGCTTCTTCATAGCCGGGCAGGCGCTTATACAGAGCCTCGGATTCAAGCAATTCGTTCATCACAAACCGGATATCCCGGAGCGGCGCTTTGTACTGCGGCATGCTGTTACCTCGCAATGCAGGTGGACCCATGTTTTCGGTGCTCACATTTTGCGCGAATTACAACCGAAGTCAAATATCTTTTGCAGAATTTGCCGGGTAGCGCACAGTGGCGAGTGGACAGCCCATACCGGTAACTGGTGCTGAGATGAGGCCGCCGGACACAGCCCGAAGGTTATAAAAGTACTTTTATATCAATATGTTGCGCCGCAGTCTCAGGGTCGAAGGGCGACAAGTGGGGCAGCTCACCCAGCAGGGGCGCCGGCAACAGTTGACGCAATGTGTCCACATTTTCCTCGTGGCAGGACATGCGCTCGCCGGGCTGATTGGCCACCCAGCCTGCCAGGTGCAGGCCATCGGCGCGGATGGCTTCGGCGGTGAGCAAGGCGTGATTGATACAACCGAGACGCATACCCACTACCAGGATTACATCACTTCCCAGAGCCACAGCGAGGTCCGCCAGGGTTTCGCGCGGGCCCAGTGGCACGCGCCAGCCGCCGGCCCCCTCCACCAGCACCAGGTCCGCACCGCTGGCAAAAACACCCCGACAGAGCCCCGCCAGGCGCTCCACCTGCAGGCGCTTGCCCACCCGTGCCGCGGCGATGTGCGGGGCAATGGCGGGCTGCAGGGCCACCGGATTGACCTGTTCGTAGGGCAGGGTCACGTTCATGGCCGCCTGTAACGCGAGGGCGTCTTCATTGTGCCCCTGCGCGTCACAGCCCGCTGCTACCGGCTTGACTGCGGCGGTGCGCAGCCCCAACGCCCCGGCCGCGTGCAGCAGCGCGCAACTGACCGCTGTCTTGCCCACTTCGGTGTCGGTGCCGGTCACGAAATACCTGCGGCTCATGGCTTCTCCAGTGTCCCGTAGATCACGTCATAGGTGGCGGGCAGCCCGCTGGGCTCGCGCCATGTTTCGTAGGCCCGCACCATGGCCGCAAGGCGCTGGCGGCCAGTCAGGCCGGACGGGCGCTTGCTGTTCATATTGTGCGCACCCAGCGTTTTCAGCTCGTGGAGGAGTTCCGTCGCCTTGTCATAGCGCAGCACGATGCGCTCGCTCTGCAGCGTGAGACGCACGCCGGGTGTGGCATCGGCGGCGGCCTGCAGCACTGCCGGCGGCAGAAAGTCATTCACATGCTGACCGCCGTCCGCCGCCGCCCAGGCCTGTCGCAACTCGTGCAGTGTCGCCGGGCCGAGGGAGCTGAAAAAGCACCGCCCGCCGGCAGCCAGTACCCGGGCCAATTCGGCAAACAGCAGGTCCGGGCGGTAGCACCACTGAAAGGCCAGACTGCTGAACACAAGGTCAATCGAGCCCGCTGCCAGGGGTAAGGCTTCGGCGTCCCCTGCGACCCAGGCGGTGCCCTCGGGGTGCTGGGTACGCGCCCAGGAGAGCATACCCTGGGCGAGGTCCAGGCCGATATAATCTGCCTTCGGATAGCGCGCGGCCAGCTGCGGCTGGAAGTAGCCTGTACCACAGCCGAGGTCCAGCACTGTGGCGGGGGGCCTGCCAACCGGCGGATGCAGACGAAGCAAACGCTCACCAACATCACGTTGCAAGGCCGCAACGCTGTCATAGCGCGGCGCGGCGCGGCTGAAGGAATGGGCAATCGCCTGCTTGCTCACGGGCGCCTGCTCGGCTGTTGCCGTGGCTTCGGTGGCGGGGGCCTCATAGGCAACTATACGGTGCAGGGCACTTGCCAGCGCAACCGGCGACGCGAGGGGCAGCGCGTGGCAGGTGCCCGACAAGGTCTCTACGGAGGCTGCTGCCGCTCCCGCCAACAGTGCACGCAGGCTATCACCGATGACTTCAGGCACCAGCGCATCCGCGGCGGCAAGCAAGTGCTGCTGTGGGCAGGCCAGCGCGGGCAGCGCGCTGCGCATATCCAGCTCCGCCAACCACTGCAAGCCCGCAGCCAGTGCGGGAGTAGACCAGCCCGCGCCCTGCGCGGCCAGTTGACGAGCCAGTGCACGCTCCTCGGCATGCCCCTGGCACTGCAGTGTGATGAAACGACGTAACGTACGCGCAGGATTGCGCGCCAGCTCATGCTGAAAACTCGCCAGCTCTGGGGGCGCCACACCCGGCCAGCTGCCCTCGGCACTGAACCGCGGGTTACTGGCCACGGTGACCAGCCCGCCTGCGCGCAGCGGCGCCTGGGTTGCCAGCGCAGCCGCCAGCTGCCCGCCCAGCGACCAGCCGACATATACGGCCCGCGATGGCGCAAGGGCCAGTACCTGGTCCACCACCTCGTACACCGAGGCAACAGGGCGCCAGTCAATCAAGGTTACGTTCGCCCAAGTACGCAGGGCAGCGAGCAACGGGCGCCAGCACTCACTGCTGCCCGCCCAACCGTGCAGCAGCACCAGGTCTACAGGTGAGGGCTGATTCGCGCGCAGGTACTCGGCTGTGACGGGTACGTCAGGCACCTGGCCAGCACTCCGCCAGCGCGTCCAGCAGGGCGGTGACCTGCTCCGTGGAGTGCGCGGCAGTCAGCGTAATACGCAGGCGCGAGGTGCCGGTGGGCACCGTGGGCGGGCGTATGGCGCTGATCAGGAAGCCCCGTTCACGCAGTCGCTGGCTGAGACGCATGGCGCGTTCGGGGTCACCCACCAGCAGCGGCTGGATCGCACTGGATGACGCCATCAGCGGCAGGCCACTCTGCGCGGCGCCACGGCGAAACAGGTCGATCAGCTGCTCGAGGTGTTTGCGGCGCCAGGCTTCCTCACCAAGCAGTTGCAAAGCGGTAAGGCTCGCCGCCGCCAGTGCGGGTGGCATGGCGGTGGTGTAGATGTAGTTCCGTGTGGACTGTATCAGTGCCTCGATAAGCAGTTCGCTGCCCGCCACAAACGCACCGGAGGTGCCCAGTGCTTTGCCCAGTGTTGCCATCAGCACCGGCGCCTCGCGCTCGGTCAACCCTGCCACCTGCAGGCTGCCGGCGCCGCTGGCGCCGTGTACACCAAAGCCGTGGGCATCATCGACCATCAGCCATGCCTGAT
Source organism: uncultured Halieaceae bacterium (assembly GCA_964022665.1). GTDB lineage: Bacteria > Pseudomonadota > Gammaproteobacteria > Pseudomonadales > Halieaceae > Haliea. The sequence continues at coordinate 77,044 of CAXIDF010000001.1, forward strand.
GGCTGGCGCAGGTCGCTGCCAGCTCTACCAGCGGTGCGGTGTCGCCGTCCATACTGAACACACCGTCAACGGCAACCAATGCGGGCCCGGGGGCCGCGCCGAGTTTGCGCGCCAGGTCGGCGCAGTCGTTGTGTGCGAAACGGCGCAGCCGTGCGCCGCTGTGCAGGCCGCCGTCCAGCAGGGAGGCATGGTTCAACCGGTCCTGGAGTACGGTATCGCCGGGCTGCAGCAGGGCCTGCAACACGCCGGTATTCGCTGCGTAGCCACTGGAGAACAACAGCGCCCGCGGCCTGCCGGTAAACGCGGCGAGGGCCTCCTCCAGTTCGCGATGCGGGCCGCTATGGCCACACACCAGGTGCGATGCGCCGCTGCCCACCCCCCAGCGCTCGGCGGCAGCGCGCAGGCTGGCAATCACCCTGGGATGGGCGGCCAGGCCGAGGTAGTCGTTGCTGCAGAAATTGATGTACTCGCGCCCCGCAAGCCGCACCGCCGGCCCCTGCGCCGACTCCAGGGTCAGGCACTGGCGATACAGTCCTGCCGCACGGCGCGCTTCCAGCACCGCCCGGAGACGCTGCGGAAAGGCCTCCTTCACGGCGTCGGCGGCTAGTGCGCCACCGCGGCTGCGTCGTAAAACTGGGGCGTCGGCACCGCGGGAGCGCTGTCCACCTCGCGCTGCTCCGGGCGAATACCCAGACGCTGGAACAACGCCATGTCGGCATTCGCCTGCGGGTTAGGCGTGGTGAGCAGCTTTTCGCCATAGAAGATGGAGTTGGCGCCGGCAAAGTAGGCCAGTGCGTGCATCTGCTCGTTCATCGACTCGCGCCCGGCGGACAGGCGCACGTGAGACGCGGGCATGAGAATGCGCGCCACCGCAATGGTGCGAATAAAATCAAGGGGATCCAGGTCTGCCTCATCCGCCAGCGGCGTCCCCTCTACCCGCACCAGCATGTTGATGGGCACGCTTTCGGGGTGCTCGGGCAGGTTGGCCAGCTGCTGCAGCAGGCCGGCGCGGTCGCGCTGCGACTCGCCCATGCCCACAATGCCGCCGCTGCACACTTTCATCCCCGCCTCGCGCACATGGCCGAGCGTATCGAGCCGATCGCTGTAGGTGCGTGTAGTAATCACCTCGCCGTAATACTCAGGAGAGGTGTCGAGGTTGTGGTTGTAGTAGTCGAGACCGGCCTCCGCCAGCTCTTTGGCCTGCGCCTCGGTGAGCATGCCCAGAGTCATGCAGCTCTCCAGGCCCAGTTCGCGCACCCCTTTGACCATGGCCACCACATAGGGCATGTCGCGCGCCTTGGGCGAGCGCCAGGCGGCACCCATACAGAACCGTGTCGCACCGCTGGACTTCGCCGCCTGGGCCTGCGCCAGCACTTTCTCCACCTCCATCAGCTTTTCCGCTTCCAGCCCGGTGTCGTAACGGTTGCTCTGCGGGCAGTAGGCGCAATCCTCGGGGCAGGCGCCGGTTTTGATGGAAAGCAGCGTGCTCACCTGCACCTCGTTCGGGTCAAAATAGGCACGGTGCACGCTGTGTGCGCGAAACAGCAGGTCGTTGAAAGGCAGCGCCAGCAGCGCCTCGATTTCTCCGCGGCTCCAGTCGTGGCGAAGGGTGGCGGGCGCGGTAGCAGGAGCATTCATGACGGATATCCATGGCAAGACAGCAGAGCATGACATGATAAGCTGCGGCAGCGCGCTGTCAACCTGGGGTGCATCCTTTGGTTAACAGGTGGGGCCGCCAGCTGCTGGACGGGCTGTTTCCACAGCTTTGCCTGTTATGCCGGCTGCCGAGCGCCTGTCACCTGCCCCTGTGCGCCTGTTGCGCCGCCCAGCTGGTGGAAAACCACACATGCTGTCGCTGCTGTGCGCTGCCGCTGCCGGTCGGCGGTGCGGGGTTGTGCGCGGCCTGCCTACAACGCCCACCGGCCCTGGACCGGGTTATCGCGCCCTTCCTGTACGAGCCGCACCTCGGCTACATCATCGCTCAGTGGAAGTTCCAGCGGGATCGGCGCCTGAGCGGTTTGCTGGCGGAACTCTGGCTGTCCACGGTGGAACCACCACGGGACCGCGATTTGCTACTGCCCGTGCCGATTCACTGGCGCCGGTTGCTGGGCCGCGGTTTCAACCAGGCCACGCTGCTGGCGATGGCACTGCAGGACCGCGACCCCGACCTACAGCAACTACCACTACCTGCGCGAGTGCTGCGCCGGACGCGCGCAGCGCCCGCTCAATCCACCCTCACTGCACACCAACGCGCGCACAACCTGCGCGACGCATTTACTCTGGGTGCGTCCGTGCAGGGACAGCGCATTGCCGTGATCGATGATGTGATGACAACCGGTGCCACCGCCGACACCATCGCCGGGCTGCTGAAGAGCGCCGGCGCAGCGGATGTGCAACTCTGGTGCCTGGCTCGCACCCCGCCTCCGGCGACCTGATACACTGCGCGCGTCGCACCGCTGGCCGCGGTGGCAGCCTGGAGCACCCTGATGAGCCCTGCCGAACACCCCTACGATCGCCTGTCACCCGACTGCGTTATCGATGCCGTCGAGTCCGCCGGTTACCTCTGCGACGCGCGCCTGCTGGCGCTGAACAGCTATGAGAACCGCGTCTATCAGGTTGGTATTGAGGACGCACAACCACTGATTGCCAAGTTCTACCGGCCGGGGCGCTGGACGGACGAGCAGATTCTGGAGGAACACGCCTTCAGCCTGGAGTTGCAGGACGCGGAAATCTCCGTGGTCGCACCACTGGTTGACGCCTCAGGCAACAGCCTGCACCGGCACGAGGGCTTTCGCTTTGCGCTCTTTCCGCGCCGCGGCGGCTACCCACCGGAACTGGATAACATGGACAGCCTGCTGGTGCTGGGCCGCACTCTGGGCCGTATCCACACAGTGGGCGCCAGCGCACGCTTCCAGTACCGCCCCACGCTCAGTGTCGAGAACATGCTCACACACAACCGCGGCTACCTGTTGCAGCACTTTATTCCCCGTGACCTGCAGCCGGCCTACGACAGTCTCACCCGCGATTTGCTGGCGGTGGTTCTGCCTCTGTACGGCGAGGTGCAGGACGAAGACCTGATCCGCGTGCACGGCGACTGCCACATCGGCAACATCCTCTGGCGCGACGACTGCGCCCACTTTGTCGACCTGGACGACTGTTGCATGGCACCCGCAGTGCAGGACCTGTGGATGTGCCTCAGCGGCGAGCGTCATGAACGCGAGCTGCAGCTGGCCGAGCTGATAGAGGGTTACAACGAATTCGGTGATTTCGCACCGCGCCAGCTGCGCTGGATAGAAGCACTGCGCACCCTGCGCCTGGTCAACTACGCCGCCTGGCTGGCCCGCCGCTGGAGCGACCCCGCCTTCCCGCGCAGTTTCACCTGGTTCAACACCGAGCGCTACTGGGCGAGCCACGTGCTGGAGCTGCGCGAACAGCTCGCGGCGCTGCAGGAAGAGCCCCTGCGCCTCCTCTAGCGCAGTGCGGCCGGCCAGGTGCGGCCGGCCAGGTGCGGCACGCGGAGTTAACTAGCTCCGCGGCGCTCCGGCAGGATAAACCACCGACCACAGCCAGCGCAGCAGTGAATTGTCGCGCAGCACTTCACGGTCAACCGCATCGAAGAACGCCTCCGCGCCCGCCGGGTCGGCAAACAGGTCCATACGAGTGGTAAAACCGCGCTCCGGGTCCAGTTCTTTTACCACCCGCGCCGGGTTCCCGGCTACCACCACGTTCGCCGGCACATCGCGGGTCACCACGGCCTGCGCCGCCACCACGCTGTTGGCACCAATGGTGACGCCCTTGAGTACGGTGGCGTGATCACCCAGCCAGACGTTGTCACCAATGTGCACCGGGGTGGGTTCCGGGGCGCGCGCCGTGCGGTCGTACAGCGTGTGCCAATCCGAATCCGTGATGTAGGCCCCGTTGGCCATCATCACGCCATTGCCAAGCACGATTTCGTCACTGGCACTGAGGCGGGCGCCCGGGCTCATCAACACACAGTCGCCAATCTGAATACGTCCCTGCCCCGCCTCGCGGCCCCACACGCCTATCTGCACCCGGTGCATGGGTTCCCCGATTGCCGTGAAACAGCGCCCGATGCGAATATTGGCGCCGGAAATATGCACGTACCAAGGCTTCATGATGGTGTGATGCCCCCCCAACTCGGTGCAGCGCGGGCGCAGAAAATACTCCGCATACCAGCGCCGGTAGCGCAGGTAGAGTTGTTTCAGCCAGTAAGGGCGCAGGTCCTGGTGCATGGTGCAATTCCCTGTTGGGTCGTGGTAGCGGTGCGATTTATGATGGCAATCCCGCTGGCGCAACTCAAGCGCCCGCCTCACTGTTACAGGAGCAGACCCCGCGTGCAAGCTTCATCCCGCCCGGTCATCAGCAATCAGCAGGGGCTACACCCGCGACTGGCACAGACCGTGCGCCGCCACCTCGAACAGCCCTGCCTGAGCCCGCTGGCCGCTCATAACAGGGCCGCGTGGGACACGCTGGCACAGCAGCTGGCAAGCGACCCGCGGCCGCTGGTGCTGGATTCATTCTGCGGTACGGGCATGAGCACCGCGCAGCTGGCCACCGCGCACCCGCAGCACCTGGTCATCGGCATCGACCGCTCCGCGCATCGCCTGGCACTGCACCAGGGCGAGAGCCGGCAGTATGTGTTGCTGCAGGCGGAGTGCGAGCCCCTGTGGCGGGAGCTGGCCCGGGCCGGGTACCGCGTGGATTTTCACTACCTGTTGTACCCCAACCCCTGGCCCAAGGCGCGCCACCTGCAGCGGCGTGTTCACGGCCACCCGGGTTTTGCCGACCTGCTGGCGCTGGGTGGCCGCGTGGAGCTGCGTTCCAACTGGCCGCTCTATGTGGAGGAATTCGGCGTGGCGATGCACCTCGCCGGGGTTCGGGGCTCTGTGCAGACGGTGCCCGAGGCGCCGCCCCTGACGCGCTTTGAAGACAAGTACCGGGCCAGCGGCCACGCCCTGTGGCGGTATCAGGGGCGGATACGCTAAAGTACGGCCCCGGAAAAGAGGAACTGACATGCCCATCAGAAAAGCCGATCCAGTCTGGGACCGGATAGTGCGCGAAACGCAGCAGCATGCGGCGGAAGAACCGATACTTGCCAGCTATCTGCACGCCACCATTCTCAACCACAACAACCTGGAGTGTGCACTGAGCTTCCACCTGGCCACCCAGTTGGATAGCCCAACCGTGTCCTCTCTGTTGCTGCGCGAGGTGATTCTCGAAGCACTCAAGGACGATGCCAGCCTGCGCAAGGCCATTCGCGCCGACCTGCTCGCGGTCGAAGAACGTGACTCGGCCTGTCAGGAAATCTACATTCCCTTCCTGTATTTCAAGGGCTTTCACGCCCTGCAAACCCACCGCGTGGGACACTGGCTGTGGCAGCGCGGACGCCACTCCCTGGCGCTGTTCTTCCAGAACCGGGTGGCGGTGGAGTTCGCAGTGGATATTCACCCGGCAGCCAAACTGGGCAGCGGCATCATGCTGGACCACGCCACCGGCCTGGTAATTGGCGAAACTGCCGTGGTCGGCAACGATGTTTCTATCCTGCAATCCGTCACCCTGGGGGGCACGGGCAAGGAACACGGTGACCGGCACCCGAAAATCGGCAACGGTGTGCTGATCAGTGCCGGGGCGAAAATTCTGGGCAATATCCGGGTGGGCGATGGCGCCAAAGTGGGTGCCGGCAGCGTAGTGCTCGACGAAGTGCCGCCGCACACCACCGTGGCGGGCGTGCCGGCCAAGGTGGTGGGCAAGCCGGCATCACAATCACCCGCGCTGGAAATGGACCACAGCTTCTGCTGCGACCCCGAGCAGGAACTCGCCTGCGACGATGCGGCACAGGCGCAACGCCAGCGCTGACGCCGCCCTCAGTCGTTGTGGTGGTACTGGGGCGAGAACTCCTGCACCGCATCCACAAAGGCGGTGACGTGATCCGGGTCCACACCCGGGGTAATCCCGTGGCCCAGGTTGAACACATGGCCGGGGCCGTGGCCATAACCCGCCAGTATGCTCGCCACCTCCTCGCGGATACGCGCTGGCGAGGCATACAGCATGGAGGGGTCCATATTGCCCTGCAGGGCCACCCGGTCACCCACCTGCGCGCGCGCTGCACCGATGTCCGTGGTCCAGTCGATTCCCACCGCCTGCGCGCCGGCATCGGCGATGGCGGGCAGCCACTGGCCACCCCCCTTGGTGAAGATGATCACCGGTACTTTGCGCCCATCGGCCTCGGTAGGCAGGCGGCTGACCACGCGCTGCATGTACTTCAATGAGAATTCCTTGTAGCCGGCAGCACTCAGGGAACCACCCCAGGTGTCGAAGATCTGCAGCGCCTGGGCGCCGGCATGCACCTGCTCGGTCAGGTAATCGGCCACTGCATCGGCCAGCAGCGCCAGCAACTGGTGCATGAGTTCAGGCTGGTCATAGGCCATGGCCTTCACCCGGGCGAAATCCTTGGAGGAGCCGCCCTCCACCATGTAGGTCGCCAGCGTCCAGGGGCTGCCGGAAAAGCCGATCAGCGGCACGCTGCCATTCAGCTCACGGCGAATAGTGCGCACCGCATTCATGACATAACCGAGGTCATCCGCCGCCTTGATCGCCTTGAGTCCTGAGAGGTCCTCTTCACTGCGCACCGTCTTGCGAAACTTGGGGCCTTCGCCTTCTTCGAAGTACAGGCCCAGGCCCAGCGCGTCGGGCACGGTGAGAATGTCGCTGAACAGAATCGCCGCATCCATCGGATAGCGACGCAGCGGCTGCAGGGTGACCTCACAGGCCAACTCGGCGTTCTTGCACAGGTCAAGAAAAGAGCCCGCCTGTTCGCGGGTGGCGCGGTACTCGGGGAGATAGCGCCCGGCCTGGCGCATCATCCACACCGGGGTGCGGTCGACGGGCTGGCGTTGCAGGGCGCGCAGGAAGCGGTCGTTCTTCAGTTCGGTCACAGGGTCTCCGTGTGCAGATTAGCGGCCAGGTTCAGACCTCGAGAAAATCCAGAATGCCCTCGGCGGCCTGACGTCCTTCCCAGATAGCGGTAACCACCAGGTCAGAACCGCGCACCATGTCACCACCGGCAAATACCTTGGGGTTGGTGGTCTGGAAGCGGTACTCCTGTTCCTCCGGGGCGACAACGCCCTCCCATTCATTGACCTGTACCCCCAGCTCGCGCAGCCAGGCGGGCGGGTCGGGCTGGAAACCAAAGGCGATGATGACGGCGTCCGCTTCCAGCACTTTCTCGCTGCCGGGGACGGGCTGGGGCCGACGACGACCACCGGCATCCGGCTCGCCGAGCTCGGTTTCCACCATTTTGACGCCGCAGGCGCGGCCGAAATACTCGACAATCTCGATCGGCTGACGGTTGAACAGGAACTCCACACCCTCTTCGCGGGCATTGGCGACTTCCTTGCGGGAGCCGGGCATGTTCACTTCGTCACGACGGTAGGCGCAAATCACGTGCTCCGCCTGCTGGCGCACGGCCGTACGCACACAATCCATGGCGGTGTCGCCGCCGCCGAGCACCACCACACGCTTGCCCTTGAGGTTCACGTAGTCCGCCGGATCCTGCTCATAGCCCCGGTTGTGATTCACGTTGCCGATCAGGTAGGGCAGCGCCTTGTGTACGCCGGGCAGGTTTTCGCCCGGGAAGCGGCCCTGCATCGCCTTGTAGGTACCCATACCGAGGAATACCGCGTCGTACTCTTCCATCAGCTCGGCCACACTGATATCGCGGCCCACCTCGGTGTTCAACCGGAACTCGATACCCATACCCTCGAACACCTCGCGACGGCGCACCATCACGTCTTTCTCCAGCTTGAACTCCGGAATACCGAAGGTCAGCAGGCCACCGATTTCAGGGTAGCGGTCAAACACCACGGGCGTGACGCCGGCACGGGTCAGCACGTCAGCACAGCCCAGGCCCGCAGGGCCCGCACCGATAATCGCGACTTTCTTGCCAGTAGGCACCACCTTGGACATGTCCGGGCGCCAGCCCATGGCGAGCGCCGTGTCGGTAATGTATTTCTCGGAGGAGCCGATAGTCACCGCCCCATAGCCGTCGTTCAGCGTGCAGGCACCCTCGCAGAGACGGTCCTGCGGGCACACGCGCCCACACACCTCAGGCAGCGTGTTGGTCTGGTGGCTGAGCTCCGCCGCCTCGAACAGGTTGCCCTCACTGACCAGCTTGAGCCAGTTGGGGATGAAGTTGTGTACCGGACACTTCCATTCGCAGTAGGGGTTGCCGCACTCCAGGCAACGGTGCGACTGTTCCGCCGCACGGTCAGCCGTGAAGGATTCATAGATCTCGACGTACTCTGTCTTGCGTGTCTCCACGCTTTTCTTGTTCGGGTCCGTGCGGCCCACGTCGATAAACTGAAAGTCATTCGACAAACGCTTGCTCATAACGCTTTCGCCTCCCGGCGCCTAGTCGGTGTTACGCAGACGTGACAGCAGCTGGTTGAAATCCGCCGCCTTTGGCTTGACCAGCCAGAACTTGCCCACGTAATCCTCAAAGTTATCCAGCAATTCCGCACCCCAGGCCGACCCGGTTTCCTGCGCGAACTCACGTATCGTGGTGCGCAGGTGATTGCGGTAAGGCTCCATGTACTCGGAATTGACCCGGTGGATATCCACCAGCTCACTGTTGTACTTGTCGATAAAGGAGCGGTCCTGGTCCAGCACATAGGCGAAACCACCGGTCATGCCGGCACCGAAGTTCACGCCCGTGGGGCCGAGCACGGTCACCGTGCCGCCTGTCATATATTCACAACAGTGGTCGCCCGCTCCTTCCACAACCGCCTGTGCGCCGCTGTTGCGCACGGCAAAACGCTCGCCGGCGATGCCAGCGGCATACAGCCTGCCACCCGTGGCGCCGTAGAGACAGGTGTTGCCGATAATCACCGTGTCCTGGGAACGGAAATTGGCATCCCGTGCGGGGTAGACCACCAGCTTGCCGCCGGCCATGCCCTTGCCTACATAATCGTTGCAGTCACCCTCCAGATACATGTGCAGGCCGCCCGCGTTCCACACGCCAAAACTCTGCCCGGCGGTGCCGGTAAGACGCAGCACAATCGGGGCATCTTCCATGCCGTTGTTGCCGTAGCGCTGGGCAATTTCACCCGAGAGCCGCGCGCCGATGGAGCGGTCGCAGTTGGTCAGGGCAAATTCGTACTCGCCGCCGCTGCGTGATTCGATCGCGGGCAGGGCCGCAGCCACCATGGCCTCGGCTTTCTCCGCGCGGTCGAACGGGTAGTTGGCAACCACCTGGCAGTACTCGGGCTGCCCCTCGGAGCTGTCATCCTTGTGCAGTATGGGGCCCAGGTTCAGGCGCGCCTGCTTCGGCGTATCGCCGGGCAGCCGTTCCAGCAGGTCGGTACGCCCGATCAGGGCCTCCAGAGATGGCACACCCAAACGCGCCAGCCACTCGCGCGTTTCCATGGCGATGAACGTGAAGAAATGGGTGACCATTTCAATGGTGCCATTGAAGTGGTCCCGGCGCAGCTTCTCGTTCTGCGTGGCAACACCGGTAGCACAGTTGTTCAGGTGACAGATGCGCAGGTATTTACACCCCAGCGCCACCATGGGGCCGGTGCCGAAACCGAAGCTCTCGGCGCCCAGTATCGCCGCCTTGACCACATCCAGCCCGGTTTTCAGGCCGCCGTCGGTCTGCAGACGAATGACACCGCGCAGCCCATTGCCGCGCAGGGTCTGCTGCACCTCGGCCAGGCCCAGCTCCCAGGGCGAACCGGCATAGCGGATGGAGGTGAGTGGGCTGGCAGCGGTGCCGCCATCGTAGCCACTGATGGTAATCAGGTCCGCATAGGCCTTGGCCACGCCCGCCGCGATGGTCCCCACACCCGGCTCCGACACCAGCTTCACCGACACCAGCGCCTTCGGGTTAACCTGCTTGAGGTCAAAAATCAGCTGCGCCAGGTCCTCGATCGAATAGATATCGTGGTGCGGCGGGGGAGAAATGAGCGTCACACCCGGCACCGAATAGCGCAGGCGTGCAATCAGCTCGTTCACTTTACCGCCGGGCAGCTGCCCGCCTTCACCGGGCTTGGCGCCCTGCGCCACCTTGATCTGCAGTACCTCGGCGTTCACCAGGTAATGCGGGGTAACGCCAAAACGGCCCGAGGCGATCTGTTTGATCTTCGAGCTGCGCTCGGTGCCGTAGCGGGCGGGATCCTCACCGCCTTCACCCGAGTTGGAGCGCGCGCCCAGCCTGTTCATAGCCGCCGCCAGCGCCTCGTGCGCCTCGGGGCTGAGCGCCCCCAGTGACATGCCGGCGGAATCGAAGCGCGGCAGAATGGCTGCAATCGGCTCCACCGCATCGAGTTCCAGTGGTTTGGCCGCCAGCACCGGTTGCAGCAGGTCGCGAATCGTCGCTACCGGGCGTGAATTGACCAGCTCGGCGTAGCGTTGATAGATCGCATAATCGCCGGTGGCGACCGCCTGTTGCAGGGTAGTGACCACATCGGGGTTGAAGGCGTGGTATTCCTGCCCGTGCACATACTTCAGCAGGCCGCCCTGCTGCAGCGGCTTGCGCGGATTCCAGGCCACTTTTGCCAGACGTTGCTGGTCGCCTTCCAGTTCCGCGAAGCCGGCGCCTTCGATGCGCGAGGCCACCCCGCAGAAGGCGGTATCCACCACTTCACGCGCGAGCCCTACGGCCTCGAACAACTGCGCGCCGCGGTAGGAGCTGACCGCGGAAATGCCCATTTTGGACATGATCTTGAGCAGGCCCTTGTTGATGCCCTTGCGGTAGTTCTTGTAGCAGGTGCTCGGTTCGCCCAGCAGCTCACCATCGCGGATCAGATCCTCGAGCACGCTGTAGGCGAGATAGGGATAGATGGCCGTTGCGCCAAACCCGAGCAGGCACGCCACCTGATGGGAGTCGCGGGCACTCGCGGTTTCAATCACCAGGTTCGCATCACAGCGCAGGCCCCGACCAATCAGGTGGTGGTGCACGGCGCCGGTCGCCATCAGGCTGTGAATCGGCAGGCGTTCACGCGCGATCGAGCGATCGGAGATGATCAGAATGGTGGCGCCTTTGCGCACCGCCTGCTCCGCGGTATCCACGAGCCGGGCCACAGCCTGTTGCAAATCCATCTCGGCGGGGTCGTAGGTGCCATCGATATCGCACACTTCGAAGCCGGGCCGATTCATTGTCAGCAGCGTATTGAACTTGCCCTGGGACAGGACCGGCGAGCTCAGTATCACGCGGTCGGCGTGTTCCGGCCCCTCATGGAACACGTTCTTTTCCGCGCCGAGATCGGTCTCCAGCGACATCACGATAGCCTCGCGCAGTGGATCGATCGCGGGGTTCGTCACCTGGGCAAACTTCTGCCGGAAGAAATCGTACAGGGGCCGCTCATGCCGCGAGAGCACGGCCATGGGCGTATCGTCGCCCATAGAGCCCACCGCTTCATTGCCTGACTCCGCCAGCGGGCGCAACACCTGGTCGCGCTCCTCAAACGTCACCTGGAACATCTTCTGGTAGGGCATGAGCATGTCCGGCTCAATACCGGGCGCCTGCTCACCGCCAAAGGTTCCCTCTACATGGTAGGAGTTTTCCTTCAGCCAGCGCTTATAGGGATGACGGTTTTTCAGGCGATTGTCGATATCGGCGGTGTGCAGCATCTCGCCGGTTTGGGTATCCACCATGAGAATCTGGCCGGGGCCGACGCGCCCCTTGGCGATCACGTCTTCGCTGCGGTAGCCGTGGGTGCCCACTTCCGATGCCAGGGTGATAAACCCGTCCTTGGTCTTGACCCAGCGCGCCGGGCGCAGGCCATTCCGGTCCAGCAGGCAGACAGCGTAGCGCCCGTCGGTGAGCACGATGCCGGCGGGGCCGTCCCAGGGCTCCATGTGCATGGAGTGGTATTCGTAGAAGGCACGCAGGTCCGGGTCCATGTCCTCCATGTTCTGCCACGCCGGGGGAATCAGCATGCGCAGGGCACGCGGCATATCCACACCGCCGGTCAGCAGCACGTCGAGCATGTTGTCGAGGCTGGAGGAATCGGAGCCGGTGCGGTTCACCAGCGGCGCAATATCACTGATGTTGGGCAAGCGGTCGGTCTGGAAGAGGGCGGTGCGCGCCTCGGCCCAGTTGCGATTGCCGTCGATTGTGTTGATCTCGCCGTTGTGAGCCAACAGGCGGAAAGGTTGTGCCAACGGCCAGCGGGGCATGGTGTTGGTGGAGAAGCGCTGGTGGAACACGCAGATCGCGGTTTCCAGGCGCTCATCGTCCAGGTCGTGATAGAAGCGCGGCAGGTCTACCGGCATCACCAGGCCCTTGTAGGCGATCACACGCCCCGAGAGGCTGCAGATGTAGAAATCGGGGTCGCTCTCGTTGGCCATCTCGGCTTTGCGCCGCGCCACAAACAGGCGGGTTGAAAGCTCCTCCGCTGTGAGGCCAGGCGCGCTGAAGAAGATCTGTTCAATGCGCGGCAGGGTGGCAAGGGCGATTTCGCCACACACGCTGCTGTCCGTGGGTACCTCGCGCCAGCCGACAACCGTCAGCCCCTGATCGACAAGCGCCTGCTCCATGGCGGCGCGTGCGGCGGCAGCACGGGCTTCATCCAGATTGAGGAATATCTGCCCGACACCAAAAGGGTCGTCCAGCTCTGCGCCAAAGGCCTCGCGCGCCAGGGTACGCATGAAAGGCACGGGCATCTGCAACAACAGGCCACAGCCGTCACCGGTCTTGCCATCCGCCGCAATACCGCCGCGGTGCGTCATGCACGTCAGCGACTCGATGGCGGTCTGCAACAGACGGTGGCTGGCATCGCCCGCACTGTGGACGATCAGGCCGAAGCCACAGTTGTCGCGGAATTCTTCAGGGCTAAACAAGCCTGCACTCATACTGTGTCCAGAATAGGTAATAAAAACAAACGGTTACACCGACACGCCCCGTGCCTCGGCAGCACTCGGGCGAAAGGGGGAGGTCATTTTACACAGTTGGGGAGCGTGGAACAAACCGCCTTAACAGGCGCTCTCCGCGCGGGCTGCGGCGGCGCCCAGCAAGCCCTCAAGCTCCTGCGTTTTAACGTCAGCCACAATGCAGGCCTCGCCGATGGAACGCAGCAGCACCAGGCGCAACTTGCCATCCACGACTTTCTTGTCGCGCCCCATGAGGTCGACGAACATGGCCGGGGACATGCCTGCAGGGACATCCAGTGGCAGCTGCGCGGCGCGCAGTAAGGACTCCAGCCGTGCTACTTCATCCGCGGCCACCCAGCCACGAGCGACCGACAGGCGTAGCGCAAGCAGCATGCCCACCGCCACCGCCTCCCCGTGCAGCCAATTGCCGTAGCCCTGCGCGGTTTCAATGGCGTGGCCGAAGGTGTGCCCGAGGTTCAGTATCGCGCGCACCCCACCCTCACGCTCATCGGCCGCGACCACACCGGCCTTCAGTGCGCAGCTGCGCTCTATGGCCTCCGCCAGTGCGCTGTCATCACGGGCGAGCAGCCGCGGCATCGCCTGCAGCAACCAGGCGTAGAACTCCGCGTCGCAGATCAGGCCGTATTTTATCACCTCCGCGAGTCCTGCGGACAGTTCGCGCGCGGGCAACGTATGCAGACTATTGGTGTCGATGAAGACGGCACGCGGCTGGTGAAACGCGCCGATCATGTTCTTGCCTAGCGGGTGATTGACGGCCGTCTTGCCGCCCACGGAAGAATCCACCTGGGCGAGCAGTGTTGTCGGCACCTGAATGAACTCGACGCCACGCTGGTAGCAGGCTGCCGCGAAGCCCGTGATATCACCCACCACCCCACCGCCCAGGGCAATGAGGGTGGTGCTGCGGCTGTGGCGATCCGCCAGCAGGCGTTCCAGAATGTGCTCGAAGGTTGCGAGCGTCTTGTGCTGTTCGCCGTCAGGCAGGATGATTTCCGTGATGCGGCGCCCCTCGCCCAGGGCCGCACGCAAACGCTGCATATACAGCGGCGCCACCGTGACATTGCTGATGATAGCCACCTCGCGCCCGCGCAAGTGACCGAGCAGCAGCTGCGGGTCGGAAAACAGGTCGCGGCCGATGTAGACCGGATAGCTGCGCTCAGCCAGATCGACATGGACGGTATGCATGATGACAGACACGGGGGCACTCCAGGGCAAAGAACCGCTATTCTAGCCTTGCGATCCCCGCCCTGTCTTTAGTGCTCGGGGGAGAGCGCCTCCGTCAGGCGCTGGGCGACAGTGCGCGGGCTGCAACCGTCAGTGTCGATGACGTAGTCGGCAATTTCACGATACAGGGGGTCGCGTACCGCAAACAGCTCGCGCAGCACGGTGGCCGGGTTGCCGGTCTGCAACAGGGGACGCTTGCGGTCGTTGCGGGTGCGTCGGGCCTGCTCTTCGACTGTGGCGTGCAAATAGATCACGAAACCGCGCTTGCCCAAGGCATCCCGGTTTTCCGGCCGAATGATAACGCCGCCTCCGGTGGCCAGGACGATATCGTCCATCTGCGTCATTTCCTCCACCACCTGCTGCTCGCGGTCGCGGAAACCGGACTCACCTTCTACGTCGAAGATCCAGGGGATATCCGCGCCGGTGCGATGCTCGATTTCGGTATCAGTGTCCGCAAACGCCAGGCCAAGCTGGCGTGCGAGGTACTTGCCGATGGTGCTTTTGCCGGCCCCCATGGGGCCGACCAGAAAGACGCGGTGCAAATCCGGCATGAGACGTGAAGCGCGCCCTAATCCAGCAGACTGTCGGCGAGAATACGCGGGGTGATGAAGATCAGCGTTTCCGTCTTGGTCTTGGAGTTGGACTCATTGCGGAACAGGCGACCCACGTAGGGAATATCGCCAAAGAACGGCACTTTGGTCACCGACTCGATGTCTTCGGTGCGGAACACTCCGCCCAGCACGACCGTTTCGCCGTTGCCCACCAGCACCTGTGTGGTCAGCTCGGTGGTATCAATGGAGGGAATAAAGCCGCCCTGACCACTCGGCACCAGGTCGCCCAGTGAATCCTGGGTGATGATCAGGTCGAGCAGGATACGATCATCGGGCGTGATGTTCGGTGTCACGTCGAGCTGCAGCACCGCTTCCTTGAAGGAGGTGGTGTTCTGGCCGCTGAGCGAGCCTTCCTGATAGGGAATTTCGGAACCTGACTTTATGATCGCCTTTTGCTTGTCGCCGGTAATCACCTTCGGCTGGGACACCACCTCGCCATTGCCTGCCGCTTCCAGAGCCGACAACTCGGCGGTCAAAAACAGGTCTTCACTGGTGAACCCAATGGCGAAACCACCCGCCTTGGAGGCAACACCCAGGTCGACCATCAGGGCGCCGGGGAAATTGACGCTGCTGGCCGTGCCGTCAATGACCGACTGGTTGATCGCCGCCACGTTGGCGGTGTCGCCGGAGATGGACACTGCATTGCCGTTAACGTCCGAGTCGACAAAGCCACCGCCCCATTCGATACCCAATTCCTGCTCCAGGTCGGACTGGGCGATGACAATACGCGCCTCTATCATTACCTGGCGGATCGGAATGTCCACGAGGTCGATAAGGTCGCGGATTTCCGCGAGTTTGGAAGCGGTTTCCGTCACGATCAGAGAATTGGTGCGTGGCTCCACAATCACCGAGCCACGCGGGGAGATCAGCGTACCGCCGTCTTCCGAACCCGCTTCAAACAGGCTCACCACACTCGCCGCACTCGCATAGCGAATGCGAATAAACTCGCTCTGCAGAGGCGCCAGTTCGGCAATCTGCTTGTTGGCTTCAATTTGCTGGCGCTCACGTTCGGCGATCTCGGCCGCCGGTGCCACCATCAAAACGTTCCCCACCTGACGCTTGTCCAGGCCCTTGGTGCGCAGCACCAGCTCCAGCGCCTGGTCCCAGGGTACGTTCTGCAGGCGCAGGGTAATGCGACCAGAGACTGTATCGCTCGCCACCAGGTTGAGCTCGGTAAAATCGGCAATCAACTGCAGCACCGCACGCACTTCGATGTCCTGGAAGTTCAGCGAGATACGCTCTCCGACATACGTGAACTCGTCGCGGCGCTCTTCCAGTTCCTTCTTGGTAAGGGGTTTGACCGCAATAACGTACTGGTTATCGGTCTGGTAGGCGAGGTAATCGAACTCGCCCGTGGTTTTCAGGGTCAGGGTGGCACCGCGCTCCGCACTGTTGACGTCGACGCTGGTCACCGGCGTGGCGAAATCCGTAACGTCAAAGCGGCGCATCAGGTGTTCCGGCACGCTGGTGTCGAGGAACTGCACGCGGATATCGCCGCGCTCACTGAACACGTTGACATCCACCGAGGGGTTGCTGAGCTCAAGGGTCAGGCGTGCTTCGCCACCGCCGGCGCGCTGGAACTGCAGGTCGTTGATTGAGGAGCGCTCGCGGGTGACCTGTTCTACACGGGCGGTGAGAGCGTTGGGATCGCTGGACGGCTTGACGTAATCACCACTGCTTTCCTGGCCCACCACCAGGAACAGGCTGTTGCCTTCAACGCGGGTTTCGTAGGGCACCAGCTTGACCAGGTTCAATACCAGGCGCGTACGGTCGCCCGACTCCAGCACGACCACGCCCGTGGCGTTGCCATAGGGCAGGGAGTAGCTTTTCTGCGGCAGGGCACTGCGTGTACCCGGGAAGTCGATGGCGATACGCGCCGGCTTCTCGATGGTGTAGGCCTCCATGGGAGGCGGCGTTTCATCGAAATCCAGCCGCACCTCGATCTTGCTGCCGGGGCGCGAAGCGAACTCGATATCCGTCACTGTCGGCGCTGCCAGCACGGCCTGACCGAAGAGGCTGAAAACCAGTAATGCTGCCAGCCGTTGCAGTGCAAAACCCCGTCTGCAAGATCCCTCTTTCACGGCACTATTCCCCAAATTTGCTGTATTTTTCAACATGGCTGTCACCAATGGCCCCTGCGTCAGATGCCGCTTAGATCGATTGTCCGCGGACGCTCCACCCACCCGTCTGCGGTACCGTCACTAACGATCTCTACCACCGACACGAAGGTATCCGTCATCTCGACGATCCGGCCGTGGTTGCGCCCCAGGTAATTCCCGAGGCGCACACGGTGCACCCCTCCATCCGGGTCCCGGATAAGGGACCACTGTGTTCCCCCGCGCTCCAGCGAACCCACCATCGTCAGCGAGTCGAAGGTGTACTGCTCGAGGAACTCGCGAGCCCGCTTTTCATCGGGCTTGATCGCGCTGATTGCTTGCATTTGCGTAATGTCACGCACCTCTACAGGCCGATCGAAGGGGCTGCGCAGTGCAGTGGCACTGTAGGCAAACGCCTCATAGGCCTGAAAGGTCGGGATCGGCGCGATGATACCGCCCGGCCGCGCACGCTTCTCCGCCATGAAGGCGTCGAGGTCACTGAAACTATCCGTTCCGCAGGCTGTCAGCAGCAGGGCTGCAGATACCGCAACTGCGGTCAGGCGCCACTCCGTGCTCATGCTAGCCCTCTCCATCCTTGTAGCGATAGGTCTTGGCAGTAATGCTCATGTTGAGCGCGTTGCCGTTACCCGACGGCGCCGAGATCGAAAAATCGTGCAGCGTGACAATACGCGGCAGGCCCGCCATGCCGCTGATGAAGGCCCCCAGGTCGTGATAGGACCCTGTCGCCGTGATGGCAATCGGCAGCTCGACATAGAACTCGCGTGCCTGTTCCGCCTGCAGTGCAATACTGTTGATTTCCAGGCCGTTCATGAGACCCTTGTTGGTGATGTCTTCCAGCAGGCCGGGCACTTCGGTGTCGCTCGGCAGCTGACTGACCAGCGCACCAAAGGACTCCTCCATTTCCACCATCTGCGCCTTGTAGGCCTCGAGGTTGGCCGCCTGGAAGGCCTTTTTCTCGTAGTCCTGGCGCAGACGCTCTTCCTCGGCCTGCACGTTGCCCAGGGTCAACTGCAAGTCCTTGATGTGGTAGTAGTAACCGCCCGCGACAACGACCACCAGCAGCAGCACGCAGAGCACCGCCTTGACCGCCGTGGGCCAGGAACCGATATTGTCGAAATCGATGTCGTTAACATCAAACTCGCGGAGACTGCGCAGGGTATCTTCGAATGCCATGCCTTAACCTCCCGCGCCGTCATCGGATTCGGGCAACTGCACCTTCACCTTGAGATTGAATGTCGCGGCCTGATCGCCATACTGGGTTGCCGCGCGCACCGAATCGAGGTTGGGCTGCTGCAGCCAGTCGGACGAATCGAGGCGCCGCATCAGGCTGGACACCCGGTTGTTGGATTCCGCCACCCCGATCAAAACAATCTCGTTGTTGCTGCTCTGCAGGCTGGTGTAGAAGACGCCGTCAGGCAGCGTACGCACCAGCTGGTCCATCACACGCACAATGATTGGCCGATTGCCCTGCAACTCCTGGATGACACGCATCCGGTCGATCAACTGGTTGCGACGACGCTCCAGCTCGCGGATCTCGTCAACCTGGCGGTCGAGCACACGGATATTTTCCGTCAGGTACTCATTGCGGGCTTTCTGGTGGTCAATCTGGCTATTGACGATGCGGTCGCCGAGAATCACCACGCCCACGCCCAGCAGGCCGATCATGCCCAGCAGGACGAGAAACTCTTTCTTTCGCTCCGCCCTGCGTTCCTCACGCCAGGGAAGGAGATTGATTTGCGCCATCAGTCAAAGCTCCGCAAGGCGAGGCCACAGGCGATCATCATCGCGGGGGCGTCGCTGCTCAGGGCAACCGCGTTGACCCGGGAAGAAATCGTCATTTCGGCAAACGGATTGGCGACGGCCGTCGGCGTACCCAGCTTTTTTTGCACCAGGTCGACCAGGCCGTCCATGGAGGACACGCCGCCTGCGAGGATGATGTAGTCAACGTCATTGAACTGGCTGGAGGAGAAGAAGAACTGCAGCGAACGTGCCACCTGCTGCACCACAGCTTCCTTGAACGGCGTCAACACTTCCGGCTCGTAGTCATCGGGCAGGCCGCCCTGCTTCTTGGCCAGGCCGGCCTCTTCCAGAGGCAGGCCATAGCGGCGCATGATCTCATCGGTCAGCTGTTTGCCACCGAACAGCTGCTCGCGGGTATAGATTGTTTGGCCGTTGTTCAGCACGCTGAGCGTAGTCATGGTGGCGCCGATATCCACAATCGCCACCATGCTCTCCAGTTCCAGGTTGAGCTGGCGCCGGATCAGGCCGTAGGCTCGCTCCATGGCGTAGGCTTCGACATCCATGATGCGCGCGGTGAGATCAGCGCCTTCAATGGCGTCCACCCGGGAATCGATCGTTTCACGCCGACAGGCCGCGAGCAGCACCTCGACGTGATTGGCGCGTTCCGGCGAAGCGCCCTGGATTTCGAAGTCGATAGCCACCTCATCCAACGGGTACGGAATGTACTGATCCGCCTCCAGCGTGAGCTGGGTTTCCATGTCGTCCTCGTTGAGACCAGACGGCATGTCGATGATCTTGGTGATTACCGAGGAACCGGCCACCGCCGCCGCCACCGCCTTGAGCTTGGTGCGAGATTGCGCAACGACGGCTCGAACGGCGTTGGTCACGCCCTCGATATCGTTCACGTTTTTCTCGATGACCGCGTCCACCGGAAGCGAACTGACCGAGTAGCTTTCTACTCGATAGCGCCCCCCGGACTGGCTAAGCTCCAGCAGCTTGACCGTTGTGGAGCTGATATCCAGCCCCAACACCGACACCGACTTTTTCTTCCCTAGAATGCCAAGCAATTCGTTTTCCTATGCGTATCACTGACTTAGCTTGTTTTTATACACTACTACATTAATTTGTAGATATAGCATAATCAATACTGCAATCAAAAGCGAAAATACGCTTATAATTACCAAATGTTGCCAAGCCCCCTCCGGACTACAGTAATACAAGTCACTGCTTTGTAAAGGAATAAATGGGTTTCCTCCGCTTTTTATTGCGCTCTTCCGTGCTTGGCCTGCTGGGCTTGAGCTGGCTGCTTGCGGGTGTCTATCTCTACCTCGATCCCGGCCTGCCCGATGTGGAGACCCTGCGCGACGTCCGCCTGCAGACCCCGATGCAGGTCTATACACGCGATGGCGACCTGATTGGACAGTTTGGCGAGCAGAAGCGGAATCCACTGCGTTTTGAGGATATTCCGCCGCAATTCGTACAGGCGCTGCTGGCCGCGGAAGACGACCGTTTCTTCACACACCGGGGCGTTGACCTCGCCGGGCTGATGCGTGCGGTGTCGGAGCTGGCACTGACCGGAGAGAAAGGCTCCGGCGGCAGCACCCTGACCATGCAGGTGGCGCGCAACTACTTTCTCAGCCTGGAGCGCACCTTTACCCGCAAGTTCAATGAGATTCTCCTGGCCATCAAAATCGAGCGCGCGCTGGAGAAGGAAGAAATATTCGAGCTGTACTTCAACCGGGTATTCCTCGGCCACCGCGCCTACGGTTTCGAGGCCGCGTCGCAGGTGTACTACGGCACCGGCATCGGCGAGCTGACCCTGGCGCAACACGCCATGCTGGCCGGCATTCCCAAGGCACCCTCGCGCAACAACCCGATCAGCGGCCCCCAGGCCAGCAAGGAGCGCCGCGACTGGATTCTGGGGCGCATGCTGTCGCTGGGCTATATCGAGCAGGAGCACTGGGCCGCCGCCGTGCAGGAGCCTGCCAGCGCCCAACACCACGGCGCGCAGCTGAGCTTCGCCGCGCACTACGCCGCCGAAATGGCACGCCAGGAAATGCTCGAACGCTACGGCATGTCGGCCTACACCGACGGCTATCATGTCTACACCACCATCAGCAGCGAACTGCAGCAGCTCGCCCAGCAAACCGTGGTCAACGGACTCATGACCTACGACCGACGCCACGGCTACCGCGGACCGGAGCGTCAGCTGCCGCCCCCGGCAGACGCAGGGCAGGCGGACGGCCGGGCCACGGCCACCTGGCTAGCCGCGCTGGCAGACACGCCGGTGGTAGCGGGCCTGACGCCGGCAATTGTCACCCGCTTGCGCGAGGACCGCGTGGACCTGCTGTTCAATGATGGCTCCTCGGGCGAGCTGCTCTGGGATGACGGCCTGCGCCAAGCCAACCCCTACCTCACCGAGAACTCCATGGGGCGCGCACCGGCCAGCATCGCCGATGTCGTCAGCGTCGGGGATCTTATCCGCGTACAGCGCAAAGACGACGAACGCTGGCATCTGAGCCAGGTGCCAGCCGCCCAGGCAGCACTGGTGTCACTGAACCCCGACAACGGCGCCATCGTCAGCATCGTTGGCGGCCTCGGCTTCGAGAGCAGCAAATTCAACCGTGCCACCCAGGCGCGACGCCAGCCCGGTTCCAGCTTTAAACCCTTTGTTTACTCGGCTGCACTGGAGGCGGGATTCACCGCCGCCAGCATCATCAACGATGCGCCGGTGGTGCTGGAAGACACCGCGCTGGAAGATATCTGGCGGCCCGAAAACGATGGCGGCCGCTTTTACGGCCCCACGCGGTTGCGCTGGGCCCTGACCAAGTCGCGCAATCTGGTCTCGATTCGACTTCTGCAGCAAATCGGGGTACCGGAACTGATTCGCCACATGCAGCGCTTCGGTTTCGATACCAGCGAGCTCGCGCCGGATCTGTCACTGGCACTGGGCACCCATGTCATGTCGCCACTGCAACTCGCGAGGGCCTACGCGGTGCTCGCCAATGGCGGCTACGCAGTGCAGCCCTTCCTGATCGAGCGCATTGAGGATACCGACGGCAACGTGGTATTCGCCGCTGCGCCGCCCACCGTGTGCCGCGATTGCCCACCAGCGCGCAACCTGGAGAGCGTCGCACCGGAGCGGGAACTGCGCATGGAGGAAATCCTCGCCGGCGCAACGGAGGCGGACAGCACCGCGCCCCCCCGCGCCGAGCGGGTGATGGACGAACGCAGCAATTTCATCCTCACCAGCATCCTGCAGGACGTCATCAAACGCGGTACCGGGCGGCGCGCCCTCACACTGGGACGCGATGACCTCGCCGGGAAAACCGGCACCACCAACGGGCCGATGGATGCCTGGTTCTCAGGTTACAACCGCGACGTCGTCACCACGGCCTGGGTGGGCTTTGACAACTACACGCCACTGGGGCGGCGAGAGTTTGGTGGCACGGCGGCACTGCCCATCTGGATCGACTACATGCGCGGAGCCCTGCGCGACAGTCCGGATGTTCAGCCACCCCTGCCGCCGGGCGTAGTGCATGTGCGCATTGACCCGGATACCGGCCTGCTGGCACGACCGGGGCAACAGAACGCTATTTTCGAGTATTTTCGGGAAGACCGTGTGCCCGCACCGAGCGGGGGCGCAGGCGACGCCGGCCTGCGCGGCACCACGGAAGATCTGGTCAGGGACATTTTCTAGCCGGGGCGCCGGCCACGCCATAGCTGCCGGCGCGGAAGGGTGTGCGTGGTCTACACGCCGCCTGGTGCGTAATTCTCGGGGTAGGGCACGCGAGCCACGCCGCTGTCGACCGCCGCACGGGCAACCGCCGGGGCAATGTGTTGCAGCAAGCGCGGGTCGACCGGCTTGGGAATGATGTAGCGGGGACCAAAGCTCAATTCGGTTTCACCGCAGGCCTTGAGCACCGAGGCAGGCACCGGCTCGCGTGCCAGCTCACTGAGCGCTTTGACGGCGGCAATTTTCATCGCCTCATTGATGGCACTCGCGCGCACATCCAGCGCCCCGCGGAAGATGAACGGGAAGCCGAGCACGTTGTTCACCTGGTTGGGGTAGTCAGAGCGCCCGGTCGCCATAATCAGGTCATCGCGCACACTGTGCGCCAGCTCCGGGCGGATCTCCGGGTCCGGGTTGGAGCAGGCAAACACAATGGGGCGATCCGCCATGGACAACAGCATATCGGCGCTGAGCAGGTCCGCGCCTGACAGGCCCACAAACACATCGGCGCCACGCACGGCATCACTCAGGCTGCGCTTGTCGGTGTTGTTGACGAACTCCTGCTTGTAGCTGTTAACGCCTTCGCGACCAGCGTAGATCACGCCGCGGCGATCGAGCATATAAATGTTTTCCTGCTTCGCGCCCATGCTCAGAAGCAGGCGCATGCAGGCGATGGCCGCCGCGCCCGCGCCCAGGCAGGTGATCACGGCGTCTTCCAGCCGTTTGCCTTGAATCTCGAGTGCGTTGATCATGCCGGCGGCGGTTACAATGGCGGTGCCGTGTTGGTCATCGTGGAAAATGGGGATGGCGCAGCGCCGCGCCAGTTCCGCTTCGATTTCGAAGCATTCCGGCGCCTTGATGTCTTCGAGATTGATGCCGCCAAAGGTGTCGGCAATATTGGCAACGGTTTCAATAAAGCTGTCGCTGTCCTCGGTATTCACCTCGATATCCACCGAGTTGATGCCGGCAAACCGTTTGAACAACAGCGCCTTGCCCTCCATCACCGGCTTGCTCGCCAAAGCACCCAGGTTGCCCAGGCCGAGCACCGCGGTACCGTTGCTGATCACGGCAACCAGATTGCCCTTGCCCGTGTACAGGTAGGCGGCATCAGCATCGGCAGCGATTTCACGACAGGGCTCGGCCACACCGGGACTGTAGGCCAGCGCCAGCTCGGCCTGGGTTTCCGCAGGCTTGGTCAGCTCCATGCTGATTTTTCCGGGAACCGGCTCCGCGTGATAGTCGAGGGCCGCCTGTCTGAAGTCTTTGCTCATAGTTGGAAATCCGCTGATCACTGCGCTTGCGGGAGGGACGCCAGAGAATATAGAAAAGCGCTGGCAGCCACAAGCACACGCGTCCTAGCCGTTTCTCTCGGGCACAAAAAAGCCGGGAACCTCGCGGTGCCCGGCCCTGGTCGCAGGCTGCCAATGCAGCCCACAGTCGCCGCTCAGCGCGAAGCGCCGCGAGCACCAAAACGCTTCTTGAAACGGTCGACCCGGCCCCCGCTGTCGAGTACTTTCTGCTTGCCGGTGAAGAAGGGGTGACACTGCGAGCACACGTCGATGTGAAAATCTTCACAACGGGTGGAGCGCGTGGCAACCACATTGCCGCAGCTGCAAGTGGCGGTAACCGCCTCGTACTTCGGATGAATTTCTGCTTTCATGGTGTTGCTCCTGTTGATTGGCACCGCCACCCGAGCCTGTCGGGCACCGCACCGGACTTGTGGAGGTAACGCGAAAAAATAGGCGCGCATAGTACCAGACACAGCGGCCGGCGCAAGCCCCGCGGTTGCGCTATTATGCGCGGCTCATTTACACCCGCTCTACGCTGAGAGGCGCGATGTCCGTTCTTCGCCTGGCCATTTCCTGTCCACTGCGCTCGCTGTTCGATTACCTGCCCCCTGCGGGGCTGACCGCAGAGGCCCTGGACGGTTTACAACCGGGTGTACGGGTCAAAGTGGACTTCGGTCGCCGTCAGCTCCAGGGCTGGCTGATTGAGGTCGCCGCCGAATCGGCAGTACCCGCGACGTCGCTGCGCGCAGCTCAGGCTGTCGTAGACGACGCACCCCTGCTATCGCCGTGGGTTCTGCAACTTTGTCGCTGGGCCGCGGATTATTACCAGCACCCCCTGGGGGAGGTGCTGGAAGCCGCCTTCCCGCCCGGCCTGCGCCAGGCGCAGAGCCACCAGCCACCGGGCCAGCCCGGCTGGCGCCTAAGCCAGCGTGGCAAAGGCCTGCCCGGGGGCGCACTGCAACGTTCACCGCGGCAGGCCGAGGCGCTGGCCCTGCTGCAAAACACCGATGAACTCGCCACCAGCACGCTGCGCGCCAATGGCATCAGCGCCGGTATCCTGCGCCAGCTGGAACAGAAGGGGCTCGCCGAACGCTGCCTGCTGGCTCCCGGGCATGCCCTCACCACTCCCCAGCCGGGTCTTCCGCTGAACGCCGAACAGGCACACGCCCTGCAGGGCATACTGGCGCACTACGGTCAGTTCCACTGCAGCCTGCTGGAGGGCATTACCGGCAGCGGGAAAACGGAAGTTTACCTGCAGCTGATCGCCCACTGCCTTGCCAAGGGCCAGCAGGCGCTGGTGCTGATACCCGAAATCGGTCTCACACCGCAAACCCTGGCGCGCTTCACCGAGCGGTTTGGCAGCGGCATTGCAGTGCTGCACTCGGGCCTCAACGACACTGAGCGTTACGCCGCCTGGGAGGCGGCGCGCACGGGTACCGCATCGATTGTGGTGGGGACACGGTCGGCCATTTTCAGCAGCCTGTTGCGGCCGGGCCTGATCATTGTCGACGAAGAGCACGACGGCTCCTTCAAGCAGCAGGACGGGTTCCGCTACTCGGCGCGTGACCTCGCCGTCAAACGGGGGCAGCTGGAGGGCGCAACGGTTGTGCTGGGCAGTGCCACACCGGCGCTGGAAACCCTGCATAACGCCCTGCAGGGCCGTTACGGACACCACCGCCTGACGCGCCGCGCGGGTGCCGGTGAGCTGCCCGCGCTGGGCGCCATTGATGTCCGCCGCGAGGCGCTTCAGGGTGGGCTCTCCGGCGCCCTGCGCGACGCCATTGAAAGCACTCTGCAAGGGGGGCAGCAGGTACTGCTGTTCCTCAACCGGCGCGGCTATGCGCCTGCGCTGCAATGTCACGACTGCGGCTGGATTGCGCAGTGCACGGCCTGCGACACCCGCATGACCGTGCACCGCCGCCAGCGCCGGCTGCGCTGTCACCACTGTTCGGCCAACGTGCGCCTGCCACAGGCCTGCCCAGCCTGCCACAGTCCGCGCCTGCTCACCAATGGCCTGGGCACCGAGCAAACCGAAGACGTATTGCGCAGCACCTTCGGGGCCTGGCCCATTCACCGCGTGGACAGCGACTCCATGCAGGGCAAGGGCGCCATGCAGGCGCTGGTGGCAGAAGTGCAGCAGGGTGCCCCGTGTATTCTCCTCGGCACCCAGATGCTGACCAAGGGGCACCACTTTCCCGGCGTGAACCTGGTGGCGGTTATCGACGCCGATGCATTGCTGTTCAGTGCCGACTTCCGCGGCGAGGAGCGCATGGCCCAGCTGCTGACACAGGTGGCAGGGCGCTCGGGCCGCGCCGGTGATGCCGGCCAGGTGCTAGTGCAAACCCATTATCCGGACCACCCGTTGATGCAGGCAATGCTCACCGAGAGCTATGCAGAGCAGGCGCGGCGCCTGCTGCAGGTGCGCCAGGAACACGGCATGCCACCCCACGGACGCCTCATTTTACTGCGCACCGACAGCCCGGCGACGGAAACGGGCGAACAGTTCCTCGGTGCCGTGCGCAAGCAAGCAGAATCCGGGCTGCTGCCGGGTTGCCGACTGATCGGCCCGCTGCCATCCCCCTTGCAGCGACGGGCCAACAAATTCCGCAATCAACTGCTGGCCATGGCGCCGGATGTGCGCCGGGCGCAGCAGCTTGCCAGGCTGCTGGTGCATTGCGCCGAGCAACACCCCGCCCGCCAGGGGCTCAGCTGGTCCATCGATGTCGACCCGCTGGACCTGGGTTGATCGCCGCCTCGCGCTGGCCATAGGCGGGCATTTGCGGCGATAATGGCACGCTGCCGTTCAGGCACGCCAGCACCCACCCAACCCAGAAAATGCAGGTAGAGCCCCCCAGGAAATGAAGGAACAATTGTCACAGCTGATCCAGCAGGCGCTGGATGCATTGGTCGCCGAAGGCCGGCTCCCGGAAGCAACGCAGCCGACCATCGTCATCGAGCGCACCCGCGACGCCAGCCACGGCGACCTGGCGAGCAACGTGGCTCTCACGCTGGCCAAGGGTGCGGGCTACAAGCCCCGCGATCTCGCGGACATGATTTGCCATGCGCTGCCGGCGTCATCGCTGATCACCCGTACCGAGGTTGCCGGGCCGGGCTTCATCAACTTCTTCCTGTCCGGAGAGCGCAGCCGCGCGGTGGTGCAGCGCGTGCTGGCCGAGGGCGAGCGCTTTGGCCACAGCGATACCGGTGCGGGCCGTCGCGTGCAGGTCGAGTTCGTGTCCGCCAACCCCACAGGGCCACTGCATGTCGGCCATGGCCGTGGCGCTGCCGTGGGCGACAGTATCTGTCGCCTGCTGGCCGCTACCGGCTGGTCGGTGGCGAGCGAGTTCTACTATAACGATGCGGGTGCCCAGATCATTAATCTGGCGCTGTCAGTACAGGCGCGCTGCCGTGGCCTGGGGCCGGACGATGCCCAGTGGCCGGAGGACGGCTACCGCGGCGACTACATCGCCGATGTGGCCGCCGCCTACCTGGCGGGTGAGCAGATCGACGCCAGGGATCGCCATGTCGACGGCAAGGGCGACCCGAATGACCTCGATGCCATCCGCGACTTCGCCGTGGCCTACCTGCGCCGCGAGCAGGACCTCGACCTGAAAGCCTTTGCAGTGAATTTTGATCGCTACTTCCTGGAGTCATCCCTGTATGAGTCAGGCGAGGTTGAGGCCACCGTGGCGCAGCTGATCGCCAATGGCCATACCTATGAAGAGGACGGGGCCCTGTGGCTACGCACCACGGCCTTCGGGGATGACAAGGACCGGGTGATGCGCAAGCGGGAGGGCGGTTACACCTATTTCCTGCCCGACGTGGCCTACCACCTCAACAAGTGGCAACGCGGTTTTGAGCGCGTGATCAACGAACAGGGCGCCGATCACCACAGTACGGTAACGCGGGTGCGGGCCGGCCTGCAGGCCCTGCAGGCAGATATCCCACAAGGCTGGCCGGACTACGTGCTGCACCAGATGGTGACCGTGATGCGCGATGGCAGCGAAGTGAAGCTGTCCAAGCGTGCGGGCAGTTATGTCACCCTGCGCGACCTGATTGACGAGGTAGGTTGTGACGCCACACGCTATTTCCTGGTGGCCCGGGCCCCGAGTTCCCAGCTCACCTTCGACATCGACCTGGCGCTGTCACAAAGCAACGACAACCCCGTCTACTACATTCAATACGCCCATGCGCGCGCCTGTTCCGTGCGCGCCAAACTGGCGGAACACGGCTGGGACTGGCAGGCCGAGCGCGGCCTGGCCGCACTGGCGCGGCTGCAGGAAGAGCAGGAGAAGGCACTGTTCAAGCGCCTCGACCAGTATCCGGAGGTGGTGGAAGCCGCGGCCACCGCCAGCGAGCCGCACACGGTGGCAAACTACCTGCGCGAACTGGCCGCCGAATTCCACAGCTTTTACAACGCGCACAAACTGCTGGTCGATGATACTGAGCTGCGTGATGCCCGTATTGCCTTGAGTGAAGCGGTGCGCCAGGTCGTGGCCAACGGCCTGTGCCTGCTGGGCGTGAACGCGCCGGAGGCGATGTAAGTGGCGCGCGATGCCGGTGGTCGGGGCACGCGCAGCGGCGCACGCCGCAAACCGCAGGCGGCGCGGCGCAAGGATAACAGCGGCGCAGCAAGCCCCTGGCGCTGGTTCGGGGCCGGCGTTGGCACCGGGGTTTTTCTCAGCCTGCTGCTCTATCTCGGCACGCTGCCGCCGGGCACACAACCGGCACGCGAGCCCCAGGAGGCAGCCGTCGCGGAAGCGCCACCAAAACCCCGCTTCGATTTCTACACCATGCTGCCGGAGCAGACGATCGACGTGGAGGTAGAACCCGCCGAAGGGGCACAGCAGCCCGATGTCGCTCCGCCCCCCGCCGAGAACTACGTGCTGCAAGCGGGCTCTTTCCGGCAGCGCGATGACGCCGACCGGCGTCGGGCCGAGCTGCTGTTACTGGGGCTGGAACCCAACGTGGAAGAGTCCACCGGCGACAACGGGCGCTGGTTCCGGGTCTATCTCGGGCCGTATACCACCCACGCGCAGATGAGCCGCGCCCGCGGATTGACCGCCGCGCAGAACATCGACACCCTGCTGCTGAAGCGGGGCCGGCCCTGACATCTGCGCCGCCCGCGTGCGGCGCGCGCTTGAATTCCCGCCACGGCTCCCCATATCTGGAGCAACAGGAGACTTATCGTGGAACAGTATCGAGGTACAACCATCCTCTCAGTGCGCCGTGGCAACAGCGTTGTCATTGGTGGCGACGGGCAGGTGTCGCTGGGCAACACCGTCATGAAGGGCAACGCGCGCAAAGTACGCCGGCTACACAAGAACAAGGTGCTGGCGGGCTTCGCCGGTGGCACGGCAGATGCCTTCACCCTGTTCGAGCTGTTTGAAGCGCAACTGGACAAACACCAGGGCCACCTGGTGCGGGCCGCCGTGGAGCTGGCCAAGGCCTGGCGCACCGAGCGCTCTCTGCGCCGCCTGGAAGCCCTGCTGGCAGTCGCCGACAAGGAAACCTCACTGGTCATCACCGGCAACGGCGATGTCATCGAGCCCGAGGACAACCTCATCGCCATCGGCTCCGGTGGCCCCTTTGCGCAATCCGCCGCGCGCGCCCTGCTCGACAATACCGAACTCGATGCCCGCAGCATCGTGGAAAAAGGCCTGAATATCGCCGGCGACATCTGCATTTACACCAACCACAACCAAACCATCGAACAACTCGACTATTAGGCCCTCCGCATGTCCAACATGACGCCCCGAGAGATTGTCCACGAGCTGGACAAGCACATTATCGGCCAGCAGGACGCCAAGCGCGCTGTTGCCATCGCGCTACGCAACCGCTGGCGGCGGATGCAGCTGCCCGAGGCACTGCGGGCAGAAATCACGCCCAAGAACATTCTCATGATCGGCCCTACCGGCGTGGGCAAAACCGAAATTGCCCGGCGACTGGCGAAACTGGCCAACGCACCGTTTGTCAAAGTGGAAGCCACCAAGTTCACCGAGGTGGGCTATGTGGGCCGCGACGTGGAATCGATTATTCGCGACCTCGCCGACGTGGCCGTGAAGCTTTACCGCGAGCAGGAAATGCAGCGCGTGCGCTTCCGCGCGGAAGAAGCGGCCGAAGAACGGCTGCTGGATATCCTGCTGCCGCCGGCGCGCGGCGAAGGCACAGACAGCAACAACGGCACCAGCACGCGCCAGTTGCTGCGCAAGAAGCTGCGTGAAGGCGACCTCGATGAAAAGGAAGTGGAGGTCGACTTGGCCAGTGGCGGCGCCGGGGTAGAGATCATGGCCCCCCCGGGCATGGAGGAAATGACCAACCAGTTGCAGAGCATGTTTTCCAACCTGTCGCGCCAGCAGAGCAAAACCCGGCGCATGCCGGTAAAAGCCGCACTGAAGGCGCTGACCGACGAGGAGGCGGCCAAGCTGGTGAACGAAGAAGACCTGAAGCAGCGCGCCATTCGCGAAGCGGAGCAGAACGGCATTGTGTTCATCGACGAGCTCGACAAGGTGGCCAAGCGCGGCGAAACCGCGGGCGCGGACGTTTCCCGGGAAGGTGTACAGCGCGACCTGCTGCCGCTGATTGAAGGCTCCACGGTAAGCACCAAGCACGGCACCATCAAGACCGACCACATCCTGTTCATTGCCTCGGGCGCGTTTCATCTGGCCAAGCCTTCCGACCTGATCCCCGAACTGCAGGGCCGCCTGCCGATTCGCGTGGAGCTGGAATCGCTCACCGCCAGCGACTTCGAGCGCATCCTCACCGAGCCGGACGCCTCACTGACCGAGCAGTATCAGGCACTGCTGGCCACCGAAGGCCTGCAGGTGGCATTCACGCCGGACGGGCTGCGGCGGATTGCCGAAACCGCCTGGCAGGTTAATGAAAAAACCGAGAATATCGGCGCTCGCCGCCTGCATACCGTGATGGAGCGCCTGCTGGAACAGGCGTCCTTCGGTGCTGCCGATGCCGGATTGCAGCAGCAGCCGCTGTCTATCGATGCCGACTACGTCAACAGCCAGCTGCAGGCCCTGAGTGAAGACGAAGATCTGTCGCGCTTCATTCTCTAGGTTGAGGTACCACCATGGCCGACCGCGCACCGCGCCCCATCGACATTCACCTGCACCGCAAGTCACGGGAGCTGGAGCTGGTATACAGCGAGGACCAACGCTACCGCCTGCCCTGTGAATACCTGCGGGTGTATTCCCCCTCTGCCGAGGTGAAGGGCCACGGCCCGGGGCAGGAGATACTGCAGACCGGCAAGATGCATGTGGCCATTACCGACATTCGCCCCGTAGGCCACTACGCGCTGCAGCTGGTGTTCGACGACGGCCACGATACCGGGCTCTATTCCTGGGACTATCTTCACGACCTGTGCAGCCGCCGCGAGGCGCTGTGGCAGGACTATCTCGATCGCATGTCTGCCGCCGGTGCCACCCGCGACCCCCAGGTGCAGGTCATCCAGTTCCAACCCTGACCGCAGGGGCAACATCGCGCTACAATAACCGCCCTGTTGTATGACGGCGGAGGCCGCATGAGCGATAAACGCACCACCCATTTCGGTTACCGGGAAGTCGAGGAAGACGCCAAGGCCGGTCTGGTGGCCAATGTTTTCCACTCGGTGGCGGGGCGTTACGACCTGATGAATGACCTCATGTCCGGCGGCATTCACCGTATATGGAAGCGCTTCACCATTGAACTGAGCGCCATACGCACCGGCCAGTCGGTGCTGGATATCGCCGGTGGCACCGGCGACCTGGCGGCAAAGTTTGCCGACATCGTCGGCCCCACAGGCCGCGTGGTGCTGGCAGACATCAACGAATCCATGCTCAACGTGGGCCGGGACAAACTGCTGGACCACGGCTACCAGGGCAACCTGGAATTCGTGCAGGCCGATGCGCAGTACCTGCCCTTTCCGGACGAAAGCTTCGACTGCGTCAGCATCGCCTTTGGCCTGCGCAACGTCACCGACAAAGACCTCGCGCTGCGCTCCATGTTGCGCGTACTCAAGCCCGGCGGGCGGCTGCTGGTACTGGAGTTCTCCAAGCCCGCCAACCCGCTGCTGGAAAAAGCCTACGACAGCTACTCCTTCCGCGTGCTGCCTTTCATGGGCAAGCTGGTGGCAGGGGACAGCGACAGCTACCAGTACCTGGCGGAGTCCATTCGCATGCACCCGGACCAGGAAACCCTGCTCGGTATGCTGGAAGATGCCGGCTTCGTCAATTGCGAATACCACAACCTCACCGGTGGCGTCGTTGCCCTGCACCGGGGTTTCAAGGCCTGACATGGCGGCCGTCGGCCTTGATCCAACGCTGACCACGGCGGCACTGGCTGCCCTGGAAGAGGCACTCAACCGCGCCCTGGCGCTGGACACGGCGGGGCAGCAACAGCTGGGCCGTCTGGCCGGATGCACCTTCGCCATCGAATGCACCTCTCCGGCGATCAATGTCTACCTGCAACCTGGCGTGCAACGCACCCGTCTGCTGGGCTTCCACGACGGCCCCGTCACCACACGGGTGCGCGGTGCGGCCGCCGATTTCGCCGAGCTGGCGGCTGCCAGTGACCCGGCAGCCACCCTGATCAATGGCAACCTTGCCCTGCAGGGTGACAGCGCGCCACTGATCGAGCTGCAGGGCATCATCGGGCGCCTGGAGCTGGACTGGGAGGCCCCGCTGGTGAATGTACTGGGGGACGTTGCGGGGCACCAGTTCGCGGAGTTCCTGCGCGCCGGCTTCAGTGCCGGCAGCGCCGCCTCGAGCAGCCTGCTGCGCCAACTCGAAGAATTTATCCACGAAGAGGCGCGCCTGACACCGCCGCGCCTGGAAGTTGAAGACTTCTACAGCGACCTGCAATCCCTGCAACAGCGCGTGGAACGGCTGCAATCGCGGCTGGAGCGGCTGCGCAAGCGCATGCAGAGCGCGCGGCCATGAGCGCCGGGCTGTTCTCCCGCAGCCGGCGGCTGCTGCTCATCCTGCGTGTTGCGGGGCGCTATCGGCTGCAGGAATTTGTTGCCGCCGAAGGTTTGCCCGCCAGCGCACGCCTCTTGCTACGCATGTCACCCTGGCGCAACAGCCACCCCGGCATGAACCGGGGCGAGCGCCTGCGTCGGGCGCTGGAAGAGCTGGGTCCGGTATTCATCAAGTTCGGCCAGCTCCTGTCCACTCGTCGCGACCTGCTGCCCGCCGATATCGCCGATGAACTGGCGCGGCTACAGGACAAAGTACCCCCCTTCGACGACACACTGGCCGCCGGGATTATCGAGTCCGCCCTGGGAGCACCGGTCAGCTCCCTGTTCGCAGGCTTCGATGCCGAGCCCATCGCCTCGGCGTCGGTGGCGCAGGTACACGGCGCCACGCTGCACAGTGGCGAAGATGTGGTGGTGAAGGTGCTGCGGCCCAACATCGAGCCCGTCATCCGTCAGGATCTCGCCCTGCTGTATACCCTGGCGCGACTGGTACAGCGCTATTTGCCGGACGGCCGTCGGCTGCGCCCGGTGGAAGTGGTCGCGGATTACGAGCTGACCATCCTCGATGAGCTGGATTTGCGCCGCGAGGCAGCCAACGCCTCACAGCTACGGCGCAATTTCGAAGGCAGCGACCTGGTGTATGTACCCCAGGTGCACTGGGACTACACTCGCAGCAATGTGATGGTCGCCGAGCGTATCAGTGGCATCCCCGTCACTGACATAGCGGAGCTGGAGGCGCGAGGCACCGATTTGAAGGTACTTGCCGAGCGCGGTGTGGAAATCTTTTTTACCCAGGTGTTTCGCGACAACTTTTTCCATGCCGATATGCATCCGGGCAATATATTCGTCAATGCAACGGAACCGGCCAACCCGCGCTACATTGCGGTGGACTGCGCCATTGTCGGCAGCCTCAGTGATGCCGACCAGTATTACCTGGCGCGCAACCTGCTCGCGGTATTCCAGCGCGACTACCGCGCGGTGGCCGAGCTGCACGTGGAGTGCGGCTGGGTGCCGCCGGGCACGCGGGTGCAGGATTTCGAGTCGGCCATGCGCGCTGTCTGCGAGCCGGTATTCGAACGGCCAATCAGCGACATCTCCTTTGGCCAGCTGCTGATCTACCTGTTCAGCACCGCGCGCCGCTTCGACATGGAAGTGCAGCCCGCCCTGGTGCTGCTGCAGAAAACCCTGCTGAACATAGAGGGCCTGGGGCGTCAGTTGTATCCCCAACTCAACCTCTGGGATACCGCGCAGCCTTTCCTGGAGCGCTGGGTACAGGAGCGCTACTCCCCGCAGTCGGTGTTGCGACGCCTGCAACGGCATGTGCCCTCCTGGCTGGAGCAGCTGCCGCAGGTGCCGGACGCCGTGCTCGATAATTTGCAGCGCAAACAGACAGCACCCGGCCCGTCCCGCCAGCAGGAGAAGCAGCAACAGCGTGTGTTGGCCGCGCAAAGCGCGCGACGCCAGCGTGTCGCACGCCGCCGCGCTGCCGCGGCGGCACTTGCCGCTTGCGGGCTGGTACTCGCGGTGCCGGGTGGCTGGGCCTTCATCGCCGCTGCGCCAGTCGCCAGCTGGCTGCTGCTGGGCGCCGCCCTGGTGCTGCTCTGGCCCACCTGCAACCGGGGTGAATAGGCGGGCTCTGGCCGGTGTGCCATAATGCCGGCCTATGGAAACCATGACATCTGAAAACACCTCAACCTTGCTGCAGGCCGTGCGCTGGAACGATCAGGGCCTGGTGCCCGCGGTCGCTCAGGATGCCGCCAACGGCGATGTGCTGATGCTTGCCTGGATGAATGCGGAAGCGCTGCAGCGCACCGCGGAGACAGGCCGTGCCGTGTACTGGTCGCGCTCGCGCCAGGCCCTGTGGAGCAAGGGCGAAAGCTCCGGGAA
Source organism: uncultured Halieaceae bacterium (assembly GCA_964022665.1). Lineage (GTDB taxonomy): Bacteria > Pseudomonadota > Gammaproteobacteria > Pseudomonadales > Halieaceae > Haliea. Next base: position 111,516 of record CAXIDF010000001.1, read on the forward strand.
TGTGCAGCTGCTGCGCGAACTGCGCCTGGACTGCGACGGCGACACCGTGTTGCTGCGCGTCGAGCAACTGGGCGGCGTTGCCTGCCACACCGGCCGCCGCCACTGCTTTTACCAGCGCTGGAGTGGTGACAACTGGGAGGTTACCGACCCGGTGCTGAAATCCCCCGAATCCATGTACGGAAACACACCGTGAACGATGTTCTGCAACAATTGGACGCGATACTCGCGGCGCGCCGTACGGCAAGCCCGGAAAGTTCCTACGTGGCCAGCCTGCACCACCGGGGTTTGAACAAGATCCTGGAGAAAGTTGGGGAAGAGGCGACCGAGGTAATCATCGCCGCCAAGGATGCAGGCGAAGACCGTCAGGAACTGGTCGGGGAAGTGGCTGACCTCTGGTTTCATACCCTGGTCATGCTCTCTCACCTGGAGCTGGATTCCGGGGCGGTGCTGGAGTGCCTGGCACAACGTTTCGGCGTGTCCGGGCTGGACGAGAAAGCTTCCCGCGGTTGACCGCGACATCACTATCACACGACGGAGACACACATGGGTATCGGTGGCATCAGTATCTGGCAATTGTTGATCATTCTCGCCATTGTCATCATGTTGTTCGGCACCAAGCGCTTGCGCACGCTGGGCAGTGACCTGGGCAGCGCGGTGAAGGGCTTCCGCAAGAGCATTCAGGACGAAGACAGCGGCAAACAGGACGCCGAGAGCAAGGACGCCGCAGAGGACAGTGCCGGCGACACGCGGAGCGACAACAGCAAACCGTGATACAGCATCATGTTTGATATCGGTTTCGCCGAGCTGCTACTGATTGGCGTGGTGGGCCTGTTGGTGATCGGGCCGGAACGGCTGCCCTCGACGATCCGTACCGTTAGCGCCTGGGTGGCGCAGATTCGTCGCGGCTTCAACCAGATCCGCAGCGACGTGGAGCAGGAATTGCACAACGATGCCGTCATGCAGGAACTGCGCAAAACCGGCAGCGACCTGAAACGCGACGCGCAACGGGCCGGTGATTCCTTCAAGGCAGCCACCGGAGGTAGCAAGGCAACCGGGCCCGCCTCCACGGCAAGCCCCGGCCAGGCGAGCCCTGACTCAGCAAGCGCCGGGACGGCCCGCGATGGCGAGACCACGAGCCGCGCACAGGAACCTCCGGAGAAATGAACGACGAGACCGAGGACCAGCCGCTGCCTCTGGTAGCGCACCTGACCGAGCTGCGCGACCGACTGTTGCGCGCATTGCTCGCCGTGCTGATCGTGTTCATCGGGCTGTTTCCGTTCGCCAACGAAATCTACAGTTTCGTCTCCGAACCGCTGCGCGCGCTGCTGCCCGAGGGTACCTCCATGATCGCCACGGACGTGGCGTCACCCTTCCTCACGCCGTTCAAGCTCACCCTGGTCGCCGCCATCTTCATCGCCATACCCTACGTGCTGTATCAGGCCTGGAGTTTTATCGCGCCCGGCATGTACCGGCATGAAAAACGCCTGGCGGTTCCGCTGCTGGCGTCCAGCGTACTGCTGTTCTACGCCGGCGCGGCGTTTGCCTATTACGTCGTGTTTCCGCTGGTGTTCGGATTCTTTACCAGCGTGGGCCCGGAAGATATCGCCATCATGACCGACATCAACAGCTACCTGAACTTTGTGCTCAAGCTGTTTTTTGCCTTCGGTATTTCCTTCGAGATTCCCATCGCCGTCGTCATCATGATCTCGGCGGGTATTACTACCCCCGAGGACCTCGCACGCAAACGGCCCTATGTCATCGTCGGCTGCTTCATCTTCGGGATGCTGCTCACCCCGCCGGATGTGATCTCCCAGGCTTTGCTGGCAGTGCCCATGTGGTGCCTGTTTGAACTCGGCATCGTGTTCGGGCGGATCATCAAACGGCGCAGCGCTGCCGCGGCAGACGCGGAGTAATGGGCGAAAAGCGCAGCCGCAGCCTGTCACCGCTGCTGGCCATCCTGCGTTTCCTGCTGCCCTACCGGGGACGCCTGCTGGCAGCGGGCACGGCGCTTGTGTTCACCGCGGGTGCCACCCTGTTCCTGGGCCGCGGCATCCAGCTGCTGATTGACGAGGGCTTCAGCGGTGGCACCCGGGGGGATCTCGCCAATGCCATCGGCGTTATTCTGGTGATTGCCGCCGCGATGGCGGTAGGCACCTTTGCCCGCTTCTACTTTGTGTCCTGGCTCGGCGAGCGGGTGAGCGCCGACATACGCAACGCGGTGTTCGACAACATCATCCACCTGGATCCGGGGTATTTCGAAACCAACCGCAGCGGCGAGATCATGTCGCGCCTCACTACCGACACCACGCTGCTGCAAACCATCATAGGCTCTTCCATGAGCATGGCCCTGCGCAGCGGCCTCACGCTGATCGGCGGCCTGGTGCTGATGTTCATCACCAACATCCAGCTGAGCCTCATTATCACAGTGGCGGTGCCATTGGTGCTGCTGCCCATCCTGTTCTTCGGGCGACGCGTGCGGCGGCTGTCCACCCAGAGCCAGGACAGCATTGCCAACGTGGGCAGCTACGCCGGAGAAATCATTCAGCACATACGCACTGTGCAGAGCTACACCAGTGAGAGCCGCGAAAGCGCCGCCTTCGGGCGGGAAGTGGAGCGCGCCTTTGCCATCGCCCGCCGCCGCATTCGACAGCGGGCGCTACTGGTAGGCGCCGCTATCCTGCTGTTGTTCGGCGGCATGGCTGCCATGCTCTGGAGCGGCGGGCAGTCGGTTATCAACGGTGAAATGAGCGGCGGTGAACTGGGCGCGTTCGTGTTCTATGCGCTGATGGTGGGCTCCGGCTTCGCCACAATATCGGAAGTATGGGGCGAACTGCAGCGTGCCGCGGGCGCCTCCGAGCGCCTGCTGGAGCTGCTGCACACTCACAGTGAGATTGTCGATGGGGGCAGCAGCTCAGTGCCCCATCGCGCGAGGCTGGGCTTGCGCGATGTCACCTTCGCCTACCCTGCTCGCCCCGCCGACCCGGCGCTCAAGGGCTTGTCGCTGAAAATCGAGGAGGGCAAAAGCCTCGCTCTCGTCGGCCCTTCCGGCGGCGGCAAATCCACCGTGTTCCAGCTACTGCTGCGCTTTTACGACCCGCAAGACGGCGCGGTCCTGTTCGACGGCGTGGATCTGCGCGACATGCGCCTGGAAACCCTGCGCCAGCAGATAGCCCTGGTGCCCCAGCAGCCGGCATTGTTCACCGGCACCGTGCGCTACAACATTGCCTACGGCATGCCCGCCGCCAGCACAGAAGAGGTGATGGCAGCGGCCAGGGCCGCCCACGCCCATGAGTTCATCCAGCGCCTGCCCAACGGCTACGACAGCGAACTGGGCGAACAGGGCATACGCCTGTCCGGCGGCCAGCGCCAACGCATCGCCCTGGCCCGTGCCATACTGGCGAACCCCCGCGTGCTGCTGCTGGACGAGGCCACCAGCGCCCTGGACAGCGAGAGCGAACACCAGGTGCAACTGGCCCTGGAAGAACTGATGCGCAACCGCACTACGGTGATCATCGCCCACCGCCTGTCCACCGTCCGTCACGCGGACCGCATTGCGGTGCTGGACAAGGGGCAGCTGGTAGCCACGGGGACGCATGAGAGCCTGCTGCGGGATTCGCCACTGTATGCGCGGCTGGCGAGTTTGCAGTTCCGGGAGCAGTGAGCGCCTAGATTTTAACGCCTAGATTTTTTTGTTTACCCCTTCTGTATGAAAGCGCGGACATGGAAGCGGACTTTATACCCTTACATTCTTCCCTGTTAAACTCCCTAACTTTCTGTTATTTATGCAGCTATGAGCGAAGAAGAACCGGACATAAAAGCGGACTTCACAGCGGCACAGGACCGTGGTGAGGACACTGCAACGATGGAACCCCTGCAGGTCGGTGACAACACTTTACACCGGGATGTCCTGACAGAACTTGCCATGGAATTGGCGGCGAAGTCTGCCGGGTTCAGCCGCAGCCTGCCCGATGGCGTCATCAGCGCTCTGGCCGAACTGGTTCGCTCGATGAACTGCTATTACTCCAATCTGATTGAAGGGCATAACACCCACCCCGTCGATATCGAGCGCGCACTGCGGAATGACTACAGCGATGAGCCGCGCAAGCGTGACCTTCAACTCGAGGCCCGCGCACATGTCACCGTTCAGCACTGGATAGATGAGGGCGGACTGGTCGGGCGGGCCGCTTCGATCAATGGACTTTGCGAAATACATCGACGGTTCGGCGAGGAGCTTCCCGATGAGCTGCTGTGGGTCGAGGATCCCGGAAGTCAAGAGCGAGTCCGCATGACACCGGGAGAGCTCCGCAACCGTGACGTCATCGTGGGCGAACACGTCGCTATCAGTCCCGGCGCGCTGCCACGCTTTCTCCGCCGTTTCGAGCAAGTCTATAGTCAACTCGGCAACGCCCAGACAGTGATTGCCACCGCGGCGGCCCACCACCGCCTCCTCTGGATACACCCATTTTTGGATGGCAATGGCCGTGTCGCTCGCCTCATGTCCTACGCCATGCTAAGAGAGGCGCTCGACACCGGCGGTGTTTGGTCGATCGCGCGCGGCCTGGCACGCCAGGAGGCGCGCTATAAACAGCATCTGGCGGCCTGTGATCAGCCCCGCCGTGGAGACCTGGATGGCCGCGGGAGTCGGAGCGAAGCCGCCCTCGCGGAGTTCACCAGGTTTTTCCTGCAAACCTGTATCGACCAGGTCGACTTCATGGAGCGGCTTGTTCAACCCAACAAACTGCGCGAACGCGTTCGGCTCTGGATAGAAGAGGAAGTCCGTACAGAAGGCTTGCCGCCACAGGCAGGCAATATTCTTGAAGCCGTCCTGTACCAAGGCAACCTTCCCCGAGGGGATGTTCCCGGCATCGTGGGAACCGGCGACCGACAAGGAAGGCGAATTGTTTCGGCGCTGATGAAAGAGGGTGTATTGCAATCGGACAGCTCGCGCGCGCCTTTGCGGATCGCTTTTCCAGCTCGGCTGGCTGGACGCTGGATGCCCGGTCTATTCCCGGAAGCAACGAGTTAAAAGATCCGCTTAACCAGAACCACACTCGCCACCTGCGAACGCTAAAGGCCCGCGGTTGCAAAAGCACCCGCGGGCCTAGAAGGACCTAGCTGAACTCGCGGATCAGGCCGCCGATGCTTTCTTTCGCATCGCCAAACAGCATGCGGGTGTTTTCCTTGTAGAACAGCGGGTTTTCGATGCCGGCAAAGCCCGATGCCATGGACCGCTTGAGCACGAATACGGTGCGCGCCTTGTCCACGTTGATGACCGGCATGCCGTAGATGGGGCTGGACTCTACCTCCCGCGCAGCGGGGTTCACCACGTCGTTGGCGCCGATCACAATCGCTACATCGACGGTTTCCATGCGAGGGTTGATCTCGTCCATTTCCAGCAGCTGGTCGTAGGGTACGTCCGCTTCCGCCAGCAGCACGTTCATGTGCCCCGGCATACGGCCCGCCACCGGGTGAATGCCGAAGTTGACCTCGCAGCCGTTTTCTTCCAGCAGTTCACACAGTTCCTTGACCACGTGCTGAGCCTGGGCAACGGCCATGCCATAACCAGGTACGATTGCCACGCTGGTCGCCGCTTCCAGTACGTAGAAGGCGTCTTCCACGGAGATGGGCTTGATTTCGCCCTCGACCACGGTCTCGGCGCTGCTCACGCTGCCAAAGCCACTGAACAACACGTTGCTCAGGGAACGGTTCATCGCCTTGCACATGATTTGCGTGAGGATGATACCGGAGGCGCCTACCAGGGAGCCGGCAACAATCAGGATGTTGTTGTTGATGGCGAAACCCGCCGCACAGGCTGCGAGGCCTGAATAGGAGTTCAGCAGCGAGATCACCACCGGCATGTCGGCGCCGCCGATGGGAATCACCGCCATGATGCCGAACAACAGCGACAGGGCGATAATGGCGTAGAGCCACATGCTGTTAGCGGGCTCCAGGCAGAACATCACCGCGCTGGCGAGAATAGCCAGCACCAGCAGGCTGTTGACGACCTGCTGACCGCTGAAGGTAACTGCGCCACTGCCGATTTTTTCGCTAAGTTTACCGTAGGCCACCAGCGAGCCGGTGAAGGTGAGGCCACCGATAAGGATGGACAGCACGATGGTCACCAGAATAAAGGTGTTGCTGTCACCGGCACCCAGCGCCGCGGCGCCTACCAACAGGCTGGCCATACCGCCAAAGCCGTTGAACAGCGCCACCATTTCCGGCATGGAGGTCATCTGCACCAGGCGCGCTGTGGCAGCACCGATTACGCCGCCGATAACCATGCCCACCAGTATCCACTGGAACTCGACGATACCCTGGTCGATCAAGGCCGCGACAATCGCCAGCAGCATGCCCACGGCGGACAACAGGTTACCCTTGCGCGCCGTAGCCGCGGAACCCAGCAGCTTGAGGCCGAAAATAAACAGGGCCGCCGCGATAACAAACGCCAATTGAATGGCCAATCCGGTTGCACCCATGATTATTTACCCCTCTTCTTGAACATCGCCAGCATGCGGTCGGTCACCATGTAACCACCCACCACGTTGATTGTTGCCAGGGCGACGGCGGCGGCACCCAGCCACTGCGCTATATCGTGCTGACCGGTACCCGCCAGACTGATGGCGCCCACCACGGTAATGCCGGAAATAGCGTTGGCACCGGACATCAGCGGCGTGTGCAGCGTTGCCGGTACTTTGTTGATCAGTTCGAAGCCCAGGAAAATGGACAACATCAAAATAAAGGTCAGGAATACGGCTTCCATATCAGTTGCCCCCCTCCAGGATTTTCTTGATGGTAACGTTGGTCACTTCACCACCGTGCGTAATGATGCAGCCGGGCAGGATGTCGTGCTCGAAGTCGATCTTGAATGCGTTGCTTTCCTTGTCCCAGGCGTCATCGACCAGGTTAAACAGGTTGCTCGCATACATGTGGCTGGCGTCGCGGCAGACTTCATTGGGCAGGTTGCCCTTGCCGATGATCGTCACGCCGTTCACGGTGACCACTTCATTGGGCACCGAGCCTTCCACGTTGCCGCCGGTTTCAGCGGCCATGTCCACGATCACGGAGCCGGGCTTCATGCCTTCCACCATGTCCCTGGTCACGATCACCGGGGGCTTGCGCCCGAATACCTGGGCGGTGGTGATCACCACGTCGGAGTCGGCAATGGTTTCTTTCTGCGCATCACGTTGCTTCTGGATCTGTTCCGGCGTCAGCTCGGTGGCGTAGCCGCCGGAGGTCTCGCCGGTTTGGCCCAGGTCGATATCCAGGAAGGTGGCACCCAGTGATTGCACCTGCTCGGCAACGACCGGGCGGGTGTCAAAGGCAGTGACTCGCGCGCCCAGGCGCTTGGCGGTGGCAATGGCCTGCAGGCCAGCCACGCCGGCACCGATGATAAACACCTTGGCGGGCTTGAGTGTGCCGGCCGGCGTCATCATCATCGGGAAGATACGCGGCAGGTGGGTCGCAGCCTGCATCACCATCACATAGCCTGCCAGGTTGGCCTGAGAGCTCAGGGCATCCATTTTCTGGCTGCGCGTGGTGCGCGGAATCATTTCCATGCTGATCGCGGTCACACCCTGCTGCTGCAGGGTGCGCACCAGGTCGTGCTCGTTGAAGGGGTCGAGGTAACTGATGTGGATACAGCCCTTCTTCATTAGCGCGATATCGGCTTTTTCCGGCTTGCGCAGGCGCAGCAGCATATCCGCTTCGCGGAACAGGGCCTCGCGATCGGCACCGACTGTAGCGCCAGCTTCGACGTATTCTTCGTCAGCAAATCCGGACCCAAGGCCCATCCCGCTTTCAATGACCAGGTCAGCACCGAGACGGCAGAGTTTCTTGGCCGTCTCCGGTGTGACCGGCACCCGGTTCTCGCCTGGATGCGTCTCCCTCGGAATTGCGATGCGCATAGTTTTTCCTACCCCGTTTTCAAGCGTGTCGGTTATGAATTCTGCGGATATTGTGGCCGGAACGGCAGGGTCTGAGCGTTATTCTCTCTCTTCCAGTGACCCTTTACCCAGCTCTCCCAGTTTTTCGGCACGGGACTGTAGCACAGAGACTCCCGCCAAGGAATTATGCCTAATATTCACCAGAGAAATAGTTGCACAGTAAACATTGGCCAAAATGATGGATGATTATTGCATCGGCGCGTGACGGTGCCATCCCGTAAATCGGGTATGACCAGAAAAAAGCCCCCGGAGAGGGGGCTTACAATTCAGCCTGCGCGCAGCTGCAGGAACGGGTTCATCCAGCGGTATTTCCAGCCGGTGAAGCGCAGGGGGGCATCCAGCACCGCCAGGCAAATGCAGTCCTCGGACTGCAGCGCCGTGGGAGCGTGAGTATCGCTGGCTTCACGGAACAGGAAGTCACCCTCGTGGTAACTGCCGGCTGCATCCGAAAAACCACCCTGCAGAACCAGTGTCATCTCCGAGCCACGGTGGGTGTGCTCGGGAATCTTGCCACCGGCCTTGATGTGGTACAGCGCGAACTCGTAACCCGGGTCGCCGGTTTTCAGGTAGCTGATGCCCAGCGACGAGGTGATCTTGTTCCAGGACAGCTCGGAAAAGTCACCCTTCATCAGGCGCTGCAGCAGCGCGGGCAAGCGCCCCACAGCCGGGTCCTGCCCGCGCCGGTAGCTGAGCGGCGGCTCTTCGTCCAGCCGCGCGAGCACCGTATTGAGCAGTGCATCACCGACCGGAACCGGCGTGAGACTGTCGAACAATACGGCACCCAGATCCTGCAGGCGGGCGCTCTGCTGCTGGCACTGCGGGCAGTAATTGAGGTGTGCCGAGATACAGGCAGACTGCGCCAGTGGCAGAATACCCGCCACGTACTCGGTCAGTAGGTCAACGCTGGGATGAAACTTGGCCATGATAATCTGTCACTTACCTGTCTATCTGAATTTGCAATTTCTGGATCGCCAGCCGCACCCGTGACTTCACGGTTCCCAGCGGGAGATCCAACTCAGCCGCTGCCTCGGCATGCGACTTCCCTTCCATATACACTTTGGCGAGTATCTGCGCCTGATCTGGAGGCAGCGTACCCATCAACTCGTGAATGGTGTCTCGGCTGCGCCGGCTTTGCAGCATGGCAAACGGCTCGCTGGGCTCCTGGTCCGGCATGAAGTCATCCGCCGCCAATGGCGTGTCGAACTTCTGCAGGCGGCGAAACATGTCCGTCCGGCAATTGCGCGCTATCGTATACACCCAGGTGCTGGCAGCAGCCTTCTCCGGGTTGAACGCTGACGCTTTCTGCCAGGCCTTGAGCATCACTTCCTGCACCAACTCATCCGCGTGCGCCGCTGAGAGGCTTGACCCCGACAACGCAAAGGCCTTGATCAACGGTGCGAAGTGCCGAAAGAAGCGCGTGAACGCCGCTCTGTCGCCGGTCGCAGCGATTTGAGTGAGGCATTCGCTCCACTCGTCGGTACGCCGCCCGGTTGGGCCTTGCCAGCCGTCCGAAGCACTGTCGTTCCTTTTTTCCACCACTGCACCCGCTTTTTTTTGACTGTGTTCAGGCCAGTATACGCCCCCGCCAGATAAGCGGATCAAATGACTGTATAAATAAGTACTATGATCCAGCGACAGCATGCCGGCGTAATCTGGCCATCAGGTAAATATTCAGGCACATGAGCTTGCAGTCGCCCAGCGAACCGCTGCCACCTTGCCGGGAGGAATCACACCATTGGATATCGCAGTTATCGGTTCGGGCATTTCCGGCTTGTCCTGTGCCCACTATCTAAGCCGCCAGCATCGCGTGACGGTCTTTGAGGCGGGAACACAAATCGGCGGGCATACGGCCACTGTCGACGTCAAACTCGGCACCCGCCGCTATGCAGTCGACACCGGCTTTATTGTCTATAACGACTGGACCTACCCCAATTTCATTGCCCTGCTGGATGAGCTGGGGGTCAGCAGCAGGCCCACGGACATGGGCTTCAGCGTGAACGATATCGAAAGCGGCCTGGAATACTCCGGCAGCAGCATCAACACCCTGTTCGCCCAGCGTCGCAACCTGGCCTCCCCGCGCTTCCTCGGCATGGTGCGCGACATCCTGCGCTTCAACCGCGAAGCGGTAGCCGACCTGGACGGCGGTTTTTTGCAGGCGGGGGAAACGCTCGGGCACTACCTCGAACGCAAGCGCTACGGTGCCGCATTCAGCAGCCACTATCTGGTGCCCATGGCGTCGGCGATCTGGTCGGCAGACTGTGCCAGTGTGACCGACTTCCCGCTGGAGTTTTTCCTGCGCTTTTTCCGCAACCACGGCCTGCTCTCGGTCAACAATCGGCCTCAGTGGCGCGTTGTAGAAGGTGGGTCGCGCGAATACCTGCGCCCGCTCTGCCAGCGCTTCGAAGACCGTATACACACGGCCAGCGAGGTAACCCACATCAATCGTGACCCACGCGGCGTTGACCTGTCCCTGCGCGACGGCCGCAGCTTCCGTTTTGACCAGGTCGTGATTGCCACACACTCCGACCAGGCCCTGAATATGCTGGCGGATGCCTCGCAGGAGGAGCGCGCGATTCTCGGCGCGCTGCCCTACCAGAACAATGAGGTGGTGCTGCATACGGATGTGCGTCTGCTGCCCCGGAACCGCAAAACCTGGTCGAGCTGGAACTACCGCCTCGGGGTGGACTCCGGCCGCGCGGTGGTCACCTACAACATGAACATCCTGCAGGGCCTGAATGCTCCGGAAACGTTTTGCGTGACCCTCAACGACACGGCCTCCATCAATCCCAATCGCGTACTGGGCACCTTCAACTACGCCCACCCGGTGTTCTCCCTCGAGGGTATCAAGGCCCAGCAGCGCTGGCAGGATATCAATGGCTCGCGCAACACCTGGTACTGTGGCGCCTACTGGCACAACGGCTTCCACGAAGACGGCGTGGTGAGCGCGCTGCGCGTGGCGGACGGCATCAACCAGGCGGTCAAGGCCGCCGCGTGAAGTCCCGGCTTTACCAGGGCACGCTGCGCCACCGTCGTTTCGCGCCGCGCACGCACGCCTTCAGTTACCGCGTGTTCATGCCCTGGATATGCCTGGACGAGTTGCCGCAGCTGTTTGCCGGACGCTGGCTGTGGTCCAGCACACGCTGGGCGCCGGCCCGCTTCCTGCGCAGCGACTTCCTGGGTGATCCCGCGCTGCCTCTTGCAGAAGAGGTGCGCCGTCGCATTCGCGAAGAAACCGGCGCCGAGCACAGCGGGCCCATTTACCTGCTCGCCAACCTGCGCTACTTCGGCTACCAGATCAATCCGATCGCCTGCTACTACTGTTTCAATGAGGATGAGAGCCGGCTTGAATACCTGGTCGCAGAGGTCACCAACACGCCGTGGGACGAGCGCCACAGCTACGTGTTGCAGGGCCCGGACGCAGGCAGCTGGCTGGAGCAGGAATTTGACAAGGCGCTGCATGTGTCGCCCTTCAACCCCATGGACATGCGCTATGTATGGCGCAGCAACACCCCCGGGGAGCGCTTGACTATCCACCTGGCCACGGAGACGGCAGAAGGCCGCATTTTCGATGCCAGCCTGAATTTGCGTGCCCGCCCCATGAATGGCCGCAACCTGAACCGCATTCTCTGGAGCTATCCAGTAATGACGCTCAAGGTGGCCTTGGGTATTTACTGGCAGGCCCTGCGCCTGTTTATCAAAGGGGTGCCCGTGCACGACCACCCCGGTTCGAGAACGTCTGGAGCGTAATATGAACGACATGAGTGTCAGCCAGGTGCGGCTGCAAACCAAGGCCGGCAAGCGCTGGTCCAACCATCAGCTGGCGCGCAAGCTGCTGCTGCGCGTACTCGGCAACTTCACGGTTGGCAGCCTCACCCTGCACGACGGTGGCGAGACATTCCGCGTTGGCGATTCTCAGCGTGACGGGGAACCGCACGCGGAAGTGACGGTGCACAACCCCGCCGTGTACGGCAAGCTGCTGTCCGGCGGCACCATCGGCTCGGGCGAAGCCTACATCGAGGGTGACTGGTCCACGCCCGACCTGACCACCGTGACGCGCCTGTTCAGCGCCAACATGCTAACCATGGAGGCCATGGAGGGAGGCCAGTCCTGGCTGGTACGTCTGGGCCTGAAGCTGGCCCACGGCATGAACCGCAACACCCATTCCGGTTCGCGCCGCAACATTGCCGCCCACTACGATCTGGGTAACGATTTTTTCCGCCTGTTCCTCGATCCGACCATGATGTATTCAGCGGCGATTTTTCCCGATGCAGATACCTCGCTGGAGACCGCTTCGCTGGCCAAACTCGATGAGATTTGCCGGCAGCTGGAGCTTAAGCCCGACGATCACCTGCTGGAAATTGGCACGGGCTGGGGCGGCATGGCCATTCACGCCGCACAGCACTACGGCTGCCGGGTCACCACCACCACCATATCCGCGGAACAGTACACGCACACCTGTGAGCGCGTTGCCGAGCTCGGCCTGGGCGACCGGATTACCGTCCTCTGTGAGGACTATCGCACCCTTACGGGGCAGTTCGACAAGCTGGTTTCCATCGAGATGATTGAAGCGGTGGGGCACCAGTTCTACGGCACGTATTTCGCGCGCTGCAGCGAACTGTTGAAACCACACGGCAAAATGGTGATCCAGGCCATCACCATCAGCGACCAGCGTTATCAGCAGGCGCGCGACACCGTCGACTTTATCAAGCGCTTCATTTTCCCGGGGGGCTGCCTGCCGTCGCTGGCGGTGATTGCCCAGCACCTGGCGAGCGACACCGATATGCAGATGGTACACCTGCGCGATATCACGCTGGACTACGCGCGCACCCTCGCCGCCTGGCGCGAGCGCTTCATGGCGCAACTCGACACCGTGCGCCGCCAGGGCTTCGATGAGCAGTTCATTCGCATGTGGGAGTTCTATCTCTGTTACTGCGAAGGGGGGTTCCGGGAGCGCATTATCGGCACCGTGCAGCTCGCCTTTGCCAAGCCCGGCTACCGACCACCCGCAATCGGGTAATCCCGGTACTCCCACCAGGGCGGCAGCAACTGACGCCAACCCGGGTCGGCGTAGCGGGCGTCCACCAGCAGTGCCTTGCCGCGGTCGGTGCTGGTGCGTACCACGCGGCCCAGGGCCTGGCTGATCTTCTGCACCGCAGGGTACTGGTAGGCGTAGGCGAAGCCACTGCCGTAGCGACTGCCGTATAAATGGCGCAGCTGCTCGTTACCCGGGCTCAGCTGGGGCAGGCCGACGCCCACTACCACCACGCTCTGCAGTTCATCCCCTGGCAGGTCGATGCCTTCGCCGAAGGCGCCACCCAGCACACAGAAAGCCGCCACATCCCGTGCCTGCTGCAGCAGTGGCAGCAACTCTACCCCGCCCTGCCCGGCGCGGCCCTGTACCCAGCGCTGGCGCCCATCCGGCCAGCCCTGCACCCGCATGAGCTGTACGCAGGCCTCCAGGTAGCGATACGAGGGAAAGTAGAGCAGGCAGTTACCCGGTTCGCTGAGCAGCCATTGACGCAACAGCGCAGCGAGCACCGGCAAACTCGCCTCGCGCTGTTGCAGACGGGTATCCACATGCGTGGCAATTTGCACCTGCAACTGGTCGCGGCTGAAAGGTGAGGGCGTGCACCAGGCAACGGCCCCCGCCTGCAGCCCCAGAGTATCCAGCGCCCACCGCTGCGGGCTCAGGGTGGCGGAAAAGGCGATCAGGGCGTGCATCGCCTGATGGCGCAGGGCCAGCAGTCGCGAGGGTTCCAGGCAATGCACCCGCAGCAGCAGGCCCTGGGGCCCGGTGCCACGTTCCAGCTCCAGGCGGAACTCACTGCCCCAGCACTCCAGCAGGCGCTGCCACTGCAGCGCCAGGAAGTAGACATCGCGCAGTGCGGGCCGCGACTGCAGCACAAAGGCGTCCAGCGCCTGCTCGGCGTTGACGGCCTCAACGCACTCGGCCAGCGCCCTGGCCAGCGTGTCGGGCACCTCATCCAGCCAGTGCCCCTCGGGCGTTGACCAGTCCAGCTTCAACAGGGCCAGCAGCTGGCGGTTAAGCCGCTCCAGCACACGCCGTGCAGCCGCAGGCGCCTCGCGCCGGGCGGTCATAACCAGCGCCTTCGGCAATTCGGCGCCGTACATGCCCCGGGCGCGATCAGGCAGGCCATGGGCCTCGTCCAGCAACACGGTCCAGCGCCCGCCGCTCGCCGTCAGGTGCTCTGCCAGGTTCGCGGTGGGGCTGAAGACGTGGTGCACGTCCGCCACAATCACGTCTACCCAGGGCACCAGGTCCAGGCTCAACTGATAGGGGCACACCGCGTGCCGCCCGGCAATATCCGCGAGCCCTTCGCGGTCCAGCAGGGGCGCTTCAAGCGCTTCATCCAACGCCGCCGGCAGGCGATCATAGTAGCCGCGGGCATAGGGGCAATCATCTGCGTGACAGGCCTTGCCCGGTGCCAGGCAGGCCTGCTCCTTGGCTGTGAGACTGAGTGCATTGCCACCATAGCCTTTCTCCACAAACCGCGTCATGGCCTGCTCCGCCGCGCGTCGCCCGCTGATGCGCGTAGTGGCAAATACCACCCTGTCATGACGCCCGGTACCCAGCGCCTTCAACGCGGGGTAGAGCACCGCGGCGGTCTTGCCAATGCCGGTGGGGGCTTCCAGCAACAGCTGGCCCGCCTGATGAATGCACTTGTACACCCGCTCGGATAGCTCACGCTGGCCGGCCCTGAACTGGGCATGGGGAAAAGGGAGCGTCGAGAGGCTGGCATCGCGCCGCTGCAAACGGTGCTGCACCTGTGCCAGCCACTGGCTGTAGCGCAGCAGCGTCGCATGCAGGAACGCATCCAGTTCCGCGCGGCTGTAGTCCTGGCGCAACGGGTATTCCTCGTCGGTATCGAGCTGCAACCAGGTCAGTTGCACGGCCATCGCCGGCAAGTCTTCGCTGGCCGCTATCAGCGCTGCATAGAGCCGGCCCTGGGCCAGGTGCAGCTGCGTCACCGAGGCCGGAATACGTGCCGGATCCACGCGGCAGGTCTTGATTTCCTCCACCAGCCCCTGGCTGTGGTCGTAGCCGTCTGCGCGGCCTGTGACCTGCAGCGCCGGCAGCCCGGCATCCCCTTCCCAGACACCCTGCACAGGGAATTCGGCGCGGTAACTCGCCGGGCGTCGGCGATAGATTCGCTGGTGCCCCTCTATACCCTGCTGACCGGTGGGAGACGGGGTGAAACGGTGATCGATATCGCCGCTGCGGTGGCAGAAAAGCGCCAGTTCACGCACGCTCACGCGCTGCTCAGTCATCGGCCCAGGCCACCCGCGCGACGCTTGCCGGTATTCCCTGCTCACCGAAAAACTGCAACCAGCGGCGCTGGCTGTGCTGCAGCTGGTCGCCAGGGCCCTTGACCTCGATCAGGCTGTAGTCGCCGGGCCGTTCACCCAGGGCGATCAGGTCGGGGAAGCCGCGCCGGTTTTCACCCGGGTCAAACAACATACGCTCCCACACGGCCAGCAAGTGGTCGGCGGGCACGCAGGCCAGCACCCGGGCGAGCAGGTCTGTCGTCAACAGCGACCAGCTGACCCAGCGACACTGATAACCGGAGAAGCGCGCCAGGGCAGCCTGCAGCTCTGCTTCGAGATCCCCGGCTGCCAGTTCCTGCAGGCGGGTACCGAGCGCGGTTTCCCGGCGGGCACGAAACGCCGTTTGATACATGTCGGCAGGCACCGCCTGGAAGGGGTTGTGAAAAGCGCCGGGCACCGGTGCAAAAATCTGATCCCAGAAGGCCAGGCCAAACAGACTGTTGAACAGGCTGTTCTCGACGTAGTGCACCGACACCCATGTCTCTGCGAGGTGCTCGGCCACAGCGACCTCCACCCGCGCATCCGTCCGGAGCAGCTGCAGGTCCACCATCGGCACCGTGCGGCGTCGCCGCGGCGCTGCTGCAACACCGAGCTTGCGCTGTAAGCGCGGCAGAATGCGCTGCGCCGCATCGCGCTCCTCCTCGCACCAGGGGCTGGCCAACAGCTCTGTGCAGGCGGCCTGGGCGGCCTGCCACTGTTCGCGCTGCTCCAGCACGCGCACATAGCGTTCACGCGCCGGGTGCAGCTGGCTGCGCTGATAGAGCTGTGCTGCCAACGACCACTCGCCGCACCGCTCCAGATTGCGGCCCAGGCGGTTGCACAGCATCCAGTAGCGGCGTTCGCTGGGCGCATGCTGGGGCGCGGCACGCAGTAACTGCTCCGCCAGCAGGTTGAACCCCTCAGCGTCTCCTGCGTCCTCCAGCAGCCAATGCAGATCCGCCAGCTCGCCCAGCTGCTGGTACTCATCCACCGCTTCGCGACAGGAAAAACGACGCTGCTGGCGGGTGAGTGAGTAAGGGTAGTAGCGGGCGATACCCAGGTCACTGAGCACGAAGTCAGTGAGGCTCTGCCGACGGTTGCCGAAAAACAACAGCTGGAACAGGGCCACCGACTCCACCCCCAACGGTGCCACAAGGCGGTCATCGGCTGCCGTGCACAACGCGTCGAGCAGTGTACACACGGACAAATCGAGGGCCTCTACTGCAGCGACCCACTGCGCCTTGCTGCGCTGTGCGGGCGAAGACAGGCGCTCCTGGAAAGCGCGCCGCCACTCGGGGAGGGTAAACAGGCGGCCCAGATCCTGCACATCCAGCGACGCTTCGCTCGCCTCCTCGGGCGCAAGCAGCAGATCGAGCGCGTGCAGCTCAGCCAGCAATGGCTCGATTGCGCCGATCTCGGGGTAGGAGAGCTTCGCCACGCGAAACCAGGGGCCGACACGGGAAACCAGCCGCACGTAAAGGCACTGTGCCGGCTCGGAGGCACTGCGCCACTGTGCCAGCCACGCACGCTCCGCCGGGCTCAGCAGGTCATCATAGAGCGCTTCAACGGTGTCACACAGGCGCTGGAAGTTGTCCCGGTAATAGCGCGGTGCGAGCACCGGGGGCTCAGGTGCGGACATCGGCGGCTAGGCCTCGCGGGGCGCTTTCGGCCCGCCCGTCTGCTGCAACAGCACCCCGGGGATAATCAACGCCAGACCAACCAGCGTGGCCGGGTGAATCGCCTCGTCCAGCACGGTGGCAATCAACACCAGCGAGAACAGCGGGGAGAGGAAAATCAGATTGCCGATACGCGCCACCGAGCTGGTGAGGCGCAGCGCACTGGACCAGAGCGCAAAGGTGATGCCCATCTCGAACAGGCCGACATACAACGCGGCCAGCAGGCCGGTTGTGCCACCGGTGGAGAGCGTTGAAAACAGGCTGCACACCAGCCATGCCGCGGGTGTGGCCAGCAGAAAATTAAGGCACAGGCTGACCAGCGGGTCACCCTGGTTGCGCGTATTGAGAATCCAGTACAGTGCCCATACCAGCGTACTCCCCAACGCCAGGCCCACGCCGGGCAAGCTGCTGAACTGCATGGCAAAGGGCTGCCCCTGCGTCGCGATAATCACCACACCGCTGTAACCCAGCGCCACTGCCAGCAGGTCGCGGCGTCCCAGCCGCTGCCCCAGCAGCGGCACTGCCAGCAATGCCAGCGTGATGGCCCAGGTGTAGTTGATGGTCTGGGCCTGCTGCGCAGGCAGCAGCGCGTAGGCGTGTAGCAGAACAAGGTAGTAGAGCAGCGGATTGATTGCCGCCAACAGCAGATAATAGCCGGGGCGCTGACGCAGGGAGCTCCACAGCTGGCGCTGCCGGCCCTGCCAGCAGACGATTGCCAGCAGCGCGAGCGCCGACGCGGAGACCGACCAGGCAACCAGCTGGAATACGTCCAGATCGCGCAGCGCCAGCTTGAAGGCGGTAGCCGCGGTAGACCACAAAAGCACCGCGCTCAAACCCAGATACAAGGCCTTGCGATCATTCGTTACCACAGTGCCGCCATTGTTCGCCTCCCTCTCCCGGCATCGCCCATGCTGTACCCGGGCTGTAGTTTAAGGCATTCTTCAGCCCTGAAGATGCCGATTCAGTCCCCGCCGCAACAACGCGAGAACCTCTCTTGAGTGACCAGACGCCTCACTACCGTCCGCTGACCACCGGCCTTGCGCTGACCCCGGTGGTATTCCTGACCGTGCTGCTGGCCGCTTCGGTCTACCTGTTCGGCTCGGATTCATCCTACGGCGCCAACCAGATAGCGCTGCTGCTGGCCGCCTGCGTGGCAGCGCTGGTGGGCAAGCGTATCGGGCTCAGCTGGCACGCCACCCAGGAAGGCATTATCCACGGTATTTCCGTGGGCCTGGGGCCTACGCTGATCCTGCTGTCGGTGGGTATGCTGATCGGTACCTGGATACTCTCCGGCACCGTGCCCGCCATGATCTACTATGGCGTCGAGATACTCAATCCATCGGTATTCTATGCCGCCAGCGCCGCTATCTGCGCCATTGTGGCGGTGAGCATCGGCAGCTCCTGGACCGTTGCCGGCACCCTCGGCATCGGGCTCATGGGTATCGCCGGCAGCTTCGGCCTGTCACCGGCCATCACCGCCGGCGCCATTGTGTCCGGCGCCTACTTCGGCGACAAGCTCTCCCCCATGTCGGACACCACCAACCTCGCGGCGGCCGCCACCGGCGTCGACCTGTTCGACCACATCCGCCACATGCTCTGGACCACCGTGCCAGGGTTTACCCTGGCGTTGCTGGGCTTTCTGCTGATCGGGGGCGGCGAGGCTGCAACCCCCGAGGAAATCGCGGCCCTGCAAAAAAGCCTGTCACAGGAATTCGATATCGGCTGGCATCTGCTGTTGCCGTTGATCCTCATGCTGGGGCTTATCTACAAGCGCTTCCCCGCGTTCCCTTCCATTGTTATCAGCGCGCTGGTGGGCGCCGTGTTCGCGGTGCTGTTCCAGCCCCAGGCCGTGCGCGAGCTGGCCGGCAACAGCGCTGAACTCAACCAGGCCGCACTGCTGCTGCAGGGTGTGTGGATCAGCCTGTTCGACGGCTATGTAGCCAACAGCGGCAACAGTTTTCTCGACGACCTGCTGAGCAAGGGCGGCATGAGCAGCATGCTCAACACGGTGTGGCTGATTATCTGTGCGCTGGCCTTTGGCGGTGCACTGGAGCGCACCGGCATCCTCGACCACCTGTTGCGCAAGATCCTGCAGCGTGTGCACAGCGCAGCGGGGCTGGTGGGGGCGACGGTCGGCACCTGTGTCGCCACCAACGTGCTGGCTGCCGACCAGTTCATTTCCGTTGCCCTGCCGGGGCGCATGTTTCGCGATGAGTACGCACGTCGCGGCCTGTCGCGGCTGAACCTGTCGCGCACCCTGGAGGATTCCGCCACACTCACCTCGGCCCTCATCCCCTGGAATACCTGTGGTGCCTACATGTCCGCCACACTCGGCGTGGCCACCCTGAGCTATGCGCCCTTTGCCTTTTTCAACCTGCTGTGCCCGCTGCTGGCCATCGGCTATGCCTTCTTCCACTTCGCCCAGAAGCCCCTGGAAGCTGACGCCGTCCCCGCCGCGGGCCAGGGCGCGTGAGCATGGTGGAGCTGGCGTGGGATCATCCGCAGCCCTTCACCCTGGCAACACAGGTGGCGCCTGCGGATATTGACGGCCTGCAACACACCAATAACACGGTGTACGTGAAGTGGTGCGAGCAGGTGGCCTGGGCCCACTCTGTGCATCTGGGGCTGGACCTGGACAGCTATCGCCGGCTGGACCGCGCCATGGCCATCACCCACAGTGAGTACGACTACCTGCGGGCCTCGCGAGAAGGTGACGAGCTGATTGCCGGTACCTGGATCGTCAGTTGGGATCGACGCCTGACCATGGAGCGTCGCTTCCAGATCCAGCGCCCGGCGGATGGCGCCACCCTGTTGCGCGGCATGATGCACTTTGCCTGTATCGAGATCAGCAGCGGACGGCCGCGACGCATGCCGGCAGAATTCATCGACGGCTACGGCCCGGCAGTGCTCACTGCGCCCTCAGCACCGCTCCCAGGAAAAGGCCAGTAGACGCCGTATATCGGTTTCCCCGCTGGCCAGCAGCAACAGCCGATCCAGCCCCAGTGCAACGCCGCTCACCGCGGGCAAGCCCGCCGCCAGCGCCGCCAATAAAGCCTCATCCAGCGGCCGCTCAGGCTGGCCGGCCGCCGCGCGCTGTCGATTGTCCGCCTCGAAGCGGGCGCGCTGCTCCACCGCATCATCCAGCTCGTGGTAACCATTCGCCACCTCCACACCGTCGATGTACAGCTCGAAGCGCTCGCCCACCACCTGGCCATCGCGCTGCGCCAAGCGGGCGAGCGCGGCCTGACTGGCCGGATAGTCGTAGACAAAGCACAGGCCCTGCCCCGCCAGCCAGGGCTCAACACCATGCGTCAGCAACAGGTCCAGCCACAGGTCGCGCCCGCCGGCCAGGGTGCCCGGGTCGGTGAGCTGGCGTGCTGTGCGCTGCAGCGTGGCAATATCGGCGGTAAACGGGTCAAGCTGCAGGCAGCGCTGGAACAGCTCCCGGTAGGTAAACGCCTGCCAGGGCCGCTCACCCAGGCAGCTGCACACCAGTGCCGCCACCTCCGCCATGAGCGCGTGATGATCCATGCCCGGGCGATACCACTCCAGCAAAGTGAACTCGGGGTTGTGGCGGCGCCCGGCTTCGCCGTCGCGAAACGCCTTGCAGATCTGGTAGATGGGGCCACTGCCTGCCGCCAGCAGGCGCTTCATGGCGTATTCGGGCGAGGTTTGCAGAAACCGCGGGGCGTGGGTCAGCGATTGCCCACGCTCCACCAACAGCGGCTCAATGGCAGGGTCGGTAATGCCGCGGGAGCACAGCAGTGGTGTCTCGACTTCGAGCACGCCGCGCGCAGCAAAGAAAGCGCGAATTTGCGCCAGCAGCTGCGCGCGCTGGCGCAGTTGCGCAAGCGCTGCACCGGGCCGCCAGTCACTCATCCGCTGCGCCGGGGATGTAGCCTACTTGCTGACCCGGTTCTGATACTCACCGGTGCGGGTATCCACCCGAATCACTTCGCCCGTGGTGACAAACAGCGGCACCTTGACCACAGCCCCGGTGCTCAGCTTGGCCGGTTTGCTGCCACCCTGCGCCGTATCACCCTTGAGGCCGGGGTCGGTTTCCACGATCTCCAGCTCGACAAAATTGGCCGGCGCAACCGACAGCGGTGAACCGTTGTACAGCGTGACCTCGCAGCTGTCCTGCTCCTTCAACCAGAGGTAGGAATCGCCCACGGCCTTGGCATCAGCCTGGTGCTGCTCGAAAGTATCGGGCTCCATGAAGTACCAGAACTCACCATCGGTGTAGAGGTATTCCATGGTCCGGTCCATGACGTCAGCGCCTTCCAGGCTTTCGCCCGACTTGAACGTGCGCTCCCAGACCCGGCCTGTTTTCAGGTTGCGCATGCGCACCCTGTTGAAGGCCTGGCCCTTGCCGGGTTTCACAAACTCGTTTTCGAGAATGCTGCAGGGGTCGCCATCCAGCATGACCTTTAGGCCCGGCCGGAATTCATTGGTGGAAAAATTCGCCATAACAGGTATCACGCTACTGAAAAATTTGCCGGCAATGATACCGTACCCTGCAGCTCCCGGCGATATTGCAGTGGCGATTACCTGCCCGGATGGGCTACTCTTGGTGGCGCTTGCTAACGAACAGGGTAGGGTGTGATGGGAGGCCATGACCGTGACTGACAAGGCACCCGTAAAACTGAGGATCCCGCGCCAGGATCTGACAACGTTCAACCATTTTCCGTTGACCGGGGCAGATGCCGCCGAATGGGCCTCCGGGCTCCCGGTGACCAGCGCCCGCGAAGTTGCCCAGACTCTCGTTATCATCCTCGGGGAACTGAACCGGGTTGTTCTACCAGCCGCCGAGCGCTACGCCGTGCTCGAAGCGATTCGGCCCAATATGAGCGTGGCCGTCGCCAGCCTCTCGCGCAAGGTCATCAACCAGCCCCTGGTCATGCCGGACGAGCCGCGCCAGCTGGCGGAACTCTCCGATCAGCTGCTGGGCCTTGCCAGCACAGCCTACACGTTGGTTGCCGTGCACGCACTGCGCGACCGCGACACCATGGTCGGCGTGAACCCGGCATGGCTGATGTGCGAGGCACTGCAGCGTGCCATTGACCTCACGGCGGGAAAGATATTCCAGCATTTCCTGCTCTACCAACCCGGTGAGAACCGCGCCTGGCAGACGCTGCACCAGCTGTATCACCTGGCGGAGCGGCAGCACCTCACGCGTCTGCGCGTCGATGACGGCCACGAGGGCATCACCACCGTGCAGGCCACCTGGTTGCGCCCGCTGCTGCTCTCCTGCTGCAAGCCCAACCAGGTTCGCCAGGGCGACCTGATCGCCATGTTCCGCTGCCTGCTCGAATGGGGCGGGGAAGCGGAAAGCAGCGAGGACGAAGAGGCCCTGTTCGCCGTCGATATTGACGCCGACCAGCCGCCCACCTACGCCAAGAGCCCGCGTTTTGCCGACCAACCGGCCGGCATGCGCCTGCTGGATACCAGTGCGCTGGTGGTGCACTTGCGCGCGATTGCGGCAGAGTCGGAAGAAAACGGGCGCCGCGATGTGGTGTTCGACAAGGACGTCCGGCTGCACCACCATATTTTGCTGCACATGATTGAAGCCCTGTCCTCGGTCAGCATGCGCAACTTCCACCGCACGCCGGTGCAGCAGACGCTGCACGTGACACTCGGCCTCAGCAACGCCCACTATTTCTCCGCCGGCAGGCAGAACTTCGCCGAGGTACTGCATGGCAAGGGCTACCAGCCGCCGCCCGGCGAGCGCGTTGCCGGCAACCCGTTCCTGGTTGCACAGAAACGTCGCGACCCCTGGGTGGAGGCCGCGCCGGACGATATTTTCAGTGGCGAGGAACAGGCTCAGCCCGACGCCCCCGAAGCGGGCGGCGACATTGCCGTGGACCCCGGCACCCGCGCCCGGTTGCTGAGAGAAGACGACAACGCCCCCATGGCGGATGCCGAGCGTTTTCGCGAGTACAACATCAAATCCATCAACGCCAGCCCTGGCGGCTACTGCCTGGCCTGGGAGGAAAGCCCGCCCGGCATCATACGCAGTGGTGACCTGATCTGCGTGCGCGAGGATGACCACCCCAACTGGGTTCTGGCGACCATTCGCTGGGTGAGCCAGCTGGAAGGCAAGAGCACGCTGATCGGGGTAGAGCTGTTGAGCCCGGCGGCGGAGCCCTGGGGCGCGCGAATACACGCCGAGAACGGATTGTCCGAGCCCATTCGCGTGTTGCTGCTGCCGGAAATCAAGCTGGTGGCCCAACCCCCCACATTGATTACGCCGCGCAGTGGTTTCCGCGAAGGCCAGGGGTTGACGCTGCTGCACCACGGCGCCACACGCAACGTGCGCCTGCAGCGCCTGGTGGCTGCCACCGGCGCCTACAGCCAGTTCGAATTCCGGGAAGCGGCAGCAGGCCAGGCTGAGGAAGTGAAAGAAGCGCGCGGCCTGCCAGCCTCGCCCTTCCACTCAATCTGGTCAGATATCTGACACCGCAGCCGGCTGATACCGATCGGAAATACCCAACAGATAGAGAATGGCGTCCAGGCCCAGGGTGGAGATGGACTGCTCCGCTGACTGCTGCACCAGCGGCTTGGCGCGAAAAGCAATGCCCAGCCCCGCGATACTCAGCATGGGCAGGTCGTTGGCGCCGTCACCCACAGCGATGACCTGCTGCAGGTCGATGCCCTCTCGCATCGCCAGCCGGCGTAGCAATGCGGCCTTGCGCTCACCATCAACGATCACACCGCTGACGTTACCGGTAACCACACCCTGCGCAATATCCAGTTCATTGGCATGCACGTAGTCGATGCCGAGCTGCTGCTGCAGCCAGTGGGCAAAATAGGTAAAACCGCCCGAGAGTATCGCCGTCTTGTAGCCCAGCGCGCGCAGGGTAGCGATGAGATGACGCGCCCCCTCGGTAATGCGCAGGTTCGCGGCAACCTCTTCGAGCGCAGATTCAGGCAGGCCCTTGAGCAGGGCGACCCGTTCGCGAAAGCTGGCTGCGAAATCCAGCTCACCTCGCATTGCGCGCTCGGTAATTGCACTGACCTGCTCGCCAACACCCGCCAGGCGTGCCAGTTCGTCGATCACCTCGGCCTCGATCAAGGTGGAGTCCATATCAAAGGCAACCAGGCGACGGTTGCGGCGGTACATGTTGTCTTCCTGGAAGGCGAGGTCCACCTCCAGCGCGCTGGCCACTTCCAGCAACTCACGCCGGAATGCGGCCACATCGGGCACGCTGCCGCGTAGTGAAAACTCTACGCAGGCCTTGCTCAACGGCGGGAGCTCACCCAGCGGGATGCGCCCGGACAGGCGTGAAATACCATCGATACCCAAGCCGTGGCGCGAAAACACCGCACTCACACGTGCCAACTGGTCAGCCGTGATTTTCCGCGCCAGCAGTGTGGTGATATACCGGGCGCGGCCCTGTGCCGCCACCCAGTCACCGTAGCTGTCCGCTGCGACCTGCTCCCAGCGCAGCTGCAGTTGCTGGCTGGCCGCGAACGCCTGCAGCGCGCTCTCGATATCCTTGCGCGCCGCGCCCGTGGGAATTTCCAGCAGCAGCCCCATAGAGAGCGTGGCGTGAATGACCGCCTGCCCTATATCCAGCACACTCACCGCGTACTCGGCGAGCAACCCGGAGACCCCGGCGGTAATGCCCGGCTTATCCGCACCGGAGAGGGTAATCAGGACGATATCGTTCACGAGTTGGCGGGTCCGGCTGACTGTAAAGCGCCGTATTCTAACCCTGCACCGTGTGTGGCGAAACCGCTGCGCGCAGCGACCGCAGGCTTGGTTTATACTCGCCACTTTACCGACAGGGAAGCCACAGCGCGTGAGCAATCGATTTCGCGACGCAAGCCTCAGCCATCAACTGGCAATGATCGCCGGGCTGGGTTGCCTGCTCATCAGCCTGGCGCTGGTTGCCCTGGCGGCCACCTCCAGCCGCCACATGCAGAAAGTGCAGCAGGCGGAATTCGGCGATGCACTCGCGCAGCAAATTGCCCGACGGATCGGCGTTGCGTTGGAAACCGGCGACCTGCTCAATGTGGCCGCCTCGTTGCATCGGTTTGTCGAGTCCTCCTCCGCCGGCAAGGTTGCCATTTTTGATGTCGAAGGGCGGGCACTCGGTGAGGCCGGGGACATCGACGGCGAATTCCTCGCGGACTATCGAGCCCCCGTGCTGATCGGCCCCGATGTGGCCGGAGAAGTGGTCATCACGCTGAGCACGGCTGTGGCGGAGACCGCCCGTATACGCTTCCTGCTGAGCCTGTTCGGGCTCTCCATTGTGCTCAGCCTCATTGTCTATGCGTTTACCCGCAAAGCTGCGCTGGCCTTGCTTGCCAGTCGCCTGCAACGGCAGGCACAGAGCATTGCACTGGAGGAAAACAGCAAAGCAGCACTGCCCGCCAACGAACTGCTGCAGTTGCAACACCACATCAACGCGCTACCCATGGAACTGCTGCGGGCACGCACCGGCACAGGGTCAAACCCTGCCAACTATCGCGACACCGCCGTACTCTACCTGCACCTGATCAGCCTGGCGGATTATATCGACACGCTGGACGAGGCATCCCTGCACCGCTACACCGACCGCCTGCACCAGATAGTCTATGCCGTGGCGGGCTTCTATGGCGGTCACCTGCAAGTAGTGCGGCAATTCGGTCTGGCGGTGTTTTTCAGTGGCAGCAGCAATGGCGGCAGCGCGGCCTTCAGGGCGGCCTGCTGCGCGTGGCTGGTGCGTAACGTGAGCAAGGCGGTGGAGAAGAAAATGAGCCTGTCGCTGGGCATGGCCATGGCGGTCGGCCAGAGCGAACTGGGGCGAGGTGATGAAACCGACATCTACCCGGGGCTGTATATCCAGTCTACCCTCGACGAGCTGCAGACCCTGTGCACCAGCAAACCACCACAGGTCATGCTCTCACCTGGCGTGTGCGAGGACATTGACGTCAGCAGCCGGCTGGAGCAACGCCCCAGCGAACTCGGCGACTATGCCATTCTGGAAGAATTCCTGAACCCTTACGACGACCTGCTGGAGCGGCAGCTGCGGCTGACGCTGAAGCGTCTGGGCGACCCGCTCTAACCCGACTCGCCTCTCACCCTCACCAGAGGCTGCGCCCACCGTCGATGGTGTGGTCCGCACCCGTGATGTAGCTGGCGTCGTCCGATGCCAGAAACAGCACCAGCGTGGAGATCTCGTCCAGGCTGGCCGGACGCTGCAGGGGTATAGCCTGCATCTGTTCCGGTGTACCACCGGAGAACATCCCCGTATCCGCCACGGCACCCGGGAGCACGGCGTTGACCCGAATGCCGGCAGGCCCCAGGTCATGGGCGGCGGCCTGGGTGAGGCCCCGAATCGCGGCCTTGGAGGCGCCGTAAATAGCGAGTGTGGGAATGCCGCGGATACCGGCCAGGGATGACAGGTTGACGATGGCACCGCCCGTGCCCTGCGCTTTCATCACCGGCGCCACCCGGCTGATCCCCAACCAGCTGCCGAACACGTTCACTTCCAGCAGCCTGCGCACGCGCTCCGGCTCAACCTCATCGACCGGGCAAGAGAAAAACAGCGCAGCATTATTCACCAGCACATCAATACGCCCGAACTGAGCCGTTGCCGCTGCTACCACCGCATCCCAGTCTGCCTCGCTGGACACATCCTGGTGCACAAAGCAGGCTTGGGACCCCAATTCCGCCGCCAGTGCCGCACCGGCGTCATCCTGCACGTCGGTCAGCACAACATTGGCGCCTTCCGCCACAAACCGGCGCACGTGATTGGCGCCCATACCCTGGGCGGCGCCGGTGATGATGACGGTCTTGCCGCTGAATCGTTGCATTGGCTGTGGTCCCCGGACACTGTGTTTTCAGAATAGCCGCAAGGGGCCACGCTGTGACCCCCCGTTCAGGTGATAGCGGGAGAAAAATGGCGGAGGAGGACTGCGCACACCCGCCACCCGCAAGAGGTTATGCCGCGACGCTGGGAGCCAGCATTTCGCCGGGGCGAGCCGGTGTACTTTGCTGCCCGTCGAAGGTCACCTCACCATTGACCATGGTCAGGCGCATCGGCGCCGCATCGCGACTCCAGCGCCAGGTGAAGCCGCCCTTGCCGTCGGGGACATCGTAAACCCGCTTCATTTCGCGCTCCTGCACCTCATCGAGACTGAAAACCGTGAGGTCGGCACGCTTGCCCGCCTGCAGTACGCCGCGATCATGGAAACCGAAGTGGTTGGCGAGCTTGCCGGTCTGAATGTAGACCGCTTCCTCCACCGTCAGGTCACCCGAACGCACGAAGTCGGTGAAGAGTTTGACGTTTTCACCCCCGCCGCAGAGCATCTGACCGTGCGCACCGGCGTCGCTGATATTGCCGACCGAGTAGGGGTCGCGCATCAGGCTCAATACCATATCGCGGTCACACTCGAACGGAGGCATGGTCACGGTGGACTGCAGGCCATTGGCGAGCAGCCACTCCGCCATCGCGTCAGAGGGGTGCGGCGCACCAATCTGCTGCTGGTACTCACCGAGGGTGAGATGCGTGGGTCCCACGCCATTGTCCGAATTCATCAGCAGCAGGTGCGCAGCACGACCTTCGGGGAAGGGCGAAAACTCGAATGCCTTGGTGTCCCAGGATTCACGCGCACGCGCACGCCAGTCGGGGTCACGCAGCACCGCTTCCTTGGCCGCATCGCCCTCGGCGGTAACCACCTCGTGCCACACATAGTCGTTGGACTGCGCGAAAATCAGCGAGCTTTGCACGCTCAAGGTTGAGGTGACAGCAATGTGGGCATAGCCCGTCCAGAAGTCGCGGCCCTCGCGCTTGAACTGCTCATGCAGCTCCACCAGCGGCGCCTGGATACCCATCATGTCGCGCTGGAACACCAGTGTGGGCAAACCGGCCCACTGCACGCGCAGCGGCATGCCTTCAGAGAGCTTGGCAATACGGCGCATGGTGTCGGGCGCAGTCATGTTGCGGAAGGTATCGACAATCACCTGCAGGGTGCTTCCGGGGTGCCGGCTGATTACCGCCATCAGTGACTGCAGTTCGTGATCATCGGCCTGCAGGGAGGGCACGGGGCGGTCCTCGCCGTCGTGGTCGAACAGATTGGTGGACATGCCCAGGGCGCCGGCCGCCAGCGCTTCATCCAGCAACACACACATCTGCTCCACTTCCGCCGGCGTTGCAGCCCGGTCCCAGGCTTCGAGGCCCATGACCGCCAGGCGCAGGGCGATGTGGCCGCAGAATGCCGCATAGTTGGCGGGCAGCTTCACATTGCGCACCATGGAGTCGCGATACTCGGGCCAGCTGCGCCAGTCCCAGGGCAGCGACTTGAGAAACGGTTGTTCAGGGATGTCCTCGAAGAAAGAGAAAATGCCCACCACCTCGCGCCGGGCCGCCTCGTCATCGGAGACCGGAGCCACAGAGAAACCGCAATTGCCCATGATCAGCGATGTGACACCGTAGCCGGGGAGGGGGTCGAGTTCTTCGTCCCACCACATGGCGCCGTCAAAGTGGGTGTGGCTTTCAATAAACCCGGGGGAAACAATACAACCGGTTGCATCCACAACCGTCTCATCGGCGGCGGGCGTCAGGCCCGGTGCCACTTCTGCAATTACCCCGTCGTGCACGCGTACGTCCGCTGCGAACCCCGCAGCACCCGTGCCGTCTACCACAGTACCGTTGCGAATCAGTGTCTTGCTCATTGTTGTCACCACCTCTTTTACTTTATTTATTTATCGAATCAGGAGGGTCGCGGACGCTGAGCTGTCGAGGCACAGTCGACCGCGCTGACAAACAGTCTAGTTATTTTTAATAATACTTTCCATAATTATTTTCCGGCCTCTTCCTCCAACACGGCGATGATCGAACGGAAGCCCAGTTCGAGCACCGCTTCACGCCGGATGTCGGGCAGTGCGGCACCCACGCCAGCGAGCCAGCCCGCATCAGCCTGCTCCGCTGACAGGACGGGCGGCGCCAGCCGGCGCGCAGGTTCGGCAAAGTCCTCGATGTAGATAAGCCCCATAGCCTGACTGGTCACCCAGGCCAACAATAGGGCCGCGCGCTGCTCGTCGAGCTGCAATGACTCCAGCACGTGCAGCAGCGGTGTCACGATACGCTGGTAGGCCGGAGTGGCCCGGCCTTCGATGGAAATCATGCGCAGTGCGACGGGGTAGCGCTGGCAGTGGCGGGCCAGCGCCCGCAGCCAGGCCAGCAACTCGTCCTGCCAGGGCGCGCCACTGCGCAGGGCCGGCATGCGAAACAGCCCGAAGGTGTGGTCGGCTACCGATTGCAGCAGCTCGCTGGTGTTCGGGTAGTGGTTGTACAGCGACATGACCGGCACCTTGAGCTGCGCCGCGACGTCCGCCATGCTCACTTCATCGGGCGCGGCGTCTTCCAGCAATAACAGCACCGCTTCGATAACTTTCTCGCGGCTGATCTTCGCGGGGCGACCGCGACGTCGAGGGGTTGGCACCGGACGCTGCACAGGCACGGGCTACTCCACCCGCATCCCGTCCACCTTCTGGAACCCGCGTGGCAGCTTGTTGCCGCGCCGGCCGCGCTCGCCGCGGTAATGTTCCAGCTCGGTGAACTTGAGGGTGAGATGGCGCTTGCCCGCCAGAATCACCAGCGACTGGGCCTCATTGATGACCTGCACGGTCACCAGGAACTCCTCCCTAGCCTGCACCCGCGCCGAAGGAATGCCCAATATCTTGTTGCCTTTGCCGCGTGCCAGCTGGGGCAGGTCCGCCAGCGGGAACACCAGCAGGCGCCCCTCGTTGGACAACGCCGCCACCCAGACGCCCTCGTTCTCCGCCGGCACGGGTGAGGGTTGCAGCACACGGCCACCCTTGGGCAGCGAGAGCACGCCTTTGCCCGCACGGTTCTTGGTTTGCAGATCGGAGTACACGGCGACAAAGCCGTAGCCGGCATCGCTGGCCAGCAGGAAACGCTGCTGCTCATCCGCCAGCAACAGGCCTTCAAAGGTGGCCCCGGAAGGCGGATTGATACGGCCGGTCACCGGTTCGCCCTGCCCGCGTGCCGAAGGCAGGTTGTGCGAAGCCAGCGTGTAGGCGCGGCCGGTGGAGTCGAGTATCACCGTGGGCTGGTTGCTGCGCCCGCGGGCAGCGAGCTTAAAGGCGTCGCCGGATTTGTAGCTCAGACTTGCCGACTCCACCTCGTGGCCCTTGGCGGCACGGATCCAGCCTTTTTCCGACAGCACCACCGTAATCGGGTCGGCACTCATCAGTTCCAGCTCGCTGAACGCTCGTGCCTCGTCGCGGCTCTTGAGCGGCGAGCGGCGCTCATCGCCGTACTGCTCTGCGGCCGCCTGCAGCTCTTTGCGAATCAGGGTTTTCAGGCGGGCCTCGCTGCCCAGAATGAGCTGCAGTGAGTCACGCTCGGCGGCCAGCTCGTCCTGCTCACCGCGGATCTTCATTTCCTCCAGCTTCGCCAGGTTGCGCAGCTTCAACTCGAGGATCGATTCGGCCTGGGGATCACTAAGGCCAAACCGTGCCATCAATGCGACCTTGGGCTTGTCCTCGGTGCGGATGATGTGAATCACTTCGTCGATATTCAGGTAGGCGATCAGGTAGCCTTCCAGAATATGCAGGCGCTTGAGCACGCGCTCCAGGCGGTATTCCAGGCGCCGGCGGACCGTTGCCGTGCGGAAGGCCAGCCATTCGCGCAGAATACGGTCCAGCGACTTCACTGCCGGGCGGCCATCAGTGCCGATCATGTTGAGGTTAACCCGGTAGGTTTTCTCCAGGTCGGTGGTGGCGAACAGGTGGCTCATCAGCGCTTCACCGTCCACCCGGTTGGAGCGCGGCACTATCACCAACCGCGTCGGGTTTTCGTGGTCCGACTCATCGCGCAGGTCGGCCACCATGGGCAGCTTGCGCGCCTGCATCTGTGCCGCAATCTGCTCCAATACGCGGGAACCCGATACCTGGTAGGGCAGGGCGCGTACAATGATGTCGCCGCCTTCGCGCTCCCACACCGCGCGCATACGCAGGCCGCCACGCCCTGTGGCATACAGGGCACGAATGTCCTCCCGGGGCGTGATGATCTCGGCTTCCGTGGGGAAGTCCGGCGCCTGCACAAACTCGCAGAGCTCCTCCAGCGTCGCCCGCGGGGATTCCAGCAGGTGCACGGCGGCGCTCACCACCTCGCGCAGATTGTGCGGCGGGATATCGGTTGCCATGCCTACCGCGATGCCGGTGGTGCCGTTAAGCAGCACGTTGGGCACCTGCGCCGGCAACACGGAGGGCTCATCCATTGTGCCGTCGAAGTTCGGCACCCAGTCCACCGTGCCCTGGCCCAGCTCCCCCAACAGCACCTCAGCGTAGGCAGTCAGCCGCGATTCCGTGTAACGCATGGCAGCGAAGGACTTGGGATCGTCCGGCGACCCCCAGTTCCCCTGGCCATCCACCAGCGGGTAGCGGTAGCTGAAGTCCTGCGCCATCAGCACCATCGCCTCGTAGGCAGCGCTGTCACCGTGCGGGTGAAACTTGCCGATCACGTCGCCCACGGTGCGCGCGGATTTCTTGAACTTTGCCGTGGCCTTCAGGCCCAGCTCGCTCATGGCATAGACAATACGCCGCTGAACCGGCTTCAGCCCGTCGCCGATGTGCGGCAGCGCGCGGTCGAGGATGACATACATGGAATAGTCCAGGTACGCTTTTTCCGTGTACTGATGCATCGAGACCTGCTCGATGCCATCGTTATCAATTTCCACTATCTCGGACATGCAAAAAAGCCTGTTTCCATGATCTCAGGAGTAACAGCTGCCGCCGCACAAGGGTGCGGCCCGGGCGGCCGGCGCTCAGCGTTCGTGCGGGACGTTGCGTGTGGCAACCAGTTGCTCGTTGAGATTGACGATCGAATTGGCCATATCCACCAGCAGGCTGTGAATGGTGGCCGGGTTATTGGCGATGAGGTCGGTGAACTGCTCCTTGCGCACTTTCACTACGGAGCAGCGGGTGCGCGCGCGCACCGTGGCACTGCGGTCGGACTGGGTGAGCGCCGCCATGGCACCGAAGATTTCCCCCTCATTGATGCGGCCCACTACGACATCGTCCACAAGCACGTCGGCACTGCCGCCAGAGAGGTTAAACACGTAGTCGGCGCGCTCACCCTGCTGGATGATCACGTCACCCGGCTGGAATTCCTCGAAGCCCGGCGTCGCCAGCCCTGACTCGGGAGTATTGGCCGCCGTGATACGCAGCATGAGACCCGCATAAGTGACCAACAGGCGGGTCCACACCTTGGTGGCCGCCGTGTTACTGAACACTTTTTGCATGAGCTCCAGGCCTGGAAACGCGTAGAGGCTGGCACCGGCCTCACTGCCGTAAACCACGGCCATATTGGCGTTGCTGGTGCCGGCAATATCCGGCAGCAGGAGGTCACCCTCGTCGAGCAGGTAGACCGTGCGGCCGAGGTAGCGGGCGGTGAGTGAACCGCTTGCGACGAGATAGAACCGGGTAGCATCAAAGCCGCGGAACGAGCCGTTGCGTACCGCCTCCACCTGTACCTGCACGGGCTGAATATCGACACTGTCGATCAGCGCCGATACCAGTTCCTTGAACTGCTGGTTAAGGTGGGTAAAGTCGGGAGAAAGTTCAGCGTTTGCCAGCATCACCGTGCTCTTCGTCAGTCTTCGCAAGGCCGTGGGCCCACCTTCGGCAGCCGCGCAGGCCTGCCCTGTCTGCCGGCGCCGCACAGCCCCCGCATACTACCAACTATTCAGGCACCGGAGAATCGCCAATGCAGCGATTTGTCGCGGGGGACCATGCCACCCGGGCTGCCGGGCATGCTAACATCGCCGCCTTTACTCTCGCGGATCGTACCACAGTGAAAATCAGCCAAGACACCGTCGTTACCTTTCATTACTCGTTGCAAAACACTGCCGGCGAAGAACTGGAATCCTCCCGAGGCGGCGACCCCAGCGCCTACCTGCACGGCGCCAACAACATCCTGCCGGCACTGGAAGCCGCGCTGGAGGGGTTGGAGGCCGGCGCGCAGACAGACATTGAGCTGGCACCCGCAGACGCCTACGGCGAGCGCAGGGAGGGCCGCGAGCAGAAGGTGCCGGTAAAGCACCTGGTGTACCACGGCAAACTGCGACCGGGGATGACCGTGCAGCTCAACACCAGCGAAGGGCGCCACCCCGTGACCGTGCTCAAAGTGGGCCGCCACAGCGCGGAGATCGACACCAACCACCCGCTTGCCGGGCAATCACTGCGCTTTGACATCGAGATCGTCGACGTGCGCGAAGCCAGCGCCGAAGAGCGGTCACACGGCCATGCGCACGGCGTGGGCGGGCATCACCACTGAGCGTGAATGGGCACTGGCACAACAGCCGGCTCGAGGCGCTGACGGCTGCTGAACTCTACGCGGTGCTGCAACTGCGCCAGGACATTTTCGTGGTGGAGCAGGCCTGCGTGTACCGCGACCTCGACGGCCTCGATGCCGACAGCTGGCACATGCGCTGTGTGAGTGGCGAACAGGTACTCGCCTATCAGCGCTGCTTGCCGCCGGGTCTGAGCTACCCCGAGAGTTCGCTGGGGAGAATTGCCGTGCCGGCCAGTACACGCGGCACGGGCCTGGGCCGCGAGCTGGTGCAGCGAGGCATCGATTTCAACCTGGCCCAATGGCCGGGCGCGGACATTGCCATCGGCGCCCAGGCCTACCTGCGCGGCTTTTACGCCAGCCTGGGGTTTGTCGCGACGGGCGAGCCGTATCTGGAGGACGGCATCTTCCACATCCACATGCAGTTCAAGCCGGGCTAGATTCCAGCAGGAACGTCACCGGGCCATCATTGACCAGGCTCACCTGCATATTGGCACCAAACTCACCCGCAGCCACGCCGGCATGGCGCGCACGCAACTCGGCCAGCATCCACGCGTAGAACGCCTCGGCCTCGGCCGGCGCCATGGCAGTGGAGAAGCCCGGGCGCAGGCCCTTGCCAGTATCCGCGGCCAGGGTAAACTGGGAAACCAGCAGCACCTCTCCGCCCACGTCCGTCACGCTGCGATTCATGCGTCCGTCCGCATCGGCGAAAATCCGGTAGTCGAGTATGCGCTGCAGCAGGCGCACCCCCGCCTCACGCTGGTCGCCCTGCTCCAGCCCGAGAAACACCAGTAAACCGCTGCCGATTGCCCCGACACAGCGCTCGCCCACGGTCACGCTGGCCGTGGTCACGCGCTGCAGCAGGGCCTTCATGCCGCTGAACGCGCCTCAGCCACGGCCGGCACGACGCCGCTCGTGTTCCAGCAGGAGCTTCTTGCGCAGGCGAATGCTCTCCGGGGTGACTTCAACCAGCTCGTCGTCCTCGATGAATTCCAGCGCCTGCTCCAGGCTGTGGCGCACGTGCGGGGTCAGTGTCAGCGCCTCATCCGTTCCGGATGCACGTACGTTGGTCAACTGCTTGCCCTTGATCGGGTTCACGGTGAGGTCGTTGCCGCGACTGTGTAGGCCGATGATCTGCCCTTCATACACTTCCACGTTGGGGCCGATATAGAGGCGACCGCGGTCCTGCAGGTTGAACAGGGAGTAGGCCAGTGTCTTGCCTTTCACCATGGACACCAGCACGCCGTTGCTGCGCTTGGCGATTTCCTGGTTCTTCACCGCACCGTAGTGGTCGAACACGTGGGTCAGAATGCCGCTGCCGGAGGTGAGGGTCAGGAACAGGCCGCGGAAACCGATCAGGCCGCGTGCGGGGATAATGAATTCCAGGCGCACGCGGCCCTTGCCGTCCGGCGTCATGTTTTCCAGCGAGGCACGGCGCAGGCCCAGCTCTTCCATGATGGCGCCCTGGTGCTGCTCCTCACAGTCGATCACCAGCTGCTCGTAGGGCTCCTGCATCACGCCATCGATTTCTTTCTGGATCACCTCGGGGCGCGAAACACCCAGCTCGAAGCCTTCGCGACGCATGCTCTCGATCAGTACCGAGAGGTGCAGCTCGCCGCGTCCGGACACCTTGAACTTGTCCGGTGAATCGCCCGGCTCAACCCGCAGCGCCACGTTGTGGATAAGTTCGCGCTCCAGGCGCTCCTTGATGTTGCGGGTCGTGACGAACTTGCCTTCGCGGCCGGCGAACGGCGAATCGTTCACCTGGAACGTCATGCTCACGGTGGGCTCATCCACGGTCAGCGGCGGCAGCGCCTCCACGGTAGCGGGGTCGCACAGCGTGTCGGAAATATTCAACCCCTCGATGCCGGTGACACAGACAATGTCGCCGGCCGCAACGGACTGGACTTCCACCCGCTCAAGCCCCATGTAGCCCATGACCTGCAGCACGCGACCGTTGCGGGTTTTGCCTTCGCGGTCGATGACGGTCACCTGGGTGTTCGGCTTCAGAGTGCCGCGGGTAACGCGGCCCACGCCGATAACGCCGACATAGCTGTTGTAGTCCAGCGCACTGATCTGCAGCTGCAGCGGCCCGTCGCGATCAACCGCGGGGGTGGGCACCTTGTCGATAATGGTCTCGAACAGCGGCTGCATGTCTTCCGCCATGGCCTCGTGGTCGAGGCCGGCTATGCCCTGAATGGCTGAGGCGAACACAATGGGGAAATCCAGCTGCTCATCGGTGGCGCCAAGACGATCAAACAGGTCGAAGACCTGGTCCACCACCCAGTCGGGGCGTGCGCCGGGGCGATCCACCTTGTTGATGACAACAATCGGGTTCAGGCCCTGCTCGAAGGCCTTGGAGGTCACGAAGCGGGTTTGCGGCATGGGGCCGTCTACCGCATCCACCAGCAACAACACGGAATCCACCATGGACAGCACGCGTTCGACTTCACCACCAAAATCGGCGTGTCCGGGCGTGTCCACGATGTTGATGCGGTAGTCGTTCCAGCGAATGGCCGTGTTCTTGGCCAGAATGGTAATGCCGCGCTCCCGCTCCTGGTCGTTGGAGTCCATGATGCGCTCGGCGCCCTCGGAGCGACGATCAAGGGTCCCCGACTGATTCAGCAGGCAGTCCACGAGCGTGGTTTTGCCGTGGTCAACGTGGGCGATAATGGCGATGTTGCGAAGCTTCTCAATCAAGGGGATTTCCTCAAACCGGTCGCCCGGCAGCAAAAAAGGCGGCGGATTATACCTCAGCACCACGGCGAGCGCAGAGTCCGTTTCCGGTGATAATGCGGTATTCAGCGGCAATACTGTGCGGGGCACCGGCACCGGACACCCACACCCGGTTTGCGCCCAACATACGATGCACCAAAATAATGCATTCACGCATCAAAATAGCGCATGGGTATAGCGCACCGCCGGACCGGCAATGATAAACTGCGGCAAAACAGGGGTTTAGGCCCCTCAGAATTCTGGCATGGGTTTTGCTGTTAGGAATCCTGCCAAGATTCGCTGGCCGCTGACGGGGCGCTCGCAAGCAACCGCCGCACCAGGAACACGCACTGCGCCGAACACTGTGGCACGACTTTACACCCCATGGAGGAAATCCAATGTCAGAGCATACTCTGAACCTGATCAAGAATAGCGAAGCAAAATGGGTTGACCTGCGCTTCACGGACACCAAAGGCAAGGAACAGCACGTCACCCTGCCCTCGAACGCCGTGGACGAAGATTTCTTTGAAGACGGCCAGATGTTCGATGGCTCCTCCATCGCCGGCTGGAAAGGCATCAACGAATCCGACATGATCCTGATGCCGGACGACAGCACTGCCGTTCTCGACCCCTTCACCGACGACACCACCGTTATCCTGCGCTGCGACATCGTCGAGCCCAGCACCATGCAGGGCTACGAGCGCGACCCGCGCTCTGTCGCCCACCGCGCCCAGGAATACCTGAAAACCACCGGCATCGGTGACACCGCATTCTTCGGCCCCGAGCCCGAGTTTTTCGTCTTCGACGACATCAAATGGCACGCCGATATCTCTGGCGCCGGCTACGCCATCAGCTCGTCTGAAGCAGCCTGGTCATCCAATCTGCACCAGGAAGACGGCAACACCGGCCACCGCCCACGGGTGAAAGGCGGTTATTTCCCGGTTCCGCCGATCGACTCCCTGCACGACATCCGCGCAGCCATGTGCACCGCGATGGAGCAAATGGGCCTGGGCATTGAAGTGCACCACCACGAAGTGGGCACTGCCGGCCAGTGCGAGATCGGCGTCAAGTTCAACACGCTGGTGAAAAAAGCAGACGAGGTGCAGATCCTCAAGTACTGCGTGCACAACGTGGCCCACGCCTACGGCAAAACGGCAACCTTTATGCCCAAGCCGCTGGTGGGTGACAACGGCTCCGGTATGCACGTGCACATGTCCATTTCCAAGGATGGTGTGAACACCTTTGCTGGCGACGGCTACTCCGGCCTGTCGGAAACCGCCCTGTACTACATCGGTGGCGTCATCAAGCACGCGAAATCACTGAACGCCTTCACCAACCCGGCAACCAACTCCTACAAGCGCCTGGTGCCCGGCTTTGAAGCGCCTGTGATGCTGGCCTACTCGGCCCGCAACCGCTCTGCGTCGATTCGCATCCCCTACGTTGCCAGCCCCAAGGGCAAGCGCGTGGAAGTGCGTTTCCCCGACCCTGCCGCCAACCCCTACCTGGCGTTCGCAGCCCTGCTGATGGCGGGCCTGGATGGCATCCAGAACAAGATCCACCCCGGCGATGCCGCCGACAAGGACCTCTACGACCTGCCGCCCGAAGAAGGCAAGGCGATACCCACCGTGTGCTCCAGCTTGAGTGAAGCCATGCAGTCGCTGGACGCGGATCGCAGCTACCTGACCGCTGGCGGCGTATTCACCGATGACATGATCGATGCCTACATCGAGCTCAAGCAGTCGGAAATTGAGCGCCTGAACATGACCACCCACCCGGTCGAATTCGACATGTACTACTCCGTGTAAAACGCGGAACGCTGTTGCAAGGCCCGCCACGTGCGGGCCTTTTTTTTGCTTTAACGCTCGCGCATCAGGCGTAGGGCGCCCGGGGAATTTCTGCTAAGGTTGGTGCATGTTGCCGCTTGCGAGGCCCTCCGCCGATGATTCGTTTCCTCCTGTTGTTGTCACTGCTGCTCTCGGCCACCGTGCAGGCCAACCAGCCCATCTACAAATCCACCGATGCCCAGGGCAATGTTGTCTACACCGACAAGCCCCCCGCGGAAGGCGCCAGCCGGGAGGAAGTGAAACTGCAGCGCCTGAACACGCAGCCGGCCCCCGAGGTGCGCAGCGCACCGCCGGTGCCGGCAGGCAACAACGCGGCAGCGGCGGACGTGCAGCGGGAAGTCACCATTACCTCACCTGCGGACCAGGCCGTGATTCCCATGGGACAGCAGGGCGACTTCACCGTGGAAGCGACGACGAAACCACCGCTCGGTGCCGGCGAGAAGTTGCAATTGCAGATTGATGGCACGCCTGCGGGCGAACCCCAGACCAGCGGGCGCTGGGCCCTGACCAACGTGTTGCGCGGTGGCCACGAGCTGAGCGTGGTGCGTTCGGGTGCCGATGGCGCCGAGCTGGCGCGTTCCGCCTCCATCCATGTGCAGGTGATGCGGCCCTACAACATCCAGAACCGCAACTAGCCGCACGCTGGACAACGCCGCCCCGCCGCGCACTATAATGGTGCGATTGTTTCGTGCACGCAGAAGAAGTACGCGGCGCCCTGCCGAGAATCGCGGCCACACGCGCTTGTCACATCTGAAGTAAGCACAAACTTACCCTGAAAGATGGGTTTTACTCGGCACACATGGGTGAAGGGAGCCCTTGAGGCAAGTTGGCGTCATTCTTGCTTTGCCAACAGGCGTACCGCGCTCAGGCGGTCAATCATGGGGCAGGCATGCAGCAGACACCCGACATTCTGGACCATATCAGCACCGGTGTGATCGCACTGGATGCGCAGCTGCGCGTAACGGCCATCAACTCCGCTGCCGAAGTGCTGCTGGAAGCCTCGGCCACACGGGTCATGGGCGCACACGCCAGCCTCCTGGTCCTGCAGGCTGAAGAACTGCTGGAAACCCTGAAGCACGCGCGCAGCACCCGTGCCACTCTCGCGCGCCGCGGTATGTTGCTCACCACGCACGCCGGCCAGGAAGTGCAGATCGACCTGATTGTCACCGCCCTCCAGGGCGAGCAGGGTGACAGCCTCGTGCTGGAGCTGATCCCGGTTGACCGGCTGCAGCGCATCAGTCGCGAAGAGAGCATGTTGCACGCACAGGAAACCACCCGCGCGGTGATTCGCGGCCTGGCCCACGAAATCAAGAATCCGCTGGGCGGGGTGCGCGGTGCTGCCCAGTTGTTGGCCAAGGAGCTGCCGAATGAGGAGCTGGCCGAATACACACGCATCATCATCCGTGAAGCGGATCGCCTGCGCGACCTGGTCGATCGGCTACTGGGGCCCAACCAGCGGCTGGCCATCGAGCCGGTCAACATTCACGAAATCATCGAACATGTGCGCAACCTGATTTCAGCCGAGGTGAACAACGCGGTGACCATCAACCGCGACTACGACCCCAGCCTGCCACCGCTGCCGGTGGACCGCGCGCAGCTCATTCAGGCGGTGCTGAATATCATGCGCAATGCCTTGCAGGCGGCGTCTTCACCGGAGGCGTGCACGATTCTTCTGCGCACACGGTCGCAGCGCCAATTCACTATCGGCGGTCACCGCCACCGGCTGGTCTGCCGTGTGGATATTATCGACAACGGGCCGGGCATTCCCGCCGAAATACAGCAGGCGATTTTCGTGCCCATGGTGACAGGCAGGCCCGATGGCACCGGGCTGGGGCTCTCCATCGCCCAGTCCATTGTCAACCGCCACGGCGGCCTGCTGGAATGTGCCAGTGAGCCCGGCAATACACGTTTTACCCTCTATTTACCAATGGAACAGAGCCATGCAGAGACACGCTAAAGTCTGGGTCGTGGATGACGACAGCTCTATCCGCTGGGTGCTGGAACGCGCACTCAGCCAGGCCGGCATCGACAACGAGAGCTTTTCCGATGGCGACCAGCTCATCGAACGCATGCTCTCGGAGCGGCCGGACGTCATCATCAGCGACATACGCATGCCCGGCATCGACGGCCTCGACCTGCTGACACGCATCAACGACGAGCACCCGGAACTACCGGTCATCATCACCACCGCCCACTCGGACCTGGAAAGCGCCGTTGCCTCCTACCAGCGCGGTGCTTTCGAATACCTGCCCAAGCCTTTTGATATTGACGAGGTGGTGGCCATCACCGAGCGCGCGCTCGCCCAGGCGCGGGAAAAACGCGGCGAAATGACGCTGCCCGAGGCGCTGCCGGAAACCGAAATCATCGGCGAGGCACCCGCCATGCAGGAGGTGTTTCGGGCCATCGGGCGCCTGGCGCAAAGCAACATTACCGTGTTGATCAACGGCGAATCCGGCACCGGCAAGGAACTGGTGGCGCGCGCGCTGCACCGCCACAGCCCCCGGGCCCAGCGTCCGTTCATCGCCCTGAACATGGCGGCCATTCCCAGGGACCTGATGGAGTCAGAGCTGTTTGGCCATGAAAAGGGCGCCTTCACCGGCGCCAACAGCAAACGGGAAGGGCGCTTCGAGCAGGCCAATGGCGGCACCCTGTTTCTCGACGAAATTGGCGATATGCCGGCGGAAACCCAGACCCGACTACTGCGGGTGCTGGCCGACGGCGAGTTCTACCGGGTAGGCGGACATACCTCGGTGAAGGTGGACGTACGTATTATCGCCGCCACCCACCAGGACCTTGAGGAGCGGGTGCAGCGTGGCGACTTCCGCGAAGACCTGTTCCATCGCCTGAACGTCATCCGCATTCACATTCCGCGACTGGCGGAGCGCCGGGAAGACATTCCGCGGCTGATGAAGTTCTTCTTCCGCAAGGCCGCGGAAGAGCTCGGCGGGGAGCAGAAAATACTGCTGCCGGATACCGAACGATTTCTCACCGCACTCTCCTGGCCGGGCAACGTGCGCCAACTGGAGAACACCTGTCGCTGGCTGACCGTCATGGCCTCCGGGCGCGAGATTCACCTGCGCGACCTGCCGCCGGAGCTCGGCAAGGTCGCCACACCCGTTGCCGGTGGCACCTCGTCGCAGTGGAACGAGCAGCTCGGGCAGTGGGCGCGCAAGGAACTGCAGCAGGGCAAACATCATATCCTGCGCCAGGCGGTGCCGATGTTCGAGCGGGCGATGATTGAAGTGGCGCTGGCGCAAACCCAGGGCCGCAAACGCGATGCGGCTGAACTGCTGGGCTGGGGCCGCAACACCCTCACACGCAAAATGAAAGATCTGGATATGAGCGACTGAGGGACGGCATACTGCGCGCATGCTGAATATCGTCCTGTACGAACCGGAAATTCCGCCGAATACCGGCAACATCATCCGCCTTTGCGCCAACACCGGGTGCCAGCTGCACCTGATCGAACCACTGGGCTTTGATCTGGATGATCGCCGGCTGCGACGCGCAGGCCTTGATTACCGCGAGTTCGCCAACGTCTGCGTGCACTCCACTCTGGACGCTCTACGCAGCACCCTGCCGCAATCACGCCTGCTGGCGGTGAGCACGCGGGGCACCACACCACACCATCAGGCACAATTCCGCGCCGGCGATGCCATCCTGTTGGGGCCAGAAACCCGGGGCTTGCCGCAGGCGCTGCTGGCATCACTGCCGGCAGAACAGGTTTTGCGCATACCCATGCGCGCAGACAGCCGCAGCCTCAACCTGAGCAATGCGGCGGCCATTCTGTGCTACGAGGGCTTGCGCCAGCTGGGGTTTCCCGGGCTGGCATAGGCAGTGCGAGGGGGATAGTCGGCCACACCCGCCAGGGCGTGGCCGGGGGTACTGCTTAGTGTTCCGTGGCGCTCGCGGTACCTGCAGCCGGTGCCTCACCCTGCTCCTGTGAGCGCGCCAGCGCCTGCATGTACAGGCCGTCGAAGTTCACCGGAGCGAGCATGACCGGGGGAAAGCCGCCCTTCACACACAGTGAATCGATGTTTTCGCGGGCGTAAGGGAAAAGGATATTCGGCGCAGCGGTCGCCAACACCCGGCGCAGGTTCTCGCCGTCAAAACCCTTGATCAGGAAAATACCCGCCTGCTGGATTTCCACCAGAAACGCAGTTTCCTCTTCTATTTTGGCCGTGACCGTAATCGTCAACACCACTTCATAGTTGCCGTTTTCGTCGATGACATCGCTCTTGGTGTTGAGGTCGACATTGACCTTCG
Source organism: uncultured Halieaceae bacterium (assembly GCA_964022665.1). Classification (GTDB taxonomy): domain Bacteria; phylum Pseudomonadota; class Gammaproteobacteria; order Pseudomonadales; family Halieaceae; genus Haliea. Next base: position 153,596 of record CAXIDF010000001.1, read on the forward strand.
GCTGCCACTGCTTGCGAAACACGCCGGGGCTGGCCGGTGACTCAAAAGACAGATCCTTGTTGTAAATACGCTGCAATACAAACTGCTGTTGTACCGCTTCATCTGCGGCGCCTGCTGCGGGTGCTTGTTCATCGGCCATTGAGCCGTCCTCCATCGGGTTGTGTTAACGGCCGGGAGCGGGTTGCGCCTGGGCCAATAGGAAATCGAGACGGCCCTGGCGCTCCAGCGCCACCAGCTCGTCGCAGCCGCCGACGTGTACGTCGCCGACCCAAATTTGCGGTACCGTGTGGCGCCCGCTCAGGCGCTCCATCTCGGCGCGCTTGGCGCGGTCGCCGTCCACCGGGATGTCGAGAAATTCCACGCCCTTGCCCGCCAGCAGGCTGCGCGCCCGCACGCAGTAGGGGCAGAAGCGAGTCGTGTAAAGCGTCACCGGCGCAGTCATGGCGGGCGCCTATTTGACCGTGGGCAGCTGCAGGTTGCTCCACTCCAGCATGCCGCCGCCCATCTTGTAGACCTTCTCATACCCGGCGGCCTTGAGCTGCTTGCCCGCGGAGGCCGCGGTCTGGCCCATCTTGCATACCAGGATCACAGGCCGCTGCCGGTACTTGCCCAGCTCGTCCATGCGCGCGGGCAGCTTTGCTGCCGGTATGTTCAGCGCATCGACAATGTGCCCGCTCTTGAAGTCCGCGGCATCGCGCAGGTCGACAAAGATGCCCTCTTCCGCGTTCACCAGCGTAATGGCCTGCTGCGGGGTGAGTGCGGGGCCGGACTTGCGCGCCTCGTGCATCACCAGCATGACGACAACCGCCAGCAGTGCGGCAAAAAGCACCCACTGCTGCATAAAGAATTCAATAAACAGGGCCATAACCGTGTCGCGTGCTCACCTGTGAGATTACGTTCGAACGCCGGCCCGTGCGCGAGTTACACCAAGCATCAGCGGGCGGGCGGCAGAAAAGGCCGCAAGTATACAGGCTATGCCCGGCGGCAACCAGCCACCCCTGACAGCCCCCTGGCGCAGGTCGAGCCGCCGGGGGGCGATGCGATTCCCCCGTCGACAGGGTAGAATGGCCAGCCCCGGCCACACGCGACCACCGGAGCACGGATTGAGCATGAGCAACGCCCGCAAAACACCCACCGTACTGATCATTCTCGACGGCTGGGGCCACCGCGATGAGGCCCGTGACAACGCCATCGCGCAGGCCAACACACCGGTGTGGGACCGGCTCTGGCGCGATGCTCCGCACACGCTGGTCTCGGGTTCGGGGCTGGACGTAGGTCTGCCGGCGGGCCAGATGGGCAATTCCGAGGTGGGCCACATGAGCCTGGGCTCAGGCCGGGTGATCTACCAGAACATTACCCGCATCGACCAGGCTATTGCCGACGGCAGTTTCGACCGCAACCCGGCCTACACCGATGCCATCGACGCCGCGGTTACCGGTGGCGGCGCGGTGCATGTACTGGGGCTGCTTTCGCCCGGCGGTGTGCACAGCCACGAAGACCAGATTCTCGCCGCTGTACGCCTGGCCGCGGCCCGAGGCGCCAGCCGGGTTTACCTGCACGCGTTCCTCGACGGGCGGGATACCCCCCCGCGCAGCGCCGAGGCGTCGTTGGTTCGGGCCGAGGCGCTGTTTAACGAGCTGAGCTGTGGCCGCGTGGCGAGTATCGTCGGGCGCTACTATGCAATGGATCGCGACAACCGCTGGGAGCGCATTGAGCAGGCGTGGCAACTCCTCACCACTGGTAGTGCCGCACACCGCGCGCCCAACGCGCAGGCTGGCCTGGCCGCGGCCTACGACCGGGACGAGAATGACGAATTCGTGTTGCCCACCGCCGTGGGAACAGACGGCGACGACAGTGCCGCGATTCGCGATGGCGACTGCGTCCTGTTCATGAACTTCCGCTCCGACCGTGCGCGCCAGCTCACCCGCGCTTTCACCGACCCCGCCTTTGACGGTTTCGAGCGGGGCCACGTGCCGCAGCTCGCCGGCTTCGTCACTACCACCGAGTACGCCGCGGATATCAACGCACCCTGCGCGTTTCCGCCCGAGCACCTCGACAACGTGCTCGGTGCCTACCTGGCCGAGCAGGGCAAAACCCAGCTGCGCATAGCCGAGACCGAAAAATACGCCCACGTCACCTTCTTTTTCAGCGGTGGACGGGAAGACACCTTTCCGGGCGAAGATCGCATCATGATTCCGTCGCCAGACGTTGCCACCTATGACCTCAAACCCGAGATGAGTGCGCCCGAAGTGACCGACAAGCTGGTGGAGGCTATCCACAGCGGGAGCTACGACTTCATCGTCTGCAACTACGCCAACGGTGACATGGTGGGCCACACCGGCATCTTTGCCGCGGCGGTCAAGGCCGTGGAAGCTCTGGACACCTGCCTGGGACGGGTGGAGGCCGCCCTGCTGGAGGCGGGCGGGCAGGCCCTGGTGACTGCTGATCACGGCAACTGCGAGCAGATGCTCGACTACGAGTCCGGCCAGTTGCATACGCAGCACACCACCGAGCATGTGCCCCTGGTGTACATCGGCCAGCGGCCTTGTGAACTGGACGCGGCCGGCGGTATCCTGGCTGACATTGCTCCCACACTGCTGTGCCTCATGGACCTTGCGCAACCGGCAGAAATGACCGGGCACAGCCTGGCCGACTGCAAGGCGTAGGGCCATGCTGCGCCTGCGCCGGCATTGTGCAGGCCTGATACTGGCCGCGGGCCTGCTCAGCCCGCCACTGGGGACTCCCGTTTGGGCGGAAGGCGAAGAGGATGCCGCGCGCGCCAGCCTCGCCGAGCTGCAGGCCCAGATAAAGTCAGTCACCAACCAGTTGGACCGCGCCCGCAACCAGCTCAGCACCGAACAGAAACAACTGCGTGAAGCGGAACGGCGCCTGGGCGAGTTACAGCAGGCCATCGGCAACAACCGCGAGGCCATCCGCAACACCGAAGCCGAACTGGCCTCGCTCGCCAGCCGCAGCGCCGAGCTGGAAGCGGCTCGCGACAGCCAGCAGGTGCGCATTGGCACGGAACTGCGTGCCGCCTGGCAAATGGGCCAGCAGGGCACGGTGAAAGTGCTGCTGAACCAGGAAAGCCCGCATACCGTGGCACGCGCCATGGCCTACTATCGCTACTTTTTCCAGGCGCGCAACGAACTCGTCGTCACTTACCGAGCCACGCTTGCCGAACTGGCTGCCGTGGCGGCACGCAGCGAAGCGGCGGCCCGGCAACTGGGCGAGCAACAGGCAGAGCTGCAAAGCCAGCGGGAAGCGCTGTTGGCTTCACGCGCTGAGCGCGAACAGGCCATCGCCGCAATCGCCACCAATATCCGCAACAAGGACGATGAGCTACAGCAACTGGAGCGCGACCGCGAGGAGCTGGAGCAGCTGCTGGAATCCATCAAGCAGGCCATCGTGGAAATCGAGCTGCCGGCGGACTACAAGCCCTTCGCCAGCCGCAAGGGCAGCATGACCTGGCCCGTGGATGCGCGGCGCAACAACAGTTTTGGCGCCAGCCGGGGCCTGGGCGGCATGCGCTGGCAGGGTATCAACCTCACGGCTGACGAAGGCAGCACGGTGCGTGCCATTCACCATGGCCGCGTCGTGTTCGCCGACTGGTTGCGCGGCTCCGGGCTGCTGCTGATCGTCGACCACGGCGATGGCTACATGAGCCTCTACGCCCACAACCAGAGCCTGCTGAAAGAGGTGGGGGAGTGGGTGGCACCGGGCACACCGGTGAGCACGGTGGGCAGCAGCGGCGGCCTTGAGCGGGCGGCCCTGTATTTCGAAATCCGCAAGGATGGCAAGCCCCTCGATCCGGTTGCCTGGTGCCGCTAGAGCCCCGCGCTTGCGCGGTTTCAGCCGGAATCGGTTACACTGCACACTTTCACCTGGCAACGGCGCAACGCCGACGGCGGTAACCCATGCACTCACAGTTTTCTCCCCTGGCAGCGCTGCGCAACGCGCTTCTGGCCTGCTTTCTGGGAGCGCCCGCAGCGCTGGCACAGCACACACAGCAGAATGCCGAACTGCCCTTGGACGAACTGCGCACCTTCGCCGACGTGTTCAACCAGATCCGCATTGGCTACGTGGAGGAAATCGACGACAGCACGCTGCTGGAATACGCCATCCAGGGCATGCTGATGAACCTGGACCCGCACTCCGCGTACCTGACCGAAGAGGCGTTTGAAGACCTGCAAAGCAACACCAGTGGCGAGTTCAGCGGGTTGGGCATTGAAGTGGGCATGGAAGATGGCTACGTGAAAATCGTCGCGCCCATCGACGGCTCCCCCGCCGCCGAAGCCGGGCTGATGAGCGGCGACCTGATTCTCAAACTGGATGGCAAACAGGTGAAAGGGCTTTCCCTGAATGAAGCCATCGAGCTGATGCGTGGCCCCAAAGGCAGCCCCATCGAGCTGCAGATTGGACGCCCCGGCGCCAGCCAGCCCTTCGACATCACCCTGCAGCGCGACACCATCAAGGTCGCAAGCGTGCGCGAGCGTTTCCTGGAGCCCGGCTACGGCTACATTCGCGTGGCCCAGTTCCAGACCGGCACCGGCGACGACGTTAGCGCTGCGCTGGAGCGGCTCATGGCCAAGTCGTCGCTCAAGGGCCTGGTGCTGGACCTGCGCAACAACCCCGGTGGCGTACTGGGTGCGAGCGTGGATGTGGCCGGGTTGTTTATGGATGGCGGGCTGGTGGTCTACACCGAAGGCCGACTGGCGAACTCCGAAATGCGTTACTCCGCCGATGCCGGTGACGCCAGTAATGGCGCGCCACTGGTGGTGCTAATCAACGGTGGCTCGGCGAGCGCATCCGAGATTGTCGCCGGCGCGCTGCAGGACCAGAAACGCGCCGTGATCATGGGCACCGACAGCTTCGGCAAGGGCTCCGTGCAAACCGTGATGCCCATCTCGGAGTCGCGCGCCGTCAAGCTGACCACCGCGCTCTACTTTACGCCCAACGGGCGCTCCATCCAGGCGGCAGGCATCGAGCCGGACATTATTGTGGAGCGCGCGCAGGTCACCGCCTACGACACCTCCAACCAGATCACCGAGGCCGACCTCACACGACGGCTGGATAACGTCAACGGTGAAACGCGCCGTAGCCAGCGCCAGTCGGAAGGCTTGCTGGGTACCGACAACCAGCTTTATGAAGCTCTCACATTGCTCAAGGGTGTCAACATCCTCGGCCTGCGTAGCGCGCCCGCGAGCGCCGCCGGCGACGGCTGAAGCATGCGGCAGGGCCTGCTGCTGGCGCTGCTGTTGCCCCTTGCAGCCTGGGGTATGCGCCCGCTGGAAACGCCGCAGGCCGTACCCGAAACCAGCGGCCTCGTGGGCGCGCCCTACACCGCCCCACTTGCCGGGCCAACACCTGCCTTTGTGTTACCGGCAGGCAACCCGGCCACACTGGTTATCATCATCGACGACCTGGGCAATCGCCTCAAGGAAGGGCGCCAGACTGTAGCCCTGCCCGGGCGCATCAGCGTAGCCGTGCTGCCGCACACGCCCCACGGGGCACGACTGGCAGAGGAAGCCTACCGCGCGGGTAAAGACGTCATGCTGCACGCACCCATGAGTACACTGGATCAGCGCCCGCTGGGCCCGGGTGCCCTCACAGCGGATTTGTCTGAATTGGAGTTCCGCAACACGCTGGGCGCGGCGCTGGCGAGCGTGCCCCATGTGCAGGGGGTGAACAACCACATGGGCAGCGGGCTGACCCAACAGGCGGAACCCATGCGCTGGTTGATGACAGCACTCACCGAGCGCCAGCTCTATTTCGTGGATTCGCGTACCCACAGCGCCACCGTGGCCGCCGCCGCGGCAGCCGAAGCCGGCGTGCCGCACCTTTCACGGCAGGTGTTTCTCGACAACGTGGCCCAGCCCGCGGCCATCGCCGAGCGCTTCCTAGATGCAGTAGAGCAGGCCCGACGGCATGGCATTGCAGTGGCGATTGGGCACCCCTACCCGGAGACCATCGCCTTCTTGCAAACGGTGCTGCCCGGGCTGGAGGAGCAGGGCATACACTTGGCGACAGTGTCAGAGGTATTGGCGCTTGCCATGCACTAGGCTATGCATATGACGATTCCATAACCGCGCTATTGCGACAACTGCCAGACCTCCCTTCATGGCGACTTCTGCCATCGGTGTGGCCAGGAAAAAAAGAGCTACATTCGCAATCTCAGCGGTGTCATCACAGAGTTTTTCGGTGAGTTCAGCAACTGGGATGCGCGAGTCTGGCGCACGCTCGCAACCGCAGCGAGTGCATATCCCTACTGCCTGCAGCGAACCTTGAATGCTGCAGGGTTCTGGCTGTAAAGACGCACGCACGCCTGGCAAATGCAGGCCTTTTGCTTTGCCGCATCCGGCACCAGGGCAATCAAGTCTGCCGGAATGGTCGCGCTCGCACACCAGCAAGACTGGGCGCTACGGACTCCGCAGGCATTTGATTCACCGCAAAGCGGACATAGCATTTCATTGCCACTGCCCGCCGCCTTACTTTCCGTCGTCATGTCATGCTCTTGCATATTGCAGCACCCAATTTTTATGGGAAATCACTTCTATCCTGTCTGCGCAAGCTCAAGCGCAGTGAGGTGCCTTGAGGCTCCCGGCTGCAGTTTACCCAGAGAAACAGGCCCTACTGATACCCGATGCAACGACAGCACCTTGTTGTCAAAATAGCCGAACATCCGCTTCACCTGGTGGTACTTGCCTTCAACCAGCGACAGCCTGCACCGGTACTCGGAGAGTATTTCCAGCTGGGCGGGCAGCGTGGTGATATTCTCATGCGCGAAGTATATGCCGGCGCTAAACACCGTGATGTATTGTTCCGTCAACGGTTTGGCGACACACACCTCATAGACCTTGGCAACGCGACTCTCCGGCGAGCTTAATCTGCGCGACCATTTGCCGTCGTTGGTCAACAGCACCAAACCGGTGGTATTGAAGTCGAGCCGACCCGCAATATGCAGCTCCTCCTTCTGCGGATGTTGCAGAAGATCCAGCACTGTAGGGTGCTTGCTGTCCTTCGTCGCACTGACCACTCCCGCCGGTTTATGCAGAGCGAGATACACCGACCGGGCATTGCTCAGACAAACACCGTCCAGATCCACCCGGGTGAACTTCGTCACCGGCTCATGGATGGAGCGAGCCGTTACGTTGTCCAGAAGAATACGCCCCTGGGCAATCAACAGTCGCACGTCGGCCATCGAGAAAGCGCTGTGCTTGCTGATGAAACGATCGAGCCGGGTAGTGGAGGATTTCATGCACCCGCCGTTATAGCGCGTGCCGCTGCTTCAGTGCCTCGAGATGTTCTTCGGGTGTGTGGTGCATGCGCTACGCTCTGCTGGCTGTATTCAAAATTTGCTACCCGCCACATCCTCAATCTCGAACACCGGCAGAATTCGCGGATACTGGTTGGCCCACTGCTGATACTGTGTGTAGACAGGTGCATACTGGCAGCACAAGGCGAATTTTTCATCGCGGTCCGGGCCTTCGAGCAGCCGTGTTTTAACGTCGTAGTTCTTACGTTTGTAGCGTATCCCCGCCTCGGGCGTGGCGCGAAGGTTGTGGGCCCAATGCGGGTCCCTGCTGGTGCCACCTCGCGAACCGACAACCAGCAGCTTACCATCGCCTGTGGGGAATACCGGCAGCACCGTGGAGCGCGCCAGGCCGGACTTGCGGCCAACCGTGGTGAGAATGCAGGGGTTGTTGTAGCCCGACTTATCATCTTTGGTGAAGACCCAGATGATCGGCGAGAACGAAAACCAGCGGACGCAGAACACGTCGAATAGGCGGCCGGACTCAGAGCCACCGAACCACCGGATGAAGCGCTGTATTGGCGATATTTTCATTATTTGCATCCTTTTGCTTCCGGCCACTACCGCCTGACGGCCACCACGACGACTCGCCGAGCGCCTCCACTCAAGAAAATCTCCTGAGTGAGTGAGCAGGCGCCTTATCAAGGCTCAAACCCTCAAATTGCGCCCAGCAAATCCCGAAAAACGTCCAGTTTTTTGCCATCAACGTTCTTGAGTAGCGTTTGCGACTTCGCGTTCAGGGTAGCAGAGGCATTCTGGAACAGCTCCTCTCCCGCGGGCGTTATCCGCACCAGGCTTACTCGCGCATCCCGCTCGTTCAGCTCCTTTTGCACAAGACCTATTTTCTCCATCGGCATCAGCATTCTGGTGATACCGGAGGCTGTTCGCTCCAGTGCGTCAGCAATATCGATGCGCCGCAGAACATGATCGGGAGCCCTCATCAGGCTCCGCAATACCATGTACTCAGTTAAGCCTATGCCATGAATCGCACCTAGGCTATTGTCCAAATGCTTGGAGATAAAGGCCGTTTTAGCCCACAGGGCAATTGAAATCGCCCCATATTCTGACTCTGCTTTCATTGTCATGTACCGCTTATATACTTGAGTGTACAAGTATATGCGAAGAATCCTGCATGTCAACGGGTATGTGAAGCAATGATTGTTTCAATAACCGCATTAGAGACGAAGATCACACCAGGGACTGCGGCTCAGAGCGAGCCCCACGATCAGGCTCAAAGGTGGCTTATCTCTATCGTACTGCGTACTTTCTGTTTCAGGCGCTGAATACGTCAAACTACCCTGTCGGTTCTTGGAGTTAGGAACTTGAAGAAACCACTGAAAATGCTCGTCCTCGGGCTGCTGTCTACCGTCGCGGTGTTGATCCTGGCATTGACCCTGCCTTTGGCTGAACCACCTACGGCCACCCTCTCCGGCCCGGTCGCTCTTACCGGGGTGACCATCATTGATGTGGAACAGGGCGAGGCGGTAGCGGATCAAACCGTGGTATCCGCGACGGGGTTATCGAGCATGTCGCGCCTGGCTCCCGGGTACAGGTACCTGCCGACGTTCGTCGTGTGGATGCGCAGGGGCAATACTTGATTCCCGGGCTGTGGGATATGCATACGCATTCCACCAAACGTTCTCCGCAATTTCACCATGCGCTGTACATTGCCCAGGGCGTCACAGGCGTGCGTGATATGTCGGGTTGCCTCGCCGACGACGACACCTATTGGGCGTGCCCCGAGGATCGTCGACGCTGGACGAGGGCGGCAGTGCACGGCGAGCGGGTGGCGCCTCGATATGTACTGCAGAGCAGCTACCAGACGAACGGCGGCAACGAAGTGCCCCATGGCTTTCCCGCTTTCTTTCGACTGCAGGGGCCCGCTGCTGCCGACGAGCTGGCCGGCTTCTATCGCGATCAGGGTGTGGATTTCATAAAAACCTACTCCGAGCTGACACCGGCACAGTTCTCGTGGATTGCACAAAGTGCCAGCAATCATGGTCTTGCTATTGCCGGGGATCGCCCTTTGCGCGTGTCGTTGGCAGATGCACTCGCAGCAGGTCAGCGTTCCTTCGAACATGGCCGTTTGTTTCTTTTGGAGTGCTTTGACGGCGCGAAGGAGTTTCGCACCGCCCCGGACCCCCTTGCGATCTACGACGCAACATTGCGGCAGCGTCTCGTGGATGAACGCAACAGCGAAACCTGTGCATCGCAGATGCAATCCATGGCCGATGCGGGGGCCTGGTGGGTTCCTACGCTGACCACCTTGAGGATGACCGTAAACGCCAGCACAGCCGTCACGACGAGCGATCCGCGACTGACGACAGTGCCGTGGTTACGCCGTAAGCTAATGTGGGAGCCGGATGCCCGCCGCGCTGCGCGGGAACCTTTGCGGAGCGACGGGCGCAATGTCCATGCAGACTTGTTTGATCGTGCCTCGCAGGATGTTGCTCTGGCCCACGCGGCGGGAGTTCGCCTACTGGCGGGCACCGATACCACCGACACGCTGGTTTTTCCGGGGTCCAGTCTGCACGAAGAACTGCAAATGATGGTGGAGGCGGGACTGAGCCCGCTTGAGGCGTTGCGCAGTGCTACGCTCCACGCGGCAGAGTTTGCGGGTGTCCGTGAGGTTCACGGTAGCATTGCGCCGGGGCAGGTAGCTGATCTGGTGCTATTGGAGGCCAACCCGCTCACGGACATCGCTCATACACGACGCATCGCCGGGATATTTTTCGCCGGGCATCATTACGATGACAGGGCTTTGCGAGCGCTGCATGATTTCGCTGGGGATCAGGCGGTCAGCCCAAGAGCGAACCTGCGCCTGCGGTGGGACCTACTGGCCAGTCCGTTGATGCGCCGCCAGTTGGCGGACTGAATGACGGTGAGCTCAGGCGCGCGCTTCTGAGCGAGTGGCAACAATCGGTGCTCCCCTTGTGACGATGATAGTGTGCTCGTACTGGGCGGAACGATTGAGGGGGTGCCCGATCAGTGTCCAGCCATCCTCACCTTCGGTAACGAAAGTGCTCCTGGTCGATAGAAATGGCTCTATCGCAATCACCTGACCCAGCCCGAGCCGGCGGCAGTCGTGGCGATCAAAGAAGCCCACTATGTCTTCGGGCTCCTCGTGAAGACTCCTGCCAACACCGTGGCCAACCAGGTTTCTGATCACCTTGAAACCATGGGCTTTGGCGGTTCGTTGAATAGCCTTGCCAATTCTATTGATCGGGGCGCCAGCGGTGGCTGCGCCCATGGCGTGTTCGAGCGCCCGGAATACCATGAGCAGCCTCCTCATTCACGCTGATGCAAGTTGCGCCCGGGAACCCGTAGGTTACCCGGGGGGCCGAACGAGCCTCGTACTTGTCCAGCAATGCACCGCCCAGTTCATCTAACTCGGCAGTCGTCATTCCCGGCTCGATGGCCTGCAGCATCAGATCTCGAAATCGCGCAACGATGCGACCGGTTTCAAGTATGCCGTCCACATCCTGCTGGCTTTCAACTGTCATACGATTTTCTCTATACGTTTCCAAGGCGGCTGCGCGCACAACGATAGCACGCCGCAAACAGTCGCGAGGCATTATCGCGCCAGCCTACTCTGCCTTATATTTAAAACCCACAACGCCGCCAACAGCGGACGCAGCGGTATAATCGCGGAGCGCAGCCGCGCTACTGGCCCAGTGGCCGAAGGGAACGTCTGAAGCGCCTTGTTAGCTGCCCTTTACAGATGGGCGATGCACTTAATTTCAATTTTCAGTTCCGGTTGAACAAGTGCGACTACCTGAACGACTGTTTGGCTAACTTCGGGCATGCTTCCATATGCAGATTCTCTTTCGCCATATACTGCGTCTACGTTCTCCATCAACTCACTCATGTCTGTAACGAAAAACGTTTCATCGACAATATTTCCCATATCTGCCCCAAACTGGGACAAAACATGTTTCATATTTGAGTAGGCAATAGCGGTTTGTTCAGCAATACTAGCTGGCACGACTCCGCTCTCGCTCATCCCCACCTGTCCCGCCATGTAAAGCACGTTTCCAACTTGAGTGCCTTGTGCAATAAAATCTTTGAACGGACCATTTCGATAGGTTGTTTTCTCAATTGTCATTGTTGATTAATCCTCCAAGCAATTGGGCCAGCACTGAACCAACCAAGAATAGAATTACAATTAGGGGCCTAAATTGACGCATCTCAAGAGCTGTAACGCCCCGCTAAACGGCGAGCGTCAGCGAGTCCGGTGGAGGCCACGCTTTTTGTGGCCGGAACGAATTTGAGCGGCTTGTTATGCTTTTTAGTCATTCTTGTTGAGGATGTAGACTTCTGTGCCTTTCATTTCATAGTTATATTCAAAGTTGTCTGTGTATTTTCGCGTAAATTCATTATATAACTCCAATGTTGTCTCATCCAACTTAGTTATCACCAAGCCCGAATCGGAGATGGAATCTTTGTCTCTCCATAAAGGAATAACAATTACCTTTTCCTTTGGGTTGTATATACAATCAACTGGCTCATCGGAATTGAAAGCTATTTTACAGCCCTCTTTGGATAGGCTTAAATCGACGTCTCTACTATACTCCGGAGATAGGTTTCTACGTCGTTTTACTTTCTCTGGAGGTTCATCACCGATAATAGAATAGCTGTTTTTACCTTCCGATTTTCCACTCCAACTACCGTATATATTGTCACTTTCTGAACATGCCGATAGGCAAGTAATAGACATCATTGCAACAAAAAAACTTACTTTCATCATAAGTATTTCCTTATACGTTTGTCCCTGCGGGATAGAACTCAATTGAGCATAACAGCGTGTTATACGAACCATGCCGTATAACGCTCTTCCGGTTAACTCCATCACCGCATTCCAAAGCCTCCGGATACACGGATACAAACCAATCACTTACACAGCCCCCCTACAGCCCCCTCGTAGATAAGCGGCCAGTTTCTATCTCACGGGTTATACCACACGCCTGCGGGCCAGCCACAACACGCCCTGCGGCAACTGGGCCACCTGGAGCTACGGGCTACATTCGTGCTCTAACGGCTCACTCTTGCTCTATAGGTGGAGTACGACAGGGCGAGCAACAAGCAGATGCTGGCCGGAACGGCGGATGCGTTAAAATCCGAGGCCGCTTGCAGGTATAGCAGACCGCTGTAGTTATGCCCCAAATTCAGGGCGCCATTGCGCAGGAGATAGCCTGATATCACCGCATCCGCAAGAAAGCTCACCAGAATCATCAGCAAGTGCACCGTGGCGAAAAATCCGGTGTTCACCAACCCAGTGCCTGGAAGCGTCGCTGCGCCCGACAAGTGGGAAATGGATTGGTGCTGGAAGCCTAACAAGCCAATGGCATTCACCAGACCTGCCCAGCGCCCCTTTATAACAAAAACAGCTAGAACAAGCGCGAACCATTCCTTTGTCGGCCACGGGTTTCCCGACTACTATCTGCCAACTTTCGCGGAGACAACATCATGATGTGGCACGGCTGGCTTTCACTGGGTTTGGTGGGGGCGGTGCTCGCCCTGCTCATTGCCACCCGGCTGCGCCCCCACGTGGTCATGTTGGCCGCACTGACCTTATTGGTTACGACCGGCGTGCTGAGCGCCGGCCAGGCATTGGCGGGGTTCGCCAATGAGGGGCTTGCCACAGTCGCGGCCATGTTCGTGGTGGCCAGCGGCATTCAGGCATCCGGTGGAGCGGAGCTGATTGTGCAGCGGCTACTGGGCCGGCCCGCCAGCACCCGCGGCGCCATGCTACGGCTGTTTGCACCCGTCGCCCTGCTCAGTGCCTTTCTCAACAACACGCCCATTGTCGCCACCATGATCCCCGCCGTGAACAGCTGGTCGCGGCGTATCGGTGTGACGCCGTCCAAACTGATGATTCCCCTGAGCTACGCGGCCATCCTTGGCGGCACTCTCACATTGGTGGGCACCAGCACCAATCTGGTTGTGAACGGGCAGTACCGCAGCCTGACGGGTAGCGAAGGTTTCTCCCTGTTTGCGATCACGGCAGTCGGACTGCCCGTCGCCCTGGCGGGTGCGGCATTCATGTGGCTGTTCTTTGCCCGTTGGCTGCCAGAGCAGCGGGACGATGCGCCCTTTGCCAACCTGCGCGAGTTCACGCTGGAGGTGGCCATCGCCGTGGGCGGGCCGCTGGCGGGCAAAACCGTTGAACAGGCGCGGTTGCGACATCTGGTGCGCGTCTATCTGGTTGAGGTGGAGCGTGAAGGGCAGATTATTTCACCCGTGGGCCCGGAAGAGATGCTCTACGGCGGCGACCGGCTGGTCTTCGCTGGCGACACAGAGGCCATTGCGGATTTGCTGCGCATCAACGGCATTGAGCCTTCCACTCAGGCCGCCGGGCAACAGCCATTGCAGAACCGCACTGAGAGGCGCCTGGTGGAAGTGGTGGTATCGCCGCACTGCGCGGCTGTGGGCCAGGCCATTCGCGATGCGCAGTTTCGCGATCGCTACGGTGCTGCCGTGTTGGCGGTGGCGCGCAATGGCGAACGCGTGCGCGGTAACCTCGGCAGCACGGAATTGGCTGAGGGCGACACACTGCTGCTGGAGGCGGGCCCGGACTTCGTTACCCGACAGCGCCACAGCCGCGATTTCCTCCTGGTGAGCGACCTCGCCACCGAACCACCGCGTCACCACCGCCTCTATCTCGCCTGGTTTATCCTGTTGGCTGTGGTGGTGGCTGCCGGCACCGGTTTAACCAGCATGCTCAATGCGGCATTGATCGGCGCGCTACTCATGCTCTTCACCGGGTGCTGCTCACTGGAGCAGGCAGAGCGCAGCCTGGACATGGGAGTGTTGCTCACCATTGGCGCATCCTTTGCGCTGGGGGCCGCACTGGAGCAATCTGGCGCGGCGCTGGTGCTGGCGCAGGGGTTGATCGCTCTGGGGGGCCACAGGCCATGGCTGCTGCTGATGCTTACCTACTTCACCGTGTCACTGCTCACCGAAGTCATCACCAACAACGCCGCCGCTATTCTCATGCTGCCTATTGCTCTCAGTATCACCGCGAGCGCAGGGCTTGACCCAACGCCGTTCGTGCTGGCGATCATGATGGCGGCCTCGGCCAGTTTCGCCACGCCGCTGGGCTACCAGACCAACCTTATGGTGTATGGCCCGGGCGGTTACCGCTTCACCGACTTCCTGCGCGTGGGTGTGCCCATGAACCTGTTTATTGGCGCCGTCACCCTGGGCATACTGTTACTCGGCTGGCCGCTGCAGGCGGGGGCCGACTAGGGAGCCCCCAGCTGTAGCATTTAAAGGTCGCTGAAATCCACCTCAGGCAAACGCTCAAAGCCGGGGCGGGCGAAGAAGTAGCCCTGCATCAGTTCCACCCCCGCATCGCGCAACCACAGCATTTCCTCGCGCGACTCCACGCCCTCGGCGAGCGGCGTTATATTCAGGTCGCGACACAGGTTGATACAGTTTCTGACAATGCACTGCCGCGCGTGGTCATGGCTGATGTTGCGGATCAGCCCCATATCGAACTTCACCAGATCGGTCTGGAAATCTGCCAGCAACCCCAGGCCCGCGTAGCCGGCGCCGAAATCGTCAATAGCGGTAATAAAACCGAGCTTCTGGTAGTAGTCGACGATACGTTTGATCAGGTCGCCATCTTCAATACGTTCCACTTCCGTGAATTCGAACATGATCTGGCTAGTGGGAAACTCGTACTTGCGTGCAGCCTCCAGAGTGGTGCGAATGCAACGCTCTGGATTGTAGACGGCGTTGGGAAGAAAGTTGATGCTGAGCTTGGCCTCGACCTTCAGTTCTGCGGCCAGGGAAATCGCCTTGATGCGGCAAAGCTGGTCGAACAGGTAGCGCTTCTCCTCGGTGACTTTTTCGATAACCGAGTAGGCCGACTCTTCATTCAAACCACGAACCAGCGCCTCGTAACCGTAGATAGTATTTTTCTGCAGGTCGACGATAGGCTGGAAGGCCATGGTGAAGTCGAAGCCGAGGTCGTCATCCCCCGCGCACAGGCCGCATGCAAGCCGATCCGCAACGTCAGGACTATCATCCACACTTACCTCCTCGCTGGATGCTCTCGGAATTGGTGGCCGAGAAGGAGCCAGATGCTGAGGCGCGAGCCCACAGCAACGCCTTTTCACGCCCTGATTTTGCCCCTATTGTAGACGCTACCGTTAAGGCTGGCGAACCCGACACACGCCCCGCCCGCGAACCCGCCGGCTGTTGGTTCGTTGCGTCGCGCCAGATGAGCGGTGAGAATGCAAGCGTGCCCTTCACTACGCCTGACGCCTGCAAGAGGGCCAGTGCCATGAACCAGCAGAAAGCAGACATCGTGATCGTGGGTGGCGGGGGTGCGGGCCTGCGCGCGGCGATTGCCGCAGCGGAAGCCAACCCCGGCCTGGACATTCTGCTGCTTTCAAAGGTGTATCCCATGCGCAGCCACACCGTCGCGGCGGAGGGCGGCTGCGCTGGCGTCATTCAGCCACACGACAGCGTGGAGGCGCACTTTGACGACACCGTAGTGGGGGGTGACTGGCTCTGCGACCAGGACGTGGTGGATTATTTTGTGCGCCACGCCACCGAAGAAAACCTGCGCCTGGAGCACTGGGGCTGCCCCTGGAGCCGCAAACCGGACGGCAGCATCAACGTACGCGCCTTCGGCGGCATGCAGATAGAGCGCACCTGGTTTGCCGCCGACAAGACCGGCTTCCATATTCTGCACACCCTGTTCCAGACCTCGCTCCAGTACCCGTCCATTCGTCGCTGCGACGAGTATTTCTGCACCGACCTGCTGGTAGAAGACGGCCACTGCGGCGGCCTGCTGGCTATCGACATGCGCAGCGGCGAGCAGACATTGATTGCCGCCTCAGCCGTCATTCTCGCCACCGGCGGCGCAGCTCGGGTCTACCGCTATAACACCAATGGCGGCATTGTGACTGGCGATGGCATGGCGCTGGCCTACCGCCAGGGCGTGCCCCTGCGCGACATGGAGTTCGTGCAATATCACCCCACCGGCCTCCCAGGCTCAGGCATTCTGATAACCGAGGCGGCACGCGGCGAGGGTGGCGTACTCACCAACCGCGATGGCTACCGCTACCTGCAGGATTATGGTCTGGGCCCGGAAACCGCACTGGGTCACCCACAGAACAAGCACATGGAGCTGGGGCCGCGCGACCGTCTGAGCCAGGCGTTCTGGCACGAACAGCAGGCCGGTCGTACCGTGAGCACGGAGCGGGGCGACGCGGTGTATCTGGACCTGCGCCACCTTGGCGAACAGCATATTCAGGAGCGGCTGCCCTTCATTCGCGATCTCGCGCGCACCTACGTCAACGTGGACGCGGTGCGTGAACCGATTCCAGTGCGACCCACGGCTCACTACACCATGGGAGGCATTCAAACTGACCGTCATACCGCCACCTGCCTGCCCGGGCTGTATGCGGTGGGGGAATGCGCCAGCATCGGCCTGCATGGCGCCAACCGGTTGGGGTCCAACTCATTGGCGGAGCTGAGCGTGTTCGGGCGCCTGGCCGGGGAACAGGCGGCCGACCGAGCGGCGCAAGGGCATGTGCTGAACCCACAGGTACTGCGCCAGCAGGCCGAGGCGCGCGCGGCCGAACGGGAAGCGCTGCGCACGGCAAATGGCACGGAGCGCCTGGCGGTGCTGCGGGACGAGATGGCTGCGGCGATGGAAGCCGGCATCGGCATATTCCGTACCCCCGCGACGATGGCCGCCACCGCCGGGAAAATTGCCGAACTCAAGGCGCGCTACCAGCAACTTGGCCTCCGTGACCGCAGCCGCGCCTTCAACACGGAATGGTTGCAGGCCATTGAGCTCGGCTTCCTGCTGGATGTTGCGGAAGCCATGAGCCACGCTGCGATCGCGCGTCGGGAGTCCCGCGGCAGCCACCAGCGTCCGGAGGATTTCCCGGTGCGGGACGACGCGAACTTCCTTCGCCACAGTCTGGCCCAGCACCAGAGCGGCGGGGCACCCGCCATCAACTGGCAGAACGTGGTCATTACCCGCTCGGCGCCAGGTGAACGGCACTATGGCGGCAAGGTCGCCGGGGGGGCAGGCACGTGAACGACACTCTCGAACTGCTGGTAACACGCTACCTCCCGGAGCAGGACACGGAGCCCCGGGAGCAGAGCTACACGGTGCCCTATGGGGAAGACATGTCCGTGCTGGACGCGCTCAACTACATCAAGGACGAACTCGACCCGTCCCTGAGCCACCGCTGGTCCTGCCGCATGGCGATTTGCGGCAGCTGCGGCGTGATGGTGAACGGGGAGCCGAAACTCTCCTGCAAGACGTTCCTGCGCGACTACCGGAACGCGGGGGTGGTGAGGGTGCGCGCGCTCGACAACCTGCCGGTGGAGCGAGACCTGATTGCGGACATCAGCGGTGTGGTCGAGCATATCGAGGCAGTGAAGCCGTGGCTGATACGCCACAGCCCTGCTCCCGCCAGCGAGGCGCACACGCAAACTCCGGCACAGATGGCGCGCTACCACGCCTTCAGCCAGTGCATCAATTGCGCGCTGTGCTATGCCGCTTGCCCGCAGTTCGGGCGCAACCCCGAGTTTCTGGGCCCCGCGGCGCTGACCCTGGCGCAGCGCTATAACCTCGACTCCCGGGATGAAGGCAACGAACAGCGTATGCCCTGGCTGAACGCCGCGGAAGGCGTGTGGAGCTGCACCTTCGTCGGCTACTGCTCGGAAGTTTGCCCCAAGGATGTCGACCCGGCCTCGGCCATCAACCGCGGCAAGGTGGCGTCGGATATCAACTACGGTGTGAACCTGTTTCGCCTGTTGCGAGGCAAAGGCGACGCCTGAGCTGCCGTTAACATCTTACCCTCACGCTTGCGCTGATGCAGCGCGGCCCGCGAACGCTATTGCAAATCTAAATGATAATGCATATCATTTATTAAATTGCGGTGGCAGTGGTCGCAGCGTCAACCAGTCGACATCAATGAGGGGGTTCAATGAAAGCGGTATCGGGCGAGCAGTGGCTGACAGGAGCGTTGCTACTGGGTTTGTGGCAGGGTTCTGCCGTCGTGGCGGAGGAAAGCACACCGGGTCTGGAAGAGCTGGTGGTCTACGGCGCAGGTTACCGCACTACCGGCACCAAGTCGGACCTGTTGCCCATGGATGCACCGATGAGCTACGAGCTCTACGATGGCGAGTTACTTGCACGTCGGCAGGTGGACACCGTCAACGAGGCGCTGCGCTATGTGCCCGGCGTGACGCCGGAGAATCGCGGCACGGTCACCATCTTCGACCAGTACACCATTCGCGGCTTTGACAGCTACTACAACTACTACGATGGCCTGCCGCTGCAATACAACAACCTGTGGAACCTCGTGCCGCAGGTGGACGCTTTCGCCACAGAGACAATCGAGATACTCAAGGGCCCCACCTCGGTGCTGTACGGGTCCGCACCGCCCGGCGGCATGGTCAACCAGACCGCCAAACAGCCCCTGGCAGAGCAGCAAACTCTGTTGCGCCTGCGCAGCGGCAGTAGTGAACTGCGCGAGATAGGCCTGGATACTACCGGCCCGGCCAGCGACAGCGTCAACTACCGCCTCATCGCCCTGTGGCGGGAAAGTGATGGACAGCAGGTCACCACGCAAGAGGAGCGCCGCACCCTGGCGCCTTCCCTGACCTGGGATATCTCCTCGCGCACGCGCCTCAACGTCAACCTCTACTATCAGGACGATCCGGCCCTGGTGCCCTCGACACCACTGCCGGCCCTCGGCACGCTGTATCGCGCCGACTACGGGCGTTTGGGCGCCGATGCATTCGCCGGGGATCGGGCCTGGTCGGGCATGGAGCGCGAAGTCACCATGCTGGGTTACAAGCTTGACCACGCATTCAACGAGCAGTGGTCCTTCCTGCAGAACTTCCGCTACACGGATGCTGAAGCCCTGCAGAAAAATACCTACAACTACGGGCTGCAAGCCGATGGCCGCACCCTTACCCGCAGCGCCTACTTCACCGACGAAGCACAGGAAGGTTTTGTAGTAGACAACCAGCTGGCCTGGAGCACGGAACTTGCGGGCGCCTCCCACCGTGTTCTGCTCGGCCTTGAATACCGCGAGCTGGATTCCGACATTCGCTATGGCGACACGTTGGGCTTTGCTACGCCCGCCATCGACCTGGCGGCACCCGACCACAGCCTGTTCGATCCCGCGAGCCTGCCTTTGGACAGCTATACCGAAGGCCACCGCATTGAACAGGAGCAAGTAGGCATCTACCTGCAGGATGAAATTCGCTGGCAGGCGCTGACGCTGGTCGCCGGCCTGCGCTGGGACGACTACGAGAGTAGTGATGTCGCCGAGAACACCTATCTTGGCTCTGCCTATGGCAGCACCACCGAGATCGACCAGGATGAAGTCAGCGGCCGCCTTGCCGCCATGCTGCACCTGAATGGTGGCTGGGCACCCTATCTGAACTATTCAGAATCTTTCGAACCCACCTCCGGCCAGGATTCCCTCACCGGCCAGGCCTTTGAGCCGACCACAGCGGAGCAGCTGGAAGCGGGTGTGAAGTATCAGGCAACAGACCGCGACCTCACCCTGACTGCTGCGTGGTTCGACCTGCGCAAGCAGAATGTGGTGGTGAACACCCCTGACTTCATGCAGTACACCCAGAACGGTGAAGTGAAGTCAGAAGGGGTAGAACTGGCCCTGAACACCCGACTCGGGCAGCAGTGGACGCTGGACGCTACCGCCACCTGGCTGGATGTTGCAGTCACCGATAACCCCTTGAACCCGGCGCTGGTGGGCAACACGCCGGTGTGGGTCGCAGACCAGCAAGCAGCGCTGTGGCTGGGCTGGGAGCCGTTGCCATCGCTGGCGTTCAACGCCGGCGTTCGCTACGTGGGCGAAAGCCAGCTGGACGCGGCCAACACCGACACCCTGCCGTCCTACACGCTCTACGACCTGGTGGTTTCCTGGGCCATCGACGACACCTGGGAGCTGGGCCTGAGCGCCACCAACCTCACCGACGAGACCTACGTGGGCGCCTGTTATGACGCCAGCAACTGCTGGATGGGTGTCGAGCGCCGCGTGGAAGCGGTGCTCAACGCGCGCTTCTGACGCCATGCGTCGCTGGGTGTTCAAACTGCACAGCGCGCTGGCACTGCTGGCGCTGTTGCCGCTATTGCTGATTGTACTGACCGGCAGCCTGCTGGTATTCAAGTTCGAAATCGACAGCCTGCTCATGCCGAGCCAGGTGCTGGTGCAGCCTCCCGAGGGTGCCCGGCGCCTGCCGCTGGACGAGCTGATGGCGCGTATCAACCGCGCCCAGCCCGACTATGAGCTGGGCAGCTGGGAACTGTTCGACGATGGGCGCACCGCCGACCGTGTGTACCTGATTCGGCGCGGCAGCGAGCACTGGTTCAAGGCGCACCTGAACCCCTACAGCGGGGAGCTCCTGGACCAGCCAGCAGGGCTGCACCACGCCCTGACCGACTGGCTGCTTAACCTGCACTACACGCTGCTGCTGGACGGGCGCTTCGAGTCCGCCCCGCATCTGGGCTTGATCGTGGGTTTGCTCGCTGCGATTTGCCTGAGCACCCTGGGCATTTCCGGGCTGATCCTCTACCGGCGTTTCTGGCGGCACTTCTTCAGCTTTCGCCGGGACCATCGGCCAATGGTGGTAACGCGCCAGCTGCATCGCCTGCTTGGCATCTGGAGCTCGCCTGTTCTGTTGCTTGTCGGCTTGACCGGGCTCTACTTCAATACCGTTGCCTATCTGGAGGAGGCCGAGGAGCACACAGAGGGCGGGCACCACATCATGCAAGAGCGCCTCTACAACGACAGCCTGGATTTCGACGCCCTGCTGGCAGACAGCCGCCAGCAGATCAGCGGCTTCGAGCCCACCTACCTGCTGTTCCCCTTCGAGCCCGGTCAGACCTTTACCGTGTTCGGTGCCGTGCCCGGCATGAGTATTCTGGCCAGCGAATACGGCTCCGCCGTGAGCTACGATACGCACGGCGGTGAAGTCGAAGCGGCCTACGACCTGCGCGAGCAGCCGCTGCTCGCGCGCGCGGTCGACAGTTTCCGCAAGCTGCATTTCGGCCACTTTGCCGGCCTGCCATCGAAAATCATCTGGGCGCTGGGTGGCCTGTGTATGGTCGCCATGCCGCTGACCGGGGTGGCGATGTGGTACAGCCGCAAGCGCCGGCAATGGACACGACGGGGCACCGCCGCACAGCCCGCGTAGTAATGCGTCAGGAGTAAATCCCTCGGTAGCATTCGCTGGGGCGTGGCGTAGAAAGTCGCGGTGAAGAAGATGCGGGGGAGCACAGGCTCTGCTACTGTTCCGGTACTGGTCGACGCCGAAGGCACCCACATTGCCCGCAGCGTGCGTGAGCACAGCACCGCGGCAGCCTGCACACGCGTCGGGCAGCAACCACGGCCTACAACCCATCCGCTTGGTGCGAGGCAAAGGCGATGCGTAAACCCTGGCAGCCACAGCAACCCCGCGACTGGTGGCTGCATAACCCGGCCTACCGTCGCTACATGCTGCGGGAGGCCACTGCGCTGCCGCTGCTGCTGTACACCCTGCTGTTGCTCGCTGGTATCTACCAGCTCGCGCGCGGGCCGGTTGCCTTCAGCGCCTGGCTGGCCTGGCTGCAAACACCGGCGATGCTCGTTCTGCAGGGCATAGCCCTGGCCGCGGCACTGCTGCACGCGGTCACCTGGGTGGCGCTGGTGCCGAAGATTCTGGTGATTGACAGCGACCGCCTACGCATTGCGCCGCAGCATGTGCTGCGCGCCCATCAACTCGCTGCGCTGGGCTGCAACCTGGGCCTGATAGGCGCCACGCTGTGGTTACTGTGGCCGGCTGGAGGGCATTAGCGATGCGCCGGTCCCACGAACCCATCAGCTGGTCACTGTTTGGCGCCGGTGGCATGCTGCTCGCGCTTATTGGCCCCGGGCTAATTGTCAGTACGCTGTTGCTGCCCTGGCTAGCGCAGGATCCGCAGGCCCTCTACGTCAGCTTCAGCGCCGGCCTGCGTCATCCACTGGGCACCTGCACGGCGCTCGCTGTGGTTGGCCTGCCGCTCTACCACACGGCACATCGCCTGTATCACGGCCTGCACGACCTGCACATCACCGGGCCGGGTTGGCTGCTGGGTGGAGTTTTCTACGGCGGGGCAACCGTCCTCAGTGCACTGTGTGCATTCTGGCTGCTTGCGCTATAGCCACGCACGTGACGGCTAGCGGCGGACTTCGATGCCCCGTTCTGCCATATAGGCCTTGGCCTGGGGCACAGTGTATTCCGCAAAGTGGAAAATGCTCGCCGCCAGCACCGCATCGGCGCCGCCGAGCAGAATGCCGTCCACCAGGTGCTGCAGGTTGCCCACACCACCCGAGGCGATTACCGGAATATCCACGGCATCGGTAATGGCCCGCGTCACACCCAGCTCAAAGCCGTTTTTGGTACCGTCGCGGTCCATGCTGGTAAGCAGGATTTCCCCGGCCCCCAGCTCCGCCATTTTCACCGCCCAGGCCACCGCATCAATACCGGTGGGTTTGCGCCCGCCGTGGGTGAAAATTTCCCAGCGCGGCTCGCCATTCACATCTGCCACGCGCTTGGCGTCGATGGCCACCACAATACACTGGGCACCGAAGCGCTGCGATGCCTGACGCACCAGCTCCGGGTTGTGAATAGCGGCGGTGTTGATGCTGACCTTGTCGGCGCCGGCATTCAGCATGGTGCGGATGTCATCGACTGAGCGAATGCCGCCGCCCACGGTAAGCGGGATGAACACCTGTTCCGCAATCTGCTCAACCGTGTGTACTGTAGTCTCGCGGCCCTCGTGACTGGCGGTGATGTCGAGAAACGTGATTTCATCGGCACCCTGCTCGTTGTAACGGCGCGCGATTTCCACCGGGTCACCCGCATCGCGGATCCCTACAAAGTTGACACCCTTGACCACGCGGCCATTGTCGACATCGAGGCAGGGGATGATGCGTTTGGCCAGGCCCACGCGTCAGCCCGCCGTGTCACACAGGCGCTGGGCTTCTGCCACGTCCAGCGTACCCTCATAAATGGCGCGACCGGTAATGGCGCCGCAGATGCCTTCATGAGCCACGGCCCGCAGGGCGCGAATGTCATCCATATTGGTGATGCCGCCGGAGGCGATGACCGGGATGCTGGACGCGCGAGCCATACCTAGCGTGGCTTCCACGTTCACACCCTGCATCATGCCGTCGCGGGCGATATCGGTGTAGACGATGGCGGACACACCATCCGCTTCAAACTGCCGGGCGAGGTCTGTCGCCAGCACCGTGGACACTTCCGCCCAGCCGTCGGTGG
This sequence comes from uncultured Halieaceae bacterium, assembly GCA_964022665.1. Taxonomy (GTDB): domain Bacteria; phylum Pseudomonadota; class Gammaproteobacteria; order Pseudomonadales; family Halieaceae; genus Haliea. The sequence goes on from CAXIDF010000001.1 coordinate 177,216, forward strand.
CCACCAGGCCGTCTTTCGCGTCCAGGCCCACGATCACCTTACCGGGAAAGGCGCGGCAGGCCTCGGCCACAAACGCCGGCTCCTTGACCGCTTTGGTACCGATAATCACGTAGTCCACGCCGGCACGCACGTAGTGTTCGATGGTATCCAGGCTGCGAATACCGCCGCCGATCTGGATCGGCAGGCCGGGGTAGGCCGCCGCGATCGCGGTCACCACCTCGCCATTGACCGGCTCGCCGGCGAAGGCGCCGTTCAGGTCCACCAGGTGCAGGCGCCGGCAGCCGGCGTCTACCCAGCGCCGGGCAACGGCAACCGGGTCATCGGAGAACACCGTGCTGTCCTCCATCAGGCCCTGGCGCAGGCGCACGCACTGGCCGTCCTTGAGGTCGATAGCGGGGATAATCAGCATGCGGGAGTCCAGTTGATGAAGTTGCGCAGCAGTTGCAGCCCGGCGGTGTGACTCTTCTCCGGGTGAAACTGGGTGGCGAAGAGGTTGTCGCGAGCCAGTGCAGCGTCGGCACACACGCCGTAGTCGACGCTGCCGGCAAGCAGCGAACGGTCGGCGGCGGTGACGTAGTAACTGTGCACGAAATAAAAGCGGGTGGCATCCGGAATGCCATTCCAGAGTGGGTGCTCACTCACCCTGCGAACCTCACTCCAGCCCATGTGCGGCACTTTCAGGCGCTGCCCGTCGGCGTCGTGCAGCGGGTGACCGAAATGACGCACCGTGCCGGGAATCACGTTCAGACAGTCCACACCGCCGTTTTCTTCCGAGTGGCTCATAAGCGCCTGCATACCCACGCAAATGGCCAGCACGGGCTTGTGTTGCTCGGTAAGCGCTACCTGCAACAGCTCGTCACAGCGCAGGCGACGTATCTCTGCCATGCAGTCACGAATGGCGCCGACGCCCGGAAACACCACGCGGTCCGCCGCGCGAATCTGCTCCACGTCGTGGGTCACCACCACCCGCTCGGCACCCACATGCGCCAGCGCACTGGCCACCGAATGCAGGTTGCCCATGCCGTAGTCGATCACTGCCACTGAACCGCTCACGGGTGTTACAGCACACCCTTGGTGGAGGGCATGATGCCGTCCATGCCCGGGTCTGCCGACAGCGCCATACGCAGCGCGCGGCCAAAGGCCTTGAATACCGTTTCGATCTGGTGGTGAGTATTGTCGCCGCGCAGGTTGTCGATGTGCAGCGTCACCTGGGCGTGATTAATAAAGCCGTGGAAGAACTCCTGGAACAGGTCCACGTCGAACCCACCCACGGACGCGCGCGTGAACGGGATGTGATACACCAGCCCGGGCCGACCGGAGAAGTCCACCACAACACGAGACAGCGCTTCATCCAAAGGCACGTAGCTGTGGCCGTAGCGCACAATGCCTTCCTTGTCGCCCACTGCTTTAGTGAACGCCTGGCCGAGCGTGATACCAATGTCCTCCACCGTGTGGTGGTCATCGATGTGCAGGTCACCCTTGGCGTGGATGTCCAGGTCGATCAGGCCGTGACGTGCGATCTGGTCCAGCATGTGCTCGAGGAAGGGTATGCCGGTGTCGAATTTCGCCAGGCCGGAACCGTCGAGATTCACCGTCGCGGTGATCTGCGTTTCCAGCGTGTTACGAGTTACACTCGCCTTGCGCTCAGACATGCTGTTCTCCAGAACCTGCACGGGCGGATGGGACCGGGGTGTGCCCGGAAAAGCGCGCCATTATAGAAGAAAGCCGGGGCGAATTCACCGTTCAATCCACCACGTTCTGAGCGCGTCGGGCACACGCACCGCTGGCATCTACAGCGAACAACCGCCAAACCTCGCCGCCAGCTGCTAAACTGCAGCGCGCCCGGCAACGTAACAACGTAACACCCACCGCATTCAAACACGGCAGGCGAAACCCCAGGGGACACTGCCGCAAAGGACCCAACGCTCATGCACGCCACTCTACCCCTGCTGGAAGCCACCGATTTCCCCGCTATCAGGCGCGGCGACCTGCAAACCCTGCAGGTCAACCTGGGCTACCTGTGCAACCAGAGCTGCGTGCACTGCCACGTCAACGCCGGGCCCACGCGCACCGAGATGATGAGCGACGACCTTATCGATCTCATTCCACGGGTTTTGCGAGCGCGCGACATCTCGCTGCTGGACCTCACCGGCGGCGCACCGGAAATGCACCCGCGTTTTCGTGACCTGGTGGCCGCAGCCACAGCACAGGGCGTGAAGGTGATGGACCGCTGCAACCTCACCATTCTGCGCGAACCGGGGTACGAGGATATGGCCGCCTTTCTCGCGCAGCACCAGGTCGACATTGTGGCTTCCATGCCCTGTTATTCTCCCGCCAACGTCGACCAGCAACGCGGCAACGGCGTATTCGATAAAAGCATTGCCGCCCTGCAGGCGCTCAACGCCCTGGGCTACGGCCAGCCCGGCAGCGGCCTCACGCTGAACCTGGTGTATAACCCACTGGGGCCCAGCCTGCCCCCCAGTCAGCAGGCGCTGGAGGCGGACTACAAGCGGGAACTGCGCGCGCATTTCGGTATCGAATTCAACGCACTGTTCACGCTGGCCAACATGCCCATCAAGCGCTTTGGCAGCACGCTGGTTTCCAAAGGGCAATTCGCGAGCTACATGCAGTTGCTGAAAGATGCCTACCAGCCCGGCAACCTGGACGGCGTGATGTGCCGCTCGCTGGTGAGCGTGGACTGGCAGGGCTACCTGTACGATTGCGACTTCAACCAGCAACTGAACCTGCCTCTGTCCGGACAGGGCAGCCGACCCGAGCTGCACACCCTGCTGGTCGAGGATGTGCACGGCGCCGAGATACGCACCGCCGACCATTGCTATGGCTGCACCGCTGGCCAGGGCAGCAGCTGCGGTGGCGCGCTGAACTGAGTTACACCACAACCGGGTGCCCTCGGCGGCTCCCCCAAGGATAATTACGGTGAACCGAAAGCTCCTGATTGTGCTGGCCCTGCTCGGCCTCGTGCTGGCGTTTTTTGCCCTTGGCCTGCACAACTACCTGACCCTCGACCAGTTGAAAGCCAGCCAGGCCCAGTTTGCCGACCTGCTGGCGGCACACCCGGTGGCGGTTCCGGCGGCCTATTTCGCCATTTACGTCGTGGTCACGGCGCTCTCGCTGCCGGGTGCTGCCATCATGACGCTGGCCGGCGGCGCGCTGTTCGGGCTGGGTTTCGGCCTGCTGCTGGTGTCCTTCGCGTCCAGTATCGGCGCCACCCTGGCTTTCCTGGTTGCCCGCTTCCTGCTGCGCGACAGCGTGCAGCAACGCTTCGGCGAACGCCTGCGTGCCATCGACCGCGGCATTGAGCGCGATGGCGCGTTTTACCTGTTCACCCTGCGGCTGGTGCCCGTTTTTCCCTTTTTCATCATCAACCTGCTGATGGGCCTTACCCGCCTGCGCACCTGGACGTTCTACTGGGTGAGTCAGGCAGGCATGCTGGCGGGTACCGCGGTGTATGTGAACGCCGGCACGCAACTCGCCGGCATTGAACGCATCGGCGACATTCTTTCACCGCAGTTGTTGCTGTCATTCGTGTTGCTCGGCCTGTTCCCTTGGGTCGCCAAGCTGTTGGTGGGCACCATACAGCGCCGCCGCGTATACCGGCGCTGGCAGCGGCCGGCGCGCTTCGACCGCAACCTGGTAGTGATCGGGGCAGGCGCCGGCGGCCTGGTGTCCGCCTACATCGCGGCGGCAGTGAAAGCGAAAGTTACCCTGGTGGAAGCGCACAAAATGGGAGGTGACTGCCTCAACTACGGCTGTGTACCGAGCAAGGCACTGATCAAGAGCGCCAAGGTGGCACAGCAAATGCGCCACGCCGACGCGTACGGACTCAACCCCAGCGAGCCACAGTTCAGCTTTCCCGCCATCATGGCGCGCATCCACCGCATCATCGCCGCCATCGAGCCCCACGACAGTGTGGAGCGCTACACCGGCCTCGGTGTGGAAGTACTGCAGGGTTACGCCCGCATTATCGACCCCTGGACCGTAGACATCGCGTTGAACGATGGTGGCACACAGCGGCTGACCACCCGCTCGATCGTGATTGCCGCCGGTGCCGCGCCGCTGGTGCCGGACCTGCCAGGGCTGGAAGACGCGGGCTATGTCACCAGCGACACTCTCTGGGAGCGCTTCGCCGAGCTGGACGCCTTACCGCAACGCCTGGTGGTACTGGGCGGCGGACCGATCGGCTCCGAACTGGCCCAGGCCTTCGCCCGGCTCGGTGCCGATGTCACCCAGGTGGAACGCGGCCCGCGCATCCTGCCGAAGGAAGACCGGGAAGTCGCCGAGTTGGCGCGCGAGGCGCTGGCGGCGGACGGCGTGCAGGTGCTCACCGGACATACCGCGTTGCGCTGTGAACAGCACGCGGGCGATAAGCGACTGATCTTGGAACACGCCGGCACCGAGCTGTCCGTGCCCTTCGACCAGCTCTTGGTCTGCGTGGGCCGACAGGCGCGGCTCACAGGCTACGGCCTGGAGGAGCTCGGCATTCCCACCAACCGCACCGTGACCACCAACGACTACCTGGAAACCCTCTACCCCAATATCTATGCCGCGGGGGATGTGGCCGGGCCCTACCAGTTCACCCACACCGCCGCGCACATGGCCTGGTACGCGGCTGTAAACGCGCTGTTCGGACAATTCAAGCGCTTCAAGGTGGACTACTCGGTGATCCCCTGGGCCACCTTCATCGATCCGGAGGTGGCGCGCGTGGGCCTGAGTGAGCAGGAGGCCATCGACCGCGGCATCCCCCACGAGCTTACCCGCTTCGAGCTCGCCGAGCTGGACCGCGCGATCGCCGACAGCGCCACCCGGGGCTTTGTGAAAGTGCTTACCGTGCCCGGGCGCGACCGCATTCTGGGCGCCACCATCGTTGGCACCCAGGGCGGCGACCTGCTGGCGGAGTTCGTGCTGGCCATGCGTCACGGTCTGGGGTTGAACAAGATCCTCGGCACTATCCACACCTACCCCACGCTGGCCGAAGCCAACAAATACGCCGCCGGCGCGTGGAAGAAGGCCCACGCACCGGAGCGTATCCTGCGCTGGCTGCAGCGCTACCACCAGTGGCGTCGCGGCGGCACAGACTGAGAGTGCAACGCCCCGGAGGCCTGCAACGTCGCGCGTGCTACCCCGCCGGGTCCTGCAGGTAACGCTGCAGGAACGTGTCGGCGGCGGGCAGCGCGCTGCCCACGGTCAGGAAAGTGAGAATGTGACCGCGGGCCGGCAATCGCTCCAGCTCCACCGGCACATCGTGAGCTTGTAAAGCGCTAACAAACTCTTCGGCATGGTCGATGGTCACCAGGGTATCGGCGCCGCCGTGGAACAGGTAGAAGGGTGGCGCGCCCGCGTGTACCCGCGTCACCGGGGATGCGGCGGCAAAGGTTTCCGGAATTTCCGTGATGCGCCCGCCCAAAAATTGTGGCACCAGCTTGCCCCCGGGGTACTTGCGCAAATCCATCGGGGAGCCGCCGGCGATCACTACCGCCGGGCGCGTCTGCGCACCGCCCCAGGGCTTGTCCAGGTCGTCCCCAGTGCCTGCCGCCAGCGCCATCAGGCTCAGCAGGTGGGCACCTGCGGAATAGCCAAATGCGGCGATACGCTGTGTATCCAGCTGCAGTTCCGACGCCTTGCGCTGCAGCCAGTGCATGGCCTGCTGCAGGTCGTAGACCTGGGCGGGGTATTTTGCCTCGGGGGCAAAACGGTAGCTGGCGTTCATCACCACATACCCCTTGCCCACGTAGTAGCGCGCCAGGCGCGTCATGTCATCGCGGCTGCGCCGCTCCCAGCCGCCACCGTGTACCAGCAGCATCCCGGGAAAGGGCCCTGTGCCCTGGGGCCGGTAAACGTCGGCCGCCAACGGCTCCGGCCAGTCTGGCGGCGTATAGATAACCGTATTTATCGCCGCGGCGGGCTGCTTCTGCCCCAGCACCACGCCACAGCCAGCCACCGTGAGTGACGCGGCAGCGACCACGGCGGCAACCAGCAACTTCATCGTCTGCAATCCGTTTCTGCTCTCATCATGTCCAACTTACGCAACGGGAAAGGATTCGGCCCTCTCCGAATGATGGCGCAATGTGCCAGCGGAACTGCAGTACACTACACCAATGCCTGAACAACCTTCATTCGCCGGGCGCGTGCTCACCTGGTTTGACCAGCATGGCCGCAAGGATCTGCCCTGGCAGCACGATACCAGCCCCTACCGGGTGTGGGTGTCGGAAATCATGCTGCAACAAACCCAGGTGCGCACGGTTATGCCGTATTTTGCGCGTTTCATGCAGCGCTTCCCAGATGTGCAGGCGCTGGCAGCAGCGCCCATCGACGAAGTCCTCCACCTGTGGACCGGGCTGGGGTACTACGCGCGGGCGCGCAACCTGCACCGCGCGGCACAGCAGGTGTGCAGCGAGCACGCTGGCGACTTTCCACGCGACCTGGAGGGGCTGCAGAGCCTGCCCGGCATCGGCCGTTCCACCGCCGGGGCGATCCTCGCCATTGCCTTCGCGCAGCGGGCGTCCATTCTGGATGGCAATGTAAAGCGCGTCTTGGCGCGCTATCACGCGGTTGCCGGCTGGCCCGGGGAGACAACCGTGCACCGCCAGTTGTGGGACTTCGCCGAGCAGCACACGCCACGGCAGCGCGTGGCCGACTACACGCAGGCCATGATGGACCTCGGGGCCACCCTGTGCACACGCAGCCGGCCCCGCTGCGCGGACTGCCCGTTACAGGGCAGCTGCAGCGCACACGCGCAGGGCCGTGAGGGTGAGTTCCCGGGCAAAAAGCCGCGCAAGGTGCTGCCGGTTCGCTCAACCGTGTTTCTGATCCTGCGTGACCGACAAGGCCATGTGCTACTGCAACAGCGCCCCGCGAGCGGCATTTGGGGAGGACTGTGGTGCTTTCCTGAACTGGACTCGGTTGAGGCCGCCGCCCCGTGGTGCCGTGACCGGCTCGGCCGCGAGCCTTCAGCAACACTGCCGGGATCGCCCTTTCGTCACACCTTCAGCCATTACCATCTGGATATTCAGCCCCTGCACGTGCAGCTGGCAATACAACCCGAGGCCGTCATGGAAGCCAGTGACCAGCTCTGGTATAACGTGCAAAAACCCCTTGAAATCGGCCTTGCCGCACCGGTCGCCCGTTTGCTGGCAAGCCTCTGACCGCGGAGCATACCTATGTCCAGAACCGTATTCTGCAAGCGCTACCAGCAGGAACTGGAAGGCCTTGACGCGCCACCCTACCCCGGCCCCAAGGGCCAGGATATTTACGACCACGTGTCGAAACAGGCCTGGAACGAATGGCAGGCGCAACAGACCATGCTGATCAACGAAAAGCAGCTGAGCCTGATTGACCCGGCGACGCGCAAATACCTGCAGGAGGAAATGGACAAGTTCTTCGCCGGGGAGGAACACGACCGTGCCGAAGGCTACGTGCCGCCCTCAAACAGCTGATCAGGCGCGGGTCTCGATCAGCTGCATCCAGTAGCGCAGCACGGTGGTCTGGCCAAAGGCCAGCTTGAGGCATACCAGCAGAGGCACCGCGAGCAGCACACCCACAAACCCCCACAGCCAGCCCCAGACCAGCAGCCACACCAGGATCACCAGTGGGTTGAGCCGCATGTTGCGCCCCAGCACCAGCGGGGTAATCACCTGTGCTTCCACCAGGTTGATGCTGAAATACACCAGCGCCGGCAGCAGGGCATAGGCCACCGGGCCGTACTGCACCACCCCGGCCAGCACCAGCAGAACGACGCCCAGCAGCGGGCCCACATAGGGCGCAAAGTTCAACATGCCCACCATCACACCCCAGAGCATCGGGTCCTGCACACCCAGTACCCAGAGCACGCCCCCCACAGACAGACCCAGGCAGGCATTGATCAGGCTCACCGTGAGAATGTAGCGCGACAGCTCCACCTGTACCGTGCGCACCAGGTCAAGAGATGCGCGCTGGTCATTAATCCCGGGGAATATCTCCACGAAGGCGGCAAACAGGCGCGAGCCGAAAATCAGCAGGAATAGAATCAGCAGCACCGTTGTGAGTAGCTGGGCGATCACCACCGGTGCCGCACCTAGGGTGGCCAGCAGTAACTCCAGGCCGCCCTGTTTGAGGCGCTCGCTCACCCGGTCCGGCTTGCGTTCGCCCTTCTCGCCATCGTTGCTCTCGGCCTCGTCGCTCTTACTGCCAAACAGGCCGAAAAAGCTGAAGCCCTCCTCCGGCTGCGGCGGTTTTTCCGCCTGGGGTGAAAGCTTGTCGGTGAGGTCATCCACCTCATTCGAGAGTTTCTCGGTGAGCCGCGGTATCGCTTCCGCCCAGCGCTGCGCCGGCTCCGCGAGCTGGCTGCCGAGTAAGGCCACGGGGCCGCCAATGAGTGCCAGAATAAGCACCGCCGAAATCGTGCGCGGCACGTAGAAGCGCTTGAGCAGTTTCACCAGGGGGTTCAAGAGCAGCGCAAAGAACAACGCCACGAAAACCGGCATCAGCAGGCTTTTGGCGAAATACACCGTGTAGAGCACCGCCAGTGCAGCGAGGATGCGCAGTGACAAAGTGCCGGGAGGAAGACGCGCTTCACTCATGGTAGCGGGCTCCCTCCGGCAAACACGGCCCGCAGAATGTTGTGCGGCAGCAGGGGCCAGAGCCGCACGCCGTGGCGCAGCAAGCGGGAGGCACGTGGATGGCGAACACTGGCCGAGAACACCCGGTCCACAATGAACCCGGTCAGGAAACCACCGCCCACCAGCCACCCGGGGTGCGCTGCCCGCAGGTAGGCAACCCGACCCTCACCGTTGGCCTGCAGCTGCTGCCACTGCGTATCCAGCCGACTCTCCGCGGCTTGCAACTCACGGATTCTCTGCTTGCGGCTTGTCGCCATTGCCCGTCTCCATTATGGTGCGCAACTGGCGCCGGGTCGCCGGCAGTGCAAGGCTGCGGGCGTAACGCCGCGCCGCCAACCACAGCAGCAGTAAGGCCGAGGTCTGTAGCGCAGTAAACGCCATCAGCCCCAGCGCCACCGATTCCAATGCGGCATAGGCCCACCACGCCAGCAGCACGCTTAACCCCAGCCAGGTAAAGATCAACAGCGGCACCACGGCCAACACGACCAACGCCAGCCGACCGGCATCGCCGACAGCCAGCTGCAACTCCAGCAGCGCCAGCCGGGAAAACGCATTACCCGCCTCCAAAGCTTGCTGCAGTAACGCCTGCCAGTTTCGCAACTCGGCTTCCAGCCCGGCACCCGCGCGGGCGGTGTCACTTTCACGGGCCTGCTCGTTGGCGGCAGCGCCGGGTTCAGCTGCGTGGCCGTGCTCGCCTGCAGCGGAATCCGGCGCAGGGTCCTCCGCTACCGGGCTCAATGCCGGGACAGCAACCGCGAGACCAGCAGGCCCGCAAAGAAGGCAATACCTATGGTCGCCAGGGGTTTGTCGTGAACGTAGCGCTCCACTTCGTGGCCGAGCTCATCGGCTTTGTCCTTGCCCTTGAGCAGTTGCTTCATCGCATCTTCCTTGAGATCCAGGCCCGCCGCTTCTGCGGCCTGACGGAAATGCTGCTGGGCGTCCAGCATGTTCTGGTAGGCGGCCATTGCGGCCTCTTTCCCGGAATCCAGCTCCTTCTGCTGCGCGGAGGTTTTCTTGTCTGTGGACTCTGCCATTTGAGCTCCCTCGTAATCGCTATCCATTTGTTCGTGCCAACAGCATAGCCCAAGCGGCGAACAGTCGCATCTTCACCGGAATGTCACGGGAAAGACACGCCACCTTAACCTGCTTCCGTCATCTTGCGTTCTCCGCCCGCATGGGTCGGAACATTCATTGATCCATCATTTTTTGGGGACACGCCATGTATTCATCTCTGCGCAAGCCGCTGGCCATCGCGGTTGCTTCTGTACTCTCGCTTCCACTTTACGCCCAGACTACCGCCAACTCGGCAGGATCATCAGGTGCGTTGCTTGAGGAAGTGATCGTGACCGGCACACGGGCTGAGAACAGAACATCATTCGACTCCATGGCGCCGGTAGATGTCGTCTCCGAAGAAGCATTGAACAGCGTGGCATCCAGCGAGCTGGTCGACAAACTCACTCACATCACCCCGTCCTTTAATGTACAGCGCCTGCCACTGAATGATGGTCTGATTTATGTGCGCCCGGCGACGCTAAGGGGCCTTTCACCGGACCACACACTGGTGCTGGTAAATGGCAAGCGACGTCACCGTTCGGCATTGCTGGGGTTTCGTGGCGCACAGGGTGCCGACCTCGCCCAGATACCCAGCTTTGCCATCAAACGTATTGAGGTACTGCGCGATGGCGCTTCAGCCCAGTACGGCTCCGATGCGATTGCGGGCGTAATCAACCTGATTCTTGACGATACCGAGGGCTTCTCCTCCTACGTTCAGGGTTCGCAGTATTCGGAAGGTGATGGCGATGAGCTGCAGGTAGGCGTGCGCGCCGGCCTGAACCTGGCCGACAAAGGCACGCTGACCGGCACCCTTGAGTACACCGATGCCGACCCAACCTCGCGCTCCCGCCAGCGGCCTGACGCCATCATGTTTCAGCAGGAAAATCCCGACCTGCAGGTGCCCAACCCGGTTCAGAACTGGGGGCAGCCAGAACGCACGGCTCTGCGCGTGGCGCTGAATGGGGACTACGCCCTGAGCGGCAGCGCGGAACTCTACGCTTTCGGCACCTACGGCGACGGCGAAGGCACCAGCGATTTCAACTGGCGCAACCCAGAGACGACATCGGCCTACCGTCCCAGCCCTACTGCATTTCCCGATTTTGATCTCAACGACATCTTTCCCGCCGGCTTCTCACCCCAGTTTTCACAGGACGATGAGGACCTTTCCACCGTGGCCGGGGTGCGCGGTGACGCTGGCTCGCAGCTCTCCTGGGACGGCAGTGTGTCCTACGGCCGCAATACAATTGACTACTACATCGGCAACACCATCAACGGCTCCCTCGGCCCGGCCAGTCCCACCTCGTTCTACGCCGGCTCCCTGATTCAGAGCGAAACCAACCTGAACCTCGACTTCGTCTACAGCTGGGAACTCGGCGCACTGAACGGCCCTGCGAACCTCGCCTTTGGCGCAGAGCGCCGCCGTGAAGCCTACGAAATTGAGGCGGGTGAGCCGGCTTCCTACGAAGTTGGCCCCGGCGCCGTTGACGGATTGCCCTCAGGTTCCAACGGCTTCCCGGGCTACAGCGTGGACCAGGCCGACACCTACGACCAGGAGAGCTACGCAGTTTACGTCGACCTGGAAGCGCCAATGACTGAGCAACTCACGCTGGGGGTTGCCCTGCGCTACGAGGACTTCTCCGAGTTCGGAGACACCACCGACGGTAAATTTTCGTTGCGCTACGAGTTTACCGATGGCCTCGCTTTCCGCACCACGGCCGCGACGGGCTTTCGCGCACCGACCCCGGGTCAGCTGGAGAGCACGCGCACCTCGCAAGGCCTGGACACGCAAACGCTGAACCTGTTCACCAACGGGCGTCTGTCTCCCACCGATCCGATCGCGCAGGTGTTTGGTGCCCAGCCATTGCAAGCAGAGGAATCCACGTCCTTTACCGCCGGACTGACCTTCCGTACAGACGGCGGCTTCAGCGGCTCTGTGGATGTGTACCAGATTGAGGTCGACAACCGTTTCGGACAATCGCAGACCTTCAGCGTCACCGATGAGATCCGGGAAGGCCTGATCGCTCAGGGTGTGCCCGGTGCCGACTCCATCAATGGCGTGAATTTCTTCACCAACGCCTTTGACACCAAAACCCGGGGCGTGGACCTGGTTGCCAGCTACCGCAGGGCGGCGGGTAGCGGCGACCTGATGTTGGGCACCGCCTGGAACTACAACGACACCGAAGTCACACGTACCGACGGCACCATCGGCGAAATTGGCGTGGTGCGGCTGGAGGACGGACTTCCCGAACTTACCGGCAACGTGTCGCTGGAGTACCGCGTTGCGGGCTTTGACCTGCTCGCACGGCTGCGCTACTACGGCCCCTGGACTGACTCCAGCGGCCAACCAACGGGTGATATCTACCAGGAATTCGGGGAAGAAACCGTGTTCGACCTGTCACTCGGTTATGCATTCGACGGTGGCCTGCGCGCTACCCTGGGCGCAGAGAACCTGTTCGACAGCTACCCGGATGAAGCGACATTCCAGGCCAACCGCGGGCTCATCTACTCGCGGAACTCGCCCTATGATACCGACGGCGCACTCTACTACCTGAAACTGAGCTATAGCTACTGAAGACGGCAACATTAGGTGGCTGCCAGTGCGTCGCGCTGGCAGCCACCTCTTCACAACAGGGATACACAATGCCTACAGACCTTGCCCGACGAGCACTGTTGCGCCGCACCTTCGCGCTTTCCGCAGCGGCAGCGGCATCTCCCGGCCTCTCATTCGGCGCAACCCGCTCAACAACAGGAGGCTTGGCAACTACGCCGACCGACAGTCAGTTCTGGGAAACAGTACGCGAACAGTATTGGCTGCCGGATACCATTGCACAGCTAGAAAACGGCAACTGGGGCGTTATGGCTCGCCCGGTGCTTGAGGCGTACAACCGCCACACTTTTCGGGTCAACCGCGACGCCTCCTATTTCAGCCGGCGCGAGCTCTATCCCGAGCTGGAAGCCATTCGTACCGAAGTGGCTCAACTGCTGGGCGCCTCGCCAGATGAAATCGCCTTTGCCCGCGGTGCTACCGAGGTACTGCAGAACCTGATCAGCGGCTACCAGCAGCTGAAGCCCGGCGATGGCGTAATGTACGCCGACATCGACTACGACAGCATGCAATCCACCATGGCCTGGCTGGAGGAACGACGCGGTGTGTCGGTGCGCACTATCGAGCTACCCGAACGCGCCAGCCAAGCAGTGTTGCTGGACACCTATCGCACTGCGCTAGACGCGAACCCCGCCGTGCGCCTGCTGTTGCTGACCCACATCAGCCACCGGCACGGCATGCTGATTCCGGTGCGCGACATCGTGGCCATGGCGCGGGAACGGGGCGTGGACTGTATCGTCGATGCAGCCCACTCCTGGGGACAGATGGACTTCACAGTCGCAGACCTGCAGGCGGACTTCATCGGCTTCAACCTGCATAAATGGATGGGGGCGCCCATTGGTGTGGGCGTGATGTACATCCGCCGGGAACGCCTGGATGCGATAGCCCCTTACCTGGGCGAGCGGGACGTTCCGGAGGACGACATTCGTTCGCGCATCCACACGGGCACTTCGAACTATGCCGCACTGCTCAGTGTTCCCGACGCGCTGGCCTTCCATCGCCAGATCGGTGCCGACAACAAAGCCGCGCGGCTGGCTGAACTGCGCAGCTACTGGGTGCAGCGCGCCGCGGATATACCGGGCGTAGAGGTGCTGACCCTGGACAGCGCAGAGGACCACGCGGGCATTAGCGCCTTCCGCTTACTGGGTGACCGCACGCCAGCCGGCAACCGGGCGATCGCCCAACGCTTGCTGGATCGTCATGGCGTGTTCACCGTGCACCGCACGGGCCTGGCCGGGGGCGCCTGCGTGCGCGTGACCCCCGCGGTGTTTACCCGTTTTGCGGAGCTGGACCGGCTGCTGATTGGCCTCAAGGACCTTGCCACTGCTTGACTCCCGCAGCCACTACGGTTTTAATACGCACCCTCCGCTATAGCAGTACACGCCCGGATAGCTCAGTTGGTAGAGCAGGGGATTGAAAATCCCCGTGTCGGCAGTTCGATTCTGTCTCCGGGCACCATATTTCAAGCAGTTACAGCCTGTCCCCGCCTCGAAACGTTCCGCTTTTCTACTCTATAACGATGTAGATAAGCCGACTTCTCTCGTCAACGCCTCAAAAGCGCACTAACTCGCGAACGCCAACCCACCATGCCTTGCTCCGACCTCGCGGAGGCGATTACGCACAAGCACCGGAAATATCCGCCTAGCCTTATAGTCCCTAGGATGCCAGCAATGTGGCGGTATACAGCACCGGACCCGTCGGCACGGCTTTCGGGGAACCACCGGGCGGCTCAAGGCTGACTGCGAGTGTAGAACTGCGTTCAAGCGCGGCCCTTTCCGCGCTGCCGAGAGCGATAGTCAGGCTGCCGGTCTGCGGCAGGAGGCCGAGTGACACGGGCACACCGGCATCCGTCAGGGCCCACAACTGGTAATCATTTGCCGGCTGAGCAAGGATATTCCCGACCACGCGAACAGCCAATTCACCACTGGTCTTGCCAATTCGTGTAAGCCATAACACTTCCCCCTCTTCGCTCGCGACCAGAGCTACCGAAACCTGCTCGGAAACACGCTCTACCACGGTTTGTTGGACGATTTCGGGAGGCCTGCGCTCCGCGTTCCACCAGCCTCCGGCCATGAATATCGCCAATAGTGCGCACGCCGCGGCCGTGCCCCGCCAGACTCCACGGTCCGCAACAGGAGGTCGTTGCGAGGGAGCTTTACCCGCGCCAGTTAGCCTGACGATTCGCTGCCACAAAAGGTCGGAGGGCGTAATGGGTTCCAGCTGCCACGCCAGAGGCACAAGCCGCTGCTCCCATCGGGCCACAGCGTCACCGACATCTGCGCGCTGGTGGATAAGCGACTCGAAGCGACGGCGGGCAGCGCCCTGCTGTGTACCCACAACGTAGCGCTGTGCGAGCAGTTCGACCAGCTCAGCACTTTCCAGTCTCATAGTTCAACACACTCACGTAACTTCTGGAGGCCGCGCCGCATCCAGCTCTTGATGGTGCCGATCGGCCGCTGCAGCTTCATCGCGATTTCCTGCAAGGTCAGGCCGTCTGTGTAGGCAAGCTGAATGCAGCCTGCCTGATCCCGGCTGATTTCCCCGAAACAATATTGCAACCTGTCGGCAATCTCCGGTGCGACGGAGTCGCCTTCCAGCTCGGGCTCGTCATGCCCAAGGACACGGCGAACATCGTGTTGCCCGTCATGCAGAATCTCGCGCTGTCTACCGTGTTTCCTGATCAGATCGAGCGCGCGGTAACGCGTGATGGAGATCAGCCAGGTGGCAGCCTGTGATCGCCGTGCATCGTAGTCTGTGCCTGAACGCCAGGCCGCTATCATCGTTTCCTGCACCACATCCTCTGCCTGCTGACGATCATTCAACATGCGATACGCTACCGCCATAAGCCTTGGTGACACCGCATCGTAGAGCAAGCGGAACGCCTGCGCGTCACCATGCCCGGTCTCCTGCAACAACTCGTTCAAGTCGGCTTCGTCAATCATAACTGCGTCTCTTGCCCACGTGTCCGTCGATCCAGGGTCAGTGCTTACTCATTGATAATACATGCCCACAGCAACGGTGGATGTATCAAAGGAAAATATTGTGAAGCTGCAACCTTCCGCGTGACTGAACCGTACCACACTTGCCGGCACTCCATGATCGGCCAGCTGACCAAACGAAGAAAAGGAGAGTAATCAATGAGTTATTCCAGAAAAAGACTTGCGGCCGCCGTGTGCGCCGCGCTCCTGCCGATAGCTGCGATGGGTTCCAGTCACAGAGAGGCACCGTTCATCACGCAACTACCAAAGGTCGACGGTACTGATTTTTACATGTTCAACAGCTACGAGCCCGGCCGCGAGGGCTTTGTTACCTTGATCGCCAACTATGTGCCACTGCAGGATGCTTATGGCGGCCCGAACTACTTCGAAATGGATGACGCCGCGCTGTACGAAATACACATAGATAACAACGCAGATGCCATCGAGGACATCACCTTCCAGTTCCGCTTCACGAACGAGGTTCGCGGTGTCGAGCTGGATATTGGCGGCGAAAGCGTCGCCATACCATTGAAGCAGGCCGGTGGTGTTGGGCCGGGTGCTGCTGATAACGACAACCTCAACGTGGTTGAAACCTATACTGTGGATGTCGTTCGTGGAGACCGCCGCAGTGGCAGCAGCGAGCCACTGACCGACATGGTTGATGGCTCCTCGAGTTTCGTCAAACCCGTGGACAACATCGGCACCAAAACGCTGGCCGACTATGCAGGCTACGCGAATAACCATATCTACGACGTCAGCATCCCCGGTTGCAGTTTCGGCCGCCTGTTCGTCGGGCAGCGTCGCGAGGGGTTTGTGGTCAACCTCGGTGAGGTCTTCGACCTGATCAACACAGATCCGCTCGGACCGCCGGACGGTGAGCCCAACACGCTCGCCGACAAGAACACGACGTCACTGGCGCTAGAGGTTCCCATTGACTGTGTCGCCGGGATGAACAGTGGAGTCATCGGCGGCTGGACGACCGCCAGCGTACGCCAGGCACGGGTGATCAACCCCTCACCGGACGAGCGCGGGCCGGCTATCAATGGCGGTGCCTTCACCCAGGTGTCGCGACTCGGCGCGCCGCTGGTGAACGAAGTCGTAATCGGGCTCCCGGACAAGGATCGCTTCAACCACAGCGAGCCGGTCGACGACTCCCAATTCGCCGTTTACGTGACCAACCCGACATTGCCGGCGTTGATCGAATTACTGTTTCCTGCAGCCACCGCCCCGACCGTGTTTCCGCGGGCCGACCTGGTCGCTGGCTTCCTTACCGGGGTCGAGGGACTGAACCAGCCGCCGAATGTGGTCGCGTCGGAAATGCTGCGACTGAACACCGAAATACCTGCCGTTCCCGCCGGCAGCCAGGCCCCGCTGGGAGTACTGGCTGGGGACAATGCCGGCTTCCCCAACGGCCGCCGTCCTGGCGATGACGTTGTTGATATCGCACTGCGGGTCGTGATGGGGGTCCTGCTCGATCCCGAAGACGCGCCTGCCGGTCAACTTGCCTTCACCGACGGTGCCTACATCGATGACTCGTTCTTCGACAACGCGTTCCCCTACCTCGTGACGCCACTGCCGGGCGCGAAGAACTAAAAAGGAGCCTCACATGAACAACAAACCAATCGGCCTCGCGCTGCTGGCCCTCGTTGCCTGCACCGCGATAACCGGCTGCAGCGACAGCGGCACCTCGGCGCCGCCCGTCGTGGCGCCCCCGACGCCGGAGCCGCCGCCGGCGCCACCCGCTGCCACCGATTTCACCGGCTTTGTAACGGACCAGTTTGCGGCGACGGCCGACAACACAGACCCGGAGCAAGTCGATGATAAGGACTTCGAGTTCAATGACCAGGACAATCCTGATGCCTTCTCCGGACTGCTCTCCGACCCGTAACCGGGGAGGCGTCGGGGCGCGTTTTGCGACTGCAATTGCGACATCGATTGCCATGTTGCTGTCACCCGGCAGCGCATTGCACGCCCATGGAGTGGACACCGACGCGGACACCGTTGTCCTGCAGCTCGATGTTGGCGAGGGCCGTTCCGCGGGCCTTGCCGCAATGTGGCGGGACCTCCAGCGGCAGCCAGACAATGCCGACGCTGCCGCCAGTTACGCCAACCGGGCTCTACAGCGCTATGCTGTGGGCGGCGACGCACGCTACATTGGCTTCGCCCAGGGAGCACTTGAACCCTGGCGCGATGACCTTCGTCCGCCTCTGGCCATCTGGCTGCTGCGCGGCCGAATCCTGCAGACCCAGCACCAGTTTGCCGCGGCGGGGGCCGATCTGGATCGATTGCTCGCCACGCATCGGGACGCGGTCGAAGGCATGTTGCTCTCGGCAGATGCGTGGCGGCGCGCCGGTGACCTTGGGCGGGCCAGGGCGCGCTGCGCCGGAGTTGCGCTTGCCGGGTATCCGTTACCCGCCTTGCATTGCGCCGGGGATATCCTCATGAGCCTTGGCGAGCCGGAACAGGCATTCGCCACGCTCTCCCAGGTGCACGAAGGGCCTGCACACGGACCGCCAACGCTACGGCAATGGATGCTAACCGTCGCGGCAGAGGCTGCCGCGGCAGCCGGCAAGTCTCCCCAGGCCCTGGAGCTCTACCAGCGCGCACTGGCGATACCTGGGGCGAGCATTGCAATGCATGCATCCTATGCGGATCTACTACTCGCCCAAGGGCACCCAGAGAAGGCTCTCGTTGCGCTGGCGAGCACACCGGACCCGGATGCGGACGCACTGCTGCTACGGCGGGCAATTGCCGCCAAACGACTCGATCATGCAGATCGACACGAGCTGCGCGAACGGCTGCGCGAGCGCTTTGCTGAGGGCGAACGTCTGGGCACAGCAGCTCTGCACTGGCGGGAGCAGGCACTGTTCGCATTGAAGATTGACGATGATCCGGACACGGCACTTGGCTACGCCAAGCAGAACTGGGCTGTGCAGAAAGGTCCGGAGGATGCATCACTGTTGCTAGCAGCGGCCCGAGCGGCGGGTCGACCCGAGGCGGTCGATATCATCAACAACTGGCGCAAACAACAACGAACAAGTGAGTTTTGATATGACCAGGCTTTCATTCTTCTTCACCATCGGGCTCCTGCTCTTGTGGGCAGGACCTTTGCCCGTGTACGGACACAGCCAAAGCAGTAGCCGACTACACCTCGACATCGTCGAGACCGAGCCGAAAACGCTCACACTGCGCATGACACTGCTGGACCTGGTTCACCTCATCGCACTCGACGGCAATGGCGATGGCAAGCTAACCCGCGGAGAGATAACCGCATCAGAACCGAGAATTCTCAGTCTTTTGCAAAAAGGCATTGCGCTGCGCAACGGCGGCGGTGACTGCGTGCTGGAGACGAGGGAGGATGCTATTCTCCTGACCACTTTGGAGGAGGCGCCGGCGCTGAGGGTTGTACTGCACCCCTTGTGCCCGACCGCGGCCAATACAGCAAGCCTGCATCTTGGGTACGAGTTATTGTTCAATCAAGACCCAACGCACAGAGCACTGCTTACTGTCAGCATGAACGAGCAGAAAGCACATTTCCTGCTAACGAGTGACCAGCGGGAGGTGACACTGATGGGCTCCAATGCAGAAGGCAGCTGAGGGAGGCTGCCTGCAGGAAAGAGTTGGTAACAGCAGCGGGAGGGGCATACTGTTTCTGTCCACACTCGATTCATGCCTACCCTTTGTACCCCAGCGCTGCCTGGAATCCGTTGTCCATGATGGACCTGATAATGCCCTGCACAGCCTCGGTGTCATTGATATTGGGGAATGCTTCCTGTCGCACGGGTAGTTCGAGAAACTCGCAGAGTGGTTCCCAGCCATCGGCCACTTCGAAAACCAATAACCGCTCGGGGTCGATGCTTGCCCTGACTTCGGCAACATGTTCGTTGAAACGGCGGACGAGGTGCTCATGGTCGTGCATACGGCCATCAAAGTAGTCATTAATCGTTGCTTTCATGTATGCCCCTGCTTCGGTAGCGGGCAGGAAGGCGATCCACTCTTTGCCAAAAATGGTGTTCTGGACCGAGGTGAACCACTTCTCCGGGTCGCGCACGGTGAGCACAACCTTGGCCTCGGGGTAGTGGTTGGCGAGGGCGGCGTAACTGGTACACGCAGGAAAATCGACCGTAGCGGTAAACCCCTCGAAGATGCCGTCCCAGTCCGGCCTACCGGCCCCGACCTGCTCCCACAGTTTCCAGTGTTCGGGCCCTTTGGGAAAACATTCCACCATGTGATAACAGGGATAACCCAGTTGCTCCAATGCCGCCTTTAGCGACATGGTACCGGTGCGACCAAAACCTGCCCCGATAACGTCTAATGCCATCTGCACTGCCTCGTGAATTTGATTTTGAGAATCGAGTGTAGGCTACCCACACTTGCGCTACTAGCGGCGTAGGGGGGCGCCCCGCACGTTGCTAGCCCGAATGAAGCTCTCCGTGGCAACGCCTGTTGGGTCCAGTGCGCCATCATGCAAAACCTAAACACTGCTCTGGATGCTGAAATGGATCCGGATGGTGCCCTCACAGTTCCCTATCCCAATAGCCACACATTCTCCCGAGCCACACACTGCCCCTTGAGCCCACCCGCCACCGGCCGGCTGGCCAATTTCTGCAAGCTGTAGTGCTCTGCGTAGTGCTGCGCAACCTCTTCATCAGAAATGGAGAATGGCGGACCCTCCATTTCTCGCTGGTCATATTCGAAGCACAGCAATAACTGCGGTGCCGTTGCCGTGAGGTCCCGCAGGTGCGCGGCATAGCGCTCCCGCATGGGCGCGGGTAGCGCCACCAGCGCGGCGCGATCATACATTGCCTGGACTTTACCGAGTTCGCTGGCCATCAGCTGGAAGATATCTCCGACAAAAATATCCACAGCGTCGCTGCGGTAGAGCTGCAGGGCCCCCCGTTCGCTTATTTCAGGTATCACGCCCATCTCGGTAAAAAGCGCCTGGACGGCTTTTTCACTGAGCTCCGCGCCCGCCACACGGCATCCCTGCGAGAGCAACCAGTGGATGTCCAGCGTCTTGCCGCACAGCGGCACGAATACGCGATCTCCAGCGTCCAGTGACAGGGCGCCGCAGTGTTCAACCAACAGGGGGTTGGCCTCGGCTGCGTGGAAGCCGATTTCATTGTGTTGCCACCGCTCATGCCAGAACTGGGGTTCCATCTTTACTCCTGTTTGCGCATTTTTGAAAAGCTTCTGCCGCCCATCGGCCACGCTGTCTCGCCCTGGCCTCCTGCTCCGCAGATTCATTATGCTGGAACGCTCAACTGCGCGCACTCTGCACACAACAGCTGGTGCGGACGGGTGGTAGCGCGTATGTTACTGAGCCGCTGCTGTATACTGCCTGCTTTCGCGAAATTGCAGGCCGGGTGGCAGCGCCGCAGCGGGTAAGGACGAAGTATCAGAATGAAACTACACCACCACGTTTCCCGCCAGCCATTCACGCCACCCAGTGAACGCCAGCGTCTGTTTCTGCGGTATCTTGTTTCCATACTCATCGATCTTGTCGTGCTGAACCTGTGCGCGGAGTATTGGCAGCATATACAGATTTCCTCGTTCAGCGTAACGCTGGTGGCGGCTGTGCTGTTGCAATTGCTGCTTCAGGGCACACTGATTGTGGAGCATCGTATTGCAGCGTGGTTTGTCGGTCGCAGTGGCTTCCTGTGGGGATTCCTGCGCATCCTTTCTACATGGCTGGTGTTGTTCCTCTCAAAATTCGTGATGTTGTGGGCCATTGACCTGGCGCTCGGTGACGCGTTTGTGTTCGGCGGCCCGCTGCACGGCGTAGTGACGTTCATCGCCGTGATCGTAGCCATGGTGGCCGCCGAGGAATTCATCGACCGCATTGTGCTCCGCCTTGCCTGAACGCACGCGCCTGCCAGTCAGGCAGGCATGCCCCACAGCGGCTTGACCCCATTGCGCGGCAGGTGGGGCAACACCTGTTCCTCGAACAACTGCAGCATGGCCCACCCCCGCGCGGGGTCAATACCGCCGAACAGCGGCGTGAGATACAGCGAGCTGTGATCGCCCAGCGCGCCCGCCGTAGCCACCACTTCCTCCGGGCGCAACACCTTGTAGGCACCGCTTTCGCGCACTGTGTCGGCCGTCATACCGCCCGCATAGGGGCCCTGTGGCGTGCCGTAGGCGTCAGCGGTCCAGCGTGAGTAGGAATCCAGCACATGCAGGATATGCGGTGCGATCCACTGCCAGTCTGCCTCGGGGTCTTCGGATACCCAGAGAAAAGTAGGCCCCTGTTGCGGGTACGGGCCCGGGTCCGGCTTATCGAGTCGCAGGCACTCGTCACGGTAGGGCTGCCACACCTTGGGTGGGAACAGGGGCACAAGAAAGCCATCGGCAATGTGGGCGGCGATGCGCGCCACTTTCGGTGCCATGCCACCCAGCAGGACGGGCACCGGCTTGGCGGGCACTGGCGATACCAGGCAGGGCCGCCCCTCGTGCTCAAAGGGCTCGCCGGTCCAGGCCTTTTTCAGCAAGCGCGCGGTATTGCAGGTGACCTCAAAGCGCTCTTCCACCCGCTGCCCGTACATGGCGAACTCGACCGGGCGATAGCCGAAACCCAGGCCGAGCTGCATACGCCCGCCGCTGGCAAGCTGGGCTATCGCCAGGTCTTCCGCCAGCCGCACTGGGTCATACAGGGGTGCAAGAAGTACCGCCGTGCGCAATGCCACCTGCCGGGTGCGGCCCGCCATCGCCGCGGCCAGAACCAACGGCGATGGGTTATAGCCGTCATCCGCGCAGTGATGCTCACCAAAACCCAGTACATCAAAACCCACCCGATCGGCCCACTCGGCCATATCCAGCGCTGCGGCGTAGGCCGCCTCCCTGCCCACACCGAATGTCGGTGTACGCATATCGAAAATCATCACCAGCTCCATGGTGTCGCTCCCGGCTGCCCTATTATGTGAAAGGCTACTGTATCAGTGGCAACGCAGGCGCCAAACCGGTTTCAGCGGTCGGAGACGATGGGGCGCGTCAGCTGGCTTTTGCGCCCGTGAAGAATGGCCGGCAGTCGATCTGTGCTATGGCGCATAGCACTCAGCTGTTGTTCTGCGGCTGCTATCTACCCTTTATAACCAAGCGCCGTCTGGAACCCATTGTCCATGATGGACTTAATGATCCCATGCACAGCCTCAGTATCGTTGATCTTCGGGAACGGTTCCTGCGGCACGGGCTCTTCAAGGAACTCACAGAGTGGCTCCCAGCCGTCTGCCTCTTCGAAAACCGGCAGCCGCTCAGGGTCAATGGCTGCCCTGACATCGGCAACCCGACTATCAGCATCCTTTCAGACATTGCGGCGCGCCCCCCACATATTCACTGAATGCCAACTCGCTTTCCCTGAATTTCATATTATAGAATTCCGGCCGATGGCAACCGGATTGCAAACCGACGCTACATACCGATCGCTAACACCATGGCAGGGAATCCTCCAGCCAGATCGCCACTCACGCTTTGTGCTGACCAGGAACGCGCATGAATCAACAGGACTTACTCTATGGCTACAGCAGTGTTGCCATCGTCGTCGTACTCTTCATCGCCATCATCGTACTCAACGAAGTTGGCTTCAGAATAGGACGTTTTGTCCAGGCCCACACCGACAGCGAGGCCAAATCACTTACCGGTTCGATCCAGGCCAGCATTTTGGGTTTACTGGCGCTGCTACTGGGCTTCACGTTCAGTATGTCCATGCAGCGCTTTGACAATCGCAGCATGGCCTTGATCGACGAAGCCAATGCCATCGGCACCGCCGTGCTTCGTGTACAGTTGTTGCCGGAAGAATTCAGGGCTGAAGCCGGCAATCTTTTTCAAGAATATATTGGCTTGCGCGTGGACGTGGGCCAACTGGACCTGACCCGAACCGGCGAGCGTGACATCTTCAATGGCAGGATTGGTGATCTGCAAAACAGGCTGTGGTCATTGGCGATAGCCGCAACAGAGGTTGACGCCCGGCCAGTGACGACGGGGGCCTTCGTCAATTCCCTCAATGCTGTTATCGACAGCCAGGGCAAACGCAATGCACTGCTGCAGATGCAGGTCCCGGAAGTGGTGCTGCTATTGCTGTTTATCGTGTTCATTTCGTCAGGCGGGATAATGGGCTACTCAGCGGGGTTGAGCGACAAGCGCATCTTCGTACCGATCGTACTGGTGTCCATCCTGATTACGCTGATTGTGTTTATCATTATCGACCTGGATCGTCCCAAACGCGGCCTGATCCAGGTGAACCAGGGTGCTTTGGTTGAGCTGCTGGATACGGCGCAGACGCGCGGTGTAGCGCTGACGCATTGGGATGGGTAACGCCACCAGCGCAGCACGATCATAGGTTGCCTGCACATCACCCGGGAGACCGGGCGGCCGCGTGAATGCCTATCTCATGGTGTTGCCAACGCTCGTGCCAGAAACCGGGTTCCATGTTCACTCCCGTTTGCGCAATGCGCGTTCGAGGCCAAATACATGAGCGTCTTCTGCTTCCAGCGCCCGCAATGCCGCGGCTAGCTGCAGCAGGTAATCCCGGTTGGATCCACTCGGGCCAACGGACGCGCTGATTTGCGCGGCAATATCCGCCTCGCTGGCGGGCCCAAGGTATGCGGGGTTATCGGCGCCTGCAATATACACCAACGCATCTTCGCGAGGCCCCTCATCGAACTCGAGCGTCACCACAACACGCAAGTAGCCGTTTTTTTCCCGATGGTCGAGGTGTTCAAACACGTCCGGCGTAATCTCGAATGCCATGCCCTGGCACAGCGCGCCCTCGCTTGCGACTAGTGTGACAACACGGCCAGGTGCCGTGGGCATACCGCGGTGATCGTGAGACCCCTGCCAGAATCGCCGTTGCCAGCCGCGGATCGCCGCGGGGCGGCGCTGCAGGTAGGGAAAGTCTACCTTGTAGATCAAAGAGCCATAGCCGAACAGCCACAGACGCTCGTGGTTGGCGAAGTACTGCATAGCGCGGTTCTGGGCCACGGTGTTGGCATCTGTCAATGTCGGCATGGTGCGCAGCGGCCTTCTCTGGGAGCCACTACGAAAGACTGCGTAGCTCGCATATCACTCAACCACCGGGTCTTCAGACACCCAGAGCATGTCGGGCCTTGCCGTGGCCAGAACCAAGGGCGATGGATTATAGCCGTCATCCGCGCAGTGATGCTCACCAAAACCCAGCACATCAAAACCCACCCTATCGGCCCACTCGGCCATATCCAGCGCTGCGGCATAGGCCGCTTCCCTGCCCACACCGAACGCGGGGGTGCGCATATCGAAAATCATCACCAGCTCCATGGTGTCGCTCCCGGCTGCCCTATTATGTGAAAGGCTACTGTATCAGTGGCAACGCAGGCGCCAAACCGGTTTCAGCGGTCGGAGACGATGGGCCGCATCAGCTGGCTGTTGCGCCCGGGAAGAATACCCGGCACTGGCTGCGGGGTTTGCAGGGGCGAAAGCGCGTCGGGCCGGTGCGGCGGACGCGGCCTGTGCCCGGGGCGCCAGGGAATGCCCACGGGCGGCAGGTAAACGGGTACATAGTGTATGACTTCAGGCGCAGGCTGTTGTCGGGTGGGTTGAGCATCCACTTGCGCCCGCAACCTTGCCACCTCGCGCTCAAGTTCACGCTCGCGACGGCTCTCCGCCAGGCGGTCTGTGCTATAGCGCATGGCCCTCACCTGCTGCTCTGCCGCCACCGGATCACCCGCTTCGGGGGCACGAATGCGCAGCACTTCGGTATTGCCACTCTCGGCCGGTGGCACGTCCGAAAACTGCACCGTGCCATTGGGGCCCTCCGAACGGTAAACGGTGGTATCTGCCGCCACGGCTGCGCCGACCACAAAGAGCAGGGCAAGGACAGTGGCTATCGTCGACGAGTTCAGCATGACGTGATTATAGATCAGTTGACAGATCAGGGGGCGCTCGTTACCCGTGCCGGATCTCTTGACATGGATCAACCCCGACGCTTTTCGGCCCTGGTTATACCGCAGATGAGGTATGAGCGACTTGCCTGTGGAGGGGGATAGTCGGTATCAACGTAACACGGACTCGGAGAATAACCATGACCGCACAACAACTGAACGACATCGACCGGCTCTACGCCAGCGCCCGCAAGATGGTACCCGCCCTGCGCGAGCGCCAGACCGAAGCCGCCAGCCTGGGCCACCTGCCCGAGGCCACGGTGCGCGAAATGCAGGAAGCAGGTTTCTTCCGCATCATGCAACCTGCCCGCTTTGGCGGCTATGAGATGGAGCCGGAAGTGTTTTTCCGTGTACAGATGACGCTGGCCGAAGGCTGCATGTCCACGGCCTGGGTACTGGGCGTGGTGGCCATCCACAACTGGCAGCTGGCACTGTTCGACGAGCGCGCCCAGCAGGACGTGTGGGGCGACGATACCAGCGTGCTGATCTCCTCTTCCTATATGCCCGTGGGCAAGGTCACGCGGGTGGAGGGCGGCTACCAACTCAGCGGCCACTGGGGTTTCTCCTCTGGCTCTAAACACTGCGGATGGGCCTTCCTCGGCGCCATGATTCCCGCCGAGAAAGAAGGTGAAGCACCCGACTACCGCACCTTCCTGGTGCCGCGCAGCGACTACCAGATTGTCGACAACTGGGATGTAAGCGGCCTGGAAGGCACCGGTAGTCACGACATCGTCGTGAAGGATGCATTTGTACCGGAGTACCGCACGCACCGTTCAGTACACGGCTTTGAATGCAACAGCCCGGGCAATGCGGTCAACACACACCCCATTTTCCGTCTGCCCTTCGGCCAGATTTTTGTACGCGCTGTGTGCAGCTCGGCCATCGGCGCTCTGCGCGGTGTGACCGACAGCTACGTGAAGGTAAACCGCGAGCGCGTGGGCCTGAACGATGGCAACAAGATCGCCACTGACCCGGATGCGCAAATGGCCCTGGCTAACGCCATCGCCACGGTGGACGAGTGCGAAACCATCATGTTCCGCAACTTTGACAGCATGCTGGACGCTGCACGGGAGGGCACCTCCCTGCCCATGGAAGAGCGCATCAAGATGCGTTTCGATGCCGCGCGCGTCGGCGCCAAATGCGCCGATGCCATCAATGCCATGTTCATCGCCTGCGGCGCCCAGGGTATTCATCGCGGCCACCCGCTGAACCGCGCCTGGTTGGATATCAATGCCGGTCGCACCCACGTTGCCAACAACCCCTTCAAGTTCGGCCGCAACCTCGGTGGGAACCTGATGGGCCAGCCCAACGCCGACTTTTTCCTTTGATTACAGCAACCATAAAGCGCAGCTGACTGCAGCGGAGAAGACCATGACTGTTCAACAGAAAATAGAGCCCTACGTTATCAAAGCCGAGCCACGCCCCGAGCGCTACGCCCGAGGCTGGTACGTCATCGGCAATGCCGCCAGCGTAACCACCACCCCGCGTATGCTCGAAGTTTTCGGCACCAAACTCGTCGCCTACCGCGGTGAAGACGATGGTGCGGTACATATTCTGGACGCCTACTGCCCACATATGGGCGGCGACCTGAGCGGCGGCAAGGTGTGTGGCAATTCCGTGGTCTGCCCATTCCACCTGTGGAGCTGGGGTGCTGACGGCGTGTGTGACGACATCCCCTATGCGAAGAAGATTCCTGAAAAAGCGGTGATCAAGTCCTGGCCCGTACTGGAGCGCAACGGCCTGGTGCTGGTGTGGCAGGACCCGGAAAACAACGCGCCTATTCCCGGCCAGGAACCGGCGGAAATGGCCGATTGGTATTCCGGTGACTGGACCGACTGGGAAATGCGTGCCATTCCCATTGAAACCCTGGGCCGGGAGCTGGTCGACAACATGGCGGATATGGCGCACTTTGGTCCCATTCACTACTCTGCCGTGAAGTCCTTCCGCAATACCATGGAAGGCCACAAGTTCGTGCAATACATGGTGGGCGGGCACCAGCTTCTCACCGAGGGCGACGCCGGGCTGATTACCAGCGTTGCCACCTACGAGGGCCCCGCCTACATGACCACCACCATGACCGGCAGCATGGACGGCCACCCGATGACCGTGCACCTGCTGGTGAGCCATGTACCGGTCGACATGGAGAACTTCATCATCAACTTCGGTGTGATGATGCGCAAGGACCCGAACATGAGCCCCGAGGAAAACCAGAAGATGCTGGATGAGTACACGGAAAAGAATATCGAGTCGTTTCATCAGGACGTGGCGATCTGGAACAACAAGTGCATCATCGACAACCCGTTGATGTGCGACGGTGATGGCCCCATCAACCTGGTACGCAAGTGGTACAGCCAGTTCATGACGAATGTGGCGGACATTCGCCCGGACCAGATCAAGGCCCGCGAACATGTCACCATGGAAGGGCCCACGGTTGAAGAGGTGCTGGCAGCTCAGCAACAGTAACCCGCTGTTTGGTGCCGGAGTGCCTTGCGCGCTCCGGCTTTTTTTTCGGTAAACTGACGGAAACCACCGAGGGACACCACGCTTGTTCACTCTCGTCGCCGTCAACATGCTTATCGTCATGCTCACCGTGGCGATTCACTACGAATTCCTGCACTGGATGACGCGCCTGCTGCCGCGCCTGAATATCGTGCATCGAGCACGTATTGTGGTCGGGGTCGCCGGCGCCATGGTGGCCCATTCCATCGAAGTCTGGGTGTTTGGCTTGGCCTACCACCTGATGATCAACACGCCGGGCTGGGGCGCACTGCACGGGGAATTTTTCGACGGTTCCCTGCTGGACTGCATCTATTTCTCCTTCACAGTTTTCACCACTCTGGGCTTTGGCGACATCTTCCCCGAGGGCGATCTGCGCTACCTGATCGGCATTGAATCACTCACCGGGCTGGTACTGATTACCTGGACCGCCTCTTTCCTCTACTACGAAATGCAGCGCAGCTGGAGCAGTACCTGATGGGCACCCTCACGATTCGCCAGGCGCGTCCGGCCGACTGCCCGCTTATCCTGCAGTTCATTCGCGACCTGGCACTCTATGAGCGGGCGCTGGATGAAGTGCAGGCTACCGTGCCACAGCTGGAAGCGCTGCTGTTCGGCGACAACCCGCGGGTCTACGGTGTTATCTGCGAGGAGGATGGCGAGGCACTGGGCTTTGCCCTGTACTTTTTCAACTTTTCCTCCTGGCTGGGGCGTCTCGGGCTGTATCTGGAAGACCTCTACGTCAACCCTGCACAACGCGGCAAAGGCGCGGGCAAGGCGCTGCTGCGCCATCTGGCACAAGTCGCGGTTGCCGAAGGCTGCGGTCGCTTTGAATGGAACGTGCTGGACTGGAACGAGCCCGCCATCCGCTTTTACGAATCATTCGGCGCACGGCCCCAGAGCGAGTGGACAGGCTACCGCTTGACCGGGGAGGCACTGCAAGCTTTCGCGGCGGGCCAGGGCTGAACCGGAAACCGCCACGGTACCGACCGCCGCAGCAACGGCTGCCGCAGCAACGGCTGGCGCGGTGAAGTGCAGGTGAGCTGCGACGAACCGGGGTGAAGCCAGGCCGCTGGCCGGCGTATACTCTAGCCATGCGCACCTCGGACCTTCTACAGAACAAGAAAATCCTCTTCTGGGCGCTCCAGGCGGCAGGCTGGAGTGGCTGGGGCGTGTCCTATTACCTGGGCATCATGGTGTGGAGCAAGCCGCCCGAGGGGTATGAGTTCTACCTGCCACTGGTGAGCGTCATCGGCATCGGTTTCACCCTGCTGCTGCGCAGCCTGTACCGGCGCACCTGGCACAGGGCCCTGCCCTGGCGCGGCGTTGCCCTACTGGGTGGCTCCTACCTCGCCGCCCTGGCCTGGATGGGCCTGCGCGCCACCCTGTTTCAGCAGATGTTTCCGGATGAGCAACTGGGCAAGCCGGACATGGCCTGGTACAACTATTTTTCGGGCACGGTATCGGCTTTCTGGGTGATGCTGGTGTGGAGCGTGCTGTATTTCGGCATCAAGTATTATTTGCTGGTACAGGCCGACAAGGAACGCCTGCTCACGGCCATATCGACGGCGCAGGAGGCACAGCTGAAAATGCTGCGCTACCAGCTCAATCCGCATTTCCTGTTCAACACGCTGAACGCCATCTCCACGCTGATCCTGGAACAGGAAACCCAGCTGGCCAACACCATGGTCGGCCGCCTGAGCCGCTTTCTGCGTTACTCACTGGAAAATGACCCGATGGAAAAGGTCACGGTAGCGGAGGAGTTTGAAGCCCTGCGCCTGTACCTGGATATCGAGAAGGTGCGTTTTGGCGAGCGCCTGCAATTGCACTTTGACCTGCCTCCCCAGGCGCGCGAGGCGTTGATGCCATCCCTGCTGCTGCAACCGCTGGTGGAGAACTCCATCAAGTATGCAATCGCAACGGCCGTCAAAGGCGGCAGTATCGGCGTCAGTGCTGCGCTGGAAAATGGCGAGCTGGTGCTCGCCGTGGCGGATGATGGCCCGGGGCTGGATATGCGCGTGGGGCGCAACGCCAAGGGCGGCGGAGTGGGGCTCGGCAATATCCGCGACCGGCTGAGTGCACTGTACGGCGAGGGCCAGAGCTTCCGGCTCGGCGCGACCGAGCCACATGGCCTTACCACCACAATTCGTATACCACTGGAATACAAGGAGGCGCGCTGATGCAGGCCCTGTCCACCGTGATTGTCGACGATGAGGACCTTGCCCGACGCGGACTCGCGCTGCGTCTGCGTAACATCCCGGGCATCGACATCGTTGCGGAATGCAGCAACGGCCAGCAGGCCCTGCAGGCAATCGCCGAGCACGAGCCGGACCTGCTGTTTCTGGATATCCAGATGCCGGGCATGGACGGCTTTCAGGTGCTGTCGGAACTGCAGGCAGACACCCTGCCCATGGTGGTTTTTGTCACTGCGTACGACACCTACGCCGTGGATGCCTTCAAGGTCCACGCCGTGGACTACATTCTGAAACCCATTGAGGAAGAGCGCTTGCAGGAGGCCGTGGAGCGAGCCCGGCAGTTCAACCAGCAG
The DNA here is from genome assembly GCA_964022665.1 of uncultured Halieaceae bacterium. Taxonomy (GTDB): domain Bacteria; phylum Pseudomonadota; class Gammaproteobacteria; order Pseudomonadales; family Halieaceae; genus Haliea. The sequence continues at coordinate 207,422 of CAXIDF010000001.1, forward strand.
CAGGCCTCGACCCGCGACAAGGCCAGGCTGATGAACCTGGTCATGGGCATGACCGGGGCCAATGCGCAGACAGTAGAGGCCATGGCAGAGTCCGGACGCCAGGGCTGGCCCGAGAAACTCACGGTGCGCGACGGCAATGCCATCCACTTCATCAAAACCGTCGACATCGCGTGGATTGATGCCGCGGGCGATTACATGTGTATCCACGCCGGCGGCAAAACGCACATCATGCGCGTCACCATGAAGGAGCTGGAAGCCATGCTCGACCCCGCACGCTTCCTGCGGGTACACCGCAGCACCATCGTCAACGCCACGGGCATTACCGGTGCCGAGAGCCTGGACAGCGGCGAATACCTGCTGCACCTGGATACCGGCGCCCGCATCAAGGTCAGCCGGGGCTACCGCGACCGGGTGCGTGCGCTGCTGGAAAGCTGAGCACCCGCCTGCGCACAGGGCTGGCAACTGCTGCGGAGTCGCGCATAATGGCGGCAGGCCAAGGGCAGGGGATGCAACAGTTATGAACATGAGCAAAGTGGTATTCGGTTTTTTCGTGTTGCTGGCGGTAACACTGAATTTCGGTTTTTTCATCGGCGACATCGACAACCCGCAACACCACGATGTGTACGAGCTGTTCGCGGCACTGGTGGTAAGCCTGATCGCCACCGTACTCAAGTTCGGTGAACGCTCGCAGATGGGGGCGATCCTGCTTGCCTCCAGCCTGGTGGTGAACCTGCACCTGCTGGCCGCTGCCGTGGTATGGGCAATTGCCGTGCATGTGATGGAGGTGGGGCTGACACCGCGTGTCATGGCGTCCATCGTGTCACTCTCCGGCGGCGCGCTGCTCGCCAACCTGGTATCACTGGTGCTGCTCACCCTGGATACGGCCGGGCTCAGCCGGAAATAACCCGCCATGAGCCGGCACGTACACAAGTCTCTGGTATTCTTGTTCCTGCGGCGCATGCGCATGCCGCTGATCATACTCATCACCGCCTATGCCATTGCCACCGTCGGTTTCACCCTGATTCCCGGGGTGGACGACCAGGGCAACCCCTGGCGCATGAGTTTTTTCCAGGCCTTCTACGTGGTCAGCTACACCGGCAGCACCATCGGGTTCGGCGAAGTACCCTACCCGTTTTCCGAGGGCCAGCGCCTGTGGACCATGGTCAGCATTTACCTCACGGTCATTGCCTGGCTGTTTTCCATCGGCTCCATTGTTGCCCTGCTGCAGGACCCGGCCTACACCCGTGCCCTGCGCCGCGCGCGGCTCGCCTGGAAGGTGCGCAACCTCAATCAGCCCTTCTACCTGGTGTGTGGTTACGGCGACACCGGCCGCATGCTGACCAGCGCACTGACCGACCGTGGCTACCAGGTGGTGGTGATCGAACACAACCAGGAGAAGGTAGAAGCGCTGGAGGTGGTGGAGTTCATGGCGCCGGTCACCGCGTTCTGCATGAATGCGAACCTGCCCGACAACCTCATAGAGGCGGGGTTGCGCAGCCGCTGGTGTACGGGGGTTATCGCTGTGACCGGCGAGGGGCATATCAACCTGAAGGTGGCCATCAGCGCCACGCTGCTCAATCACAAGGTGGCCGTGTACGCCAGCGCCGACACGCGCAACGATGCCGACAACATGCGCTCCTTCGACACCGACTACGTGGTCAATCCGGTGGAGGAATACGTGCGGCGGCTGGAACTCGCCATCGACAAGCCCGACCTGTTCCGCCTGTACCACTGGCTCAATTCCGGCCCCGGGGCACGCCTCACCCGGGCCACGCCGATCCCGCGCGGCAAGTGGATCGTGTGCGGCTACAGCCGTGTCGGTCGTGCGGTATACCAGCTACTGCGCGAAAGGGGCATGGAGGTCGCGGTGATACATCCCGATCCGGAACAGGCAGGCTGCCCCCACGGCACGGTGGCTGGCCGCGGCACCCAGGCGGAAGAGTTGAGCGCCGCTGGCGTTGAAGAGGCAGTTGGTATCGTCGCCGCCACCAGTGATGACGCCGACAACCTCTCCATCCTGATCACGGCACGAGCCCTGAACCCGGAGCTGTTCCACGTAGTGCTGGAAAACGGCCTGTCCAGCCACGCGCTGTTTCGCGCAGCGGAGCCCGACTTTCTGGGCCAGCCCAGTATGGTGGTGGCCGGCACAATTCTCAGCCGCATCAGCTCGGGGCTGGTGGAACCCTTTATCCAGCAGCTGTTGCAACTGAACAACGACACCGGCCGCGACGCCCTGGCGCGGTTTCTGCGCCACCAGAATGACCACCCGCCAGAGTTCTCCTCGGGCCGTATCAGCAATCGTCGCTCGCCGGCCCTGGCCCGCGCGCTCACCGCAGGCCAGCGCATTACCGTGGGCAACCTGCTGGCAGACCCCAGCAACTGGCGCGAACGCCTGCATCTGGAAGTGGTGATGATTCGCAAGCAGAAAGCGGACCTGCTGTTTCCCGCCGACGATGTGCCGCTGGAAATGGGTGACCGCCTGTTGCTGGCGGGCCGCGACGGTGAAGCCCAGCGCCTGCAGGCAGTGCTGGAAAACGATCAGCGCCTGGAATACCTGCTCACCGGCCGGGATCGCCAGCACGGCCTGTTCTGGCGATGGTTGGAACAACGCAGTAGCAAGGGTTGATCAGCGGCAGCGGATAGGCTCGTCGCCGGCACTGATGGCGACGATTTCACCGATCTCGGCGGCGTCTGCGTAGCCCGCCTCATGCAACGCTGCCCGCAGGCCCGCAGCCGCAGCTTCCGCCACGCCGAGTAACAGGCCGCCGCTGGTCTGCGGATCGAACAGAAGATCGTAGCGGGGGTCGGTCCCCGCGCCCGCGCCGCTGTTGCGGGCGTTGGCTTCATGCATGGTACTGCGGCGTCCCGCCGCCAACTGCGCCAGCGCCCCCGGGAGCACAGGCAGGGCCGCCAGCTCCAGCACGGCGCCCTGCTCCGGGCGCAACATTTCCTCTAGATGCCCCCAGAGACCAAAGCCGGTGACATCAGTTGCCGCACTGGCACCCTGCACCAGTGCCACGCGCGCTGCCACATAACTGCTCTGCAACATGCTGGCGATGGCGCCGTGCAGGTCGCGGCCATCGGCCTGCAATTGCATGTGGGCGGCAAACAGGGTGCCGGTGCCCAGCGGCTTGGTCAGGAGCAGACGGTCGCCGTTGCGCAGGGCCCGCTTGCGCAGGAACAGGCCCGCGCCTCCCAAGGGCTCGCCGCTCACCGCAAACCCCATCGCCAACTCCGGGCCCTGCAGGCTATGACCTCCCATCAGCTGGCAGCCGACCGCGGCAAATTCATGCAGCGCACCGGCCAGCAGCTGCACCAGGTCGCGCTGTTGCACCGACGGGCCGCTGAACGGCAGGGTCAGCGCCGCCAGTGCCGTGGTCGGCTGAGCACCACTGGCGTACAGATCGGACAGGGCGTGATTGGCGGCGATGCGCCCCATCAGCCACGGGTCCGACACCAGGCCGCGCAGAATATCCAGGCTCTGCAACTGAATGCCACCGGCGGGCGCTGTTACCACCGCCGCGTCCTCGGCACCGTCCGCTGCCGGGCAATGTTGCGGATACCGCTGACGCAGCTCGGCGAGTGCCGCCGCCAGCCGGTCGCCACCCACCTTCGCGCCGCAGCCCCCGCAAGGTGCCTGCGTGGCCGCGGCGAGTATTTCGGGCAGGGTATCCGCCGCCGCGTCTGCCATGCCTTCGGGCAAGGCGGTGAACTGCGCCATGAAACGCCGATCAATGCGGTCTTTCCAGCGCCAGGCCCAGACGCCGCTGGCTACAAACGGGCCCCGCTCCGCGACCGCTCGACGCTCCCCCAGCGACAGCAGGGAGAGAAAACGTTGCTGCGGCCGATGTGCGCGCAGCGGGCGCTCCAGCAGCAGGTTGCGCAGATTGGCTGCAAGCACAGGCGCCTGACGTACGGCGTACACACCGGCCTTGGGCCGGGGGTGTTGCACCTGGGTGGCGATATCACCGGCGGCGAACACCACGGGATCGTCCACCGACTGCAAGGTGTCGTGCACTGCCAGGAAGCCGCCTTGCACGGTGCGCAGTCCGCTGGCACCCACCCAGGGCGCGGCCGCCGCACCGGTACACCAGAACAGCGCATCGAACGCGGTGCTACCGCCATTTTCTACCGTCAGCTGGCCCGCGCTCACCGCACTCACGCGGCTGGCGCAGTGCACCGCAATACCCGCACGGAGGAGCGCTCGCTTGGCCGTGGCCCTGGCGCGGTGGTGGTAGCCGGGCAGGATGTCTGCAGCGGCGCAAAACAGGCTGAGGGCGGGTGCGCGATCGCGCAGGCGGTGTGCCATGGCCAGCGCCAGCTCAACGCTGCCGGCACCGCCCCCCACCAGAGCAATATGCCTGGACGGCATGCACTCCCCTTGCAACAGCGTGGCTTCCAGAGCCTGCCAGCGCGCCCAGAATTCCGCCACCGGCTTTACCGGCGTAGCGTGCTCGCGCGCGCCCGGCACACTGTCCAGGTCGGGCTGGGAGCCAATGTCCAGGCTCACAACATCGTAGGCGAGCGCGGGACGGCCGGGCAGGCCGAGTTGGCGTGCGCGGGTGTCCAGCGCGTTGACTTCGGCCTCGATGAAGCGCGCGCCAGCCCATTGGCAGAGCCGCGCGAGGTCGATGTGGGTTTCCGCAAACCGGTAGTGGCCGGCGAGCAGGCCGGGAAGCATGCCCGAATAAGGTGTATGGCTTGAGGGCGACACCAAAGTGATGCGCAGCCCGCCGATGGGCCGCATGGCGAGCATGCGCAGCGCCAGCGCGTGTGCATGTCCACCGCCTACCAGCACCATGTCACGCTGCACGCTGCTGCCTGTCAGCAAGACAGCTGGCTCCGGGCGTAGTCGACCACCTGCTGGCGATTGCCGCGAAACAATTCCGTGCCATCGCGCTGTGCCAGCTGGTAGCTATACATCGGGTCGTAATAGGCCTCCAGCAGCTCACGGATCCAGCCGCGATGCACCTGGGGGTCGCCACTGCTGCACTGCAGGTCAAACGCCCGTTCCATGGTTGCACGCAGCGCCTGGTGGCGCGCGCCGCCCAAGCGCTTGCGAATACCGTCCAGCCCTTCCAGCAGGCGCGCCCGGTGCAGGGCGGGCCCTTCGACAACCCCGTGGCGGAGCGCGTAGCGAGCGCCCAGGTCATTGATATAGTCGTCGAGGATCACTGACACGCGCTCCTCCAACGGCTCGTCCACCACCAACAGTGGCGCCTGCTGCATCTGTTGCCGCAAATTTTCGGGCAGCGCCAGGCGCCCGATAAGGCGGCCCTCGTCTTCTAGCACAACCGAACCGGAACGCCGCGCGAGCTGCTGTAGAAAAGCAATGCTGACGGCGTTTTCAAAGTCGATCTGGCTCGGTTGGGGCTCCGGCAGGTGGCCAAAACTCGAGCCGCGGTGGCGCGCCATGCCCTCCAGGTCCAGCGCACTCTGCAGCGCATGAATGACGCGGGTTTTGCCGGTGCCGGTACGGCCGCTGACCAGTACCAGGCGCGCCTGCTGCAGCGAGTGAGCCAGTTCCTCCAGCAGGAAACGGCGCAGCGCCTTGTAGCCGCCTTCGATACGGGGGTAAACAATACCCTCATCGGCCAACCATTGCTGCACCGTCTGCGAGCGCAGTCCACCGCGCCAACAGTACAGATAGCCCTGCGGGTGGCGACGGGCGAACTCGCACCAGGCGGCAACCCGGCGCTCGCGCTCGTCACCGGCCACCAGCCGGTGGCCCAGGGCAATGGCCGCGTCCTGCCCACGCTGCTTGTAGCAGGTGCCTACCTGGGCACGCTCTTCATCGGTCATCAGCGGCAGGCTGGTAGCGCCGGGGAATGCACCGTGCACGAACTCGCCCGGCGAACGCAGGTCCATGAAGACAGCGTCGTCCAGGAACAGGCGGCGGTAGTCGGCGCTTACCGGCAGGTCAGCCACGTGCAGCGTTACTCCATTTCTCCACCGAACAGGTCGATGACCCGTTCCTGCAGACGGGTTACCAGGTCCGACATCAGCGCAAAGTCTGCATCCAGGCGCGCAGCGTGGTCCGCTTCCGGCAGGTCCTCGTTTTCCTTTAGTAACTCATCCGAGAATTTCAGGCGCCGCAGACAGAGGTCCTCTGCCAGTACCAGCGATACCCGCTCCTCCCAGCTGAGCGCGAGGCGCGCCACCTGCTTGCCGGCATTGAGGTGAGTCTCCACCTCTTCACCCAGCAAATCAACGCCGCGGCAGCGCACCACGCCACCTTCATCGCCAGGCTCGCGCAGTTCGCACTCTTCGCCCAACGCAAAATCCTGTGGCAGGCTCTGGTGGGCCAGCCACGCCGTCATACTGGCGGTTGGCGCGTTGTTGACCTGTGGCAGCACCACCGGGAAGCTGCCGATGCACTCGCGCAGGAGGTTGAGGAACTCCTCGGCACGAGCCACGCTGGTGGCATCGACAAACACCCAGTTGGCGCGCGTGTCGATGTAGGCATAGAAATAGGCCGAGCGCGTAAAGGCGCGCGGCAGGAAATCCAGCACGATTTCGTCCTGCAGGGTCAGGCGCTCCTTGCGATAGACCTTGCGACCCTGGGCCTCCTCGATCTCTGCAACTTTCTCCGCAAGCTGCTCGCGCACCACAGTCGAGGGCAGCAATCGCTCCTCCCGACGCATCCGCAACAGGAAGCGGCCGTCGACTGAGTGCATGAGTGCGCTGGTAGTCCCGCCCAGCGCCGGCACCCACCCCAGGGATACCGGCTGGGTGGCGCTGCAGTGCTGGAATTCGCGCTGCGCCAGCTGCTGCTCAATCTGTTCTGCTGTTACCTGAAAAGGGGTGGTGAGGCGATAGGCCCGCACGTTCCTGAACCACATAGAATACTCCAATAGCCGCCAGTGCCCGGGCCAGGGACCTCAGCACAGGCGTAAAAAGACGGGGATTGTACCCCATGCCGGGCTGCCGGGCATGGGCGCGGACGCTCGCGGGGTGGCTTTCAGGAAGCTCCACCCACTGCTATCGGAGCAAGCGGCGAGCGGGCGGCTGAGGGCGCCTGGCTTGAGGGATAGCAGGGGGTCGCAAAAAACCCTTGGGCCCTGCTACCGCTTCAACTGTCTCATTCCGGAAAAGGCCAGCAGGCCGCCAAGCAACAACAGGGCGAAGAACGGTAGTGCCGGGACCGCGACTGGGCCTGATGCTGCTTGAGCGGAGCCGAATACCCTGAAGTGTGGAACGACACCGTTCGATTCTCCAAGATTTGTTGGCGCGGCGAAATTCGTGGGATTGCCATTTTCCGGAAAGGCAGTCAGACCATTCTCGCTCAATTGCGTCAAGCCCCAGGGAAAGGCAGCTTGTCCTTCAACCATAGCGGCAATTTCGTATCGCTGCCCAGCGAGCAACGTGAAATTGAACGCCGGGCTCTGCACCCACTGTGCTCCCGCCCCCACTGCAACCGGTGCACTGTAAAAAAGCACAGCATCGGGGCCGTTGCTGGCAATCAGAAAGCGAACATTGGTAGGCGCGGCGGGATTGATGAACGCTTCAAGCTGCTCGACTGAGGTATCGTTGTCAACTTCCAGCTTCAGGCTGATGGCGCCGTCGGTACGGCTATCTGTCGTGTTGTCGGTAACAACCGAAGTGTCTATCAGTGGCGCTTGCGCCATCGCCGACATCGCCCCGAAACTCGCCAAGGCCACCATCAATACCGCGATCAAGCTCTTGTTTTTCATCGACATTCTTCCCCGGTAGTTTTTCTTGGCATATCCCCTGAACGCGCAGAATGCTACAGTGATCAGTTGAACTGCGCAACATCGGCCCCATCCCGGATTCGGAGAACTACGCCATGCAATACCTGCACACCATGGTCCGCGCCAGCGACCTGGACGCTTCGCTGGACTTCTACTGCAACAAGCTGGGGCTGGTGGAAGTGAACCGCTACGACAGCGAGGGCGGGCGCTTCACGTTGGTCTACCTGGCCGCCCCGGGAGACGTTGAACGCGCCAGCACGGCGAGCAGCCCGCTGCTGGAAATCACTTGGAACTGGGACCCGGAAAGTTACAGTGGCGGCCGCAACTTCGGCCACCTGGCGTACCGCGTAGAGGATATCTACGCTCTCTGCCAGCGCCTGCTGGACGCCGGCGTCACCATCAACCGCCCGCCGCGCGATGGCCACATGGCGTTCATCCGCTCCCCGGATGGTATTTCCATTGAGCTGCTACAGGCAGGAGACAGCCTGCCGCCCGCCGAGCCCTGGGCCTCCATGCCCAATACGGGCACCTGGTAGCCCCGCGGGTGCAGGCTTACTTGCGCAGAAACGCGAGTATCCAGCGCCCGACGCGCTCCGCTTCGGCGTCTTCCGCCAGCGAAGCCATGCCGCGGGTGTAGGCCTCTTCACCAATGCGCTCACGGCGGAATTGCATCACTTCCTGCGCATAACCCGGCACAAACTCGGGGTGCCCCTGAAACGTAAGTATGTGCCCACCTACCTGGCAGACGGCATTTTCACAGAATTCGCTGCCGGCCAGCACGTCGGCGCCCAGAGCAGGGCTCACCACCTGATCCTGATGGCTGACCAGAATGGCAAACGCGGCCGCCCCCTGATCGTGCCAGACGGGCAACTGCTGGAACCGGTGCTGGTGAACACCCACACCCCAACCCTTGGGTGACTTTTCCGTTTTGCCGCCCAGCGCCTGCGCCACCAGCTGGTGACCAAAACAGATACCCACCAGCTTTTTCCGCCGGGCGTGCAGTTCCCGCACGAAATCCATCAGGCGGGCAATCCAGGGGTCAGTATCGTAGACGCTGCTTTTGCTACCGGTAATCAGGTAGCCGTCCACTTCGTCGATATCCAGCGGGTAAACACCTTCCTGCACATCGTACACGCGAAACTCGATGGCCGGATCGAGCCGACCCAGCAAGGCGATAAACATATCGGGGTATTCCCCGAAATCCGGCACCCACTCTGGCCGTACCGCATCGGTCTTCAATATTCCCAGTTTCACCCTGCGCTTCCCGTATTGCCCAACGGCTGAAGCGAGCATGGTAGGAGAGCTCCCGCCCACTGTAAATTACTAATGCTCAGCCGCCCTGCGGAATTCTCAAGCGGCGGGGCCGACAAATTCATAAAACCGTCACACCGCTGTCATGCGGTTGCCATGCGGCGGCGCAACACTGAACCCATGAAGCTGCTCAATGCCATGCACAGGCTCGACCTTCACCTGCTCACCCGAATTTTTTCCCAGGGTGAGCGGCGCACGGTGCGCTCTCTCGCGCGTGCGCTCTCCCGCTCCGGAGACGGCTACCTGCAAGTGCTGGTGCCGATGCTACTGTGGCTGCTCAGCGCTCCCTACGCCGAGGATTTCGCCACGGCGCTGGCTGTGGCCCTCGCGGCGGAACGCACGCTGTACTGGACTCTGAAAAACAGCCTGCGCCGGCCGCGGCCGCAGGTTGCCGTTCCGGGTTTCCGCAGCCTGATCACGGCGTCCGACCAGTTCAGCTTTCCCTCTGGGCATACTTCAGCCGCCTTCCTGCTCGCGACCATGCTTACCCTGTTCTATGGCGGCCCCTTCGCGGTGGTGTTCGCCTGGGCCTGCGGCGTGGCGATGTCACGGGTTCTGCTCGGCGTGCATTTTCCCGGTGATACCGTCGCGGGAGCGATCATGGGCGCGGGTTCGGCACTGCTCACCGCACGATTGCTGGGGCTGGCCTGATGCGCATACTCTACGGCGTGCAAGCTACCGGTAACGGCCATATCAGCCGGGCACGGGCAATGGCCGAGGCGTTTCGCGGGCTGGATGTTGACGTGGTCTGGCTGTTTTCCGGGCGCGCGCCGGAGCAGCTCTTCGACATGGCACCGTTCGGCAATTACCTCCACCGGCGCGGCCTGACGTTCGCCACCAAAGACGGCAGAGTTCGCTACCGGCGCACGGTAAGCCAGAACAACCTGCTGCAGTTCCGGCGGGATATACGCACGCTGCCCATGCAGGGTTTCGATCTGGTGGTCACCGACTTCGAGCCTATCGCAGCGCGCGCCGGGCGCAGAGCGGGCATACCCACCATCGGCATTGGCCACCAGTACGCCTTTGGCGGGGCCACGCCCACCCCGGCGGGGCATTGGCTGGCTCGACGGATCATGCAGTATTTCGCGCCCGTGGACAGGGGTATTGGCCTGCACTGGCACCCGTATGCCAGCAACGTGCTGCCACCCATCCTCGACTTGCCCACACTCGACACCCGACCACAGGAGCATGTCGTCGTCTATCTGCCCTTCGAGGACGCACAGCGCGTCATTGATGTGCTGCAACAGCTGCCACAGCAGCGTTTCGAACTATTCGGGCCAGGCTTGCCGGAGGCCACATTCGGCAACGTAAACCAGCACCCGGCGCGGGTTGCCTCCTTCAAGCAGGCGCTGGCGAGTTGCGCGGGCGTTGTCTGCAACAGCGGCTTCGAACTGGTGAGTGAGTGTCTGCATTGGCGCAAGCCGGTGCTCACACGGCCCCTGCAAGGACAGCTGGAGCAGTTGGCCAACGCCATGGCCCTGCGCCAGCTCGGCTACGCCAGCGTGGCAGAGAAGCTGACGCCCGCCGCATTGCGCACCTGGCTGGCCCGACCCACACCACCGCCCACACTACATTTCCCGGATGTCGCGGCGGTGCTGGCCCGCTGGCTGGCGGACGGCGCGCGCGGTGAAACAGGCTCGCTGCAGCGCCAGTTGTGGGGGCGCACAGTGCAGCCACGGGAAAACTCACTGCCCATACTTGGGAATCAGCCGGCCATGGGTTAGCCTGACGCCTCTTCAGGCCGAGGTATTCACACCGTGCTGCGCACACTCTTTGTTTTCTGTCTGGCACTCGCCGCGCAGGTTCATGCGTCCGATGATTTTGTCGGCGGTGAAAGCTGCACCAGCTGCCATGCGCAAGAGCACGCGCTGTGGCAGGGTTCACACCACGACCTGGCGATGACCACGCCAACGCAGGACACGGTGCTGGGCGACTTCGACCACGCCACCTTTACCCACCGCGACGTTACCACCACATTCTTCCGCGAGGGTGACCAGTGGCTGATCCGCACGGCGGGCGAGGACGGCAAACTGGCGGATTTCCCGGTGCGCTATACCTTCGGCGTCTATCCACTGCAGCAATACCTGCTGCCACTCTCCCGTGGGCGATTGCAGGCCTTCGAAATTGCCTGGGATACGCGCCCGGCGGCAGAGGGCGGGCAGCGCTGGTTTCACCTGAATCCGGAAGAGATAACCGACCACACAGACCCGCTGCACTGGACCGGACCCTACATGAACTGGAATACGCGCTGCGCCGAGTGCCACAGCACCGAGGTGGAAAAGCGCTACGACGCAGCCACGCGCAGCTTCGATACCCGCTTCAGCGCGGTAGATGTGAGCTGTGAAGCCTGCCACGGCCCCGGAGACGCGCACTTGAAGCTGGTCGAGAACGGCGGCGTAGAGGAAGTCGCGGGCGCCGGTTTCCCGCTTTCGCTGGACCAGCGGGGCGACTGGGCCTTCCAAGACGGTGCCGCCATCGCCAGCCGGCTGGAGCCGCTGGAGGGAAACACGCAAATCGACAGCTGTGGCCGCTGCCATTCACGGCGCGGCACCCTGGGCGAATACCACTACGGCAAGCCGCTGCTGGACACCCATCGCCTGGCGCTGCCGGAAAGCCCGCTCTACTACCACGACGGGCAGATACGCGATGAGGTCTTTGTGTACGGCTCCTGGGTGCAGAGCAAAATGCACCAGGCCGGGGTGGTCTGCAGCAACTGCCACGAGCCCCACAGCCTGCAGCTGCGGGCCCCCGGCAACGGGGTCTGCGCGCAGTGTCATCAGGCGGCAGTCTACGACCAGCCGGAGCACCACCATCACCCGCAGGCCTCCAGCGGTGCGGCATGTGCCAACTGCCACATGCCGGAAACCACCTACATGGTGGTGGACCCGCGTCGCGACCACAGCATGCGCATTCCGCGGCCCGATCTGAGCGTGACCATGGACGTGCCCAATGCCTGCAATCAATGTCATACCGACAAGGACGCCAACTGGGCGCTGGCCGCAGTGCGCGGCTGGGGCGTGAACTTCACCGACTCCAGCTCCCACCCCGCACGCGCCCTGCAGCGATTGCATGAAGGCCAGGTGCAGGCCGTGCCTGACGTGGAGCAGCTGGCGGCGGACGGCAGCGCAACCCCCATCATGCGCGCGACGGCCTTGACCGCCCTGGGACAGGCGGGAGTTGCGCCTGCGCCCGAAACACAGGCACTGCTGCAATCCAGCGAACCCCTGCTGCGCCTGGGCGCGGTGCGCCGCCTCGCCAACCAGCCACTGCAACAACGCTACGGTCTGCTGCAGCCGCTGGTGAACGACAGCGTCACGAGTGTCCGCATGGCCGTCGCCGAGAGCCTCGCACAGGTGCCCCTGGCACAGCTGGCAGAGCCCGATGCCGAGGCGCTGCGCCAGCTGTTTGCTGAGTACAGCGCCATTCAAGCGGAGCACGCCGACATGCCCGGTGTTCAGCTGCAGCTGGGCATGTTCCTGCTCAACCGCGGCGACCTGCCAGCCGCTGAAAAGGCCTACCGCGAGGCGCTGCACCTGAATCCACAGCTACTGCCGGCACGCCTGAACCTCGCCGACCTGCTGCGCCTGCTGCAGCGCGAGGACGAGGCGCGCAGCGAATTGCAGGCGGCGCTGGCCATTGCGCCGGACAACGCTGCAGCACTGCACGCTCTGGGGCTACTGGAAACCCGCGCGGGCAAGCGGGAGGAGGCCATGGATTACCTGCGGCGGGCGGCTGAACTGGAAGAGCAGGGCACGCGCCATCGCTACGTCTATGCCATCGCCCTGCACGACAGCGGCGAGATAACACAGGCCATTGCCACACTGGAGGCGGTGCAACGCCAGGCGCCGGGCAACGCGGATATCCTGTTGGCGCTGGTCAACTATACCGCCAACAGCGGGGACCTTGAGCGGGCCCGCCACTGGACAGAGCTGCTGCTGGCCTCTGACCCGGACAACCCCAGCTACCGCGCGCTGCTGAGCCGCCTAGGGGGCACCCGCCAGTAAACTGCAATGCCGGCGGAATCAGCCGCCGGCCGGAGCAAACACCAGGTTGAACGTCACCGGCACGGCGGTGCTGATCGCGTCCAGGCCGGCAACCGACTGCAGCGCCTGCACGCCCGCGGCGAGGCCGAAGGTCTCGGCATTGATCACCACCGGGCGCGCGCTAATCACCCGCAACAAACTGCCCTCAGTACCGGTAACCAGCACCGGCACGGCCAGGCTGGCCTCCTTATCGTGCAGCGTCAGCACCACTTCAATGTCGGTGGATACCACGCCCCCGTCAGTCACGATATCCAGTATTTCCGGGGACACGTTGGCGCTGATATTCGCCGCGGGAAACTGCGCCGTCTTGAACAGCAGCTCGCGCATGCGCTCGTTGCGGATGGGAATCATCGTTTCCACGCTGTTGAGGTCGATGCCCACCTGCACCTGCCCCTCGGCACTGACAAACCCGACCAGCGAGGTAAAGTGATGGCTCTCGGCAATCGCGTCATTCTTGATCGACAGGAAATCGACGCTGGACCGGCTGTTGTCCAACTCCCACTGGGCCTGGGCCAGCGTGCTGCCCAACAGCATGGCTGCGGCGAGCAGCCCCTTGCCTATCATCTTCATTGCTTTCCCTCCAACGCGTCTGTGAATTGAGCCCAACTATAACGACTTTGAGCACAAAGTCCGCTGTCAGTTCACATTGCCGTGCTCAATCGGGCGCTAACTCAGAACCGCGATATCCGCGAGGTCGCCCTTGCTCTCCAGCCAGGCCTTGCGATCACCCGCGCGCTTTTTCGCCAGCAGCATATCGAGCATGCTGTTGGTTTCATCGCCGGCATCGATCACCAGCCGCACCAAACGGCGCGTATCCGGGTCCATGGTGGTTTCGCGCAGCTGCAGCGGGTTCATCTCACCCAGGCCCTTGAAACGCTGAACGTTGACCTTGCCCTTCTTGTTTTCGGCCTGAATGCGGTCCAGCACACCCTGCTTCTCGCTTTCATCCAGCGCGTAGAACACCTCCTTGCCCACGTCGATGCGGTACAGGGGTGGCATCGCCACAAACACGTGGCCCGCCGTGACGAGAGGACGGAAATGGCGCACAAACAGGGCGCAGATCAGGGTGGCAATGTGCAGGCCGTCGGAGTCGGCATCCGCGAGGATGCACACCTTGTGATAGCGCAGGCCGGAGAGGTCATCGCTGGCGGGGTCGATACCCAGGGCAACGGAGATATTGTGTACTTCCTGCGAGGCGAGGATTTCCTGTGAATCCACCTCCCAGGTATTGAGGATCTTGCCGCGCAGCGGCAGGATGGCCTGGAACTCCCGGTTGCGCGCCTGCTTGGCGGAACCACCGGCCGAATCGCCCTCCACCAGGAACAGCTCACCGCGGGTCGGGTCCTCACCGGAACAGTCTGCCAGCTTGCCCGGCAGGGCCGGGCCTGCGGTGACCTTCTTGCGGGTGACCTTGCGCGCCGTGCGCAGCCGGTTCTGGGCGTTGTTGATACACAGCTCGGCAATGCGCTCGGCTTCGCCGGTGTGCTGGTTCAGCCACAGGCTGAAAGCGTCCTTGGCCACGCCGGACACAAACGCCGCCGCCTCGCGGGACGACAGCCGCTCCTTGGTCTGGCCGGAGAACTGCGGGTCTTCCAGTTTGACCGACAGCACATAGCAACAGCGATCCCAGATATCGTCAGGCGCCAGGCGCACACCCCGGGGCAGCAGGCTGCGCAATTCGCAGAACTCGCGCAACGCGTCGAGCAGGCCCGTGCGCAGCCCGTTCACATGGGTGCCGCCCTGTGCGGTGGGAATGAGGTTGACGTAGGATTCGGCCACCACTTCCCCGCCTTCCGGCAGCCATTGCACCGCCCAGTCCGCCGCCGCACTGCGGCCGCTGAAGCTGCCGACAAAGGGCTGCTCGGGTACGCAGGGGAAGTCGATAGTGGCATCGCAGAGGTAGTCGGTCAGGCCGTCTTCGTAATACCACTCGTCGGTCTCGCCCTTCTTTTCATCCCGGAAGGTCACCCGCAGGCCGGGGCAGAGCACAGCCTTGGCGCGCAACACATGCTGCAGCCGCATGACGGAGAAGTTCACCGAGTCGAAGTATTGCGGGTCCGGCGTGAAGTGGATGGCGGTGCCCGTATTGCGTTTGCCGCAGGTGTCGATCACTTCCAGCTCGCTGGCTTTTTCACCCCCGGCAAAGGCCATGCGGTAAACGCTGCCGTCGCGGCGAATGGTAACCTCAAGGCGCAGGGAAAGGGCGTTGACCACAGACACCCCGACACCGTGCAGGCCGCCGGAAAACTGGTAGTTCTTGTTGGAGAACTTGCCCCCGGCGTGCAAGGTGCTGAGAATCACTTCCACCCCGGGGCGCCCCTGTACCGGGTGAATGTCGACCGGCATGCCGCGGCCGTCGTCACTGACCGTGATGGCGCCATCGCGATGCAGGATCACATCGATACGGGTCGCGTGACCGGCCAGAGCCTCGTCGACACTGTTGTCGATGACCTCCTGGGCAAGATGGTTGGGACGTGTGGTGTCGGTGTACATGCCGGGGCGCTTGCGCACCGGCTCAAGCCCGGTGAGGACTTCAATATCTTCCGCGGTGTAGTTGCTCATGCCTGCCTGTGGTTTCCTGAAACTGCGTTAGTCGAGCCGGTTGCATTGTACCCCAGCGGCAGGGCAGCACGCCCGTTTCCGGCCTAATCCTGCAGATAACCGCCGGAATTCAGGTCCACGGTAAAAGGCACGTCCCACACGCGGGACACGCCTGATTCAATACGGCCATCGGCATGCAACGCCAGCCAGCGGTAGCCCGGCGGCAGGGTATCGGCCCGGAAGTTGTCGCTGCCGGGGGCAAACTGTACGCAGGTTGACGGCGAGCCGAGCAGGCGCAAGCCCTGCCATTCGCGATCCACCTCCTGGTGCACATGGCCCCAGAGCACACCGCGCGCCGCGGGAAATTCCGCCAACACGGCAAACAGGGCATCGGCATCGGCGACGCGCTGCTCATCAAGCCACTGGCAGCCGATCGGCTGGGGATGATGGTGCAGACACACGAGGCTGTACAGGTTCTCGTCGGCCGCTAACGCCAGCGCCCGGCGCAACAATGCCAGCTGCTCTTCGCCCAGATAGCCGCCAACTTCTCCCGGCACCTGGGAATCGAGCATCACCAGCTGCCAGCGGCCAAAACGGATGTCATTGCTGAGCAATGCGCCGCTGGTGTCCACCTCGACCATACGGGCGCGATCATCATGGTTGCCAGGCAGCCAGAATTGCGGCGCATCGAAGCGATCAAAATAGCCGCGCAGACGCTGGTAAGCCTCGAGAAAACCGTGATTGGACATATCGCCGGTGCCCAGCACTGCATCGACCTGCGGATGCTCGCGCAGAGCCAGGTCGATCACGGCCTGCAGGGAATGGTCGGTATCCATGCCCAGCAGCGTCTCACCCGCCTCCCGGCACAGATGGGTATCGGTGAGCTGCAGCAGGCGCACCACGCTACCGGACACGGGCACTACCTGGCGTTTGAGTTCAGCCACTGCCATCAACGCCCGGCATTCTGGCCCGGCGTCGTAGTCGGCAACTGACCGAGACCATTGGCCTGACAGTGAGCCAGCCAGTCACCGAGGAACTGATTCTGTTGCAGCTTCTCGTCCTGCTGGAACATGTGCGCATTGGGGTAGCTGTAGCGCGCCTGGATGCGGCTCTGGGACTGGAAAGCGCCCACTTCGAGCATGCCCGCATCGTGGTAAGCGCGCACATCGATAACCAGCCGGCGCAGCCAGCGGTCCTCGCCGTGCACCTGGTGCAGGCGAAAAAACGTGGTGTATCGACTACGCTCCAGCACCTCCAGACGCACCCGTGCCTCGCCGAGCGCAAACTCGCGAACATTGGCCTGCTCATAATCCGGGAACAGCCGCAGCAGGCGCGCGTAGTTGGCCTCACACAGCGCGTGCAGGTGTTTCAGGTCCATTTTGAAAGGGCGCTTGCGAGCCCGCTGCACTGCCATCGACCTTGTCCTGTACCGATAATAGCCCGCCGCAGGCGCACAAGGTGGCGGCGCAGGCCCTTTGAAAACGCCGAGTGTAGCACTTGTCTCCGGGAAAACCGCGAGTATATTACCCCTTTTGCGACCCGGTTAACGCATGCGGTGAGCCGCTCAGGCTGCTACACTCGCACTCGCTATAGCACAGGCAGGACAGAGGATTCAGGATGAGAAAGACAGGAGCCGCATTGCTGGCGCTGGCACTCTGCGCGGGTGTCGCTCCCGCCGGGGCGGAGTCCCTGCGCGACATCTACGAGCTGGCACTGGCCAACGATGCGCAATTGAAAGCCGAAGAGGCACAGTACAAAGCCAATCTGGAAACAGAGAACCTCGGCCTGTCTGCACTGTTGCCGCAAGTAAACGCCAACTACAATTATACAGACGTCGATCGCAGCTCCACCGACGAGAGCTTTTCTGTCGACGGCGGCATCGGCGGTGGTCTGGAAACCGTACAGACCATCACCGACATCGACACCACCCGCGACGGCTACGAAGTGAGCCTCAACCAGGCCCTGTTCGACCTGCCGGCCTGGTTCACCTTCCAGTCGGGCAAGGAATTCACCAAGCAGGCCGAGGCGACCTTCGCCGCCAACCAGCAAAACCTGATTGTGCGCGTGGCAGAGGCCTACCTGCTGGTGCTGCGTGCGCAGGACAACCTGGCGGCATCGCGCGCTGCGGAAAAAGCATTCGAGCGCCAGCTGGAGCAAACCCAGCAGCGTTTCGAGGTGGGGCTGATCGCCATCACGGACGTCTATGAAGCACAGGCGGCCCGCGACCTCGCCCAGGTCAACCGCATCGTCGATGAAAACAACGTATCCGTTGCGCTGGAGCGCCTGTCGGTGCTCACCGGCCGCGCGCACAGTGAACTCGACGTGCTCAAGGACGACTTCGCCGTCAACCCGCCAGTGCCTGCCGATCGCGCGGCCTGGGTGGAGTTTGCCCTGGAAAACAACTTCAGCCTGCAAGCCTCGCGCTACGCCGAGGAGGCCGCCCGCCAATTGGCCAAGGCCAACAAGATGGAGCACGCGCCACGCTTGAGCGGCAGCTACACCTACTCCGACTACGACACGGAGGGCGACCTCACCCGCACGCCCGCCACGGGCTTCGAGACCTCACCCGACAGTGAGCTGGACGAAAACGTCTGGCAGATTCGCCTGGATGTGCCGCTCTACAGCGGCGGTGCGGTGAGCGCGAGCCGGCGCCAGGCGGCACAGGAATTCAACGTGGCGCGGGAAAACCGCATCAACCTGGCGCGCACCACCGTCACGGATGCCCGTTCACTGCACATGACGGTTATCAGCGATGTCTCCCGCGTGGCCGCACGCGCACAGGCCATTGTGTCGTCGAAGAGCGCCCTGGACGCCACCCAGGCCGGCTACGAAGTGGGCACCCGCAACGTGGTCGACGTACTCAATGCGCAGAACACACTGTTCGCCGCCGAGCGCGACTACGCCAACAGCCGCTACGACTACATTCTCAACAGCATGCGACTCAAGGCCCAGGCTGGCCTGCTGAGCCCGGAGGACGTCTACCGCCTTGACGAGTCTCTGGAGCCACCGCCGCCGCCCACCGCCAGCACCACACCCTGAGCGCCAGGAGCAGCAGCACCGCTGCTCCGCACTCGCCATGCCGGCTCAACTACCCCCCGACATCGACGCCATCAAGGGCTTCCTGCACCCGGACGAAGCCCAGGCGCTGTATCACTGGGCGCAGTCCAGCAGCCTGGCAGGCCCGATTCTGGAAATAGGCAGCTATTGCGGCAAGTCCACGCTGTATCTGGGCTTGGCGGCGCACGAAAACGGCAGCACCGTGTTCGCGCTGGACCACCACCGCGGCTCTGAGGAGCACCAGCAGGGCGAGATGTTCCACGACCCGGCACTCTATGATGCGGAAATGGCACAGGTAGACACCTTCCGGGCGTTTCGCCACAACATCGAGCGCGCCGGCCTCAATGACACTGTAGTACCCGTGGTTGCGGGTTCCGCCGCGGCCGCCCGCCACTGGCAAACCCCACTGGCCATGGTCTTCATTGATGGCGGCCACAGCCTCGACGCGGCACTCACCGACTACCGTTGCTGGGCCGGGCACATCAAGCCCGGTGGCATCCTGGCCATTCATGATGTCTACGCGGATGCGGCAACAGGTGGGCAGGCGCCACGCGCCATCTACCGGCTGGCACTGCAATCGGGTTTATTCGCGTTGCTTGAGCAGGTTGAAAGCCTGGCTGTGCTGCGCCGGCTCTGATCCGGCTTACTGATCCCGGCGTGCGTGCGCCGTCATGTCGGCAGCATCTGGCAACAGCTGCACACGGGTAAACAGCTGCGCCGCTGGCGTGTGGCCGGTGAGCGCATCGGCCGCGAGCAACACCGCCGCCGCGGTCCAGGTCGGTTGCTCATCCGGCCAGAGCAGGTCTTCAACAAACTGATAGCCCGTCCAGTAAGCGCCATCATCCGAGCGCCACTGGTGCAACCAGCTGTAAAGCTCTACCGCACGCGCGTGGTCGCCGGCGGCGAGCAACGCCATGACCAGCTCACAGGACTCGGCGACCGTGACCCAGGGCTCGTCGGCGACGCAGCGGCAACCCAGCCCGGTGTGCACGAATTCCTGCCAGCGCGCCGCCAACCGCGCCCGCGCGGGCGCGCCGCTGAGAGCGCCGGAGAGCACCGGATAAAACCAGTCCATGGAAAAGCGCGCTTTACTCTCCCAGCTGCGGTCGAAACGCTCCGGACGCTGGCGCAGTGCGGCGCCAAGCCGGGCTCGCGCCGCAACCCAGTGCGGCCGCGGCTCCCCCAGCGTAACTGCCATGTTGATGGCGCACTCCAGGCTCTTGTAGATTGAGCTGCAGCCCGTCACCAGGGCATCGCGCAGGGGCTCACCGGCGGTGTTGACCGCCCAGTCGATGTCGCCGTGGGGGCTCTGCAACGCCAATACGAAGTCCATTGCACCCTGCACCGTGGGCCACATGTCCTCCAGGAAGGCGCGGTCGCCGCTGATCAGGAAGTGATGCCAGACACCGGTCGCTACATAGGCCACAAAATTGGTTTCACGCCGATGGTTGTTGTCTACAACATCGCCCCGGTAGGCAGCCCACCAGCTACCGTCGGGCAATTGGCGCGCCGCCAGCCAGCGATAGGCGTGCACAGCGGCCGCGTGTTCACCGCCAATGGAGAGGCCCATCGCGGCTTCCACATGGTCCCAGGGGTCGGTGTAGCCGCCGTCGAACCAGGGAATTTCGCCGCTGGGGCGCTGGCACTTGAGCAGGTACTCGACCGTGGGCCGCAGGAATTCCTGTGGAAACAGTCCACGGCTGAGGTAAAGACCACTCACGAACGAGCCTCCGCGCGAAAATAGAACACCTCACTTTTGCCCAGCACCGGGTTCAGCCAGCGTTCCAGCGTGCGGGTGAAGCGGGGCGCTTGCAGCAGGTCCCACACCAGCAGCCGGTGGTATTGCCGCACCAGCCAATGTTGCTCACCCTCGCGCCAGAACAGGCAGCGCAGCCACCAGTAGGGCGCGTGCAGGGCATGGGCACCATGGCGGTGAAAACCGATAAACCCACCGCGCTCGATTTCAGCCCACAGGGCATGGCGGCGGAAGATACGCAGGTGCCCGCCGGGGGTCTGGTGATAACGCTTGCTCAACAGCCAGCACAGGCGCTCCGGCCAGCGGCGCGGCACACTGACACAGAGCAGCCCACCGGGCTTCAGCACCCGGCGGATCTCCACCAGTGCGGCGCGATAGTCCGGAATGTGCTCCAGCACCTCAGAGCAGATGACTTTATCGAAACTGGCATCGGCGAAAGGCAGGCAGAGAGCAGACGCCTGGGTCAGGTGCAGTTGCTTGTCCTGTGCCCCGGGCTCGATAAAGTCGGCGGCGCGGGACTGTGCCGTGCACAGGTCGCCATGCGACAGGTCGACACCCACGGCCTGCACGGGCGCCTCGGCATAGGCGGCGATCACGTGCCGCCCCTCGCCGCAGCCCAGGTCCAGTACGCGGTCGCCGGGCTGCAGGGGGAAATAGCCAAAATCAACGGTCTGCATCGGCGATCACTTTGCGGTAATAGGCTTCCATGTCGCGGGCGCAGACGTCCCAACTGAATTGCTCGAGAATTCGCTGGCGTCCCGCGGTGCCCAGGGTGGCGCGACGTTGTGGGTCCTGCAGCAGGCTGTCGATGGCCTCGGCCAGCGCCTCGGCATCTCGCACCGGCACCAGCACACCGGCATCGCCCACCACTTCCGGGAGCGCGCCGCCGTTGGTGGAGATCACCGGCACACCGCAAGCCATGGCCTCGCCGGCGGGCAGGCCAAAGCCCTCGTAAATGGAGGGCACCACCGCGATGGCGGCCTCGGCGTAATAGCGCACCATGTCGGCCGTGCTGATGCCGTTGACGCAGCGGATATGTGCGCTGATCCCAAGGCGTTCGATCAGGCGCTCCGTGCGCCCACCGGGTTCCGGCTTGCTCACCAGCAGCAATTCCAGCTCCGGATAGCGCGGCAGCAGGCGCGCCAGCGCCAGAAGCAGGTAACGCAGGCCCTTGAGGGGGGCGTCGGCGGAGGACGTGGCCATGAGGCGCAGCGGTTGCCGCGCGACCTCCGGCAGCGGTCGAAACTCTTCCGTGTCGATGCCGTTGTGCACCAGGGCAATGCCGGCAGGCTGCAAGCCGAAGTCGCGGGCGATGTCCTGCCGCGAGCAGTCCGAAACCGTCACCACGTGGTGCAGTTGCGTAATCACCTTCTGCTGCATGCGCAGGAAAGAGTGCCAGCGCCGGATGAGCAAACGCTGATGCCAGCGTCGCGCGGCGGCCAGGGCAATACGCTGGTCGCTGGTGATCGGGTGGTGCACCGTGGTCACCAGCGGCAGCCCCATGGCCTGCAAATGCAACATACCGTAGCTCAGGCTCTGGTTGTCGTGAATCAGGTCGTACTCGCCGCCGTGCTCGCGCAGGTACTTCACCACGCGCCGGCCAAACGTGTAGGGTTCGGCGAAGCCGCCAGTCAGCTTGCTCAGCCATTCAATGATGTTGCTCATGGAGCGCAGGTGCCGCGGGCGCAGGGAATACAAGCCGTTTTCGAACAGGTCCAGGCTGGGCAGCTGAATCAGGCGCACGCGCGGGTCGAGCTCGGGGTAAGGCGGGCCGGAGATCACATCCACCGTATGCCCTGCATCCACCAGCGCCTTGCTCAGGTACTTGATGTATACCCCCTGGCCACCGGCGTGGGGCTTGCTGCGATAGCCCAGCAACGCAATCCGCAGTGGCCGCAGGGCAAGTGCCTCAGGCGGTGGCGAACAGGCGGGATCGGCGGGCGCAGCTGCCCGGGAACCGCTCACTACTGTCTCTAGCTGCCTGATAACGGCGCCTCTGTCCTGTACCGTTGGAAAGGGGCAGGCACCAGGCCCGCCGTTATCACCGCGGAGAACGCGGCAACGGGAGGATTCTAGCAGTGTCGCACGGGGGGAGGCCAGTCCCGAACCTGGCGAACGGCACTGATCGCCGCGGCTTGTCGTCAATTGAGCGCGTTTTCCCGTATAATCGCCGCTTTTCAACTGACCGGATCGGGTATGACCGCTTCGCAGTACAAAGGGATAATCCTCGCCGGTGGGTCTGGCACCCGCCTGCACCCACTCACCAGTACCGTCAGCAAGCAGCTGATGCCGGTGTATGACAAACCGATGATCTACTACCCGCTGGCCACGCTGATGCTGGCGGGCATCAAGGATATCCTGATCATCACCACGCCGCGCGACCAGGCGGCCTTCAGCGACCTGCTGGCCGATGGCAGCCAGTGGGGCATCAATATCCAGTACACGGTACAACCCAGCCCTGACGGCCTGGCCCAGGCATTCCTGCTCGGCGCCGATTTTATCGGCAACAGCCCCTGTGCGCTGGTGCTGGGCGACAACATTTTCTACGGCGGCGGTTTCACCCAGAGCCTGCGCAATGCCGCCCAGAGCCAGTCGGGAGCCTCGGTGTTCGCCTATTACGTGCAGGACCCTGAGCGCTACGGTGTTGTCAGCTTCAATGCCCAGGGTGTCGCGGTGGACATCGAGGAGAAACCGGCGCAGCCACGCTCCCACTACGCCGTGACCGGCCTCTACTTCTACGACAACGCGGTGGTGGATATTGCCCGGGGCATTCGACCTTCGGCCCGTGGCGAGCTGGAAATCACCGACGTCAACAAGGCCTACCTGGCACGTGGCGATCTGCGGGTAGAGGTAATGAGCCGCGGCACCGCCTGGCTGGATACCGGCACGCACAACTCGCTGCTGGATGCGGCCAACTTTATCCGCGTGGTGGAAGAGCGCCAGGGTCTGAAAATTGCCTGTCCCGAGGAAGTCGCCTACCGCATGGGCTACATCGATGCCGAAAAACTGCTGGCGCTTGCGGCGCCACTGGAAAAGAGCGGCTACGGACTCTACCTGAAGCAACTTCTGGAGCATGACGGGGTATTGGGCAATGACGTTTGAACCCACGCCACTGGCCGGCGTGTATGTACTGGAACCCCGTGTTTTCGGCGATGAACGGGGCTTTTTCCTTGAGAGCTGGAATGCGACAACCTTTCGCGACGCCGGCCTTGACATTACCTTCGTGCAAGACAATCACAGCCGTTCGGCACAGGGTATCCTGCGCGGGCTGCACTACCAGACCGAACAGCCACAGGGCAAACTGGTGCGCGTCACCGCCGGCGCGGTGTTTGATGTGGCGGTGGACCTGCGTCGCAGCTCACCGACGCTGGGCCAGTGGTACGGCCTGGAACTGAGTGCCGCCAACCACCGTATGCTCTGGGTGCCCCCGGGGTTTGCCCACGGCTTTTACGTGCTGTCCGAGTTTGCCGATTTTCAGTACAAGTGCAGCGACTACTACCACCCCGCCAGCGAAGTCTCACTGGCTTGGGACGACCCTGCGCTGGGCATTGAGTGGCCCCTTCCAGCGGGCGAGTCGCCGACATTGTCGGCGAAGGATGCCGCCGGCCAGGCCTGGGACAACATTCCACTGTTCGACTAGCGAAAGGCCGACACGCACAATAACGGAGAGCTTATATGCCACAGGATTATTTTCAGCTACGGGGTCAAACCGCACTGGTGACCGGCGCTTCCAGCGGCCTCGGGGCACATTTTGCCCGCGTGTTGAGTGCCGCTGGCGCGCGCGTCGTCCTGGCCGCTCGACGCAGCGACAAGCTCGCGGAACAGGTGACGGCACTGCAGGCCGCCGGTGGCGACGCGAACGCCATTACCCTGGATGTCACCAGCCCGGACAGCGTTGCCAGCGCCTTCGCTCAATTCGAGCAGGAATGGGGGCAGCTGGATATCCTGATCAACAACGCCGGCGTCGCGGGTGACCCGATCAAGTTCCTCGAAACCGGCGAGCAGGACTGGTATCACATCATTGAAACCAACCTGAACGGCGCCTGGCGTGTTGCGCAGGCCGGGGCGCAGCACATGGCCCGCGGCGCAGCCGGCGGCAGCATCGTCAATATCGGGTCGATCTATGGCCTGCATACCGGTGCGCTTAAAGCCGCGTATAACGTCTCCAAAACCGGTGTCGTGCAGCTCACCAAATCCATGGCCATAGAGCTGTGCCGAAAGAACATCAGGGTCAACGCCTTGTGCCCCGGCTGGTTCCTCACCGACATCAACAGTGATTACTTCCAGACCGAGAGTGGCGAGCGCTACATCAAGACCATTCCCGCGCAGCGCCTGGGCAGCGTGGATGATCTCAGCGTGCCGCTACTACTACTCGCAAGCCGGGCCGCCGGTGGCTACATGAACGGGTCGGTTCTCACCGTTGATGGAGGTCTTGCGGAAAGCCCGGTTTGAAAACTCAAGCCACCAGCAGCGGGCGCCACCAGGCCTCATTGCCGAGAAACCAGTCAATGGTCCGCCCTATACCGCTCTCGAAGGTCTCTTGCGGCGCGTAGCCCAGCTCAGCAGTGATACGGCTGGCATCAATAGCGTAGCGCCAGTCGTGGCCTGCGCGGTCTTCCACAAAGTGAATCAGGGAGCGCGCTGCTGCGCCGTGAGCACCCGGCGCGTCGGGGAAGCGCGCCGCGAGCGCGGGGTCCGCCGCAAAGCGCTGATCGAGCTGATCGCAAAGCAACTCCACGATGGCCAGGTTGTGCCACTCGTTATTGCCGCCGATGTTGTAGCTTTCACCCACCGCACCAGACGCAAGCACCAGGTCAATGCCACGGCAGTGGTCTTCCACGTAGAGCCAGTCACGGATATTGCTGCCGTCCCCGTAAACGGGCAGCGGGCGACCGCGCAACACGTTGGTCAGGCACAGCGGAATCAGTTTTTCGGGGAAGTGCCAGGGGCCGTAATTGTTCGAGCAGTTGCTGGTGGTGACCTGCAGCCCATAGGTATGGTGATAGGCACGAACCAGGTGATCGGAGGCCGCCTTGCTCGCTGAATAGGGCGAGTTCGGCTGGTACTGCTGCGCTTCGTGGAAGCCGGGGTCACCCGGATTCAGTGAACCGTAGACTTCGTCAGTGGATACATGGTGGAAGCGGTGCTCGCGGGCCCCGGGGCCGTCCAGCCACACCGCGCGCGCGGCCTTCAGCAGGCTGTGGGTGCCAATGATATTGGTTTCGATAAACGCATCCGGCCCGCTGATGGAGCGATCAACGTGGCTCTCGGCGGCAAAATGCACCAGCGTATCCACCTGATGCCTGCGCAACAGGTCCGCCACCAGGGCCTCATCGCAGATATTGCCGTGCACAAAGTGGAACTGTGCCTGCCCTTCCAGCGCGGCAAGATTCGCGCGGTTGCCGGCATAGGTCAGTGCATCCAGTGCCACCAACGCGTGGTCGGGGTAGCAGCGGCGCCAGTAGTGCAGGAAATTGGCGCCAATAAACCCGGCACCGCCGGTCACCAGCAGCGATCTAGGCATCGGCGGACTCCTGCAATGCCTGCAGCATGCTGCGCAGCTGCACCCGCCAGTGGGGGGGCACACGCTGCAGCGCCTCCCAGGTGGACTGCTTGTCCAGTATGCTGCAGGCCGGGCGCCGCGCCGGCGTCGGGTAGGCGCTGGTGGGAATGGGCTGCACGACAGGCTGTTGACGCAACAGGCCCAGAGCAGTCGCTTCCTCGGCAATGGCCACCGCGAAGTCATACCAGCTGCAGACGCCGGCATCGCTCCAGTGATACACACCCTGCAGCAGCGGTTGATCAACAGCGCTCCACAGGGCGGCTGCGAGGCCGCGCGCCCAGGTGGGCGTGCCGACCTGGTCGCACACCACCGACAGGGTGTCTCGCTCGCGCATCAAGCGCAGCATGGTCTTGACGAAATTGCTGCCGTAGCAGGAGTAGACCCAACCGGTACGCACAATCATTGCGCGCGGGTGGGCGCGATGCACCGCCCGCTCGCCCGCCAGTTTACTGCGGCCGTAAGCACCCTGCGGCGCCGGCGGGGCATCCGGCAGGTAGGGGTGGCCGGCGTCACCGGCAAAGACGAAATCGGTGGATATGTGGATCAGCGCCGTGCCGGTGCTGGCGCAGGCAGCGGCGAGGTGCCCTGGCCCTTCGGCGTTGATCGCCAGGGCCAGCGCTTCCTCTTCCTCGGCGCGATCCACTGCGGTGTAAGCAGCGGCGTTGAGCACCACATCCGGGCGCAGCTCGCCAAACACCCGGCGCACCGCTTCGGGGTCGGTGATGTCCAGCCCACGGCGATCCAGCGCCACAACACGCACGCCGGCAGGAGCAGTTGCTTGCAGCTCGCTACCGAGCTGGCCCGCGGCGCCGGTAATCAGGGCCGTGGCTGTCACGCCCGCGCTTGCATCCAGGCGGCGAGCTCTGCAAATACCTGCTCGCGCTCTGGCTCGTTGAAAATTTCGTGATAGAGCCCGGGATAGAGGCGCAGCGTGACATCGTCAGACCCGACCCGTTCACTGATGGCGCTGGAGCCGGAGGGTGCGGTCATCACATCGGCTTCACCGTGCATGATCAGCAGCGGCAGCGTGATCTCGGGCGCCCGCTCATTGACCTCGGCCATGGTGGCGAACAGCTCGCGCACCAACCGAGCGCTGACTTTCCCGTGGTGCACCAGCGGGTCTGCCTCATAGGTCGCCACTACCTGCGGGTCGCGGCTGACCTGGCTGGCATCGAGTTTGAGCATGCCGAGTGTGGGCCAGAGCCAGGCCAGCAACCGGTTCAGCCATAGCAGGGGGCGCGCAGGCGGCTCGGATACCGCCAGCGCGGGCCCGGAAAGCGCTGCACCGGCGAAACGCGATTGCGCGTCCAGCAGCAGCCGCGTGGCAATCAATCCACCCAGGCTGTGCCCGAGCAGAAAACACGGCACCCCGGTGTACCAGTCGTCAATCTGGCTGCGCAGAGTCAACAGTGGCTGCAGATAATCGGAAAAGGTATCGACATGGGCCCGACGGCCCGCAGAACGCCCGTGGCCCACGTGGTCAGGGGCGACCACAGCATACCCACAGCGGGTAAAATAGCCGGCGAAGTGCTGGTAACGGCCGCTGTGCTCCCCAAGGCCGTGAGCCAGCAGGATCACCCCGCGCGCAGGCCCACTGGCGGGCCAGTGGCGATAGAAGGTGCCATCGTCAAGCTGGCTTTCAGTCACCGACGGTGGCTGGGGAGTGTGCTCTGGCATAGGGAGAACCGGTCGCCTAGGCGACCGGCGTCAGCCACTCGGGGTGTTGCGGGCGGTTGCCGCGCACCGAATCGAAGTACATGGCCTGCAGCTTCTCGGTGACCGGCCCGCGGGCACCGCTGCCGATTTGTCGGCCGTCAAGCATGCGGATGGGCACAACCTCGGCGGCAGTACCGGTGAAGAACGCTTCGTCGGCGATGTAGACCTCATCGCGGGTGATGCGCCGCTCGCGAATCTGGTAGCCGAGTTCCGCCGCCAGAGCGAATACCGTGCTGCGCGTGATGCCGTCCAGGCAGGAGGTCAGGTCCGGGGTGAAGATCTGGTTATCGCGCACGACAAACACGTTCTCCCCACTGCCTTCCGCCACGTAGCCCTCGTTGTCCAGCATCAGCGCTTCTTCGGCGCCGCTGTCCAGTGCTTCGCGCAGGGCCAGCATCGAATTGATGTAGTTGCCGTTGGCCTTGGCCTTGCACATGGTGATATTGACGTGGTGACGCGTGAAGGACGAGGTGCGCACCTTGATACCGCGGTCGCGGGCTTCCGGGTCCATGTAAGACGGCCACTCCCAGGCGGCGATCATGACGTGGGTACGCAGCTTGTCGGCGCGCAGCCCCATGCCCTCGGAGCCGAGGAAGCACATGGGGCGCAGGTAGCCCTCAGTCAGCTTGTTCTCGCGCACCACGGTGCGCTGCGCCTCGTTCAGCGTGGCCTTGTCGTACGGCATCTCCATACCGAGGATGTGGGCCGAACGGAACAGGCGATTGGTGTGCTCTTCCAGACGGAAGATACAGGTGCCGCGATCGGGCGTGTTGTAGGCGCGCACGCCCTCGAATACACCCAGGCCGTAGTGAAAGGTGTGGGTGAGGACATGGACTTTCGCCTCACGCCACGGCACCAGTTCGCCATCCATCCAGATGACCCCATCGCGGTCTGCAAAATTGGGTGCTGCACTCATGTTCAGTCCTGCTGCTCGGTTAATTCTGACGGCGCCGGAAACAGGCGCTGCCACACGGCTTCCACGCTGGCCCGCTGTTCTCGATACCGCTCGCCATCCACCCGGCCGGGCAACTGCTGCAAAGCCAGCTGGTGAGCGGCAGACCGGAACGCCAGATACGCCTCCACCAGCGTGCTGCTCTCGTGCTCGCTGAGCAGGCCGGCCTTTGCCAGGGTTTCCAGAATGCGGATGTTGTCCGACCAGCGCACCAATTCAGGCACCCGACGGGACCACGCCAGAACCGCATATTGCACCATAAATTCAATATCAACGATACCTCCGACGCCCTGTTTCAGGTCGAAATCCTCGCCGTCCGGCAGCTGCGCGGGCAAAAGC
Source organism: uncultured Halieaceae bacterium (assembly GCA_964022665.1). Classification (GTDB taxonomy): domain Bacteria; phylum Pseudomonadota; class Gammaproteobacteria; order Pseudomonadales; family Halieaceae; genus Haliea. The sequence continues at coordinate 236,412 of CAXIDF010000001.1, forward strand.
TCGCGGCGCATGCGCGCCCGCATGGCCACCACCTCCTCTGCCAGCGCATCGGCGTCCCGTTCGCGCTCCAGAATTGCCCGGCGCACCGCGTCCACCGCGTCGGCAACCACAGGGTCACCGGCCACGTGCCGGGCGCGCACCAGTGCCTGATGCTCCCAGGTCCAGGCGTTCTCCTCCTGATAGCTGCTAAACCCTTTCAGAGAGGTCGCCAACAGGCCCGAGGCACCTGAGGGCCGCAGCCGCATATCCACTTCATAAAGCTGCCCCAGGGTCATGCGGGTTTCCAGGATATGGATAACGCGCTGCCCGAGCCGGGTGTAGAAACGGATGTTGTCGATGCTGCGCTCGCCGTCGGTGACGCCCTGGGCGTCCGCGTCAAAAATGAAGACCAGGTCGAGGTCCGAGCTGTAGCTGAGCTCGATGCCGCCCAACTTGCCGTAGCCGAAGACCGCAAAGCCCGTGCCGCCGCTCTCCCGCGACGGTGCACCAAAGCGCGCTGTGAGGTCGCTCCAGGCCACGGACAGCACATGCTCCAGGATGACGTCGGCAATCCAGGTGAGCTTGTCGCTCACCTGCATCAGCGGCAGGCGTCCGACCACTTCACTGGCAGCCACCCGTAGCACGTGCGCCGCCTTGAAATAACGCAGCGCATCCATCTGGCCTTCCAGGTCATCCGGCGCGAGGCGCGCAACCTGTTGCCGCAGTGCATCGGCCAGGCGCGACTTGTCCGGCGCCGTATAAAGGCTGGCCCGGTCCAGCAGCTCGTCCAGCAGCACCGGGTGGCGCTGCAGCTGCTCGGCAATCCAGGGGCTGGCATCGCAGAGCAGCACGAGGTCGGCCAGCGCGGGGGGGTTCTCCAGCAACAGCGCGAGATACGCGCTGCGACGCAATACGGCGGTGACAAGAGGCAGAATACGCTGCAGCGCGCGGTCGGGGTCGCTCGCTTCCGCGCAAGCCAGCAGCAGGCGCGGCATGAATTGCTGCAGGCGCTCGCGCCCCTCGGCCTGCAGGGTGGCCACACGACCGCTGTCACGCAGCGCCTGCAAACGCTCAAGGCTGTCACTTGCGTTGCGATAGCCTAGCTCAGCGAGCGCCGCTGCGGTTAAATCGTCGCCCCAGGGCGGCAGCTCTTCGGCTGTCGCGGCTTCTTCATCGCTTTCAGGCTCGGCGATCAGGTCGCGAAAATGCTCGGCAACGCGACTGCGGTGCGCCGCCAGCGCCGCCAGATACGCGGGCCAGTCCGCACAGCCCATCACCGTCGCCATGGCCTGCTGCTGCAGTGCATCCGTCGGCAGCGCCTGGGTTTGCTGGTCCAGGTAGCCCTGAATGGCGTGCTCGCTGTCGCGCAGGAACAGGTAGGCGGTGCGCAACTCGAACACCGCTTCGGGCGGCAGGCAGCCCAGTGTGCACAGCTCCTCCAGGATCAGCAGCAGCTCGCGTTGCTGCAGCGCCAGGTCGCGGCCGCCGCGAATGAGCTGGAAGCACTGGGCGATAAACTCGACCTCGCGGATGCCACCGTGGCCCAGCTTGACGTCATCTTGCAGCCCGCGGCGGCGCACCTCGCTGTTGATCATCTGCTTCATGCCGCGCAGGCTCTCGATGACGCCAAAATCCACATAACGGCGAAACACAAAGGGACGCAACATATCCATCAACTCGGCGCCGCACTGTGGGTCCCCGGTGATGGGGCGTGCCTTGATCAGTGCGTAGCGCTCCCAGTCGCGGCCCTGCTCCTGGTAGTATTCTTCGAGGGCGGCGAAGTTCACCGCCAGGGAACCGCTTTCGCCGTAGGGGCGCAGGCGCATGTCCACGCGGAACACGAAACCGTCGGCGGTGACCTGATCCAGGGCATTGATCAGGCCCTGGCCCAACTTGGTGAAGAACTCGGCATTGCTGATGCTGCGCCGCTCACCATCGGTGTCTCCCGCTTCCGGAAACGCGAAGATGAGATCGATATCCGACGACACGTTGAGCTCCCGTGCCCCCAGTTTGCCCATGGCAATCACGATCAGCTGCTGTGCCTCGCCGCTGCGGGCGCTGCGCGGCGTGCCGAAGCGCGCCTGCAGCTGGGCCGCGAGCTGCTCCTGCGCCAGTGCAATGCAGGATTCGGCCAGCGTCGAGGTATCCCGCACGGTTTCCAGCGTATCCGCGCTGCGACAGAAATCGCGCCACACAATGCGCAGCATATGCCGCTGGCGGAAGCGACGCAGCACCGGGTTCAGTTCCGCACCGGGTTCGGCGAGCCAGGTGCGCAGCTCGGCTAGCATGTCTCCCGGCTGCAGTGCGCGCTGCAGCAGACCCGAGGACAGCAGCTCCGTGAGCACACCGGGCTGGCGGCGCACGGTCTCGGCCACGAACGGGCTGCAGGCCAGCACACGGGCAAGGGAGCCAGCGAGCTCTGCCCCGGCCGGTGCAAGCGCTGCCTCAAGCGCACGCACGGCGCCGGTATCGGGGTGATCCTGAATACGCTGCCATGCGGTTGCCGCGGCGGTCGCCAGGCTCGAGGTTAAGGCGTGGGTGTCGATCATCGGCAGAGACTTCCGTTGGCGAATCAGGCGTCGAAGAGGGGGGCGACGCGCATCACTTCTTCTATAGTGGTGTGGCCCGAAGCCACCCGCGCGGCGCCAGCCAGCCGCAGCGTGCGCATGCCCTCAGACATTGCCACCTCACGCACTTTGCGTGACTCCATATCGGGCACGATGCAGGCCGCCACCTCGGGACTGTTGACCAGCAACTCGTAAATGCCCTGGCGCCCGCTGTAACCGGTTTCCCGGCAGGCACGACAGCCCACGGGGCGCGCCACCTGCGCAGGTGCAGGCAGCGGAAAGGGATGCACCAGTTGCTGCCAGGCGTCCTCGTCCACCGGCTCCAGCACCTTGCACTCGGCACAGAGCACACGAACCAGCCGCTGCGACATGATGCCGCGCAGGGTGGCCTTGATCAGATAGGCGGGCAGACCCAGCTCCAGCAGGCGCGCTACCGAGCCGGGGGAGTCATTGGTGTGCAGCGTCGACAGCACCAGGTGGCCGGTCAGCGCGGCCTGCACTGCCATATGCGCGGTTTCCAGGTCGCGTATCTCACCGACCATGATGATGTCCGGGTCCTGCCGCATCAGCGCGCGCACACCCGTGGAGAAATCCAGCTTGATGCTGTGATTGACCTGCATCTGGTTGAAGCTGTCCTCAACCATCTCGATGGGGTCCTCGATGGTGCACACGTTCACGTCCGAGGTGGCCAGGCGGCGCAGGGTGGAATAGAGCGTGGTGGTCTTGCCCGAGCCGGTGGGCCCGGTCACCAGTACAATGCCGTTGCCGTGTGAGGTCATCAGCTGCCAACGGTGCAGGTCCTCGTCTTCCAGCCCCAGCTGGGCAAAACTCTTCTGCAACAGCTCCGGATCGAAAATACGCATCACCAGCTTTTCGCCGAATGCCGTGGGCAGGGTCGACAGGCGCAGCTCCACTTCGCCCCCGGTCTGGGGCGAGCGCGTTTTCAGGCGCCCGTCCTGGGGCCGGCGTTTTTCCGCTACGTCCATGCGCCCGAGTATCTTGATACGGCTGGTCACGGCGGCGCACACCTGCTGAGGCAGTTCGTACACATTGTGCAGCACGCCGTCGATGCGGAAACGCACATGGCCCACTTCCCGGCGGGGCTCGACGTGAATATCCGAGGCGCGCTGTTCAAAGGCGTACTGCAACAGCCAGTCGACAATTGTCACTACGTGCTGGTCGTTGGCGTCGAGCTCATGCATGGCGCCCAGTTCCAGCATCTGCTCGAGGTTGGTCACCCCGGGTGCTGCACTGTGGCTTACGCCGCTGTGACGAGCGCCCCGGACCGAACGCGCCATACTGTAGAACTCGGCGGTGTGGCGGGTGATGTCGCGCGGGTCCGCCAGCACACGTCGGATCGGTTTGCGCAGCACATGCTCGAGATTGCGCTCCCAGCCGCGGATCCAGGGCTCCGCGCTGGCTATCACCACATCGTCCGTGTTCACTTCCACCGCCAGAATACGATGCCGGCGCGCAAACTCGCGCGACATCACCTCGGCCACAGCGCTGACGTTGATCTTCAGGGGGTCAATATCGTACACCGCCTGCCCGGTGCGCTCGCTCAACCAGCCGAGCAGGGCTTCCATATCCAGCGGTTTGCCGCTGCGCGCGGCGTCCGCCAGCTTTTGCTCAGCCAGGTAGACCAGCGGATGGATGCTGCCCACGTTGACCTTGAGCAGGCGATCGCGATCCGCTGCAGACACACGGCCCGCAGTGTGCAGCTCCTCGGCCAGAACATGCAGCTCGAGGGATCTCTCTGCGTATTCAGGGCCGAACTGGGTGGTCATGGCGCTGCGCCTCTCTGCTGGCGGGATACAACATGCGCGCATGCTAGCACAGGCGACTGCCGCTGCGCGCCGCCCGGTGTGACAGGAGCAGCCCCCTCACCTATACTTCGCGCCTTGCCCACAGGAGAGCACCGAATGCCCAGCTCGAACCCGCTAAGCAGCCTCTTTGGCCGATCGCCCATCGGGCCCATTCAGGAGCACATGCAGGTGGCCAACGACGCCGCGCAGCTGCTCCCCGCCTTCCTGGAAGCTGCCCAGGACGACGACTGGAAGCTGGCAGAGGAGATCTTCAGGCGCATCGGCGAAGCCGAGGAGGCCGCCGACAAACTCAAGCGCTCCGTGCGCCGTCACCTGCCCAACAGCCTGTTCCTGCCGGTGCCCCGCACCGACCTGCTGGAGCTGGTGACCATTCAGGACCACGTGGCAAATACGGCAAAAGACATCGCCGGCCTTATGCTGGGCCGCGAAATGCGCTTTCCCGAGAAGCTGGAAAAACACCTGCTGGAATTCGCGCGCGCCTGCACAGCCACCTGCGAGCAGGCGCTGGTTGCCATTCGCGAACTGGACGAGTTGCTGGAGGTGGGCTTTACCGGCCGCGAAGTGGTGCGCGTCGAGGGCCTGATCAAGGAACTGGATAAACTGGAAGGGCGCACGGACAAGCAGTCCAAGGCGCTGCGGGCGAGGCTCTTCAAGCTGGAAAGAAAGCTCTACGCGGTAGACGTGATGTTCTATTACAAGGTGATTGAACTGCTCGCCGGGCTGGCGGATTCCGCCGAACGGGTAGGTCACCGACTGCAGATACTGATGGCGAAATAGGACATAGGCATGGAAATCATCGCGGAACATGGCACGCTGCTGCTGATACTTGCCTGTACGTTCGGGTTCTTCATGGCCTGGGGCGTGGGCGCTAACGACGTCGCCAATGCCATGGGCACCTCGGTGGGCTCGAAAGCGCTGACCATCAAGCAGGCCATTCTGGTTGCCATGGTGTTCGAGTTCCTGGGCGCTTATCTGGCGGGTGGCGAAGTGACCGCTACTATTCGCCAGGGCATTATTGATGCCGACTCGATGACCGACAGGCCAGAGTTGATGGTCTACGGCATGCTGTCGGCGCTGCTCGCGGCCGGCACCTGGCTGATGATCGCCAGTATCAAGGGCTGGCCCGTGTCGACCACCCACTCGATTGTCGGTGCCATTGTCGGCTTTGCCGCCGTGGGTATCGGGGTGGACGCCGTACACTGGGAAAAGGTCGGCACCATCGCCGCCAGCTGGCTGGTGTCGCCGCTGCTCGCCGGCACCATCTCCTTCGCCCTGTTCATGAGCGTGAAGATTCTCATCCTGGATACCGAAGACCCCTTCCAGCGCGCCAAGCGCTTCATTCCCGTGTACATGTGGATGGTGGGCTTCATGATTTCCATGGTGACCCTGCTCAAGGGCCTGAAGCACATCGGCGTGGAAATGGACCTCGGGCTAGGCTCCAAGTTTGCCAACGCAGTGCCCCTGTCGTTCCTGATTGGCCTCGTGGTTGCCGCGCTGGGTGGCTTCCTCGTCAACCGCATCAAGCCGGTGCCCAACACCCAGCATCGCTTTGCCAATGTGGAGCGTGTGTTCGGCATCCTGATGATATTCACCGCCTGTGCCATGGCCTTTGCCCACGGCTCCAACGACGTGGCGAACGCGGTAGGGCCGCTGGCAGCGGTTGCCAACACGGTCATGTCGGGGGGCATGATCACATCCCAGGCACCCTTGCCCTGGTGGATTCTGCTGGTCGGTGCCATGGGGATCGTGGTGGGTCTGGCGACCTACGGCTGGAAAGTCATCATGACCGTTGGACGTAAAATCACCGAACTCACCCCCAGCCGCGGCTTTGCCGCGGAGCTGGGTGCGGCATCCACGGTGGTGCTGGCCTCCGGCACCGGGCTGCCCATCTCCACCACGCACACGCTGGTGGGGGCCATCTTGGGCGTTGGTTTCGCCCGCGGGATTGCGGCACTGAACCTGCGCACCATCGGCACCATTTTCATGTCCTGGATCATCACCCTGCCTGCAGGCGCTGCGCTCTCAATCATCTTCTTCTTCACCTTCAAGGGCATCTTCGGCTGAGCCACCTCCGCGGCACTGATTGACTCGATCAGTGCCCCCCGCTACCGTCAGCCGACCCCCCACGGGCAACCGCAGGCAGCCGCTCCATGTCACACCACGACAAGCACATCATCAGCCAGCTTCGCGCCCTTGTCGGCACGCCGTCTGTCAGTTCCACGGACCCCTCCTGGGACCAGGGTAACCGGGCGGTGATAGAGCTGTTGGCAGTCTGGCTGTCGGCGCTCGGCTTTCGCACCGAAATCATGGATGTGTCGTCCGATGGGCAGAAAGCCAACCTGATTGCCACGCTGGGCAGCGGCCCGGGCGGCTTGGTGCTGGCGGGGCATACCGATACGGTGCCGTTTGACGAGGGCCGCTGGCGGTCAGACCCGCTTCAGCTTACCGAGCGCGACCAGCGCCTGTATGGCCTGGGCAGCACGGACATGAAAGGCTTTTTCCCCATTGCCATCGCCGCGGCACGCGCATTCGTGGACAAACCACTGCAGCAACCGCTTATCATTCTCGCCACCGCCGATGAAGAAAGCTCCATGGACGGTGCGCGGGCACTCGCCGCCGCGGGGCGCCCCCGGGCCCGCGCCGCCATCATCGGCGAGCCGACCTCACTGAACCCGGTGCGCCTGCACAAGGGCATCATGATGGAGGCCATCGAGGTCACCGGGCTAGCAGGGCACTCCTCTAACCCGGCACTGGGCGTCAACGCGCTGGATGTGATGCACGAGCTGATGAGCGAACTGATGCAATTTCGCCACCAGCTCGCCACAGAACACGCCAATAGCGCCTTCGATGTGGCTTTTCCCACCCTCAACCTGGGCTGCATACACGGGGGCGACAGCCCCAACCGGATTTGCGGCCGCTGCGAGCTGCACTTTGATCTGCGCCTGACGCCGTCGGCCGCCGCGGCGGGTGTGCGCGAGCAGTTGCAGCAGCGCCTGCAGACACTGGCCCATGCGCGCGGTGCCGGAATTGCCCTGCGCTCTCTGGTGGAGCCGGTGCCACCCTTCGAAGAGCCGGCAAACAGCGAGCTGGTGCGCCTGGCAGAAAAGCTCACCGGGCACAGCGCTCTGGCTGTTGGCTTTGCCACCGAGGCTCCGTTCCTGCAAGCCATGGGTATGGAAACTATCGTTATGGGGCCCGGCTCCATTGACCGCGCGCACCAGCCGGACGAATACCTGGAGCTGAGCCAGATCCAGCCCTGCGTCGACCTGCTGCAATCCTGTATCGCCCACTACTGCCTGTGACCAGAGCGGGCAGACCGCACACGCCGTGAAAATTTGCATTAGTCGGCGCGGCCCGCATTGGGTACTCTTGGCACACCATCGTCACTGACAAACGGAACCGACCACGTGACTACCCCCGGCCGCAGCCATATTCGCTGGTTCAGGAATACGGCGCCCTACATCAACACGCACCGGAACCGGACGTTTGTCCTGATGCTGGGGGGCGATGCTGCCCAGGATCCCAACTTCCCCACCATTTTGCATGACCTGGCACTGCTGCACAGCCTGGGCGTGCGGCTGGTGCTGGTACACGGTAACCGCCCGCAGATCGACAACAGGCTGGCGGCGGCAGGCATCGAAAGCCGTTTCCACGACGACATGCGCATCACCGACAGCGCCACCATGCACCACGTGACCGATGCCGCGGCCTCGCTGCGCGCGCAGATCGAGGCACTGCTTTCCATGGGGCTGCCCAACTCACCGATGCAGGGCGCGCGCATGCGCGTGTGCTCCGGCAACTTCGTGACCGCCAGACCCCTGGGGGTTGTGGACGGGGTGGACTTCCAGCACACCGGTCGCGTGCGGCGCATCGACAGCGCCGGCATCCAGCAGCAACTGGCCGCCGGCTCCGTGGTGCTGCTGTCGCCGCTGGGCTATTCCCCCACCGGGGAGATCTTTAATCTCATGCTTGAGGATATCGCCGTGCACTGCGCCGCCGGCATCGGCGCCGACAAACTGGTCTTGTTCGGCAATGGCGCGGGGATTGCCGGCGACGACGGCGCCCTGCTGCGCCAGCTCACCGTCGCCAACATCAGTGCCGTTCAAGGGCAGGATGCCGAGCAGACAAAACTTCTGGCCACAGCGCGCCGCGCCTGCATGGCGGGCGTATCGCGCTGCCATATCATCAGCTACCGGGACGACTGTGCGCTGCTCGAGGAGCTGTTCACCCACGATGGCAACGGCACCCTGGTCGCGAAAGATGACTACGAGCAGACCCGCAGTGCCAGCATCGATGATGTCGGCGGCATACTGGAGCTGATCGAGCCACTGGAGCGCGAAGGCGTGTTGCTGAAGCGCTCACGGGAACTGCTGGAAAATGAAATTCGCCAGTTCCGCATTATCGAACGGGACGGACGCATTATTGCCTGCGCGGCACTCTACCCCTTCCCCGAGGAGAACTGCGGCGAGGTGGCGTGTATTGTCTCCCACCCCGACTACCGGGGCGGGCAGCGGGGGCAACGCCTGTTGCAGGAAATCGAGCGTGAGGCACGCGTGCAGGGCCTGGACCGGGTGTTTGTACTCACCACGCAAACCGCGCACTGGTTCCTGGAACAGGGTTTCGAGGAGCGCTCGCGCGATGCGCTGCCGGCGCAGAAGCAGGCGCTATACAACCTGCAACGCAACTCCAAGGTGTTTTTCAAGTCACTCTAGCGGCGGCGTTGACGGGTCACCTCCGATATGGCCGGACTCCAGCACTGGCTGTACCCAGTAACGCAGCCGATCGCGCCCGACAACCGGCGCCAAAGCCGCCAACAGGGTGGGGCGAAGGGCCGGGTCATGCAGCACCTCGAAACGGCTGATACGCCGCGACCCTTCCACCTGTTCCGCCAGGCTTAAGCGACTGTGCTCGCGACTGAAACCACTCACCGCGCCGACCGTGAAACCGGCAACCGCGGGTAAGGACATCAACGTATCGACCATGTCGTCGTGTACTTCGCGCGGCACCAGAAGGACCAGCAATTCAGTCATGGCGGCGTTTCTCCCGATACTGGTACAGGACGGGTAACAGGAACAGCGTGGTCACCGTGGATGTGAGCAGCCCACCGACAACCACAATAGCCAATGGACGCTGTACTTCGGCACCCGGGCCGCTGGCAAATACCAGCGGTAGCAGGCCAAAAATAGCCGTGGTGGCCGTCATTAACACCGGACGCAGACGCTGACTGGCGCCGGCACAGATGCGCGCTGGCAGCCTGCCCGGCAAATGCCTCTGTTGCTGGAAATGACTGACCATCACCACACCGTTCAAAACGGCCACGCCCAATAACGCAATGAGCCCCACCGAGGCCGGTACAGACAGATACTCACCACTGAGAAACAGTGAAATCACCCCACCCATGAGGGCAAACGGTATATTGCCGAGGATGATGCCGGCCAGCGCCATGGAGCCAAAGGTGGCAAACAGGATAAGCAGTATCAGAACCAGCGCGACCGGCACCACCAGCAACAGGTTGCGGGTGGCACGCTGCTGATTCTCGAACTCGCCGCCATATTCCAGCCGATAGCCCGCGGGCAGCGATATCTCAGCGGCGAGCACCTCACGGAGCTCCTCCACGAAACCCACGACATCGCGCCCTTCCACGTTGACCGTCACCACGCCGAAGCGACTGCCGCGCTCCCGTTCGATCAACAGCGGGCCCTCGGCATAGTTGAGGGTGGCCACGTCGCCCAGTGTTGCGAGGCTGCCATCGGGCAGGGCAACACTGCGCGCGGCGAGGTCAGCCACCGTTGCCGGTACGGCGACTGTCTGTGAGCCGGCCGCCAGCGTTACCGGAATGCGCCGCTTGCCCTGACGCACTTCAGAAATCACAGTCCCCTCGATCTGGCTGCGCAGGTACTCAGACAGGCCCTCCACCGTGAGGCCGTGGGCCGCCGCCAGCTCGGGCTTTACCTCGAGATTCAGGAACTTGCCGCCCTCTGTCACAGAGGCCTGAACATCCACCGCGCCCTCGACTTTGGGTAGCGTCCGCGCGATGCCCTGCATCAGGTTGGCAATCTGCATCAGGTCTTCACCGTAGACCTTGACCGTTACATCGCCCGTGCTTCCCGTAAGCATCTCCGAAACCCGCATCTGGATCGGCTGCGTGAAACCCACATTCATGCCGGGGAAGCCCTCCAGCACCTTGCGCACCTCCGCCTCCAGCTGGGACTTGCTGGCAAAACGCCACTCGTCCGGTGGCAACAGCTCCATGAAAACATCCGTCTCGTTGAGCCCCATCGGGTCCAGCCCCAACTCGTCGGAGCCGGTGCGCGTAACAATCTGGCGAATCTCGGGCACGCCGGCCAGGAGCGCGGCGCCCACCTGGCGATCAAGCTCGACCGAGGCGGGCAGGGAAATGCTGGGGGATTTTTCCAACTGCACGATCAAGTCACCTTCATCAAGCACCGGCATGAACGTCTTGCCCATCAACAACAAGCAGACCACACTCACCGCCAGCAATACCCCGATGCCGAGTAGCATGCCCCGGGGCCGCAGCAGAACACGCTCCAGAGCGGACTCGTAGGCCCCTTGCAGGCGCAGCATGAACCGCGGCATGCCAGCGCTTTGCCTGCCCAGCATGAGCGAGGCCGCAACCGGAACAAGAGTGAGAGAGAGCGCCAGCGCGGCCAGCATGGCGTAGACAATGGTCAGCGCCACCGGCGTGAACAGCTTTCCCTCAAGGCCACTGAGTGTGAGCAGCGGCGAAAACACGATGATCACGATCAGTGTGCCGGAGACCACAGGCAGTGCCACTTCCTGCGCCGCGCGGTACACCACGTGCAGGCGCGGCAGGCCAGTATCCTGATCAAGTCGGCTCAGCGTGTTCTCCACCACCACCACGGAAGAGTCCACCAGCATGCCAATCGCGATCACCAGGCCGCCCAGGCTCATCAGATTGGCGGTCAAGCCGGTGCCGGACATCAAGAGGAACGTGGCCAACGCCGCCAGCGGCAGCGACATGGAAACCACCAGCGCCGCGCGCAAATTGCCCAGGAATACGGTCAGCACAGCTACCACGAGTAGAATGGCCTGAAACAGGGCGCTGGAAATGGTACCGATAGCCGTGCTGATCAGCCGTGCACGGTCGTAAAACACGTTGATTTCAGTGCCAGCGGGCAGGGTTTGCGCCAACTCATCGAGGCGCGCCTTGACCCCCTCCACCACCGCGCCTGTGTTGCTGTCGCGCAGTGCAATCACCAGGCCCTGCACGGCTTCCTCGCCGTTGCGCGTGACCGCACCGTAGCGTGCCAGATGGCCGATTGCCACATCGGCAACATCGCCCAGGCGATACACCCCACCGGGCCCGGAGCGCACGACAATATCCTTCAGCGCTTCCAGGGAGTGCACCTGCCCTTCAACCCGCACCACCAGCACATCGTTGCCCAGCAGCATACGGCCAACCCCCGCGTTGAGATTCTGCGCAACAATCGCCGCCTCGAGTTCCGCAATGCCCAGGCCGAGTTCGGAGAGCACCACCGCATGCGGCGTGACCTGATAGGTTCTTGCGTAGCCGCCGAGCACATTCACATCGGCCACCCCGGCAACCGTGCGCAGCGCGGGACGTATCTCCCACTCGAGCAACTGGCGCTTGTCCTGCAGCGACAGGCCGGGGTTCTCGATAGTGAACATGAACATCTCGCTGAGCGGCGTGCTCATCGGCGCAAGGCCGCCCTCAACCGCGAAGGGCAGCTCGTCGAGGATGCCCGCCAGCCGTTCGTTCACCTGCTGACGCGCCCAGTAGATGTCCGTGCCGTCAACAAAATCCAGGGTGATGTCGGTAATGGCGTATTTGGTCGTGGAGCGCAGCATCGCCTGTCGCGGAATACCCAGCAACTCCGTTTCCAGGGGATAGGTCACGCGCTGTTCGATTTCTTCCGCCGTCATTCCCGGCACTTTGAGAATGACCTTGACCTGCGTGGGCGCGATGTCCGGGTAGGCATCAATCGGCAGATTAAGCCAGGCACGCAGGCCGAGCCCCGCCAGCATCAGTGCCATCACACACACAAACAGGCGCTGGGTGAGGGAAAAGCGGACCAGCTGTTTCAGCATGTCACTCGCCACCCAGTCCCATGAGCACGCCCTGTACCGCGGATACTGAACGGCTCAGCACGGCACGGCCCGCCAGTGCGGTGTCAGACGTTACGGCGTAATCATCGCCAACCGGCTGCAACAGCGAGACTGGCGCCAGCTGTAACACACCATCGCCACGCAGCAGTACGTGTGCCTGTTCCTGCCAGGTGAATACCGCCGAGCGCGGCAGCAGATACGCGTCCTGACGGTAGAGCGGCGTTGCGCTGACTATGCGGTTCAGCTGCACACCGCAGGATGCGTGTATGGCCTCACTCCAGGCGACCAGGGAAAAGCCACGCGCAACACCTTCCAGCTCGTCTATATCCAGGCGACAACCATCAAGTTGTACACCGCTCAAGCGATCGGCGTTCGGCATGGGCACCAGCAGCTGCAGGCGCAGGTCATCCGGCGCCACAAACCCGGCCACATTATCTCCCGCGAGCAATGCCGTTTGACGATGGTCGTATTCTATAAAACCGCTGATGGGCGTGTGCAAGGTGATGGACTCCACGTCCTCCTGCGGAGGGTCCACCAACTCCATGAAGTGGCGCATGTGCTCGTATTCCAGCTGCAGCGCCAGATAGGTATCAACGATGGCAACCCACTGCTCCTCCGCCAGCGCCTGTTGCTCATAGGAAGCCCGGTTGCGCTCATAGCGCGCCTCGGCACTGCGGTAGCGCCGGTCCATGGCCTCGAACTCAAGCAGGAAGTGGTGGATTTCCGGCCCCTCCAGCACGACGAAGGGCTCCCCGGCCACTACCTGCTCGCCATTGCGCACCAGATAGCGCGCTCGTCGTACGTCCCGCGGCAGCTGAATACTGTACTGGCTGCCCGTGCGATGCATCACCTGCGCCCGTACGGCAGGCCCCGGCACTTCTGTGACGCCGGTCACGGGCGTATAGGCGAGCTGCAGTTCGCCCAGGGCCGCCAGCGGCACATCGCTGCTGTCGGCCGCCAGCGGCAACCACAAGAAAAGCAGCATCCAAACCGGTCTGATCATAACGCTAGTCCCGCTGTCTGCCGCAGACGTGCGGCGTTATGCTGTATTTCGGCGTCTATCAGCGCCGCTTCGCTGCGTCGCTCAAGCACCTCCAGCAAACGCCGGATAACCAACTCCACTTCCATTTCGCTGCTGGAGCGCAACGTCAGCAGCTGCGCCTCGATACGCTGGCCGATACGCGCAGACTGCAGCAGCAGTTCACGACGTTCGCGCAGCCGCTGAGCCTCGGCTGACAGCGTTATCCACTGCGTGCGAATGCCGGTGCGCAGGCTGTCCCGCTGCAGGCTGAAATCGCGACTGAGCGATGCTCGCTGAACTTCACTGGCGCGGTTGCTCACCTCGAAAAAGGTCAACGGCAGGTCGACAGCCACACCGTATTGATTCTCTGCGGGCCCCGGCCCATTCAGGCTGCGCGCTGTGAGGGCCAGGTTCCAATCCGCCGCCGCCGGGTCCGTTAACGCGATGAGTGCCTGCTGCTGATCGCGGCCCAGTTCCAGCAAGGCCAGCTGCGGGTGCTGAGTGTAGTCGGGCTCGGCGGGCAGGGATGCGGCTTCCGCTATCTGCCTGGGTAGCGCCGGCAAACCCGTGAGGGCTGAAAAGCTGGCCTGCGCGGCACGTCTCCTGGCCACGCCGTCGGCCACCCTCAGTTCGGCATCGAGCCTTTCCTGGGTGAGCAATAACGCGGCATAGCCCGGTATGGCGCCAGCCTTCACCTGCAACGCGGCGCGCTGCTCCAGCTCCAGTATCAGCGCCGCGCGCGCACGCGATTGCTCCAGCTGCAGCGTCGCCAACCGATGTTCCCACACCGCATCGCGAATCAACCCGGAAAAAAACCATGCTCGATAACGCTGCTGCGCCTCTTGCAGGCTCTGCTGCAACGCCCCGAGATCCGCGTCGACATCGCGGCGCCGGGATGATTTAAAAGGCAGGTTCAATGCGATTTCGGTTTCATCCGTGCCCAGTCGCTGGTCACTTTGCAAGCGGCTGGCAGACAGCGACGGCAGCGCCGCCAACACACCATCGTCGCCCGCATCCGCTTCCACCACCTCGGCGCCATACCCGTGATAGCTCAGCGTCGTGCGCAGCACCTCGTTCAATTCGAGGTCGCTGGCGAGCTGTGCCTGGGCAGGTACTGCGCACCCAAGGCCACAGCAAACAAGGATAACCGTTACACCCTGACGCATGCCTCCCTGCCTCACAAATCGACCCTTCTTGTGCTCCATTCAAACAGCTCCGCGGGGAAATATCCTTGCGGCATATCATGATCTCCGCTGCCCGGGTAATTACCATGTTTACGAAAACGCCCCGCGGACGCAATGCACACTGTCCCCGACAAGGCGATTTTTGTTATTCTGGCGCGCCTGCCAGCGCCGCTTCGGCGGCACACCTGTTGACTGAATCCACCGAGGCCCCGCATGCCCGATTACCGCTCGAAAACCTCCACCCACGGCCGCAACATGGCGGGTGCCCGCGCACTGTGGCGCGCCACCGGCATGCAGGACGGTGACTTCGGCAAGCCCATCATTGCCGTGGTGAACTCCTTCACCCAGTTCGTGCCCGGCCATGTGCACCTGAAAGACCTGGGGCAACTGGTGGCCCGGGAAATTGAAGCGGCCGGCGGCGTAGCCAAGGAATTCAACACCATTGCGGTGGATGACGGTATTGCCATGGGCCACGACGGCATGCTCTACAGCCTGCCCAGCCGCGACATCATCTCCGATTCCGTGGAATATATGGTCAACGCGCACTGCGCGGATGCCATGGTGTGTATTTCGAACTGCGACAAGATCACCCCCGGCATGCTGAACGCGGCCATGCGCCTCAATATTCCCGTGGTGTTTGTCT
The DNA here is from genome assembly GCA_964022665.1 of uncultured Halieaceae bacterium. Taxonomy (GTDB): domain Bacteria; phylum Pseudomonadota; class Gammaproteobacteria; order Pseudomonadales; family Halieaceae; genus Haliea. The sequence continues at coordinate 251,741 of CAXIDF010000001.1, forward strand.
CCGGCGGCCCCATGGAAGCCGGCAAGACCAAGCTGTCCGAGCACAAACTGGACCTGATCGACGCCATGGTCATCGCCGCCGACAACGACGCAACGGATGAGCAGGTGGCAGAATACGAACGCTCCGCCTGCCCCACCTGTGGCTCCTGTTCCGGCATGTTCACCGCGAACTCCATGAACTGCCTGACCGAGGCCCTGGGCCTCAGTCTGCCAGGTAACGGCTCTACGCTGGCCACGCACGCCGACCGCGAGCAGCTGTTCCGTCGCGCCGGCCATTTGGTCGTCGAGCTTTGCAAGCGCTACTACCAGCAGGACGACGCCAGCGTGTTGCCGCGCAATATCGCCAGCTTCGAGGCTTTCGAAAACGCCATGAGCCTGGACATCGCCATGGGCGGCTCCACCAATACCATTCTGCATTTGCTGGCAGCCGCGGAAGAAGCCGAACTCGACTTCACCATGCAGGATATCGACCGTCTGTCGCGCCGTGTGCCGCAGCTGTGCAAGGTGGCGCCGAACACGCCCCTCTACCACATGGAAGACGTGCACCGCGCGGGCGGTATCATGGCCATTCTCGGCGAACTGGACCGCGCCGGCCTGCTGCACCGGGACTGCCCCACCGTGCACAGCCCCAGCCTCGGAGCCGCACTGGACGGCTGGGATATCGTGCGTAGCAGCGATACAGCAGTACACGAGTTCTACAAGGCTGGCCCCGCCGGGATTCCCACCCAAGTGGCGTTCAGCCAGAACACGCGCTGGCCGAGCCTCGACCTCGACCGCGAGGGCGGCTGCATTCGCAATATCGAACACGCCTTCTCGCTGGAAGGTGGCCTCGCCGTGCTGTTCGGCAACATCGCCGAGAACGGTTGCGTCGTAAAGACCTCCGGCGTGGATGACAGCATTCTCGTGTTCTCCGGCCCCGCCTACATTTGCGAAAGCCAGGAAGGCGCGGTCGAGGACATTCTCGGCGACAAGGTGCAGGCCGGCGATGTGGTGATCATCCGCTACGAGGGCCCGCGGGGCGGGCCGGGTATGCAGGAAATGCTCTATCCCACCAGCTACCTGAAATCGAAAGGCCTGGGCAAGGCCTGTGCCCTGCTCACGGACGGGCGCTTCTCGGGCGGCACATCGGGCCTGTCGATCGGTCACGCATCGCCGGAAGCAGCGTCCGGTGGCGCCATCGCGCTGGTCGAGCCGGGTGATATCATCGATATCAACATCCCCGAGCGCAGCATCAACGTGCGCCTGAGTGATGCCGAGCTCGCCACCCGGCGCGCGGCCATGGACGCTCGCGGCAAGGACGGCTGGAAGCCCGCCCACACCAGGCCGCGCAAGGTCAGCCCGGCATTGAAAGTGTATGCCAGCATGGTCACCAGTGCCGACCGCGGCGCTGTACGCGATCTGTCCCTGCTCGACTGACACGCAGCCACTGCCTGAGAGGACTGGAGCCAAGCATGAACCCTTTCAAGATTCTCAGCGCCATCAGCTCGGGCAGTTTTAAAGGCCACTTCGGCCAGTACGGCGAAGATGTCATTGTGCGCAAACTGGTGAAGCCCAATCGGGCACCCGGGCGCTATCTCGATCTGGGGGCATTCCACCCGTTCCGCTTTTCCAACACCGCCTACCTGTGGATGTGCGGTTGGCAGGGCGTGAACGTGGATGCCAATGCCAACAGCATTCGCCTTTTTGACCGGGTGCGCCGGGGCGACAAAAACATATGTGCCGCCGTGGTCAGCGAAGCCGAGATCGCCAGCGGCCTGACCGAGGTGAACCTGATGCTACCCCAGGTGACCAAGACACGCGACGGTATCAGTGCGCTGGGATCAATCAGCAGCGACCGGGCGGAACTCAAGGCACTGGTGCGGGCCGTGCCGGTACCAACGTTGAGCGTCAACCGCATCCTCGCCGAGAATAGCGGTGAGGATATTCGCTATATCAACATCGATATTGAAGGCTACGACGAAAAAATCGCCTGCGATATCGATCTGGCACGCTTCCGTCCAGAGGTCATCTCAGTGGAAGAGTACGGCCCCAACCTGGCGGCACTGGCCAACAGCGTGGTATGCCAGCACCTGCAGGCGCATGACTACCAGCTGTTCGCCCGCGCCGGCTATACGTCTATTTACGTACGCGAGGGTTGAGCCACCGCGCCAGCATCAATCGCGCGGCTCACGGGAAAACACCTTGTGGCCGGAGAACATCGCCGATATCAGGCCGTTGTGCTCACGCAACTCGGTGATGACTACCGCAGCGATGTGCAGCGGGATGGCGATCAGCAAGCCCCAGAAGCCCAGCTCGTGCAACTCGATGAAGGGCTTGCGGAAATTCCGCATGGCCGCATAGGCATCGGCGTCGAGCAGGGCGGTTTGCGCCGGCTTCAGGCCCGCGAGTTGTTCGCCGCTGGCACCCGGGGCCGCCACCCACTCCAGGAACAGATGGCCAAAGGGCGGGAAATACAGGTCGGTGCCCGCCAGCACAAGCCCGGTGACACATTGATTAATCAGCAACAGAAGCATGGCGGCAACCATGAGGCGCCCGACCGGGTTGTGCCCGCGGTAGGTCGGTGGGTCGCCCGCTCGCACACCGCGCAGATAACCCAACAGCGCCCGCCCGTAGCCGCGTCCACCCGGGAGCACAGCCGACCAACGCGCATAGCGGTTGCCGACAAAGCCCCAGGCAATGCGCCAGAGCAGGTTGATGGCAAACACATAACCGACCCAGACGTGCACGGTTTTCAACGTCACCTTGCCCTCGCCACTGACGCCCAGCTCACCGGCGTTGAGGATGACCACACCAACGGCGAGCAGGCCGACGATGCAGAGCACGTTGATCCAGTGGAACCAGCGGGTGGTGGCATCCCAGACCGGGTACGCCCTGACCACATCCGGCTTTGCTTGGTCGCTCATCATTACCCCCGAAAAGGTCCGAAACATCTTTATTGTGCACTTCCAATCTGAAGCTTTCCTTAACGCGGGCGGGTTTCGACCCGTTAATCCGGCACCAGGCGTGTTTCCGTGCGCGCATGGGCCCTCACCTGCGCCGGGCTGAACCACCAGGGCCTGCGCTCACCGTCCGCCCAGAGCTGGGCCTGATCGTTCTGGTGGCGCTGGAAGTGCCGCTCGACCACGCCACCGGCCAGTATCGCCTCGACCTTGTCCGGGTCGGCAAAATCCACCACCAGCTTCATTGACGCGAAAAAGATCGCGGCAAAGGGCTTTTCGAACGCGTAAATACCGCGGTTGAGCGTTTCGCCGCTGCCGCTGCGCTCTATCTCAAAACTGCCGGCCAGACCGCTGCCGAACCCGCGAGGACGCAGGGGGCTGACAAAACCCAGGGTGTGTGCGGTACCCCAACGCCAGGCGGCGGGATCGCTGCCCTGCTGTTGCTCCAGCAGCGCGCGGGCCCGGGGGGCCGCCGCGCGAATAACATCCTCCAGCGATTCGCGCTGTGCGGCCGTGCCGCTGTCATCAAACCAGTGTGCGTCTGGGCTCGCCAGCAGGGCTTCGAAACGCTGCTGCCAGAAATACCAGGTGCCCAGCATTTTCGCCGCCAGTTCCTTGCCCAGCTCGTCAGTGAAGGTGCCCAGCGCAATTTCCCGATACAGCGCCTGGTAGATCAGTGGTGCCGGGCTGTCGCCACGGTCGACACCGTCCCAACTGGACAGCACTGTGTGCAGATCCGCCTGCGCCGGCTCGTTGGCCAGCGCATCGAGGATATGCGGGAGCAGGGTATCGCTCTGCAGGTTGCGGTCATCCGCCATCAGCGCCCAGTGATCCGCCACCGTCATCTGGCGGGCCTGGTTGAGCACCTGGCCCATACGGCGATAGCGGTAGTCCGGCGCCACATAGTTGGTGTAATACCAGGGGAAATCGGCTGGCCGGGTGTCGTGGTTTGCCGTGCCAACCCAGCCGTCTGCGGGGTTGAATGCACCGGGCATACGCGCCTTGGGAATCCAGCCAACCCAGTCGTCGCTGCCATCGGCGGGTACCGCACGCGGCAGGCTGCCATCGCCGCCGGCGCGCAGGGGCAATGCCCCCGATGCCCTGTGCCCGATGTTGCCCTGGTCATCGGCGAACACGAAATTGAACATCATCAGGTCGATATCCTGCACGTGGGCATCAAACGCCTGCGCATCCGGCGCATCGAGCAGGCCCTCGATACCCAGCTGTGGCGCGTGCTTTTCCCAGGCCGTGGTACGCAGCACCAGCACCCTGCCACCCGCTGGGCCCAGACCCTGATGGTCGCTGATCACCGGGCCGCGCGTGGTGTAGCGCACGACCAGGGGGTGTTCACGCATGCCGCCGGGAGCATCGCCATCCTTGACAGCAATCAGCTGCTCACTGCGCCGGAACGGCAGGCTCCGGCCACCCTCCAGGTAGTGCTCTGGATTGTCGGGGTCCAGCGTTTCGACATACACGTCCTGCACATCACCGTAGGCATTGGTGATGCCGAAGGCGACATGTTCGGTGCGCCCCAGCAGCAGGCCGGGCAGCCCGGGCAGGGTGGCACCCACAGCCTGAATACCCGGTGCAAACAGGCCCACCGGGTGAAACATCCCCGGCAGAATGCGGTTATCCAGGTGCGGATCGTTGGCCAGCATGGCGTGCCCCGACGCGCTGCGCGCCGCGCTGATCGCCCAGTTGTTGGAGCCGATGCCACCGTTACGGGGCGGCTCCGGCGCAAACAGCAACCGGACACTGCCAAGGCCATGCGCAGCACCGGCTGGCGAGGGCGCGGCAGCGATATCGCCGCCGGGGCTGCCCTGCTCGCCGTCGGTTGCGGGTGCGCGGTTGCGATTGCGCATTAACGGCATCAGCTCTGCCGCCCGCTCCTCACCCAGATGATCCGCCAGTTGCTGGGCGAGCATTTCCGCCTTGAAATTGGTGGCGTGGGTGTAGTGGACAAAGTGAATCAGCGCTACCAGGTCCGCCAGCTCCCAGGGACGCGCTTCCAGCCCGACGACCCCCAGCTCCAGCGGGTGGTCCCCGGCGTGCGCTTTGACATAGGCATTCACCCCGTCCACGTAAGGCTGCAACCAGGCGCGGCTGGTTGCACTCAATTGCTGCGTGTGGCGCCGACTGTTGCCCTCAATGCCCAGCACGCGCATGCGAATATCGCTGGCGAGGCCCGCTTCGCCGATGCTGGCTGCCAGATGCCCCTGCCAGGTGGCGCGGAACAGCTCCATCTGGAACAGGCGGTGCTGAGCCGTGACGAATCCCTGGGCACGCAACAGATCCGGCGTGTTTTCGGCAAAAATGTAGGGAATACCCAGCTCATCGCGCAGCACCGTGACGGGGGCGCTGAGGCCCGGCAAAGCCAGATCACCTCCCTGGGCCGGCACCGCAGAGGAACTCACCTGGAACCACACAGCCCCGGCCGCAATAACACCAGCAAAACCCAGTGCCAGCAGAATTCGTCGCAAAAACACGAAAAATCTCCTCAAGCCTCGTCGGCGGTCGTCGCTACCTGGCTGCCCTCGGCAGGGCCCTGCTCTACCAGCGCAATCAGGTCTTCGCGCAACTTGCCAAGCTCGCGACGCAAATGGGCATCCTGGCGCTCAGTGCGCGTATTCACCAAATCGATGACCGCGAGCTGGATCACCTCTGTGTTTGCGTCCCAGATTGTGCGGTACTCGATGGAAACACTCTGCCGACGCTGCGCCACGGCCTGACGCAGTGACGCCTGCCAGTTGGGTTCGCGCTGCAGCAACACATCGAGGCGGTCCAGCCAGGCGGCGCGCTCGGCCAACCACACGCTGTCCGAACGACGCAGGTTCGCGCAGGCCACCGCAAGGCGCGTTTTTTGCTCAGTCTGCAGGCGGCCCAGGTAACGGCGTATATTGTCCTGCAAGCGTTCGCAGGCATCGTCGCGGTAGTGCGCGTCATCGCGCTCCAGGTATTTTTCCTCGTACTCCGCCTGCTGCTCGCGCAGCGCCAGGATGAATTCCTGCACCTGTTCTTCACGCAGGGCACCACCCAGCACCAGCATCCAGTCCAGCGCCCGGTGCTGCAACCGGTCCAGCGCCTGCTCGGCATCCACCGTCAACGCCGTGAGCTGCTCGCGGGTCACCGGTTGGTCCAGGCTGCTCTCGGCTTGCTGCAGCAACTCGATATAGCGGGGCAGTTCGTCCTGCCGGTGCCAGGCGAGGAACGGCTGCAGTTCATTTTCCAGCAGCGCATCCTGGCTGCGGTCAAGACTGACATAGTCGCCCAGATACCAGGGCACGAAGAAATCCAGCCGGTTGTAAAAGAACTGCGTGCTACTGCAGCCTGCAAGCCAGGTAAGCAACAGGCATGCAACCAGCGTACGCGACACCCTGCGCTGCAGCGCCACCGGTTTCACAGGTAATCCAGCCCGTCGCTGGCAAACAGCATGTCGATAGTGCGATGAAAACACGGATACTCCATGCCGGTCACCAGGGCAGGTTGTCGAGGTCGAGGTTGCCGCCGCTGATGACCGCCACCACGCGGCGTCCGCGGAAGCGTTCAGGGTGGGCCAGCAAGGCCGCGAAACTGACCGCGCCAGAGGGCTCCACCACGGTTTTCAGGCGACTCCACTGCAGGCGCATGGCCTGCACGATCTCGGCATCGGACACTGTGAGGATGGTGTCGACATGACGCTGGATAATACCGAAATTGATAGCGCCCAGCCCCGCCAGCAGGCCATCGGCAATCGTCTTTGGCGCCACGGAGGGTTGCAGCGAGCCGAGGCCGAAGGAGCGGAAGGCGTCGTCCGCGCCTTCCGGTTCAGCCGCTACCACTTCGACATCGGGGCGCAGGTGCTTGACCGCGAGGGCAACACCGGACAACAGACCGCCACCGCCAACCGGCACCACCAGCACATCGAGGTCTGGCACCTGCTCCAGCACCTCCAGCGCCAGCGTACCCTGGCCGGCAATCACGCGGGGGTCGGCATAGGGGTGCACCACGTGGGCACCGGTGGCCGCCACCACGCGCTCCAGCGTCTGTTCGCGTGCCGCAAGCGTTGGCTCACACTCAATGATCAGACCACCGTAGGCGGCAACCGCGGCTTTTTTGGCTGCAGGTGCATTCGCCGGCATAACAATATGCGCGGCGATACCACGTTCACGTGCCGCCTGCGCCAGCGCGGCGCCATGATTGCCCGAGGAATGTGTGGCAACGCCGCCCGCCGCCTGCGCGTCGGTCAGGCCAAAGACCGCATTGCTGGCACCGCGTGCCTTGAAGGCGCCCACCTTCTGCAGATTCTCGCACTTGAAATGCACATCCGCGCCGGTGACCTCATTGAGCAGCCCGCTGCTGATGACCGGCGTGCGATGTACCAGGTCGCGGATGCGGGCGTGGGCCGCACTAATCGCCGCGAAATCGGGGGCCGCCTCCGTCATGCCCTGCACTCACCGCCGTTCAGGGGCCGGCAACAAACTGCAGACGCCAGCCGGCTCGGCGCCACACCAGGTAACCGAGTAGAAAATTGGTTTGCAACAACAGGCTCAATATCCATTCAAAGGCGTCCTCCACCGAGTCGTACAATACACCATCCCAGGCCTGCAGCACGACCGTGAGCAGCCCCAGCGCGAGCAGCAGGCAACAGACCCCGTACATACTCGCAGCGAGGCCACTGATGCCCGCCAAGCGCCGGGAGCGCCGCCGCAACTCGGCGGCGAACATGAGCTGGGCGAGAAAGGTGAAAGAGAAGAACAGCACCGTGCCCGCGCGTCGCTGGAAGCGCCAGGCATCACCAGCTTCTCCCAGTACAGTGACGTACAGAATCAGGCCCACGCTTGCCAGCGCGCCCAGCCAGAGCATCCAGCGCAGCCGGCGTATGCGGCCGTCAGCACCCTGCAGTGCTCGCAACCACGCATAGTTGCACCACCAGTAGAGTGCAAGAACAACTGCAGCGGGCAGCATCGTGGCGCGAAACAGGTAGCTGGCCGGCGGCTGCCTGCCCGTGGCGCTGATTGAAGTGCAGCTGTCGAGATAGGGGTTGCACCAGTCCACGTGCCCCTGGCTGGCCGCCAGCAGCCAGGTGAGGTGCACGGCAGCAAAGGGCAGGAGTGCCGCGAGCAGCGCAATGAGTCGCAGGTTCATGCCCCGGAGTTTAGCACCGCCCTGTGCTATTCTGCCGGCTTTTGCCACCCGGAGGGCAGCGTCAATGGAATCTCTGCAACAGCTCGCGGCGAGCTTTGCCAACGCGGTCTGGGGTACACCATTGGTGCTGCTGTTGTTGGGCGGCGGGCTGTTCTTTGCGCTCTACTCACGGTTTTTGCCCTACCGGCATTTCGGCCACGCCATCGGCATCATGCTGGGTCGCCACGATACCCCGGGAGAGCCCGGCGAGCTGAGCCACGCCCAGGCGCTGGCGGCAGCCCTTTCCGGCACCATGGGCATGGGCAATATTTCCGGCGTGGCGCTGGCGATTGCAGCCGGTGGTCCCGGTGCCGTGTTCTGGATGTGGATGTCAGCGCTGGTGGGCATTGCAACCAAGTTCTTTACCTGCACCCTGGGCGTAATGTACCGCGGTACCGACAGCGCGGGCCAACTGCAGGGCGGGCCCATGTACATCATACGCGAGGCCCTGCCGCGGGCCTTCTATCCGCTGGCCATCCTGTTTTCCCTCGCCGGCCTGATTGGCACGCTGCCCATTTTCCAGGCCAACCAGCTCACCGCACTCATACGGGACAACCTGTTCGCGGGCCAGACACCGGCCAGCGCCAACCTGCTGATCGGCTGCGTCATGGCCACAGTGGTGGGTATCGTGGTGTTCGGCGGGTTACAGCGGGTGGCAAAAGTGGCAGTCACCCTGTTGCCGCTGATGATCATCACCTACCTGGGGATGACGCTGTACCTGCTCCTGCTGCACAGCGACCGGGTACCCGGCTTGCTGGCCAGCATCGTCAACGACGCATTCAACCCGCAGGCGGTGGGCGGCGGTCTGGTGGGGGTCATCCTGATCGGCGTGAGCCGCGGTGTCTTCTCCAATGAGGCAGGTGTGGGCACCGAGGTCATGGCCCACGGTGCCGCACGCACCAACGAGCCTGTGCGCGAGGGCCTGGTCGCCATGCTCGGGCCAGTGGCTGACACGTTGATTGTCTGCACCTGCACCGCGCTGGTCATTCTGCTGGCCGGCACCTGGCAGGACCCCGGCAACCTGTCCGGCATTACGCTCACCGCGAATGCCTTCCGCCAGGACCTGGGCAGCCTTGGCAGCGGCCTGCTGCTGTTCGTGACGCTGATTCTCGCCAGCACCACCATGTTCACCATGTGGTATTACGGCGCCAAGTGTTTCGGCTTTCTGTTCGGCGCGAGGCTGCAGCACTACTACCGCTGGTTTTTCGTGCTGGCGGTGATTTTCGGTGCCAGCGTGAGTATTGATATCGTCTTCAACCTGATTTCCGGCTCCTACGGCCTGATGGCGATTCCCACCATGGTGTCAACGCTGCTGCTGGCGGGCAAGGTGCGAGCAGCGGCACGGGAATACTTCCAGCGACACCCCTACTGAGTGGAGCAGACCGTGGAGAACAGCACAGCAGCAGCCAGGATTGCCGGCATCATGGGCGGTATGGGGCCCGAAGCCACGGTGGATTTCATGGCGCGCGTACTGGCGGCCACCGACGCAGCCACCGACCAGGAGCACATCCACATGCTGGTGGACCACAACCCGCGCGTACCCGACCGGCACGCGTCCATCAGCGGCAGCGGCCCGGACGCGGCACCCGAGGTGGCTGCCATGGCGCAGCGCCTGGAGCGGGCCGGTGCCGACTTTCTGGTGATGGTCTGCAACACGGCGCACGCGTACACCCGCGAAATTCGTGCCGCGGTCAACATTCCCTTTATCAGCATTGTGGATGTGGTGATGGACGCCGTGCGCAGCCACCCCGGGGACTGCGTCGGGGTGATGGCCGCCGACGGCTGCCTGCAGGCCGGGCTGTATCAGCAGGCACTGCTGAGCGCGGGGCGCGAGCCACTGCTCTGGGACAGTGGCGAGCAGGCGCGCTTCATGGGCCTGCTCTACCGGATCAAGGCGGGGGAGCGCAGCCCGGACGTGCGCAGCGGTCTGCAGGCCCTCGCCACCAGCCTTGAGTTCAACGGCGCGGACCTGTTGCTCGCCGCGTGCACGGAGATCCCACTGTTGCTGGGCCCTGCCGATACCGGTGTGACCCTGTTGTCCTCGACAGACCTGCTGGTCGCGCGAACCGTAGCGCTGGCCCGCGGCGACTATGCCGCTGCGGTCTGACCCTGGCTCGCGGCGCGGTTGATCGCGCCGAGAATGCCCTCGAGCGACGCCTGAATAATGTCCGGGCTGCGCCCCACGCCACAGTGACGCTCGCCGTCGATATTCAGCTGGATATAACACACCGCTTCCGCATCGGCGCTCTGGCTGAGGGCGTGCTCACTGTATTCAACCAGCACAATCTGGCGACCTGTAAAGCGCTGCATGGCATCCACGAATGAAGCCACCACGCCATTGCCGGTACCGGTAAGGGCGTTGCGCACAGTGCCCTCGAAGAGCTCAGCCTGCAGCTGGTCGACGCCGTCGGCGCGGCTGACCTGATAGTCACCGAGACGCCACTGACCGGACCCGCTCAGGTAGGTGCGCTGGAACAGATCGTGAATCGCCTCGGGAGTGACTTCGGACTCCTGTACCTCGGCAAAAGCCTGCACCGCCGCGCTGAAATCTATCTGCAACCAGCGCGGCAGTTCGTAACCGTAATTGCTCTCCAGCACGTAGGCGATGCCGCCCTTGCCCGACTGGCTGTTGATGCGGATGACCTCCTGGTAGGAGCGGCCGATATCCGCCGGGTCAATCGGCAGATAGGCCACCTGCCAGGGCGTCTGCTGCTCGCGCCGCGACAGGCACTTCTTGATCGCGTCCTGGTGGCTACCGGAAAAGGCGGTGAACACCAGCTCGCCGGCGTAAGGGTGACGCGGGTGCACCGGCAACTGGGTACACTCCTTCACCGTCTGGATGATTTCGTCCATGTGGCCGAGCTGCAGCTGCGGATCCACACCCTGGCTGTAGAGGTTCATGGCCATGGTGACGATATCCATGTTGCCGGTGCGCTCACCGTTGCCCATCAACGTACCCTCGACCCGGTCTGCACCCGCCAGCACACCCAGCTCCGCCGCAGCGACGGCGCAGCCCCGGTCGTTGTGGGTGTGCAGGGAAACCAGCAGGGCCTCGCGATTCTGCACGTGGTCGCAGAACCATTCGATCTGGTCCGCGTAAACGTTGGGCGTACTCATCTCCACCGTGGCCGGCAGGTTGATGATCACCGGATGCTCGGGCGTGGGCTGCCACACGGCCGTCACCGCATCCACCACTTCCACAGCAAAATCCAGCTCGGTACCGGTGAAGCTCTCCGGCGAATACTCGAACACCCACTCGGTTTCCGGGTAGCGCGCCGCGACGTCGCGCACCAGCTCGGCGCCCTTGACCGCAATATCAATGATCCCCGCACGGTCCAGGCCAAACACCTGTTCGCGCTGTACCGTCGAGGTGGAGTTGTAGACGTGCACAATGGCGCGGCGAGCGCCGCGCAGCGCCGCAAACGTTTTCTCGATCAGCTCCGGGCGCGCCTGGGTCAACACCTGGATGGTGACGTCGTCGGGAACGCGTTTGTTCTCGATCAGTTCACGGCAGAAGTTGTAGTCGTGACTGGACGCGGACGGAAAACCGACCTCGATTTCCTTGAAGCCTATCTTCACCAGTTGATCCCACAGGCGGGATTTCTGCCGCCCGGTCATCGGCTCGATCAGGGCCTGGTTACCATCGCGCAGGTCAACGCTGCACCAGCGTGGCGCCTCGGTAATCTGGCGGTCGGGCCAGCGGCGCGACGCCAGGCGCACGGGGGCGAAGGGCGGGTATTTGCGATGATCGAATTGGCTCATGGGCCTCTGTCCTCTGTCCGTTTTGCCGCGTGCGGCGAATACAGGCGGCTGTACATCCGCGGGTCGCGCAGGGTCGTGGCCTGCCGGACCAGCTCTCGTGAAACCCCGTGCCTGCGATGAGTCGTCCCGGTAGGGACGCTCCGCAGCGGCAACAGATGCTGCATCAGCCGAATACGTAGTATAGACCCTGCGGGTGGGCGATTTTCTGCAAAAATGCGTATCCACCCGCCACATATTGGCGTATAAAGTCGGATAGTTATAGTTTTTTAGTGAATTACGCCATTTAGTACTCACTATCTGGGGCATAGGCGATCTCAGGCACACGCCGGCGAAAGGCGGAGAGGAGAGGAGAGGAGAGGAGCACCATGGCCTGCTGGCTATTGAAAACGGAGCCGGAGACCTTCAGCCTGGAAGATCTCGCAGCGCGCCCGGCTCAAACCGAACCCTGGGACGGCGTGCGCAACTACCAGGCGCGCAACTTTCTGCGCGATGGCATGCAGGCGGGTGATGACGTACTCATTTACCACTCCAGCTGTGCGGTGCCGGCCGTCGTGGGCCTTGCCGAGGTTGTGGGCCCGGCGCGGCCCGACCCAAGCCAGTTCGACCCCGGTTCGCCGTACTACGATGCGCGCAGCGAGCGCGACAACCCGCGCTGGGTGCTGCGCGATATTCGCTATCGCGGCCACCTGCCACGGCCGCTGCCACTCGCCGAGCTCAAGCGCCACGCCGCCCAGTTCGAGGGCTTCGCCCTGCTGCACCGCAGCCGACTGTCAGTCATGCCCGTGGCACCTGAACACTACCGCCTGATCCTGCAACTGGCGGCGACACCGGGGGCGAACGCGTGAAGCTGGACCGCATCGATCGCCGTATTCTGGATGTCCTGCAACGGGATGGCCGCATCAGCAATCTCGACCTCGCGGAGCGCGTTGGCCTGTCGGCCACACCCTGCGCACGCCGGGTGAAACGGCTGGAGGAGTCGGGCCTGATTCTCGGTACCGCCGCCCTGCTCGACCAGTCTCGTCTCGGGCTGAAACTCACGGCCTACATCGGCATCAGCATGGATCGCCACACCCCAGACCGCTTCGATGCCTTCGAGGCGCAGGTACGCGACTTCCCCGAAGTCATGGAATGCTCCGTTGTCACCGGCCAGAGCGCCGATTATCTGCTGAAAGCGGTGATACCGGACATGCAGCACTATGAGCGTTTCCTGCTCGGCAAACTCACCCGTATCCCCGGAGTTACCGGTGTGCACTCCAGTTTTGAGTTGCGACGGGTCGTCCAGAACACCGTGCTGCCGCTGGACCATGTGAATAACGACACCGAGGTCTGAGGCCCAAGGGCAGTGGTCGCGTACCGAATGGCCACTTCCCCTGGCCAACCTGGCCCTTGCCCCGCGTTCACCATTGGACGCATCATGGAGCAGACAGCAAGGGAGCCATGCCATGCTTGATATGCAGAACAAAGTGGCCCTGATCACCGGCGGCGCGAGCGGCATGGGGCGCATCATCGCCCTGCGCCTGGCGGCGCGCGGCGCCAGGGTAGTCATCTTCGACGTCAATGAGGCAGGGCTTGAGGCGACCTGCGCAGAACACGAGCGGATTCATGCCCTGCGCTGCGACATTGGCGACCTTGACGATGTCGAAAAGAAGGTCGCTCAGGTCGAACAGGAAACCGGGCCGATCGACCTGCTGGTCCACGCCGCCGCACTGATGCCCAGCCACAAGCTTGTGGACCATACCCATGCGGGCATGGAGCGCCTGTTCCGCATCAATTATTTCGGCACCACCTACATGATTCGCAGCGTGCTGCCGTCGATGCTCGCGCGTCGCAGCGGCCGTATCATCGCCTTTGGCTCGGTCGCAGGCTATGCGCTGGTCACCCACATGGGCGGCTACTGTGCCACCAAATCCGCGGTGAACACCTATGTGGAAATCCTGCAGAACGAACTCCGCGACTCCGGTGTGCAGGTCCACCTGGTGTGCCCACCGCCGGTCAATACACCCCTGATCGACCAGACTCTGGCGACCGACAGCCCCGCCAGCCTGATTGAAGCGAAGAAGTCGGGGCGGCTTTCCGATCCGGAAAAGATTGTCACGGCGATCGAGAAGGGCGTGGCGAAAAACCGCGACATCATCTACCCCGGTGAGGCGCGCCTGCTTATGCTCTGGCATGCGCTGCTGCCGCGCCTGTGGTGGAAAACGGTGCTGAAGTTCGAGAAACAATGACCCGATCGGCACTGCGCATGATAGCATCGCCGACCCATGAACTCCCGACACCTCACCGCTGACTCACCCTGGCTGTTGGCCCTGTTGGCAACGCTGGTCGCTCTCGGGCCACTGAGTGTCGATATGTACCTGCCGGCCATGCCGGCCATGCGCGTTGCCCTGGCCACCGATGTGGGCAGCGTGCAACTGACCTTGAGCGCCTACCTCGCCGGCTTCGCGGTGTTCCACCTGTTCTGCGGACCACTGGCCGACCGCTATGGCCGCAAACCGGTCATCACCGCCGGCACGCTGCTGTTCATTGCGGCCTGCGTGGGGTGCAGCCTGGCGACCACGATAGACGAGTTGCTTGCCTACCGGTTCCTGCAGGGCATTGGTGCCTGCGTGGGGCCAACACTTGCCCGCACCATCACGCGCGACCTGTTCGGACCGCGCCGCGCCGCCCGCGCCCTGTCGCTCATTGCCATGCTGATGGCCCTGGCACCCGCGGTGGCGCCGAGTCTCGGCAGCCTGCTGACGGTGTTCTTTCCCTGGCGCAGCATTTTCGTGTTTCTGGGGCTCTACGGCGCGCTGATACTGCTCGTGCTCAACCGCTACCTGGGGGAATCCCTGCCGGTACGCCAGAGCCTCCATCCGGGCACCATTGCGCGCAACTATGCCGTGCTGCTGCGCAGTGGGCCTTTCATGACCGTCGTGATCAGCAGCTCCTTCGTTTACGCCGGCATGATGGTCTATCTCGCTTCATCCGGCTTCGTGTACATTGAAATGCTGCAGCTGCCGGTGAAGTACTTCGGGCCCATCTTTCTCACCACGGTCGCCGGCTATATCGCGGGAAGCGCGGTGAGCGCACGTCTGGCAAGCCACCTCGATTCCATGCGGGTGCTGCTGATTGGCACCGTGGTAGTTGCTGTCGCCAGTCTGAGTATGGCAATTGCAGGCACGCTGTTTGACACCCGCGTTGCGGCGCTGGCAATCCCGATGATGCTCTACACGGCGGGCATGGGCCTCACGCTACCCCATGCCATGGGACTTGCGCTACAGCCCTATCCACACATGGCAGGCACCGCCTCGGCCCTGCTCGGCTTCATCCAGATGGCTGTATCGGCCGCCGCCGGCGGCCTGGTCGGCCTGTTCCTGCACGACTCGCCGCAACCGATGCTGCTCGGCATATTACTGCTGGGGCTGACCGGCCTCGCACTCGCGCTGCAGGCGAGCCGGTTACACACACGCGCCGCAGACACCGGGCAGGCCGCAGACTGAGCCGCGCGAACACTGACCGGCTGTAGCGGCTGTGGCATACTGCGCCTTCTTTTTTACGGAGAAACCGGCCGTGGCCAGCGCTGCAGATGTCACCCAGCTTATCGGCAACACGCCGCTCTTGTACCTGCGACAGGTGTCGGAGCGCACCGGTTGCCGTATTTTTGGCAAAGCCGAATTCATGAACCCCGGTGGCTCGGTGAAGGACCGCACGGCACTCGGCATCATTCGCGCGGCGGAAGCCAGCGGCGAGCTGCGACCGGGCGGCCGCATCGTCGAGGGCACCGCTGGAAATACCGGCATTGGATTGACCCTGCTGGCCAACGCCCTGGGCTATACCAGTACCGTGGTGATGCCCATCAGCCAGAGCCGCGAGAAAATCGACACCCTGGAATTGCTCGGTGCCGATTTACATCTCGTCCCCGCCACGTCCTACAGTGAGCCCGGGCACTATATCCACACCGCCCAGCGGCTGGCAGAAAAATTCGCCAGCAGCGAGGCCGCAGGCGCGGTGTGGGCCAGGCAGTTCGACAACCTGGCCAATATGGCAGTACACCGCGACACCACCGGCGAGGAAATCTGGCAGCAAACGGAGGGCGAAATCGACGGGTTCATTTGCGCCGTGGGCACCGGCGGCACGCTGGCGGGGGTTTCCCAGGCACTCAAGGCGCATCGCGAGAGCATCACCATTGGTCTCGCTGACCCGCAGGGCGCTTCGCTGAGCCAGTATTTCAACTGTGGCGAGCTCACACCCAGCGCCGGCAGCTCCATTATGGAAGGCATCGGCATCAACCACATCACCGGCAACGTGGCACAGGCCAGGGTGGATACCGCCTTTACAGTAACCGATGAGGAAGCACTGCCACTGCTATTCGACCTGCTGCAGCACGAAGGGTTGTGCCTCGGTGGCTCAGCCGGTGTCAACATTGCCGGTGCGGTAAAGCTCGCCGAACAGCTGGGGCCCGGGCACACCATCGTGACCATCCTCTGTGACTACGGCAACCGCTACCAGAGCAAACTGTTCAACCCCGCGTTCCTGCGCAACAAAGGCCTGCCGGTACCGCCCTGGCTGGATATCTGACCAACACAACCCCCTGAAAACACGGAGACCCGACATGAAACTGGGCATTATCAGCGGCAGTCATCGACCCGATTCACAGAGCGCCAAGGTGGGCCGCTACATCAAGCACACCCTGCTGGAGCAGAAGCTCTGCGACGACGTCTGGTTTCTGGACCTCGGTGGCAACCCGCTGCCGTTGTGGGAGGAGGGCGTATGGGACCCTGAGGACGCCCGCTGGCAGGGAATTCTCGACCCGCTGCGCACCGAGCTGCACAGCTGTGACGGCCTCATCGTTATCGCACCGGAATGGCACGGCATGGTGCCCGCCGGCCTGAAGAACTTCCTGCTGTTATGGACATCGGGCGGGGAACTGGCCCACAAGCCGGCGCTGATCGTCACCGTGTCCGGTTCCATCGGGGGCGCTTACCCCGTGGCAGAGCTGCGCATGAGCGGCTACAAGAACAACCGCCTGTGCTTCATACCCGAGCACCTGATCGTGCGCAACGTCAACGGCGTGTTCAACGCCGACGACAAGGACAACGATCAGGACCCGCACACCTACCATCGCGACCGGCTCATCTACTGCCTGGAGCTGCTGCGGGAATACGCGTTGGCCATGCGCCAGGTGCGCGCCAGCGGCAAGGGCGCCCTCGACGTTTACCCGAGCGGCATGTAAGACGGGCGGAGCGGGGCACTCACTGCGCGGGAGCCCACACCTCGACACGGTCCCGACCGTTGTCCTTGGCCCGGTAAAGAGCCTCGTCCGCACGACTGAGCAGCAGGTCGATGGTATCGCCCTGCCGCGCCTCGGTAATACCCGCACTGAAGGTCACGCTCACCGCGCTGCTGCCGGCGTGCAGTGCGGTTCCGGCCACCGCAAGCCGCGCCCGGTCGAGTAGAACCCGCGCTTCCTGCGGCGAGGTGTCCGGCAACAACAACACAAACTCCTCGCCGCCGTAACGTGCCAGTACATCCGTCTCCCGCAGCTGGCCCTGCCAGGCATCGGCAAAGTGGCGCAGTGCCTCGTCGCCGAAACTGTGACCGTAGCTGTCGTTCAGCCGCTTGAAGTGGTCCAGGTCAATCATCGCCAGGCACAGGGAATGCTTCTGCCGCAGAGCGCGTGCCAGGTCGCGCTCGGCCACCGTGCGAAAAGCGCGACGGTTCAGCAACCGGGTCAGGTCATCGCGGGTGGCGAGGTACTCGGCGCGGATCTGGTGGGTGCGCCCCACAGCCAGAATGCGCTGCATGGTCATCAGCGTAACGCCGACGAAACCCATCACCAGCGCAGGAATACCGAAATTGTAGGGCAGCAGGTAGCTGTAGGACTTCAGGGGGAACACGTAGGGTTGACCCTGCCACCAGTCGTGGTAGCCGTGGAAGCCGCGTAACAACACCACGGCGCTGTAGAGCAGCAGGCTGACACCGACGAGCAGCTGGGCGGGGCGCGTTGCCGAATCTTCCCGGCTCTTGAACAGCAGCCAGATAGCCTGCACCGGTAGCAGCCCGGCGATGGTGGAGTAAACCCCCATCAGGAAGTCCGAATTGCCGCTGGTCACCCAGTAGTGGATGTTGAAGGCCACCATCACGCCGACACTCACAGGCACAATCCACCAGGGCAGTGGCCGCCCCATAAAGTGGAAGATGCCAATCAAAAACAGTGCTTCACCCGCCAGCTGGCCGGCGTTGCCCAGCACATTGAGCACCGGGCTGCCGGTGGCGATAAAACCGAAAAAGAACGCGATGCCGGCGATCAGCGTCCAGCTCCCGGCCATCCAGAATGCGGGACCGGCGTAGGGGCGCGATACATACCAGAGGGCGGTGGAGGAGATCGCCACTGCCAGCAACAGGCAAATGCCCAGCAGCATTGGCGAATAGTAAATGGCCTCCACGGCGCCCCCTGTTACAACTCCCGGGTCAGGAGGCGGAGGCAGGTGCCGACGACGCGGCGCGCTCTTTCTCGATAAGGAAGTCAGCCAGTTTCAGCATGTTCGCCTGGCTTCCCGCCTTGCGAATGCTGATACGGTACTTGCCGTTGACCATCATTTCAGGCGTACCGGTGATTTTCGCCGCCCGGGCGCGGCTGTTGGCCTGGCGCACCTGGCTGCTCACACCGAAGGAGGAAAACGCCTTGTCGAAATCGTCACCGCTCACGCCATTGGAGGTGAACAGCTTGCGGATCTCCGCTTCCGACCCCAGGCGCTTGCCGTCGACGTTCATGGCCTGGAACATCACCGTGTGCAGAGAATCGAGAACGCCCAGCACATCGGCGGTGTAGTACATGGCTGCGTGCAGCTCCATGGGCTTGTTCCACACGGCAGGGGAGCCTTTAAAGTCGACATCCTCCGCCAGGGTGTCCTTCCAGCGGCTGATCAGTGGGTCGAAGGTGTAGCAGTGGCCGCAGCCATACCAGAAGAACTCGACCACTTCGATCTTGTCCGGGTCTGCCGTGCGCAGTGCAGGCACGATCAGGTCATAGTGCGTGCCTTCCTGCCAATCGGTGGTAGCGGCATCCTGGGCTGAGGCTGCGAGCGGGGTCAGCAGCACGAGAGCAAGAGCGAGAAAACGCGTAAACATGAGAATCTCCATAGTCAGGTTACCGTCATCAGACCACGATTCCGACGGACTGTTCTACTCCGGATAAAAAAGGTGGCTCTAGGGCCACCTTTTCAATTACTGCTGGAGGACTTACTTCAGGCCAGCCGCGTAGCTCGCCACGGCTTCGATTTCCATGTCGCTGAGGCCGAAGGCGTTGCTGCGCATGATTTTGGTGTCGCCATCATTGGTGCGCCCTTCCGGGTCTTCGTAGCCCTTGCGATAGGCACGCAACTGCGCGGCGATGTACTCGGGGTGCTGGCCGTGCAGCGCGGGGTAACCCGCCAGGGAATTACCCTTGCCGTTCGGTGAGTGGCAGCCACTGCAGGCGGCCACCTTGCGCTCGGCAATCCCGGCGCGATAGACCTTCTCACCCAGCGCCACCAGCGCCGGATCTGCCTGGTTACCCGTCACCGCCTTGCTCGCATAGTACGCGGCGATATCGGCCAGTTGCTGATCGGTCATGTCGTCAACCTGGCCGGCCATGGTGGGAATGGGCCGGGCGCCGTCGCGAATGTCCATCAGCTGCTTGAGCAGATAGCGCTGCCCCTGACCTGCCAGCTTGGGGAACGTGGGTACCGGGCTGTTGCCATCGGCACCGTGGCAGGCACTGCAGATCTGCGTGAGCGGCTCACCGGCAGCGGCATCGCCTTTGAGGAACGGCGTAGCCGCACCGGCGGTGTGTGCAAAACCCACCAGGGCTGCACAGAGAACAAGGGCTTTCTTCATGACACTTCCAGACAGGAACGTAGAGTAACGGCGCCTTACTGCGCCGGCGTGGACATGTACGTGATCAGGGCTGCATAGTCCTCATCCGTGCAATCAAAGCACATGCCCTTGGGCGGCATGGCATTCAAGCCATTCTTGACGGACGTTACCAACGCATCCATGCCTTTCTCCATTTTCGGAGCCCAGGCGGCAGCATCACCGGTTTTAGGCGCACCAGCAACACCGGCGTTGTGACAGACAGCACAACTCTTGTTGTACTTGTCCATGGGCGGCTCAGCCATCGCGCCGGCGGCAACAACCATGGCGCCAACTGCCAACAATTTTTTCATGCTACACCTCTGCTACTTGCTGCGGGTTAGGCGGGACGCGGAGAATTCCGTCGGTCCCGGGAAAGCTGTGGCATTATATACGAGATACCCCATGCAAAAAAGGCAAGCGCACCTCATGCAGTCAACCGCCCCGGACCGGCCCGACTACCGCAGCGCCGGTTTCCTGACCAGCGCCAGCCGGCTCTCCCAGTGCCCCGAGGACGCGGGCTGGGAAGTGGCCTTCGCCGGTCGCTCCAACGCTGGAAAATCTTCTGCAATCAATAGCTTAACTGGGAATCCAAAGCTTGCGCGTACCTCTCGCACCCCCGGGCGCACGCAGTTGATCAATTTTTTCAGCCTCAGTGAGACGCAGCGCCTGGTCGACTTGCCCGGCTATGGCTTCGCCAAAGTCCCCCTCGCGGTGAAACAGGAGTGGACCAAACAGCTGGAAAATTACCTGCAAAAACGCGAGAGCCTGCGCGGGCTGATTCTGCTCATGGACGTGCGCCATCCTCTGCAGGCCTTTGACCAGCAAATGCTCAACTGGGCAGTGAGCGCCGGCATGCCGGTTCACATTCTGCTGACCAAGGCGGACAAGCTCAAGAACGGCCCCGCACGCGCGACCTTGCTGCAGGTACAACGGACACTGCAGGTGCACGGCGACAACGTTACCGTACAGCTCTTCTCCGCCCTGAAGCACAGTGGCCACAAGGAACTGATCGCGGTGTTAAATGCCTGGCTGACCGACCTCAGCGTCTACGAGGACGAGGAGCACGAGGCAGGTGAAGAGGACGAATCCGGCGCATAAAAAACCCGGCTGCCCGTAGGGGGACAGGCAGCCGGGACAGCTTGGGTCTCTGGGGAAGAGACTTGCCCCGCGAATAGCTCATGGGGAGGAGCCTGCGGAGCAGTAGCAGCATGCTACGGATAATGAGACCGGGTTCGCTGCGAAAAGTTCCACCCGCTAGTGCGCTTCATCCCAATTTTTTCCGGAACCCGCTTCCACCAGCAGCGGCACGGCGAGTTCAGCAGCGTCGCTCATCAGCCCGCACAGCGTGTCGCAGACCTGCTCGACCGCCTCTTCGGCCACCTCCAGCACCAGCTCATCGTGCACCTGCATAATGGTGCGGGCATCCACATCCGACCCCTGGAGCCAGCTGTCCACCTGCAGCATGGCACGCTTGATAATGTCCGCGGCTGTGCCCTGCATGGGGGCATTGATCGCTGTGCGCTCGGCGGCCTGCGCGCGCATCTTGTTCCGGGCGTTGATTTCCGGCAGGTACAGCCTGCGTCCGAACAGCGTTTCCACGTAGCCCTGCTCGCGGGCGCTGGCGCGGGTGCGGTCCATGTAGTCCTGCACCCCGGGGTAGCGCTCGAAATAGCGGTCGATGTAGTCCTGCGCCTCGTGGCGCCCCAGGTGCAGTTGTCGTGCCAGCCCGAAGGCTGACATGCCATAGATCAGGCCAAAGTTGATGGCCTTGGCCTTGCGCCGCTGTTCCGCGGACACGGCCTCCAGAGCCACACCAAACACCTCCGCGGCGGTGGCGCGGTGTACATCCAGCCCCTCGCGAAACGCATGCAGCAGACCGGCGTCGCAAGACAGGTGCGCCATGATACGCAGCTCAATCTGGGAATAGTCCGCGGCCACGATGCGGTAGCCCGGGGGCGCAATGAACGCCTGGCGGATACGTCGACCTTCCTCGGTGCGGATCGGAATATTCTGCAGGTTCGGATCGGAGGAGGACAGGCGCCCGGTGGCCGTCACCGCCTGGTGATACGAGGTGTGGATACGCCCCGTGCGGGGGTTCAGCAGCTCCGGCAGCTTGTCGGTATAGGTGGATTTCAGCTTGCTCAGGCCCCGGTACTCCAGCAACACACGCGGGAGCGGGTAATCAAGGGCGAGTTCCGCCAACACCTCCTCCGCTGTTGACGGCGCACCGGTCGGCGTTTTGCGCAGCACCGGCAACTCCAGCCGCTTGAACAGGATCTCACCGAGCTGTTTGGGTGACCCGAGGTTGAAGGCCTCGCCGGCCAGGTCATGGGCCTCGGCTTCCAGCTGCTGCAGGCGCTCACCCAGCTCGCGGCTCTGCTGCTGCAGCAGCTCCCGCGACACCAGCGCACCCGTGCGCTCAATACGCGACAGCACCGGCACCAGCGGCAGCTCGATGGCGGTGTACACCGCGGCCGGCCCCTCCAGTTCTGACAACCGGGGCCACAGCGCCTGGTGCAGGCGCAGGGTGATATCCGCGTCCTCTGCCGCGTAGGGGCCGGCATCCTCCACCTTGACCTGATTGAAGGTCAGCTGTTTGGCGCCCTTGCCGGCAATATCCTCGAAATGGATGGTCTTGTAGCCGAGATACTTGAGCGCCAGGCTGTTCATATCGTGACGGGTCGCGGTGGAATCCAGCATATAGGACTCGAGCATGGTGTCGTGGCGAATGCCGCGCAGGGTGATGCCGTGGTTGGCCAGCACACTGACGTCATACTTCAAATTCTGCCCGACCTTGGCGCGCTCCGGGTCCTCCAGCAAGGGCTGCAACATGCCCAGCACCTCATCGCGATCCAGCTGCGCCGGCGCGCCCAGATAATCGTGAGCCAATGGCACATAGGCGGCCTCACCGGGCTCTACCGCAAAGGAAACGCCCACCACCTGCGCCTCCATGTAATTCAGGCTGGTGGTCTCGGTGTCGAAGGCAAACAGCTCCGCTGCCAGTAACTGCGCCAGCCAGCGCTCCAGCGCCGGCATGTCGGTCACTACCTCCCAGTGGGTATCCGGCTGCGGCTGAACGTCGGAATCAGCGGCTTCGACCCCCTCAACGTTCCCCAACAGCTCCTCAAGCCAGCTGCGGAACTCCAGCCGGGTGTACCACTCGCGCAGTGCGGCGTTGTCCGGCTCGCCGTTGTGCAACGCCTGCACCGATTCCTGCAGCGGCACATCCAGCTTGATCGTCGCCAGCTGGTAGGACAGGTAGGCGCGCTCGCGCTCCGCCTCCAGCTTGGCCGCCATGCTCTTGGCACCGCGGAAGTCCAGGGTCGCCACCTGATCCAACGCCGCATAGATGTCATCCAGGCCACCCAGCCCCTGCAACAGGGCCAGTGCGGTTTTTTCTCCCACACCCGGTACGCCGGGAATGTTGTCCACCTTGTCGCCCATCAACGCGAGGAAATCGATAATACGGGAGGGCGGTATACCAAATTTCTCTTCCACCCCGGCCTCGTCCAGCCGCGTATCGGTCATGGTATTGACCAGCGTGGTGTGCGCATTCACCAGTTGTGCCATGTCCTTGTCACCGGTGGAAATCACCACCGGCCGGCCGCACTCGGAGGCCTGGCGGGCAAGGGTACCGATCACATCATCAGCTTCAACACCGGGTTCACAGATCAATGGCAAACCCATGGCCCGCACAATGGCATGGATCGGTTCTACCTGGGCGCGCAGCTCGTCCGGCATGGGCGGCCGCTGGGCCTTGTATTCGGCGAACAGTTCGTCGCGAAAGGTCTTGCCCTTGGCGTCGAAAACCACCGCCACCGGGCTTTCCGGGTAATCCTTGAGCAGACGGCGCAGCATGCTGATAACGCCCTTCACCGCACCGGTGGGTTCACCGGTGGAGGTGTTGAGGGGTGGCAGCGCGTGAAAGGCCCGGTAGAGATAGGAGGAGCCGTCCACCAGGACGACAGGCGCGGTGGTATCAGCCATGACGGCCTCCTGTTGTAGGGCTCAATGGTCCCAGAGATAACGGATGGAGCGGTAGGTCAGCTTCATTTTCGCCAGATCCAGCGGGGCCTTGAAGAACGCGTGGTAATCGCCGCGGGGGTTGATCAGAACCACGTTGGCGCTGTGGTCCACCAGATAGTTCTCGTCCTGACCGGGCACCTTGCGAAAAGGCGTATTCAGGGCCGTGGCAAAGCGGTGGATATCGAGAAACTCTCCGGTAACACCGACAAACTCGGGGTTGAAGAAGGGCACATAGCTGGCGAGCTGTTCCACCGTGTCGCGGGCGGGATCCACCGACACCATGACCACCTGGGTGTCTTCCACTTCGGTGCCTTCAAGCGCTTGTACAAACTGGTCGAGGAACGCCATGGTGGTGGGGCAGATATCGGGACAGTAGGTAAAACCGAAGAAAATCAGCGTCCACTGGTTCTCGAGGCTCGCCGGCACAAAAGGTTGGCCGCGGTGGTCAATCAACGCGAAATCGCCCATATCACGGGGTGTTTGCAGCAGAAACGCGCCGTTTGCCTGCATGTCGGCTGCCGTCATCACACGTGGCTGGTTGATGCGGTTCACGAAACCGGCAACGATCACCAGAATAAACACCAGCACACCGATAACGGTCCAGCGAATACCTCGGCTCTGGCTGGGTGTCTTGCTGTCGCTCATGGTGGTTAGATCCTCAGGCAGCAGTCATGGGAAAAACATAGTGGTCCACCAGCATGACCACGAACAGGGCCATCAGGTAAATGATCGAGTACTTGAAGGTTTCCATGGGCGCGGCCGGGTTGCGGTTGCGCATCAGCTCAATGGCCCAGTAGAGGAAACCGCCGCCGAGTACCACGGCGCCCAGCAGGTACAGCGGCCCACTCATGCGGGTCACAAACGGCAGCAGGGTAATCAGGAACATGAGAACTGTGTACAGGAGGATATGCAGGCGCGTGAAGGCATCGCCGTGCGTCACCGGCAACATCGGTATATCCACCGCCGCATACTCTTCCTTGCGGTGGATTGCCAGCGCCCAGAAGTGCGGCGGTGTCCAGGCAAAGATAATCAGCACCAACAGCAGCGCGTGGCCGTGGATCTCCCCGGTAACGGCGGTCCAACCGAGCAGCGGTGGTGCCGCGCCGGCAAGGCCGCCGATCACGATATTCTGCGGCGTGGCGCGCTTGAGAAACAGGGTGTAGACAAAGGCATAACCCACCAGTGAGGCAAAGGTCAGCCAGGCGGTCAGGGCATTGATCCAGATAAGCAGTATGGCCATACCGACCCCGCCCAGCACCAGGGCGAACACTGCTGCCTGCAAGGTACCGACCCGGCCCTGCGCCATGGGGCGCTTGCTGGTTCGCGCCATGCGCTGGTCCACCCGCTGGTCGACAAGGTGGTTCACGGCTGCCGCCGCCCCGGCGCAGAGGGCGATGCCGAGATTTCCCAGAATGAGCGCGTCCAGCGGCACCATACCGGGCACCGCCATGAACATGCCGATTACCGAGGTGAGGATCATCAGCAGGACAACATTGGGCTTGGTCAGCTCCTTGTAGTCCCGCCAGGTGGATTTGGCTGTTGCGGCCATGTCAGTCATTGCGCTGGTTCAGTCCCCGGAGTTCTTCAGCAGGAATTTAAGATCAGAGATCACGTCTTTGTAACTGTCGCTGGCATCATACGTCATCATCACCCAGCCGGCAGGGTCAACCAGATACCAGAGGTCGTCTTTGGCACGGGTTTCAGGGAACAGCTGAGGCCAGCTGGCGCCGTCCAGGCGGGCGATAACCAGCCCACCGTGCTCTTCCGCGAGCAGGCCCGCAAAACCCGCCGGCGCGGGCTTGTTGTCGCTGAGGTCGCTCACCCCCAGAGCCGTGTCCGCGGGTGCGCGGTCCGTTATCAGCATCCGTCGCACTCGGGGGAACTCCTTGCCCAGGGCGAGGTGAATCTGGCGCGTCAGGTACAGCTTGCGCTCGCAGGCAGCAGCACACTCGGCACCTTCCTGCGTCACCAGCAGGGTCCACTGGTGATCGACGTTGCTCCAGGGCAATGGTGTGCCGGTGGGCGATAGCAGCCCGGCTTCGGCGAGGGGCCGCGGCGGGTCCAGCAGGGTGCCGCGGTTTGCGGTACCGAGCATGCCCACGATATCCAGCTCGCCGCGCGCCACAAACCACCAGAGCCACGTCGCCGCCAGTACCATGATCACAGGAATACCGGCGATAAGCAGGATCACCAGACGGCTGTTGTTCGCTCCCGCTGTGGGTTCCTGCATCGGTCAATCCTCTCGGCGTGTAATGAGCTGCCACAGGTTGGAGCTGCGCAGCAGAAAGAAGAGCAGCAACACGGCGGCCATGGTAAACCACTGCAGCGCATAGCCCTGGTGTTTTTCCGGGCTGGCGTTGACCACAGGCCAATCTGCGGTGAGCGCCGCCGGCTGGTTGGGGTCAATACGCACCAGCCAGGGGTACAGTTCGGCATCACTGACGGTGGCAACCAGTGGCTGCAGAGCCTGCATGTCCACGGCCTGGATGCGCACCGGCCAGGGCGGCGCCAGCTGCTGCTCGGCCAGCAGGTACGGTGCACCGGGAGAGACGTACAGGTGCCCGGTGACACGCGAGACACCCGCTGGCTCGGGAACATCGGGAAGCGTCAAGCGCGCGGGGTCGCTGGCCACCCAGCCGCGGTTGACCAGCACCAGCCGCTGCGTGTCCGCCAGACGAAACAGGCCTACCACCTCATTGCCATACCTGCCGCGATACATGCGGTTGTCCAGCAACAGGTAGTACCCGGGCAGGAACTCACCGCGCAAGTGAACGCGGCGGTAGGCCAGTGCTTCCGCCGGCTCCGCGGCGAGGTCGCTCAGCCCCACGGGGGCTTCACTCTGGCGCTGCGCCCAGCGGGTCTCCAGCTCGCGCTTTTCTTCCGCCCGCTCCAATTGCCAGAAGCCCAGAGCTACAAGGGCAGGAAAGAGCAGGGCGGTGAACAGCGTAATGCGCCACTCCAGATCCAGTTTCAATGCGGCCATGCCTCAACCCCGTTCAGTTAATGTAGCGCCGTATGCAACAGCCATGGAGGCTGCTGGTTTATACTGCTGCGTTTCTGGAAAGGAGCAGGACATTGTTGAAGTTGATGATCGTCGGTTTGATGCTGGCGCTGCTGGCCAGCCTGGGTAGCGGATTCTACTTCCTGATGGTGGATCAGGGCGACAAAAACAGCCGTCGGACCTTCCATTCGCTGGGTGTGCGCCTGGGCCTCGCGCTGACCCTGGCGGGTCTGGTGGTTTACGGCGTGGCCACAGGCAAGCTGGGCCACCGCAACCCCTGGGACGCCGGACCTCGTCCGGCCGCCCAGGCGCAGGAAACCGCTGACTGAGCTCCCTACAGGATGTAGACGAACAGGAACAGAAACACCCAGACCACATCGACAAAGTGCCAGTACCAGCTTGATGCTTCAAAGCCGAAGTGATCATCGGCGGTGAAATGGCCGCCCCTGACCGAGCGCAGCCACTGGATCAACAACATGGTCATACCCATGATCACGTGGAACCCGTGGAACCCGGTCAACATGAAGAAGGTGGAACCGTAAATACCGGAGTTCAGGGTCAGTCCGAAGTGCGCATACGCCTCATAATATTCCAGCGCCTGCAGGGCAACGAACAGCATGCCCAGGGCAACGGTGATGCCCAGCCAGATATTGAATTTGCGCTTGTTGCCGTCGAGCAGGCCCATGTGCGCAACGTGCACGGTGAAGCTGGATGACAGCAGCACGATGGTGTTCCACATCGGCAGCCAGAGATACCACGCCGCCGCCTCGCCGAACGCCATGCTCTGCTCGTAGCTCTGGAAGGTACCCATGTTGGCAACAGGCTGGTTGGCAACCCCGCCCACAGCTTCCGGTGGCGTCAGGGCCATCGGCCACTGGTAGTTGAAGCCTTCCCAGAGTAGGTGGTTCATGCGCCCGCCTTCGCCTTCACCGGCGAGCCACGGGCCTACCAGCGTACGCACATAGAACAGCGCACCGAAGAACGCGAGGAAGAACATGACCTCGGAAAAAATGAACCAGAACATGCCCAACACGTAGGACTTCTTCAGCTGGGCGCTGTTCATGCCCGCGAGGTTTTCCTTGATCGCCATGCGGAACCAGCCGAACAGCGTGGCGGAGAAAAAGAACAGGCCAAACCAGAATATGCCCCAGGAGCCGGTGGTTGCACCGTCGCCAAAGGTCATGTCGTTCATCACATTGGCGGCCCCGAACGTGCTCGAGATAAGGCCTATCGTCGCGCACACCGCCAGTTTGCTTTTTTCCGGTACGTAGTACTTCTCGTACTCTGTTGAACTCTGGGTTGTCATTGTGTTTCTCCGTTGTATATCACACGGCCCCCCGGACCGCGTGTCAGCGGGCAGCGATTGAGCCGCCCACCATGTCTGTGACATCAAAAATCGTGTAGGACAGCGTGATGGTGTGAATGTCGCTGGGCAGGTCCCGGTCTATGATGAACTGCAGCGGCATTTCCGCCGAGCTGTCGCCATCCAGCGGTTGCTGGTTGAAGCAGAAGCACTCTGTCTTGTGAAAGTAGGCGGCGGCTCGCGACGGCGATACGCTGGGAATCGCTTGCGCCACCATCGCCTGAGGCAGCGGATTGCGTGCGTGGAACACCGTATCGTTGCTCGCCCCCGGATGTACTTTCATCATGGTGACCGAAGGGCCGAAGTCCCAGGGCATGCCCTCGTTGTTGGTGGCCACGAACTGGATGGTCACCGTGCGCGACTCATCGACGCCGGCCTGCACCGATGTGTAGGCCTCGCCGCTGGTTTTGCCGTTGATACCGAGCGCATCACAGAGCACGTTGTAGAGTGGCACCATGACCACGAACACAAAGGCAAACATGATCACAGCGGTCGACGCCAACTTGACGACAGTGTCGACAACCGGGTTACTACTCACTCTCAACATGCGACGCTCCTCAATCCCGACGACAGGCCGTTAGCGCACCTGCGGCGGCGTTTCAAAGGTGTGGTAGGGCGCCGGCGTGGCGACCGTCCACTCCAGGCCTTCTGCGCCTTCCCAGGTTTGCGCTTCACTGGTGGGCTTGCCCGCAACAATGGTGGCAATCACGTTGTACAGGAACAGGATCTGCGAGGCACCGTAGATGAAAGCGCCAATGCTGGACATCATGTTGAAGTCAGCAAACTGCAGTGCGTAGTCCGGAATCCGCCGCGGCATACCGGCGAGGCCCACGAAGTGCTGCGGGAAGAACGTGATGTTGAAGCCGATGAACGAGATCCAGAAGTGGGTCTTGCCCATGGTTTCGTTATACATGCGGCCACACCACTTGGGCAGCCAGTAGTACACCGCAGCGCTCATGGAGAACACCGCACCGGCCACCATCACGTAGTGGAAGTGCGCGACCACGAAGTAGGTGTCGTGGTACTGGAAGTCCGCGGGCGCAATGGACAGCATGAGGCCGGTGAAGCCGCCAATGGTGAACAACACCAGAAAGCCCATGCAGAACAGCATCGGGGTTTCGAAGGTCATGGCACCGCGCCACATGGTCGTCACCCAGTTGAATACCTTCACCCCGGTAGGCACGGCAATCAGCATGGTGGCATACATGAAGAACAGTTCGCCCGCCACCGGCATACCAACCGTGTACATGTGGTGAGCCCACACGATAAACGACAGGAAGGCGATGGAGGCGGTGGCGTAAACCATAGAGTCGTAGCCGAACAGGGGCTTGCGGGCAAAGGTCGGGATGATCTGCGAAACCACGCCGAATGCCGGCAGAATAATGATGTACACCTCGGGGTGACCGAAGAACCAGAAGATGTGCTGGAACAGAACCGGGTCACCACCGCCGGCGGCGGAGAAGAAGCTGGTACCGAAGTGGATATCCATCAACATCATGGTCACGGCGCCCGCGAGCACCGGCATCACCGCCACCAGCAGGAATGCAGTGATCAGCCAGGTCCAGACGAACAGCGGCATCTTCATGTAGGTCATGCCGGGGGCACGCATGTTCATCACGGTGGCGATGATGTTGATCGACCCCATGATGGACGACAGCCCGAGCACGTGAATGGAGAAAATGAAGTAGGTGACCGAAGGCGGCGCATAGGTGGTCGACAACGGCGCGTAGAACGTCCAGCCGAAGTTGGGCGCGCCGCCTTCCATGAACAGCGTTCCCGCCAGAATCAAAAA
Organism: uncultured Halieaceae bacterium; assembly: GCA_964022665.1. GTDB lineage: Bacteria > Pseudomonadota > Gammaproteobacteria > Pseudomonadales > Halieaceae > Haliea. Next base: position 281,664 of record CAXIDF010000001.1, read on the forward strand.
TGCCGGCGGCAGGATCCAGAAGCTCCAGTTGTTCATCCGCGGCAGCGCCATGTCCGGCGCACCGATCATCATCGGAATCATCCAGTTGGCGAGGCCGACGAAGGAGGGCATGATCGCCCCGAACACCATCACCAGACCGTGCAGGGTGGTCATCTGGTTGAAGAAGGCAGGTTCTACCAACTGCATGCCGGGCTGGAACAGCTCGGCACGGATAATCATGGCAAACGCGCCGCCCAGAATGAACATGGAAAACGAGAACCAGAGGTACATGGTTCCGATATCTTTGTGGTTGGTGGTGAACAGCCACCGGCTAAGGCCCTTGGCAGGACCGTGATGATGATCGCCCATCGTTAACTCCTCCAATTAGCCTTTCTTGTGGTTGTACACATCAATGGGCTGCACCATGTCACCCATATTGTTGCCAAAAGCGTTGCGCTGATACGTGATCACCGCCGCCATCTCCACATCGTTGATCTGCCCACCGAAGGCCTGCATCGCAGAACCCGGCACGCCATTGATACCAATTTCCAGGTGACCACTGACGTCACCCATGGCGACTGCGCTGCCGGCAATTGCGGTACCTACACCACCCTCACCGTTGGCACCGTGACAGGCCAGGCAGTTGCGCTCGTACACCGCTTTACCGCGGGTCATCAGCTCGTCCAGCGTGAAGGTCTGTGCCATCAGGTCGCGGATTTCGGCAGCTTCGGCCTTTTTGGTTTCCAGCCAGCCAGCGTATTCATCCTTGCTCACGACATTGACGACCACCGGCATGAAGCCGTGGTCCTTGCCGCACAGCTCGGCACACTGGCCGCGGTAAATGCCCTCTGCACTCGCCTTGGTCCAGGTTTCGTTGATGAAGCCGGGAATGGCGTCTTTCTTCACGGCCAGCTCAGGCACCCACCAGGAGTGAATGACATCGTTGGCCGTGACCAGGAAGCGCACCTTGGTATCGACCGGAATCACCAGCGGCTCGTCAACTTCAAGCAGGTAGTGCTCGCCTTTGTCGGCCGTATTGTAGATTTCGCCCTGCGGGGTGCGCAGGTTGCTGAAGAACGACACGTTCTCGCCGTTCTCGTCGAGGTATTCGTACTTCCACTTCCACTGGTAACCGGTGATCAGGACGTCCATTTCAGCATCGTCAAAATCATAGATATCCAGCAGCGTCGAGGTGGCGGGCACCGCCATGCCGATCAGGATAAGGAAGGGGACGACCGTCCAGGCAATTTCCACCTTGGTGCTCTCGTGGAACGTGGATGGCGTAACGCCACGCGACTTACGGTGGTAGTAGATGGAATAGAACATGACCCCGAAGACCAATGCGCCGATGATGACGCAGATCCAGAAGATCAGCATGTGCAGGTCGTAAATGCTCTGGCCGATTTCGGTGGCGCCGGGTGCCATGTTCACCTGGTTTACCTTGTCACCCGCAGCTGCAGCACCGGCACTTGCCAGGCCAAGCAGCATGAGCACAGGACCAAGCGCCAGCTCACGCAGTCTGTTCGCTTTCAACAACATTTCCCGTGTCTCCCTCATTTTCACAATCTCTCCCCCGGCCGTCGGAGCACTACTTTCTTCCTGCAGACACGCCGTGCAGCGTGCTTTCCAAGCGACCACGGGCACATTGCGCCAGGGGGCCGCAGCCCTTCATCAGGGGAAGGGAGGAGTGGGGTAGATGCTTGTTCCAGCCAATTTTCAAGCCCCTGCGACCAAGTGCCGCATCTCGAGCCGCGGCGATTATAGCGAAACTCTTGAGCAAAAAATACTAAGATGCTGATTTTGTGAGGGTTTGCCGACTGCCCGTGAAGACGGCGCCGGGAGCCGCCAGAGCGCTAGATATGGGTACCGCAACATCGCTTGACCACAAAATATGGCAAATCGCCTGGCCGGCAATTCTGTCCAATATTTCCATTCCCCTGCTCGGGTTGGTTGATGCAGGCATACTGGGGCACCTGGACGACACGCGTTATCTCGGCGCCGTGGCCATCGGCAGCGCGCTGCTCTCCTTTCTTTACTGGGGTTTCAGCTTCCTGCGCATGGGCACAACCGGGCGCGTCGCCCGCGCGCTGGGTGCCGGCAGCGAGGCGCAAGCCAGTCTGGAGCTCTACCGCGCCGGCGTGCTGGCCCTGGCGCTGGCGGGGCTGGTCTGGCTGCTGCACCCGCTCTGGTTGCATGCGGGGCTGGCACTGATGGCGCCGGACGCCACGCTGCTGCCCCTGGCGGACAGCTACGCCCGTATCCGTATCATCAGTGCGCCGGCTGTGCTGGTGACCTATGCCATCATCGGCTGGTTCATCGGCCACGGTGATACCCGCTGGCCCATGTGGGTGCTGATTGTCACCAATCTGGCCAATATCGCGCTGGATGTGGTGCTTGTAATCGGCCTGGGTTGGGCCAGTGACGGTGCCGCGCTGGCCACCGTACTCGCCGAATACACCGGCCTTGGCCTCGCACTGTTTGCCGTGCGCCGGCGTCTCGCTCCGGTGCCGGCACCGGGCCGGGGCGAGCTGCTGGACCTGCGCGCCTATTCTGCCCTGATGCGCAGCAACAGCCACCTCTTCGTGCGCACCATCACTTTGCTGGCCGCCTTCGCCTTTTTTACCAGCATGGGGGAAAAACTGGGCACGGCCACACTGGCCGCAAACGCGCTGCTGATGCAACTGCTGTTACTCACCGCTTATGCACTCGATGGCTTCGCCTATGCCGCGGAGAGCCTGGCGGGCAATCGCGCCGGCGCCAGCGACCCGCCCGGGTTCTACCGGGTGGTGCGCCGCTGCGGCCTGTGGTGTGCCGCCTCCGCACTGGCCCTGAGCATCGCGTTTCTGATCGTGCAGCTACCCCTGTTCCGGCTGCTGACCAGCCTGCCGGAGGTACTGCGGGTGCTGGACCAGCACCGACTGTGGCTGGTGCTGCTGCCCCTGGTTGCGGCGCCTACCTACCTGCTGGACGGCGTGTTTATCGGCACCGGCGAAACGCGGCCGATGATGCGCACCATGCTCGCCAGCGCCCTGCTGGTCTATCTGCCGGCCTGGTATGTCACCCAACCCTGGGGCAACCACGGCCTGTGGCTCGCATTCACCCTGTTCAATGCCGCGCGAGGTCTTACCCTGTATGGCAGCTACCGACGCCTGTCGGCAGGCGGCGGCTGGTTCCGACGCGACTGAAACAGCACGCTGATCTCACCCTCGCTGCCGGTTGCAGCTGAACCGGCAGGTGTATGCTAGTCTCCGCGTCATTGAGCCCTTGAGAAATAAAAAAGAGTAACCGCCATGACCACCTGCCCATACAGCGACCGCCTGCTGCACCTCGACAATTTCGCACAGGGCTCGCCGCGAGCTGCAATCGCTGAACTGCGCCGGGAGCACCGCGTTGTGTGGCAGGAGGACGAGCACGCAGCGGGGGGGCACTGGCTGGTGCTGCACAAAGCCGACATCGACACCGTGCTGCGCGATCCGGCTACATTTTCCAGCAGCTTCGGCCCGCTGCTGGAGGATTTTCCAGAGGAGCTACTGGCACTGCAGCGCCAGGCGATGACCTTCCTCGATCCGCCGGAACACCGCTCACGCCGCGCCCTGGTCGACTACGCCTTTCGGCCCGGCGTGCTGGAGGCGCGCCGCGACATGATGCAGGCGAAAGTGTCTGCCATCATCGACAACATCATCGATCGCGGCGAGTGTGAATTTGTCAGCGAGGTCGCCATGCACCTGCCGGTACACGTGATGTTCACTCTGCTTGGCGTGCCGGAAGCGGACTACGCTTACCTGGTGCCCACAATCAACGCTGTGACCCTGGCCAACGATCCGGACTACGCGGGCAGTCGCGAGGAGGGCTGGACCGCGTCGGCGCAGATGGTGGCCTGGGCGGCAGCCTTTGCCGCCACACGCCGCGGAAAACCGGGCAATGACATGACCAGTGAGCTGCTTGCAGCGGAAATCGACGGGCGCAGTCTGAGCGATGAAGAGTACGGCGTGATTTTTCAGGGCCTCATGATCGGCGGCACGGAAACGACACGCAACACGCTGTCGTGGCTCATACGTGAGCTCATCCGTCACCCCGAGCAACTGGCCCTGCTGCGCGCGGACCCAACACTGATACCGGCGGCAGTCGAGGAAATACTGCGCTACCGCAATACTGTGGTCTACACCCGGCGCACCGCCACGCGCGATGTCGAGCTGGCCGGCCAGCACATTGCCCAGGGCGGCAAGGTCGTCTGCCTGCTGGCATCAGTAAACCGCGACCCGGACTGCTTTGACCAACCGGATACCTTCGACATCACCCGCGACCCGGCACAAACCCGGCGCGCCATGCGCACCTTTGGCTTCGGGGTGCACGTGTGCCCCGGGCAGCATCAGGCGCGCCTGAATCTGGAAATGATGACGCGGGAAATTCTCGCGCGCATGGGTGACCTCAGGTTACTGGAAGAGCCCACGCACTTTCGCTCCAACTTCATGGACGGCTTCAAGCGCATGCCCCTGGGATTCAGCAAACTGCAGCGGTAGTTCCCACCGACGGGCCCCTGTGGCGCAAACACGGCGCGGGGTTCAACGGTAATCGGCGAAGCCAAACGCGGCGCGATAGCCAAACAGCGCCTGGCTGCCCCCGGTGTGCAGGAACACCACGTTGTCATCCGCGGCGTAACGGCCCTGACGTACCAGGTCAATGAGGCCCGCCATGCCCTTGCCGGTATACACCGGGTCGAGCAGGATGCCCTCCAGCTCCGCGAGCAGCGCAATCGCCTCCAGGGTACCCTCCGTGGGAACCCCATAACCGGCGCCCACGTAGGCGCAGTTCACCTGCACATCTCTGGCGGTCACGGTTTCCCCCAGGCCCATCAGCGCCGTTGTCTGGTTGGCCAGCGCGAGTACATTGCGGTGCTGGATGGCCTCCGGCGCCCGCACCCCAATGCCCAGCACCGGAATGCCGCTATTGCTGCTGACCATGCCGGCCACCAGCCCCGCCTGGGTCCCGGCACTGCCCGTGCCATGCACCAGCTCACGCACCTGTAAACTGCGCTCATTGGCCTGAACCAGCAACTCCAGAGCGGCATTCACATAGCCCAGTGCGCCGATCGCGTTGGAGCCGCCGCCCGGAATCACGTAGGGCCGGGCTCCCTCTGCCTGCAGGCGCTGTGACTCGGCGGCCATTGCGGCATTCATATCAGTACCGCCCGGGTGCAGGGCAAGGTGCGCACCGAACAGCTCGTTCAGCAGTACGTTGCCGTTGTAGTTGTAGTCGGGATCTTCGCTGGCAGTGCGGTCCTCCAGCAGAATGTGGCAGGCCAGCCCCAGCCGTGCGGCAATCGCCGCGGTCTGGCGCGCATGGTTGGACTGAGTGGCACCCTGGGTAATCACGGTATCCGCACCCTGCGCCTGCGCATCCGCCAGCAGGAACTCCAGTTTGCGCGTCTTGTTGCCGCCGCCGGCCAGCCCGGTGCAATCATCACGTTTGATCCAGAGACGGGGACCGCCAAGGTGGGCACTCAGGCGCTCCATCGGCTCCAGCGGTGTGGGCAGGTGTGCAAAATGCAGTCGCGGAAAGCGGGACAAATGCATGGTTATGAGTCCAGTAGGAAAACGTATCGGCGATCTTAAACGGGCTTGTGCGCCAGCGCCAATGAGCTCCCATGCCGTGCGGTACACCACGCTGCCCACCACGGGACAATATCCGCCCCCCGGGCGCTGCTGCACGCCACGGAGTGCGCCATATTTCGCTGCGGTCTGCTATTATCCGCGGCAGCTGATCACAACACTTCCCTTTGTCCAGATAACAAGGTACGCCCCATGCTACAAACCGCATTCAAACCCCGCCTGACATTCGCCGCACTGCTCGTGCTTTCAGTCAACGCCGCCGCTCAGGGTACCGGCATGCTGGAGGAAGTGGTGGTTACCGCGCAGAAGCGCACCGAGAGCCTCACCGATGTACCCATTTCCATTGCCGTCATGAGCAGCGAGGCGCTGCAGAAAACCGGTGTGCGCCAGGTGCGTGAGCTGGCTGAATTCATCCCCAACATGAGCATCTCCGGCGGCAACGACAGCGCGACCGCTGTGCGCATCCGCGGCGTGGGTGCAAACACGCGCAATATTGGTTTCGATACGCGGGCCGGCGTCTACGTGGACGGCGTGTACATGGGGCAATCGCCGGCACAAAACATCGAGATTCTCGACCTCGAACGCGTGGAAGTGGCGCGCGGCCCGCAGGGCACACTGTTCGGCAAGAACACGGTGGCGGGCGCCATCAGCATGGTCACTAAGAAGCCGACTCAGGAGCAGGAGCTTCTGGTCACCGGGGAAATGGGCAATTACGACTCCTATCGCGTTTCCGCCATCGCCAACCTGCCGCTGGGCGAAAACGCGGCGGCGCGGTTCTCGGTAGTTGATCACCATCGCGATGGCTTCATTACCAACGTCACCACCGGCACACAGCACAACGAGCGCGACGGCACAGCAGCACGCGGCCAGTTTGCCTTCGGTGGCGAAAACTACGATGTCAACATCGCCGGCGACTACCTGGAGTCGGACCGCGTGTCCTCATGGGGTGTGGCCATTTCCGATTGGTCAGGCAGCGTGCCCAACACCGTGTCACCCAACGAGTTCCGCATCGACAACAACGTCGACAATTCCGAAGAGCGGGAGATCTGGGGCGTATCGGCCACGGTCAACGTCGACCTCGGCAGCGACTACCGGCTGACCTCCATTACCGCCTACCGGGATACCTGGGTTGATCGCGGGCAGGATACCGACCACTCCTTCCTCAACCTGCTGCGGGTGGAATACCCGGATGCCTATGAGCAGACCACCCAGGAATTCCAGATTTTCTCACCCGACAGTGGTCGCCTGAAGTACGTTGCCGGCCTCTACCTCTACGATGAACAGGCCAGCTCGTCGCGTCGCGCCATTATCGGTGACGAGATCGGCATCGTATTCGAGGGCCTGGCACCGCCACTGGCACCCTTCGGCGCGCAATTTGACGGCGCGGGCGTGGGCACCTTCGCCGACGTGGACACGCGCAGCTATGCGGTGTACCTGAACGGCACCTACGACCTCACCGAGCGCCTGACGCTTGGCTTCGGTGCGCGCTACACCGAAGAGACACGCGAGGTGGATTTTGACCTGATCGGCGATATCGTCGACCTCGGCTTCCTGCAGGTTCCCGGCGCTGCGATCTTCGGCGTTGCGGTCGGCCCCGTGGTCGGTGACCAGACCGTCGCCAACTTCACGGACGAGAACGACTACGACGACTTCTCGCCGATGATCAGCCTGAGCTACGCCCTGGGCGATGACAGCAACATCTACCTGAAGTATTCCGAGGCCTTCAAGAGCGGCGGCTACAACGTCGACTTTGTGACCACCAGCGCTCTCACCGACGGTATCGATTTCGATCAGGAAACCGTCGAGGCCTGGGAAATCGGCCTCAAGGGCACCGCCATGGAAAACCGCCTGCGCTACAACCTGGTAGCGTTCCAGATGGACTTCGAGGACTACCAGTTGAACCAGTTCGTGCAGCTGGATAACGCCACTTCCGCCATCACTATCCGCAATGCCGCGGAAGTGCGCTCGCGGGGTGTGGAAGCCGAGCTCACCTACTTCCCCGGCAACAGCCTGATGCTGCAGGGTGCGCTGGGCTACAACGACGCCGAGTTCGAATCCTTCCCCGGTGGCTCAAGCGTACGCAACCCGGCCGGCATCGGTGCCGACCTGGCGGGCAACAAGCTGCCTGACGCGCCGGAGCTGACCGCGGCCTTCGCCATCCAGCATAACCTGGCGCTGCCGGACCTGGGTGCCGAGTTCGTTACCCGCGTGGACTGGACCTACACCGACAGCTTCTACGCCACCGAGGACAACGTCTCCTTCGCGCGTCCCGGCAGCAGCCTGGTGTGGGGTGAGATCGACAGTTACTCGCTGCTCAATGGCCGCATCGGCATTGAGGCGGACACCTGGTCCGTGTTCCTGTGGGGCCGCAATATCCTCGACGAAGGCTACGAGGAAACCTGGACGTCTGACTTCCTGGGCACCGTCGGCCGCTTCCCCGGCGACCCGCGCACCGTCGGTGTTGAGGTCTCCTACCGCTTCCTCTAAACCTTCGCGGGCAGGCTCACTCCTGCCCTTTGTCACTGCCTGACGGGTCGAGAATCCGCACGACCGCCGCCTGCGTTTCCACGCGCCGCGCGGCGGGGCGGCTCACCCGGGTGGGCGGCTCGACGGTGCCACCTTCTTTGGGGCGCGGATCGCTGAACCCACAGGCGACGCATTCCCTCAAGTCACTCTCACGGTCCACGACTATCGTGTCCATGGCGCTGCAGCGCGGGCAAACCGCGCCCGCGATAAAGCGCCTGTTCTGCGCTGGTGTCGACATACGGGTTTCCGGGCCAGCATTGGCTGGCGGGCTGTTGAGACAGCCGCTATTGTAGCAGGATCGAACAAGGAGCTTGTTATGCCTCACGACACCACAACCAGCCTGCGCAGCTTCGGCGGCCACACCCCCAGTCTCGGGCAGCGTGTGCTGATAGACCCCAGCGCCGTGGTACTGGGAGACGTCGAGCTGGGCGATGATGTTTCCGTCTGGCCACAGGCGGTGATCCGGGGCGACATGCACCGCATTCGCATTGGCGCGCGCACCAGTGTGCAGGACGGCAGCGTGTTGCACATCACCCACGCCGGCCCCTACAACCCGGATGGCTGGCCGCTGCTGATCGGCGCGGAGGTCACGATCGGCCACAATGCCACCCTGCACGGCTGCACCATCGGAGACAGGGTGCTGGTGGGTATGGGCGCAACGGTAATGGACGGCGCGATAGTGGAGAGCGAGGTCGTGATCGGCGCCTGCGCGCTGGTCACACCCGGCAAAACGCTGCGCAGCGGCTACCTCTACGCGGGCAGCCCCGCGCGCGAGATGCGCGCGCTGAGTGACAAGGAGCTCGACTACTTTCGCTACAGCGCGGCCAACTACGTACGCCTCAAGGACCAGCATCTGGCCGAGCTCGCGCGCTGATTCCCGGCGCCGGGCAAGAAGACTGCCCGCCCGCAATGCCTCAGGCGGCTGCCAGCAAATGCCTCATCTGGGCGATAACCGGCTGGGTAGCAGGGCGCACCTGGCGCCAGCGATAGAACGATTCCGCCGCCTGCTCGACCAGCATACCCAGCCCGTCCGCGACGGCCCAGGCCGTATTCTGTGCCGCCCAACGCATGAACGGGGTCGGGGCAGCCCCGTAGAGCATGTCGTAGCAACAACTGCGTACGGTCAACTGAATATCCGGCAGCGCGGGCATTTCGCCTGACAGGCCGGCACTGGTTGCATTGATCAACACGTCCACCGCCAGTCCGTCCAGCGCCTCCAGGCCGCCGCCCTGCACCGGGCCGAGGTCGGCAAACGCATCCGCCAGTGCTTCCGCCCGCGCCGCGGTGCGATTGGCGATCAACAGGGCGGCGGGACGTTCGCTCAGTAACGGTTCCAGCACACCACGCACGGCACCACCGGCGCCGATGATAGCGATGCGACGCCCTTGCAGTTGCCAGCCGAGATTGGCCACCATGTCGCGTACCAGGCCAATGCCATCCGTGGTGTCGCCAGAGACTGCGCCACCGGCGCCGACACCGAGCGTGTTTACCGCACCGGCCCGCCGCGCGCGCTCAGTGAGGGTGTCGGCGAATGCGCAGGCTTCCTGCTTGAACGGTACGGTAACGTTGAGGCCTTTGCCGCCACTGTCGAAAAAGCAGCGTGCAGAGCGGGCAAAGTCATCCAGTTCCACGCGCACGGCGCGGTAATGCAAGCGCTGGTCGCACTGCTGTGCAAAAGCGGCGTGGATGGCCGGCGACTTGCTGTGCTTGATGGGGTTGCCGAAAACGGCGTATTTGTCGGGCTGCGCAGTCATGATGCGTCTGTCCACCGCGTTGTCAAATGGGCCTGTGAGGCGTTATTCATGCAACCAGTCCCGGTGCTGCAGATAGTAGTCTGTCAGCTCGGCTTCCGGAGACCCCGCATCGGGCTGGTAGTTGTACTCCCAACGCACCAGCGGTGGCAAGGACATGAGAATGGCTTCGGTGCGCCCGTTCGACTGCAGGCCGAACAGGGTGCCGCGATCAAATACGAGGTTGAATTCAACATAGCGGCCACGGCGATACAGTTGGAACTGCCGCTCCCGCTCACCCCAGGGCTGGCCCTTGCGACGCTGCACAATCGGCAGGTAAGCAGGCAGGTAGGAGTCGCCCACGGCGCGCATGAACCCGAAACAGCGCTCGAAGCCACCTTCACTCAGGTCATCGTAAAACAGCCCCCCCACACCCCGCGCTTCCTGGCGGTGTTTGAGGTAGAAGTACTCGTCGCACCAGCGCTTGTAGCGAGGATACACATCATCCCCGAAGGGCGCGCAAGCGTCTGCCGCCACCTGGTGCCAGTGTCTGCAATCCTCGCGGTTACCGTAATAGGGTGTGAGGTCATAACCACCGCCAAACCACCAGACCGGCTCGGCGCCGGCTTTCTCCGCCACGAACAGGCGCACGTTGGCATGCGACGTGGGAACATAGGGGTTGTGCGGATGAATCACCAGTGACACACCCATGGCCTGGTAGCTGCGCCCGGCGAGTTCCGGGCGGGCCGCCGTCGCAGAGGGCGGCAGGTGCTCGCCCATCACGTGGGAGAAATTGACCCCGGCTTTCTCGAATACCGCACCATCGCCGAGCACCCGGCTGCGGCCACCGCCGCCCTCCGGCCGCTGCCATTCGTCGGTGATAAAGCCGGCGGTACCGTCCTCCAGCGCCAGCGCTTCGCAGATACGATCCTGCAGCGCCAGCAGATAGGTCTTGACGTCTTCAACGTGCATGGCGGTAAGGTCCTCCCGTTCGGCGCGGCCATTATACGCATGCCTCCGGCTGGCTTGCACCGGCGCGACCGCCCCTCAGGAGCGCAGCACCCGGTCGGTCTGCAGATCGCGGATCACCGACGGCCGCAGCGCGCCACCCAATGGGCCGGGCAGGATGCCGTCCAGCTGGCCGCGGAAATACCGGTGGACCTGGAACAGGGACAGGGCAGGGCGACTGCCGCCGGGATTAGCGGAGGTCGACACCAGCGGTCCATCCCAGGCGGAACACAGCGCCACCATGCCCGGATGGGCCGTCACCCGCACCGCCACCGTATCGCGGCCACCGTGCACCCAGGCCGGCACCAATCCATGGTGGGGGATCAGCCACGTAGTGGGGCCGGGCCAGGAAAGCGCCAGTTTCTGTCGCTGGGCCTCGGTGAGCGCGCCCAACAGCGCGCCAACCTGCTGCAGGTTCGCCGCAATCAGGATCAGGCCTTTCTCCACCGGCCGCTCCTTGATCTCCAGCAGGCGGGCCACCGCATGCGGATTGTCAGGATCGCAACTCAGGCCCCAGACCGCTTCGGTCGGGCAGGCAATCACTCCCCCATCGGCAAGGGCGCGCACGGCGGCGTTGAGCTGCAGGGCAGAGGGCATGTGATGTGGCTCCTGATGAAAGAAGGGCGAAATTTAGCGACTCTCCCCGGGGGTGGCAAGCCCGGACTGGCCGCGCAGGTAGCGCCCCGCCTCCCGCAGCACGCTGCCCTGCGCTTCCAGCATCGACAGGGCGGACAACACCTCGGGCAGCGGCCTGCCCGATGCCGCGACCAACGTGTCGACATCCACGCCTTCGGCACTCATCAGCGCCAGCAGCCAGTGCGGCGCCGGCGGCGGGGCGACCGCGGGCGGCGTCGGAGGCAGCAACGGACGGGCGTCGAACAGGGGCCCGAGATTGTCGACCACATCCTCAATGCCCTGCACCAACACCGCGCCATCGCGCAACAGATGCAGGCAGCCGCGGCCACCCGCGTGGCCGGGAAACCAGGGCAGCGCAAACACCTCGCGCCCCTGTTCCAGGGCGGTATTCGCCGTAATGAGGGAACCACTGGGCAGTGCTGCCTCGACCACCAGCACACCGAGCGAGAGGCCACTGATAATGCGGTTGCGGGCCGGGAAGTGGCCCGGCAGGGGCGGTGTCAGCGGGGGAAATTCGGTCACCAGACAACCGGTCTGCAACAGTTCCGTGGCCAGCGCGGCATGTCGCCGCGGGTAGACCGCCTCGATACCCGTTGCCATCACGGCCACCGACGCGCCACGGGCTTGCAGAGCGCCGCGATGCGCTGCGGCGTCTATGCCCAGTGCCAGCCCGCTGGTCACCGCAAGGCCAGCCGCCACCGCATCCGCCGCCAGCTCGGTTGCCGCACGCAGGCCAACGGCGCTGGCCTTGCGGCTGCCCACCACCGCGAGCTGCGGCATCGTGAGCGCCTCGAGTTGCCCTCGGGCGTACAGAAAGGGGGGCGGGTCGCTGATCGTTGCCAGCAAAGGTGGATAACCCGGTTGCCCCAACACCAGGACCCGCGCGCCAAGCGCCCGCAGCCGGTCGTGCTGCTGATCCACATCCACCAGCGCCTGCGGGTGCCTGCCCCGACGTCGGGCCAGCGTGAGATCCTGCACCGCCGCCGGGGTTGCACCCGCGGCGACCAGTTCCGGCGGGCTGGCCTGTAACAGCGCTTCAGGGGAGCTGAAGTGCTGCAGCAGGGCCCTGAGTTGACGGCGCGGAACATGCGGGAGGCTGTGCAGCAACAGGCACAGAAATGCGTGATCGGTATCCATACATCATCCTTGACGTAGTCTCCGTTGTCGGGGGGCTATTGCCTGGCGGTGGTCAATCCGTGACCGCCGCGCTTACTTCAGGGGTTTTTCACCTTGTCCATGACTTCCAGCGGCCGGTTGGCGCGCAGCACCAGGGCGTAGCTCGCTTTCTCGAACACCTCGAACACCATCAGCAGGCCCGCGCGCGTATCGGGCAGAGTCACGTTCTGCCGCGCCACTTCATCGAACACCAGGCCGCCAACCTGGTAGATAGCAAGCACATGCCCGACCTCGAGGCCTTCGCGCTCACCGCGGTTCAGTACCACGATATTACCCTGACCGATCTGGCTGACACCGCCATCCACCGCGATCATGTAGCCATCATCAACCTCCACGCCCGGTGCCCGCGGCTGGAAGGTGGCGTCCAGTACCTGCTCGCGCTGCGGCAGCAGACGGTCGGCGATACGCACTTCTTCCGTCACCCGGGTCACGGTGAGCTCGGTGACTTCGTCGCGGTTGCTGCTGACCAGCCTGGCGTTACCGATATCCACCGCCTGATAGCCGAGCAGTTCCCCGGTGACCGGATCGCTATAGGTATCACCCGCGCGGAAAATTCCGAAGGTGCGCTCGCCGTCCGGGAACGGGCCGCGGCCATACACGCGGTCGCCGGGAGCGGCAATCAGGCGACCCTGATCACCCGCCACCACGTAGGCTGAATTGTTCAGTGCGTCGGCATCGAGAATGCGGTGGCCCTTGAGAAACGCACCAATCTCGTCAAGGGGAATGGTGGGGATCGCCAGGTCCAGAGGGCTGACCCGCACACCCGGGTCCAGTTTCACGTCGCGGCCGCGGCGTAGCTGCAGCCGGGGCTCGCCGTTTACCCAGGTCAGGTAGAGTTCGTCGCCGGGGTAGATCAGGTGCGGGTTATCGATTTGCGGGTTGACGTCCCACAGCTCGGGCCAGCGCCAGGGCTGACGCAGGTACATGCCCGAAATGCCCCACAGCGTGTCGCCGCGCTTGACCACGTACACATCGGGAACATCTTCGTTGAGTTCTACTGCCGCGCTGGACAGCGCGGCGAAAAACAGGCTCCCGAGCAATACGAGGCACACCGTGAATGACTTCGCTCTCATGATTCGTTCCAGCCCGTCCCTGTTATCATCCGCCCGCCGCAAGCCGCAGGCGTGCATTTCCCCATGCCAGCGTGCGACACGGCGCCAAAACGGCACTGGGCACCACCTTGCCAGCAGCGATATACTAGGCACAGTTTGCGGCGGGCATGGGTCCGTGGCAAGCCCCAATGTGACTAATTCACCATTGCTCGGTTGAGCCCCGAAGGCAGCTAACTCCATGGCAGTACTCGACATTCTGGAATTTCCTGACCCCCGCCTGCGCACCCGCGCCACGCCCGTCCGGGTCGTGACGGACGCCACACGGGCACTGGTGGATGACCTGTTTGAGACCATGTACGCAGCACCGGGCATTGGCCTGGCGGCGACGCAAGTGAATGTGCACCACCGTGTGCTGGTCATCGATGTAAGCCAGGATCACAGCGAACCGCTGGTTTTCATCAACCCGGAAGTGACGGTGCTGGACGCTGAACTCGGCGAATACGACGAGGGCTGTCTGTCGGTGCCCGGGTTCTATGAGACGGTGCAGCGCCCCCAGCGCATCTCGGTGACCGCGCTGGACCGCAAAGGCGACACCTTTACACAAGAGCTGGACGGCCTGTTGGCGGTCTGCCTGCAACACGAAATCGACCACCTCGACGGCAAGCTGTTCGTGGACTACATCTCCCCGGTAAAACGCCAGCGTATTCGCAAGAAGCTGCAGAAAGAACAGCGGCGCCAGGCCTGACGTGGCCAGCACACCCTTGCGGATACTCTTTGCCGGCACGCCGGACTTCGCCGCCATCCACCTGCAGGCGCTGCTGCACAGCGGCCATGAGGTGATCGGCGTCTACACGCAACCAGACCGGCCGGCGGGGCGCGGCAAGAAGCTGCAGGCCAGCCCGGTCAAGCAGCTGGCGCAACAGGCGAGCGTACCCCTGTTCCAACCGGCCAGTCTGCGCAACCCCGAGGCACAGGCCGAGCTGGCCGGATTTGCTGCAGATGTGCTGGTGGTGGTGGCCTACGGCCTGATTCTGCCCCAGGCGGTCCTCGATGCGCCCCGGCTGGGATGCCTCAACGTACACGCTTCCCTGCTGCCGCGCTGGCGCGGCGCTGCGCCCATTCAGCGCGCGATTGAGGCGGGTGATGCAGAAACCGGCATTACCATCATGCAGATGGATGCCGGCCTGGATACCGGCGCCATGCTCGCCACGGCGCGCTGCCCCATCGACGAAACTACCAGCGCCGCCAGCCTGCACGACCAACTCGCCGCGCTCGGTGCGCCCCTGTTGCTGCAGGTACTGGACGACCTGCCCACCTACCTGGCGGCCGGCAGCGCACAGGACGACAAGCTCGCCACCTACGCGCACAAGATCGACAAGGCCGAGGGCGCACTGGACTGGCGCCTTCCGGCACCCGAGCTTGCGCGCCGGGTGGCGGCGTTCAACCCCTTCCCCGTGTGTTACGGCCTGCTGAACGACGAGCGCGTGCGGGTCTGGGCCGCCAGCGCGGCAGCGGCTGCCACCGGCGCCGAACCGGGCACCGTGCTCGGCGCCAGTCGCGCGGGCATTGAGGTGGCCTGTGGCAGCGGCAGCCTCATACTGCATACGCTGCAACTGCCCGGCGGACGCGCGCTGCCCGCCGCCGACATGCTCAACGCGCACGCCGGCCTGTTCGCCGCCGGAGCCCGGTTTCAGCCGGCCCCCGCACAGGCCGCGGGCTGATGCCCCTGGATACCCGGGCAGCGGCGGCGCGGGCGATCGCCGGGGTGCTGCAGGGCGGCTCGCTGAACACACTGCTACCCGCCGCGCTGGAGACCGTCAGCAGCCGTGACCGCGGCCTGCTGCAGCAACTCTGCTACGGCACCCTGCGACTCTACCCGAGGCTACAACCCCAGCTGCAGGCCCTGCTGAGCAAACCGCTGCGCAGCAAGGACAACGACATCCAGGCGCTGCTGCTGCTCGGGCTCTATCAGCTGGAAGATACGCGCATTCCGGACCACGCCGCAGTGGCCGCCAGCGTGGGTGCTACCCGCGCCCTGCAGAAAGACTGGGCACGCGGCCTGTGCAATGCGGTGTTGCGGCGCTTCCTGCGCGAGCGCGATAGCCTGGCCGATGCACTCGACCCGGCGGCGCGATCGGCCCACCCACAGTGGCTCTACAGCGCGTTGCAGAAAGACTGGCCGGAACACGCCGAGGCCATCATGCTGGCCAATAACGAGCAACCGCCAATGGTGCTGCGCAGCAATGCGCAGCGTGTTTCCCGTGAGCAGTACCTGCAACGGCTCACAGACGCGGGGTTCGCCGCGCAAGCCGGGCTGCTGGCGCCGGAATCCATTTATCTCGATGTGCCCGCCGATGTCGGCCTGCTGCCCGGTTTCGCCGAGGGTTTGGCCAGCGTGCAGGACGAAGCAGCACAAATGGCCGCGCTGCTGCTGGCACCCGCCAGCGGCACACGGGTACTCGATGCCTGCGCGGCGCCTGGCGGCAAAGCCTGCCACCTGCTCGAGCGCCAGCCGGACATCACGCTCACTGCAATGGATGTCGACAAGGCGCGGCTGGCGCGTGTGCGTGACAACCTGCAACGCCTGCAACTGCAGGCCGAAGTGGTTCACGGCAACGCTGCAGAGCCGCCTGCAGGCATGCCTGCGCAGCACTTCCAGCACATTCTGGTCGACGCACCCTGTTCCGCCAGTGGTGTTATTCGCCGTCACCCGGATGTAAAGCTGCTGCGGCGGCCCGAGGATATCCCCGCGCTCGCCGCCCAGCAGTCAGCCATTCTCGACGGCCTGTGGCCGCTACTCGTCCCGGGGGGCACGCTGCTGTACGCCACCTGTTCGGTACTGGAAGCCGAAAACAGCGCCGTAGTGCAGGCATTCCTGCAGCGCACAGGGGACGCAGAGCTTCTGCCGCTGCAGCTGGGCATTCCCCGCGCGGCGGGCAGCCAGATATTGCCCACCCGCAACGGCCCGGACGGCCTGTTTTTCAGCCTGTTGCGGCGGCGCGGCGAAAGCCTGCGCTAGAGTGCAGTATTCCACCCCCTGCACCCTTACATTCTCCGGGGCTTTTCATTAAGGTGGCGGGAATTTCAGGGGGATAGCCCCAAGCATGAAAATCATCATACTGGGCGCAGGCCAGGTTGGCGGCACCCTCGCCGAGCATCTGGCGAACGAGCAGAACGACATCACCGTGGTCGACACCGACGGCGACCGCCTGCGCGAACTGCAGGACCGGCTGGACATCGGTACGGTCAATGGCAGCGCCTCCCACCCCGACACCCTGTACCAGGCCGGCGCCGACGACGCCGACATGCTGATCGCCGTCACCAACAGCGACGAGATCAACATGATGGCCTGTCAGATTGCGCATTCGCTGTTCAACACACCCACCAAGATCTCACGCGTGCGCGCGCCCAACTACCTGGCGCACCAGGAAAAGCTGTTCACCCCCGACAACATCCCGGTGGATGTGATCATCGGCCCGGAACAGCTGGTGACCAAGAACATCGTGGAGCTGATTGCCAACCCCGGCGCGCTGCAGGTGCTGGACTTTGCCGATGGCCGCATCCAGCTGGTGGCGGTGCGTGCCTTCCACGGCGGCCCCATCGTCGGTCACGAGTTGCAGGACATCCGCACGCACATGCCGAAGGTGGACACCCGGGTGGCCGCCATTTTCCGCCGCGACCGGGCTATTATTCCCGAAGGCGACACGGTGGTGGAAGCGGATGACGAGGTGTTTTTCATCGCCGCCCGCAAGGACATCCGCAAGGTGATGTCCGAACTGCGCAAGATCGACAAGCCCTACCAGCGCGTGATGATCGCCGGCGGCGGCAATATCGGCGCCACCCTGGCGCAGAGCATTGAACGCGACTACCAGGTGAAGGTGATCGAGCAATCCTACCCGCGCTGCCGGCTGCTGTCGGAGTCGCTCAAACACGCCATTGTGCTGCACGGCAGCGCGTCCGAACCCGGCCTGCTGACCAGCGAAAACATCGAATCCACCGATGTGTTCTGTGCGCTCACCAACAACGATGAGTCCAATATCATGATGTCCATGCTGGCCAAACGCATGGGCGCCAAAAAAGTCATCACACTCATTACCAACCCCGCCTATGCCGACCTGGTGGGGGACGAAATCGACATCGCCATTTCACCCCAGCAAATCACCATTGGCAGCCTGCTCACCCACGTCCGCCGCGGTGACATCTCCAATGTGCATTCCCTGCGCCGCGGCGCTGCGGAAGCCATTGAAGTGACCGCTCGCGGCGATGCCTACTCGTCCCGCGTGGTGGGACGGCGACTGGAGGAGATCAACCTGCCCGACGGCGTCACCATTGGCGCCATTGTCCGCGGCGACGAGGTGTTGATTGCCCACCGGCATGTGCTGGTGGAAGCCGACGACCACGTGGTGCTGTTCCTCACCGACCGCAGCCGCATTTCCGCCGTGGAAAAGCTGTTCGCGGTCGGTTTCGGCTTTTTCTCCTGAGGCCCGCTGCGTGCACCTGAGCGTCACACTGCGCATTCTGGGCATGCTGTTGATGCTGTTCAGCAGCACACTGCTGGTGCCCATGGGCGTTGCCCTGCTGGACGACGACCACACCATCTCCAGCTTTGCCAGCGCCCTCGCACTGACCTTCAGCGCCGGATTACTGAGCTGGCTGCCGGTGCAACACGTGCGCCACGAGCTGCGCATTCGCGACGGCTTCCTGGTGACCTCTCTGTTCTGGACGGTACTCGGCCTGGCCGGGTCGCTGCCCTTCATGCTGACCGCCGGGCTGGAACTGAGCGCCATGGATGCAATTTTCGAGTCGATATCCGGGCTCACCACCACCGGCGCGACGGTCATCACCGGCCTCGATACGCTGCCGCGTTCGATCCTCATCTACCGCCAGTTGCTGCAGTGGCTGGGGGGCATCGGCATCATCGTGATCGCGGTGGCGGTACTGCCCATGCTCGGTATCGGGGGCATGCAGCTGTACCGGGCAGAAATCCCCGGCCCCACCAAGGATCGCAAGCTCACCCCGCGCATTGCAGAAACCGCCAAGGCACTGTTTTTCGTCTACCTCGGCCTGACGGCTGTGTGCGCACTGGCCTTCTGGGTCGCCGGGATGACCGGTTTCGACGCCGTGGCACACGCGTTTTCCACCGTGGCCATTGGCGGCTTTTCCACCCACGATGCCAGCATGGGCTACTTCCAGAGCAATACCATTCTGCTCATTTGCAGCCTGTTCATGGTGATTTCCGCAATGAATTTCGGCCTGCACTTTCTGTCCTGGCGCCGGCGCAGCCTGGCGGGTTACCGGCAGGACTCGGAGTCACGCTTTTTCCTCGGCGTCCTGCTGATCGGGGTCGCCGTCACCTGCAGCTACCTTATCCTCACCGACACACTGTCGCTCAGCGACAGCCTGGTACACGGCCTGTTCCAGACCATTTCCATCACCACCACCACCGGCTTTGCCACGCAGGACTTCGCCACCTGGCCCACCTTCCTGCCGGTGATGCTCATCATGTTTTCCTTCATGGGCGGCTGTGTGGGCTCCACTGCCGGCGGCATCAAGGCCGTACGCCTGATGTTGATCGCCAAACAGGGCGTGCGCGAGCTCAAGCAACTGGTGCACCCGAAAGCGATCATCCCGCTGAAGATCGGCAAACACCGGGTGGAAGCCTCGGTTGTCAGCGCCGTGTGGAGTTTTTTCGCGGTTTACATGTTCGTGTTCGTGACCGTGATGCTCGCCCTGCTGGGCACCGGCATGGACTTCCTCACGGCATTTTCCGCGGTGGCAGCGTCCATCAACAACCTCGGCCCCGGGCTGGGGGACGTGGCGGCCAACTATGCGAGCATCACCCCGGCGGCCAAGGGCCTGCTATGCCTGGCCATGCTGCTGGGACGCCTGGAGATTTTCACGCTGCTGGTGCTGTTCACACCGATGTTCTGGCGCCTGTAAGCGGCAGCGTTCAGTCGAAAATATTGAGCAGACGCCGCAGCAACCCCAGCACCAGGTAGAAAAACCCCAGCGGCAACAGAATCGACTTCAGCACCAGCGACATCAACAGGTTGATGAGGCTCGCGGCGAACTCGCTGACCTGGTCGCCCAGTGCCTTGATCCGCTGGCGCACATCCAGCGCATTCAGGCCACGCGCCGAGCCCTCGGCGAGGGCGCTCGCCTCATCCAGCTCGCTGTGAAACCCCTGCACGGCCTGATACTGGGCCGCTTCATTGTCCTTGAGAAAAAGGGTGTCGACCCAGCCGTTGGCCAGCACCACCAGCACCAGTGCGAAGCGTAGCACCACCATGACAAGAAACACGCGCCAGGCGATCGCGGCCTGGCGCGGCGTGCCCCACAACGCGCACACCAACCCCATCGCACCCAACAGCGTGAGCAGGATATTGAAGCTGATGTGTGACACCACCACCAGCAGGATTTTCTGCAGGGCGAGGGCACCGAGCGCCACCATCATCACCGCCGAAAAGCGCTCAATCAGGTCGTTCACCGGGTCTAGCAACTCGCCCACGGTGAAGGTCAGCAGGAACGCATTCACCTCCGTACCCTGCAGCAGCGACACCAGCGCATTGATGCCCCGTGCGGTGGCATAAACCGCGCCGGACGCCACCAGCGCGGCGTCAAGATATTCCGTGGACACACGGTCCAGGGCACCGCTCCAGGCCACGGCGCACAGCGCCGGCACGGACAACAGGAGTGCCCAAAGGCGCCGGTTCACAGCGCGTGCTTCCCGGGCATCGGTACATCCGCCGCACTGACCTGTTTGGCTTCGGTGATCGAACGTGCCAACGCGTGGTCTTCACGGGTGGCGTCCAGCCCTTCCTGATCGGCTCCGCGGGCTGGGGTAAATACCAGCTCGGTGAACAGCGCGAAATGATCGGAGCCGATCGGCGGCAGACGCCGCAGCGTACGCAGCGTGAAATGCTCGCTGTGAAACAGGTGGTCCAGCGGCCAGCGCAGGAAGGGATAGTCGGCGTGGAACGTGTTGAACATGCCGCGCCCCACCCGGGGGTCCAGCAGGCCGCTGATGGCCCGGAACAGGCGAGTAGTGGCAGACCAGGCCACGTCGTTGAGGTCGCCGGTCACAACCACCGGCAGGCGGCTGTCCACCACGCTGCGCGCCACCATTACCAACTCCGCATCGCGCTCGGCCGACTCGGGGTTCTCCGTCGGGCTGGGGGGCGCGGGGTGCAGGAAATGCAGCCGCACCTTGTCTCCCGAACGCAGGGTAAGCACTGCGTGCATTGAGGGAATGCCGTCTTCAACCAGATACTCGATGCTCGTATCGTCCATGGGCAGACGGGAATACACGTGCATGCCGTAAAAGTTGTCCAGCGGACACTTCAGGCTGTGGGGCATCACCGGCTCCAGCACATCCAGCTGGTCCTGCCACCACTGGTCCGACTCCAGCGTCACCAGCACATCCGGCTGATGTGTTTGCACGAGCTGCAACAGGGGCTGTGCGTTGCGGTTGGTGGCCAGCACATTGGCCGTCATGATGCCCAACCGCACGCTGGGGTCGTCATTGCGTGAGGGTTTGACCTCTTTGCGCCAGAGCGGGGTGTAGGGCGCGATCCACCAGAGCTGCCAGAGCAGGCAGGCCGCGGTCACCGCCAGCAAGCCCCAGCTCAAAGGCGCGGTGAGCGCCAGTAGTGTGCACTGCGCCAGCAACAGCAGCACGGCGGCAACCGCCAACAGCAGGCGCGGAAAGTCCATCCCGCGCACCAGCCAATGCGGATGGCGCCACAGCGGCAGCAGCGTGGCAAGAAGCAGTAGCAGGGTCGCGGCAGCGAGGGTCATCGTCATGGCAGCGGTCTCGAGGGGTTGGGCCCACAGGGCCGGCCTATTTGCGCGAGCGGGTAATCAATTCGTACGCCGCGGTGATTTCCTGCGACTTCTCGGTGGCGACCTTGAGCATATCGTCCGGCACGCCCTGGGCGATGAGCTTGTCCGGGTGATTTTCGCTCATCAGCTTGCGGTACGCTTTCTTCAGGTCGCGATCATTCACCTCCGAGCTTACCCCCAGCGCCGCATAGGCCGCCTGCAAGCGGTCCGGCCCGGCGGGCTGTGCACCACCCTGATGGAACTGGCCCTGCGCCTGTGCCATGCGCAGCAGCTGCTCAACGTGGGCCGGGCTGAAGCCCAGCAACCCGGCGATGTTGTCGAGCACGCGCCGTTCCACAGCTTCAATGCCATGGTCCACCACCGCGAGAGACACCAGGAACATGAGCAGGGTCTGGCGCAGCGCCATCTGCCGGCCGCAAACGGCCTGGAACTCGGCAACACAGGCCGCCACATCAAACGCCGGTTCCGCGCCGCGCTTGAACAGTTCAATGGCGCGCTGGCGCTGGGCACTGGTCAGGCCCATCTGCCGGATTATCATCTCGGTGTGATCGACCTCGCCCTGGGAAATGCGACCATCGGCCTTGGCCAGGTGCCCCAACAGCAGGAAGATGGTCTCGAAGAACCGCTCCTTGATGCGCGCGATATTCTCGGGCGCATGCGCTTCCATGGTGCGCCGCAGGCCACGGTCAAACTGGTGGCCGAGAAACAGGCCAACCAGCAGGCCGATGGGACCACCAAGCAGCAGGCCGAGCAGGCCCGCCACCACTTTGCCGTAAAACATACTGCTCCTGCGGCCGGCTCGCGGGGCCGGCGTGACTGACGAGAACAAGGAAGCCCGCATATAATGCAGGCTGAAGTGGCTGTATACTACCCAGCTTTTTTGCGAACCGCGAACAGGTGTTGCCGTGTCTCCAGCTCCATTGTCCTTCCAGGACCTGATTCTCACCCTGCAGCAATTCTGGGCCGAACAGGGTTGCGTGATCCTGCAGCCACTGGATATGGAGGTGGGTGCAGGTACGTTTCACCCGGCCACGTTCCTGCGCGCCATTGGCCCCGAGAGCTGGAACGCCGCCTACGTTCAACCGAGCCGGCGGCCCACCGATGGACGCTATGGCGAAAACCCCAACCGGCTGCAGCACTACTACCAGTTCCAGGTGATCATGAAGCCCTCGCCGGCTTCCTTCCAGGAATTGTACCTGCAGTCGCTGCAGGCACTGGGTATCGACACCGGTATACACGATGTCCGTTTCGTCGAGGACAACTGGGAATCCCCGACGCTGGGCGCCTGGGGCTTGGGCTGGGAAGTCTGGCTGAATGGCATGGAGGTCACCCAGTTTACCTATTTCCAGCAGGCCGGCGGCCTGGAGTGCTATCCCGTGAGCGGCGAGATCACCTACGGGCTGGAGCGCATAGCCATGTACCTGCAGGGCGTGGACAGCATTTACGACCTGGTGTGGACCCGGGGGCCTTCCGGGACCGTGAGTTACGGCGACGTGTTCCACCAGAACGAAGTGGAGATGTCGCGCTACAACTTCGAGGAAGCCGACACAGACTGGCTGTTCGCCCAGTTCGACCACTGCGAGGGTGAGGCCCAGCGCCTCATCGACGGCAATCTGCCCTTGCCGGCGTACGAGATGGTGATGAAGGCATCGCACACGTTCAACCTGCTCGATGCACGCCACGCCATTTCCGTCACCGAGCGTCAGCGCTACATTCTGCGCGTGCGCACGCTGGCACGCGGTGTGGCGCAGGCCTACTTCGATGCGCGCGCCGCGCTGGGCTTTCCCCTGGCCGAGGAGGCACTGCGACAGGAAGTACTCGCCAACACCCGGCAGGAGGCACAGGCATGAGCCAGACGGAGACACTGCTGGTAGAGCTGGGTACCGAAGAGCTACCCCCCAAAGCACTCAGAGCGCTGGGCACGGCCTTCCGCGACGGCATTGTTGGCGGGCTGGCACAGCGCGGCCTTGCACACGGTGTGGTGCAGTGGTTTGCCTCACCGCGCAGGCTGGCGGTACTGATTGACGCGGTGGCCCTGCAGGCACCCGATCGCGAGCAGGAGATCCACGGGCCGCCGGCCGACAAGGCCCGGGACGAGCAGGGCAACTGGACGCCGGCCGCCCTCGGTTTCGCCCGCAAGCAGGGCCTGGAACCGGGCGCACTCTCGGTGGTGGACACACCCAAGGGGCCGCGCTTGTGCCTGCGCACCACGCTACGCGGGGCGCAGTTGCGCGCTGACTTCAACGACATCATTCACGCGAGTATCCGTGAGCTGCCCATTCCCAAACGCATGCGCTGGGGTGCCAGCCGGGTGGAGTTTGTACGCCCGGTACACTGGGTGGTCGCCATGCTGGGCAGTGAATCCGATTTCGGTTCGGTGCTGGGCCTGCCGACCGGCAACACAACCCGCGGACACCGTTTCCACAGCAGCGGCGAGATCCGCTTGCAGCGCCCGCAGGAGTATGTGGAAAAACTCGCCGCGGCGAAGGTGATCGCAGATTTCGATGAACGCCAGGCAATGATCCGCGCGCAAATCGAAGTGGAGGCGAGTGCACTGCAGGCGCAGGCGGTTATCGACCCCGACCTGCTCGACGAAGTCACCGGGCTGGTGGAATGGCCGGTCGCCCTCACGGGCAACTTCGAGTCGCGATTCCTCAGCGTGCCTGCCGAGGCGCTGGTGTCCTCCATGAAGGAGCACCAGAAATATTTTCACCTGGTAGACGCCGACGGCGCCTTGCTGCCGCACTTCATCACCCTGTGCAATATCGAAAGCACCGACCCGGCACAGGTGATTGCCGGCAATGAACGGGTGATCCGCCCCCGCTTGAGCGATGCCGCGTTCTTTTTCGAAACCGACAAGAAGCAAAGCCTGTATTCCCGGCTCGACGGGCTGCGTACCATCGTCTTCCAGCAAAAACTGGGCTCGCTGTACGATAAATCACAACGCGTAGCGCGGCTGGCGGGGGAACTCGCTGCCCTGCTGGGCGACAACGCGGCGGATGCACAGCGGGCAGGCCTGCTGTGCAAAGCCGACCTGGGCACGCAGATGGTGCTGGAGTTTGCCGATATGCAGGGCATCGCCGGGGCCTATTACGCGCGCCACGATGGCGAATCCGACAATGTGGCCGCCGCGGTGGAGGAGCACTACTGGCCGCGCTATGCAGGCGACCGCCTGCCAACCGGGCTTACCGCCGCGGCGGTGGGCGTAGCGGACCGGCTGGATACCCTCGTGGGTATTTTCGGTATCGGCCAGCCGCCCACTGGCTCGCGCGACCCCTTTGCACTGCGCCGGGCTTCACTCGCGGTGTTGCGTATTCTGGTCGAGAAAGAGCTGGACCTGGATTTGCGTACCTGCCTGGCACTGGCGGCAGACGGTTATGCACCGGGAACGCTGCTGGAAGGTACGGCAGACCAGGTGCTGGACTACATGCTGGAGCGCTTCCGCGCCTGGTATGAAGAGCTGGATATCCCCGCGGAAGTCTTCCGCGCAGTGAGCGCCAACAAACCCGGCAGGCCTCTTGATATACAGCGTCGAGTACTGGCCGTGCACGCCTTCAGCCGGCTTCCCGAAGCGGCAGCGCTGGCGGCGGCCAACAAGCGGGTAGGCAACATCCTGGACAAGCTGGAGGCCGGATTTACCTTCGGCGAGGTCCGTGACGACCTGCTGCAGGACCCCGCCGAGCAGGCACTGGCGGAACGTCTGGCCACACTCGGCAGCACCAGCGAAGCACACCTGGCGGCGGGCGCATACAGCGAAGCGCTGTCCTGCCTGGCCGCACTGCAGGGTCCCGTTGATGCGTTCTTCGAGGACGTGATGGTGAACACCGAGGACACTGCCCAGCGCAGCAACCGCCTGAACCTGCTGCACAGTCTGCGCGAGCGCTTCCTGCGCGTGGCGGATATCTCGCTGCTGGCGGTGCCGCGCCAGAGCTAGCGGAGGTCGCCCATCAGCCCACTGGAAAGCCCCTGGTTCCTGCCCGCTGTCGGCATGCTTGGCGGCTTGACCGCGGGCCTGATTGCGGCGTTACTGTGGCGGCTGCGGCTGCACCGCCAGCAACAGGCGGAACAGGCGCAACAGCTGGCCCAGCTGGGACAGCGCCATCAAAGCCTGCGCAGCGAGTACGACCGCCTGCTCAGCCGTCAGCGGGAGCAGGCACGCCAGCACGCCGCACAACTGGAGCTGCAGAACAACAACCGGGAACAGTTGAAGCTGGAATTCGAACACCTGGCCCACCGAATCTTCGAGGCGCGCGGACGTCAGTTCACCGACAACAGCAAGGCGGAGCTGGGGCAACTGCTACAGCCCTTTCGCGAGCAGATCAGCCACTTCCAGCAGCGTATTGACCGCGTGCACTCAGAGTCCGTGCAGGGGCAGGCGGCCCTTGAGGCCGAGCTGCGCAAGGTGCTGGAAGTCGGCATGGCCATGAGCACCCAGGCG
Organism: uncultured Halieaceae bacterium; assembly: GCA_964022665.1. GTDB lineage: Bacteria > Pseudomonadota > Gammaproteobacteria > Pseudomonadales > Halieaceae > Haliea. The sequence goes on from CAXIDF010000001.1 coordinate 307,660, forward strand.
AGCAACCTCGCCTCGGCGCTCAAGGGCGACAAGAAAACCACCGGAAACTGGGGCGAGGCTCAACTGGAGCGCACGCTGGAAGCCGCTGGGCTGTTACCCGGTGAACACTACGTCCTGCAGGCGGCACTGCGCGATGACCAGGGCCGGCGTCGACTCCCCGATGCCCTCATCCTGCTGCCCGACAACCGCCATCTGGTGGTGGACAGCAAGGTGTCACTGGTGGACTACGAAGCGGCGGTTGCCGCAGACACCGAGGCGGAGCGCGACGCGCGTCTGAACGCCCACGGGCGTGCGGTGCGCCAACACATCGACGACCTCGCAGGCAAAGAGTACGCCAACCTGCCGGGCCTGGGCAGCCCGGATTTTGTGCTCATGTTCATGCCGATTGAACCCGCCTGGATCGAGGCGATGCGGCACAACCGCGACCTCTTCGGTTACGGCTACCAGCGGGGCGTGGTGCTGGTGTCGCACAGCACATTGATGCCGGTGCTGCGCACGGTCGCCAATCTGTGGATTGTGGAGCGCAGCAACCGCGAGGCACAGGAAATCAGCCGCAGTGCCGGTGACCTGTACAACCAGGTCTGTACGGTGGCCGAGCGCCTGCAACGCCTGGGTAACACGCTGCAAACCGCAGCCAATCAATACAACAGCACAGTCCTGGGTCTCAGCGGGCGGCAGGGTCTGGCGGGCAAGGTCGATCGTTTCCAGCACCTGTCCACAGCCACCAGCAAAACGATGCCCACACTGGACCCGCTGCATCTGGATATCGACGTGGACCGGCTTGCCGCGATCGACCGCGGCTCACGCACGGAAGACCCGGCAGCGGAAAACGGCGATGAGACCGCGGGTTAATCAGGCCGCATCGTCCGCCGGACGGCGCTCACCATTGCGAGCCACCATGCGAATGGTACGCTGACAGGTTTCCAGCCAGGTAGCCGCCGGCTCGGTTTTCAGTACCCGCACGCAGCCACGCTCCGTAACGCAGGCAATACTCGTTTTATTCGGGGTCCAGTCGCCTTCGGCGAGGCGCGGTTTCCGCTTGCTGTAGAACCAGAGTCCGCGACGATCCTGCATAACATAGCGCGCGTCTTCAGGCAGGAAGACCTTGCGCCCGTCAATCACCGCAAAGACTTCCAGGTCATCCCGCTGGCTGGACCCCAATGTGGCCGTAGGTGTGATAGTGAACATGGCTGCGCCCCCCCGCAATGAACTGAAATTCCTTCCGTCGCTGCCCAATGGCAACGCGCCCAGTTATAGGCAGGCTGCCCGGACCTGACAATGCGCGGAAAAGTAATTTTGCGCCACATTTGGAAAAATGTGGCATTTTTCGTCCATTTCTTTACGTAGGAGGAATTTTTGGCGAGGAAAATAGGGTGTTATCGTGCCATTTTTTTACATGGCGGTAACGTGCACTCAACCCTCTCGCGGCAGATCTGACTCCGCCGCACGCAGGTCAGGCACCTGGCAGCGCCTTTCATCGATCATGGCTACAGGCACCGCGTCTTCGCTCAATGCATCGGTCAGCTGGTCTGCAGTAAGGCGACGATACACCAGCGGCAGAGGGGCCAACGGCAGGGCCCAGTAGCGGACATCCTGCCCCTGTAACACCGCACAGGCCCGGGCCGACTGGGCGGGACCGAGCACTGGAATCGCCTCGCCGCGCCAGACCAATGTCTGCGCGGACAGCGCGGGCACGGCTACGACCTCTGCCAGGCAATTCAACGGCAGCACCCAGGTGGTGCCATCGACGCGCAGCAGCAGCACGCTGGGTACACCGTTGCCGGCCTGCGTCTCCATATCAGGACAGGCGCAGCGGGTAGCCGGTCAATTCCGCAATCTGCTCAACCAGCAGCGGGAAGTTGAACGGTTTACCCATGTAACCGCTGCAGCCGGCCTGTTCGGCGAGCGCGCGGTGCTTGGGCCCGGTACGCGAGGTCACCATGATCACGGGGATGGCCTGCAGCCGCGGGGAACGGCGAATTTCGCGCAGGGTCTGGATACCGTCTTTCAGGGGCATCTCGATATCCAGCAGGATCACATCCGGCAAACGGTGCAGGCCCGTCAGCAGCTCAATCGCGGCGAGACCATTTTCCGCCGTGACCGTCTCCACCCCGAGGCTTTGCAACTGGCTGGTTGCCACCATGCGCTGGGTGCGCGAATCATCCACCACCATCACCAGCAGGTTGACATCGGCCACCGGCTCCAGCGAGAGGGCAGGCACCGATTCGGCGGCCTGTCGGGTCACCAGCTGGTTGAGGTTGAGCGCCACAATGGCCTTGCCGTCGGCGCTGGTGGTGCCACCGACAACCCAGGGCAGGTTGGCAAACTGACTACCGAGGGAACGGATCACCAGCTCCAGTGCCTCCTCGACCCGATCCACCGCAATGGCCATATGCCGTTGCCCCGCGCCGGCGACAATAACCGGTACCGTGGCACCCCAGTTATCGCGGTCTGGCAGCGGCACACCCGAGCACAGCCCGGCCAGGTACGCGGGTTCGCAACGACGCCCCAACAGGGGCAGGTCGGTCTGCTCCTGCACTGCCTGCAGAAATTCATCCACCGGTACATGCTCAACGCCAATCAGGCCATCGAAGGGAATGGCGTAAGCCGTGTCGGCAACCGTTACCAGCAGCGCACCGTTGACGCTGATATTGGAGGGCATGCGAATGCGGAAGGTGGTGCCGCGGCCGAGGTTGGATTCGATCTCGATGTCGCCACCAATACGCTGCAACTCGCCCATCACGATATCCATGCCCACACCGCGGCCGGAGATCTCGCTGATCTTGTCCGCCGTGGAAAAGCCGCGGTGGAACACCAGGCGCTGGGCCTCGCGGTCGCTCAGGCTGTCTACATCCACGTCCAGGCCCTTTTTGCGCGCCTGTTCACGCATGCGCTGCGGGTCGATGCCGCGGCCATCGTCGCTGAGGGACACCACATAGTCCGTGCCCTGTTTGCGCACATCAATGCTGATGATACCGGTGTCCGACTTGCCGGCACTGATGCGCTCCGCGGGGGGCTCTATACCGTGATCCAGCGCGTTGCGTACCATGTGTTCGAGAATGATCTGGCAGCAGGCGTGGCTGTCGCGGTCGAGCTTGCCCGCTTCGCTGATAACCCGGAAATTGACCGCCTTGCCCAGCTCCGCACTGACCGTGCGCACGATGCGGCGCAAGCCGGGCATCAGTCGGGAAACCGGCACCACCCGCGCCGCGCGAATGGACGACCCCAAGGAGGCGACCATACCGGCCTGCTGTTTCAGCAGTGCCTCCGCCGCCGACGTATGCCGCCCCGCCAGTCGCGCCAGTTCGTCGAGGTCGTCCACCGCTTCCCGCAGGATGCTCGCCGCCTCGTGGATGTCGGAGTACTGGTCCATTTCCAGGGCATCGAGTTCAGCACCCGGCCCGCTGCGGGTGGCCGTGGCACTGAGCAGCGCGCGATCGGAGATACGCCCGATGTGGGTGCGCAGCGAACCGAGCCGGCTCAACAGCTCGCCGGTGGCGCGCTTGCTCTGCAAGGTGCTCTGGGAGGCGCGCACACCGAGCTTCTGCACCTCATTGCCCAGGTTGAGCAGGTAATCGAGGGCATCGGGGCTGATACGGATAGTCTGCTGGGCGCCGAGGGCCTGGGCGCCGGCATCGGCGATCTTGCGGTCCTCCCGGCGCTGACCGGGTGCCAGTGGCTGCAGCTGCGCCGCGCCGCTGCTCGCGGTGCCACCCTCACTGGCGGCTGGCGCGGGCGCGTCCTGCTGCAGGGGCAGCTCGCTGGCAACGTCGTTGCGGGTGTGCTGGATATGATCATAGCCACGCACGGTCGCGTCCAGCCAGGCGTTGATAATGCGGAAGTACTGCACCTCACCGCCGGACTCACAGGGCAGCCGGTCGAGCAGGGTTTCGAAATTGTGAATCAGCGTACCGTAGCGTTGCAGGCCCACGCCCTTGGCGATGCCCTTGAGGGTATGCAGGACCCGGGATACCTGCTGCGGCGCATCGGCCCCGGTCGGCTCGCGCTCCCAGGCGCCCAGCCCATCCTCCAGTTTCTCCAGCTCGGTGCCGGCTTCTTCGATGAACGCATCGAGAAAATCCGGGAACAGTTCGCTGCCACCGCGTGTGCTGAAGTTGAAGGTGATATCGCGCGGCACGCACCAGGACAACTCAGCCGACGCCGGATCGATGGGCTCGGGGACCGGCGCTGGTTCCGGGGCCGCTTCCGGTTCGTGCTCCGGCTCCGGCTCCAGTTCCGGTTCGGATTTGCGCTCCAAATGCGGCTCCAGCTCCCGTTCGGGTTCGTGCTCCAGCTCTGGTTGCAACTCCGGCTGCGGCGCGGTCTCTGGCTCGGCCGCGGCGGATGGCGGCGCTGTCGCAAACTCTGGGGAGCGCGTCGGTGTCGACGGTTCGGCAGCAAACGCCGTCGCAGCGTCCGCTTCCGTTTCCTGACCTGCGGGCGGCACAGATTCCTCCGCCGGCGGCACGGCCTTTACGTCCTGCTCGCCTGCAACGGCAGCGGACTGCGCCGAGGCCGGCGCGCCGGAGGCCTCCACCGCAGCCGACAAATCGGCCTCGTCGCGCTGTATCGTACTGGGCAGGACAGGGGGCGGCCCCAGGTGCAGGACGTCAGCCCCTGCGAGGTGCGCCAGTGCAGCGCTGTCCGCCAGGCGGTCGGCACCACGGGCGTGGCGCACGGCAATAAACTCTTGTCGCGGCGCCTCGGGGCGCCCGGCACCGCCGTCTCCGCCACGACCGCCGTAGATGCCACTGGAGTCACTGACCGAGGTCAATACGATTTCTTCTTCGATGAAGTCCGACAGATCATCCGCGACCGCGCCACCCATCATGTGACGCGCGCCCAGCTGGGCTTCCTGATCGCTGAGCGCGGCACCCGGGCGGTGCAGGCGCTCGCCGGCCACGGCAAACAGTTTTTCCTCGGGCTCATCCAGGCGCCGGCTCAGCAGCCAGCGCAGTGCGTGCTCCCCCCACTGCCCCAGCAACGGCTGTGCCCAGGGCTCCCGGAGCAGCTCCTCGACTGTGGGCTCGTTCTGCTTATCGTCCATCGGCGCCCCCCCGGCCAAGGTTCATACAGCGATTGCGTAAATCGCGCACCCGCCCCGCATCAAAATCGCCGGCACCGCCGCAGGTGGCGACCAGTTCCGGCAGTGCCTCCAGCACTTCCTCGAGCAGGCCCGGCAGCGCGGGATCCATGGGATGCTGGCCTTCCAACACCCGATCGAGAAGATCCTGCACGTCCCGGCCCAGGTCACCGAGGGTAAACAGGCCGACGGCGTTACCGTTGCCCTTGAAGGTGTGGAAATGGCGACGGATTTCCCGCAGGCGATCGTCGCGTGCCGGCGCTGCCACCCAGGCCGGCAGCTCGCTCTGCAACCGCGCGATAATCTCCTGCGACTCTTCCAGAAACACGTCGCGGAAGGCTGCGGGGATGGTTTCAGTGCGTTCTTCAGGCGCGGGTTCGGCGGTCGGTTGTGACGGGGCGGCGTCTGCCGCTTCCGGCGCGGGCTGCAGACAGCCCGCCTCGCGCTCCGCGGCGTCGAGCGGGTTATCGTGCTGTTCGGGGGCCGCCGCCGGGTCCAGGCCGAGGCCTTCAAAATACAGCGACAGCCAGGCCAGTGCCTGCGCAAAATGCATGGCTGCCGGCTCATCAGTCGTGAAGGGTTCGCGCGCAGCAGCCAGCCAGCGACCCAGCAGGCCAGCTACAGCAGCCGGTCGCAGCATACCCTGCAGCGCCAGCGCCTGCTCCATGCTGTTGAGGTCGTCCGCCGACGCCTGTCGCAGCTCATCGTCATCGCCTTGCTGCAGCTGCTCCTGCAGCTGGTGAAGGCGGGCAGACGTGGCAAATATCAAAGGCGCCTGTACCGCGAACGAAGGCGCGATGCTCGATTGCTCGCCGTGCAGCAGCACGCGCCTGGACACCGCAAGGTGTGTGTCCACCAGGGTTCGCGCCAATGTCAACACAGCCTGCCGACAGCGCCCGGGGTGCTCGGCAAGGCGTCCGGCGCAAAGCTGCTCCAGGAGGTCGCCCGCACCGCGCAGATCCTCGGCGAGCTGCTCCTCGCCCGCGGCGATCAAGCGCAGGCGGATGCCTCGCAGCTGCTCAACCGCCTCCTCGGGACGCGGCGCGCGACCCGTGGCAACCGCCTCCATGTCGGCCTGCTCCAGCGTGTCAATCAACCCGGCAAGCCGCACGGCTGCCGCGTTGCAGGCTGCCAGCAGGGCGTCGCTGTGTATCAGGCCGCGCTGTGCATCGCGCAGTGTGTCTCCGGTCAGGCCAAACACCTTCCACACGTGCGCCACATAAAGCGGCTGTACCGGGCAGGCGGCCATGTAATACAGCGCCTGTTGTAGATACGCGGGGTAATCCATTGCCGGGTCCGCTGCGCTGCCGTGCTCCCGCGCGTATTTCACCATGAAGGCGCCGGCCTTGAAGATCTGCGCGATGCACTCGTCCGGCTCCGCCAACTCCGCGGCCAGCGCTTCACACAGCGCAATCAGCAACAGCCAGAACGGCTCCTGCACCGTGCCCATCATGAATCCATGCATTTTCTGCGCGATGCGCGCCAGCGTGCGCGCACTCTCTGCACCGGGTCGCGAACCCAGTACACCCTTGGCGCCCTGCAGGTAGGGGGCCAGCATCACATCGGCGCCGCGCCGGATTGCCTCTTCGCTCGGCCGCTGCGCGTTGCTGGTGATACCGCAGTCGACAGGCAGCGGAAAATGGAAGAACAGGGCCGGGGGCCGCAGCACTTCCCCGGCCCAGCGACGCAGGTCATTGACGCAGGGCTCCAGGCCGCGCCCACTGTCCAGGCGCAGCTGCTCGACGTGGTCGAGATAGGCGGGCAACGTTTTGATCGCCCGCATCAGGCCCCCCATGACCAGGTTGCGTCTCTCTGCAACCACATCGCCACGCAACAGGCGCAGGAACCCGCGCTCCATCTCCAGCGCGAGCATCTCCGCCTTGTGCAGCCGCAGAGCGCCCAGTGCCGCCGTTATATGGTGTACCGACCACAGGCAGTGCAGCAGCGCTTCGCGACGCTGGATATCGCGGCTATAGTCGATCAGCGCCGCCTCTGCCACATCCAGCGACGTCTGCAGTGGCTCGCGCAAGCGGCGCAGATCCACCCGGTCAATACCCTGGCGCGCGGTGTTTGCCTGCTGCTCAGACATTCAGGGCACTGCCCGCGCTGTCAATGCGCAACCGCGCCAGGTTGCGGCCGAGGGTAGAAAGTGTGTGTTGCAGTGTGGCAATCCCCTGCTGGGTGGCCTCGGCGCCTTCACGCAGGGCACGGTTCTGCTCCCGCACTTCACCCAGCAGTCCGTTCAGGCGACGCACGGTATCGGCGGACTGTTGCGTGGTATTGCCGAGGGAGTCCACCTGATCGAGCAGGTACGCGGCGCCATGGTTGATATCTTCCAGCGACGCATCGATACGCTCCACAAACTCGAGGATGGTGACGACCGCACCCACCGTGTGCTCCAGGCTGTTCAGGTTCTCCGCCGACAAGTTCTGCAGCATGCGCACTTCCGTGGTGATCTTGCGGCCCTCTTCTTCCGCTTCGCGCAACAGGTCGCCTATCGCCTCGGCAATACCGAGGAAAGGCCGCCCGTGCTCACCGGCGCGCTCGGCCTCAATGCGCGTATTGATGGCGACCACCGATATGCGCGTGTTCAGCGACTGGATGTATTCCGCCGCCGTGGTCACTGACTGGATCAGCTCACCCTGGCGCTTGGCGGATTTGGAGGTTTCCTGCATGGATTCGCGCACATCCGAGGAGGCGCGCGCCATATCCGTGGCGAGTGTCTGCCCGCGGCTGACCAGCTGACGATGTCGCCCCATGGCCTCCCGCGCCTGTTTACTGATGCTGGTCATGTCCTCGGCCGCCTGTACCTCACGCGACAGTGCGGATTTCACTTCCTCCAACTGACGCCCCATACCGGCGCTGGTTTCACTGTGCCCAAGGCTGTTCTTACCGAGCTTGTGCAGCTCCGCCGCAAGGCCCTCGAACGGCACCCGGAGTTCGGAGACCAGCTCGCGCTGCCGGGACAGCGCGGTATTCAGTTGCTCGGCAATCGCTGCGGTCGCCGGCGCGGCGCTTTCTGCGCGCGCAGTGAGGTCACCGTCCGCCAGCCGACGCAAGGCGACGAGCACACCCTCGTCAGCGCCCCCCGCTGCACCGGCACCACGGCGGGCTTGCCACAGCAGAAAACCGGTTATGCCCTGGGCAATCAACAGGACTATGACAACAACGAGCAAAACGGTCTGACTCATGGTACAGCTTCCTCAACAGGGTCAGCGGGCAGGGCACTGGTATCGGCAAGCGCGCCACTGGCAAGCAATCGGGCGCCATCCAGCAGGCCGAGAAACTCCTCGCCACGCTGGAACCCGCCGTCGCAGCATTCCGCCAACAGGCCCTCAAGCGGCATCGCGCTGCTGCGCTCTGCCAGGGGCAAAGTGATGTTGCCGCGCACGTGGCTCAGGGTGACACCGAAAAGCAGGCCGGGCTGGCGAAAGACCAGGCAATACTCACGGCGCCTGCCCGGTGACAGGCGCTCGGCGAACAGGGTATCACCACAGAATACCGGCAGCAGCTCACCCTGGTGGGCCGCGACGCCAAGCACCCAGTTGCGGGTGCCCGGAATACGGGTCAACGGCGGCAGGGCAATCACGGTATCCACATCGCCGTGCGCAATCACCAGCGGCACGCCGGCGACACCGATTGCCGCGCCGGACCAGGTCGGTTCTTCCGCCGCCACGGGGCGCAGCACCGGTGCCCGCTGGGCATAGCGCTGATGCAAGGCCTGCAGGGCAGTGAAGGCCCCGTCCATCTCAGGCCGCCTCGTGCGCCCGGGTGTGTTCATGAATCAATTGGCGCAGCACCGGGTCAGGCGGAATCTTGCTCACGTGTGCGTTGGCCCCGCGCGCCTGGCCTCGGGCAATATCGAAAATGCCGTCAGAGGAGGAGAGCAGTACCACCGGCAAATCGCGGGTGTCCTCTGCGTGACGGATCAGGCTGCAGGTCTGGTAGCCGTCCAGCTCCGGCATGGTGATATCCAGAAACACGATATCTGGCTTGAAGCGTCGCAGCAGGGCGAGCCCCTGATAGCCGTCCTCGGCGGTTTCCACCTCGCAGCCCATCTGCTTGAGCGTATGTGACATCATCATGCGAATGGTCTTGGCATCGTCGATGATGGCCACACGGATGCCACTGACATCCTGCGTCTCATTGTGATCAGGCATAACTTCTCTCGCTTGTTACTGTGCGTCACAGTATTTTAGTAGTGCCTCCGCGACTGCAAGCACTAATTTGCCTTTTTTCGGTAAAAGGCGCAGCTCGCGGACGTTTCAGGAGGTTTCCGGGAAAAGCACGCTGCGAAACGGCTCCATGTGGCCGGCCTGGAAGTCTTCCCACTCGTAGATATTGAATTGCTGCATGAGCTTGAGGCAGCGCTGGAAGACCAGGTCGGCGTCGTAGCTGGAGGGGGGAATGGCGTACTGCTCTGTCAGCAGGGCAAAGATGCGCGAGGCGATGTCACGGCGCCCGCGGTCCTCGCGGTACAGCAGGTGTTCGACGGGTGAGCCCACAATAGGCGAACCGTAGACGAGAAACGCCTCCCAGCGCAACGCGTCGTGTTCCGGACCCAGCTGTGCGACCAGCAGCTTGACCAGCCGGCGCAGTTCCGCGCGATCCGGCAACTGATCCTGCTGCAGCCAGCGGCGCACTTCGAGCTCTTTCCACGCGGGATTGATCGCGAGCACACCGAGCACACGGCCTTCGATGCGCGCGGGCACCACCGCCGCCAGATCCAGCAACAAATTGAGTCGTGCGGAAAAACCCAGGGGAGGGGCAGGCGGCTCCTCACCCAGTGTAGCGAACGCGCTCGCGAGTGCCGCCGGCGTCGGGCGCTCGCTGCCCGGTGTGGACTCCGGCGCGTTGCTGCCGGTGGTGGGCGCACTGTGGACACGCGGCTTTCTAGCCATGGGCCACCGCCTGCGCAGCGTGACCTTGCGCCTGCAGGCGCCGACTGTAAGTCGGGCGGGAGACCCCGAGCAGGTCGGCGCGCTGCGCCATGGTCGCCTGCTCACGGCAGTCTTCGAGCAGCGTCAGCAACAGCGCCTCGGCTTCGTCGAGCGGACTGTTCCCGCCCTGGCCCAGGCCGCGCACCCAGTCCGTTACCAAGCGGGCTGGCTCCATCCATGCCGCACAGCCGCTGCGCTGCGCCTGGCGGCCTTCGATACCCGAGCGCCAGCGCGACAACTTGCGCCGCGGCACCTGCAGGAAACTGGCCGCGAGCCCGCTGTCGCCGGCGTAACGACCCAGCGCGGCAAGCACCACCTCGTCTTGCAGCCAGCTGCCCAGGGGCAGAGCCTGCTCACTGTGCACACACTGCTGCAGCAAATCAGCCAGGGCCTGCCTCAGCTCTTCCAGCGCACTCGGCGTGTAACCCTCCGTCTCGCGGTCGCGCGGGCGCAGGGGTGAAGCCACGCCGGCACTGCGCGATTGGTCACCCAGCGCCAGCTTCAGTTCCACCGGGGTCAGCCACGCACCGCCGGGGCGACGCTCCAGCGCGTGCACCACCCGCTGGCGAATCTCGCTGATATTGCCGTGCCAGGGGTGTTCACGCAGTGCCTGTTCCGCTTCCGGCGTAAAGCCCTTGACCACTACATTGCGCAGGGCGCACTCCTGAGCGAGGATCTTGTGTGCCCAGCGCAGAATTGCCTGCTGGCGGTGGCGCATGGGCGGCACCCGGATCGGGTAGGCCGCGAATACACTCGCCAGCCGCGGTTGCAAATCGCCGCTGGCGAGCAGGTTGCTGAGGCTATCCGGGAACAGCGCCACGAAACGCATGGCGGGTAGGTAGGTGGGCGGCTCACTGTCCAGAACCTGACGCGTGGCAATCTGGCGGGCAAGGCGCAACTGGGCGTCGGCGCTCATTAACTGGGGCGATTTGAAAACCAGGGTTTTTCCCGCGCCGCCCTGCAGGGCGTGGCGTATGCGCCGATTGGCATCGTCACGGTTGCGGAATTCGCGGCAATCGATGGCGACCAGCGTGTCCGGGCTCAACCCCGCGCGCGCATGGAAAATGCGCGCGATATACATTTTACCGGTGCCGCGCGCTCCCACGATCGCCACCGGCGTGTCAGTACGTGCGAGAAAAGCCGCCTGGTCGACCGCGCCCTCCATGTTGTCGAGAACATAGCCATCCAGGTTGTCGCTCCGCCCCGGCAAGCGCGGTTACCCGCACTTGGAATCGGCACAGCTGAGACAGGTCATGCAGCCGTCCATCAACACCACGGCCTGGGTGTTGCACTTGTAACAGAGGCTGGCACCGGGCGGGAAGGCGGGGGCATCGCCTGCCGCCTCGTCCGCGGCCCCGTTGGCGCTCTCGCCCATGAGCTCGCGGCGTTTTTCCTCGAGGAACTTCTGCTGGTGTTCATCCAGCTTGCTGTCGATAAGGCCGATGTGCTTCATGTGGTCTTCGATGGCATAGCCAATCTCCGCCACGATCGATGGCATGAACACGCCGCCTTTCTTGAAGTAGCCGCCGCGCGGATCGAACACCGCCTTCAATTCCTCTACCAGGAAGGTGGCATCGCCGCCTTTACGGAATACCGCGGAAATCAGGCGGGTGAGGGCAACCACCCACTGGAAGTGTTCCATGTTCTTGGAGTTGATGAACACCTCGAAGGGCCGGCGCAGCTCATGCTCGGTACCTTCGTTGAGAATCACGTCGTTCACCGTGATATACAACGCATGCTCGGACATCGGCGTTTTGACCTTGTAGGTCGACCCCACAAGACGCTCGGGGCGCTGGAATGCCTCGTGCATGTGTACCACGTTGCTGGCCGGCACGGCCTCGCGATTACCGGACACCGGTTCCGGCGTCGCGCCCTTGGGCACCACTTTGTAACCTACTATTTTGCTGCCAATTTTGACCGTCATCGCTGTCTCCGGGCTCAGAACTTGCCGTAATAACCTTCTTTCAGGGCATCGAAAAGATTCGCGGCCGTGTGCATTTCGCCGTCGTACTCCACCTGCTCGTTGCCTTTCAGCTCCACCGTGGAACCATCCTCCAGCGTGAACTGGTAGAGCGTATTCTCCAGGTCCTGCTCTTTCACCAGCACGCCTTGGAATGCCTCGGGATTGAAGCGGAACGTGGTGCAGCCCTTCAAGCCCTCGCCGTGGGCGTACAGGTAGATGTCCTTGAAATCCTCGAAGGGATAGTCCGTGGGGACGTTGGCGGTTTTGGAGATGGAGGAATCCACCCACTTTTGCGCCGCCGCCTGGATATCAACGTGCTGCTTGGGGGTCACGGCATCGGCCACGATAAAGTAGTCGGGGAGCTTCTCCTCGTCACGCTCGCTGTAGGGCATGGCGCGGGGGTTCACCAGGCTACGATAGGCCAGCAGTTCGAAGGAAAACACGTCCACTTTTTCTTTTGTCTTGCGCCCGGAGCGAATCACGTTGCGGGCGTAGTGGTGCGCGAAGCTGGGCTCGATGCCGTTGCTGGCGTTGTTCGCCAGCGACAGTGAAATGGTGCCCGTTGGCGCAATCGACGAGTGATGGGTAAAGCGCGCACCGTGCTCCGCCACGCGCTCCACCAGCTCTGGCGCCACTGTGGCAACGCGCTGCATGTAGCGGCTGTAGCGCGCATGCAGGACCCGCCCTGGCAGGCGGTCACCCACAGCAATGCCATCACGCTGCATTTCCGGGCGCGCCGCCAGCATTTCGGGGGTGACCTCGAACAGGTCGTCCATGATTGGCGCAGGGCCTTTTTCCTCGGCCAGTTGCACACCCTGTTCCCAACCCACCAGCGCCATTTCCCGCGCCACTTCCTCGGTGAAGGTCAGGGAGTCTTCATCGCCGTAGCACATGCCGAGCATGGTGATGGTGGATCCCAGGCCCAGGAATCCCATACCGTGACGACGCTTGTAGGCGATCTCGTGGCGCTGCTGCTCCAGCGGCAAGCCGTTTATCTCCACCACGTTGTCGAGCATGCGGGTAAACACGGCGACCACATCGCGATAGCGATCCCAGTCGAACCGGGCCTGGTCGGTGAACGGGTCCAGCACCAGGCGGGTCAGGTTGATGGACCCCAGCAGGCAGCTGCCGTAGGGGGGGAGGGGTTGTTCGCCACAGTTGTGGGCGTGCAGGCCATTGGCGTCAAAGGTATTGATGCCCGGAACCTGCACGTCGTACACATCCTCCACGCCATCCGCCTCGACGGCCGCCACGGTGGCAACAAAGCGCTCCCTGTTCAAACGCCGCGCGTAGCGCGCCAGCGCCTCGTCCAATCGCGCCTGTTTTGCGGTGTCGGCAAAACCCACACGTTGCGCGAATTCGGCGAGGTTGGCACCGCTGATCACCAATTCGTGCTGCGCGCGGGTGGGATACAGCGCACTGCCGCCACGACCGTCGGGCAGCAAGGCCTCGCCCGCGGCGCGACGCTCACGGTACAGGGTGGAGTTGATACCGAGGCGCAACAGCATGCGTTGCGCCGTCTCCAGCGTGGCGATGTTCGACTGTGCCAGCCGCACGCTGACGCCCTTGGCCTGGGAACCCTGTACCGAGCCCTCGGCATCAAACAGGCCGCGCAACAGGCCGCAGTGGAAGTCGCTGGAAGACGCCTCCGCCTGCGGCGTAATGGCTTTTGCGCCCGGCGCCATGCCGAGCCCGTGTGCCAGTTGGCGCAGTGCGCCGGTCGCAAGCCGGTATTCGTCGCGCCCCGCCACTTTCTGCCAACCGGCAAAATCGGCGCGGTGCGGCAGGCTGCGCACGGCGGCCAGCGCTGCGGCCATTACCCCTTCCACCCCGTCGGCACTGCCACCCTCATTGACCGCGAGGGGGCGGGCCCACACCGAGAGCACGGCCTTGTCCGCCTTCAGCGTACCATCGCCAATCAACAACCCGATCAGGTAACCCTCGTCACGGGTATAAGCGCCGGGCCACTGTGCAGCGCTGCGGTGGTCATTGAGCAACACCTGGTCGCCGGGAGACAGTTCGCCCGCAGCGCACCATTCGGTTTCCACGCGCCAGCGATTCAGGCTGGAGACGCGGCGCACGCGGTGGTCGGTCGTCAAGCGCAGCGACGGTCCTTCCCGGGTCTGCAAGCGCACAACGGGTTTGGTTGCGGTGCGGAAAAAGCCTTCCGCGCCACTGGCGTGGTCACAGCCGTCCACACGCGCAAGAAAAGGAGAGCCCGTGAGCGCGGCAACCTGCCGGGGGCCCTCGGCGGTCTGCACCCAGGTGTCCGCGGTGACACAGGGATTGGTCGCACGGATATCTTCCAGCCACCAGTTGTTGTTCATCTGGTTTACGCGGTCGATGAGAATGAACCCCGGCTCGGCGAAGTCGTAGGTCGAGGCCATGATCATGTCCCACAGCCGGCGCGCCGGAACGGTCTTGTAGATGCGGCAGGCCACCTCACCGCGGTCATTGCTGACGTAACCCTTGGTGACCGGGAAGTGCCGCCACACAATGCTGCTGTCGTTTTCCAGGTCGAGCCCGGCGCCCTCCACTTCTTTCACCGTCATGGGGAAGCTCAGCGCCCAATCAGCCTCAGCCTTCACCGCTTCGATAAACTCATCGGTGATCAGCAGGCTCAGGTTGAACTGCCGCAACCGACCGTCTTCACGCTTGGCGCGAATGAAGTCCATTACATCGGGGTGGTGGATATCGAAGGTGCCCATCTGGGCGCCGCGACGCCCGCCGGCCGAGGACACGGTGAAGCACATGCGGTCGTAGATATCCATGAAAGACAGCGGGCCAGAGGTGTAGGCCCCTGCACCACTCACGTAGGCACCGCGCGGGCGCAGGGTGGAGAACTCGTAGCCGATGCCACAGCCCGCTTTGAGCGTCATGCCCGCTTCGTGGTTTTTCTGCAGGATGTCATCCATCGAGTCAGTGATGTTGCCGGAGACGGTGCAGTTGATGGTGGAGGTGGCGGGCTTGTAAGCCTCGGCGCCGGCATTGGAAATGATGCGACCGGCGGGCAGTGCACCATTCTGCAGAGCCCACAGAAAGCGCTGGTACCACTGTTTGCGCGCGGCGTCGGTATCTTCCACGTCTGACAATGCACGGGCGATGCGCTTCAGGGTATCGGCGATGTCCTTGTCGACCGGCTCGCCATTGCGGTCCTGGAGGCGGTATTTTTTGTCCCAGATATCCAGTGATGCGTCCTGCAACCCGATATCGACCACCGTGTGTAACGCCTTGACCACTTCTCCCATGACCTCTTCCCCGTGTGTGCTGGCAGCGCTACTAGTGTGCGGGAAGGCGGCGGCCAAGAGCAAGGCAAAAGCCCCATATGGCGGGCACTTTTTTAGGGCGGACACCAGATATAGTGTTACGCCGGGTGGACAGACTGGCCGGAATCGACCGCTTTAACGGCGTGTAGTCCACAGTACCGCCGCCCTGCGCCATGCGCGAGGTCAAGAAAACGGCGTCCCGCGGGCCCCGGCTGGTTTTCTCCATGATCGGTTCATTGCGCCAAGCCGTCTGCGCTTTTTCCTGCTCCGCTACGCCCGCGGGGCTTGGGTGGCGTGCGCTTCTGTCCCATCATGCCCGACAGAATCAACCGCGATGTACAATGAGAGGGGAGACGCGAGTGAGTTTCACAGGCAAGGCGGCGATTGTGGGCTGTGCCCAATATCGGCCGGAAAAATACGCAACCGCGCCACAGATGTTTCACCTTGAGCAGATGGCAGACCTGACACGCCTGGCATTGATTGACGCCGGGTTGACCCTGCAGGACATCGACGGCCTTGCAGTGAACGGCGCGCATTTCAACGAGGCCTCTGCCTTCGTGCCAGCGGTGGTGGCAGAGTACCTGGGGTTGCAGGTTGGCTTCGCCGAGACGGTGGACCTTGGCGGTACCAGTGCCGTGGCCATGGCCTGGCGCGCTGCCGCCGCCATTCAGCTCGGGCTGTGTCGCGCCGTTCTCTGCGTGATACCCGGGCGCCTGACGCCGCCGGACCCGGACGTCGACCCTGCCGCCTTCGCGACAGCAATGCAGCTGGGCGGCCACAGCCAGCGCTTTGGTGCGCCCGAGGCGGAGTTTGACCTGCCTTACGGACACATGGGCCAGAATACCGGCTACGCCATGATCGCCCAACAGTATGCACACCGCTACGGCTACGATGCCGCCGCCATGGCAGGCATCGCCGTGGCCCAGCGCAGCAACGCGCAGGCCAACCCGGACGCGCTGTTCCATGGGCAGCCCATTACGGTGGACGATGTGCTCAACAGCAAGGTGGTGGCAGACCCGCTGCACATTCTTGAAATCGTCATGCCCGTAGCCGGGGGGGCCGCGTTTATCGTCGCCGCCGACGACCTGGCGCGCGATTGCCGCCACCGGCCCGTGCGCATTCGCGGTTGTGGCGAACAGCTGGACTTCAAGTCACCGAGCTATGCCCGGGACATGACAGTGACCCCAATAGCCCGCGCGGCACAGCGCGCGTTCGGCATGGCGGGGCTGACGCCCGCCGATATGGACATGGCACAAATCTACGACTGCTACACCATCACCGTGTTGCTGAGCCTGGAGGATGCCGGATTCTGCGCCAAAGGTGAGGGTGTGGCATTCCTGCGCGAACACGATCTCACATGGCGCGGCGATTTCCCCCTCAACACCCACGGCGGCCAGCTGTCCTTCGGGCAGGCGGGCGCCGCCGGCGGCATGTCGCAGCTGATAGAAGCGGTCACCCAGATTCGCGGCGATGCCGGTGAGCGCCAACTGCGCCGACACGATACTGCCTTCGTCTCCGGCACGGGAGGCGTGATGAGTGAGCAGGGTGCATTGATCCTGACAGGAGCCTGAAGATGAACGCTATGATCCCCCGGCCCACCGACATTAGCCGGCCATTCTGGGATGGCCTGCGCGAGCAACGCATCCTGATCCCGCGCTGCCAGCGTTGCAGCGGCTGGGTCTTTTATCCGCGCCGCCACTGCACACACTGCGCTTCGCACGACCTGGCCTGGACACCGGTATCCGGCGCGGCAACCCTGTGCTCCTTCACCATCGCACGGGTGCCCACGCTGCCCGGGTTCGCCGGCCCTGAACCGCAAAACCTCGCCATCGTGACGTTCAGCGAGGGGTTCAACATGAACAGCGCGCTGACCGGCGTGGCGCCAGAGGACATGTGCATTGGTATGCCGCTCAAGCCCGTGTTTGACGCCATGGACGACGCGGGCCACACGCGGCTGTTGTTCACGGCGGCCTGAGCTACACCGGCAAACCGGAGCCGCTGACCAGCAGAGCCTCGGCGGCCTGCCACAACAGGCGCAAGGCCAATGCCGTCAGCACAACATTGAGCAGGCGGCTAAAACGCCGATCACTGACGGTGCCCAGCAGGCGCACCCCCAGCCATGTGCCCGCAAAGCCTGCGGCGATCATCGCCAGGGCGAACCCCAGCCAGTCGCGGAAAATAAAACCGGCGGTGCCGAACACCAGCAACTTGGGGGCGTGTTGCAGCACCATCGCCAGCCCAAAGGTCGCCACAGTGCGGTACCGGTCTGTCTGGGTCTGCTTCACGAAGGCGGCCACCAAAGGCCCGGTGGCGCCGACGAACAGGCTGGCGAAACTGGTGAGGGCGGCGGCGGCAAAAGTGCCCGTGGCCCCCAGCGCGGCGCGGGGCAGGGGCGGGCCCCAGCAGAGGTACAACACGAACAGGCCAATAGTGAGCTGCCAGATCGCGGCGGGCAAGGTGACCAGCAGCAGGGCGCCCGCCAGCACACCCAGGGCAACACCCGGCGCGAATGCGCGCAGCAGGCGCCAGTCGATATGCCGCCAGGTGAGTGCGGCACGTCCGCCGTTGGAGCCGAGCTGGATGAGGCCGTGCACGGGAATGATGATGGCGGGCGGTAGCCACAGTGCCAGCAACAAAAGCAGCAGTACGCCACCCCCGGCACCCAGCGTTGCGGTCAAGAGTGACGTCAGGGTGGAGCAACCCAGCAGCAGGACGGTTGTCGCAACATCGAGCCCGGGCGGAATGATCACGTCAGCTGCAGGCTGCCCTGTGCGGGTGCAGGGGCAAACTGGCCCTGCTGGCCCACCTCCAATGCTCCGTCACTCAACACCCGACAGCACACGCCCCCTCGCCAGTCTGGCCTGAGCGCCGCCTGCAGCCCCTGATAGGCGGCGTCCATGCGCCGGCACGGGTCCGTCTCGCGAGTTATCTCCAGGGTCAGGCTGCCAAAGTGCAGCAGTTGGCCCACCGACTCCGGTCCGAACACCACACCGCTTACCAGGAGGTTGGCACGGCGCTGTGTCCAGGGGAGCACGGTACCGAGCTCCGCGCAGGCCGTTTCCCAGCTTTCCAGGCTGAGCACGGTGACCTGCCGTTTGCCGGGGCGGCCACGGGCGTCACCCTGGACGCCCGCAAGACAGGTGACAGGGGCGCTGGGTAGGCTCGCCATTGGTGCGCCGGGCCGTGCGCGGATGGCGATACCGCGAAGTTCGATTGGCGTTGTAGTCGCAGTCATGGGCGCTCCCGTATTGGTCCCATCAGCCGCGCAGCGGGCCGTTAGACGTCCAGGTTAGCCACCGACAGCGCATTCTGCTCGATGAACTCACGCCGGGGCTCAACGTGGTCGCCCATCAGTGTGGTGAAGATCTGGTCCGCCGCAATGGCATCCTCGATCGTCACCTGCAGCATGCGACGCGCTTCCGGGTCCATGGTCGTTTCCCACAGCTGCTCCGGGTTCATTTCACCCAGGCCTTTGTAGCGCTGGACGTTATAGCCCTTGCGCGCTTCCGCCATCAACCAGGTGAGACCGTCCTCAAAACTGCGGGTGGGGAAGGTCTTGTCGCCGCGCTGGAAGTAGCCGTCTTCATCGATCAGTGTGTTCAGGGTTTCACCCAGCGCGACCAGACTGCGGTATTCGCCGGAAGAAAAGAACTCGTGCCGGTACTCGGTTTCCGTTTCCACACCGTGTGCCAACAGCTTTACCACAGGGTAGTGGGTCTGCCGCTCTTGATCGCGCCGCACACTGACGGTATACACGGCTCCCTTGGGCGCCACAGTTTGTAAGCACTCACTTAGACTTTGCGCAAAGGCGATAACAGCGGCTTCATCGCGCATTTGGTCGAGGGTCAGGCTGGCGCCGTAGACCATCTGCCAAAGCACCGGTGGGGCATACAGGCGGCCCAAGCGGTCAATGGTGGCCGCGACCTTGCGGAACCGCTCCACCAGCTCTTCCAGGCCCGTACCGGTAATGGGCGGCGCCTCGGGGTTCACAACAATGGCGGCGCCGTCCAGAGCAGCCTGTGTCAGATAGCGGTTAAGCGCTTCGTCATCTTTCAGGTACTGGCCCTGTTTGCCGCGCGAAATCTTGTACAGCGGCGGCTGGGCAATGAAGATATGCCCGCGCTCAATGAGTTCGCGCATCTGGCGGAAGAAGAAGGTCAGCAGCAGGGTGCGGATGTGCGAGCCATCAACGTCCGCATCGGTCATGATGATGATGCTGTGGTAACGCAGCTTTTCCGGATTGAACTCGTCCTTGCCGATACCACAGCCCAAGGCCGTCACAATCGTGCCGACTTCGGCTGAACCCAGCATCTTGTCAAACCGGGCCTTCTCGACATTGAGGATCTTGCCCTTGAGGGGAAGAATCGCCTGGAATTTGCGGTTGCGGCCCTGCTTGGCAGAGCCACCGGCCGAGTCACCCTCAACCAGATAAATTTCCGACAGCGCCGGGTCCTTCTCCTGACAGTCAGCGAGCTTGCCCGGCAGGCCGGCAATATCCAGGGCACCCTTGCGCCGCGTCATCTCGCGAGCCTTGCGCGCCGCTTCCCGCGCGCGAGCCGCATCGAGCATCTTGCCGACAACGGCACGGGCTTCACCGGGATTTTCCAAAAGGTAGTCATTGAAGTAGGTGTTCATCGCCTGCTCAACGGCTGTTTTCACCTCGGAAGACACCAGTTTGTCCTTGGTTTGCGAGGAAAATTTGGGGTCCGGCACCTTCACCGAGATGATCGCGGTCAGGCCTTCCCTGGCGTCGTCGCCGGTTGTAGACACCTTGGCCTTCTTCGCCATGCCCTCGCGTTCGATATAGCTGTTCAGGCTGCGGGTGAGCGCGGCGCGGAAGCCCGCCAGGTGGGTGCCGCCGTCGCGCTGGGGGATATTGTTGGTGTAGCAGAAAATATTCTCTGCAAACGCATCATTCCACTGCAGCGCCACCTCAACACCAATCCCGTCCTCCAGGTCCACCTGGAAGTGGAAGGGTTTGTTCACCGCGGTCTTGTTGTTGTTCAGGTAGTCGACAAAGGCGCGCAGGCCCCCGTCATACTGGTAGTTTTCCTCGCGGCCCGAGCGCTCATCCTTCAGGCGAATATTGACGCCGGAGTTGAGGAACGCCAGTTCGCGCAGGCGTTTAGCCAACTGGTCGAAGTGGAAGAGAATGTTGGTAAAGGTGTCGGGGGAGGGGTGAAAACGTACCGATGTCCCCGTACCTTCTGTATCCCCGATAACCGCCAGCGGTGCCTGGGGCACGCCGTGGTGGTAGATCTGTTCATAGCGCTTACCCTCGCGGCGAATGGTCAGCACCAGCTCCCGAGACAGGGCATTCACCACGGACACACCCACCCCGTGCAGGCCCCCAGAGACCTTGTAGGTGTTGTCGTCGAACTTGCCGCCCGCGTGCAGCACGGTCATGATCACTTCCGCCGCGGAGACACCTTCCTCGTGCATCTCGGTTGGAATACCACGGCCATCGTCACTCACGGTGACCGACTCATCCGGATGAATCACGATATCCACGCGGCTGCAGTGGCCTGCCAGGGCCTCATCGATAGAGTTATCCACGAGTTCAAAGACCATGTGGTGCAGGCCGGTGCCGTCGTCCGTGTCGCCGATATACATGCCCGGACGCTTGCGGACCGCATCAAGGCCCTTCAGGACCTTGATACTGGAGGAATCGTAGTGGTGCTCATTGTCAGTCATTGGATAACTCTCTTCTCTCTGCTACCGACGCGCCAGTGCACATTCGGCTTATAAATTCGACGCCGGATCCCGTAGCGCGCCGCTTTGAACCTGTAAGTCCAGCCCTGCGCGACCTCACGAAACCCAAACCGCCCGTGCCCCGCCCGGGAGCGGAGCTTTCGATCTAACCCGCAGCAACAGACTGCTGCGAAACGGCGCCCTGTTCCACGTGGAACATCAGGGGCTTTACGCCATCAGGCCACATGCCTGCGAGATCGGCGGCGTCTACACAGGTGATAAACACCTGTGCCTGCAGCGCCGTAAGCGCCTCGCAGACCTGTCTGCAATGCTGTGCGTCCAGCTCCGACGGCAAATCATCCACGAGGTACACGCATTCCCGTGGCTGTGCCTCGGACATAATTTGCCCCTGAGCCAGCTTGAGGCCGCACACCACCAGCTTTTGCTGGCCCCGCGACAAGGTTTCCGCCGCTGAATATCCTGACACCGTAACACGAAGGTCAGCACGCTGGGGGCCCACATGCGTGTACCCTTGTTCCCGGTCCGCGATCTCACTGGCAGCGAGGGCCGCCGAATACGCGAGCGACTTGTCCCAACCCTTGCGATAACGCAGTTCCAGGCCCTCGAGCGCCGGCGACAGTTCGGACATGATCCCCCGAAACCGCGGCGCGAGTGCCTCAAAGTAAGCCTGTCTGAACGCGTGAATCTGTTCACCAGAGGTGGCCAACTCACGGGTCCATACCGACAACTCAGATTGCTCCAGTTTACCACGCCGCAGGAGCTTGTTGCGCTGTTTTACGCACCGCTGGAATCGCTGCCATTCAGAGAAAAAGCGTTGTTCCACGTGGAACACACCCCAGTTCAGAAACTGGCGACGCGCGGCAGGGCTACCCGTGAGCAAGTCAAAGGACGCGGCATTCAACACCTGGAGGGGTAAATGGGCAACCAGCTCCGCGACCGACCGCACTTTTTCACCCGCCAGTTTGATCTGCAACTCACCGCTGACATCGCGCTGCACGGCAACCGCCGCGCGCTGACCCGCCGTGGAAAACTCGGTAACCCCATACACCGTACAACGCTGCTCGCCGTGAGCAACCAGAGTGCGTGGTGTGCCGGTGCGAAAGCTGCGCGACATGCCCAGCATGTGCACGGACTCAAGGATACTCGTTTTGCCGCTACCGTTGGGACCGAAGAATATATTGACCTGTCCCAGCTCGCGGAGCGCGACCTGGGACAGATTTCGAATATGGTGGATCTGCAGTTGGGTTAACAAAAACGCTTTTTACAGCCGCATGGGCATAACGACGTAGAGCGAGTCGCCGTCTTCCGATTCTTCCAACAGCGCGCTGCTGTTCGGGTCAGAAAGCGAGAGTTTGACCTGTTCGCCACTCAGCACACCAAGCACATCCAGCAGGTAGCTGACGTTGAAACCGATCTCCACGGAGTCACCCTGGTAATCAACCGATACCTGTTCCTCCGCCTGTTCCTGCTCAGGGTTGTTGGCGACGATTTCGATGACCTCTGGTGCGACCTTCAAGCGCACGCCACGGTACTTCTCGTTGGAGAGAATCGCGGTGCGGGTGAACGCCTGCCGTAGCTCCAGGCGCGAACCCAATACGATCTTGTCGGCCGCGCGGGGCAGTACGCGCTCGTAGTCGGGGAACTTACCGTCGACCAGCTTTGATGTGAAGGTGAAGCCGTCGGTGGTGGCTCGCAGGTGATTGCTGCCCAGCACGACCGCGATGTCCTGATCCTCTTCGAGGAGCAGACGCGACAGTTCAAGTACGCCCTTACGCGGCAGAATGACCTGGGTGTCCTCGTCCACCGGAACGGGGGAGGGCAGCGTACACATTGCCAGCCGGTGCCCGTCGGTGGCGACCACGCGCAAGCGACCGGTCTTGAGCTCCAGCAGCATCCCGTTCAGGTAATAGCGCACATCCTGCTGTGCCATCGCGAACGCGGTGCGGTCAATCAAACGCCGCAGTTGACCCTGCTTGACGGTAAACCGGTGCGTACCCACACCTTCTTCGACGGCGGGAAACTCCCTGGCGGGTAGCGTGGACAAGGTGAAGCGGCTGCGCCCGGAGCGCACGGTGACTTTGCCGTCTTCAACGGTAAATTGTATCTCGCTGCCTTCCGGCAGCGACTTGCAGATATCCACCAACTTGCGGGCGGGCACGGTCACTTCGCCTGGCGCAGAAACCGGAGACGGCAGTGCTACGCGCCCCACCAATTCAACTTCCAGATCGGTCCCTGTGAGTGACAACTGGTCACCTTCCAACACCATCAACACGTTGGACAGAATCGGCAGCGTCTGCCTCCGCTCAACCACACCGGCTACCAGATTAAGGGGCTTGAGCAATGCATCCCGTGAAATCGAGAACTTCATAAATCCAGGTTCCTTCCGTACGCGCCTACGTCGTGAGTGAGCGCAGCAAGTTTTTGTAATCTTCCCGAATATCAGAGTTGGTTTCGCGAAGTTCCTTTATTTTACGGCATGCGTGCAATACTGTCGTGTGGTCTCTGCCACCAAAACTATCGCCGATTTCCGGCAGGCTGTGGTTGGTCAATTCCTTGGCCAGCGCCATAGCCACCTGCCGTGGCCGCGCCACCGAGCGGCTGCGACGCCGCGACATGAGGTCGGCGACCTTGATTTTGTAATACTCGGCGACCGTGCGCTGGATGTTATCCAGGCTGACCTGCTTGTCCTGCAGTGCGAGCAAATCCTTGAGGCTCTCCTTGACCAGGTCAACATCGACTGGCCTACCGGTGAAGTTAGCGCTCGCTATCACTCTTTTAAGCGCGCCCTCGAGTTCTCTCACGTTGGAACGAATACGCTGGGCGATGAAGAAGGCGGCATCCGGGGGCAGGGTAATACGCGACTGGGCAGCCTTGTTCATGAGAATCGCGACGCGGGTTTCCAGCTCGGGTGGCTCGACAGCCACGGTGAGCCCCCAACCAAACCGCGACTTCAGGCGCTCTTCAAGGCCATCTATTTCCTTGGGGTACCGGTCGCAGGTGAGGATCATCTGCTGACCCCCCTCAAGCAGGGCATTGAAGGTGTGGAAGAACTCTTCCTGGGAGCGATCCTTCTTGGCAAAGAACTGGATATCGTCGATCAGCAGGGCATCAACCGAGCGGTAATAGCGCTTGAAGTCGCTGATCGCATTCAGTTGCAGTGCCTTCACCATGTCCGCTACGAAACGCTCGGAATGCAGGTACACCACCTTGGCCTCGGGGTTCTGGTGCTTCAATGCATTACCGACCGCATGCATCAGGTGGGTTTTACCCAGGCCCACCCCTCCGTAAAGGAACAGGGGGTTATAGGCCTCACCCGGGTTTTCAGCCACCTGGCGCGCCGCCGCCAGAGCAAGCTGGTTGGATTTGCCTTCCACAAAATTGTCGAAGGTATAAGTGTCTACCAGGTTCTGCTGCTGTGTATCATCCGGGACCGACCGACCGCGCAGGGCAGGCGCCGCCAGACCAAACTCCTGTCGCGGTGAAGGTGGCGCAACCGCCTGCATTCTCGGCGCCGCTACACTGCGCAGCGCGGTGGCACCACCACTCACCGCATAGCCGGATACTGCCGGCGCCACAAAAGCATTACCACTGTCGACGACGCTGCGCGCTGCCTGCACCGCGCGAGGCTGTTCGAGATCCCGACCCTGGCCGATTTCCAGCGCCAACCGGGGCACCTCGGCAGGCGCGATCTGTTGCAACAGCTCCCTGATCCGCGGCGCAAACTTGTCGCTGACAAAATCCTTGATGAATCGGTTAGGCGCAAACAGTGTTAGTTGTTGACCATCCTGGCTGCTTTGCAGCGGGCGAATCCAGGTGTTGAACTGCTGGCTTGGCAACTCGTCCTGCAGACGATTGATACACTGCTGCCATATGACGTCTGGCAAAATACTCCCCTTTGAAGGCCCTTAACTGACCTCCACAACAACTTACTCGCAGATCGCGCGGCGTGTATCCGCGCGTTAGTGACACTTCGGGCTTTTCGATCCCGATGTCGAGATAATACTCCCCCAAGGGTGAGTTATCCACACCTCAACGACTTTTTTTTCAAACTCATTTATTCTTAAAATTCATATAGTTAATAAATATATGCCTATTTTTTAGGCACCGTTTATGAAAGATCAATGTGAACACATGATCTGTGTATAACTTGTGTATATCTTTGGGGCAAGGTGTGCGCTGTTTGCGGCGAAGCCCGCCACCACTGGCTTTCACACCTCGCTCTGGGGACCGCATCACAGCGGTTAACAGGCATAAAAATAAAGCTGCAGGTGAACATTGAATTCAGGGCGCCCTTTCTCTAGAATACCCAACCTTTTTGCGGCCCGGTACTCCACCGTGCTTCCCGTGCAGCACCAATCACGGGGCAGGCGGAGAATCAGCCTTCTATTTATTACTTCCTACTGGAACAGAGTCATGAAGAGAACATTTCAGCCCAGCGTCCTGAAGCGCAAGCGTACCCACGGCTTCCGCTCCCGCATGGCCACCAAGAACGGCCGCCTGGTACTCAGCCGCCGTCGTGCGAAAGGCCGCAAGCGCCTGTCTGCCTGATGCCGGAGAGCCTTTGTGGGCGCAGCCGCTGAGAGCGAACCGACACCTGCGGCTTTCGGCAAATGCCGGCGCCTGTTGAATGCGGCCCATTATCGGGCCGTTTTCGATGGAGCCACAGTGAAAGCTTCTCATCGAAACCTGCTACTATTGGCGCGTCCCGCGGACGGAGCAAAGAGCCGGCTGGGGTTGGTGATTGCCAAGAAGAACGTGCGCAAGGCTGTGCAACGCAATCGCATCAAACGCGTTGTACGGGAATCGTTCAGGCACCTGCCCGCTACAGCCCAACCTCTTGATATCGTCTTCCTGGCGCGCCGCGGCCTGGACGATCTCGACAACGCTTCACTGTTCGCCACGCTGGAAGCACAATGGCAAAAGCTGTCACGACACACCGCCACCGCCCCACGGGCGCGAGACCACTGATGCGTCGTCTTTTTATTGCCCTGATTTCCCTGTACCGGTATGCCATCAGCCCATTTCTGGGCAATCACTGCCGATTCTATCCGAGCTGCTCGCACTACGCTCAGGAAGCCATCGAATTGCACGGCGTGGTGCGGGGCTCCTGCCTCACACTGCGACGGCTTGGCAAATGCCACCCCTGGCATGAGGGGGGCGCCGACCCGGTGCCGCCCTGCAAGCACACTCACTGACAAAGCTGATACCCGCTATGGATTTCCAACGTACTCTGCTGATCGGCGCCATCGCGCTACTTTCGTTCATGCTGCTGACCGAGTGGGTCGCGTTCAAGGATGCCAAAACCATCGCAGCGCAGCCGACTGCCAGCCGCCTGATCAGCAGCGAACCGGGTGGGCTGCCCGCAGCGAACAGTGAGCTGCCACTCGCACCTGCAGTCACGCCGCCGGGCACTGGCGACGAGGACCTGCCGCAAGCGCCTGAAGCCATTGCCGACCAGCAAGCCGCAGCACCCATGGTGGCCGAGAGTGGCACCGGCAGCGACATTATTACCGTGCATACAGACGTCCTGCAGGTCGCCATCGATCTACAGGGGGGGGACATCGTGGAACTCGCCCTGCCGGAGCACCTGGAAGACATCGACGCACCTGATCAGCCCTTCGTGCTGCTGGAACAGAACGAACGCCGTATTTATGTCGCACAAAGCGGCCTGATCGGGCCCAACGGTATCGACAGCGAATCGCGTGCGCACTTCACAGCCACACAATCACGCTACGAACTGGAACCCGGCGCCGACGAACTTCAGGTCGACCTGATGTGGCAGAACACGCAGGGGCTATCCATAACCAAGCGCTTCACCCTGCGTCGCGGCGATTATTTGATGACCGTCAGCTATATTGTCGACAACCAGACTGGCGAGCGCTGGCAGGGCAACCTGTTCGGCCAGATCAAGCGCGATAGCAGCAAGCCGTCTACTGTTGATTCCAGCGGCATGGGCCTGCAGCCCTTTCTGGGCGCTGCCATTACCCAGCCGGATGAGCGCTTCACCAAATTCACCTTCAAGGACATGCAGGAAGAGCCGTTCCGCGAGCAACTACCCGGCGGCTGGATAGCCATGATCCAGCACTACTTCCTCAGCGCATGGATTCCCGCAGCGGACCAGAGTCACACCTACAGCACCCGTGTCACCGCTTCCGGCTTCAACATCGCCGGCTTCACCAGCCCCGCGCTGGTCGTTGATTCGGGTGAGCAGGGTGCCGTAAGCGCAGGTTTCTACGCGGGCCCGAAAGACCAGTACCGGCTGGCGGAAATTTCCCCCTACCTGGACCTGAGCGTCGACTACGGGTGGCTGTGGTGGATTGCGCAGCCACTGTTCTGGCTGCTGATCAAGATACACAGCTTTGTGGGCAACTGGGGTGTCGCCATTATCCTGCTTACGGTGCTGATCAAAACCGTGTTCTTCAAGTTGTCCGCCACCAGCTATCGCTCCATGGCCAACATGCGTCGCGTTGCGCCAAAAATGCAGGACATTCGCGAGCAACACGCTGACGACAAGGCCAAGCAGAGCCAGGCCATGATGGAGCTGTACCGCAAGGAGAAGATCAACCCGATGGGGGGCTGCCTGCCGGTACTGGTGCAAATGCCGGTGTTCATCTCACTGTACTGGGTGCTGATGGAGAGTGTTGAACTGCGCCACTCACCGTTCTTCCTGTGGATCGAAGACCTCTCGGTGATGGACCCCTACTTCGTACTGCCCCTGTTGATGGGCGCCAGCATGTGGTTCATGCAAAAGCTTAACCCGCCACCGCCGGATCCCATGCAGGCGAAAATCATGCAGTGGCTGCCGGTCATCTTTACCTTCTTCTTCCTGTGGTTTCCGGCAGGCCTGGTGCTGTACTGGGTGGTCAACAACCTGCTCTCAATGGCCCAGCAGTATGTTATTACCCGGCAAATTGAAAAGTCGGACGCCAAAGCCAAGGCCTAGTATCGCCCCCTGCGGGGCGCTGCACGGCTGGCGTATACTGCCGCTGTGACCATCGAGCACGACAATTCGGAAACCATCGCCGCCATCGCCACAGCTGCCGGTCGCGGCGGCATCGGCATCGTGCGCCTCTCGGGCCCCGCAGCCGCCGTTATCGCCGAGCGTATTACCGGCAAACCGCTAACGCCACGGCACGCGCATTTCAGTGTCTTCAGGGATTCACAGGGCGAGCCTCTCGACAGCGGTATCGCCCTCTATTTCCCTGCGCCTCATTCCTTCACCGGCGAAGATGTCGTGGAACTGCAGGGGCACGGCGGCCCGATGGTGCTCGACCTCATTGTCGCTGCCTGTCTCGCTGCCGGGGCCCGGCAGGCACGAGCCGGTGAATTTTCCGAGCGCGCCTACCTCAACGACAAGCTGGACCTTGCCCAGGCCGAGGCCATCGCGGACCTCATCAACAGCACCACCGAACAGGCTGCACGCAACGCACACCGCTCTCTGCAGGGGGCATTCTCAGCGGAAATTGATCACCTGGTAGCGGAGGTAACACGGCTGCGCATTTACGTGGAAGCCGCCATCGATTTCCCGGAGGAAGAAATCGACTTTCTCGCCGATGGACACGTCGCCGACTCACTGCGAGCGTTGCAACAACAGCTGGCAGCGGTCATGACCTCGGCACAACAGGGGAGCCTGCTGCGCGAAGGCATGAAGGTGGTGATAGCAGGAAAACCCAATGCGGGAAAATCGAGCCTGCTGAACGCGCTCGCCGGCCAGGACAGCGCCATTGTCACCGCCATTGCCGGCACCACCCGGGATATCTTGCGCGAGCATATCCAGATCGACGGCATGCCGCTGCATATTGTCGATACCGCGGGGCTTAGGGCCAGCGAGGATGCGGTTGAACAGGAGGGAATTCGCCGTGCCCAGCGGGAAATCGCCAGCGCCGATCGCATACTCCTCGTCATCGATATGACCGACCCGAGTCCACTGCCGGATGATCTCTGGCCCGGTTTTCCACAGACGTCGGTACCCATCACACGTATCCACAACAAATGCGACCTCGCCGGGAAGCTGCCCGCGGTCACCGGCTCCGGTGATGACGTCACTCTGCAGCTGTGCGCGCGCTCCGGCGCCGGCATCGACCTGCTGCGTGACCACCTGAAGCAATGTATCGGCTACACCGGCGCGTCGGGAGATGCCTTCAGCGCGCGGCGCCGGCATCTACAGGCGTTGCAGGAGGCCGCCAATCATCTGGAAAACGGCCGGCTTCAATTGGTGGAGGCGGGCGCCGGCGAACTACTCGCTGAGGATCTGCGCCAGTGCCACGACGCCCTGGGTGATATCACCGGCAGGATGACCAGTGATGCATTGCTGGGAGAGATTTTTTCCAGCTTCTGTATTGGCAAGTGAGCCCGGCGCCATTCCCTGTAGCTGTACACGCCACCGCACACGCTGTACACAACTTATACAGAGCATTGCAGCATAGAGGACGTTGAGGGTATAACCCTGTTGATAACCTGCGGTAGACAACGGGCATGAGCTGGGGACAACACCCTGTGTACAGTTACATTGACGCATACCGGGTTGTTTGGTCCCCAGCCCGTGCACAGTGACAGCACGCCAGAAACAGAGGTTACCACGGTGCTTTTCATTGCGGTAAGTGAATGAAAAATAGGTATTAATTGGCGTTACACACAGAAACGCTCGCCCTATACAATAACAACATCAGTTCTATTCTTTCATTCTCAATACCTATTTACTTAATTATTTATAAACATCATTTTCAATCGCGAAAGCATTCAAACGTCCCAAACAAAAACACAGAACATCTTTTGAACAACAGGGTTCCCGCACGTATAATCGCCGGCCCGGTGACGAGGTGCCGGGCCAGGAGGCGCACAGGCGTGGAATACCAGCAGAACTTTGATGTGATTGTGATCGGTGGCGGCCACGCTGGCACCGAAGCCTGCCTGGCCGCCGCGCGCATGGGGTGTCGCACCCTGCTGTTGACCCACAGTGTGGATACGTTGGGGCAAATGTCCTGTAACCCTGCGATCGGTGGCATTGGCAAAAGCCATCTGGTGCGGGAAGTGGATGCTCTGGGTGGCGCCATGGCGCGCGCGACGGACCGCGCCGGCATCCAGTTTCGCGTGTTGAACGCGCGCAAGGGGCCCGCCGTACGGGCAACACGCGCCCAGGCCGACCGTGTGCTGTACCGCAACGCCATTCGCGAGATCATTGAAGCCCAGCCCGGACTGTGGATTTTTCAGCAACCCGTGGATGACCTGCTGGTAGAGCACGGCCGCGTCGCCGGCGCGATAACCCAGATGGGCCTGATTTTTCGTGCGCCCACCGTGGTGCTGACCACCGGCACATTCCTTGGCGGAAAAATCCACATCGGGCTGCAGAACAGCTCTGGCGGCCGGGCAGGTGACCCGCCCTCCATTGCCCTGGCCCAGCGTCTGCGCGAAATGCCCTTTCGCGTCGATCGCCTGAAAACCGGGACACCGCCGCGCATTGATGCGCGCAGCGTGGATTTCAGCTCACTTGAAGAACAGTGGGGCGATAGCGATGCGCCCGCCATGTCGTTCCTGGGCAGTGTCAGTGAGCGGCCGGAGCAGCGCTGCTGCTGGATCACACACACCAACGAGCAAACCCACGACATCATCCGCGGTGGCCTGGACCGTTCGCCCATGTACTCCGGCGTGATTGAGGGCGTGGGGCCACGCTACTGCCCGAGCATCGAAGACAAGATTCACCGGTTTGCCGATAAAGCCTCGCATCAGGTCTTTATCGAGCCTGAAGGCCTGACCACCAGCGAGCTCTATCCCAATGGCATTTCCACCAGCCTGCCTTTCGATGTACAGCTGGCGCTGGTACGTTCCATTCAGGGCTTCGAGAATGCGCACATCACACGGCCCGGTTATGCCATCGAGTACGACTACTTCGACCCGCGTGACCTCAGCTATTCACTGGAAACCAGGGCGCTCCCGGGTCTCTTTTTTGCGGGCCAGATCAACGGCACAACCGGCTACGAGGAGGCCGCGGCCCAGGGCCTGCTGGCCGGCCTGAATGCCGCGCTGGCCGTGCAGGGCAAGGCGCCGTGGTGCCCGCGGCGCGATGAAGCCTACATCGGCGTACTGGTGGACGACCTCATCACCATGGGTACACTCGAGCCCTACCGCATGTTTACCTCCCGCGCCGAATACCGTCTGCTGTTGCGCGAAGACAACGCCGACCTGCGCCTGACGGAAACAGCGCGCAGCATGGGCCTGGTGGATGACCAGCGCTGGGCACGCTTCGCACGCAAGCGCGATGCCATTGCCAGCGAAACCCAGCGCCTGGCGACCACCTGGCTGCATCCGGGCACGATGGAAGCGGCAGCGCTCGCGCCCAAACTGAAGGCGCCGCTGTCGCGGGAATACAGCCTCGCGGATCTGCTCAAGCGCCCAGGTATCGGTTACGCCGATGTCGCCGGCCTCAAAGGGCAGGCACTGGAAGATGAGCAGGCCTCTGAGCAGGTGGAAATCCAGGCCAAATATGCCGGTTATATCGACCGTCAGCAGGACGAGATTGCACGCTTGCGCCGCTACGAGGAAACGCCGTTGCCCGCATCCCTGGATTACCAGGCGGTGGATGGCCTGTCGCACGAGGTGCGCCAGAAGCTCACCGAGGCTCGTCCCGAAACCCTTGCCCGCGCTGGCAGAATTCCGGGAGTGACCCCCGCTGCTGTGTCGCTGCTGCTGATTTATCTGAAGAAGCGCGGCGCCCTCGAGCGCAGCAGCGACCGCATAAGCGCCTGACTTGGACGCTGCACTCGCGCGCCAGCTGACCTCGGGGCTCGACAGCCTGGGTGTTGCAGCCAACTCCGCGCAGCAGCAATTGCTGCTGGATTATCTTGCACTGCTGAAGAAGTGGAATGCCGCCTACAACCTGACGGCGATACGCGATCCCGCCGCCATGGTCACGCGGCACCTGCTCGACAGCCTGGCGGTGGCACCCTGGCTAACGGGAGATCGCTGCATTGATGTCGGTACCGGTGCCGGATTACCCGGTATACCCCTGGCGATTCTGTTTCCCCAGCGTGCGTTCGACTTGCTGGACAGCAATGGCAAGAAAACCCGTTTCCTGTTTCAGGCCAAAACCGCTCTCGGTCTGGAGAACGTCACCGTGCACCACGCGCGGGTGGAAAGCTTTTCGCCAGACTGCTGCTATGATGTGGTGCTCTCCCGGGCGTTTGCGTCACTCTCCGATATGCTGGCCGGAACCCGACATTTACTGTGCCCGGGCGGGGTTTTGCTTGCCATGAAGGGCGCGCGCCCCGATGATGAACTGGTGTCGATCGAGCGCCACTGCGCCGTACGCCATATTCGGCCCCTGTCGGTGCCGGGGCTTGACGAGCAACGCCACTTGGTAGAACTTGCCCTGTTGCCGTCAATCGACAATCTGCACCGGTAATAGCCGACTAAACGGGGAGTGGGCCTTGGCACGAGTTCTTGCAATTGCAAACCAGAAGGGCGGGGTGGGGAAAACCACCACCTCTGTCAATTTGGCCGCATCCCTTGCCGCAATGAAAAAACGCCTGTTGCTGGTGGATCTCGACCCGCAGGGCAACGCCACGATGGGCAGTGGTATCGACAAGCACGCTGTAGAGCGCAGTATCTACGATGTGTTGGTGCACCGTGCCCCGGTGAATCTGATCACCCGGCGCGTACCCGAAGGTGGCTTTGATGTGTTGCCATCCAATGACGACCTCACGGCGGCCGAAGTGGAGCTGATGGGGGTGGAGCAACGCGAGCGGCGCCTGAATACCGCACTGCGTGAAGTGGCGTCAGCTTACGATTACATCCTTATCGACTGCCCTCCGTCCCTGAATATGCTCACCCTCAACGGCCTGGTTGCGGCGGATGGCGTCGTGATCGCCATGCAGTGTGAGTACTATGCCTTGGAGGGTCTCTCGGCATTGGTCAATACTATTCGCCGCGTGGCGGAGTCGGTGAACCCGTCGCTGCAGATCGAAGGTATCCTGCGCACGCTGTACGACCCCCGCAACAGCTTGACCAACCAGGTGTCAAACCAGTTGCACGAGCATTTTGGTGAGGCGGTCTACCGCACGGTGATTCCGCGCAACGTACGTCTGGCCGAGGCGCCGAGTCACGGTCTGCCGGTAATGTATTACGACCGCCACTCGCGCGGCTCGCGTGCCTACATGGCCCTGGCGGGCGAGCTCATTCGCCGCGAAGAGAAGCGCAGCATCGCCTCCGGCAGTGCCGCGACCAAGGTATAGGAGAGCAGACGATGTCAGCCAGAAAACGGGGATTGGGGCGCGGGCTGGATGCGCTGCTCGGTGCCGGTACCCAGCCTCGCGAACTGCCTGAAGGGGAAGTGTCGGCCGCCGATGGTGATACGCCGCAACAGGTGCTGAAAGACCTGCCCGTGGACCTGATACAGCGCGGGAAATACCAGCCGCGGCGCGATATTGACCCCGAATCCCTGCAGGAACTGGCTGACAGCATTCGCGCCCAGGGCATCATGCAGCCCATCGTGGTGCGCCCCGTTGGAGAGCGCAAGTACGAAATCATTGCTGGAGAACGCCGTTGGCGGGCCGCACAGCTGGCTGGCCTCGACCACGTACCGGCAGTCGTTCGCGATGTCAGCGATGAAGCGGCAATCGCCATGGCGCTGATCGAGAACATCCAGCGCGAAGACCTCAACCCGATCGAAGAGGCGATCGCGCTGCAGCGCCTGCAGCAGGAGTTCCAGCTGACGCAGCAGGAAGTGGCTGATGCGGTGGGTAAATCGCGCTCCACCGTGACCAACTTGCTGCGCCTGATGTCGCTGCAGAGTGATGTGCGCCTGTTGCTGGAGCGCGGTGACCTGGAAATGGGCCACGCCCGTGCGCTGCTCGGCATCGAGGGTACGGCGCAATCGCAGGCTGCCAGAACCGTGGTGGGCAAAGGCCTCTCAGTGCGACAAACCGAAGCCCTGGTGCGCGGGCTACTGGCGCGACAGGACCAGCCGACCGAAGAGCCACCACGTATGGACCCGAACATCCGCCAGCTGCAGGATGACCTGTCCCAAAAGATCGGTGCTCGGGTGCAGATCCAGCACGGCGCGAAAGGCAAGGGCAAGCTTGTGCTGACCTACAACAGCCTGGATGAGCTGGACGGTATACTGAGCCATATTCGCTAGCGCCCGTCCTCTTTACCACAGTATGTAGTGGCTCGCTGTGCGGGAACTACCAGATAGGGTGTGTGATCATCCAATCGCGGCAAAACGGGGCAAACTGGCGCCAACATGCTGCCAACGTCAGCGATATTTCGTGCCGCCAAGGCGGTGATTCGGTTGAACCTGCCACTCAATGCCCCTATAATGCGGGCGCCCAAAACGAGGAACAATCGTGTGGCAGGCGTCCATCGCATAGCCCTGATGCAGTTGGCCACGCTCGTTCCTTCATGCCTGCTGGTCTGGCTGGCGCTTGATGAAACGACAGCACTGTCATGGATGTGCGGCGGTGTGGTGGCGGTAGTGCCGCAGGTGTGGTTTGCCCTTAAGCTGTTTCGCGCGCGCGGCGTGCGACCGGCAGCGGAAATCGCGCGCTCTGCGCTGAGCGGCGAAGCCGGCAAGTTCCTCTTGAGCGCGGCGGGTTTTGCCGCGGTATTCGCTTTGCTGCGGCCGATTGAGCCGGGGGCAGTGTTCGCCGGATACGGCGTGATGTTGGTAGTGCAAACGATAGGAAGCTGGCGGATGCTGATGTCCCGCGAGCAGAAACAAACCGAAACACCGAAACAAGAGTTGTGATCGATGGCAGGCGAGAACCAGACGGTTTCAGAGTACATTGTCCACCACCTGACCAACCTGACCTATGGCAAGCTGCCTGCTGGTTATGAGCGCTACGACGGCTCCATCATCGGTGATGGTGGTGCGTGGGTGATGGCGCACGGCGGCGCTGAAGCGGCCGATATGGGTTTCACGGCGATTCACGTGGATTCCATGGCGTGGTCGATCGGGCTCGGTATCGTGTTCAGCTGGCTTTTCTACAGTGTCGCGAAAAAAGCCTCTTCCGGTGTGCCCAGCGGCCTGGGCAGCGCCGTCGAAATGATCGTCCAGTTTGTCGATAACACCGTGCGCGATACGTTTCACGGTCGCAACCCGCTTATTGCACCGCTGTCCCTGACCATCTTCGTCTGGATTTTCCTGATGAACCTGATGGACCTCGTGCCAGTGGATATTGTGCCGGAGTTGATGATGTTGCTCGGTGTGGAATACCACAAGATCGTGCCCTCCACCGACCCGAATATCACCTTTGGTATGGCCATCGGGGTGTTGATTCTCATCCTTTATTACTCGATTAAGGTCAAGGGTTTCGGGTTTGCCCGGGAACTGGCAATGAATCCGTTCAATCACCCGCTGTTCATTCCCGTGAACCTGTTCATGGAGATTGTCGGCCTGCTGGCAAAGCCTTTCTCTCTCGCACTGCGTCTGTTTGGCAACATGTATGCGGGCGAAATGATTTTTATCCTGATTGCAGCCCTGTTCAGCGCCGGTGTGGCCTGGATGGCGCCGGCAGGTATCCTGCAGATCGGTTGGGCGATTTTCCATATTCTGGTAATCACCCTGCAGGCTTTCATCTTCATGGTGCTGACGATTGTGTATCTCAGCATGGCCCACGAAGACCACTGATTCACCTTTAACTTTGGTTATTAACGCTAGGAGAAAATCATGGAATTAGTTCTTATTGCTGCTGCAATTATGATCAGCCTCGGTGGTCTGGGTGCGGCTATCGGTATCGGCATGCTGGGCGGCAAGCTTATCGAAGGTTCTGCACGTCAGCCTGAGCTGGCTCCCAAGCTGCAGGTCACCTTCTTCCTGGGCGCGGGCCTGGTGGACGCGATTCCGATTATCGGTGTAGGTCTGGCTATGTACCTGATCTTCGTTGTTGCCCCTGGAATGGCTTGAGCACGACCAACAACGCAACCGTGAGCGGGGTGGCTGTACTGGCTGCCCCACCATATCTGTGAGGAGTATGGCGTGAATATCAACCTTACGCTTATCGGACAGGTCATCGCCTTCTTCGGCTTCGTCTGGTTCTGCATGAAGTTTGTCTGGCCGCCCATCATTGCGGCCATGCAGGAGCGCGAAAAGAAAATCGCGGACGGCCTGGCAGCCGCCGATCGTGCCAGCCACGATCTGGAACTGGCGCAGGAAAAAGCGCTGGAGCGTTTGAAGGAAGCCAAGCATGAGGCGGCCGGTATTGTCGACTCCGCCAACAAGCGCGCCAGCCAGATTGTGGAAGAAGCCAAAACAGCGGCGGTAACGGAAGCGGAGCGGGTGAAAACTGCTGCGCGCTCGGAGATCGAGCAGGAAACGAACCGTGCCCGCGAGGCACTGCGTTCGCAGGTTGCCGTGTTGTCTCTGGCGGGTGCCGAGAAAGTGCTCGGCGCAACGATTGATCAGGACGCGCACGCGGACCTGGTCAACAAACTGGCTGCAGAGCTTTGATGGTGAGGACGTTATGGCCGAACTGACCACGCTGGCCCGCCCCTACGCGAAGGCGGCATTCGAGTACGCTCGTGACAGCCAGAGCCTGGCCGAGTGGTTGCCGCAGCTGCAACTGGCTGCAGCCGTCAGTCGCGACAGCCGTATGCAGGCGCTGTTGCGCAACCCGGAAAAAGACGGGCCGCAACTTGCCAGCGCGCTGGCCGATGTCTGCGGTGAGCAGCTTGGCGATGCCGTGCGCAAATTCCTGGGAGTGCTGGCGCAGAACCGGCGCCTGCTTCTGTTGCCACAGATCACCGCGCTGTTTGCCGGCTACAAGGCGAATTTCGAAAAGTCAGTGGATGTAGAGGTTGTTTCCGCGTTTGATCTGGCGGACGACATGACCGACAAGCTGGCCTCCGCCCTGAGTACGCGTCTGGAGCGGAAAATAAACGTGCACACCACAACAGACCCCGATCTGTTGGGTGGTGTGTTGATCAGGGCCGGCGATCTGGTGATCGATGGTTCGGTACGCGGCAGGCTGAACAAGCTGGCCGCGGCAATGAATTTGTAGGATTGAGGAACAGAGCATGCAGCAACTGAATCCGTCAGAAATTAGCGAGATGATCAAACAGCGCATCGACCAGCTCGATGTGTCATCCGAGGCGCGCAACGAAGGCACCGTTGTTTCGGTAACCGACGGTATTATCCGTATCTACGGCCTTACCGACGTGATGTACGGTGAGATGATCGAGTTCGAAGGCGGCATCTTCGGGATGGCGCTGAACCTCGAGCGTGACTCGGTAGGCGCGGTTATTCTCGGCGACTACAAGAACCTGGCCGAGGGCCAGTCTTGCCGCTGCACCGGCCGCATTCTCGAAGTGCCTGTGGGCCCCGAGCTGCAGGGCCGTGTTGTCGACGCGCTGGGTAACCCCATCGACGGCAAGGGTCCGATCAACGCCAAACTGACCGATGCACTGGAAAAAGTCGCGCCGGGCGTTATTGCCCGCCAGTCGGTAGACCAGCCCGTACAGATCGGTTTGAAAGCGATTGATGCCATGGTGCCGATCGGCCGCGGCCAGCGCGAGCTGATCATCGGCGACCGCCAGGTGGGCAAGACCGCCATCGCCGTGGACGCGATCATCAACCAAAAAGGTACCGGCATTAAGTGTATCTACGTGGCGATTGGCCAGAAGGCCTCCTCCGTCGCTTCGGTGGTGCGCAAGCTTGAAGAGCACGGTGCCATGGAGCACACCATCGTGGTGGCCGCGACGGCATCGGACCCTGCAGCCATGCAGTTCCTGGCACCCTTTGCCGGTTGCACCATGGGCGAGTACTACCGCGACCGCGGTGAAGACGCGCTGATCATCTACGACGACCTGACCAAGCAGGCCTGGGCGTATCGCCAGATCTCCCTGCTGCTGCGTCGTCCGCCGGGCCGTGAAGCCTACCCCGGTGACGTGTTCTATTTGCACTCCCGTCTGCTGGAGCGCGCGGCGCGGGTCAACGCTGACTATGTCGAGCAGATGACCAAAGGCGAAGTCAAAGGCAAGACCGGTTCGCTGACCGCACTACCAGTGATTGAAACCCAGGCCGGTGACGTTTCCGCGTTCGTACCGACCAACGTGATCTCCATTACCGACGGCCAGATCTTCTTGGAAGCCGACATGTTCAACGCGGGCGTGCGCCCGGCAATGAACGCCGGTATTTCGGTATCTCGCGTGGGTGGTGCTGCACAGACCAAGATCATCAAGAAGCTGTCCGGCGGTATTCGTACCGCACTGGCCCAGTATCGTGAGCTGGCGGCTTTCTCCCAGTTTGCGTCTGACCTCGACGAAGCCACCAAGGCCCAGCTGGATCAGGGCGAGCGCGTGACCGAGTTGATGAAGCAGGGCCAGTACGCGCCGCGCTCAATCGCCGATATGGGCGTTGTGCTCTATGCGGCCAACGAGGGTCACCTGCGCGGTGTGGAAGTGAACAAGATTCGCGACTTCGAAGCGTCTCTGCTGTCGTTCATGCACAGCGAATACGGCGACCTGATGAAAAAGATTGTCGACACCGGCGATTACAACGACGAGATCGAGTCTGCCTTTAAAGCAGCGATCGAAAAGTTCAAGGCCACGCAAACCTGGTAACCCCGAGGACCGCAGATGGCAGTCGGAAAAGAAATCCGGACGAAGATACACAGTATCCGGAGCACGCAGAAGATCACCAGCGCCATGGAAATGGTCGCGGCGAGCAAAATGCGCAAAGCCCAGGAGCGTATGGCCCTGGGCAAGCCCTACGCGCGGCGAATGCGGTCGGTGGTCGGCCATATTGCCAACTCCGCACCGGAGTATCGCCACGCCTACATGATCGAACGCGAAGTGAAGCGCGTCGGTTTTGTGGTGGTGTCCACGGATCGCGGGCTGTGCGGTGGCTTGAACATCAACCTGTTCAAGGCCACGGTGAAAGCCATGAAAGGCTGGGCCGACCAGGGTGTGGGTATCGACCTGTGCCTGATCGGTGCCAAGGCGGCGGCGTTCTTCAAGAGCTATGGCGGTAACGTCACCGCCGCTGTGCGCGACATCGGCGAGGAGCCCACGCTGGGCGACCTTATCGGCAGCGTGAAAACCATGCTCGATGCCTACGAAGAAGGGCACATTGATCGCCTGTTTCTGGTCAGCAACGAGTTCGTCAACACCATGACCCAGAGCCCCAGTGTCGAGCAGCTGTTGCCGCTGCTGGCAGAAGACAGTGCGGAAATGAAGCACCACTGGGACTACATCTACGAGCCGGATGCGATGCAGCTGCTGGAAAGCCTGCTGACGCGCTACATCGAATCGCAGGTGTACCAGGCTGTGGTCGAAAACGGTGCCTGCGAGCAGGCGGCGCGGATGTTGGCGATGAAGAACGCAACCGACAACGCCGGTGAGCTGATAGACGACCTGCAGCTGATCTACAACAAGGCACGGCAGGCGGCGATCACTCAGGAGCTGTCAGAAATTGTCAGCGGCGCGGCGGCCATCGGCTAGGACGTAACCTATTCGGTAGCGCCGCGTGCTCGCGGCACTGCCACCCAGAATTGAACTTTGATGCAGAGGATCCGAACATGAGCAGCGGACGAATCGTACAAATTATCGGTGCCGTGATCGACGTGGAGTTTCCACGCGAAGACGTACCCAAGGTTTACGATGCACTGTTGGTTACCGAAAAAGGCCTGACCCTGGAAGTCCAGCAGCAGCTGGGTGACGGTGTCGTGCGCACCATTGCCATGGGCTCCTCCGAAGGCGTGAGCCGGGATCTGGCCGTGGAAAATACCGGTGCCCCGATCAATGTGCCCGTCGGGATAGAGACGCTCGGCCGCATCATGGACGTGCTCGGCAACCCTATCGACGAGTGTGGCCCGATTGGCGAACAGGAGCGCGCCTCGATTCACCGCAAGGCGCCGGCCTATGACGAGCTGGCCGCTTCGGAAGAACTGCTGGAAACCGGCATCAAGGTTATTGACCTGGTCTGCCCGTTTGCCAAGGGCGGTAAAGTCGGCCTGTTCGGCGGCGCCGGTGTGGGCAAGACCGTGAACATGATGGAGCTCATCAACAACATCGCCACCGAGCACTCGGGTCTGTCCGTGTTCGCGGGTGTCGGTGAGCGTACCCGGGAAGGTAACGACTTCTACCACGAGATGCAGGAAGCAGGCGTGGTCAACGTCAAGGACTTCCCCAAGTCCAAGGTAGCGATGGTTTACGGCCAGATGAATGAGCCGCCCGGTAACCGTCTGCGCGTCGCCCTGACCGGCCTCACCATGGCCGAGAAGTTCCGCGATGAAGGCCGCGACGTACTGCTGTTCGTCGACAACATCTACCGCTACACGCTGGCTGGTACCGAGGTGTCCGCACTGCTTGGCCGTATGCCTTCTGCGGTGGGTTACCAGCCTACGCTGGCAGAGGAAATGGGTGTGTTGCAGGAACGCATCACCTCCACCAAGACCGGCTCTATTACCTCAATCCAGGCGGTTTACGTGCCTGCGGACGACCTGACTGACCCGTCACCCGCGACCACCTTTGCCCACCTGGATTCTACCGTGGTACTGTCGCGCGACATCGCCGCCAAGGGTATTTACCCCGCGGTAGATCCGCTGGACTCCACCAGCCGCCAGCTCGACCCGCTGGTGATTGGCCAGGAGCACTACGACGTGGCCCGCGGTGTACAGACGGTACTGCAGCGCTACAAGGAACTGAAAGACATCATCGCCATTCTCGGCATGGATGAACTGTCCGAGGAAGACAAGCAGACGGTGGCCCGCGCGCGCAAAATCGAGCGTTTCCTGTCCCAGCCCTTCCACGTTGCGGAAGTGTTCACCGGCGCGCCCGGCAAGTACGTTTCCCTGAAGGATACGATCACTGGCTTCCAGGGTATTCTGGCCGGCGAATACGATCACCTGCCGGAACAGGCCTTCTACATGGTGGGTAGCATCGACGAAGCGATTGAGAAAGCAGGCAAGCTCTAGGGCTTGAGCGAGAGGGTCTGGAGATGGCAATGACAATTCACTGCGACATCGTCAGCGCGGAGGAGGAGATCTTCTCCGGGCTGGTGGAAATGCTGGTGGCAACCGCCGAACTCGGCGAGATGGGCGTCAGCTACGGCCACGCGCCGCTGTTGTCCTCATTGATCCCGGGTCCGATCCGTATCGTCAAGCAGGGCGGTGACGAGGAAGTGTATTACGTATCGGGCGGCTTTATCGAAGTACAGCCCGGCGTGGTATCCATTCTTGCCGACACCGCGCTGCGTGCCGGTGATGTTGACGAAGCTGCCGCCGAGGAAGCGCGTCGCGAAGCCCTGCACACGCTGACCAATCAATCCGGCGATTTCGACTACGGCCGTGCCTCCGCGCAGTTGGCTGAAGCTGCGGCGCAGCTTGCCGTGCTGCGTAAAATGCGCAATCGCGCGGGCCGCGGTTAAGCACGCCTTCCAGGCCCTGTTCAACAGGGCCCTTTTGTTCCACTTCACACTTTTTGGTTTGGCCTGAACAATCAGGTTGTTTCCATTTTCCCTCGCGTTAACATGCGTGTTGTCCGGTAGAGCCGCAGCTTCGGCTATTGGCTGGCTGCCCACGCCATAACAAAGGGAATCCGCTATGACTCTGGAAGTTATCATTCTGGCTGCCGGCCAGGGGTCACGCATGCGCTCCAGCACACCCAAGGTGTTGCATCTCTTGGGCGGCAAGCCGTTGCTCCAGCATGTTGTCGACGCTGCGCGCAGCCTCAAGCCCTCGGCTGTGCATGTGGTCGTCGGGCACGGTGCGGAAGCCGTGCGTGAAGCCATGGCGGGCAACGCGCTGAACTGGGTGGAACAGACCGAGCAGCTCGGTACCGGGCACGCCGTGCTGCAGGCATTACCCGCCCTCGGTAGCGACAGTACGGCACTGGTGCTGTATGGCGATGTCCCCCTGGTGTCTGCGTCAGTGCTGCAGGCGCTGGTCGAGGCCGCGCAGCAGGCGCCGGCATTGCTCACCGCAGTGCTGGAGGACCCGACCGGGTACGGTCGTGTACTGCGCGACGCCACTAACGAATTTCGTGCTGTGGTGGAGCACAAGGACGCCAGCGCTGATGAGCTGGCGGTGACGGAGGTGAATACCGGAATTCTCGCGGCGCCTGCTCAACTCCTGCAACGTTTTCTGCCGCAGGTGGGTAACAACAACCAGCAGAATGAATATTATCTTCCGGATGTACTCTCATTGTCGGTTGCCGAAGGGATTGCCGTGCGCACGGCGAGTGTTGCCGACCCCCTGGAGGTGCTGGGCGTTAACGACCAGCTGCAGTTGAGCAGGTTGGAGCGCGAACTACAGCGGCAACGGGCGGACGCCCTGCTGCTTGCCGGTGTACGCCTCGCCGACCCGGCACGCATTGATATCCGCGGTGAATTGCGCTGTGGGCGCGACGTGTTCATAGACGTGAACTGTGTTTTCGTCGGCGATGTCGAGCTGGGAGATGGCGTGCAGATCGGCCCCAATTGTGTGATCGTCGACAGTCAGGTGGCTGCCGGCAGCGAAGTGTGCGCGATGAGCCATTTGCAGCAGGCATTGATCGGTGACGTTTGTACCGTGGGGCCCTACGCGCGACTGCGGCCGGGAACAGAGCTGGCGGCGGGTGCGCGCGTGGGAAACTTCGTGGAAACCAAAAAAGCGCACATCGGCGCGGGCAGCAAGGTCAACCACCTGTCCTATATTGGCGATTGCGAAATGGGCAGCGGCGCCAATATCGGCGCCGGCACCATTACCTGTAATTACGACGGCGTCAACAAGCATATTACCCGTATCGGCGATGGCGCCTTTGTTGGTTCCAACGCGACACTGGTGGCGCCGCTGGAGATTGGCAATGATGGATTTGTCGCGGCGGGCTCCACTATCACTCGCGAAGTTCCGACGGCGGAACTGGCCGTAGCGCGCGGCAAGCAGCGAAACATCCAGGGCTGGAAGCGGCCCGGTAAAGTGAACAAGGACTGAATCATGTGTGGAATTGTGGCGGCGGCAGCGCGGCGTGAAGTGTCGGAGATTCTGCT
The DNA here is from genome assembly GCA_964022665.1 of uncultured Halieaceae bacterium. Taxonomy (GTDB): domain Bacteria; phylum Pseudomonadota; class Gammaproteobacteria; order Pseudomonadales; family Halieaceae; genus Haliea. The sequence goes on from CAXIDF010000001.1 coordinate 350,582, forward strand.
TGAAGGCCTGCGGCGCCTGGAGTATCGCGGCTACGACTCGGCCGGCATGGCCCTGGTGGACAACGAGCGCAACCTGCTGCTGCACAAGCGGCAGGGCAAAGTGGCTGAGCTTGAACAGGCCCAGGCCATGGACCCGAAGTACGGCTGTGTGGGTATAGCGCACACCCGTTGGGCCACCCACGGTGTGCCGTCGGCCGCCAACGCCCACCCGCACATTTCCGGGGAGCGGGTTGCCGTGGTGCACAACGGCATCATTGAAAATTATGAAACGCTGCGCAAGGAATTGCAGGACGCGGGTTACAGTTTCCAGTCCGGCACGGACACGGAAGTCATTGTGCACCTGCTGCACCAGCAACTCAGCGAGGGATGCAGCCTGCTGGAGGCGTTTCGCGCTGTGGTCCCGCGCCTGCAGGGTGCCTATGCACTCGCCGCTGTGGATACGCAACACCCGGATGAAGTAGTGGGTACCCGCGAGGGCAGCCCGCTGGTTGTCGGCGTGGGGATTGGTGAGTACTTCCTCGCCTCGGACCAGCTCGCCCTGCGCCAGGTCACTGACCGCTTTATCTATCTGGAAGAAGGCGACCTGGTGCGCATAACCCCGACTTCGCTGGAGATCACGACCAGTGCGGGAGAGCGGGTGGAGCGCCGCATGACTCAGATCTCGGCGCTGGAAGAAACCACCGGGCTGGGTGACTACGAGCACTACATGCTCAAGGAAATTCACGAGCAGCCCCGTGCCCTGGCCAATACCATTCCCGTGGCGGGCACCCGCGACATTGACGACGGCGTGTTCGGCAGTGAGGCCGGTGCGCTGTTTGATCAGGTGCGTGCGGTTCAGATTGTCGCCTGCGGCACCAGCTACCATGCGGGCATGGTGGCGCGCTACTGGCTGGAAGAGCTCGCCGGGGTTCCTTGCACGGTGGAGGTGGCTTCCGAGTTCCGCTACCGCAAGCGGGTGCCCTTGCCCGGCACACTGCTGGTGACCGTTTCCCAGTCCGGGGAAACCGCGGACACGCTCGCTGCCCTGCGCGACGCCACGGAAGACGCCTATATCGGCAGCCTGGTTATCGCCAACGTGGACCACAGTTCCCTGGTGCGCGAATCAGACCTGGTTTTTCTCACCCGGGCCGGCGCCGAAATCGGTGTCGCCTCCACCAAGGCCTTTACCACCCAGCTCGCCGCTTTCCTCATGTTGACGCTGGTGCTGGGCCGACGCCACGCGCTGTCGGCGCAGGCAGCAAGCGAGCTGGTATCCGCCCTCCACAAGCTGCCCGACTACGTGGAGCAGACCCTGCAGCTGGACCCGGTCATCAAGCACATGGCCACCAAATTGATCATGAAACACCACGCGCTGTTTCTGGGCCGTGGTATCCAATACCCGATTGCGCTCGAAGGGGCGCTGAAGCTCAAGGAAATTTCCTATATCCATGCCGAAGCCTATCCGGCGGGCGAGCTTAAGCACGGCCCCCTGGCCCTGGTGGATGCAGACATGCCGGTTATCGCCGTGGCGCCGGGTGATGCGCTGATGGAGAAGCTCAAGTCCAACCTCGAAGAGGTGCGTTCACGCGGCGCCGAGTTGTACGTGTTTGCCGATAACGCAGCCCACTTCGCCCAGGAATCCCGCGTGCATGTTATTGCGTTGCCCAGCTGCCCGGAGTCACTCAAGCCCATCGTCTACACCGTGGCCCTGCAGTTGCTGGCCTACCATGTGGCGGTGCAGAAGGGCACCGATGTGGACAAGCCACGCAACCTGGCGAAGTCGGTGACGGTGGAATAAACAGGTACGGGGGGTTTCGGAACCCCCAAGCCCTCCCTCTTCCCACGCTTGAACTTGTGATCTTCACGGCGTTTTTGAGTTTTTCTTCGTGTCCCTAACAGCAGTTCTTGCCGTACCCAACCTTCGAGCTGGCGTCGAAGGGCTCAGTGGAAACCGGCTACGAGTCCTACTGGCTCTAACACAGTCTCGCCAACGACAAGAAGATCGGCGTAACCGCACCCTCCATAGGTCAATACTGGACCGCCAACTACTGGAAACCTCGCAGTCATTTAGCGTCAATTTGCGCAAGGGTAATGCTGAAACCGCAATGCTGTGCTGAATCGATTATATGTTCTTCATATTTCCGGAATAGACCATCCAAATGTCGGTCGATCTCCTCCTGTGAGTAGTCCAGAGAGTGGAGCGCAGACATACCGGCCGCTTCTGCTTTACTCTTGGCTAGGGCAACATCATCGAACCCAATGACAACGTTCATCACACCCTCTCCGTTCTTCTCAAGGAAGGCAGAAACGGCACTATCATGTTCTCGTCCTGCCATAGGGGCGCATAGCTCTATTCCAGCATCCCAGCTGATGGCAACATTTATTCCGTAGGGCGCGCCAGTCCAGTTCGCCTCGTGGAATGAAGCGCCAAGCACTTTGGTATAATAAGTTTTCGATTTTTCGATGTCCTTCACTGCGACGATAACTCGATTGATTCCTTTGATATGCATATGGTTTTATTCCCCAATTTCTTTTAAAACGATGACTTACCGGTCTAAAACCCCGTCGGAAGGCGGCATTAGAATGACCCGTTGGTCGCCAAGTAGTAATTAACTGCGAAATGATGTCGGGAGCTAGAACTGATACCCAAGGGTCGCACCATAACTCCGCTCCCATCCGATGCGAGCCTGAATGTACTCAGGTTCGGATCCGACCGGTTGACGTGCTATATCCGTGTAGTAATCTTCGTTCGTCAGGTTCTTTCCCCACAGCTTCAACGACCAACCGTTGGCGAAATCGAAGCCGACGCTCGCGTTGAATAGCCCATAGGAGCTGATACGCTGCATAGGATCGCCTCCAGTGCCCACAGAGTGCGCATAGGAATCACCACGGTAGGCGTACTCACCTCGCAGATACCAGCTCATCGCACCCGACATCGCCATACCTTCATAATGGAGTGCCATGTTGCCAGACCAGGTCGGAGATGCCGGCAGGTCTTTACCACTTAGATCTTGCGCACCTTCGACCGGATCATTCGGGCATGTACCGAAGGCTAGTTGATAATTGTCACAGCTCGCCCCCGGGTAGTGGTCATATTCAACCTGGTTGTACAACGCGCTGAACTCGAACTGGAGGTTGGTTGTCGCCATCCAAGCCAGTTCCAGCTCAACGCCCTGTCCTGTCACATCGGCATTCTGTGTGATAAAGGTGAAAGCTTCGGAATTGTAGAGTACTGCCTGATAACCGTCGTAGTCGGTATGGTATAGCGAAGCTCCAATCCTTAAAGACCTGTCGAGCAAATAACCTTTGATACCGGCCTCGATGCTGAGAGCCTCTTCCGTGTCGTAGTTCGGCTCGCCAAGATTATTGACACCCCCTAATCGAAAGCCACGATCCAACCCTGCGTATAGCACCAAATCATCGTTGAGGTCGTAAAGAACTTTTAATGTTCCGCCCCATGCATCCTCATCTGAAGCACTCTCATCAAACAAACTGATATCGAGAGGCTGCTCCGAGTATATACCCTGGAATTCCACCAACCCATTTCTGCCATCCGCCTTCTCAGATGTATAGCGCGCACCAGCGACCAGCTCCCAATTCGGCGCGAAGCGCCACGAATTATGTGTAAAGAGTGAGTACATGTCCTTTTGTATTTCAATATACTGCGCGAGCGGGAAGACGAAACCGGGAAATACAAAACCAAAATCTCCCCGCGTTGCGGGCGCATCATAGTCGGACAGAAAAACACCGAACATTGATGTCACGTCATCGCCGTCATAGTTGAAACGCAGCTCTGATGTCGTGTAATCGATCTCCTGATCGCCCTGTGCGTAAAAGCCCTCGATAACACCATTGCTGGCGTTGTAGCCACCCAACAACGCCGCCCCTCCATACTTATCTTGATTCATCTGATGAGCCGTTATCGAGGTCAGGCTCCACGTTTCGTTGATTTCATAGTCAATATGTAGCGATATCAGTTCATTTCGCATCTCGCCAATCAAGGGAAACAGCATCTGAACTTCTCGATCGAAAGGGTTCGGGGGAGAGAGCGGTATACCCTTGTCTACGGCAGCGGCTTCAGTCTGGCCACCGTAGCTGATAATATCCAGTCCATCCACTGAACCACCAGTCTGGCTGCTGTTTCTGCGATTGTACTCAACGGTCATTTCCAGGCTTTCGGTCGGCGCGTACACCAGTTGGGCAGCAAAACCACTCGACTCCAGCGCGCGACGGGAATTGTCAACAGTGTTCTTGACCTGATCATCAATCTGGTTGTCATATCCAGTGATTCGAAAGGCCATACTATTGCTGAAGCTACCGCCGAAAGCACCCCGATATTGTCGTAAATCGTGAGATCCGTAGTTCACAGAAAATCGACCGTTCCACTCTTCCTCGACTTGGGGTCTTCGGTTATAAAACGCAATTGCGCCCGCTGACACCGATTCTCCAAAAAGCGTGGACTGGGGCCCCTTCAATATTTCAATGCGCGTCAAGTCGCCCAAATCCAGGTCGGAGGCAACAGACTGTCCGCCCTGGAGCTGGGTCATCAAAGGTATGTCGTTGTAGAAAAAACCTATTGAAGGTCGTATGTTGGAGGCTTCATCCGGGCCTACGCCTCTGATCTTGATCTTCGTATTCCGGCCTGTCTGGTCTGAATTGATGAAAATGCCCGGTGTCAGTGTGGAGAGCTGATTCACCTCTGTTGTTGTCGACGCGGAGAGCACCTCGGCGGTCAGCACGTTCACGGTCGAAGGCACGTCTTGCAGGCTCTGTTCGCGCTTTTGCGCGGTGACCACCACTTCCTCAAGCACTCTTCCCTCCTGAGCGTGAAGTGGTGTGGGCATAACCGCGACCACGGTCAGGGTCACCCCGATTGCCATGGCACTTCGGTACACATCGCTGGCTAACCATTGTTTATCGTGATTCATTTTTTGCTAACCCTGTATGGAGTCGAATTTTACGTTTCGCTGGGAACTCGGTGTTTTTCTTCGAATTAACCGTAGAGCGAAAGACTTGCTGTCACAATGAGTCAAATGACCCATATTCAAACAGCACAGGTTTATCTATGGTTCTGGAAGGAGAAACAGGGCAGTGTGCTTATGGCTCTGAGGTCAAGCTGGGCCTTATGAACTCAGTACCCGCCATAGATAGGGTAGCGAAGGAGAAAAATGTGAAAGGGCATCATGATGAAACATTTGATGTGGTCGTCGTCGGAGCCGGCGCAGCGGGATACGCTGCAGCGTTGGCAGCGAGACAAGCAGGCGCTGATGTCCTCATTCTCGAAAAGTGCGCGAGTGATCTGGCGGGAGGAAATACTCGACTATCTGGCGGAGGATGGTTCGTCAACCTCAGTGCAGCAAAATCAGCGAACTATCTGCGTTCACTGTGTGCAGAATTCGCTCTACCCGATGACGTTGTTGAGGTCTGGGCCAAAGAAACAATGCACAACTCAGACTGGTTGCGAGCACTCGGGGCCAACGTTGAGACCAGTGAGGATTACCATACAGCACCCGAGTACCCTGAACTCGAAGGCAGTGATTGTTACGGCGGCATGGACCTTATCAACGGTGAGCTGGGCAACGGTTCGCTGTACGATTTTTTGAGTACGTCAGCGCATGCATGCGGGATTGATGTGCGCTTTGCAACGCCCGCACTGGCGCTCACACAAGAGCCCGGGAATGGCAGTGTTCTCGGCGTCAGGGTTAACCACGGAGGGCGCGAGTATACGGTGGGCGCTCGCGGTGGCGTAATACTTGCCACGGGTGGCTTCGAAGCCAATGAAGCTATGGTTCGCAACTACCTCGGGCTGACTGACACGATACTTTGGGGTACACACGCCAACACAGGCGACGGACACCGCATGGCGCAAAAGGTGGGCGCCGACCTCTGGAACATGCAGAGCATGCTTACCATCACTGGAATCAAAGGCGCCGGAAAGGCCGGTTACTATCTGGCACTGCCAACGCCCCAGGGGCCGAACAGCTATATCTATGTTGCGCCTGATGCACGACGATTTGCCGACGAATCCGCGTGGCCACGCCACGGACATGTAGTTCATCACGGCCGCTATGAGCGATTTCCCCTGCATGCCATGCATATGATTTTCGATGAGAAGTTGCGCCGCGCTGGACCACTCTCTCCTCCTCCCGAAATTTTGCCGATTGGTTGGCAGGCACTTATGCAGGGATACAGTTGGAGTACAGACAACACAAAAGAAATAGAGCAAGGTTGGATAATTCAAGCGAACACTATCGCAGAACTCGCAGACTTGTTATCCCTCGATAAGGACGCACTCGAGGCTACAATTAGGCAGTTTAACGAGGCCTGCAGCAAAGGAGATGATAGCGTGTTCGGTCGACTTTCCAGCACCCTGGATCCGATCTCAGAGCCTCCCTACTATGCAATCGCCAGTCCGCCTCTGCTGGGCTGGACAAACGGAGGCCCCCGCCGAAATGGGCGTGGTCAGGTCTTGGACCCTGATGGGCATGCAATTAAAGGCCTATACGCTGCGGGTTCCGTCAGCTCGACTTACAGCTGGGCCAAAGATGGAGGGTTTCATATCGCGGATGCACTGGCTTTCGGAAGGGTAGCGGGGCGTGAAGCTGCCTCAGCGGTTCAGGTTGCCTTTACCTCCCAGACATCCTCATGACACATCGCGGGTGTGGCTCGCGTTGATATGTAAAATAGAGGAGCGTGGAACATGATGGATGCAGCGGAGGCGAGAAATGAAATCCGCCGCCTTATGTTTGCGTACACCGATGCGCTGGACGGCGGAGATTTGGACGCGGTTGCGGCACTTTTTGCGGATGCCACGGTGCGGGTTGACGGCGCCAGCGGCGGTGCCAGTGGCGCCGTTGAGGTACGCGAATTCTTTTCAGCAGTCACTTTCTACAAGGACGGTGACAGGTGCGATCAGGATGACCCTGCGTCTACCCCTGCCACGCAGCATTTGACCAGCAATGTATACATTGAGGTCGACACTGACGGCCTGGCTGCGTCTGCACGTTCGCGATTTACCGTGTTTCAAGCTTGCCCCAATTTCCCCCTCCAGCCCATTATTGCAGGCCGCTACCAGGACCGGTTCGAACATCACAATGGCCGCTGGCGGTTTACTGAGCGGGTGGAGTTTATCGATCTTGTTGCCGATCTCGCCCATCACCTGGATGCCGAGTTCAGACAGACGACCGCGCTGAAGATTCCTTAGGGTCGCGCTCTTGCATCACGATATTCGCGCACCGGCCTTATCTCGAGTGATTGAGTTTATCGTCCGAGCACTGCGACGCTTCGGTAGATAAGCCGGATCAGATCAACCTGTCGACTGACACCTGTTTTTTCGAAAATGTGAGCCAGATGATTCCTCGCAGTTTTTTCGGCTACGTTCAGGGATCTCCCGGCATGTGCCAGTGTCATGCCATCTGCCAGCAGCAGCGCAAGTTTGGCCTCTGAAAGCGTGAGTCCGAACAGGGCTGATATCATGCCTAGATTTTCGAATACATCCCCGCTGTTGGTGAACTTTAATGTCGACAGGTCACTCATATAGATAACGACCGCCGGAGCGGCGGAGCCTGCAAAATACCTGTCATGGGCAACAGGCTTGATCAGCAAACCAATGGGCCCCCCGGATTGGCAATCGACCCGAATAATTCTCGGCTCATGGGTTTCTTCGGGAGGCGAGCCCTCTGCCATTGGTTCCAAAATGCCCTGTAATGATTCTCTGAAAGGCGTGTTTTGGATGATAAGCTCTTGGTGCTCAACGTGTATCTCCGAGTATCGCTGAATCAAGTCGTCTGCAATCGAGTTGCAACTCAGTATTCGTCCGTCGGCATCAAGAACGAGGGAGCCAAAACTCATATTCTGCAGAGCGGTGTTGTACAGAAGTCGCTCGCTATTGCTTAACATTACTGCAGCGTAGGTCGCCAGAGAAACCTCGAGATGTGGATGGAGTGTCTTGAGTAGTCTAATCGAAGCGTCTGAAAAATTTCCTTGCGCACTACTTCTACAGGCCGATATCCAGCATTTCCGTCCCGATGCGGAGAACCCAATTCGAAGTGCATACTCGATACCCAGTGGCTGCAAAAATTCTAGGAAATAAGTGGAATCGGTATGCTCATCAAGAGTAGTTAGTTGGCCGGGATTAGTCTTCACACATGAAGTTGGATCAAGATCAAGATACTCTTCAATATAGCGCCTGTTGACGACATCCCAGTCGATATCGCACCCGGGGTCGCTAGAGATGACATGGGCTTCTATTGCAGACTCAGTGGTTGGGTAGAGGACCAGTGCTGTCGCTAGAGCACCAAGCTCCTCTCGCAGTAAATCGACAAAATCCTGCCAAGGCGGCGAGCACAGGGCGCCCTGATGTAACGCGAGGAGCAAGCCTTCATGCGGCGTAACAGTTTGACACGCTGTATTGTTTTTCAAGTCAATCGCGGAGGGCATGACACATCACCAGTCGTCATTGCACTTTGGACAGCTTTTCCATGTCTTCAACCAAACACTCGTACCGATGACCAGGCAGCTTCTGCATTTAGGCTGCGCTGTTATCGATGGACGCGAGCCATGACGATCATCGGCCCAATGAAGCGACCTTAATGTTGTTCGCGACAACCCCGTGCTCTTTGCCGCCGGTCCATTCTCGTCGATATTAACCCACACAAGTTGAATACGCCTCCCCGATCGTTTTATCCGATCTGCCGGGTTGGATCATCTTGCTGCATTGTTGTTGAAGTTGTGAGTGGGGTCATTTATGACGGGGTACAAACCTACTCAGTAGGAGTATCTTAAATGGAGCCTCGGCTGCCATCCTCTCACCAACCCCGCGCACAAGCCCTGCCTGCGACTTTACCTGAAAATAAAATATATGAAATTCCGTATATACGGCGTAACATATTTTTTTGTCTATTCAAATATCGAGGCCTTGCATGCAACGCGTCCTGTTCGTGTGCAGCGGGAATTCCGCACGCTCGCAAATGGCCGAGGCACTGCTGCGGCATTTCGCCGGCGACCAGTTCGAGGTGTACAGTGCGGGCACTCGTCCCGCCGAGGTTGACCCGCGCACCCTCGCGGCGCTGGAGGGCTTCGGGCTGGAAGCCAACGGGCTTGAGTCCAAGTCAGTTGAACGCTTCGCCGACCAGCCGTTCGACTTCGTCATCAGCCTCTGCGACAAGGCGCATCGTGAATGCCGTCACTGGCCGGGCAGTGGCGCGGTGATGGCGTGGGACTTCCCCGACCCCAAGGCCAGCAACGAACCCAAGGCGTTTGCGCGCTGCCTGCATGAAATCAGCGAACGCATACGCCTCTTTGTGCTCGTCAACAGCAAGAACGTCCACGCAGAGGCCAAGCCTCCCCAGCCACTGGTCTTCTACAAGTCCCTGGCGGAGGAAACGCGCCTGCTCAGCGTACTGTTGATTGAGCAGGAGGGTGAGCTTTGCGTTTGCGAATTGATGGAAGCACTGGAACAGTCACAGCCCAAGGTTTCACGGCACCTGAGCCATCTGCGCGAGGCCGGCCTGCTACTGGATCGGCGCCAGGGGCAATGGGTGTTCTACCGTCTGCACCCCCTGCTCGATGACTGGATGTGCACGATTCTCCGTGAGACCCGCGAACACTGTCCGCAATTGCTGGAGCACCCCCTGCGGCGCTTGCGTGCGATGCATACGCGCCCTTCGCAAGGCGCCTCTGCGTGAGTATTTTCCAGCGGTACATGAGCCTGTGGGTAGCACTTTGTATTGTTGCCGGTGTGACTCTGGGTGTGCTGGTGCCCGATGTATTCGGCGCTATTGCGCGGCTGGAGTTTGCCCACGTCAACCTCGTGGTGGCGGTCTTAATCTGGGTGATGATCTACCCGATGATGGTACAGATGGACTTCCGTTCCATCGGTGAGGTGGGCAGGAAACCGAAAGGACTGGCGCTGACTTTGATCGTTAACTGGCTGATCAAGCCATTTACCATGGCGGCGCTGGGGTGGCTGTTCTTCCGTGTGATTTTTGTCGACTGGGTCGATCCGCAGAGCGCGGGAGAGTTCATCGCCGGCATGATTCTGTTGGGGGTTGCGCCCTGCACGGCCATGGTATTTGTCTGGAGCCAGCTGACCCGGGGCGACCCCAATTACACCCTGGTACAGGTTTCCGTGAATGACATCATCATGGTGTTCGCGTTCGCGCCCATCACCGCATTCCTGCTGGGTGTCAGCGATATTCACGTGCCATGGGCAACCCTGTTGTTGTCGGTGGTGCTGTACGTGGTGCTACCTCTGGTCGCCGGCGCCCTGACCCGTTACCGGCTGGAGCGTGATGGCGATGGCGAGCGCCTGGCCGGCTTGTTGCAAACCCTGAAGCCGTGGTCAATTGTGGGCTTGCTGGCCACCGTGGTGCTGTTGTTCGGGTTTCAGGCCGAGACCATTCTCGAGCAGCCCCAGACGATAGGCCTGATCGCGATTCCCCTGATGATCCAGACCTACGGCATTTTTGTGCTTGCCTATGCCGCCGCCTACTGGTTGCGCTTGCCCCACAATATTGCGGCGCCCGCCTGCATGATTGGCACCTCCAATTTCTTTGAGTTGGCGGTCGCTGTGGCGATATCCCTGTTTGGTCTGCACTCCGGTGCAGCCCTGGCCACCGTGGTCGGTGTGCTGGTGGAGGTGCCGGTCATGTTGTCGCTGGTGGCCATCGCCAACAAAACACATCACTGGTTCGACGCCCGACAGGTCGAGCATGTCTGAACAGAGCCCCGGTCACGAGTGCCTCGAAAAATTTTAACGTTCCCACACTGAGTAGCTGCCATGTCTATCAATATAGGAATTAACGGTTTCGGGCGCATGGGCCGCCTGACCCTGCGCGTCCTCTTTGAACAAACGGACGTGCGTATCGTGCGCATCAATGATCCCGCGGCTGACGCGGCAACCTGCGCACACTTGATGAACTTCGATACCGTGCACGGCCGCTGGCAACACGAAGCAAGCTCCGACAGTAACGCCCTGATCATTGGCGACCAGCGGGTCGCCGTCACCGCGAACACGGCCATCAGTGAAACCGACTGGTCCGGCTGCGATGTGGTGATTGAAGCGTCCGGCCGGATGAAAACCCGGGCACTGCTACAGGCGTATCTCGACCAGGGCGTGCAGCGCGTAGTCGTAACCGCACCGGTGAAGGATGAAGGCGTACTCAATGTGGTCATGGGAGTGAATGATGATCTGTACGATCCCGCAGCGCACCCGATCCTGACCGCCGCGTCCTGCACCACCAACTGTCTTGCACCAGTGGTAAAAGTGATCCACGAGCAATTGGGTATCCGCCACGGCAGCATGACCACGATTCACAGTGTGACCAACACGCAAACCATTCTGGATGCCGCCCATAAGGACTTGCGGCGGGCACGCGCCTGCGGCGAGAGCCTGATACCCACCACAACGGGCTCCGCAACGGCGATCACGCAGATTTTCCCCGAGCTCAAGGGCAAGCTGAACGGGCATGCTATTCGGGTACCGTTGGCCAACGCCTCCCTCACCGATTGTGTCTTTGAGGTCGAGCGCGCCACCACTGCGCAGGAGGTGAATGCGCTGCTGGCGCAGGCAGCTGCGGGTGAGCTGCAGGGTATTTTGGGTTACGAGGAACGGCCGCTGGTATCGATCGATTACAAGACCGACCCGCGTTCCAGCATCATTGATGCCCTCTCTACGCTGGTGGTGAATGGTACACAGGTGAAAATCTACGCCTGGTACGACAATGAGTGGGGCTACGCCAACCGCACGGCTGAATTGGCGCTGAAAGTGGGCCGTCACTAAGTGCTGAGCCAGCTGTCCCCGGCTATTCGGCAGTACCTGGTGGTCACTGCCAATTACTGGGCGTTCACACTCACCGACGGCGCACTGCGCATGCTGGTCGTGCTGCATTTTCATGGGCTCGGCTATTCGCCACTGGACATTGCGCTGCTGTTTCTCTTTTACGAGATTTTCGGCGTCATCACCAACCTGCTGGGGGGGTGGCTGGGTGCGCATTGGGGTCTCAACCGCACCATGAACATCGGCCTCGCCCTGCAGGTGGTGGCACTGTCTATGCTGCTGGTGCCGCCTGCCTGGCTCACGGTTGTGTGGGTGATGGCGGCACAGGCGTTGTCGGGCATTGCCAAGGACCTCAATAAAATGAGTGCCAAAAGCGCCATCAAACTGCTGGTACCGGCAGATGCGCAGAATCAGCTCTACCGCTGGGTGGCGATTCTCACCGGGTCCAAGAACGCGCTCAAGGGCGTAGGGTTCTTTCTCGGCGGCGTACTGCTGATGTGGCTCGGATTTGCCGGCGCCGTGGCAGCGATGGTGGTGGCGCTGACACTGGTCTGGTTGCTGAGCCTGCTCCTGTTGAAACAGGATCTTGGCAAGTCGGCGAAAAAACCCGCGTTCCGCGATATACTTTCCAAGAGTCGTGCGATCAATATTCTCTCTGCCGCGCGCCTGTTCCTGTTTGCCGCGCGCGATGTCTGGTTTGTTGTTGCCCTGCCGGTTTTCCTCTCTCAGACGCTGGGCTGGAACCACGGCCAGACGGGCGGTTTTCTCGCCCTCTGGGTAATTGGCTACGGCCTGGTGCAGAGCCTGGCGCCGCGCATTACCGGCAATGCCTCGGTAGCCGTACCCGACGGCCGGGCTGTTACCCTGTGGGCTGCTGGACTCACGCTGCTGCCCGGTGGTATAGCGCTCGGGTTGCTCTATGGCCTCGACCCGGCCACCTTGCTGATCGGCGGCTTGCTGTTGTTCGGGGCGGTATTTGCCGTCAACTCTTCGTTGCACAGTTATCTGATCGTCAGCTACGCGCGCAGTGACGGTGTGTCGCTGGATGTGGGTTTCTACTATATGTCCAATGCCATGGGCCGCCTGATCGGTACGCTGCTCTCCGGCTGGCTGTTTCAACTCGCGGGGCAGGGCAGCGCCGGGTTGCAGGCGTGCTTGTGGGCCTCGCTGGCGTTGCTGTTGCTGGCCACGGTTGTCTCGACCCGCCTGCCGCAATATGCCCGGCGGGTTTGATGAGGTATTGTGGCAACTGCAACAATGCTGCTGAAACAGCCGCAGCACCCTGAGGTAACCATGGCCGACCGCTTACTCATTGTTGAAGACAATCGCGACATTCTGGCGAGTGTGGTCGACTACCTTGAGCTCAAGGGATTTGTTGTGGATGCGATAGAGAACGGCCAGGCCGCCCGCGCGCTGATTCAGGCGAATCACTACGATCTGGTGGTGCTTGATATTGGCCTGCCGGGTATGGATGGCTTCACGCTCTGTGCCGAGTTGCGCCAGCGCGACAGAAACCCGCTGCCGGTCATTATGCTCACCGCCCGCGATGCCGTAGAGGACCGGGTGCTTGGTTTTGAAGCGGGCGCCGACGATTATCTGGTGAAGCCTTTCGCCCTGCCCGAGCTGTACCAGCGCATCAAGGCGGTATTGAAGCGCACACAACGCCGCTATGAACCTGTACTGCACGTGGGCGACCTGTCGCTGAATACCGAAACACGGCAAGTGACCCGGCAGGGCCAGGCCATCAAGCTGGATCGCAAAGGCTATGCGCTTCTCGAGCTACTGATGAAACGCTGGCCAGAGGTTGTGACGCATGAAGATCTTAACCACACCCTGTGGGGTGATGAACCGCCGGACAGCGCCGCGCTCAAGTCGCATATCTACCGCTTGCGGCAGGCGGTGGACGAGGCCTTCGCCAGCGCGCTGATTCGCAATGTGGCAGGCACCGGTTATGTCCTCTTCATCGACGGCGAGTAAGTTTCGCTATTCCATTCGCGCGCGCCTGCAGTGGAGCGTGATGGCGCTGATCGTGTCCATTACTGCACTTTGCAGTATCTGCATGGTGCTGTTGGTGTTCTGGTTCGAGCGCACGTTGTTCTACAACCATCTGGTCAGCGACCTCGAACGCTACATCGACGAATACCAGAGCACACACGATGCCCTGAGCATCCCGCACGGCGATATCACCTTCTACAAGTTGCCCGGTACGGATCACGCCCTGCTTCCGGAGGCGTTTCGCGATTACCCGGAAGGCAATTTTGAAGTCCTCAGCGGGCCGGGTGCCTACAGCCTGATCGTGCGTAACCGCAGCCCCTGGGTGTATGTGCTGGCGCAGGATCAGAGCGATTTCGAACGGCTGGAATTGCTCGCAGTGGCCGGAATTGTGTTCGGTTTCCTGCTCATTGCCGGACTTGGGTATTGGCTTTCGCGCTATATCGCCTCGCAGGTGCTGCTGCCGGTGATGACCCTGGCCGCGGCGGTGAAGGCAGACCCGGGATCGGGGCGCAGCCCCGGGTTCAATCCCGACCACTATTCCAAAGACGAAGTGGGCGACCTCGCGCGGGCGGTCCAGGGCTATGCCGATCAAGTGGCGGACCTGCTGGAGCGGGAGCGTCAGTTCACCGCGGACGTCAGCCATGAGTTGCGTACGCCGATGATGGTGATTCAGGCTGCTTCCGATGTACTGGCCGAAAGCACCAGCGAAAATCCTGCACAGCAGCGCGTCTTGTCGCGCATCGAGCGCGCCATCAAGGACATGCAGCTACAGATTGCGTTGTATCTACAGCTGGCGCGAGAACCTGGGGAAAATCAACGCGATGACGACAGTACCTTGCAGGAAGCAGCCAATACGGCGCAGCAGCTGTGGAAGAGCAGGGCGGATGAGCAGGGCGTTGCCCTGCACTGTGCGTGTGAGCCCGGGGCCACTGATGTGCGTGTGTCCCAGGTATTGATTAGCGCGGTACTCAACAACTTGCTACATAACGCTTTAAACCACACCCGGGCCGGGATGATTGCCATTGAAGTGAATGGCCGGAGTATGGCTGTGCGCGACACCGGCAGTGGTATCGACCCCAGCGTAGCTGCTCATATTTTTGAGCGCGGTGTGCGCTCTCCCCAGGGACCCGGTTCGCGCTACGGTCTGGGCTTGTCCATCTCCAAGCGTATCTGCGACCACCAAGGCTGGACACTGACCGTGCAGTCTAATATCCCACAGGGCACTATCTTCACCTTGACCGTGTAATGCCATTCCGCCTGTGGGCTGTGACTTTTTTGTCACTCCGCAGTTTCTAGACTCCTCCCCATCGCTGCACCTGTGGTCGCCACCCCGGCATCTACTCGCAGTTCAAGGAGTCTCGAACATGTTTGCAACGCCTCTCGGCATGAGCCGCTTTACGCTGCTGCTGGCGGCGTACTTCGTGCTGGTTATCAACCTTCCCCTCGCGGCGCGGCTGGTCACGATCCTGCAGCACACTGAGGGCCTGAGCTTGGGCATGGTGTTGTCCCTGCCGTTGTTTTTCGGCTCGGTGTTTTATCTGCTGTTCAGTTTCTGGACCTTTCGCTACCTTGCCCGGCCCTTTGCCGTTGTGCTGCTGCTTGCTTCATCGCTGGTCAGCTACGCCATGTACTACTACGGCACCGTGTTCGATATGGAAATGATTCGCAACCTGGTGGAAACCAATCCGGGTGAAGCGCACGCCTACCTGAATGCGAACCTCGCGCTCTGGTGGCTGTTCACCGGGGTTGTGCCGGCAGTGATTTTTGCTGTGCTGCCATTGCGCAGCCAGTCACTGGCGCGGGAACTCGGTAGCAAACTGCTCTCCATGACTATCGCGGTTACCGTTGTATTGGGCATCGCGGCCCTTTACTACAAGGACTACGCATCGCTCGGTCGGAACAATCACGAACTGAACAAACTCATTATTCCCACGCATTATCTCTACAGCGCGGGCAAGTTCGTGAGCCGAACCTATCTCGCACCTCCCCGTGCGCATCAGGCGCTGGGCGAGGATGCCCTGGTGGCAGACCGGGCGCACAACCGAAAAAAGCGCCTCACCGTGCTGGTGCTGGGCGAGACGGCCCGCGCCCGCAACTTCGAACTTAATGGCTACCCGAGGCCGACCAACGCGTTCACCCGTGACCTTGGCCTGGTGTCTTTCCAGCAGGTTTCCTCCTGTGGCACTGCCACGGCGGTGTCGGTGCCCTGCCTGTTTTCGCGGCTGGACCGCAGTAACTACGACCCGGCACTGGCGAAGACACAGGACAACCTGCTGGAAGTGCTGCAGCACGCGGGTGTTCAGGTGCGCTGGATGGAGAACGACGGTGGCTGCAAGGGCGTGTGCGCCCGCGTACCCACGCAGACGTTTGAACCCCGCCCCGGTGAGCCCTTCTGTGAAGGAGAGTATTGCCAAGACGAAGTTCTGCTCGGTGGTTTGCAGGCACAACTCGCGGCACTGGAGCAGGAGGATACGCTCATTGTGCTGCACCTCGCCGGGAGCCATGGGCCGACCTACAACCAGCGCTACCCGGACGCCTTTCGCCGCTTCACGCCGGACTGTCCGCGCAGTGACATACAGAACTGCTCAGACCTGCAGATAGTCAACAGCTACGACAACACGCTGTACTACGACGACTACGTGATGAGCCGGGTGATTGCCCAGCTTGCCGAGCAACCGCAGTGGCAGACCAGCTTGCTGTATGTCTCTGACCACGGGGAGTCGCTCGGGGAAAACGGCATGTACCTGCACGGCATGCCCTATGCCCTGGCCCCCGCAGAGCAAACCCAGGTACCGATGCTGTTGTGGATGTCGCCGGAGTTCTCCTCAGCGCAGGGATACGACGGTGGCTGTGTGGCGCGGGTCGCCGCGCAGAAGAGCCTGTCGCACGACAATGTATTCGATGCCGTGCTCGGTCTGATGCGAGTGGAAACCGGCCTCTACAGGCCGGAACACGACATGCTCAGCCCCTGTCGGCAGGTGGCGTTGGTGGCTCAGGCTCCCGAAAACCCGGATGCCTCATCTGCACTTGACGATGGCCGGGGCTGATTCCCGCCGCACCTCCGACACCCGACACCCGACACCCGACAGGATGCACCCAATGTCTCGTTCTCTACCAGTCGCCGTTGAGCGCCTGATTCGACCACTCTGGCTTTTTCTGCTCGGCGGCCTGTTGCTGACCACCGGCAGTCGTCTGGGCCTCATGTTGTGGCAGGCAGGGCGTATCGATGACGCGTCCGCCGCGCTCACCGTGCTCGGTTTCGGTGTGCGTATCGACCTGGTGATGCTCTGCTACTGGCTGATTCCCGCGGTGCTGCTGTTACTGCCCCTGCCTTACCGCTACCGCCGTGCACCGCTGCATCTCTGGCTGGCGGCGGGCTGGGGATTGCTGGCGTTCATGGAGGCGGTTACACCGGGGTTTATTGCCCAGTACGATCTGCGCCCCAACCGGCTGTTTGTTGAATACCTGCAATACCCGCAGGAAGTGTTCGGTATGTTGCTGGGTGGCTTTCAGCTGGAACTGGCGTGCGGCCTGCTGGTGTTACTGGCGGCTCCCTGCGTGGCGTATGTCACCCTGCGACAGTTTGCGCGCTCCGATGGGAAGCCCGCGGCGCTCGGCGTGCGGCTGATGGTGATCGTGGTACTGCTACCGCTGCTGGTGCTCGGTGCCCGGGGTACGCTGCGTCACCGGCCCATCAACCCGGGCTTCACCGCCTTCAGCAGCGATGCCCTGCTCAATGACCTTACCCTGAATTCGCTGTATTCGGTGGCCTGGGCCGTGCGCGCCATGCGTAGCGAGATCGATGCCTCCCGGCTCTATCCCCAGCTGCCGGACGCTGTGGTGTTTGCCGAAGTGCGCAAGGCTACGGGCCTGCCCGAGACGCAGTTTCTGTCGCCCCGCTATCCCACCTGGCACGAACAGAAGCCTTCGGTAGCGGCACCGCGTTTGCGCAACCTGGTGATTGTGCTCGAAGAAAGCCTGGGCGCGCAGTACGTAGGCACGCTGGGCGGCGACACGCTCACGCCGTCTTTCGATGCGCTGGCGGAAACCGGTTGGCTGCTGGAAGAACTCTATGCCACTGGGACCCGTTCCGTGCGCGGCATTGAAGCGGTGGTGACGGGGTTTGTGCCCACGCCTGCGCGCAGCGTTGTGAAGCTGCCGCGCTCACAGCAGGACTTCTTTACACTCGCCTCCCTGTTTGGCACACGCGGCTACGACACCTCGTTCATCTATGGCGGCGAGGGCCATTTTGACAACATGGGGAGTTTCTTTCTCGGTAACGGTTTTCAGCGAGTTGTTGACCGCCGGCACTATGAAAACCCCGAGTACATGGGTTCCTGGGGTGTGTCCGATGGCGACCTCATGCGCAAGGCGCACGATGAGTTCACCCGCTTGCATGCGGAGGGCAAGCCCTTCTTCAGCCTGGTGTTCAGCTCATCCAACCACACACCCTATGACTACCCGGCGGATGTGATAACGCCGGTAGAGCAGCCCGCCAACACCAAGCGCAACGCCATCCGTTACGCTGATCACGCCCTCGGCGAGTTCTTTGCCCTCGCCCGGGACAGTGGTTACTGGGACGACACCCTGTTCCTGGTTGTGGCGGATCACGATGACCGCGTTTTCGGGCGCCAGCTGGTGCCGATAGAACATTTCAGGATACCGGGCCTGATTATCGGCAAAGGCATTGCGCCGCGGCGTGATCCGCGGGTGGTGAGCCAGATTGACCTGCCCTCAACTCTGCTCTCCCTGCTGGGCATTGCATCGCAGCACCCCATGTTGGGGCGCGATATTACCATGTTGCCTGACGCCTACGAGGGCCGCGCCATCATGCAATACGGGGAAAACCAGGCGTATTGGCGGGGACAGGAGGTGGTAGTCACTCAGCCCGAGCGCCCGGTCACCACCTATCACTTCGACCGGGAAAGCTTTTCCCTGGCTCCAGCGCCGGCAAACCCCGACCTCGAGCGCGAGGCACTCGCTCACGCCCTGTGGGGGAGCCTGGCCTACCGGCGCGGTTTATATCCCCCACCTATCAACGGAGATGACTAGTGTCGAAACCCGCGACAATCGACACAACACCGGACTACACGCCCGGGCAAGCTCCGCGCACAGGCCTTGCTCGGGTGCTGAAAGCGTTTGTGCATTCCTGGCGGGGCCTGCGTTATGCATTCCGGCACGAAGCGGCTATCCGTCAGGAATGCGTGGTGCTCGGCCTGGGCTCAGTCATCGTCTTTTGTGCAGACCTGACATCCCTCGAGGCGGCCCTGCTACTGTGCAGCCTGCTTCTCCTGCTGGTCGTGGAACTGCTGAACTCCGCGGTGGAGGCGGTGGTGGATCGCGTGGGGACGGATTATCACCCCTTGAGCGGCGCCGCCAAGGATATGGGCTCGGCGGCGGTTCTGCTGTGTTCGCTGGGAGTGGGGTTGCTGTGGGTTCTTACGCTGGCGGGTTGACAGCAAAGTGAGAGCCCCACAGCACGGTACCTGTTATAGCCAATCGTGTGGGGCTGTTTATATACTGGGGCATCAAGGTGTGCTGAACCTGAGCACGCATTCAGTTCCTGAACCACGCAGCTGCAAGGTCCCTTATATGTTCAGATACGACTTCTACCAAAACAATCTCCGCGTTTTGGGCATCATTGCGATCATCGTCAGCATCGGCGCCTGGTCGCTGGACTGGTTTGACGTGGTTTATGCCTGCCCGTTCTGTCAGGTGCAGCGCACGGTAATCGGGCTGCTGGGCGTCTTGATGCTGCTGGGCTCCAGCCATTTCATCGTCAAGTACTTTGCCTCCGTCATCGGTTTCTTTGGTGCCGGGGTGGCGATGATGCAACACTTCCGTGGCTGGGTGAGAATCCATAAAGGGGAGTTCACCTGGTACGAGCCGATCTACCTCGATGCCTTTCTGCTGTCTTTCGTCGCCATGTTCATTATCATCGCCCAGGTCTGGCTGCTCTGCCTGAGAGACGTGAATAAACCGTAACGCCCTTTTCAGCCGCACCACACCGCCTGAGCCACTCATGGGCTGGCCTTCTCGCCGGTGCGCAGGTACTGTATCGGCCACACTAACGAACCTTAATTAGCTGACCTGGGAGCCGCGACATGAAGACGCTGCAAACGCTACTGACCAACACATCGGACAAGATATTCACCATCACGCTCAACCGTGAAAAAAACCTCAACGCGCTGTCGTCGCTGGTGCTCGAGGAACTGGAGACCGCGCTCAATTCGGTGCGCTCCGACCCGGAAGTGTCGGTGATTGTGATCAAGTCAACCGGGCGGGCCTTTTCTTCGGGTTATGAACTCGGCAGTGAACACTGGGTAACCTCGCAGTATCCGGGGCACAGCGACGATATTGATTTGCAGGCGGACCGCCGCGATATCCACGCCCTGGTGGACTACTGGATGCGGATGTGGCGCTACCCCAAACCGATGGTGGCGCAGGTTCAGGGTGACTGCCTGTCGGGGGCGGGGGAACTCCTCGCCGTATGCGACCTCGCCATCGTCAGTGAACGCGCGCGCTTCGGTCACCCGGCGGCCTGCGACCTGGGCATTCCACCGTCCATCATGTTCTGGCCCATTTTGATTGGCCTGCGCAAAACCAAGGAACTGTTGCTCACCTCGAAGCTGATTGATGCCCGGGAAGCGCAGAGCATCGGCCTGGTCAACGAGGTGGTGCCCCACGATGAGCTGGAAGACCGTGTGCAGGCGGTCGCGGCGAAGATCGCCAAGGCGCCCTCGGACAACTCCATTCTGTTGAAAAGCATTTCCAATACCTGGTTCGAGAATATGGGCATGCAACAGTCCATCCGCACCGGTGCCGACATCGATGCCATCTACCACCAGAATCGTAGCTATACGGATTTTTTTCGCACAGTGGAAGAAGAAGGTGTGAAGGCCGCGTTTGCCAAACGTGCGCGCCTGTACAGCTAAGGAGGCCAATATGAGTGCCGCAATGAATGGCAGTTTGCCAATATGCAGCAGCTACGAAGCGCTGTGCGAGCAGTTTTCCTGGTCGATACCGGAGATGTTCAATATCGCGGATGCGATCTGCGACCGTTGGGCCCTTGACGAGGAACGCATCGCCATTACCTTTGAGGATGGCGATAAACAGATTCACCAGGTCACCTACCGAAGCCTTCAGCGTCAGGCCAATCGTCTGGCCAACCTGTTCGCCTCCCTGGGCATTGCGCGCGGCGACCGAATCACTGTGTGCCTGCCGCAGCGGCCAGAATGTGCCATCGCGCACATCGCCTGCTTCAAGTCCGGGATTGTTTCCTGCCTGGCCTCTGTGCTGTTTGGCGAAGAAGCGCTCAAGCACCGGATCAACGGCAGCCGGTCGCGGCTGTGTATTGTCGATGCGGATAATTACGCCAAGATCGAGAACATCTTTGATGACTGCCCGTCCCTGGAGCACATCGTGGTGGTTGGGGACGTGGATTCTGATCGGCCGCTGGGCTTCTACGCGGCTACCCGGGAGCTGTCCGAGCAGTGGGTGAATGTCGCTACGCGCGCCGAAGACCCGGCGTGGATCAATTACACCTCCGGCACCACGGGTTTACCCAAAGGCGTGGTGATGCCGCACCGTGCAGTCCTCGGTAATGTGTCCGCGTTCGAGTACCTGTTTGACTATTTCCCGCAGCCGGGCGATGTACTGTGGTCACAGGCCGATTGGGCGTGGGTGGCCGGGTTTGCGGATATCTTCCTGGTGGGCACCTTCCACGGATGCCGGATTGTATCCACCAGCATGAAGGGTTTTGACCCGGTCGAAGCCTTCCGCATTCTGTCAGACCACAAGGTGACGGTCTCACTACTGACGCCCACCATGCTGAAATTGATGCGCGAAGCCAGTGCACGGGTGGAGACGGACAAGGTTCAGTTGCGCGTGGTGCTGTCGGGCGGCGAAGCAGTGGGGGCCGAGCTGGCCGCATGGGCGGACGAGCATTTCAACCTCACAATCAACGAGGGCTTTGGTCAGTCTGAATGCAACGGCATGATTGGCAGCAACCCCAAGCTGATGGCGGTACGCCACGGGTCACTGGGCAAGCCCACGCCGGGGGCGGTGTGCGCCATTATCGGTGAGGATGGCAATGAGGTCGCCGATGGTGAGCGGGGCAATATCGCAATTCAGCGGCCTCACCCCGCAATGTTCCTTTACTATCTGGATGACCCCGAGGCAACCGCCGCGAAATTCAGCGGGGACTGGATGCTCACCGGCGACATAGGTAGCCGCGATGCCGATGGTTACTTCTGGTTCCATGGGCGCTCGGACGACGTGATCACCAGCTCGGGTTATCGCATTGGCCCTACGGAAATCGAGGACGTTCTGCTCTCGTCGCCGGAGGTCAAGATTGTTGCGGTTGTTGGCGTGCCCGATGAAAAGAGAACAGAGCTTATCAAGGCTGTGGTCGTCTTGGCCGAGGGCGCGGAGCCATCGGAAGAGCTCACGGCGTCGTTGCAGGCCCTGGTAAGGAACAAGCTCGCCAGGCATGAGGTGCCGCATATCATCGAATATGCCGACAGCCTGCCCATGACCGCCACAGGCAAAATTCTGCGGCGGGAACTTCGTGGCTAGCACGCGCCGCCGCTGAGTGGCCTTTTTTACCGTTAAGGATGAACGATGCAAGTCCCGTTACTGAATGACCGCGATATCGAGTTTCTGCTGTTCAAGGTATTTGACACCACCGAAGTCCTAAACCGTGAGCGGTATAGCGAGCACACGCTGGAGACGATCAGCATGACCTTGCAGACCGCCAAAAGCGTGGCAGAGAAATACTTTCTCAATCACTACGCCAAGGGCGATGCGCAGGAACCGGTCTTCGATGGCAAAACCGTGACTACCGTAGCGGAGACCAAGCAGGCCTGGGCGGCCTTCGCCGATGCCGGTTTCTTCGCCGCCACCTGTGATTTCGACGATGGCGGCATGCAGCTTCCCTACATTGTGATGCGCGCGGCCAATGCCTATTTCTATGCTGCCAACCCGGGAACGGCAGGCTACTGCCTGCTCTGTATCGCGGCGGCGGATCTGCTGGAAACGTTTGGCTCAGCGGCACAGAAGAACACTTATCTCGCGCACATGCGATCCGGCCGCTTTACCGGCACCATGGCGCTCACCGAGCCGGCCCAGGGATCGGCACTGCAGGATATTTCCACGCGGGCCAAACCGGCGGGGGACGGCACCTATCGGCTTTTCGGCCAGAAAATGTACATTTCCGGTGGCGATCACGACCTGACCGAAAATATTATTCACATGGTTCTCGCCAAGACAGTGTGCCCGGATACGGGCAAGGAAGGCATCTCGCTGTTTATTTGCCCCAAGGTGCAGGTGAACGCCGACGGCACGCTGGGTGAGCGCAATGATGTTGCCCTTGCCGGGCTGCTACACAAGATGGGCTTTCGCAATGCCACCTCGACGGTGCTCAATTTTGGTGAGAAAGACGGGGCGGTAGGTTACTTGCTGGGCGATCTGAACAAGGGCCTGGCGCACATGTTCCAGATGATGAACGATGCGCGTATCGCGGTGGGGCTGTTTGCCACGGCGCTGGGCTACCAGGGCTACAACTATTCCCTGTTGTATGCAAAGCAGCGCAAGCAGGGCAGAACGTCGCGTCCCGCCAAACAACAGGACAGGGGCGAACAGGTTGAGATCATAGAGCACGCAGATGTGCGCCGCATGCTGCTCACCCAGAAAGCCTACGCAGAAGCTTCACTGGCGATGACGTTCTACGCCAGCGTACTCTTTGAAGACGGCCGTTCCGCGCCGTCTGCCGCTGAACGCGAGGAGGCGGGCGCACTACTTGACCTGGTGACGCCCATCATCAAATCCTGGCCGTCGAAATATTGTCTGGCAGCGAACGACCTGGCGATACAGGTACTCGGTGGCGCCGGCTATACGCGGGACCATCTGGTTGAACAGTACTACCGCGACAATCGCCTGAATCCGATTCACGAGGGCACAGAGGGCATTCAGGGCATTGATCTGCTGGGGCGCAAAGTCGGTGCCGAGAATGGCGCGGTATTCGAGCGCCTGATGGCGGTTATTGAGTCCGACGTGAAGCGGGGTTTGCAGGATGCAGATACCACCGTTGCCGAAGTTTCGGCTGCCTTGCGGCGGGGCGTTGCCACGCTTGTTGAGGTAACGGAGGCGCTACTGAGTGAGCTGGGCCGCGATCGTACGGCGACGCTTGCCAATGCCACCGTCTACCTGGACTTGTTCGGGCGGGTATTTGCCGCCTGGATGTGGTTGAAGCAGGCGCTGGCGGCTGCCGCCTGTTTGCGCACCGATGACCTGTCACCAGCAGAGGCGGACTTTTATCAGGGCAAGTTGCAAGCCGCGCGGTTCTTCGCGCACTGGGAGCTGCCGAAATATCGACATGAGGCGGAGATTCTGCTGCAGCGGTATGATGAACCACTGAACATGCCCGCGGCATGGTTCTAGTCGGCTGACGGTTTTGTGGCATGTCTTGAGCGTGTCCGGTAGTGTTCAGTCTCCTCTCGAGCCTGAGGACTATTGACCGCTCATGATTTCCTTCAAACAGCTGCGCTACGCGCTCGCCGTGGCCCATACCCTGCATTTCAAGAAGGCGGCGGAGCAGTGCGCGATTTCCCAGTCAGCCCTCAGCACGGCCATTGCCGAACTGGAGTCGCAGCTGGGTGTGCAGCTGTTCGAGCGCGACAACAAGAAAGTGCTGGTGACACCGGTGGGCGAGCAGATTCTGGCGCGAGCCACGGCAATTTCCCTTGAGATGGACGATATCTACCGCCTCGCCACAGTGGCCCGGGAGCCGCTGAGTTTTCCCATGACCATGGGCGTTATTCCCACAATCGGGCCCTATCTGTTGCCCAAGGTCCTGCCCGCCGTGCGCCGCGAATACCCGGAGTTTCGCCTCACCATCGCCGAAGAGCAGTCACATGTGCTGGTGGACAAGGTGCGCAGCGGCGAGTTGGACACCGCTGTGCTCGCGCTGCCCTATGCGCATGAAGGCCTGCTGGACTTTCCGTTCTGGGACGAGAACCTGGTGGTGGTGACCCACCGCGATAACCCGCTGCACCTGCCGTCTCCGGTGCGCGCGGTGGACCTGCGTGAGGCGCGCCTGATGCTGCTGAAAGACGGGCATTGCCTGCGGGACCATGCGTTGGCCGCCTGTCATTTACAAGCGTCCAGCCTGGATGAAACGCTGGAGGGCGCCAGCCTCTACACCTTGATCCAGATGGTGGCGGGTCACATGGGTTCCACTCTGGTACCGGAAATGGCGCTGGACCAGTTGCTGTCGGGCAGTTCGGAACTGGCGGCTATCCGCCTCGAGGAACCTGGCCCTCACCGCAGTATTGCGTTTATCGCACGGCCGAATTTCGGTGGTGTGAGTAACATCATGTCCTTGCGGGTTCTATTTCGGGCCGCACTTAAGGAGCACGCCAGATCACTGTCGGCCTGAGGTGGCCGGAGGGGAGGGTGCCGCGGCGTGTCAGCCGACGGCACCCAGGGTACATCAGCCAGGGTTGGCTGCGCGGAATTCGCGGATTTCGGTATTGAACTGTCCTGCCAGCGCCTCTTCGGCAGAGACCGCTTCATTATAGGCTGCCACATCTGCCTCGTAAGCCGCTTTCAGCGACTCTGCATCTTTGGCTTTGCCTTCCTCAATGGTCTTTTTGGCCGCGGTGAACTGCGTCTCCAGGCATGCCATGTATTCCAGGTTGGCGGCCTGGAAGGTCTTCACCGCCTGTTGGCCGGCAATCATGTCGTCCATGGTGGCAGAACCACCGTTGGGCAGGGTCGGGGTTTCTGGCTGCACGCATTCGGCCATCGCCATGGAACTGCCCAGTGCCAGCACTGCCAGCAGGGATTTTGCAACGTTCATGCTCGTACTCCTTATTGGTTGGTGGGCAAACCTTAGCAGCCCGGCGGGTAACTGCCAAGATGGTGCCCGGTTCATTCCTTGCCGACCCAAAGTTTGGACAGGCTGTACTCACGTTCCAGCTGCCGGGCAACCGTCTGTGCCGCGCTGTCTGACGCCAGGCCGATTACGCGCACACGGTAGAACGTTTCACCGTCGCGCTGGGCGCTGCTTACCGTCACGCGGCCGGCACCCGGCTTGATGCGGGTGGACCAGCGCTCGGCCACGCTGCGTTCACTGTAGCTGCCGAAGTTCACGAACCAGTCGCCGCTGGCAGCGGGCGCCGGTTTGGCGGTGGCAGGGGCCGGTTTTGGCGTCGCCGGCTTGCTCGCAGCGGCGGGCGTGGCCCGCGCTGTGGCCGCGCGCTGCGCGGTGAGCTGTTGCTCAAGGCCGGCCAGCGTGTCGCTGAGCTGGCGGTTTTCATCGCGCAGGGCCGCCAGGTTATCCGACAGCTGGCTATTCTCGGCCTGCAGGGTTTCCAGGCTGGCGCGGGCATCGCTGACATCATCCGGTTTCGCTGCCACCGCCAACTGCGCCTGCAGTTCGCGAATCTGCTGCTCCATGGCCGCGCGCTGTTTCATCACGCCGTAGCCACCGGCTGCCAGCAACACCAGTGCCAGGGCGGCAACCGCGATCAGGCCAATCGGCCAGGTATCCGTGAAGCGAGCGGGTTGGGTGTCGTAGCGGACCTCTTCCTCGAACTCATCCTCCTCCCAGCCATCCTCATAATCGCTGTTGTCGGGGCTGGCATCGTCCCCCGCGTCAATGTCCGGATAGCGGGTGGTTTGTGGCAGTGGCCTGGCCTGCCCGGTCACGGGCAGCACCGGTGGCACGGGCGGTACGGCGGGCGCCGGTGGCTCATCGCTGTCGTACTCAGCGAGGTTATCCCGAATGTCGTCCTCGACCGTATCCCGACGCTCGGCGTCCCCGGTGTCTTCCTCACTGTCGTGAGAGAAGCTGGGCAGGTCGTCATCGCTGGCATCGTCATCCATCCAGGGCGTCCAGTCCTGATCCGCGGAGTCTTCCTGGTTGGGATCGTCGCGCCTGTTGTCGTTCATCTATTCACTCCGCTGTGCCGCCTGGCCTGTGCGGATAATACCAGAGGCCTGCCCGCAATGCGCTCGGCGATGCAATCTACGGGGAGGAGTTCGTTCGCGCGCGGCAGAATTTCGGTAGAATAGCGCGATGGACGTATCCGATATTCTCTCCCCACTGAATGCCGCCCAACGTGAAGCGGTCGCTGACGAAAGCCCCAACCTGCTGGTGCTAGCGGGCGCCGGCAGCGGCAAGACCCGCGTGCTGGTGCACCGTATTGCCTGGCTGATTCGCGCCCAGGATGTGTCGCCCTGGTCCATTCTCGCGGTCACGTTTACCAACAAGGCGGCGCGCGAGATGCGTTCGCGCATTGAGGAGGTTCTGCAGCTGCCTGCGCACGGCATGTGGGTGGGCACTTTTCACGGCCTCGCTCACCGGCTGCTGAAGGCGCACTGGAAAGAAGCTCGCCTGCCGCAGAACTTCCAGATTCTCGACAGTGACGATCAACTGCGCCTGGTCAAGCGCGTCTGTCGGGAACTGGATCTGGATGAGTCCCGCTGGCCGCCGCGCCAGGCGCAGTGGTTCATCAACGCGCAGAAAGATGAAGGGCTGCGTGCCGCACACGTGGAGGTGCCGGCGGGCGATCTGTTCGGGCAGACCATGCTGCAGGTGTATCGCGCCTATGAAAGCGCCTGCGAGCGCGCCGGCATGGTGGACTTTGCCGAGCTGCTGTTGCGCGCGCACGAGCTGTGGCTGCACAGCCCCGCGGTGCTGAACCACTATCGTGACCGCTTTCGCCAGATCCTCGTCGACGAGTTCCAGGACACCAACACCATTCAGTACGCCTGGCTGCGGGTGCTCGCCGGTGATCGCATTCCGGTGGTTGCGGTGGGTGACGATGACCAGTCCATCTACGGCTGGCGCGGGGCCAAGATCGAGAATATCCAGCGCTTCGGTGATGATTTCGCCCACACCCACACGGTGCGGCTGGAGCAGAACTACCGCTCGACGCAGACCATCCTGCGCGCTGCCAACGGCGTTATCGCGCACAACGCCGGGCGGCTGGGGAAGGAGCTGTGGACGGACGGCGAAGAGGGGGATCCGATCGCGCTGTATGCCGGGTTCAACGAACAGGATGAAGCGCGTTTCATTGTCGAGCAGGCGGAGTCCTGGATCAATGAAGGCCGCGAACGCGCCTCGGTGGCGATTCTGTATCGCTCCAATGCGCAGTCGCGGGTGCTTGAGGAAGCGCTTATTCGCAACGCGATTCCCTACCGTATTTACGGCGGCCAGCGCTTCTACGAGCGCCTGGAAATACGCAACGCGCTCGCTTATATGCGATTACTTACTAACCGGGGAGACGACGCCGCGCTTGAGCGCGTAGTGAACACTCCGCCCAGAGGCATCGGCAGCAAGACGCTGGAAACCGTGCGCGAGATCGCGCGCGAACGGGGCGTACCGATGTGGCGGGCCATCGACATCGCGCGGGAGGAAAAGCGCCTGCCACCGCGGGCCCTGGGCGCGCTGGAGGGCTTTCAGATACTCATCAACGAGCTGGACTCGGGTACCGATGAACTGACCCTGGACGAGTTGGCGGAACAGGTGATCACAGGCTCCGGGCTGGTGGAGTTTCACCGCAACGAGAAGGGAGAAAAGGGCCAGGCCCGGGTGGAAAACCTGGAGGAACTGGTGAGCGCCGCGAAGCAGTTCGGCCCACAGGGTGACGAGCTCTCGCCCCTGCAGCAGTTCCTGGACAGCGCCGCCCTCGATGCTGGCGACGCCCAGGCGGACGACTTTGAAGACAGCGTGCAGCTGATGACCCTGCACTCCGCCAAGGGCCTCGAGTTTCCCCTGGTGTTTCTCGCGGGTATGGAAGAGAACCTGTTTCCGCACCGCATGTCGCTGGAGGAACCCGGACGGCTGGAAGAGGAGCGACGCCTGGCGTATGTGGGCATTACCCGGGCCATGCAGCGCCTGGTCATCAGCTACGCCGAGTCACGGCGCATCCACGGCAGCGAAAGCTACAACACGCCCTCGCGCTTCATTCGGGAAATTCCTGTCGACCTGCTGCAGGAGGTGCGTCTGCATACCAGCATCAGCCGGCCGGTGAGCAGCCTCACGCAGGCCACGGTGCCGGACACGGGGCTGAGCCTGGGGCAGCGGGTTTATCACCCGGTGTTCGGCGAGGGCACCGTGCTCAACTTCGAAGGTGGCGGCAACAATGCCCGGGTACAGGTGAACTTTGACGCTGAGGGCAGCAAGTGGCTGGTGCTGCAATACGCCAAGCTGCAACTGCTGTGAGCGCTACGCCGGGGAGTTTGTTCGCACCGTCATGGGTGCTATGCTCCCTGCCCCTAAGCAACTGATTTTCCAAACATAAGCAGAACAATATGCCGCAGTCCCGCACTGAACGTCGCTACACCCCCGCAATCATCCTGTTGCTGCTGGCGGCCCTGGTGCTGGTGCTTGGCTTGTGGGCCGCAGAGCGCACCGGGGGTGTGAGTGCGCTGGCGGGGCGCGATGGCGTACAGGTGGGCAGCGGTGGTGATCAGGCCCATTACAGCTGGAAAATCGTCACCACCTGGCCGAAAAACTTTCCCGGCCTGGGTGCGGGTGCCGAGAATTTCGCACGCATGGTGGGCGAGATGAGCAACGGTCGCCTCACGGCCCGGGTGTACGGTGCGGGTGAGATGGTGCCCGCATTTGAAGTGTTCGACGCCGTGAGCCAGGGCGTGGCCGATGCCGGGCATGGCGCCGCGTACTACTGGAAGGGCAAGATCCCGTCCTCCGTGTTCTTCACTGCCATCCCCTTTGGCATGACCGCCCAGGAAATCAACGCCTGGCTGCACTACGGCGGCGGTCTGGAGCTGTGGCGGGAGGCCTATGCGCCGGCCAATATCATTCCTTTTGCCGGTGGCAACTCCGGGGTGCAGATGGCGGGCTGGTTCCGCACGGAAATCAATTCACTGGCAGATTTACAGGGCCTGAAAATGCGTATTCCGGGCCTGGCGGGCGACGTGTTTACCGCCGCCGGAGGCACCTCTGTGCGTATATCCGGCAGTGAACTCTACACATCGCTGCAGACCGGCGTGATCGACGCCGCCGAGTGGGTAGGCCCTTACAATGACCTGGCACTGGGCCTGCACGAGGTGGCCAAGTATTACTACTACCCCGGCTGGCACGAGCCGGGTGCCATGTTGGAACTGATTATCAACAAGGATTCCTACGAGGCCCTGCCGCCAGATCTGCAGGCCATTGTGACCGCGGCGGCACGCGCGGCCAACCAGATGATGCTGGACGAGTTCACCGCGCGCAATAACGCGGCGCTACAGGAGCTGGTTGATAAACACGGCGTGCAATTGCGGAAGCTGCCCGACGATGTCATGCGGGCGCTGCAGCGGGGCAGCGAGCAGGCCATGCAGGAGCTGGTGGCCAGCGATCCGCTGGCGGCGCGCATTTACGCCTCGTTCCTTACGTTCTATGAGGGCGTCAGGGCTTACCACCACATTTCCGAGCAGGCCTACATCAACGCACGGGATGAGGTGCTGGAGGCGCAGTGATCAGCGCTTGATGGCGCGGGTACGGCCTTTTTCGTCGATCGCCACAAACACGAACTCGCCCTCGGTCACTTTTATCGGCTCGCCATCGTGCTTGGAGTTGATCCACACCTCGACCACGATGCGCACCGAGCTGCGCCCCACCTCCAGTACATCGCTGTAACAGCTCACAACCGCGCCCACGTGCACGGGCGTGAGAAACGCCATGCCTTCAATGGCCACTGTGGCAACGCGGCCACCGGCCACGTCGGCTGCGGTGATGGCGCCGGCCATATCCATCTGCGACAGCAGCCAGCCGCCAAAGATGTCGCCCTCGGCGTTGGTGTCCTTGGGCATCGCCACGGTCTGTATGGACAGTTCGCCCTGGGGTACCGGTGTGTCGTCTATGTCGTTCATGTGTTGCCCGAATTCGTTTGCCAGAAAAGTGTATACGCAGCAGGCGCTATTTCAGCGCAGCCGGCAACCAAGTTGCCAGCGGTGGCCATATCCAGAGGGCCGCCAGTACCAGCAGCTGTATCAGTATAAAAGGAATGACTCCACGGTAGATAGCGCTGGTGTGCAAAGCCGCCGGTGCGACCCCCCGCAGGTAGAACAGGGCAAAGCCGAAGGGTGGCGTGAGGAAAGAGGTCTGCAGGTTGAGGGCGATCATGATGCCCAGCCAGATGGGGTCCAGCCCCATCATCAGCAGTACTGGCCCCACAATGGGCACCACCACGAAGGTGATCTCGATAAAGTCGAGAATGAAGCCGAGCAGGAAAATGACCAGCATCACAATGAGCGTAGCGCCGAACACCCCACCGGGCATGCGATCAAACCAGTGGTGAATGAGGTCCTCACCGCCGAAACCGCGAAACACCAGTGAGAACACCGCGGCGCCGATCAGTATCATAAAGACCATGCAGGTGACCTTCATGCTGTCGATAACCGTTTCCCGCAGCCGGGCGAAGGGCATCTCGCGTTTGATCCAGGCCAGCAGCAGCGCGCCCGTTGCTCCTACACCGGCGGCCTCTGTGGGCGTGGCGGCGCCGGCGAGAATAGAACCCAGCACCAGGCTGATCAACGCCAGCGGCGGGGCCAGGCTGCCCAGTATCTCCGCGCCGGAAACCGGCTCGGTTTCCACATTCGGTGCCCGCCGCGGGTTCAGGTGGGCAACCGCGATGATGTAGGCCAGATACAGCGCCACCAGCAACAGCCCGGGCAGCAGCGCGCCCATGAACAGGTCGCCCACGGACACGGTTTTCGGGTTGAAGATGCCGACGTTGAGCTGCGCCTGTTGATAGGCGTTGGAGAGCACGTCCCCCAGCAGCACCAGTGCGATAGAGGGCGGGATGATCTGCCCCAGTGTGCCGGTGGCGCAAATGGTGCCTGCCGCCAGCGCGGGGTCGTAGCCCCCTTTGAGCATGCTGGGCAGCGACAACAGCCCCATGGTCACCACCGTGGCCCCGACAATGCCGGTACTCGCCGCGAGCAGCATGCCCACCAGCACCACGGCAATGCCCAGCCCTCCGGGGAAAGCGCCAAAGCTGCGCGACATGGTGCCCAACAACTGCTCCGCGATGCGCGACTTTTCCAGTATCACCCCCATGAGGATGAACAGGGGGACGGCAATCAGGGTATCGTTGTTGATGGTGCCGAATATCCGTGCGGGCAGTGCGGCAAGAAAGGCGGGGTCGAAATGCCCGGCAATGATGCCTACCGCCGCGAAAGCCAGCGATGCCCCCGCCAACGTGAAGGCCACGGGAAAGCCCAGCATGAGCAGCAGGCAGATGCAGGCAAACAGGTACAGCGCGATGGTACCGTCCACTACCCGTTCTCCCCGACGAGGTACAGGGTGTTGCGCACGGTTTCCGCCAGTGCCTGCAAAAACAGATTTACCGCCAGCAGCGGCAGCAGGGATTTGAGCAGGAACACCGCCGGAATCCCACCGGGTTCCGGCGACGTCTCACGGATAGCCCAGGCAGCCGCCACGTAGTCCCAGCTCGTGAACAGCATGAAGGCGCACAGGGGCAACAGGCAGGTGACACCCCCCACGCTGTTGATCCACGCTTTGCCGCGGGGGGAAAACTGCCGGTAGAAAATATCCACACGGACATGGGCATCATGCTTCAGTGTGTAGGCGGCACCCAGCATGAACAGGCAGCCATGCAGGTACATGATGGCTTCCTGCGCCATGATCGAACCGGTGTTCAAGCCGTAACGCAACACCACAACAGCGGTGGTGACCAGCGCCATCGCCAGTATCAACCAGGCGAGCAGGCGCCCGGAGGCTTCGGTAAACCGGTCGATGAAATGGGCCACACGGGCGAGCAGACGCATCTGTTATTGGTCTTTTTGAACAAACCGGTGCAGGGTATCATAGGCCGTTGTTTCAGGCGAAAGCTGTGTTCCCGGCACGCGCCATCCACGGAAAACGTTTCATGCTGACACTCATCTCCCCGGCCAAGACGCTGGACTTCGACACTCCCCCCGGCACCCGCAAAACTACGCAGCCGCAGTTCATGCAGGAAGCCGCTGCGCTGGTTGAGGATGCCCGCAAGCTCGCCCCGGATGATATCCGTGAGCTGATGGGGGTGAGTGATAACATCGCCCAACTCAACCATGCCCGCTTCCACAACTGGGAGCCGCCGTTCACCCTGGACAACGCCAAGCAGGCGTTGCTGGCATTTCGCGGAGACGTCTACACCGGCCTCGATGCGGATACGCTCACCAGTGCCCAGCTGGCCTTCGCGCAGCAGCATCTGCGCATTCTGTCTGGCCTGTATGGCCTGTTGCGCCCGCTGGACCTGATGCAACCCTACCGGCTGGAGATGGGCCTGCGCTTTGCCAACCGTGGCGGCAGCAACCTGTACCAGTTCTGGGGCGATGCCATCACGCGCAATTTGAATGCCCAGTTGGGCAAGAGCGGCAGCCCGGTGCTGGTGAACCTGGCGTCCAACGAGTACTTCAAGGCCGTGCAGCCGCGTGCACTCGATGCGGAGGTGATCACACCGCAGTTCAAGGAGCTGCGGAACGGCAAGTACAAGGTCATCAGTTTCTATGCCAAGAAAGCCCGCGGGCAGATGGCGCGCTTCATCATCGAGAACAGCCTCAACGAGCCCGAGGCACTGCGCGATTTCCAAGCCGATGGCTACCGCTACAACCGCAAGGAGTCAGGGCCGCGCGAGCCAGTGTTCACACGCGAGGCGGCGCCGAGCTGACGGCACCCGGCCGCTGTAAAAACATAACAGGAACAGTGCATGAGTCACTCGAATAACCACCAGGTCATCATTATCGGCGCCGGCATGTCCGGCATCTGCATGGGCGTGCGCCTCAGGGAACTGGGTATCGACGATTTTGTCATTCTGGAAAAATCCGCGGGCGTGGGTGGCACTTGGTACGACAACACCTATCCCGGTGCCTGCTGCGACGTGCCCTCGGTACTCTACAGCTACTCCTTTGAGCCGAACCCGAACTGGTCGCGCAAGTACTCTCCCCACGATGAAATCCGGGCCTACTTTGAACACTGCGCCGACAAATACGGCCTGCGTGACCGGCTGCGCCTGTCGACGGCGGTGCACAGTGCCGACTTCGACGAGGCCGCCGGCGAGTGGCAGGTGACGCTGGAAGGTGGCGAGTTGCTGCGCGGCCGGGCGCTGGTCAGCGGCCTGGGTCAGTTGAATATTCCCAATACCCCGGCGTTTGCCGGCGCGGAAACCTTCGCCGGCGAGCAGTTCCACTCCGCGCGCTGGCGCCACGATATCGACCTGCAAGGCAAACGTGTGGCGGTCGTCGGTAACGCGGCCAGCGCACTGCAGTTCATCCCGCATGTGGCGCGCGAGGCGGCGCAGCTGTATGTCTACCAGCGCAGCGCCAACTATGTGGTGAAACGCAACGACAGCAATTACTCCGACGGTGCCAAGCGCCGCTTTGCGCGTTGGCCGTGGCTGCAGAAACTGCACCGGGGGGCGGTCTACCTGCGCGGAGAGTTGCTGTTCTACCCGGTGTTGCGCAACAGTCGCCTGCTGCGCCCGCTGTGGGAGAAGTGGGCGCGCGACCACCTGCAGGAACACATTGATGATCCCACCCTGCGCCGCAAGCTGACGCCGGACTACCCGGTCGGCTGCAAGCGTATTCTGGTTGCGGATGATTACTATCAGGCATTCGCCCGGGACAACGTGGAACTGGTGACTGCGGCAATTACCGCTGTGGATGCCGACGGCGTGGTGTCGGCGGATGGCGAGGCGCGTCCTGTCGATGTGATTATCTACGGCACGGGTTTCAACACCTCGGCCATGCTGTCCGGCGTCAACTTCGCGGGCAGCGGCGGGCGCAGCCTGGCCGAGGCCTGGGCGCAAGGCGCGGAAGCCTACCGCGGGGTGTGTGTGGCGGGGTTCCCCAACCTGTTCATGCTCTATGGCCCGAACACCAACCTCGGTAGCAACTCGATCATCTTCATGGTGGAGCGCCAGGTGCGCTACGCGGCGGCCTGTATCGAAAAACTCCTCACGCATGATCTGCATGCGCTGGACGTCAACGCCGCGGCGATGCGTGCCTACAACGACCACATGCAGGGCGAGCTGGCAGGCACGGTGTGGGTAGCCAATTGCGACAGCTGGTACAAGAACGCGGCGGGCAAGGTGGTCAACAACTGGCCCAATTCCACGCTCTATTACTGGTGGCACATGCGCGGGCCGGACTTCGCCGACTTCGATATGCGCTGACGCGCATCAACTCTCGCGGCGAAACGGCAGCAGGCTTGCGGCGTCTTCCCGGTAGGCCTCGATATGCGGGCGCTCCCGGCGGGTGAAATCCGCGACCGCCTCGGCCAGCCGCGGGTCGGCTATCCAGTGGTTGGAGTAGGTGTGTACCGGCAGAAACCCGCGCTGAATCTTGTGCTCGCCCTGGGCACCCGGGTCAAAACGCTGCAGGCCCTCGGCGATACAGTACTCAATGCCCTGGTAGTAGCAGGCCTCGAAGTGCAGGCAGTCGAAGTCGGCGCTGCAGCCCCAATAGCGACCATACAGCGTGGTGGATGAGCGGAAGTAGAGGGCGGCGGCCACTGCCTGCCCGCTGTGGCGCGCGACCACCATGATGACCTGCTCCCCCAGCGAGGGCGCCGTTTGCAGAAAGAAGTCCCGGGTGAGGTAACCGCCGTGGCCGCTGCGCCGCGCGTAGGTGGTCTGGTAGAAGCGGTGAAACTGTTGCCAGTCGGCGGCCGATATCTCGGCACCGCGCAGCAGTTGCAGGCTCAGTCCCTGCTGCGCTACGCGTTCGCGCTCGCGGCGCAGGTTCTTGCGTTTGCGGCTGGAAAATTCGGCAAGGAAATCATCAAAGCTGCCGTAGTTGGCGTTGAACCAGTGGAATTGTGTGGTCATGCGCTGGGGCAACCCGGCCGTCAGCAACCGGTTGGAGGTGTCCTCATCCGGAAACAGCAGATGCCAGGATGACAGGCCGCGCGCACTGGCGAACTGCTCAATGGCGGCCCTTGCGGCTGGCCACAGGTTGGCGGCATCTTCCCCGTCGGCCACACACAGGCGCGGCCCGGTGGCCGGGGTGAACGGTACGGCAGACACCAGCTTGGGGTAGTACTCCAGTCCCGAACGTTGCCAGGCGTCCGCCCAGGACCAGTCGAAGACGTATTCGCCGTAGGAGTGCGCCTTCAGGTACAGCGGTAACAGGCCAACCAGCTTTGCGCCACGGCGCAGCAGCAGGTGGCAGGGTTGCCAGCCGGTGTCCGCGGTTGTGCAGGCGGTCGTTTCCAGGCCGTATAAAAAGCGATGTTGCAGAAACGGGTAGTCGCAGCCGGCCACCGCATCCCACTCGCTGGCGTTGACCCGCGCAAGGCTGTCAATGAATTCCGCGCCTGGCGGTACCGGTGCTGCGCTTTCGGTGTTCACCTCGCTCACGCGGCGGCGCTGAGGAAATAATGCAGTGCAATGCCCATGAATAGTGCCAGTCCCACCCAGTTGTTGTGACGGAACGCGCGGAAGCAGGCAGCGCGGTCGCGCCCGCGTATCAGGTACTGGTGATAACCGAATAGCAACGCGGCGACAAGTACGCCCAGGTAATAGGCAGCGCCCAGGCCGAAGCGCTGCCCGGCGAGCACCCAGGCGAGCAGGCAGAGCGCCTGCAGGGCGCCGATGACCAGCCGGTCAGCGTCACCGAACAGCACCGCCGTGGACTTGATACCCACCTTGACATCGTCGTCCCGGTCGACCATGGCGTACTGGGTATCGTAAACCATGGTCCACAGCAGGTTGGCGAGATAGAGCAGCCAGAGCGCGGAGGGCAACGAATCCAGCTGGGCGGCAAAGGCCATGGGAATGGCCCAGGAAAACGCGGCCCCCAAAACCACCTGTGGCCAGTAGGTATAGCGTTTCATGAAGGGATAGGTGAAGGCGAGCAGCAGGCCGACCACCGAAAGCAGGGTGGTCAGGGTATTGGTCAGCAGCACCAGTCCGAAGGAGGCCAGGCACAGCAGCAGGAACAGGGCTCGAGCCTGGGTCACTGTCACCGCACCGGTAACCAGCGGACGCTCGCGGGTTCGCGTGACGCTGCCGTCCCAGTGGCGATCCGCGAGATCGTTGACGATGCAGCCTGCCGAGCGCATGAGCAGCGTGCCGAGGCAGAAAATGACGACCAGGCGCGGCTCCGGCGCGCCCTCTGCGGCGATCCACAGCGCGCCGAGGGTCGGCCACAACAGCAGCAGGGTGCCGATGGGCCGATCGAAACGCGCGAGCTTGAGCAGGGCGGAAGTGGAAACGGGTACGGACATGCTGTGCGGGCTGTGGCGGGACGAGCGGCAAGCTTACTGCTTTATGCGGTGGATTGCAGCGCTCACTGTGCCGCGCCGGCTGCGGTGTACCGCCAGGGAGGCGTCCCAGGGCGTAAACCCCTGCAGAAAAACTTCACTGACCAGCAGGCGTTTGCCCCTGATATCGAAGCAGGAGCGCCGCGCCCAGGCGGGCCCTTCCTGGCGCACCCAGGGCGCCATGTAGGCACTGTGGCCGCTGAGTCGCGCCAGCTCGAACGGGCTTCTTTGCATACTGGGATACCGGAACAGAATCGCGCCCAGCGAGCGATGCTGCAGCTTGCGCAGGTGGGCAAGCTCGCCGTTCAGGCTGCTGATCGGGAACACGCTGCGGGCGAACACCACGGCCTCCCCTTCGAGTCGCAGCAGCACTTCACGCACCAGGGCACGCTGTCGCGCCGGAACTTGCAGCAGGCGCTGTTCGGACGGCAGCGGCACCTGCCAGCCCTGATAGAGCCTGTGCACGCTGAACGCGCCGGCGTCCAGGGCGACCAGACGCGCGGTCAAAGAGCCGTCATCAAGCAGCCAGCGGCGGCGGGACGCGGCAAGTTGGCTGCTGGTGAATTGTTGCTCTGGGCGCCACAACGGGTCGCGGCCTGAGTCTGCCGGCAGGGGGGCGGGCACGATAACCGGGTCTCCGGGAATACCAAAGGCGCGAGCATGCGCCAGCTGCGGTGGGCATGCAAGGGTGTTAAACCAGCGCGAAGTTCTGTCCAGCCCCGGCGCGCAAAGCGCTTGCACAATTTTCCCGTAACTCTATAGTGTTTTGCTTCAAATCAGGTCGTCTTCCGCCACCGGCAATTGCGCGTGGCACAGGCGCTGACGACCCGCGTAACCGAACGAGAGCGAGTGTCTTTATGAGCAAGTGGGAATGCATAGTCTGTGGCCTGATCTACGACGAAAAGGAAGGCTGGCCGGATGATGGCATTGCGCCGGGCACCAAGTGGGAAGACGTGCCCGAAGACTGGCTGTGCCCCGACTGCGGTGTGGGCAAGGAAGATTTCGAGCTGATCGAGGAGACTCCGGTCGACGAAACACCGCACCACGAGGAGCCGGTTGCGGACAAGGTCCACCCGCCGGTGGTGATTATCGGCACCGGCCTGGCCGGTTACGGTGTGGCCAAGGAGTTCCGCAAACACGACAGCGAAACCCCGTTGATCCTCATTACCTCCGACGATGGGCGCTCCTACTCCAAGCCCATGCTGTCCACTGGCTATACCAAGGACACCAGTGCGGACGACCTCGCCCAGCTGGACGCCGGCTCCATGGGCAAGCAGCTGAAAGCCAGCGTGTGGACCATGACCCACGTCGCCGGCATCGACACCGCCAACCAGATTATCAAGGTCGGCGATGCAGAAACCGTGATTCACTACGGCAAGCTGGTGCTGGCGCTGGGCGCGCAGACCATTCAGCCGCCCATCGAAGGCGATGCGCTGGAGCTGGTGTACTCGGTGAATGACCTGCTCGACTACGATGATTTCCGCACTGCGATGCAGAAGAACAGCGTGCGCAAGGTGTGCATCATCGGTGGCGGCCTCATTGGGTGTGAATTCACCAATGACCTGCTCAATGGCGGCTACGAGGTGGAGGCGGTCGATCCGCTGGGCTACTGCCTGCCCACCCTGCTGCCCGAACCCGCTGGCAAGGCGGTGCAGGCGGCACTGGAGGCCAAGGGCGCCCGTTTCCATTTTGGCCCGCTGGTCACCGCGGTCAATCGGGGCGAAGGGGGCGTTGTGGTGAGCCTGAACAATGGCGAGCGCATAACAGCTGACATCGTGGTGTCCGCCGTGGGCGTGCGTCCGCGGGTAGACCTGGCCAAAGCCGCCGGCCTCGAGGTAAACCGGGGTGTGGTGACCAACCGCCTGCTGGAAACCAGCGCCGCCAACGTCTACGCCCTGGGCGATT
The DNA here is from genome assembly GCA_964022665.1 of uncultured Halieaceae bacterium. Classification (GTDB taxonomy): domain Bacteria; phylum Pseudomonadota; class Gammaproteobacteria; order Pseudomonadales; family Halieaceae; genus Haliea. The sequence continues at coordinate 389,518 of CAXIDF010000001.1, forward strand.
GTGCCGAAGTGGCGGGCCATGTGCTGGTCTACGTGGCACCGCTGGTGGCCTGTTCGCGCGCGCTGGGTAAGACCCTCGCCGGCGAGCCCACGGAAGTGGTGTACCCACCCATGCCGGTGACCATCAAGACGCCGGCCTGCCCGGTTGTGGTGGCACCACCCGCGGCGGGCGCCGAGGGCGAATGGCAGATCGACGCTGATGGCAGCGATGTGCGCGCGGAGTTCCGCAATGCCGCGGGCGAGCTGCTGGGTTTTGCACTCACCGGCGATGCCACCAAGGCGAAAATCGAGCTGCAGAAAGCCCTGCCGGCCATACTGCCCTGAGCCACGGCGCGCTGGACGCCGGGCGAGCCCGGCGCCAACTACAGGCCTGGCTGGAAACGGGCGTGGTCGGGCTGAACCTGTGCCCCTTTGCGCGACCCCTGCTGGGGTCGCCGGCGTTGCGCCTGGTGGTCTGCGAGGCGGATGACAGCGCGGCTGGGCAACGCGTCATGGCGAGCTGCCTGCTGGCGGAATTCGACTTGCTGCTGCGCAGCGACGAGGATGAGGTCGCCACCACTTTGCTGGCCTTCAGCGGGGGGCTGGCTTCCTTCGATGACTACCTGGATTTTCTTGACCACGCCAATGCGCTGCTGGTGGCTGCAGGGCTGGAGGGCATTGTGCAGTTGGCGAGTTTTCACCCGGAGTACCAGTTTGCTGGTGAGCCTTCCCAGGCCGCGAGTCATTACAGCAACCGCGCGCCGCTGCCGGTGATACACCTGCTGCGGGAGGACATGCTGGAACGGGCCCTGGCCTCCTGGCCAGACCCCGAGCCCATTCCCGAGGCGAACGTGGAGCGCCTGAATAGCATCGGCCGCGCGGCGCTGGCGGTGCAGCTGGCCGCCTGGCAGGCGCTCTGAGCCGGCTTACACCTCGGCAAACTTCTCGCGGTTCGCCGTCCAGCGCTGGATCAGGGCGTCGATGATCTCCGGGTCACCCTGCTGCAGCGTGTGGGCTATGGCGTGCACAGCGTCCAACAGGTGATTGTGTGCCGGCAGCTCGGCGATGCGAAACGCGAGCAGGCCGGTTTGTCGTGTGCCGAGCACTTCGCCGGGGCCGCGCAGTTCCAGGTCTTTCTCGGCGATGTAGAAGCCGTCGTTGCTTTCCCGCATGGCTACCAGACGCTGCTGTCCGCTGCGCGACAGGGGTGACTGGTACAGCAGCACACAGTGGCTGGCACCACCGCCGCGGCCCACGCGTCCGCGCAGCTGGTGCAGTTGCGCCAGCCCCAGCCGCTCCGGGTTCTCGATCACCATCAGGCTGGCGTTGGGCACGTCCACGCCCACTTCGATTACCGTGGTCGCCACCAGCAGTGCAATCTCGCCGCCTTTGAAGGCCGCCATCACGGCCGCTTTCTCGGTGGGCTTCATGCGCCCGTGCACCAGGCCGACCTGCAGCCCCGGCAGGGCTTCACGCAGCAGTTCGGCCGTGGCCTCGGCTGCCTGCGCCTGCAGCGAGTCACTCTCCTCGATCAGGGTGCACACCCAGTAGGCCTGGCGCCCGCTGGCGCAGGCGCCGGCAACGCGGGCGATAACCTGTTCGCGGCGCTGGCTGTCGATCAACACCGTGGTCACCGGCTCGCGGCCCGGCGGCAGCTCATCAATGACCGAGAAATCCAGGTCGGCGTAGGCGACCATCGATAACGTGCGCGGAATGGGCGTGGCGGTCAGCACCAGCTGGTGTGGCCGGCCCTCGGCGCCGGCTTTCTGGCTCAGGGCGAGGCGCTGGTGTACGCCGAACTTGTGTTGCTCATCGACCATCACCAGGCCCAGGCGCTGAAAAGCCACGCTCTCCTGAAACAGGGCGTGGGTACCCACCGCGAGGGCCGCCTCGCCGGCGGCGAGCCGCGCGGTCGCCGCTGCACGCGCTTTCCCTTTCACCCGCCCACTGAGCCACTCCACACCAATGCCCAGGGGTGTGAACCACGCCTCGAAGTTGAGTCGGTGCTGCTCGGCAAGGATTTCCGTGGGCGCCATGAGCGCGACCTGAAAGCCGTTGGCGATGGCCTGCAGGGCGGCATGGGCCGCCACCAGGGTTTTTCCGGAGCCGACATCACCCTGCACCAGGCGCAGCATGGGCACGGGCTGGGCCAGGTCCGCGGCGATTTCCGCCATGACACGCTGTTGTGCCCCGGTCGGGCTGAAGGGCAGACTCTGCAGCAGCCGGTGCTGCAGGCGCTGCCCTGCGTCGCGCGCCAGTGCCGGCGCAGGGGTGGACTGCTGGCGCGCACGCAGGCGCAGCAGCAAAACATGGTGGGCGACGAGTTCCTCCAGGGCCAGGCGCAGCTGTGCCGGGTGCCGACCCTCCAGCAGGGCGTCCAGCGGCGCATCCGGCGGCGGCGCGTGCAGGTATTGCAGCGCCTGCACCAGCGTGAAGGCTTGCCGGCTGCCGGCGGGCAGCAGGTCGCGCGGCTGGGCGCGCTGCAGAAACCCCAGTGCCTGGCTGCACAGCTTGCGCCATTGCGCCTGGCCAATGCCGGTGGTGGTCGGGTAGACCGGTGTGAGCGTTGCCGGCTGCGCGCCACCCGTGGCGCTGCCGGGTTCTCCCGGCTCCAGCACGCGGTACTCCGGATGAAAGATTTCGAAGCCGTTGGCGCCACGTCTTACCTGGCCGAAGCAATGCACTCGGGTACCGGCCTGCAGGCTGTTCTTCTGCGCAGCACTGAAATGGAAGAAGCGCAACGTCAAGGTGCCGGTACCGTCCTGAATGCGCGCGACCAGACTGCGCCGCCGGCCGAAAACGATATCCGCCAGACGTACCTCGCCCTCTACAGAGACTTCACTGCCTTCCTGCAGGCCGGCAATGGGGGTGATACGTGTGCGGTCCTGGTAGCGTAAGGGCAGGTGGAAGAGCAGGTCCTCGACCTGGCCGATGCCGTAGTCTGCCAGCTGTTGTGCCAGCTTGGGACCAACACCGCGCAGCGACGTCAGCGGAATCGGTTCAAGCACTGCCACGGTGGGTGTCCTTTGCCGCTGTCGGGCACTGGCCTCGCAGCCGGGCACAGGGGCGGGCTTGGCGGGCTCGTCGGTGAAGACTACAGTACACTGGAAACACGCAGGCGAGCCCGTTCGGGTGAAAGCCCGTTAGTGTAACCAGTCAGGGAAGGCAAGATGAAGAGCAAAAGTGTGCTGATTGTGGGCTGTGGCGATCTGGGCGAGCGCGCGGGGAGTCTGTTGCAAGGTACCGGCTGGTCCGTCACCGGCCTGCGGCGGGACACCAGCAGGCTCCCCGCGGGGTTTGCGGGCCTCGCCGCCGACTACGCCGCAGCGGATACCGATCTCTCCGCGCTGGAGGCGCTGGCGCCCGATTTTCTGTTGTTGACCCTGAAACCGGCAGGTGGCGGTGTTGAAGGCTATCAGGCAGGTTTCACTCACGCCGTGCGCACCGTGCTTGATGGCCTGGGCTCGCATCGTCCCGTCGGCATCCTGATGGTGTCGAGCACACGCGTGTACGCGGAGGCAGAGGGGGGCTGGGTTGACGACGACAGCGCGCTGACGACCGATGACCCCGCCGCTCTCGCCATCATCGAAGCTGAGCAGCTGTTATTCGATTCGCCCCACCCTGCCGGTGTTGTGCGCAGCTCGGGTATCTATGGCGACCCGGACGGTTTTCTGCTGCGGCGTATCCTGCGGGGGGAGTTGTGCCCCGAAAGCCCGGTGCGCTTTGGCAATCGCATCCACCGGGATGACCTGGGTGGCCTTCTCGCCTGGTTGTTGCAGCAATGGGCAGAGGGTGTAGCACCGGCACAACGCATGATCGCTGTGGATAACGACCCCGCACCGCAGTTCGAGGTGGAGACCTGGCTGGTGCAGGCGCTGGGGCTGACCCAATGGCAGGCAGGCGCGTCAACGCCGCGCGGTGGCGGCCACAAACGCTGCCGCAATCTCGCACTGACAGCGTCCGGGTACGTACTGCGCTACCCAGATTACCGCGCCGGTTATTCGGCGGTACTGCAGGCGCGCAAAGCCGGTGACCCCAAACTGCCTTGACTGTGCTCAGAGGGCGAGTATCGCCTCCACTTCAATGGCGACGCCCTTGGGCAAGCCGGCCACCTGCACGCAGGCGCGTGCCGGGAAAGGGGGTTGCAGGAATTCCGCCATGACCTCGTTCACGGCGGCGAAGTCAGCCATATCAGTCAGGGAGATATTGATTTTCACCGCATTGCTCAAATCGCCACCGGCGGCATCGGCTACGGCTGCGAGGTTGCTGAATACCTGACGCGCCTGGACCTGGATGTCGCCGGCGACCAGCTCCATGGTACCCGGTACCAGTGGGATCTGGCCCGACAGCCACACCGTGTTGCCGACCTTGACGGCCTGCGAGTAGGGCCCGATGGCCTCGGGTGCGTTCGGGGTGGAGATGATGGCTCGATTGGTCAACGATTTGCTCCGGGTTTCGGGCGCCGTGCGGGCGCTTCATTCTTGAGTCGGGACACGCGTCGTACGGAGTTTACCGTGCGCAGGCGCTTCATGATATTGGCCAGGTGAATGCGGTTGTTGACCTGCATGGCGAGGTCGACAAACGTGAACTGGTAGTCCTTGTCTTCGGTTGAGATCTTTTCGATGTTCACGCCCATGCTGTTGATACGGGTGGCGAGCACCGCAATCATGCCGCGACGGTTTTCCACCTCGATGCGCAGTTCGGTAAGGTATTCCCCCTGCACATGGTCATCCCAGCGCAGCGCCACCAGGCGCTCGCGATTCTCGCGCATTTCCGTGAGGTTCTTGCAGCGCTCTCGGTGCACGACCACCCCTTTCTCGGAACTGAGGTAGCCCTCGATGGGGTCGCCGGGTATGGGGTGGCAGCAGCGCGCATAGGTGACCATGAAACCCTCAGTGCCGCGAATGGCCACGGGTTGCTGCTTGCGGTTGGCCGGTGCCGAGGGTTCGGAGAATTCGCCGAGGATCTGTTGCGCGGTGATGGGCGGCAGGCGGTTGCCGCGGGCAATGTCTTCCAGCAGGTCGTCCAGGGCGCTGTAGTCGTGGCCGGCGAGGTAGTCCTGCAGGCGGTCTGTGGGCAGCTGCTCCAGGTTGCTGTCGAAGGCCTGCAGCGCCTTGTCGAGCAGGCGTTTCCCCAGCGCCACGGAATCTTCCCGGGTCTGGTGCTTGAGGAAATGGCGGATGTTGGTGCGCGCCTTGGCGGTCACCGCATAGTTAAACCATGACGGGTTGGGCCGTGCGCCCGGCGCGGTGAGGATCTCCACCGTTTGCCCGCTTTGCAGCGGCTCCGACAGCGGCGCCAAGCGCCGGTTGATCCGACACGCCACACAGCTGTTGCCTACGTCGGTGTGCACGGCGAAGGCAAAATCCACCGCCGTGGCGCCGCGTGGCAGCTCGAGAATGCGCCCCTTGGGCGTGAACACGTAGATTTCGTCGGGGAACAGGTCGATCTTGACGCTCTCGATGAACTCCAGCGAGTTGCCGGCCCGTTGCTGCATCTCCAGCAGGCCCTGCACCCACTCCCGCGCCCGCGCGTGGCTGCCGTTGGCGGATTGGCTGTCGCTCTTGTAGAGCCAGTGCGCGGCAATGCCGTTGTTGGCCATTTCCTCCATTTCCCGGGTGCGAATCTGGATTTCGATGGGCACACCGTGCATGCCCATCAGCACGGTGTGCAATGACTGGTAGCCGTTGGCCTTGGGAATGGCGATGTAGTCGCTGAACTCACCGGGCACGGGCTTGTACAGGCTGTGCACCGAGCCGAGCACCCGGTAGCAGGTATCCACCGAATCGACGATGATCCGGAACGCGTAGATATCCATGATTTCCGAGAAGGACTTCTTCTTGGATCTCATCTTGCTGTAGATGCTGTAGAGGTGCTTCTCGCGCCCGATCACCTCAACGTCGTGCCCCTCCTGTTCCAGGGTGGACTCGATCTGGTGGCGAATCTTGTCCACCAGTTCCTTGCGGTAGCCGCTGCTGGCGCGTATCGCTGCCTGGATGCGCGAGGCGCGCATGGGATATAGCGCACTGAAGCCAAGGTCTTCGAATTCCATGCGCACGGCATTCATGCCCAGGCGCATGGCGATGGGGGCGTAGATTTCCAGGGTTTCGCGGGCGATACGGCGCGCCTTGTCCTGCGGCAGCACGCCGAGCGTGCGCATGTTGTGCAGGCGGTCGGCCAGCTTCACCAGAATCACGCGAATGTCGCGCGCCATGGCCAGCGCCATTTTCTGGAAATTCTCCGCCTGTTTTTCCGCCAGCGAGCCGAATTCCATCTGCGTGAGCTTGCTCACGCCATCGACGAGCTCGGCGACCGCCGGCCCGAACTGGTTGCCGATGGAGTCTTTTTCGATGCCGGTGTCTTCAATCACGTCATGCAGCATGGCGGCCATCAGGCTCTGATGGTCCATATGCATGTCGGCGAGGATGCCGGCTACTGCCAGGGGGTGGGTGACGTAGGGTTCACCGCTGCGGCGGATCTGGCCGAAATGCGCCTGTTCGGCGAAGTAGTAGGCGCGGCGCACCTGCTGCGCCTGCGCAGGGTTCAGGTAGCTGCGCAGGGTGGAGTCGAGGGCGTCTATGGTTTGCATGTTGTGTTACCTGCTTACCATGGAGGCCCGAGCCATTACAGCGACTCGTGGGACCCCATGACCTCAGCGAGCTCGTCTTCCGCGTCGCGCTCTTCTTCGCGCGAGAGGATGGAGGAATTGATCAGCCCTTCGGCAATTTCGCGCAGCGCGATCACAGTCGGCTTGTCCGACTCTTCCTCGACCAGGGGGTCCTTGCCGCCGGTGGCGATCTGGCGGGCGCGCTTGCTGGCGACCATGACCAGTTCGAAGCGGTTGTCGACGTTTTCAAGGCAATCTTCTACGGTTACGCGTGCCATGTGCTGGTGATTCCTGTCAGGGTGAACGAACCCTCAATTATACCCGGATACCCCCCCGGAGTGTACAGCGTGCTGGCGCCCTGTGGCGGTGTGAATAATGCGGCTGTGCGGGCCGGGTCAGGCTTGCAGCAGCCCCTGCAGCAACTCACTGAGGGCCTGTTGCTGGCGCGGCGTCTGCAGGCGATGGCTGAGTACGATGGCTTCCAGCTCGGCGAGGGCGACCTCGAAGTCATTGTTGACCACGAGGTAGTCGGATTGCACGTAGTGCGACATTTCTTCTACCGCCTCCGCGAGGCGGCTGGCAATCACCGCGGGGTCGTCCTGGCCGCGGCCCGTGAGCCGCTGCTCCAACGCTTCGCGCGAGGGTGGCAGGATGAAGATGCCGCAGGTGTCGGGCAGCAGCCGTTTCACCTGGGCGGCGCCCTGCCAGTCGATTTCCAGAATGACATCGGTGCCCGCGGCGAGCTGTGTTTCCACCCAGCCCTGGGAGGTGCCATAGAGATTGCCGAAGACCCGCGCGTGCTCGAGAAATTCGGCTTCTTCCAGCATGCCCAGAAACGTTGCTTCATCGACGAAATGGTAGTTGACGCCGTCCTGTTCACCGGGGCGCTGGGCGCGGGTGGTGTGCGACACGGAGACCTGCAGCGCCGGGCTGCGGGCCAGCAGGGCATTGACCAGGCTGGTTTTGCCGGCACCGCTGGGTGCAGAGACGGTGTACAGGGTTCCGGTGCCTTTCATGGGGGGCAGCTGTCCTTGTTGCGTGCGAGGTGCGCGATTATTTTACACGCAGTGTCGCGGAAATGGGGCGGCATCGGGCGGGGATTATTCGATATTCTGGATCTGCTCCCGCATCTGCTCAATCAGCACCTTGAGTTCCACCGCGGTGTGGGTGCTGCTGCTGGCTATGGATTTCGAGGACAGGGTATTGGCCTCACGGTTCAGCTCCTGCATGAGGAAGTCGAGCCGGCGCCCGCAGGGCCCCCCTTTATCCAGCGTGCGCTGCACCTCGCCGATATGGGCCTGTAGACGGTCCAGCTCTTCGTCGACATCCGCCTTCTGTGCCAGATACACCAGCTCCTGTTCCAGGCGGCCCTGATCGACCTCGACCTGCAGCTCGGCCAGGCGCGCCTGCAGCCGGGCACGCTGCTGCTCGCGCAGGGCGGGCACCAACTGCCGCGTGGCGAGGGTCGCGGCTCCCACCTGCGTCAGACGCTCGCGAATCACCGCCGCCATCTTGGCCCCCTCCCGGGCGCGGTTGTCCAGCAGACTGGTGAGTGCGGCCTCAAATAGCGCAGTGGCGCCCTGTAGCAGCGCCGCCTCATCCGTCTGCGCGGTGGCGCATACACCCGGGAATTGGAGCAGTTCCAGCGGATTGACGGCCTGCGCGTCGGGCAGCAGGGCGCGCAGCTCGGTGGTAGCGTCGAGCACCTGTTGCAGCCGCGCGCGGTCTATTTCCAGCGTGGCGGCCTGCGCGCTGCCGGTCTGAAAGCGAAACTGGCAGTCGAGCTTGCCGCGCGCGAGGTGTGCCGCGGCGCGCTCCCGCAGCCGCGTTTCAACATTGCGCAGTGCCTCGGGCAGTTTGAAGCTGCAGTCGAGATAGCGGTGGTTTACGGTGCGCACCTCGACGGTCAGTTCGCCGTCGCCCACGCTGGCGCTCTCCCGGGCGAATGCGGTCATGCTGTAAATCTCTGCCACTTGCCGGCCTCGCATCCTGTGTGAGCGGGCAGTCTAGCAGCCTCCGCGGAAGGCTCACACCGGCGTCGCCCATTGCGGTCAGACCTGCAGTCAATTGCAGCCAGTGTTGCGCGCGCTCTGCATGCGGCCTGCGGCTCGCGTATACTGGCGCGCCACCCTATTGGAGATACCTCATGCAACGACCCAGCGGCCGCGCGCCCGCCGACCTGCGAACCGTTTCCCTCACCCGCGATTTCACCTGTCACGCGGAGGGCTCGGTGCTGGTCGAATTCGGCGCCACGCGCGTTATCTGCACGGCCTCTGTCGAGCCGGGCGTGCCGCGTTTCCTGCGGGGCACCGGCAGTGGCTGGGTGACAGCCGAGTACGGCATGCTGCCGCGCTCTACCGGATCGCGCATGGACCGCGAAGCGAGCCGCGGTAAGCAGGGCGGCCGCACGCTGGAAATCCAGCGCTTGATCGGCCGCTCACTGCGCTCCGCGGTCGACCTGAAGAAGCTGGGGGAGTTCACCATCACGGTCGATTGCGACGTGATCCAGGCCGACGGCGGCACGCGCACGGCGGCCATTACCGGTGCCTGTGTGGCGCTGGTCGACGCCCTGAACCACCTGCAACGCAAGAAGTTGATTACCACCGATCCGCTGTTGCAGATGGTGGCTTCGGTGTCCGTGGGTGTATTCCAGGGTGAGCCGGTACTGGACCTGGACTACCGCGAGGACTCCCGCGCCGACACCGACATGAACGTGGTGATGGGCGAGGACGGCGGCTTCATCGAGGTGCAGGGCACCGCCGAGGGCCAGCCGTTCCAGCGCAGCGAGATGAACGCCATGCTGGACCTGGCAGAGAGCGGCATTCGCGAGCTGTTTGCAGCCCAGAAGCAGGCGCTGGCGGGCTGACGCGGCTCAGACCTCGATGTCGTAATCCATAATGACCGGGGCGTGGGTGGAGAACACGCGCGCCTTGTAGATGGCGCCGTAGTCCACGGCGTACTTCAGGCCCTTGGAAATGACCTGGAAGTCAGTGCGCCAGCCGTTGCTGCCGGGCTCACCGTCCGGCCACCAGCTGAACTCATCCCGGTCGGAGTTGATTTCCCGGAAGGCGTCCACGTAACCGCCATCGAGCAGTTCGTCCATCCACTGCCGCTCTTCGGCCAGGAAGCCGGGAACGGTGCTGTTGCGTTCGGTATCCTGCACATCAGCCGCGGTGTGCGCCAGGTGCCAGTTACCGCAGATGATGAACTCGCGGCGCTTGTTGCGAACCTTCTGCAGGTGGTTCTGCAGCAGTCCGAAGAATTCGGTCTTGCGCGCCAGCTGCTCGGCGTTGCCCGGTTCGGCGTAGGGGGCCAGCAGGCAGCCCACGCTGAGGTTTTCGTAGTCAGCCTGAATGTAACGGCCTTCCATGTCGAAGTCGGCGAACCCCAGCCCGGTCATGATGGCTTTCGGCAGCTTGCGACAGTACACCGCCACGCCATTGGATTTGCCATCGACGTGGTCGTAGAAGTAAGCGTTGTATTCCCGCGGGAAGTAGAGATCGTCGCGCAGGTCGTATTCGGTGCAGCGCAAATCCTGAATGCAGATGAAATCGGCGTCCTGCTCGTTCAGCCAGTCATAAAATCCGTTACCGGCGGCGTTCTGGATGCCGTCGGCACTGAAGCTGATGATCCTCATTCTTGGCCCCTTGCTGAGAGAGCGTGTATCATATCGGTGTTGTGTTGCCGGGTGGCGGTTTTGTGCCTGGCGCTCAGCCCGGTGTAGTCAGAGCTCGCCCAGTGGCACATTGCCCATAATACCGGCGTCGTCGGGCAAGCATAACCCCAAACCGGCCAATTCGCAGCCTTTACTCCCGCCCGGAGTTATAAATGAACGCATATCAGCAGGAGTTCATCGAGCTCGCCCGTCGTCACGATGTTCTCAAGTTTGGTGAATTCACCCTCAAGTCGGGTCGCGTCAGCCCCTACTTCTTCAATGCCGGCGCGTTCGCCAGTGGCGCGGCTCTGGCCACGCTTGGTCGCTGCTATGCGCAGAGCATTGTGCAGGCCGGGATTGAATTCGACGTATTGCTCGGGCCGGCCTATAAAGGCATCCCGCTGGCCGCCGCGACGGCCGTGGCCCTCGCGGACCACCACGGGCGGGACGTGCCTTTTGCCTACAACCGCAAAGAGGCAAAAACCCACGGGGAGGGCGGCACGCTGGTCGGTGCACCTTTGCAGGGGCGTGTGCTGGTGATCGACGATGTCATCACCGCCGGCACTGCCGTGCGTGAGGTCATCGGCATGATCGAAGCGGCGGGGGCCAGCCTGGCCGGTGTGGCCATCGGTCTCGACCGGCAGGAGCGCGGCACGGGAACAGCCTCTGCCATCCAGGAACTTGAGCGGGAGCAGGGCATTCCGGTACTCAGCATCATCAACATGGGCCACATCATCGATTATCTGCAGGCGGCGGGCGATGCCTACACTGAGGTGCTGACCGCCATGCGCGCCTACCGACAACGTTACGGCGTGTGACTTGTTGCGTCGGCTGGCAACCTCTATATTGGACGCCATGAAAAGACCGGTCTTCATGCAGCTCGTCGGCGCGGCCCTGTTCACTTGCCTGGTGGCCCAGGCGACTGCACAGGGGGGTAACCTGTACCGTTACCGCAATGACCAGGATGTTGTCGTGGTGGATGACAGCGTGCCGCCGGAGTTCGTCGCGCGCGGCTATGAAGTGCTGAACGAGCGCGGCGCGGTCATTCGCGTGGTGCCCAGGGTACTCACCCCCGAGGAACTTGCCGACGCCACCCTGCAAACTCGTCTGGAAGAGGCGGCGGCGCGTGAAGAGCAGCGGCTGCGCAAGTGGGACCAGACACTACTGCTGCGCTACAGCTCCATCGAGGACATTGAGGCACACCGCGACCGCGCCCTCGCCGACCTGCGCCTGCGCGTGGGTATCCTGAAAAGCAACCGCCGCAATTTCAAACAGCAAATCGAGAACTACCAGTCCCAGGCCGCCGATCTCGAGCGCCGTGGCTACGAAGTCGACGAAGCGCGGCTCAAGGCCATCGCCAGCCTGCAAAAGGAACTGGCCGCAACCGACCGCCAGATCGCCGATCGCAATGTCGAAGTGGAGGAGGTTCGCGCCAGTTTCGAGGCGGATATCGAGCGCTTCAAGATGCTGGAAGAGGCGGTGCGCCTGCGCCGCGAACTGAGCTCCCGGGCCGCTCAGGCCGATTAGTCGGGGGCGCCGAGCCGGGGGCGCCGAGTCTTGCAAACCCCAGACCCCAAATCCCAACGGTCACGAATTTGTCGCATATTTGCGCTTGCACTTTCAAGTTAATGTGTAATGCTTGAAGCGGTGTTGATAATTAGATGCGAGGCAAAGCCAATGCGAAGAATAATTAAACGCGCGGGGCTTTGCCTTGCGTTTCTGGTGGCGGTGTCCACCGGCTCGGCCCTGGCGGCCGACAAACCGAATATCCTGGTGATCTGGGGCGACGATATCGGCCAGTCCAATATCAGTGCCTACACCCGTGGCCTGATGGGCTACAAGACACCAAACATTGACCGCATTGCCAATGAGGGCATGCTGTTCACCGACTACTACGGTGAGCAGAGCTGCACCGCAGGGCGGGCCTCCTTCATCATGGGGCAATCCGTCTTCCGCACCGGGCTCTCCAAGGTAGGCTTGCCGGGCGCTGAACTGGGCATGCAGGAAGAGGACCCGACCATTGCCGGGCTGCTGAAGAATCACGGCTACATGACCGGCCAATTCGGTAAGAATCACCTGGGTGACAAGGATGAGCACCTGCCCACCAATCACGGTTTTGATGAGTTCTTCGGCAACCTCTACCACCTGAATGCGGAAGAGGAACCGGAGAACGAGGATTACCCTACAGATCCTGCCTTCCGTGAAAAATATGGCCCGCGCGGCGTGATTCGCTCCTACGCTGACGGCCGTATTGAAGACACGGGCCCGCTGAGCAAGCGGCGCATGGAAACCGTTGACGATGAAACGGTCGCCGCGGCGAAAGACTTCATCACCCGCGCAGTGAAAGCCGATACCCCGTTCTTCGTCTGGTGGAGCGGCACGCGCATGCACTTCCGCACCCATGTCAGCGACGAAAAAATGGCAATGGTGAAGAAGCAGTATCCCCATGCGGATGAATATACTGCTGGCATGATCGAGCACGATATGCACATCGGGGAGTTCCTCACCTTGCTCGACGAACTCGGTGTCGCGGACAACACGCTGGTGTTCTATTCCACCGACAACGGCCCCCACATGAACACCTGGCCGGACGCGGCGATGACGCCCTTCCGCGGTGAGAAGAACACCAACTGGGAAGGTGGCTGGCGGGTACCCGCCGCAGTGCGCTGGCCCGGCAAGATCCCTGCTGGCAGCGTCTCCAACGACATCATGCACCACATGGATTGGCTACCCACCTTCCTGGCAGTCGCGGGCGAGCCCGATGTGAAGGAGAAACTGCTCAAGGGGCACCGCGCGATCAACCGCAAGTACAAAGTGCACCTGGATGGTTACAACTTCCTGCCATTCCTCACCGGCGAAGCCGACACCGGGCCGCGTCGCGAGATTTTCTACTTCTCCGATGACGGTGATCTGACGGCTCTGCGGTACAACGCGTGGAAGTTGGTGTTCCTGGAGCAGCGCGTAGCGCAGACACTGCAGGCGTGGCAGGAGCCGTTTGTGGAACTGCGTTTGCCTTACATCTTCAACCTGCGCCGCGATCCCTACGAGCGCGCCCAGATCACATCCAATACCTACTACGACTGGATGCTGGACAGGGCCTACCTGCTGGTGCCCGCGCAAGACTACGTGGCGCAATTCCTGGCGACCTTCAAGGAATACCCGCCGCGCCAGAAAGCCGCCAGTTTCTCGCTGGACCAGGTGATGGAAAAACTGACGACGCCTGCCGGAAATCCCTGAGGCGATCGATGATGACCCCGCGGGCGAAAGTCCGCGGGGTTTTTTTATGCACGAAATGCGGGTGGTTGAGTGAGGTGGCCAGCTAGTTGGCTATGGAGGAGTCGGTCTGTGCAGACTGTGGTGACGTCACGGCCTGGCGGAAAAAACCGTTGAGCAACAGCGACCACTGTTCCTGCCAGTTCTCGGTGGGTGAGCGGGTAAAGCCGCTGCGCACGAACTGCGCGATACGCCCCTCGGCGGTAGCCATGAGCAGGTTGGCGGCGGCGGGCAGTGGAATGACCGGGCGCAGCCCCTCGCGCAATTCTGCCTCCCGCAGCACCTGTTTCAGCTGTGTTTCGTAGCGATCGAAAAGCTGCGCCACGCGCTGGTGCAGACGGTCGTTTTCCCCGGCAAGGGCATCGCCGGTGAGTATGCGGGTAATGCCGGGGTTGCGTTCGGTGAAGGCCAGCAACAGCAGCAGCATCTTCTCGCAGCGCCTGGCGACGCCGGGTTCCTCAGTGAGGATGAGGTTGATACGGGAAAAGAGCGTGTCTTCAATAAACTCGATCAGCCCCTCAAACATCTTCCCCTTGCTGGGAAAATGACGGTAGAGAGCGGCTTCGGAAACACCCACTTCACGCGCCAGACCGGCAGTCGTGATGCGATTGCCAGGGCTGGCCTCCAGCATCTGGGCAAGGGCTTCCAGGATTTGCTGACGGCGTTGGGATTTTTTCGGCGGCATGTCGCTCACGATCGATGGCGGATGCCCTAATGCTATCGGCTCACCGGGGCGGCTGCAACACGCGAAACGTTCTGGCGCCCCGGTTTAGCCCGCGCGGCCGGTAATCAATGTGCCGATGCCGGTGTCGGTGAAGATCTCCAGGAGCACGGCGTGGGGTACACGCCCGTCGATGATGTGTGCACTTGCCACGCCGGACTTGACGGCATCCAGTGCGCAGCCGATTTTTGGCAGCATGCCGCCGCTGATGGTGCCGTCTTCTATCAGCCCGTCCACCTGTTGCGTGCTCAGCCCCGTGAGAATGTTGCCCTGCTTGTCCAGCAGGCCGGAGACGTTGGTGAGCAGCATGAGTTTTTCCGCGCGCATGACCTGGGCGATTTTGCTGGCTACGAGGTCTGCGTTGATGTTGTAGGTGTTGCCGGCATAGTCCACGCCAATGGGTGCGATAACGGGAATGAAGTGGCTACCCAGAATCACATTGAGCACTTCCGTGTCGATCTGGTCGACTTCACCCACGTGGCCTATGTCGACGATCTCCGATGCGCCGAGTTCGGGGCTGTAGCGGTTTACGGTGAGCTTGCGCGCGCGAATCAGCTGGCCGTCCTTGCCGGTGACACCAATGGCCTTGCCGCCGGCGCGGCTGATGGAGGAGACGATCTCCTTGTTCACGCTGCCGCCGAGCACCATTTCCACCACGTCCATGGTTTCGCTGTCGGTCACCCGCATGCCGTTGACGAACTCGGTGTGGATATTGAGTTTTTTCAGCAACTCGCCAATCTGTGGGCCACCGCCATGCACGACTACCGGGTTCATGCCGACCAGCTTCATCAGCACCACATCGCGAGCGAAGCTCTCGTGCAGCACCGGGTCCACCATGGCATTGCCGCCAAACTTCACCACGATGGTCTTGCCGGTGAAGTGCTGGATATAGGGCAGCGCTTCGGTCAATACCTGGGCGATGTTCAGGGCGGATTCACGGTCGAGCGACATAGTTTTTCCTGCAGCGGACTCTGGGCGAGCGGAGTGGTATCGGGTTATTCGGGGAGGGTGAGCTGTGGTGATACCACGGCCATCTGGTCCCGGAAATCGGTCATGATAGCGCGCAAGCGCTCCTCTGTGGAGGCCTCGAAGCGCGCGGTCAGCGCCGCTGAGGTGTTGGATGCACGCACCAGGCCCCAGCCATCGTTGAAGTCGACGCGCAGGCCATCCAGCGTGTTCACCTTCCCCTCGGGAAAGTAGGCGCCATCCACCAGCTGTTGTACCAGTGCGAACTTGTCGTCCTCGGGCACTGGGATGAGAATCTCCGGCGTATTCGCCGATTGCGGCAGGGCATCGAGCATGTCGTCCAGGGTCTGGTTCTGGTTGCTGAGTATTTCAGCCAGGCGTACGGCTGCGTACATGCCGTCATCAAAGCCATACCAGCGTTCGCCGAAGAAAATGTGCCCGGAGAATTCGCCGCCGAGCATCGCGCCCGTTTCCAGCATCTTTTCCCGCATGAAGGCGTGCCCGGTTTTCGACAGCACAGGCCGCCCGCCGTGCTCGACAATAAGCTGCCCCAGGTTGCGGCTGCACTTCACGTCAAATACCACGTCCGTGCCCGGGTTACGGGATACGACGTCTTCGACGTACAGCATCATCAGCTGATCCGTGCGCAGTATCCGGCCGGAGCCCGTCACTACGGCAATGCGGTCACCGTCACCATCGAAGGCAACACCCAGATCGGCGCGATTGTGACGCACGGCCGCCGCGAGGTCGGAGAGATTTTCCTCGCGGCTGGTATCCGGGGAACGGTTCGGGAAGCGCCCGTCAATTTCGCAGTACAGTTGCAGGACATCACAACCCAGCTCTGCGAACAGCTGCGGCGCGATGTCGCTGGTGGCACCGTTGCCAGCGTCCACCACCACTTTCAGCGGAGCGGGCAGGGTGATGTCGCTGATAATCTCCTCGAGATAGGCGGGCAGTGGATCGGCTTTCGAGGCCTTGCCCCGGCCTTCCCGGAAGTCACCTGCCAGCGCGGTTTCGCGTAGGCGCTGCATCAGGCCTGTCGTGCTGGGTGCGTTCTTCAGCACTATCTTGAGCCCGTTGTACGACGCCGGGTTGTGACTGCCGGTCACCATGACGCCGGAGCGGGTTTGCAGGGTGCGTGTTGCGAAGTACAGCAGCGGTGTGGGCACGACACCGATGTCGATGACATCGCGACCCGTGCTGAGCAGGGCCTTGATCAGGGCCGCCTTGATGCGGGGGCTGGATGTCCGCCCGTCGCAACCTACAACAAGCGCGCTTTCGTTATTGTCGGCCGCGATGGTGCCCAGCGCACGACCGATCAGGCTGACGGTGGTATCGCCCAACTCCCGCTCGGCCTGCCCGCGAATATCGTAGGCCCGGAATATCTGTGCCGGCAGGAAATGCTCGGCGTTGACCACGGGGTCGTGAGAGAGGTCGGCGTTCTCGAGGTCGATGTCGGTGTCGCCGCTGCCGAGATCGGGTTCTTCCTCCACCAGGGGCGTACGCTGGTACAACGGATGCATCAGGTGGTTGTCGGACTGGCTGGTTTTCGGCGGCTCGGGCTCGTCTTCCTCCTCGTCCTAGAGAGGTGCCTGGCCCCTGTGCTCCGTGAGCAGTTTGCGCAGGTGCTCGCCGAGGGGTACCAGGTGCGGCAGGTGCAGCTGCACCTGGCCGCGCAGGCCGGCACCGCGCATGATACGCGCGACATCGCTGGCCAGCAGGCCGGGTATCCGTGCGGCCAGCAGCAACAGGCCACCGGTGATACCGAGCAGAATCAGGGCCAGCAGCAGCAGCACCGGCAGACGGCTGATGTGGAACTGGGCGATGAGGGCATTCGAGGGTGTGAATACCAGCTGCCAACTGGTGTCCGGGACGGTATACACCACACGGTACGCATCGCCCTGTGCCTCGGCGCTGCCTACGGTTATCAGCTCCACACCGTTTTCCACATGGCTCTGCTGCAGGGTTACCTGCCCATTGGCCGGGTCGGCCAGCTCCAGCCAGCGCGGGATTAACGCTTTGTCGAAGGTCCCGAGGATCACGGTCTGGTGCCCCGGCTTGTCGTCAGCGCGCACCAGTTGCGCCATGGAGGTGTAGATCTGGCCGTCGGCGCGATAGGTTTCCGGCTGGCTCGGGTCACCTGCGGTAGCGCGGCGCACCAGGTCGAGCTCAATGTGGTTGCGTAACTGATGACTGGACCCGCTGAGGCTGGCCGTGCCCAGATCGCTGAGCAGCAGCGCGCGCACCTCACTGAACTCCGGGAAGAGACGCAGGATCTGCCGTTCCAGCGGCGCAACCGTCGACTCCTCGGCAACCAGTAGCTGCTGCCCGAGGGCGCTGTCGGCGACCTGCTGCAGGCGTTTGCGCAGGTCTGCTGCCACCTGCGCCAGGGCGCGCGCCTGCTCGCTGGCAATGATATTCACCGCGGCGCGGGTATGCCGATCCTGCAGTCCCGCATCGCGCAGCAGGGCGAGGTAGCCGAACCCGAGCAGCACCGGCAGGGTAATGGTCAGCACGGCAATCAGGAGTATGCGATGCAAGGTCGCTTTGCTGGCGACAACCCCGGCAGCGGTGTTCTTGATGCCTTTACCCATCCGCTGCCTCCATGCGCTGTGCGATCAGGGCTATCAGCTCGCGCGCAATGGTCGACTTGCTGGCTTGGGCCAGCGCACAGCTGCCCTGCTGCCAGAACACCGTTACGGCATTCTGGTCACTGTTGAAACCGATGGCTGTATCGGAAACATCGTTGGCGACGATCATGTCCAGCTGCTTGCGCTCGAGTTTGCCGCGCGCATAGTGTTCCACATCGTGTGTTTCTGCGGCAAAGCCCACGGTGAAAGGTGCCTGCGCATGGCCGCTCACGGTGGCCAGAATATCGGTGGTGCGTTCCAGTTCGAGGGTGATGTGCTCCGCATCCTTCTTTATCTTACCAGCGGCGACCGTCGCCGGCCGGTAGTCCGCCACCGCGGCGCAGGCGATGAACAGGTCGCAGTCCGCCAGGCGCGCCAGGCAGGCTTCCAGCATCTGGGCCGCACTCACAACATCCACGCGTTCTGCGTGTTCTGGCGTGGCCAGCTGCACAGGGCCGCTGACCAGAGTTACCTGTGCGCCGGCATCCACGGCCGCAGCGGCCAGGGCATAGCCCATCTTGCCGGAGCTGTGATTGGACAGGTAGCGCACAGGATCGAGTGCTTCACGCGTTGGCCCCGCGGTGATCACAACGCGGCGGCCGGCCAATGCGCCGTTGGCAAACAGCCCGGCAGCGGCCAGCGCGATATTGGCGGGCTGTTCCATGCGTCCGGGGCCCACATCCCCGCAGGCCTGCTCACCCGAGGCCGGGCCCACCAGTGACATGCCCCGGTCCTGGAGCGTGTCGATGTTGGCGCGGGTGGCGGGGTCGCGCCACATCTGCTGGTTCATCGCGGGCGCGACCAGTTTCGGCGCCGCAGTGGCGAGGGCAACGGTGGTCAAGAGGTCATCGGCGCGCCCGCTGGCTAAGCGGGCGATCAGGTCTGCGGTAGCCGGCGCAATGATGAGCAGGTCGGCCCAGCGCGCCAGTTCTATATGCCCCATGCCGAGCTCGGCCTCGGTGTCCAGCAGCTCGGTGTGTACCGGGTGGCCGGAGAGCGCCTGCAAGGTCAGCGGCGTGATGAATTCCTGCGCGCCCCGGGTCATCACGACCCGCACATCGGCGCCGCGCTCTTTGAGTTGGCGGACGAGCTCTGCCGATTTGTAGGCGGCGATACCGCCGCTGACGCCGAGCACAACATTGCGATTGAAAAGATGTGCCACTGCGGCTACCCAACTGGGACAATAGGTTGTTTTCAGAGGCGAACAATACCATCACGACAGGTGTTTTGACACCGCAGGGCCGAAGCCAGGGAGGGCGTCGCCATGTCAATCAGGAATTGGGCCGCAGGGGAGGGCCCGCGGGACAAGCTGCTGCAGCGCGGCGCGAGGACGCTTTCCGACGCCGAGTTGCTTGCCGTGCTGCTGCGCACCGGGCGCCGCGGCTTCTCCGCGCTGGACCTGGGGCGCGACCTGTTGCAGCGCTTCGGCAGCCTGGGCGGGCTGCTGGGCGCAAGCCAGGAAACGCTGCTGGAGTATCCGGGGTTGGGGTCCGGCAAGTACGCGTTGCTGAAAGCCGGGCTCGAGCTCGCCCGGCGCCACGCGCTGGAACAGGCCCGCGCCGGGAGCGCCCTGTGCAGCCCCCAGGCGACGCGGCAGTTTCTGCAGCATCATCTGGGTGGGCAGCCGCGGGAAGTCTTTACCTGCCTGTTTCTCGACAACCAGCACCGCATCCTGCGTTGCGAGGATCTCTTTTTCGGCACGCTGGATGGTGCTGCCGTATATCCGCGCGAGGTGGCTGTGCGCGCGCTGCAATACCATGCAGCGGCGGTGATTCTCGCACACAACCACCCCTCCGGCATCGCCGAGCCCAGCCACGCGGACCGGCGCATCACCGAGCGCCTGCAGGCGGCGCTGGGTCTGCTGGATATCCGCGTGCTGGACCACGTCATCGTGGGGCGGGGCCAGAGCTATTCCTTTGCCGAAAGCGGGTTGTTGTAGCGTATATTTCGCAGCCGGTTTCGCTTGCGATGCGAGGGGTGTTCTGGTATAAAGTCGCGCTCCGCGCGGCCGGGGTACCCTTTCAGACCCGTTTGGCCACACAAATTCGACAAGTCCCGTGGTATATGGGAGAGGCAATCATGGCAAGAGTATGTCAGGTCACCGGCAAGCGTCCGGTCACAGGAAACAATGTATCACACGCAAAAAACCGCACGCGCCGTCGTTTTTTGCCGAACCTGCACCACCACCGGTTCTGGGTTGAATCAGAGAAACGTTTTGTCTCCCTGCGTGTTTCCAGCAAGGGCATGCGTATCATCGACAAGAAGGGCATTGACCAGGTGCTGAGCGATATTCGCGCCAGCGGCGTCAAGGTCTGAGCGGCGAAGTCTGAAGGAGAATAGCCATGAGAGACAAGATCAGAATGATTTCGTCAGCGGGTACAGGCCACTTTTATACCACTGACAAGAACAAGCGTACCACCCCGGACAAACTGGAAATGAAGAAATACGATCCAGTTGTGCGCAAGCACGTCATGTATAAGGAAGGCAAGATCAAGTAAGCGCTTCTCGCCTCCTGATACGTAGGGAACCCCGGCCTGTGTCGGGGTTTTTTATGGCCACGTAACATGCCTGAACTGCCCGAAGTCGAAACGACCCGTCGCGGTGTTCTGCCCTGGACCGAGGGGCAGCGCGTACTCGCCGTGGACATTCGCGAACCCCGCCTGCGCTGGCCAATACCGGATGACTTGCCGCAGCGGCTCTGCGGTCAACATATCACCGCGGTGGAACGTCGCGCCAAGTACCTGCTCTTTCACACCGCCGCCGGCAGCCTGCTGGTGCACCTGGGGATGTCCGGCTCCCTGCGCGTGATCCGCGATAACAGCCCCCTGCTGCGTCACGACCACGTGCAGATCACACTCGCCAGCGGTGATCGGCTGCGTTACAACGACCCCCGGCGTTTCGGTTGCATGCTCTGGCTGGCTCCCGGCGAATGTCACCCGCTGCTTGCCGGGCTGGGTCCGGAACCGCTGTCCGAGGCCTTCAGCGGGAAGCTGCTCCATGCGCGCGCCCGCGGCCGTCGCGGTGCGGTGAAGCCGTTTCTGATGGACGGCAAGGTGGTGGTGGGTGTGGGTAATATTTACGCCAATGAAGCGCTGTTCCTTGCGGGCATTCGTCCGGATCGCCCCGCGGGCAAGATCAGCCTGGCCCGCTACCAGCGTTTGACCGAACATGTGAAGCAAGTACTTACTTCCGCTATAACGCAAGGGGGAACCACTCTGCGCGACTTCGTGGGCGGTGACGGCAAGCCGGGCTACTTCGCGCAGCAGCTCGCGGTCTATGGCCGCGGCGGCAGGCCCTGCACCCGCTGCGCGCGCCCCCTGCAGGAGGTGCGGTTGGGCCAGCGCAGCACAGTGTATTGCGTGGCCTGTCAGCGCTGAACAGGCTACACTCTGGGTCTGTCTGGGTGGGGACGTCTGTCCCGCGGGGGAGTGAACAATGAAAACCAATGACCTTAATCGTCGGCTCGCGTCTGCTGCGTTGGCTGTATGCCTGACGGCACCTCTATTGGCCGTGCCGCAACAGGCTGCGGCGCAAAACGCCGTGGACGAAAGCCCGTCCGCCGGAGCCATGGTGGGGGATCTGCTGATTGCGCGGCCGATCGGCGCGGTGATGACCGTGGGCGGCACGGCCGCCTGGCTGGTCAGCCTGCCCTTTACCCTCCTCGCGGGTCACGCCGGGGAAGCGGCGGAAACGTTAATGGTGGGCCCGGCGGAAGCCACCTTCATGCGCTGTCTCGGCTGCCGCGAAACCGGTTATACCAACAAGGACATCGACCGTAATCGCGCACGCAAGGCCGCCGCGGCTGAAGCAGCCGGCAACTAGCGGAAACGTTCCTGCAGGGCCCGGGCCACCGGCTCGGGCACGAAAGGTGTGATGTCGCCCTTGAGAGCGGCGATTTCGCGCACCAGCGAGGACGAGATGTAGGAGAGGTGCTCCGAGGGTGTCAGGAAAACGCTCTCGAATTCCCGATCCAGTGCGCGGTTCATGTTGGCAAGCTGAAATTCGTATTCAAAATCCGCCACGGCGCGCAAACCGCGCAGTACACAGCGCGACCCCTGACTGTGCACAAAATCAATCAGCAGGTTGCTGAAGCCCACCACTTCCACGTTGTCCAGATGCTGCAGCGAGGCCTGGCACAGCGCCACGCGCTCCTCCAGGTTGAACAGCGGCGTCTTCTTTTCACTGTGCGCAATCGCCACCACCACTTTGCCGAACAGGCGTGCGGCCCGTTCTGTCAGGTCGACGTGACCGTTGGTGATCGGATCGAACGTGCCCGGGTAAACAACCGTGTGTGAATTCATGCAGGGTGCTCAGCGCTGATAGACCAGCCGCGGATGGTAAACACTCACTGTAGCCGGTGCAAACGTCCCGGCGTCACGCCGTGGTGCGGAAAACGCGGTAGCGCACCGCGCCGGAGGTTTTATCGCGATACAGCACCCAGTCCTCTGGCAGTGCGACTTCCGGCTCGGTAGCCGCGGTTTCGATGTAGATGCTCGCCCCCGGTGCCAGCGCACCGCTCTGTGCCAGCAGTGTACAGACAGGTTCCACCAGCGGCAGGGCAAACGGCGGATCAATGAACACGATATCCCAGGGGCCGGCCCCCGAGGCCAGCAGGTCAAGCGCACTGCAGGCATGGCAGCTCGCGCGCGCCGCCCCGTCCAGGGTAGCCAGGTGGCGGCGGATCTGCGTCAGGCTCGCGGCATTGTTGTCGACAAAATCGCAGTGGCGCGCCCCGCGTGACAGTGCCTCCAGCCCGAGCGCGCCGGAGCCGCTGAACAGGTCCGCGCAGCGCGCATCCGGCACCTCGGCCGCCAGCCAGTTGAACAGGGTTTCCCGCACGCGATCACCGGTGGGCCGCAGGCCCTCCGCGGCGTTGAAAAGCAGTTTGCGGCCGCGCCAGCGCCCGCCGATGATACGCAGGCTGCTGCTGGCGGTTGACTGCTGCCTGGCCGACCGACGCCGTGCTGTCATTTCGTCGCTCCCCCGAGCAGTGGTAGGATACGCAGTCCTGCGGATGCCTCCCGCGAATTTTATCACGAGACCCATGAAGTTTTTCAAACGCAGTAAGAAGACGCCTGCGCCGGGCGTGCCTGAAGCCGAAACCCGCGCGAGCGATAATGTTGCGCCCCACGAGCCCGAGGCCGACAGCGCCGACCGCGTGGTTGCCACGCCGGTGCCTGCGGCCGAGGCCCTGGTGCCCGCCCCGGAGCCCGAGCAGGCCGCGCCGGAACCGGTACAGCAGCCTGCCGAGCGTCCGGTGGCGGCGGAGGGGGCCGGTTTCTTCGCCCGCCTGCGGCGCGGCCTCGGCAAGACCAGCAACACCCTGGTGGAGGGGCTGGGAACGCTGTTTCTGGGGCGCAAGGAGATCGACGCCGAGCTGATGGAAGAGCTGGAGTCGCGCCTGTTGCTGGCTGATGCCGGCGTCGACGCCACCGTCGAGATTATCGGGCGCCTCACCCAGCGTGTTTCACGCAAGGAGCTGACACGGCCGGAGGCCCTGCAGCGCGCCCTGCAGGAAGAGCTGCTGAGCCTGCTTCAGCCCTGCGAAATGCCGCTCGATGTCAGCGGCCACAAACCCTATGTGATCCTCATGGTCGGCGTGAACGGCGTGGGCAAGACGACCACCATCGGCAAGCTCGCGCGCCGCTTTCAGGCGGAAGGACGCTCGGTCATGCTGGCGGCTGGTGATACGTTCCGCGCCGCGGCGGTCGAGCAGTTACAGGTGTGGGGTGAGCGGCACAATGTGCCGGTCATCGCCCAGCATACCGGTGCCGACAGCGCGTCCGTGATCTACGATGCGCTGCAGGCAGCTCAGGCGCGCAAGGTGGATGTATTGATTGCCGACACCGCCGGACGCCTGCACAACAAGGACCACCTGATGGAAGAGCTGCGCAAGGTGGTGCGCGTGATGGGCAAGCTGGATGCCGCTGCACCCCACGAGGTCATGCTCGTGCTGGATGCCGGCACCGGTCAGAATGCACTGGCCCAGGCCAGTCAGTTCCAGCAGGTGGTGGGGGTGACCGGCCTCACTCTCACCAAGCTGGACGGCACTGCCAAGGGCGGTGTGATCTTTGCAATTGCCCGCAAGCTGGGGCTGCCGATTCGCTTTATTGGCGTGGGTGAAACAGCGGACGACCTGCGCCCGTTCGCGGCAGAGCCGTTCATCGACGCCCTCTTTGCAGGTGCCGATCAGGCGCCATGATCACGTTCGATCGTGTCAGCAAGCGCTACGCTGAAGGGCACGAGGCTCTGAGCGAAGTCAGCGTTGATATCCGCCAGGACGAAATGGTGTTTCTCACCGGCCATTCGGGTGCCGGCAAGAGCACGCTGCTGCGGTTGATCATGCTCATCGAACGGCCCTCACGCGGGCACGTTATTGTCGACGGCCTGAACCTGGCCAAGGTGGGGGAGCGCGGCATTCCCCGTCATCGGCGCAATATCGGCGTGGTATTCCAGAACCACCAGCTGCTGTTCGACCGCAGCGTATTCGACAACGTTGCCCTGCCGCTGGTGATTGGCGGCTACGAACACCGGGAAATTGGCCGCCGGGTTCGCGCGGCGCTGGACAAGGTAGGGCTGCTGGGGAAGGAGCGGGCGCTGCCGGTGACCCTCTCCGGCGGTGAACAGCAGCGGGTGGGCATCGCCCGTGCGGTGGTGGCACGCCCGCGGATCCTGCTGGCGGATGAACCCACGGGCAATCTCGACCCGGTGCTTTCGGCGGAGATCATGCAGTTGTTCGAAGCCTTCAGCCAGGTCGGTGTAACGGTGTTGATTGCCAGCCACGACCTGGCGCTGATCTCCCGCCTGCGCCACCGCATCCTCACCCTGCGTAATGGCCGTCTGGTCGGTGCGGGGTCATGAGCGCCGTCGAGGGCAAGCCGCGTCGCGATGGTGCCAGTGCACGCCGCACGCGCCTGCGCCATTTGCTGCAGGGCTGGCTGGCTCACCACCGGCTGTCCGCTGCGGATAGCCTGGCGCGGGTGCTCGACCATCCGTTCGCCAGTGCGCTTACCTGGCTGGTGATCGGCATTGCGCTGGCGCTGCCGGCTGCACTGACCGTGGCGCTGGACAATGCTCGCGCGCTCAGCGACCGCTGGGACAGCCCGGCGCAACTGTCGCTGTTCCTGAGCGGCTCGGTGGGCGGCGAGGAGGCGCAGGCGTTGCAGGATACGCTCCAGCAGCGGCCCGACATCGAACAGGTGCTGTTCGTTTCACGCGATGACGCTCTCGCCGAATTCAGCGCGCTCTCCGGATTCGCCGATGTGCTCGACACGCTGGAGCGCAACCCGCTCCCGGACGTTCTGCTGGTAACACCTGTGCCGGGCAGCGATGCGCTGGCGCCGCTTTATGAAGCGCTCAAGGGTGACCCGCGCGTTGCGGAGGTGGTGCTGGACATGGCCTGGCTGGAGCGACTGAATACCCTCATGCAGCTCAGCCGGCGCGTGGTGCTGGCGCTGGGCAGTGTGCTGGTGGCGGGGGTGGTGCTGATTCTGGGCAACACCATCCGGCTGGCCATCGAGAGCCGGCGCGAGGAGATTGTGGTGATCAAACTGGTGGGCGGCAGCAATGCCTTCGTGCGCCGGCCCTTTCTCTATACAGGCCTCTGGTACGGGGTGGGGGGAGGCGTGTTCGCGGCGCTGCTGGTGGCCTCGGCGCTGTGGTTTCTCGGCGGGCCGGTGACACGCCTCGCCGAACTCTACCAGAGCAATTTCCGGCTCGGCGGCCTGGGCATCATGGGCAGCCTCAATCTGGTGCTCATTGGCGGCGTTCTGGGGCTGGCGGGCGCGTGGCTGGCGGTGACCCGGCACCTGCGTTTGATTGCTCCGCGCTAGGCAGGGTGCGCCTTGCGGGGAACTTTTCCGCCGTTAGCACTCTAATTTAAAGAGTGCTAGAATCGAGCACATGACACAGGGGAAAAATCGCATGAGCAAAGCGTTGCTGCCGGTCGACCAGATGGTCCCGGGCGCCAATCTTGCCGCCTACGTGCAGGCCGTAAGCACCATTCCGCTGCTCACACCGGAGCGCGAAAAGGCACTGGCGGAAGACCTCTTTTTCAACAGCAATCTTGAGGCCGCGCGCGAGCTGGTCATGTCGCACCTGCGTTTTGTGGTGCACATCGCCCGGAGCTACTCCGGCTATGGCCTGTCCGAGGCCGACCTCATCCAGGAAGGCAATGTAGGCCTGATGAAAGCGGTCAAGCGTTTCAACCCGGAAAAGGGCGTGCGCCTGGTGTCGTTTGCCGTGCACTGGATCAAGGCCGAGATGCACGAGTTCATCCTGCGCAACTGGCGCATCGTCAAGGTCGCCACCACCAAGGCCCAGCGCAAACTGTTTTTCAACCTCCGCGGTGCTAAGAAGGACCTGTCCTGGCTCAGTCACGAAGAAGCTCAGGCGGTAGCGGATGACTTGGGTGTTGATATTGCTGAAGTGCAGCGCATGGAAGGGCGGCTCAGTAGCCGTGATGTCGCCTTCGATTCGCCGGTAGGGCAGGACGAAGACGACGCATGGCAGGCACCGCAATATTACCTAGAAGACCAGCGCAGCGACCCCGCTCTGTCCGTTGAGTCGGATAATTGGCAGGAAAACAGTGAAGAGCAGCTCTACCACGCACTGTCTGAGCTGGATGAGCGTAGCCGCGACATCCTCGCCCAGCGCTGGTTGGCGGAGAAGAAGGCCACGTTGCACGAGCTGGCTGCCAAGTACGAGGTGTCTGCGGAGCGCATTCGTCAGCTCGAGCAGAACGCCATGAAGAAATTGCGCAGCGCGATCGCCGCCTGAAGCATCCCAGGGAGTGCTACACTGCACTCCCCTGTTTTCCGGAGCCTCCCATGGCGCAGTTTTTCATTGCCAGCGCGGCTGTAAGCGGTGCCCTCGCGGTCAGCTTTGGCGCCTTCGGTGCCCACGCCCTGAAAGCCCGGCTGGATAGCTACTCTCTGGACGTCTTCGAGACCGCCGTTCAATACCACTTTATTCATTCTCTTGCCCTCCTGGCGGTGGGCATCCTGCTGGTGCAGAACAGCGAGCTGGCCCTGCTGCGCAGCAGCGGCTGGCTGTTCCTGCTCGGCATGCTGCTGTTTTCCGGTAGCCTCTACGTGCTCAGCCTGTCGGGCCTGCGCTGGCTCGGTGCCATTGCGCCACTCGGTGGCCTGTCGTTTATCGCCGCCTGGGGTTGCCTGGCGGCCGCGAGCTGGAAACTGGCTGGCTGATGAGTGACAAGAGCCAGCGCCCTATTCGCAGCTACGTACTGCGCATGGGTCGTCTTACCACCGGCCAGCAACGCGCCTGGGACACTTACTGGCCGCGCTTCGGCCTGCTGCACGGCGATGGTCCGCTCGATTACCAGAAGGCGTTTGGTCGTGACGCGCCGCGGGTGCTGGAAATCGGCTTCGGTATGGGGCAATCCTTTGTCGAGATGGCCGCGGCAGCGCCCGAGACGGATTTCATCGGCATTGAGGTGCATCGCCCCGGCGTGGGGAAAATGCTGCACAGCATGGCCGAGTGCGGCGTGGGAAACATCCGCGTGTACTGTCACGACGCGGTGGAAGTTTTGCGCGACTGCATTGCCCCCGGCTCGCTCGATACCATCCAGATCTTCTTCCCCGACCCCTGGCACAAAAAGCGTCACCATAAACGACGCCTGATCCAGCCGGCTTTCACCGCAACGCTGGTGGACTACCTGAAGCCCGGCGGCGTGCTGCACCTGGCGACCGATTGGGAAAACTACGCGCAGCAGATGCTGGAAGTGCTGGATGCCACCCCCGGCCTGGTCAACCTGGCGTCCGATGGGCTGTATGTCCCGCGCCCGGCACACCGACCGCTGACCAAGTTCGAGCAGCGCGGCGAGCGCCTGGGGCACGGCGTCTGGGACCTCATGTTCCGTCGCAGCGTCGACTGAACCCAGCCCTGCGAGCCCGAGGGGATGCCCTCAGGCGAGAAATTCCGTAATCACCGAGTCGAGAAAGCGGCGCCCCAGGGTGCTGGCGCGTACCCGTGTGCCCTCTTGCAGCAGCAGGCCGCGAGCGGTCAGTGTATCCAGTGCCGGTTGCAGGGTGGATGGCGGGAGTCCGGTGCGCGCAGTGTAGTCCGCCAGGGCGAAGCCGCTGTTCAGGCGCAGGGCGTTGAGCATATATTCGCCTGGCTTTTCGGCGTCTGCCAGCCACTGGGGCTGGACGCGCCAGTCGCCCACCGCCGCGAGGTAAGCGTCCGGCTGGCGCCGTTTGGCATAGCGCAGAATACGGCCATCGGGGAAACTCACCTTGCCGTGCGCGCCCGCACCGATACCCAGGTAGTCGCCGAACTGCCAGTAGTTCAGGTTGTGCCGACACTGCTCACCGGCCGCGGCCCAGGCCGATACTTCGTACTGCTCCAGGCCAGCCGCCGCGAGCTGGACCTCGCCGGCATCCTGAATATCCGCCAGCACGTCCTCCACAGGCAGAATGGGTGGCTGTTTGTAGAAAACCGTGTTCTGCTCGATGGTCAGCTGGTACCAGGAGAGATGCCCGGTCTGGTAGCCACTGGCCGTTGCCAGGTCGGCCATGGCCGCGCTTGCACCCTGCGCGGGCAGCCCGTGCATCAGGTCGAGGTTGATGCGCTGAAAGCCCGCGCGGCGCGCCGCCGCCACCGCGGCGTGCGCCTGGTTACTGTCGTGCACCCGGCCCAGCGCCGCGAGCTGTTCATTCTGGAACGACTGTATACCCAGCGACAGGCGGTTGATGCCGGCAGCGCGGAACCCGGCAAACTTCTCCGCCTCCGCGCTGCCCGGGTTGGCTTCCAGGGTGGCTTCGAGGGTGTCAGCCAGCGCTACCCGCTGCCCGATACCCTGCATCAGCCGACCAATGCCGGCAGCGCTGAACAGGCTCGGTGTACCGCCACCGATGAACAGCGTCTGGATCACGCGGCCCTGCACGAAGGGCAGGTCGGCCTCCAGGTCCGCCAGCAGGCTATCGATATAGGCCGTTTCCGGCAGGTTGCGGGATTCGTGAGAGTTGAAATCGCAGTAGGGGCATTTGCGCTCGCACCAGGGCAGGTGCACATACAGTGCCAGGGGGGGCAGTTGCAGCTCGCCCATCAGGGCGCCGGCTGCTGCAGACGCCGCTCCAGTGCCGCGACCAGTTGCGCGCAGGCCTGGGCCCGGTGGCTCACCCGGTTCTTGGTGCGCGGAGCCAGCTGCGCCGCGCTGCAGTTGAACGCGGCGACGTGAAACACCGGGTCGTAGCCAAAACCGCCCTCACCCTGGGGGTTCTCGAGAATATGGCCCTCCCAGCTTCCCTGGCAAATAATCGGCGTCGGGTCACTGGCGTGGCGCAGGTACACCAGCACGCACTGGTAGCGTGCGCTGCGTTCCGGCCACGGCACGCCCTGCAGCGCGGTCAGCAGCTTGCGATTGTTGCCTTCGTCGCCCGCCCCGGAGTAACGCGCCGAGTGAATACCCGGCGCGCCCTGCAGGCAATCCACTTCCAGCCCGGAATCGTCGGCAATAGCCGGCAGGCCGGTGTGTTCGGCGGCGGCGCGTGCCTTGAGGAGGGCGTTCTCCACAAACGTGAGCCCGGTTTCCGCCACATCCGGCACGCCGAATTCCGACTGCGCCTGCAGCAGGAAGCCCAGCGGGTCGAGAATGCGTGACAGTTCCGCCAGCTTGCCGGCGTTGCCACTTGCCAGCACCACGGCCTGTGCGTTACGCGCGGTGCTCATCAGTTGACGTACAGCTGGTGGCGATGCTCGAAACGGTAGGTGGTATCGGCGCCTTCGGGGCGGAAATCAATCTCGAAAAAACGCCACTCCTCGTTGATGAAGCCGAATTCCGCAATGTAATAGATGGCGCCGCTCTCCCGCACTTCGAGGAACTCCAGGGGTTCACCGGTAATCAGGTCGCGCGTGTAGCCCTGAATCAGCATCGCCCGCGCCTCGGTGCCATCGCCAACGTGCTCGCGGACCGCGAGGTTGAGAATAGCCCGGTTCTTGCCGCGGGTGATGCCGTAGCTGGCGGCGACACGCGGGTCGAGAAAGGTGGTGTTGACCACGCTGTAGTGCAACTCGTAGGGGCCGAAGCGCTCGGATTGCTGGGCGCTGGCGGTGCTGGTGAGCACCAGCATGAGCAGTGTCAGGCAAAGTTTCTGGATCATCGTTCTCTCCTCAGCGGCTGATGAGATAGATCGCGGTGACGGCGAACAGGTTGGGCCAGGCGCTCGCCAGCAGCGGTCGACGCTGGGTGTTGCCGACCATATCGCGGGCGAGTATGCGGATGCCCCTTTCCTCGCACAACGCTTCAAAATCCGTCACCGTGCAAAAGTGGATGTTGGGCGTGTCATACCAGTTATACGGCATGAAACGGGAAACGGGCATGCGGCCCCGTGAACCCAGATACAGCCGGCAGCGCCAGTGCGCGAAATTGGGGAAGGTGACGATGCCCTGGCGGCCGATGCGCAGCATTTCTTCCAGTACGCGGTCGGGGTAGTGCACCGCCTGTAGTGCGTGTGCCATGACCACGGTATCGAAACTCTGGTCGGGGAAATTGCCGAGCCCCGCATCCATATCCTGTTCGACAATATCCAGGCCGCGGGAGACGGCATTGGTAATCTTGTCCGGGTCGATCTCCAGGCCCAGGCCGCGTACCTGGCGCTCCTTTGCCAGGCGTTGCAGGAATTCGCCGTTGCCACAGCCGAGATCGAGCACCCGTGAACCGGGTTTGATCCAGCGTTGGATATGCGTGAGATCGAGGCGCATCAGCAGTCTCCCCGCACGCGCTGCATATACGCCGTGAACAGCGCCAGATACCGCGGGATGGGCATAAGGAAGGCGTCGTGTCCCTCATCGGCCTCGATTTCTGCATAGGTCACCGGCCGGTCGGCGGCGATCAGTGCATCGACGATCTCGCGGGAGCGGCTGGGCGAAAACCGCCAGTCGGTAGAGAACGACAGCACGAGGAAGCTGCACTGTGCGCTGCGGAAGGCCGCCACCGGGTCGTCACTGTATTCACGGGCCAGGTCGAAGAAATCCAGTGCCTGTGTCATCAGAATATAGGTGTTGGCGTCGAAGCTGCCGGAAAACTGGCTACCCTGGTAGCGCAAGTAACTCTGCACCTGGAATTCCGCGATCTCCTCTTCACCCAGCTCGAGGCTGCCGGAACGCAGGTCGCGGCCGAACTTGTTGGCCATGGCATCGTCGGACAGATAGGTGATGTGGCCTACCATACGCGCCAGCGCCAGCCCCTTGGCCGGCAGTGTGTTGTGTGTCAGGTAGTGGCCCTCGGCGAAGTCGGGGTCGGACTGGATAGCCTGCCGGGCGATCTCGTTGAAGGCAATATTCTGGGCGCTCAGGCGCAGCGCGGAGGCGATCACGATGCAGTGGCGCAGGCGCTGCGGATAAAGCAGTGCCCAGCGCATGGCCTGCATGCCACCCAGGCTGCCGCCGACCACGGCAGCCCAGCAGTCGATACCCAGCAGGTCTGCGAGGCGGGCCTGGCTGTGCACCCAGTCGCGCACCCGCAGTGAGGGGAAGTCCGGGCCCCAGGGCGCACCGTTTTCCGGGTTGATGCTGACCGGGCCGGT
This sequence comes from uncultured Halieaceae bacterium, assembly GCA_964022665.1. GTDB lineage: Bacteria > Pseudomonadota > Gammaproteobacteria > Pseudomonadales > Halieaceae > Haliea. Next base: position 420,895 of record CAXIDF010000001.1, read on the forward strand.
AGACCCGTGGCAGCCGCCCAGGTTGTTCAGGCTCACCACGAAAAAATGGTTGGTGTCGATTGGTTTGCCCGGCCCAATGCACTCGTCCCACCAGCCGGGTTTGCGATCATCGGCGCTGTGGTAGCCGGCCGCGTGGTGGTGGCCGGAAAGCGCATGGCATACCAGAATCGCGTTGGAGCGCGCGCTGTTCAGCGTGCCATAGGTTTCGTAGACCAGTTCGTAAGATGCCAGTACACGGCCACAGGCCAGCGTCAGCGGCTCGTCGAAGCGGGCGCGTTGGGGCGCGACAATGCCAACGGTCGAGGTTTTCACGTGGCGACGTTCAGAGCCCGATAACCAGGGCTGCGGGCAGACCCGCCGCTGCCGCCATGTGCCCGAGCGCAATCTGGATCACGTTGATCAGGATGAACACCAGAATCGGCGAGAAATCGATACCACCCATGCTCGGCAGCATGCGCCGAAAGGGCGCCATCACCGGCTCGGTGAGCTGAAAGAGCAACAACAGCGCCGGGTGCCTGCCGCCGGGCGCGATCCAGCTGAGAATGATCATGGCCAGCAGGGCAAAGAAATAGATATTCACCAGCAGGCCGACAATGCCCAGCACGGACCATACCAGCAGCGTCAGCACCCCCGGTGGCCCCAGGCCATTCAGTGCCAGCAGCGCCACGATCGCCGCCATCTGCAGCAGCAATGCGAGCAGCAGTGTCGACAGGTCCAGGCCCCGGTAGGCAGGAATCACGCGGCGCACCGGCAGTACCAGCGGGTTGGTGATCCTGGCCAGGAACTGGCTCACCGGGTTGTAGAAGTCGGCCCTGACCAGCTGCAACAGGAAGCGCAACAGGATGGCAAGCAGTGCCAGGTTGAGTACCGTTTGCAACAAATAAGCAACGATATCACTCAGTGCGTTCATGGTGTCTCCTGCTCCGACTCGGCAGCCATGTCGGCGGCTCGCTGTTGCGCTGCGGTCATGGCGTGTGCCACCAGGTCGCGCAGGCCTTCGTGCTCGAAACACTCCACGGCGCGCTCAGTGGTGCCACCGGGGCTGGTGACGCGGCGTCTCAGCTCCACCAGGTCGACATCACTTTCCAGCGCCATGCGCGCCGCCCCCAGGCCTGTTTGTCGGGTGAGGGCGGTGGCACAGTCGCGCGACAGGCCCATGGCGCAGCCGGCGTTGATCATGGCTTCCATGAACAGGAAGAAATACGCCGGCCCGCTGCCCGACAGGGCGGTTATGGCATCCAGCAGAGGCTCGTCATCGACCCACTGCACCAGGCCCACAGCGCCGAGAATGCTGGTGGCAAGCGCGCGTTGGTCAGCGTTCACCTGCGCATTCGCGTACAGGCCACTGGCACCTGCGCCGAGCAGTGCCGGTGTATTGGGCATGCAGCGCACGATGGCCGTTCCGCTGCCCAGGGCGCTCTCCATACTGGCAACGGTGGTGCCCGCAGCGATGGAGATGACCAGCGCCCCGCGCGCACGAACCGCTGCGGCGATGCTCGCCAGCGCCGCGTGCATGACCTGTGGCTTGACTGCCAGAATGACCACATCGGCGTTGGCGCTGGCTTGTGCGTTGTCGTTGTGGGCGTTGATGGGGCCCAGCTTGCGCAGGTTGGCCAGGCTCTCCGGCGAGGGATCGGCGGCGTGCAGGGCTGCGGCGGAATGGCCGCTGTCGAGCAGGCCCCCGATGATGCTCGAGGCCATGTTGCCGGCGCCGATGAAAGTGATAGCCGCGTTGGTCATAATTCGTGTGTCGGTTGGTCTGGGGAAGGCCGCAGTATACACGCCGTGGCTGGCCGAAATCATCCGCCCCCGTGCGTGCTGCGGGGGCCGAAAATATCCGTGCCCACGCGCACCAGCGTAGCGCCTTCGGCGATGGCCGCTTCCAGATCGCCCGACATGCCCATCGACAACGTGTCCAGCTGTGGCAGTGCTGCCTGCAGGTCGGCCAGCGCTGCCTGTAGCCGCGCGAAGGGCCGGCGCTGGGCGGCAAAGGTGTCGGCGGGTGCCGGGATGGCCATCAAACCGCGCAGTTGCAGCCGCGGCAGCTGTGCCACCGCAGCGGCCAGTTCCGCCAGCTCACCCGGTTCCACGCCGGACTTGCTGTCTTCACCGGAGATGTTCACCTGCAGGCACACCTGCAGGTCGGCCAGCTGCGGCGGGCGTTGTGCGCTGAGGCGCTGGGCGATTTTCAGCCTGTCCACACTGTGCACCCAGTCGAAATGCTCGGCGATGGCGCGTGTTTTGTTGGACTGGATCGGCCCGATGAAGTGCCAGCAAAGGTCGAGATCAGCGAGCGACTCGACCTTGGCCAGCCCTTCCTGCAGGTAATTCTCACCGAAATCCCGCAGCCCCAGCGCAGCCGCGGCGCGCACCTCGTCCGCCGAGCGGGTTTTGCTGACCGCGAGCAGACGTATCGCCCCCGGCGTGCGCTGGCTTTTTTCCGCGCTGAGTCGTACTCTTTCGAGGAGCTTGGAAATCCGTTGAGCGAGCTGTTCGTTTTGCATGGGGATATGGTAGCGGATTCCGCTACTGCCAGGCGAGTTGAGAATAATCGGTTGCCGCGCCATGAGGTGTGAGCAGCAGTATCCGGCGCTCGCGCCGGACCGGCCCAGAGGGAGTGGAACGGTGGATATTACAGAACTTCTCGCGTTCAGTGCCAAACAGGGTGCATCGGACCTGCACCTGTCTGCCGGCCTGCCGCCGATGATCCGGGTCGATGGCGATGTGCGCCGCATCAACCTGCCGCCGATGGATCACAAGCAGGTGCATGATCTCATCTACGACATCATGAACGACAAGCAGCGCAAGGACTACGAGGAGTTCCTGGAGACCGACTTCTCCTTTGAAGTGCCGGGTGTCGCGCGTTTCCGGGTGAACGCTTTCAACCAGAACCGCGGCGCCGGCGCGGTATTCCGCACCATTCCCTCGAAAGTGCTGACCATGGAAGACCTGGGCATGGGCCCGGTGTTTCGCGATATTTCCATGATGCCGCGCGGGCTGGTGCTGGTGACCGGCCCCACCGGCTCGGGCAAGTCCACCACCCTGGCGGCCATGGTCGACCATATCAACGACAACAAGTACGAGCACATCCTCACCATCGAGGACCCGATCGAATTCGTGCATGAAAGCAAAAAGTGCCTGGTGAACCAGCGCGAAGTACACCGCGATACCCTGGGGTTCTCCGAGGCGCTGCGCTCGGCCCTGCGTGAAGACCCGGACATCATTCTGGTGGGTGAAATGCGCGACCTGGAGACCATTCGCCTGGCGCTGACCGCCGCCGAAACCGGCCACCTGGTGTTCGGCACCCTGCACACCACCTCCGCCGCGAAAACTATCGACCGGATTGTTGACGTGTTTCCGGCGGCGGAAAAGTCCATGGTGCGCTCCATGTTGTCGGAATCACTGCAGGCCGTTGTCTCGCAAACCCTGCTCAAGCGGTCCACCGGCGGCCGGGTTGCGGCGCACGAAATCATGCGCGGCACCTCGGCCATCCGCAACCTGATTCGCGAAGACAAAGTGGCGCAGATGTATTCCGCCATCCAGACCGGGCAGGCGCTGGGCATGCAAACCATGGACCAGTGCCTCAAGGACCTGGTGGATCGCCGCATCATTACCCGTGACATCGCGCGAGAAAAGGCGCGTATGCCGGAAAACTTCTAGTACTCAAGGATGGGAGATCGGGCCATGTTGATTGATGAGTTGTTACAACGGGTCGTCAAGGAGCAGGCCTCCGACGGTTTTGTCACGGCCGGTGCGCCGCCGAGTATCAAGATTGACGGCCAGATCTACCCGATCAGCAAGGCCCGGTACACCGATGAGCAGGCTCGCGATATCGTGCTCTCGACCATGAACGAGCGGCAGCGCGAGGAGTTCCTGCGCAGCCACGAATGCAACTTTGCCCTGGCGGTGCCCAACCTGGGCCGGTTCCGGGTCAATGCCCTGGTGCAGCGCGGCAGTATGGGCCTGGTGGTGCGTCGCATTCACACCGAGATTCCCGAGATCACCGAGCTGGGACTGCCGCCGATCATCAAGGAACTGGCCATGACCAAGCGCGGCCTGGTGATTTTCGTCGGCGCCACCGGCACCGGCAAGTCGACCTCGCTGGCGGCGATGGTGGGTTACCGCAACCAGAACAGCCGCGGCCATATCATCAGCATTGAAGACCCGATCGAGTTCATGCACGACCATGGCAATTGCCTTGTTACGCAGCGCGAAGTGGGCATCGACACCGAATCCTTCGATGTCGCCCTGAAGAACACCCTGCGCCAGGCGCCCGATGTGATCATGATCGGCGAGGTGCGCTCTGCCGATACCATGGCCCAGGCGCTCACCTTTGCGGAGACCGGCCACCTCTGCCTGTGTACCCTGCACGCCAATAATGCCAACCAGGCACTCGACCGTATCCAGAGCTTCTTCCCGGCTGACCTGCACTCCCAGGTATGGATGGACCTGTCGCTCAACCTCAAGGCCATGGTGGCCCAGCAGTTGCTTCCACATAAAGAGGGCAAGGGGCGCACGCCGGTGGTGGAGGTGCTGCTCAACTCGCCACTGATCCAGGACTACATTCGCAAGGGCGATGTGCACCTGATCAAGGATGTCATGGCCAAGTCCACCGAGCAGGGTATGCAAACCATGGACCAGTCGCTGATTGCGGCCTACAAGGCCAACCGCATTACGCGCGAGGATGCGGTGCGCTACGCCGACTCGGCCAACGATGTGCGGCTGATGATCAAGATGTTCGACAAGGGGCAGGACTCGGGGGCCGACGACCTGGATTTGAGTTTTGACGAGTCGGATCGCGGCAAGCACATGGGCCGCTAGGCTCTAGTTACTCACCTGTTCGGCCAGCCAGGTCTGCAGGATCAGTTCCGCCGCGTAACTGTCCACCGGTGCGGCGCGATAGTCTCCCCGGTGCCCCTGTTCGCGCTGTGCCGATTTGGCGGCATAGCTGCTCAGGCGCTCATCGCTCATTTCCACCGGCAGGCCCAGGCGCCCGTGCAGTCGGCGCGCGAATTTGCGTGCCCGCAGTGCCAAGGGACTCACCGTGCCGTCCATGTTCAGCGGATCTCCCACGACGATCAGCCCCGGCTGCCACTCCGCGACCAACGCCGCGATTTGCTCCCAATCGGGAATGCCGTCGCGGGCCTGCAGCACGCACAACGGCTGGCTGGTGGCGAGCAGGGAGTTACCCACCGCAACGCCGATTTGGCGCAGGCCGTAGTCAAAAGCCAGTACGGTGGCGGCGCCGGCGCGCGTGTCGCGCTGCTGCTCAGGCATGGCCCGCCTGCGCGCTGATGAGATTCATATCTATGCCCAGCGCGCCGGCGGCCGCGGACATCCGCCGATGCCAGGGTGTCGCGAACAGGATATCGCCGTTGGCGGGCGCGGTGAGCCAGCTGTTGTGCGACAGCTCTTCCTCCAGCTGGCCGGCTGACCAGCCGGCATAACCCAGGGCGATAAGGTAGTCCCTGGGGCCGCTGCCAGCCGCGATCGCCACCAGAATATCCCGCGAGGTGGTCAGGGTGATGTCCTCGGTCACCTTGAGGCTGGCGTCCCAGTTCTGGCGGGCGCCACGGTGCAGTACAAAGCCATGATCGAGCTGCACCGGCCCGCCAGCCATCACCGGCTCATCGCTGAAGTCGCGACAGGCGTCGATTTTCAGGTGCTCGAAGATCTCGGCGACGTTGAGGTCCAGCGGCTGGTTGACCACCAACCCCATAGCGCCGCTTTCCCCGTGCTCGCAGAGGTAGGTCACACTGTGTGCAAACAGGCCCTCCTCAAGGCTGGGCATGGCCAGCAGGAAGTGGTCCCGCAGGCAGGCGCCGCTGTGGGTGATGGTGGTGGAAACAGGCATGTTTTCGGGTGTTGACCTCAGGGTGAATGGTACCGGTTGTGTTGCTGCGTGTTCACTCTGAGCTTAGCCGGTTTTCTTCAAATTGCCACGTGCGCACGATTTCCAGCTTGTCAGTGGTGGCGCGCAGCGCGGCGGGGAAAGGGGCAAATGGCGCGGCCATGCGCACAATCTTTATCGCCGCCTCATCGAGTACGGCGTATCCCGAGGAGCTCAGGATGCGGAGGTCCTCCAGCTGCCCTTCGTAATTGACCACCACCAGCAATTGCAGGCTGCCGTAGAGGCCGTAGCGTATCGATGCTTCCGGATAATACTGGTTGCCTACAGCCTCCACCCGCCGCCGCCAGTCGTGCAGGTAGGCGGCGTCGATGGCTTCCTGCGCTGACACCGCAGTGAGGCGGCGCACGCGGGGCGCACTCGACAGCGTGGTCTGGTCCTCGTCGATATCGACGTCGGCGTGTTCGCTGATCAGCCGGGCGGTGAGGCCGACTGGCTGCGGCGCTGACATCGGTGCCGCCTCCCGCTGCTGCTCCCGCTCTGCTGCGGCCTGTTCGCGGCTGCTGCGCGCGCTCAGGGCGCTGTCACTGGCACTCGCATCAGCCGCCTCGCTCGCTTCCCGGGCCTCGGCCTGCAGGGGCGCGCCGGAGGAGCGTCCTCCGGTGCGGTCCTCGGCGGCTGAACTGCCGCTGCCCGCCTGGTTGAACTGGGCGAGGTGGGTGATTTCCTCCGGCGTCAACGCGGCGCGGTGCTGGGCGAGAGTAATCGCCAGCTGCGGCGGCTGGGGCGAGGGCGGCTCGAAACCGAACCCCAAGCCCAGCAGCAGAATGAGGTGCAGGGCACCGGCCAGAAACAGGGCGATGGTAAAGGTGTTGTCCGCAGTGGGAGCGGTGGTCGACACGTGTCGCCGACCCTAGCGGGCGGCCAGCTCCGCGGCAATACAGTCCATGAGCTGGCCGCCGATATCGACATCGTAGGCGCGCTCGATTTCCTGGATGCCGGTGGGGCTGGTCACGTTGATTTCCGTCAGGTAGTCACCAATGATGTCCAGGCCAACGAAATACAGGCCGCGCTCGCGCAGGCTGGGGCCGACCTGCTCGGCGATCCAGCGGTCCCGCGCTGACAACAGCTGCGGCCGTCCCGTGCCCCCCGCCGCCAGGTTGCCGCGGGTTTCGCCCAGTGAGGGAACCCGCGCCAGGCAGTAGGGTATGGGTTCGCCATTGATCATCAGGATGCGCTTGTCGCCTTCGGTGATTTCGGGAATGAAGCGCTGTGCCATGATGGTGCGCTTGCCGAAATACGTCAGCGTTTCCAGAATCACGTTCAGGTTCGGGTCGCCGGGTTTCACCCGGAAGATGGACGCTCCCCCCATGCCATCCAGCGGCTTGAAAATCACGTCGCCGTGCTCGGTCTGGAAGGCTTTCAAGCGCCGCGTATCGCTGCTCACCAGCAGCGGCGGGCAGCACTGGGGAAACTGGGTGGCAAACACCTTCTCGTTGCAGTCACGCAGGCTGTGGCAGCGGTTGACGATAAGTGTGCCCTCGCGCTCGGCGGCTTCGAGGATGTAGGTTGCGTACACATACTCGTTGTCGAAGGGCGGGTCCTTGCGCATGAGGATAGCGTCCAGCTCGGTGAGGTCCTGCACCTGCGCGTTGCCCAGGGTGTACCAGCTTTCCGGGTCGTGGAACACGGTCAGGTGGGACATGCTGGCGCGGGCCTTGCCCTGTTCGAGGAACAGGTCACCGGGCTCCATGTAGTAAAGCTGCCAGTCTCTGGCCTGGGCGGCCCAGAGCATGGCCATGGTGCTGTCCTTCTTGAACTGGATCCGGGATATGGGATCCATTACTACGCCGATCTTGATGGTCATCAGTGCTTTCCGCGATTGGGTGTTGCCGTAAAGTACGCAATGGGTGTGTCCTGCGCAAGCGTGAACCCCGCGCAACACGGCCCGCCTAGCGGGGCAGGCACATATCGCCCCAGTGGGCTTGCAGTATGGCCAGTGCGGCCAGGGGTGCGGTCTCCGTGCGCAATACCCGAGGCCCCAGGGCGAGCGGCAGGAAACCGGCTGCCATTGCCGTGGCAATCTCCGCTTCGCTCAGGCCACCCTCAGGGCCGACCAGCAGGCTGAGCGACGTTGGCGAGCTCGCCGTGGCGGGCAGGGGCGCGGCGCGGTGATGCAGCACCAGGCGCTGTGCATCTTCGCAGTCACTGGTCCAGCCCGGCACCGTGCCCGGCGCATGCACCTGCGGCAGGCAGCTGCGGCCGGACTGTTCGCAGGCGCTGATGGCGACCTGCTGCCAGTGTTGCAGCTTGCGGGCCTCCCGCTCGCCGCGCAGGCGCACTTCGGTGCGCTCGGTATAGAGCGGCGTAATCTCTGCCACCCCGAGTTCGGTGGCTTTCTGCACCACCCAGTCCATGCGCTCGCCGCGCGATACGCCAATGCCCAGGTGAATGCGCAGCGGCGACTCCACCAACCCTGGCTGACCCTGCTCCAGGGCGACGGTGACCGCGCGTTTGTCGGCGCTGACGATGGTTGCCGGGAAGTCTACACCGCTGCCGTCAAACAGGCAGAGTGCATCGCCGGGGCCCATGCGCAGCGCCCTGGCCAAGTGCTGACTGGGGCCGGGCTCAAGCACCAGCGTGGCGCCACCGGTCAGTGTCTGCGCCGTGAAAATGCGAGGAATCCGCACTAGCGCGACCCTACAGCCCCAGGTTGTTGCGAATCTGCCGCGTGGGCTCCACCTGGTTCATGGTGTAGAAATGCAGGCCCGGGGCGCCATTCTCCAGCAGCGTCTGGCAGAGCTGGGTGACCACCTCGACGCCGAACTGACGGATGCTCTCCTGGTCGTTACCGTAGCCCTCGATCCGCTGGCAGATCCAGCGCGGGATTTCGGCGCCGCAGTTGCGCGAAAAGCGCGCCAGGTTGGCGAAGTTGGTGATGGGCATGATGCCGGCCACGATGGGTTTGTCGATGCCGATCGCCGCGCATTGGTCGAGAAAATAGAAATAGGATTCCACATTGTAGAAGTACTGGGTAATGGCGCTGTTGGCACCGGCATCCAGTTTTTCCTTCAGGAACTGCAGATCGCTGTTGTAGCTCTCTGCCTGCGGGTGAATCTCAGGGTAGGCCGCCACTTCGATATGGAAATAGTCGCCACTGTGCTCGCGGATGAATGACACCAGCTGACTGGCGTACACCAGCTGGCTGGCGCCTCCCATACCCGAGGGCATGTCCCCGCGCAGGGCGACAAGCCGACGCACCCCCAGTTCACGGTAACGCTGCAGCAGGTCGCGGATGGTGTCTTCGCCGTCACCGCCGAAGCTCAGGTGCGGGGCGACATCAATGCCCTGCTCGCACAGAGCCGAGACTACACCGAAGGTGCTGTCACGCGTGGATCCGCCGGCGCCATAGGTCACCGAGAAGAAGCTGGGGTCCAGCGCCTGCAGAGCGGGTGTCGTCCGCTCCAGCAGGGCTGTTTTGCCATCCGCCGTCTTGGGCGGAAAATATTCAAAGCTGATTGTGGGCATGCTGCGCCTAGTACTTGTAGCTGTCGGGCTTGAAGGGGCCTTCCTGCTTCACGTTGATGTACTCCGCCTGGGCCGTGGTCAGTCGGGTGATGACGCCTCCGAAGCCGGCGACCATGTGCGCTGCCACTTCCTCGTCCAGCTTCTTCGGCAGGACTTCCACGCGCAGCGCCGCGGCCTTCATTTCGGGCTCGAGGTTGGCGAAGCGGCGCTCGTACAGGTAGATCTGCGCCAGTACCTGGTTGGCGAACGAGCCGTCCATAATGCGCGACGGGTGGCCGGTGGCGTTGCCCAGGTTCACCAGGCGGCCTTCAGACAGCAGAATCAGGTAGTCGCTGCGGGCGTCGTCGCGGTACACCTTGTGCACCTGCGGCTTCACTTCTTCCCACTGCCAGTTGCGGCGCATGAAGGCGGTGTCGATTTCGTTGTCGAAGTGGCCGATGTTGCACACCACCGTGCCGGATTTCAGTGCGCGCAGCATGTGCTCGTCGCACACGTTGTAGTTGCCGGTGGTGGTAACCAGCAGGTCGACGTTGCCGAGGATGCCGTGGTCGATGCCGTCGGCAGTGCCGGTATTAACACCGTCGACGAAGGGTGATACCACCTCGTACCCGTCCATGCAGGCCTGCATGGCACAGATCGGGTCGATCTCGGTAACACGCACGATCATGCCTTCCTGGCGCAGTGACTGGGCGGAACCCTTGCCCACGTCACCGTAGCCGATCACCAGCGCCTTCTTGCCGGCGAGCAGGTGGTCGGTGCCGCGCTTCACGGCATCGTTCAGGCTGTGACGGCAACCGTACTTGTTGTCATTCTTGGACTTGGTGACGGAATCATTGACGTTCACCGCAGGGATCTTGAGCTCGCCGCGCGCCAGCATTTCCTGCAGGCGGTGCACGCCGGTGGTGGTTTCCTCGGTAACGCCGTGGATGCTGTCGAGCATGGCGGGGTATTTCTGGTGCAGCATGCCGGTCAGGTCGCCGCCATCATCCAGTACCATGTTGGCGTCCCAGGGCTTGCCATCCTTGAGGATGGTCTGCTCCAGGCACCACTCGTACTCCTCTTCGGTCTCCCCTTTCCACGCAAAGACGGGTACGCCGGCGACGGCGATGGCTGCGGCGGCGTGGTCCTGGGTGGAGAAGATGTTGCAGGACGACCAGCGCACTTCGGCGCCGAGCTCGACCAGGGTTTCGATGAGCACGCCGGTCTGGATGGTCATGTGGATGCAGCCGAGGATTTTGGCCCCCGCCAATGGCTGGCTGGCGCGGTATTTTTCGCGCATGGCCATGAGTGCGGGCATTTCGGTTTCAGCGATGTCGAGTTCGCGGCGGCCCCAGTCGGCCAGGGCGATGTCGGCGACTTTATAGTCGGGCTTGTTGTCGAGTTTGGTCACTGTGCTCATGATCATGTCCTTCCTGCTGGTTGCTTCGATTGCTACTGTTTGTGTTCGTGTTTCGGCGCGCTGTAGCGCGGCCCGGCTTGCCGCCCGCCGCGGGTGACCGGGTCGGGCGGCCGTTGGCTGCCCTCACTGCGGAGCCTGCTCCGGGCCCCGCCCCGACGCGCTCCTGCGCGGCGGGGCTTTCCGGCACATCCTTGTGCCTCCAGGCCCTGCGCAGGCGCCTTCGTTCGGCGCCCTCTACGGTCGCCCGCGGCGGGCGGCAAGCCGGGCCTGGCATTCCTGCCACATCAACGATCTGGCCAGAACATATCATTAGACCTAATGTGGCACCCAAGCCCGCGAGTCCGATGTGGCACCCAAGTGAGGCGCGGCGGGCTTGTAGGGTTTTGCGGGACTGTCTGAAACATGGATGTTTCAGACAAGCCTACATGGACGTATCCACGGCGTGTCCCGCAAAACCCTGCAAGCCTGCCGTGCCGGCCTCACAGAGTCCCCACGAAAGTACGCCTGCGAGCCCATCCGAGCCGTCCCCACAGAGTCCCCACCAAAAAGCAGGCCTGTGAGATCGCCCGCATCACATCGCCCCGCGCAATACCTCTGCTTTATCCGTCCGCTCCCACGTGAAATCCGTGTCCTCCCGGCCAAAATGCCCGTACGCTGCAGTTTTACGGTAAATGGGCCGCTTCAGATCGAGCATGTCGACAATGCCCTTCGGCCGCAGGTCGAAATGCTCACGCACCAGCTTCACGATGCTGGCATCGGACAGCTGGCCGGTGCCGAAGGTGTTGATCGAGATTGACGTAGGCTCTGCCACCCCGATCGCGTAGGACACCTGGATCTCGCAGCGGTCCGCGAGGCCGGCGGCAACAATGTTCTTGGCCACATAGCGCCCGGCGTAGGCCGCGGAGCGATCGACCTTCGAGGGGTCCTTGCCCGAAAACGCGCCGCCACCGTGGCGCGCCATGCCGCCGTAAGTGTCGACAATGATCTTGCGTCCGGTGAGGCCGCAGTCGCCCACGGGGCCGCCGATGATGAACACGCCGGTGGGATTGATGTGGTAGCGCGTGTCGGCGCTCAGCCACTCGGCGGGGAGCACTTCCTTGATAATGAGATCCATCACCGCCTGGTGGATGTCGGCCTGGCTGATGCTTTCATCGTGCTGGGTCGACAGTACCACCGCATCGATACCGACCGGCTGGCCATTCTCGTAGCGCAGGGTTACCTGGCTTTTGGCATCGGGGCGCAACCAGGGCAGCGTGCCGTGCTTGCGCAGCTCCGCCTGCCGCTCTACCAGACGGTGGGCATAGAAGATGGGCGCGGGCATGAGGGTTGCGGTTTCATTGGTGGCGTAGCCGAACATCAGGCCCTGGTCGCCGGCACCCTGTTCCTTGTCGTCGCCGGCATCAACGCCCTGTGCGATATCCGGGCTCTGCTTGCCAATGGCGTTGAGTACAGCGCAGGACGCGCCATCGAAGCCGACTTTCGAGCTGTTGTAGCCGATGTCCAGCACCACGTTGCGCACCACGTCCTCGAGATCGACGTAGGTTTTGGTGGTCACCTCGCCGGCAATCACCACCATGCCGGTCTTGACCAGGGTCTCCACCGCAACGCGCGCATCGGGGTCGTCGACAAGGATCTTGTCGAGGATGGCGTCGGAAATCTGGTCGGCCATTTTGTCGGGGTGCCCTTCGGACACTGATTCGGAGGTGAAAGTCGCGTATTCGCTCATACCGTGTTTCCTGTTGCTGTGTGTGGGTGGCCGAAGAGGCGCACCTGTATCTGAAATCCGTTGCGCTGTGCCAGGTAGACGCTGGCGATGTCGGTCAGTCCGGCATCGCTGGCCCAGGCCGCGAGGTCCTCGGGGGCAAAGCCCAGCCAGAGGTCCCCGCAGTTTTCCCGCGCCCACGCCTGGTCGTGGCGGCACAGGTCGGTTACCAGTACCACGCCGCCGGGTGCCAGGCAGGCGGCAACGTCGTGCAGTATCTGCTGCGGCTGAGGCGTGTGGTGCAGCACCATATTGATGACCACGCAATCTGCCTGCAGGCTCGCCAGACGCTCGTGCCCGGTGTCTCCGTGCACGAATTCAATGTTGTCCAGTGCGTCGGTGGTGCTGCGTGCCCGTTCGAGCATGGCCGCGGTGATGTCCAGCGCGACCACGTGCCGGAAACGGGGGCCCAGGGTGAGCAGGAAGCTGCCGTCACCCGGGCCCACTTCCAGTGCGGTGTCGAAGCGGGTGAGCGGGGCGTTCCGCAATACCTGGGCGACGGTGTCCGCGTACTGTTCGTAGCTGGCGATAAGGTCTTGCTGCTGGCGGAATTTATGCGCGTTGTCGGTGAAGAAATGGCGTGAATTGGCCTCGCGCTGGCGCTGTACCTGTTGCAGGCGCTGTTCCAGCAGTTCGGGCAGGGGCACGGCATCCAGCGCATCGAAAATCTGTTGCTGCAGGGCATCCAGGCCCGGCTGTTGGCCAAGCTCGCTGCGGCGATAGAAGATGGAGTTGCCCTCGCGCCGGGAGGCGACCAGGCCCATGCCGGCGAGCACCTTGAGGTGGTGGCTCAGCGCGGGCTGACGGGTGGCAAACAGGGCGCACAACTCGGACACACCGTAGGAATCGTTGCGCAGCACGCGCAGGATCTGCAGGCGCAACGGGTCTGCACTGGCCTTGCACAGGCTGGCCAGGGATTCGATGCGCGCTTCGGGGCGGGTGTCCAGCGCGTCGGGCTGTCGGGTTGCGGTGAGCATGGCGGCGGAGTGTAGCAGGCAATGCAACCTATATCAAAATAATTTGATATAGGTGCGCGATGCGTCGCGGCGGGCAGAATAAGCGCGCAATAGTTGGGTGATTTGTTTGCCGTGGGCCGCCGCTTACGCGAAAATAACGCCCCCTTGTTTACCGGCCTCAGCGCCCAGCCACGGAGCACGCCAATGCCATCCCGCTTTGAACTCGCCAACGCCATTCGTGCACTCAGTATGGATGCTGTCCAGCGCGCCAACAGTGGTCACCCCGGTGCGCCGATGGGAATGGCGGATATCGCCGAGGTGCTGTGGAACGATTTCCTGCAGCACAACCCGGCGAACCCGCAGTGGCCCAACCGCGACCGTTTCGTGTTATCCAACGGTCACGGCTCCATGCTCATTTACTCCCTGCTGCACCTGAGCGGCTACGAACTTCCGCTGGAGGAGCTGCAGAATTTCCGTCAGCTGCACAGCCGTACGCCGGGGCACCCTGAGTACGGTTACGCGCCCGGCGTGGAGACCACGACCGGTCCGCTGGGCCAGGGCATCAGTAATGCCGTGGGCATGGCGCTGGCGGAAAAGGTGCTGGCGGCGCAGTTCAACCGGCCCGGGCACACCGTGGTGGATCACCACACTTATGTTTTCCTCGGCGATGGCTGCCTGATGGAGGGTATCTCCCACGAGGTCTGCTCCCTGGCGGGTACGCTGGGGCTGGGGAAGCTGATCGCCTTTTACGACGACAACGGCATTTCGATTGATGGCGAGGTCGAGGGCTGGTTCACCGACGACACGCCGGCGCGGTTCCGTGCCTACGGCTGGCAGGTTATCCCCCGTGTTGACGGCCACGACCCGGACGAGGTGCGCCAGGCGATTGCCACTGCGCGCGCCGAAGAAGGCATGCCCACACTGATTTGCTGCAAAACCATCATCGGCAAGGGCGCACCGAACAAGCAGGGCACAGAAGCCTGTCACGGCGCTCCCCTGGGTGTGGACGAGATTGCGGCGGCGCGCGAGTTCCTGGGCTGGACGCACGGTCCCTTCGAGATCCCCGAGGCAATCTACGGTGGTTGGGATGCCCGCGCTGCGGGCGCCACGCGGGAGGAGGACTGGGAGGCCGCCATGGCAGCCTACGCCGAGGCGTATCCAGCCGAGGCGGCACAGCTGCGCCGGCGGCTCGCGGGGGATCTGCCCGAGGGCTTTGCCGCCCAGGCCCAGGCGTGGATCGACCAGTGCCAGGCCGAGGGGCAGAGTATTGCCTCGCGCAAGGCCTCGCAGAATTGCCTGGGTACCTTCGGCCCGCTGCTGCCCGAGCTGCTCGGTGGCTCGGCGGATCTCGCAGGCTCCAACCTCACTCTGTGGCAGGGTGCGCAGGGCGTCACCCCAACCGATGCCGCTGGCAACTATATCTACTACGGTGTGCGCGAGTTCGGCATGTCCGCCATCATGAACGGTATCGCCCTGCACGGCGGGTTTGTGCCCTACGGCGCTACTTTCCTTATGTTCATGGAATATGCCCGCAATGCCGTGCGCATGGCGGCGTTGATGAAGCTGCGCACGATTTTCGTCTACACTCACGACTCCATTGGCCTGGGCGAGGACGGCCCGACCCACCAGCCGGTGGAACAGCTCACGGCACTGCGCGCCACACCGAACCTGCACACCTGGCGGCCCTGCGATACGGTCGAGTCCGCTGTGTCCTGGAGCGCCGCTCTGCAGCGCGCCGCGGGCCCCACCGCGCTGATCTTCTCGCGCCAGAATCTCGCCCATCAGGCGCGCTCTGCAGAGCAGGTGGCTGCGATTGCGCGCGGTGGCTACACCCTGGTTGATTGTGACGGTCACCCCGAGTTAATCCTCATCGGCACCGGTTCCGAGTTGCAGCTTGCCGTGGACGCCGCTGTCCGCCTGAGCTCCGCCGGGCGCCGTGTGCGCGTGGTGTCGCTGCCCTGTGCGGAGCTGTTCATGGAACAGGACGCCGCGTACCGCGAAGCCGTGTTGCCCAGTGACGTGCTGGCGCGCGTTGCGGTAGAGGCCGCGCACGCCGACTACTGGTACAAGTTCGTCGGCCTCGACGGGCGGGTTGTGGGCATGACCACCTTTGGTGAGTCGGCCCCCGCCGCCGATCTGATGGCCTATTTCGGCTTCACCGTGGATGCGGTGGTCGCTGCGGCCGAAGAGGTGCTGCTGGGAGACTGAAGCGGTGTTGCGTCTTGCCATCAATGGCTACGGCCGCATCGGGCGCAGCATCCTGCGTGCGCTCTATGAGGGGCGGCAGCGCGAGCACCTGCAGATTGTCGCCATCAATGAACTGGCCGATGCGCGCACGGTGCTGCACCTCACGCGCTACGACAGCACCCACGGCCGCTTCGCGCTGCCCCTGAGTGGTGGGGTGGGAGAGCTGCAGATCGACGGTGACCGGATTGCCCTCCTCAGCCAGCCGGATGTGGCGCGCCTGCCCTGGGCGGAGCAGGACGTTGACCTGGTGCTCGAGTGCACCGGTGCCTTCAGTGACAGGGCTACTGCAGAACTGCACCTGCGTGGGGGCGCCGGGCGTGTGCTGTTCTCGCAGCCTGCACAAACCGATGTTGATGCAACGGTGGTGTTCGGTGTGAATCACGACACACTGCAGTCCGATCACCGTATTGCCTCGGCGGCCTCCTGCACGACCAACGGGATCGTGCCGGTTATCGACGCGCTGCACCGCGCGCTGGGGGTGGCCTGCGGCACCATCACCACCATCCACTCGGCGATGAACGACCAGCCGGTGCTGGATGCCTACCACCACACCGACCTGCGCAAGACACGGGCGGCATCCCAGTCCATCATTCCTGTGGATACCGCCCTGGCGCGGGGTATTGAGCGCATTCTGCCGGAATTGGCCGGGTGCTTCACGGCCCAGGCGCTGCGGGTGCCCACGCAGAATGTGTCGGCCATGGACCTCACGGTGCAGGTGACCCGCGACACCAGCGAGCAGGACGTGAACCGCATTCTGCGCGAGGCCGCGGCGAGCGCTTATCACGGGGTACTGGGTTTTACCACCGAGCCGCTGGCGTCCTGCGATTTCAATCACGACCCGCGCTCCAGTATCGTGGATGCCAGCCAGACCCGGGTCAGTGGCCGGCGCTTGGTGAAGGTGCTCACCTGGTTCGATAATGAATGGGCCTACGCCAACCGCATGCTCGATGTGGCTGCCTGGTGGGGTGGCCGCGATGTTGACTGATTGCGCAGGAGTGCAGAGATGAAGCTGATGTCCAACCTCGACCTGGCCGGCAAGCGGGTGCTGATTCGCGAGGACCTGAACGTACCCCTGAAAGCGGGCCAGGTGAGCAGTGATGCGCGCATTCGGGCGGCGCTTCCCACCCTCCGCCAGGCACTGGCCGCGGGCGCGAAAGTATTGATCATGTCGCACCTGGGGCGCCCCGAGGAGGGCGTGTTTGCCGAGGAGTTTTCCCTCGCTCCCGTGGCTGAGCGCTTGTCGGAACTGCTGGGTCAGCCGGTGTCGTTGCTGCGCGACTGGCAGCAGGGTGTGACGCTGGGCGACGGCGAGATCGCCCTGCTGGAGAACGTGCGCTTCAACCCGGGCGAAAAGAAAGACGACGAAACACTGTCCCGCGCTTACGCCGCGCTGTGCGATGTGTTTGTCATGGATGCCTTTGGCACCGCTCACCGTGCCCAGGCCTCCACCCACGGGGTGGCGCGCTTTGCGCCGGTGGCCTGCGCCGGCCCGCTGCTCGCGGCGGAACTGGACGCGCTGGACAAGGCGCTGGCCAACCCGGCCCGTCCACTGGTGGCGATTGTCGGCGGCTCCAAGGTGTCCACCAAGCTGACCGTACTCGAAACCCTGGCCGACAAGGTGGATCAGCTGGTGGTTGGCGGTGGCATTGCCAACACCTTTCTCGCCGCCAGCGGCAAGCCGGTGGGGAAATCGCTGTGTGAGCACGACCTCATTCCCGCGGCTCAGGCGCTGATGGCGAAAACCCATATTCCCCTGCCCGAAGATGTGGTGACCGGCAAGGAGTTTGCGGAATCCGCCGCGGCGGAAACCAAGCCCGCCGATGCCGTGACCGACGACGACATGATTTTCGACATCGGCCCGCAGGCAGCAGCGGCGATTGGTGACATTCTGGCCCAGGCGGGTACCATTCTCTGGAACGGCCCGGTGGGTGTATTCGAATTCGACCAGTTTGCGGGCGGCACCGAGGCGCTCGCCCACGCCATTGCCGCGAGTTCCGCCTTCTCCCTCGCCGGTGGCGGTGACACGCTGGCGGCGATAGACAAGTTCGGCATTGCCGACCGGGTGTCCTACATTTCCACCGGCGGCGGCGCTTTCCTCGAGTATGTCGAGGGCAAAACGCTGCCCGCCGTTGCCATGTTACAACAGCGCGGGGACGACGCCTGAGGGCGCACCTGCACCAGAACCCATCGAGGATAGACCTATGGCACTTATCAGTATGCGTCAGTTGCTGGATCACGCCGCAGAGTTTGGCTATGGCGTGCCGGCGTTCAACGTGAACAACCTGGAGCAGACCCGCGCCATCATGGAAGCGGCGGATGCCACCAACTCGCCGGTTATCATGCAGGCCAGTGCGGGTGCGCGCAAATACGCCGGTGCACCGTTTCTGCGCCACCTGATCCAGGCCGCCATCGAAGAGTTCCCGCACATTCCGGTGGTCATGCACCAGGATCACGGTGTATCACCCGCCGTGTGTCAGCGCTCCATTCAGCTGGGCTTCAGTTCGGTGATGATGGACGGCTCCCTCGGCACTGACGGCAAGACACCCATGGATTACGACTACAACGTGGACGTAACACGCCGCGTGGTGGAAATGGCACACGCCTGTGGCGTATCGGTGGAAGGCGAACTCGGCTGCCTGGGCTCGCTGGAGACCGGCGAGGCAGGGGAGGAAGATGGTGTGGGCGCCGCGGGCAAGCTGAGCCATGAGCAGATGCTCACCGACCCCGAAGAAGCCGCGGCCTTCGTGGCCGCTACGGGCGTGGATGCCCTGGCCATTGCCTGTGGCACCAGCCACGGGGCGTACAAGTTCAGCCGTCCGCCCACCGGCGATATTCTCGCCATCGACAGGATCAAGGAGATCAATGCCCGCATTCCCAATACCCACCTGGTGATGCACGGCTCCTCCTCAGTGCCACAGGAGTGGCTGGCGATCATCAACGAGTTTGGCGGCAATATCCCCGAAACCTACGGCGTACCGGTAGAGCAGATACAGGAAGGTATCCGCCACGGCGTACGCAAGGTGAACATCGACACGGACCTGCGCCTGGCCTCGACCGGTGCCGTGCGCCGTTTCCTGGCCGAGCACCCCGCCGAATTCGACCCGCGCAAATTCCTGGCCGTGACCACCACGGCGATGAAGGACATCTGCGTGGCGCGTTACGAAGCCTTTGGCACCTCCGGTCATGCCGACAAGATCAAGGTGCGCTCGCTGATTGCCATGCAGGAAGCCTACGACGCGGGCCAGCTGGGCTCGTAGACCCGGTCGCTCACGGCCGCGTGGTGGCTCCCAGCGCCGCAAGCCTGCAGGCACTGCGCAACGCGCTGCCCCGTTTCGGCGGGGCCTGCGACCTTCCTGGCCTGGAAGCGTACCTGGCCTTCTACGGCCTCGACTTCCGCACGCCGTCTTCTCCCGCTTACCGCCACCGCATGGGCCGGGTCGCCTCCGGCCGCTACGAACTGGCCGTCCAGTGCTGGGAACAGCCCGGTGCCCGGCACACTCTGCTGCTGGTGCACGGCTTTCTGGACCATGTGGGCCTGTACCGCCACCTCATAGGTCATGCTCTGCAGCGCCAGTGCAATGTCATTGCCTTCGACCTGCCAGGCCACGGCCTCTCGACGGGCACGCCGACGGCAATTGGCGACTTCAGCGAATACGCCGACGCAATTCAGGCGGTGCTCGATGCGGTGGATGTGCCGCCGCTACCCCTGCAGGCACTCGCCCAGAGTACCGGCGGCGCGGCCGTGGTCGCCTACGCGCGGCAGTGCACCGCCTGGCCTTTTACCGGTACGGTTCTCCTTGCACCGCTGCTGCGCCCCGCGGGCTGGCTGCGTGTGCGTGCCGCCCATACGCTGGTCCACCGGTTTGTGGACACGGTGCCCCGCGGCTTTGCGCAGAATTCTTCCGATGCAGGGTTTCTCGTCTTCGTGCGCGCCGACCCTCTGCAATCCCGCCGTATTCATGTGAGCTGGGTGGGCGCACTGCGACGCTGGCTGGCGGACTTACCCATCGCTGACCTGGGTGTAGGCCCGGCTCTGCTGGTGCAGGGCGATGCCGACGGCACGGTGGACTGGCGCTTTAATCTGCCGCGCTACGGTCAGCTGTTTCCCGGGCTGCGGATTGAGTTGCTGCACGGTGCGGGGCACCAGTTGGCGAATGAGTCACGGGATTTGCGGGAGCGGTATTTGCGGCAGGTGGATCGGTATTTGGGGTGGGCTTGAGTTTTGTGGCCTGTAATTATGGGGTGCCCTGAAGTCGGCTCTGGGGGTGTTGGCGCTCTCAAGGGCACGCCGTGAACCCTTCCATGGGGGCTTGATGAAAACATCCCTGTTTTCAACAGCCCTTGAGAGCGCCAACACCCCCAAAGCCTGGCCTGGGTGGTTCGCGGAGCTCTGTGGTTGACTGCCGGAATAGCAAATTGCTTGACGGCGATGATGCGTCAGCCTCTGTGTCTTTGCCGGCTTCTCTCGGCAACAGGTGTAAAAATCCGGGAGAATCTACAGAAGTCAGGGGGGCGAGGCGAAGATGGCTGGGCCGGACGGTCCACCCAATTGAGGGAGTCGCCGCCCACTGGGCCTCTCCGGGCTGTATGAAACAGGGATGTTTCATACAAGCCTCCATGGACGGATTTACGGCGTGCCCGGAGAGGCCCAGTGGGCGGCGGCACCCGGTTTTTGGCACCACATCTCAACGCACGGGCGCTCGATAGCACTCACGGGGACCACTACTCACCCCCCCGCCAGGTTGAGAAACTTCTGCACCCCATCAAAAAACATCTGCACGGAGATGATCACCAGAATCATCCCCATCAAGCGCTCCATCGCCAGCAACCCGCGCGCACCGAGCGCTTTCAGCAGCAGCGGCGCCATCATCAGCAATGCGGCACACACGCCCCAGGCGCCCACCACTGCGATAGTCCAGTCCACCATCCGCTCCGGGTCCTTGTGCACCAGCAGCATGGTGATCGCCAGCGCCGAAGGCCCCGCCACCATGGGTATGGCCAGTGGCACGATGAAGGGCTCGCCATCCGGCGTGTCACCCATGAGGCCGTAGGGGGAGGGGAAAATCATGCGCAGCGCAATCAGGAACAGGATGATCGCACCGGCGATGCTGATCGACTCCTGCCGCAGGTTCAATACGTCGAGCATGGCGGAGCCGGCGTACAGGAACAGCAGCAACACCACCAGGGCAATCACCAGTTCCCTGAAGATCACCCATTGCCGGCGCCGTGGTTCCACATCCTTCAGCACCGACAGGAAGATGGGCACGTTACCCAGCGGGTCCATGACGAATGCCAGCGTGACAAAAGCAGAAATGGTATCCATGTTAACTCCGAGGCAGCAGTGCGCAGTGTAACCCGCAAGGGTGCCAGGGCAGTAGGGCTGTGGTCAGGGCAGTGGCCGGGTGCGCGGAAGCGCAGCAAAGGCAGGCGCCTGCAACGCGGGGCGGTGCTATGCTTGGGTAACAGGCTGACCGGAGGGTTGAGGTATGCAGCAGCTTATCAACAGGCTATTGCGCGCGGCTGCCGGGCTCGCCGCTATTGTCGTACTCGGTGCGTGCGCGGCGCAGCCCCCAGTGGAGCGTGCCGCGCAGGTGAGCAGCAGCGAGCTGCTGTCGGGAAGCCGGCTAGGCGTGGCGGCGAGCGCTCGGGCGCCCGCGGCGGCTCTCACCGCTGTGAATGCGGATATGCGCGATTTCCTGCGCCAGCACGTGCCCGAGGGTCTGGGGGACACGCGTACCATTGAGTTGATTCTGCAGGCGATACTGGATGACGGCCTGCAGCTGCGCTACGACAATTTTCGTACCCTGACGGCGGCCGAGGCCTTCTACAGCCGGGAGGGGAACTGTATGTCCTTTACCAACCTGTTCGTGGCCCTGGCCCGCGAGGCAGGCATCAAGGTGCATTATCAGGAGGTGGAGATACCGCCGTCGTGGACGGCGGAGGGCGATACCTGGCGCTACAACCTGCATATCAATGCGCTGGTGAAACTGCCGGGTGCGGAGCAGGTGGTGGACTTCAATCTGGGCGACTACGACCGCACACTGCACCGACGTGTGTTGACTGACGAAGAGGCGCGGGTGCGCTATCACAACAACATGGGTGTGCACTGGATGACCGCAGGTGAGCGCGAGCGTGCGTTCCTGCAGTTCCGCGAGGCGCTCCTGCTGCGGCCACGCACGGCGCATGTCTGGACTAACCTCGGCACGCTGTATCGTCGCGGGGGTGATCTGGCGGCAGCCGAATCGAGCTACCTGCATGCGGTGGAACTGGCCGATGATGCGGCGGCCAACAGCAACCTTGCGCGCCTGTACGCGGAGCTGGGTGAGCAGGCACTGAGCGACTGGTATCGGGGTCGTGTGCAATTGTTCCGTCAGCAAAACCCGTACTATCTGCTGCACCTGGCGCGGGAAGCCTACGCGACGGCGGACTATTCGACGGCGGATCGGCTGTTGCGGCGTGCGATTCGCAAACAGCCGCAGGAGCACGAATTCTATCGCTGGTTG
Organism: uncultured Halieaceae bacterium; assembly: GCA_964022665.1. Classification (GTDB taxonomy): domain Bacteria; phylum Pseudomonadota; class Gammaproteobacteria; order Pseudomonadales; family Halieaceae; genus Haliea. Next base: position 443,138 of record CAXIDF010000001.1, read on the forward strand.
GGCCTCAACGACCTGCAGCAGGGGGATACGCGCGCGGCTGCGGCGCATTTCGCCGAGGCGCTGGCGCACGCCGGCGCCGAGTCGGGGGCACGCTACCGGCACAAGCTCGATTTACTCGCCGGCCATTGAGCCGCCCTGGGTCGCGCAGAGTTGCGCCGGGCCCTCAATTGCGTCGTGCCCTCTGGTAAACTTCGCGTTTTGACGTTGATCGGGACGGGGAGCTGCATGAGTGTATTGCGATTGAGTGAGAGCGGCGTTGCGGCAGCCCGCCGTGCGGGGGTGCGCGCGTGAGCGGCCAGCCACAGCAGCGCCTGCAGGCGGCCCTGGAGGCGTTGCGTGCGGGGCGGGCGGGTGAAGCGGAGGCGCTGCTCGACGAGCTTACCCGGGCCGGCAACGCGGCGGCCTCCACCTGGCTGGCACTGGCCTTTGCGCGCGTGAATCTGGACCGGGCGGAAGAGGCACTGCTGGCCGTGGACCGTGCCTTGCAGCTGGAGCCGCGCAACATCCGCGCGCTGTTGTTCAAGGCAGACCACCTGGATCGGCTGGGGCGCGATCGCACGGCCCTCGGGTTCTATCAGGGCGCGCTGCGCGTGGCGTCGAGCATGGCGCAGATACCGGACGATGTGCGGCGCGGGCTGGCGCGTGCCGAAGAGGTTTGCGAACGCTGGGCCGCGCACTATGAGAATTACCTGCTGGAAAACCTGGAGGAGGCGGGTTTCAACCGCGCCGAGTTTCCACGTTTCGCTGAATCGCTCGATATTGCCTGTGGCAAAGCGCCGGTGCACTTGCAGCAACCCACCCGTTACTATTTCCCGGGCCTGCCACAGCGCACCTTTTACCCCCGGGAGGCGTTTCCCTGGGCGGCGGCGTTGGAAGCACATACCGCAGAGATCCGCGCCGAGCTGCTCGCGGTTATGGCGGACGGTGCGCACTTTCAGCCCTATCTGGAGTCGGACCCGGACCAGCCGCAGCTGAATACCAGCCGCAACCTCGACGCCATGGACTGGAGCGCCTGCTATCTGTGGCGCGATGGTGAGCGTGTGGAGGCGCTGGCGGAGCGCTGTCCGGTGACGCTCAATGCGCTGGAGCAGGTTCCGTTGTGCCGGGTGCCCGGGCAGATGCCTTCGGCGCTGTTTTCCCGCCTGGCACCGGGGGCACGTATCGAACCCCATCACGGGGCGGTCAACACACGGCTGATCTGTCACTTGCCCCTGATCGTGCCCCCGCAGTGTGGCGAGTTGCGCGTGGGCAATGACCGGCACAGCTGGCGCGAAGGCGAGCTGCTGGTGTTTGACGACACCATGGAGCACGAGGCCTGGAACGACAGCCGGGAGGAGCGGGTGGTACTGCTGTTTGACATCTGGCGACCGGAGCTGGATGAGGCGGAGCGCCACTGGGTGGCAACCATGCTGCAGGCCGTCAAGGCCTACGAAGCAACATGAGTGCCCAGGGGCCGGCCGCACACGCGGGCGCCTGGGATACCTACTGGCGGGGCACCCGGGAGCATGCTGCACACCGCGAGGGCGGGCCACAGGAGCCTGTGCTGGAGGCATTCTGGACGACATTCTTCGCCGCGCAACTGGGCGCGCGCGCAACGCTTTCGTTACTCGATCTCGCCTGTGGTCATGGCGCCGTGACCGGCCACGCGCTGAAGGTGTTTCCGTCACTGGTCCCGCACTGTAGCGATTACTCATACAACGCCTTGCGGGGCCTGCAGCAGCGCTACCCCGGCGCACGCTGCATTACGGCCGACGCAGGCAATACCCCGTTTGCCGATGGCGCCTTCGACGTGGTGGTCAGCCAGTTCGGCGTTGAGTATGCGGGGCCCCAGGCAGTGTTCGAGGCCGCCCGGCTGGTGGCTCCCGGGGGCACGCTGGGGCTGTTGCTACACCTGGTGGGCGGGGCCATTTACCGGGAGTGTGAGTACAATCGCGATACCGTGCGCGCCCTGCGTGAGCTGGATATCTTGAGCCTGGCGCGTGCCGCGTTTGATGCCGGGTTTGCACTGAATGCGGGTACCGGCAGCCCCGACGCCTTCAAAGCCGCAGAGCGGGCTTTCACGCCCGCGGTCAGGGGTCTGGAACAGTTACTGCAGAGCCGCGGCGCGCAGTCTGCCGGCGGGCTTCTGCAACAGCTGTATCAGGACATTGCGCACATGTACCGGCGCATGTCAGCCTATGCTCCGGATGATATTCGCAACTGGCTCGACGGCATGGACCTGGAGCTCAGCGCCTACAGCGGCAGGATGCAATCGATGCTGGACGCCGCGCTCGGTCAGCCGGCCATCGACGCCGCAATACAGCGGCTTGCGGCCGAGGGCTTTACCCTGAGTGATGCGTCGCAGCTGCGGGTGTCTGCCAAGGCGCAGCCTGCCGCCTGGACGCTGGTTATGCAGCGCGGCTAGAGAACCTGCCCGGTTTTTTCAGGGTTGTAGTCTGCTGCTCAGCCGCCCGCGGGGCCCGCGCTCTGTGCACTGTTGTTCTGGATGCTGTTGGCCGCATCGCGGCTGTCCTGTGATTCCTGCTTCCACTGGGCGTCTGTTTTGCACACGCGTGTGCCCAGACGGGTACCGGTCTTGATGATATTGCGGCAGGTCACGTTTTCGTTGCTGGCGACGGCCTGGGCCGGTGTCGCGCCGTCCGTTCCGGCTGTTTGTGAGGTACCGGTGCTGGAGCATGCCGCCAACATTGACAAGGCGGCGCCGAAAGCGCAAAGCGTGAGTGAACGGTTCATATCGATCTCCTGAAGTGTCAGTGCAGTCTCTACTGCGTTGTATTGAAGGTCAATCCATTGAAAAAAAACCCGGCCTGGGGCCGGGTCTGGTCTTGCACCGTTGGGCGGCCGTTGCCGGCCGCCCGCAGGAAACCGCTTAGAAGTTGACGCTGACGCCTACGAACATGTAGCGACCCAGTGCGTCGTACATACCGGGGAACGTATTGCCGTTACCGTTGATAGACGGTCCTGCAGCGTTGCCCGCGAGCGGCGGCTCTTTGTCAGTGATGTTGTTCACACCAAGGCGCAAAGACGCGTTCTCGTTTACATCCCACGTGGCAGCCAGGTCAAGGTAGTTGGCAGAGCCCAACTCAGGACGCTGAGCCAAGGCTGAGTCCTTGGCGTTCTCATGCTCCACGGAGGCGATGTGGCGCCAGAAGGCACTTACGGTCACGTCCCAGGGTGTCATCCAGCTAGCGCGCAGGTTGTTACGGAAGTCAGGTGTGGGGTAACCACACTCACCGCCCCAGTAACCCTTGCAGTCAACAACCGGTGCCCCCGTGACTTCCTGCTGGTCCCAGGTGTCGATGATGGACATGGTGTTGTTGAACGACAGGCTACCCATGTCACCGATGGTCACATCGTAGTCGACGATCACGTCCCAGCCCTTGACTTCCTCGGTTGCGAGGTTGTCCAGAAGAGCTACAACTTTGCCGCTGTCGTTGACGTCGGAGCCGATCCACAGGTCGCCACGCGTTGCGTTGCGTTGTACGTTCTCACACAGGGCGTCGTTGCCGTCCAGGCACTGATTGAGGATGAACTCGGGGCCAAGGTTGTCGATGCCTTTCTCGATTTCGATGGTGTAGTAGTCAACGCTCAGCACCAGGCCGTCAACGAACTCAGGCGACCAGATGAAGCCCACGGAGTACGTATCGGACTCTTCCGGTGCCAGTTCGGTGTTGCCGCCCTGCAGGTAGTTGTATTGGCCCGCGAAGGAGTTGAGGATGTTGCCATACTGGGCAGCAGTCACCCCGGTGCGGGCGCAATCTTCCAGGCTACGCTCGGGGGTGGCACCGCCACAGGGGTCCACGTCCATATCGAACAGGTTCAGGCCCTGGGGCAAGAACAGTTCGCGGATGTTGGCAGCACGCACGGCGCGCTGGAAGCTGGCGCGCAGCTTCACGTCCTGGTTGATTGCCCAGCCGCCACGTACACCGTAGGTATCGGTGGTGACGTCGGTGGAGTAATCAGAGTAACGGTAACCCAGGTCCAGGGTGATTTCCTCGGCGAAGGCGGCGCCTTCCACCAGCGGAACGCTGGCTTCCATAAAGTATTCAGTGACGTCATATTCACCGTCAACCGCGTTGGTGGCGCCGCCTTGACCGGCACCCAGGCCGAGGCGGAAGCCTTCGTCGGGGTTGAAGTCCAGCGTTTCCTTGCGGTATTCGGTACCGATGACCACTTCCACGCCGTTGTTGGCTGAAGGCAGTTTAATGCCGTAGTCGCCCAGGCTACCCGCAACGAACGCGTTGAACACTTTCTGCGTGGTGGTGCCGCGTGCGAACAGGGGCAGGGTCATGTACTCGGCGGCTTCTGGCGTTACACCACCGGTTTCCCAGATGTTCCAGGGCACACAGTTGGGGTCGCTGCCGTCAACCACAGACTGACAGGTGATGTTGCCGTCGTCGTCCAGCACCGCATTCAGTGCGTTCTGGATTTTGGCGTTAGACAGGTCGTTGTTGTAGGTGTTTTCCATGCTGACTTCTGAGTAGAGGCCAGACACGTCATAGCGCCAGGTGTCGTTGATGTCGCCACGGAAGCCGAGCACACCGCGGAAAGAGGTGTGACGCAGGTCCTGGTTACGCGGGCCGCCTTCAACGTTACGACGCAGAACAACCACATCCTGCGTGTCGCCCGCGCCGAGGCCGTTGGCACCGCAAATTACGCCAACCTGCTGGTCGGACAGGAACGGGTTGTCACAGGAGATCGGCACGTTCAGGCCGAACGCGCCAGAGGGCGCGATCTGCGCGTTGCTCTGGTTGTCCATGAACATCAGTTCGGTGTAGGTCTCGACGTGCTCGTTGATCTGGTAGCGACCAAAGGCGCCGGCGGTGTAGCGCTCGTCGGGGCGCTGGTAGTAGTTCAGCGGGCCGTAGTTGTACACTTCGCTGGGCTGGACCAGTTGGTTGCCGGACACACGGTAGGGATCGGCGGTGCCAACAATAAAGGTACCTGCGGCGCTGGTGCCGGAACCGAAACACCCATCAGCCTCGTTGTTCAGGGCGCAGGCACTGTAGTCGCGCTCGCTCTGCAGCACGGCATCGATTTCACGGTACGTGGCGTAAGCCGTTACGTTGCCGCGGCCGTTGTCGAAGTTGCCACCCATGACCAGCGACCAGTTCTGGATGTCGCCGCCGGTTTCGCTGCCGTCAGGGAAGGGGAAGCCCGCATCGCCAACGATCTGCTGGACGCCGCCGTTGTCGTTGTCGTGTTGGTACTGGCTGAACTGGTAGTCGAACTGCACGCCTTCGAAGTCGTCAACCATCACGAAGTTGACAACACCAGCGACCGCGTCGGAGCCGTAGGTGGCGGAGGCGCCACCGGTCAGCACTTCAACGCGCTGGATCAGGGCTGCCGGGATCTGGTTGATGTCGGCACCGGTACCGCCTTGCAGCGGTGAGCCCGCGGGCAGGCGACGGCCGTTGACCAGTACCAGGGTGCGCTCGTCACCCAGGTTGCGCAGGTTCAGGGTAGCGGTACCCGTTGCGCCGTTGGATGTGGAAGAGTTCTGGTTGGAGTAGACCTGTGGCAGGCTCTTCATCAGGTCTTCAACGCGGGTGGTGCCCTGGAACTTGAATTCCTCGGCATCTACCTGAGTAACCGGGCTGGCAGAAACCAGGTTGGCCCGCTGAATACGGGAACCGGTGACAACCACTTCTTCCAGCATCAGCTGGTCGTTCTGGGCGTTGGCCACAGTCGGCATTACCGCCGCTGCGCTCATGCCCAGAGCAGCTGAAACTGCCATGGTCAGACGATTTTTCCTCAACATATCAATACCCCTGTACTTGACTGTAAGCATGCTAATCCGGTGGCCAATGCCACTGGAGACGAACATTAAACGAATTCAGCGGCGGGTTCCTCAGAGTTCCATGTCACTTTTGTGACTTATTCACGAAAAACGCCGGGAACTCGGCAAATTACCAGAAATGACCTGACCATATGGCAGCAGGTCGCTGATATCCCAGTAGTTTCACTGGCCCGGCGCGAGTGTCGCGCAGCGCAGGTTGTGGTCGCTCAGCGCACCCGGCTGACGCCGACGGTCTTGTCAGTGGAGGTCACGGTCATTTGATAGAAGCCGAAAAAATTCTTGTCGATAACGACCGCGGTGTCCTCGCCACGGTGCATGTAGCGCCCGGGCAGGCGCTGGCGCCAGACCTGGCCATTATCGAGGTAGAACAGGGTCTCGCCAGACCAGCCGTCGAAAGGCTGTTTGATGTGTGACTCGATGCGGATGGACTCCTCCGCCGCGATAACTTCCGGATTGGTGCGCAGCATGGCGGGCGCCTCGGCGGCGGTGTAGTTCACCAGCCAGCGATTGAGCGCGGCGCGCTCGTCCGCGCTGAGCTTGTCGAGCCCCGCCGCCTGGTATTCTTCCTCGGACATCAACTTTTGTACCCCCGGGAATTCGCTGCCCGGTTCTGCGCTGGCGGCGGGTACGCTACACGCGAGGGTGAGAAACAACAGGGGTGTCAGTGCGCTGCGCATGGGTGGGGCTCCGGTCAGAAGCGCTGGCTGATACGGGTGTACCAGAAGCGCCCCCTCAGTTCGTGGGTGCGGGCATCGATATTATCGTTAAACGCCGATGCCGCCAAAGGGGCGGCCTGGTCGAACAGGTTGTCGATGCCGAGTGTGAGGCGCAATCCCGAAAGCACGTCGAACACATAGCTGAGCTGCATGTCGTGCACGGTCCAGCTGTCGATTTCCCGCGTCAGGGTGCTGCCCGGGAGCGTCTCCTCCAGAGCACTGACGTGATGCACATCGTAGCTGGCGAGCCAGCGCTCGCGCTTCCAGCGCAGGCCCAGCTGGCCCTTCCATTCGGGTATGCCGCCGAGGCCCTCGGACGCCTCGTCGCGGAAAGTGCCTGCCAGGTCCACGTCGGGGCCGCCGTCGCCGGGCTGCGAGAGGTATTCATGAATCCAGGCTCCGGTGCCGGTGACCGACACCTGCCCCCAGGGCTGGTCGGGAAAGTAATAGGCCAGGCTCAGGTCCGCGCCGCGCACCCGGCGCTTGCCGAAGTTGATGTTGTTGGCCGTCACCCGGGTGAGGTTGCCCCGCGCATCGCGTTGTACCTGATCGCCAAAGGCCCCCGTCGCGGCATTGCGGTCAACCAGGGTTTGCGCGCTGGAGCTCACCACGTCTTCCTGGCGGATCTCGAAGAAATCCAGTGATACGCGCAGGCCAGGTAACACCACGGGCGTCCAGATTGCCCCGGCACTCACTGAGGTGGAGGTTTCCGGGTTGAGGTCCGGATTGCCGCCCTTCACCGTCAGGAATTGATTGCGCGAGGCATCCGCAAGTTGCGTGCACCCGGGTAGCTGGCCGATATTGGCGGCAATGGTGCAGGGGTCGGCGATAAACGCCTGTTGTTCGCTGTTGCCTTCGTAGAGCTCGTTGAGGCTGGGTGCACGGAAGCCCATGGCATAGCCACCGCGCAGTGTGAGTGAGGGACCAAGCTGCAGTTTCAGCCCGATCTTGGGGTTGGTGCTGCTGCCGAAGTCGCTGTAGGCAGAGTGACGCAGTGCCGCCTCCAGCTGCAGGTTGCGACCGCCGCTGGCGTTGCTCCAGAGCGGTATGCGGCTTTCCCCGTAGAGTTCGAGTATCTTGCGATCGCCCCGGGTGGGCTGGAAGTTGGTGGCGCCGATGGTGCCAATGGAGGCCAACCGCTGGTCCGGCTGCTTGGTGGTCGATTCGTGGCGAAATTCGACGCCCAGCGCAAGGTCGCCCCGCCCCGCGGGCAGGTTCAGCAGCGCATTGCTCAGGTTGAGGGCCGCACTGGAGAGCGTGGTGTCGCCCCTGGTGCGCCCATCGAGCCGCAGGTAGTCCACCTGTTCGTCCGTGATGCTGCCCGCTGGCCCCATGATATCCACCGGCACACAGCCATCCACCTCCGCACCCCGGCAGCCGGCAGCGGGGCCCAGCGCGCGTCGCAAGCGGTTGGCGTCGACCAGGTTGGTGACGGTTTCCGAGGCCTCGCTGCGACTCCAGTTCACCCCGATATCCCAGTGCCAGTCGGCGTACAGCCCCTCGACAATGGCACTGAGACGGCCTACGCGAGACTCGTTTTGCTGCATACGTCCGGGAAATTCAACTAACCTTCGACGAACGTCGGTTATTTCCTGACCGAAGTCATTGTAGATATTGTCCGCGGCAACGCTCAACGGCATCTGCTCGAAGCCGGTGAAAATGGGTGTGGGCGCCAGCGTGGCGCGGGCACTGGTTTGCAGATAGGTAGCCTCAAGCAGCGTGGTGACCTGTTCACTCAGGTCACGGGTGAGACTGGCGTACACGCTGCTGCGACGCAGGGGTACCACGGCCGAGGTAAAGGCCTGGTAATTGAACAGGTCCTCGCCGCCTGGCGGACGGTATCCGTTGCCCTCGGCGATCAAGGCACTGCCATCGGGCAATACCACACGCGCATTGGGCGTGGCGCTGGAGCGCAGGTCAGTGCCCCCAAGGTAGCGGGTGTCGGCGCTGGCGGAGACGGAGCGGTCGCGGCTGAACAGCGGCTCCTGCTCGTAGTGCGTGGCGCTGATGAACACGCCACCGTCGCGGAAGCTGTTGCCATACTGCAGTGTTTGCGTGGTCGTGGTGAGGTCGCCACGGCTGCTTTCGCCCACATAGGTTTCCGCCAGGAAGCCGTGGAAATCGCGCTTCATGATGATGTTGACGACACCGGCGATCGCGTCCGAGCCGTAGATGGCGGAGGCACCGTCCTTGAGTATCTCGACGCGCTCCACGGCGGCTGGAGAAATGCTGTTGAGGTCGACGGATTCGCCCGCCAGGCCGTCGTTGGCAATGCGGCGACCGTTGATCAGGATGAGCGTGTTGCTGGCGGGCAGGCCGCGCAGGGTCACGGTTGCCGTGCCGTCGCCGCCGTTGGAGATGGCCGTGCTGGTGGAGTTGCCGATGACCGCGGGCACAAAACGCAGCAGCTCGCCCAGTGTTTGCGCGCCGCTGCGCTCGATATCGGAGCGGGCGTACACCTCGACCGGCGCGCTGAAGCGGTTGGGATCGCGGCGGATGCGCGAGCCTGTGAGCCGGCTGCCATAGACGTAGGTCTGTTCCATGCCGGGTTCATAGATGGGCAGCGCGACCGCCGCCGGCCTGGTCCCTTCGCAGCGCTCTTGGGGGCAGTCACTGGAATAGATGGCGACGATGCGCTCGTCGATCAGCTCCCAGTTGAGCTCGCTTTCCGCCAGCAGTCGGTCCAGGGCATCGTCCCGCGTTAGCTCGCCGACCAGCGTGGGGGCGGACAGGTGCCCGGTGAGGCGGTCGGAAAAAACAATGGGGGTGTTGCTCTGGCGGCTGAACTGAATGAGGGCTGCGGACAGCGAGCTCTCGCGTATGTCGTAGCGACGAACAGGCTCCGCCGCCGCAGCGTGCTGCGTCCAGCCGAACGCAATGGAGATCGCCAGCCATGCCGAAACGATACCCTGCGCGATAAAACCTGTCGCCCGGGACGCGGCAAGCATTTTCCCACCCTGCCAGATTTCTGGTTGCAACGCACTGATAAATCAAGAGAAATTATGTTGACCGGAGGCGCCGGTCAGGCAAGGGTTCGTTATATCCTACTGCGGGGATTTCAGCAACTGCACTGAGCCGTTACCGAGCGGTACCACGCGCAGGCCGAGGCTGCGTTCCAGGGCCTGAACAACGGTATCCGGGTGGTCCAGACTGAACACGCCGGACACGGTGAGGTCGGCCACCTCGCGTTCGCTGATGAGAATACGTGTCTCCGAATAGCGCGCCATTTCATCCGCCAGTTCTGCCAGCGTGAGGGCTTCGGCGATAATCTCTCCCCGCTGCCACGCCAGGTAGCGGGCTGTGTCCACACTGCGGCTCGTTCCGAGGGCGCCATTGCGGCCGGTTTCCAGGTGTTCGTCGGCCTCCAGCAGCACGCTTTGCGGCGCAGTACCACCCGCGGCGAGGTTGCTTATGCGCACCACCCCTTCGCTGACAGTGATGGCGGTTGATTCGGGGCGACGGTAGACGTTGAAGGCGGTGCCCACGGCGGTGACCGTGGTGTTACCTGCGCTGACGGCGAAGGGGCGCTCGGAGTCGTGCGCGACATTGAAGAACGCTTCACCTTTTACCAGAGTCAGTGCGCGGGCACCCCCGGTGAAGGCCACATCCAGTCGGCTGTCAGTGTTCAGGGTGACCTGGGAGGTATCGCTGAGGGTGAAGGTGGCTCGCTCCCCGTGGGCCGTGCGCAGGGACTCGGTGCCGCCCGGTTCGCGGTTCAGGGGTAGCAGCACAAAGGCCATGGCCAGGCCCGCTGCCAGGGCGACGGCCCCGCTCAGCCATTGGCGCCGGGTGGGTTGCGCGCGTACGGGGGCGGTGGCCGGCTGCTCGGCTTCCAGCGGGAGGTGGCGCACACTGCCGAGGTCGTCCCAGAGTTCCAGCATCAGGTCCATGGCCTGGCGATGGCCCGCGTCAGCGGCCAGCCAGAGGGCAAAATCGCGGTGATCCTGATCGTTAGCTTCGCCACGGAAACGCGCAATCCACGCCAAGGCGGCGTCGCAATGCTGCTCGAATTCCTCTGTAAACGTCTGGTTCATCGCTTCCCCAACGCCCGCCGGTTGTTGTATCCCGGGGTGCGCGCACCCACGCTGGGGTGCTGCCTTATGTTATGACCTGTTAGTGTAACGAGGAACCTGAAAGTTCCCTCAAGTAAATATGTCCCATTCATCCGTTTTCGCCCGGTGGATACAGCGCAGCCAGGCGTTTGCGGCAATGTTGCAGCGCCTGCAGGATGTATTTCTCCACGCTGGAGACGGAAACCTGCATGGCATCGGCGATCTCGCCGTAGGACAGGCCGTTGCGCCGATGCAGCAAAAACGCCTGGCGCACATTCAGAGGCAACTCTTCCACGGCCGCCATGATCAGGCTGAGTTTTTCGCGCGCGCCAAGAATATGTTCGGGTGAGGCCGCACTGCCGTTGATATCCGGCGCTTCGCCCTCATCGGCTTGCTGGCGTTCGCCGTGCATGAACTGCAGGTGCAATTTGCGCCGCCGCAACTGATCCACGGCCAGGTTGGTGGCGACCTGGAAGAGAAAGGCCCGGGCGTTATCGAGGGTTTCCGGGGATTGCAGTCGGTGCAGGCGCAGAAAGGCTTCCTGAGCGACTTCCGCGGCGTCTTCCGGGCTGTCCAGTTTGCGCGCCAGATAGCGTTCCAGCGCGCTGCCGTGGTCATTCACCAGGCGCGCGAGAAAGGCATTCTTGCTGTTAGCTACGACCGTGATGGTGAAACCCTCGTTGTAGCGCGGTGTGCCGGGCGGTGGGGTTTTCCCGGCGGGCCCGAGCGGTCGCTAGAATAGTACGCGACTGCGGATCGTACCGTCTATGCTGGCCAGTTTGGCCAGGGCCACGTCCGAATACTCGGCATCCACGTCGATCACCACGTAGCCCACCGCCTCATTGGTCTGCAGGAACTGCGCCGAGACGTTGATATCGTATTCGGAGAAGACGCGGTTGATGGCGCTCATGACACCGGGCACATTGTGGTGAATATGCAGCAGGCGATGGCTGCCCTCATGCTCGGGCAGGGACACCTCAGGGAAGTTGACCGATGAGGTAGTGGCGCCGGTATCGCTGTAGCGCGCCAGCTTTTCGGCAACCTCGACACCGATATTGGCCTGCGCCTCCACCGTGCTGCCGCCAATGTGCGGCGTAAGGATGGCGTTGTCGAAGGCCCGCAGCGGCGATACGAATTCTTCATCGTTGGAGCGCGGTTCCACCGGGAACACATCGATGCCGGCACCACCGAGGTGGCCGGATTCAAGGCTCGCGGCCAGGGCTTCGATGTCTACCACCGTCCCCCGTGAGGCGTTCAGCAGAATGCTGCCCCTGGGCATCTGGTCCAGCTGCGCGGCCCCGATCATGTTTCGTGTGCCGCGGGTTTCCGGTACGTGCAGGCTGACGACATCCGACTGGGCCAGCAGCTGATCCAGCGAAGGCAGCTGGCGGGCGTTGCCCAGCGGCAGTTTGCTGACCACATCGCAAAACTGCACCTGCATGCCCAGGCCCTCGGCGATCACGCCCAGCTGCATGCCGATATTGCCGTAACCGACGATACCCAGACGCTTGCCCCGTATTTCATAGGCGTTGGTGGCGCTTTTCTGCCATTCGCCGCGGTGCGCGGCTGCATTGCGGGCGGCGACGCCGCGCAGCAGCAGAATGGCCTCCGCGATCACCAGCTCCGCCACGCTGCGCGTGTTGCTGAAGGGGGCGTTGAAGACGGCGATGCCGCGCCGTGTTGCGGCCGCGAGGTCCACCTGGTTGGTGCCGATGCAGAAGCAACCCACGGCAACCAGCTTGCGCGCCGCGTCCAGCACATCGTCCGTGAGCTGGGTACGGGACCGGATGCCGACGAAGTGGGCATTGGCGATCGCCTTCTTCAGGTCGTCTGGCGCCAGGGCTTTCTGGTGCAGCTCGATATTGTCGTAACCGGCGTTGCGCAGGGTATCCACCGCTGATGGGTGAACGCCTTCCAGCAGCAGGAAGCGGATTTTGCTTTTTTCTAGCGACTTGGGCGCCATACGCGGTCGTGCTCCCTGGACGGTGTAGGGTGGGCGGGAATAAGCGGGCGCGTATGCTACCATACTGCGCCCTGTTTGCGCCCCCAACCCATTCCACTGCGGAGTACCCCTGTGTCCAATATCAGCCCGGAAATACTGCAGGCGTTACAGGCCTGCGTTGGCGAGTCGCGCGTGCTGACAGACTCGGACTCCCTGGCGCTGTACGGGCGGGATTGGACCCGGGCCCATGCCCCGGCACCCTCGGCGGTGGTACTGCCCGGCAGCATCGCCGAGGTGCAGGCGGTGGTGGAGCTGGCCAGTGTGCGGCAGCTGGCTCTGGTGCCCTCCGGCGGCCGCACCGGACTCAGTGGTGGCGCCATGGCCTGCCAGGGGGAGATTGTCGTCGCGCTGGACCGTTTGAACCGTATCGAGGATTTCAACCCGGTCGACCGCACCGTGCGCTGTGGGGCGGGCGTCGTCACGGCGCAATTGCAGGCCTTTGCGGAGGAGCAAGGCCTGTTCTACCCGGTCGATTTCGCCTCCAGTGGTTCCAGCCAGATCGGCGGCAATATCTCCACCAATGCCGGGGGCATCAAGGTCATCCGCCACGGCATGACCCGCGACTGGGTGGCGGGCCTGAAGCTGGTCACCGGCAGCGGCGAGCTACTGGATCTCAACCGCGGGCTGGTGAAAAACAATGCCGGTTATGACCTGCGTCAGCTGGTCATTGGTGCCGAGGGCACGCTGGGCATTGTGGTCGAGGCCACCATGCAGTTGGCGCGGCCCCCACAGAACCTCACGGTGATGGTGCTGGGCGTGCCGGATATGGCCGCCGTGATGCAGGTGCTGGAAACCTGGCAGGGGGCCATGGACCTGCAGGCATTTGAATTCTTTTCCGAGCTGGCCCTGCAGAAGGTGGTGGCGCACCAGGGCCTGCAGCGGCCCTTCGAGACCCCTGCCGCCTTTTATGCCCTGCTCGAGTTCGAACAGCACACCGAGGCGGATCTCGATCAGGCCATGGTGCTGTTCGAGCACTGTGTGGAGCAGGGGTGGGTTGTGGACGGGGTGGTCAGCCAGAGCGTGGCACAGGCGCAGGCACTGTGGCGCCTGCGCGAGGATATATCTGAGACGATTTCCCGCTGGACGCCTTACAAGAACGATATCTCCACCACCATCGTGCGCGTGCCGGACTTTCTTGCCGAGGTGGAAGCGGTGGTGACGCGGGCCTATCCCGACTTCGAGATCGTGTGGTTCGGGCACATCGGTGATGGCAATGTGCACCTCAATGTGCTCAAGCCCGACGCGCTGCCCATGGCGGAATTCCAGCAGCGTTGCGGGGAAGTGAGCCGCTGGGTCTTCGAAATTGTGCAGCGCCATGAGGGCAGTGTTTCAGCAGAGCACGGTGTGGGCCTGCTGAAGAAAGATTATCTCCACTACAGCCGCAGTGCAGCGGAAATCGGCATTATGAAGCAGATCAAGCAGGTCTTTGATCCGCAGGGCATCATGAACCCGGGCAAGATCTTCGACCTCTAGCCGAAGCCTCAGGAAGCGCGCAGGGTCTCCACGCCGTCGGCTGTGCCCAGCAGCAGCACATCCGCCGGCCGCAGGGCGAACAGCCCATTGGTGACCACGCCGGTGATGTTGTTGATCTTCGCCTCCATGGCCAGCGGCTGCGGAATGGAAAAGTTGTGCACGTCGATGATGACGTTGCCGTTGTCGGTGACCACGCCTTCGCGGTAGATCGGGTCGCCGCCCAGCTTGACCAGCTCCCGGGCCACGTGGCTGCGCGCCATCGGAATCACTTCCACCGGCAGGGGAAACTGCCCCAGGGTGTGCACGCGCTTGCTCGCGTCAGCGATGCAGATAAAGGTGCGCGCCACCGCGGCAACAATTTTCTCTCGCGTGAGGGCCGCACCGCCGCCCTTGATCAGTTGCAGTGCAGAGTTCGCTTCATCGGCGCCGTCGATATAGAAGTCGACCTGCGGCACGCTGTTCAAATCGCTCACATGGATGCCGTGCTGGCGCAGCCGTTCGGCAGACGCCTCCGAGCTGGCCACTGTGGTGTTGATGTCGCCGCGCAGGCCGGCGAGCAGGTCGATGAACAGGTTTGCCGTGGAGCCGGTGCCGATGCCGAGCACTGTGTCGCGCTCCAGCTGTGGCCTGATGTAATCCAGTGCGGCCTGTGCAACCGCCTGCTTGAGCGCGTTCTGTGTCATTCTCGCTTGCCTGTCAGCTCGTGAAGCAACGAGTATAGAGCATAACAGGCAGCGTCTGGCCGATATCGAAAAAACGCTCGCTTGTCTGCGATCAATGCTGAAAATCCTCACCAGCTCCATTACCATGTCGGGCTGGCTTTTTACTGGATCACGCTTATGCCCACCTCGTATATCAAGCGTATTCTCGACGCTCGCGTGTACGATGTTGCGCGCGAGACACCTGTGGATGAAGCCATGCTCATGTCGCGGCGCCTGGGGAACCGGGTGTTGTTCAAGCGTGAGGATCTGCAGCCTGTGTTCTCCTTCAAGCTGCGCGGCGCCTACAACAAGATGCAGAAGCTCTCGGCTGAGCAGCGCGCCTGTGGCGTGGTCGCCGCCTCGGCCGGAAATCACGCCCAGGGGCTGGCCATGGCGGCGCAGCACATGGGCGTCAAGGCCACGATCGTGATGCCGCGCACCACGCCGCAAATCAAGGTCGATGCGGTGCGCAACCGGGGCGCCAAAGTGGTGCTGCATGGAGATACCTTCGATGAGGCATCGGTGTACGCGCAGAAGCTGGTCGCGGAAAAGTCCATGGTGTACGTGCATCCTTTCGACGATCCGGACGTGATTGCCGGGCAGGGCACCGTGGGTATGGAAATCGTGCGTCAGCTGCAACGTCCGCTGGATGCCATCTTCGTGCCGGTGGGTGGCGGGGGGCTGCTCGCCGGTGTCGCCGCGTACATCAAGTACGTGTGGCCTGAGACGCGCCTGATTGGTGTCGAGCCGGAGGACGCTGCCTGCCTGCAGCTGGCACTGCGCAAGGGCCGGCGCGCCGTGTTGCCCGAGGTAGGTCTGTTTGCAGACGGCTGCGCCGTGGCGCAGATCGGCAAGGAGACCTTCCGCGTCATCCGCAGCACGGTGGATGAGGTGATCACCGCCAGCACCGATGAAATCTGCGCCGCAATCAAGGATATCTTTGAAGACACCCGCGGCATTGCCGAGCCCGCGGGGGCACTGGCGCTGGCGGGCTTGAAGAAATATGTCGAAACCACCGGTGTGCGCGATCAGGACCTGCTGGCCATTGTCAGCGGTGCCAACACGAATTTCGACCGCCTGCGCTACATCTCCGAGCGCACGGAAATTGGCGAACACCGTGAAGCGGTAATCAGTGTAACGATACCCGAACGCCCCGGCAGCTTCCGCACCTTCTGCAGCGCGCTTGGGCGACGCAATATCACGGAGTTCAACTATCGGTATTCCGATGCGGGCGCGGCGCTGGTATTCCTCGGCCTGTCGGTGATTCCGGGTGGCAACGACCTGAGCGATTTGCTGCAGGACCTTGCGGCACAGGGCTACGCGACGGAAGACATGACCAACAACGAAATGGCCAAGCTGCATATTCGGCACATGGTGGGTGGCAGGGCGCCCGCCGATCTGGCGGACGAGGTGGTGTTCCGCGTCGAGTTTCCCGAGCGCCCCGGGGCGTTGCTGAAATTTCTCTCCGGTCTCGGCCAGCGCTGGAATATTTCCCTGTTTCATTATCGCAACCATGGCGCCGCTTACGGACGCATCCTGCTCGGCGTACAGGTGCCTCGAGCCGAACGCAAGGCGTTTCGGGACGTGTTGCAGGGTGTTGGCTACCCCTGGTGGGACGAAACCGACAATCGGGCCTATCAGCTGTATCTCGGGTAGCCCCAAAAGGGGTAGTGCGCGGGCGCTGATCAGGAAAATCTCCAGTTTTCAAGGGTTTCGGGGTTCTCTTTCGAGAAACGCTGAGCTACACTCGCAATTGTTTGTGAAATAGTGCCGAAAAAGAGCCTGATCCAGGCTGAAAAGAGCCGAAAAGGCCGCAACGTTTAGCACGTGTATTTGGCAAACAGATAACAGCGATGGGAGTCTGGGTTGTTCGGGCACATCATCGGGGGTGCGGTGCAGGTTGTCGCTTGGTGCGAAACAAGGCATTGCCGTGGGTTGCGAGAATTGTGTGAAAGAGTGTTGCCGTGAAGCGTAAGCCGGATTTATTCCTTGTGATCGCCGCCGCCTTCGGGTTCGGCGTGTTGATCACCATGTTGTTGCCATTATCCGCCAGCGACTCCGTTGCGTCCCCCGCATCCGAGCTGCAGGCCGGCGTCATTATCGAGAAGTGAGTCGCTCGCGGGATTGCGTCGGACAGGGCGTGAGGCCGTTCTCGGTCAGCACCCACTGCAGGGCCACATCCCAGTGTTGCATCGCCAGGCCGTTGATTTCCTGGCAGGCGTAAGCCAGCCCCACCCGTAGCGGCCCCCCGGCGTCGGCGAGGGTGCGATCGTAGAACCCGCCCCCCATGCCCAGGCGATAGCCATCGCGCTGCCAGCCCACCAGGGGCATCACCACAACGTCCAGTTCGGGAACGGCAATCGCGTCGGCTTGTGCCGTTGGTTCCGGGATGCCGTAGCGGTTGTTCTGCAGAGACGCGTTGTCTCGCCACTCGCGGAAGGTCAGCGTGCGGTGTTGCGTCAACACCGGCAGGTAAACCCGCCTGCCTTCGTTACGGCAGGCATCGGCCAGCGGTCGGGTGTCGAGTTCGCCGTCGTTGGGCCAGTACAGGCCGATGTGATATGCAGCGCTCCAATGCGGCAGGCCGCTGATATGTTCTACGGCGGCTAGCGCCGCGGCGGTGCGCCGCGCGGGTTCGATGGTATTGCGTTGGCCGCGAAGCTGGCGCCGCAGCGCGCTGCGGTCGTCTGAATCAATGGGCATGTGAAAGGTGGATTCCCGGCATGGCGTTGACAGAGTTGCCCTGAACCCGACGGTTCAAGGAGGAGGGTCCTGCACTGTATCAGGCTTTCCGGTCAGTGCCGGACATGCACACCAACAGCAACGAGGAGCCTCCGGGTATAGACTTATCGGCTCGAGGACTGTCTGCCTGGCGCCTATGCCAGGGATCCAGCGCTCAGTATACACGACTTGCAGGCCGGGCTGGGGACAGTCAGCTGATTTCCAGCTGCCGCAACTGGTACAGCGCCTCGTCAACCTTGCGTTGCAGGCTGGCTACCGCGGTGTTGTCCACGTCCTCGCTGACCGCGGGTGCTGCACCCTGGCCGGAGGCCTTGAGCAGTTCGTGGCTGATGTTGAGTGCCGCCATCACCGCAATACGCTCCAGGCCAATCACCTTGCCGGTGTCGCGGATAGCGCGCATCTGCTTGTCGAGGTAGCGCGCGGAGATAATCAGTTCGGCCTGCTGGTCCTCGGGGCAGGCCACCTGGTATTCCTTGTCCAGAATATGCACCGAAACGGTGTTGACCGTACTCACTGGCGTTGCTCCATAGACCGCAGGCGCGCGATCATCGCTTCGACTTTGTTGCGCGCCAGATCGTTCTTGCTGATGAGGTCCTGACGCTCCAGGCGCCAGCCATCATTCTCGCGTTTCAGGCGCTGGTTTTCTCGGTTGAGATCCCGGCACAGGGCGATCAACTCGTCAATTCTGGTCTCCAGAGTCTGGAGTTGGGTATCTGCCATGACGTGCTACTTGGGCTGTCTGGATATAGGGCTTACTATAGAGCTGGCTGTGAGACAGGTCAACGCAGCAAAAGTTTTTATATTTCAATGGCCTGCCGACCCTTTCGCAGTATCCGGTAGAGGTGCAGGGGTGGTTTTTGCCAAAAAGTGGCCGCAACAGGGAGTAACTTGGATGTTCGACAGGCTGCCCGGTGACACCGGGCTGTTTGACTTCGATGACGTTGCCGACCAGCTTCTGGAGCAGGGCGTCAGCCTGTCCCCGGCGGAAGTGCACGGTTGCCTGGTGGGCCTGCTGGCGGCCGGCCACGACCCGGATCCGGGCGCCGGGCTCGACGCCCTCAACCAGGCGCTGGACCTGGACCTGCACGGCGCTCTGGCGGATGAAGTGATGCAGCTTTACGCGCACTGCAACGCCGCGCTGGTGGACGACGTGTTTGATTTTTCCCCCCTGTTGCCTGATGAAAGCCACGAGCTGGCGGTGCGCACGGCATCGCTCGCCGACTGGTGTCGAGGTTTCCTCACCGGCTTTGCGCGCACGGTGGCTGCCAGTGGCACCGGAGGCGAAACCCTGCCGGGCGACAGTACGGAGATTCTGCGCGACTTTGCGGCCATGGCCCAGGCCAGTGCCGACGAGCACGATGAGGACGACGACGAGGCGGAAGAGGCCTATTTCGCGCTGGTGGAATACCTGCGCGTCGCTGCGGTGAATGTTTTTCTCGACACGCGGGGGCGTCAGGATGACCGCGAGCGCTCGCTCAAGGGCAAGCCGGATGCCTTACATTAAAAGCCCGCGTGTGGGCAAACGGCGAGGGCGGTTGACGTGAAGATCAGCCGACACGAGTTCGCGCGCCGCCGCCAGCGCCTGATGGCGTTGATGGAGCCGAACAGTATTGCCATTATTCCCGCGGCCCGCGAGCAGTTGCGCAGCCGCGATACGGAATACCCCTTCCGCCAGGACAGCGATTTCCATTACCTCTGCGGTTTCCCGGAACCGGACGCTGTGCTGGTGTTGATTCCAGGTCGCGGGCACGGTGAATACGTGCTGTTCTGCCGTGAGCGGGACCCGGCGCTGGAGCTGTGGCACGGTTACCGCGCCGGCCCCGAGGGCGCCTGCAGTGACTATGGCGCGGATGACGCGTTCCCGATCGGTGATATCGATGACATCCTGCCCGGGCTGATCGAGGGGCGCGACCGCGTTTACTACTCCATGGGGCGCAGTGCAGATTTCGACCGCCGCATCATGGCCTGGGTCAATCTCATTCGCAGCAAGGAAGCCAGCGGCTCGGTGCCCCCCGGCGAATTTACCGACCTCGACCACATGCTGCACGACCTGCGCCTGAAAAAAAGCGCTGCGGAACTGCGCCTGCTCGCGCACGCCGGCGAGATCACCGCCCGGGCTCACAGTCGCGCCATGCGCAGCGCCGCACCCGGGGTTTTCGAATACCAGCTGGAGGCGGAACTGCTGCATGAATTCGCCCGGGGTGGCGCGCGCTTCCCTGCCTACCCCTCCATTGTGGGTAGCGGCCCCAACAGCTGCATATTGCACTACACCCAGAATGCGCGCGCCATGCGCAAGGGGGAACTGGTGCTGATTGACGCGGGCTGCGAATACCAGGGCTATGCGGCGGATGTCACCCGCACGTTCCCGGTGGATGGGCAGTTTTCACGTCAGCAACGGGCGATCTACAGCATTGTGCTGGAGGCCCAGCAGGCGGCCATCGCTGCGGTGCGCCCCGGCAATCACTGGAATGCCCCCCACGAGGCCACGGTGGAGGTGATCACCCGCGGCCTGCGTGACCTGGGCTTGCTCAGCGGTGAGGTGGCCGACCTGGTTGCCGCAGGGGCCTATCGACCGTTCTATATGCACCGCGCCGGGCACTGGTTGGGCCTGGATGTGCACGATGTAGGCGATTATCGCGTGGCGGGCACCTGGCGCCAGCTGGAGCCGGGTATGGTGCTGACAGTGGAGCCGGGCATCTACATCGCGCCCGACAACACCGATGTTGCACCGCGTTGGCGCGGAATTGGCATACGCATCGAAGACGATGTCGTGGTCACCGAGGAGGGTTGTGACGTGCTGACCGCGCAGGTACCGCGGGACCCGGATGAGATTGAGGCCCTGATGGCGGCGGGGCGCGGATGAACGAGCGCGATGTGGTCATTGCCGGCGGGGGGATGGTCGGTATCAGCCTGGCACTCGCCCTGGCGCGCCGGCTGCCCGAGCAGGCCCGGATTACCCTGGTCGAGGGTTTCACACTGCCTCCGGCTGCAGCGGCCACCCCCGACTATCACCCTGCCTTCGATGCGCGCTCCACCGCGCTGAGCTACAGTTCCGAGCAGATCTATCGGGCGCTGGGGCTGTGGCCACTCCTGCAGCGCTGGCTGTGCCCGATTGAAACCATCCATGTCTCCAGTCGCGGCCATTTTGGCAGCAGCATTCTGCGTGCGGCGGATTACGACTGGGGGGCGTTGGGCCATGTGGTGGAAAATGCCTGGCTGGGGCAGGCGCTGCTGCATGCCCTGCGAACCGAGAATCGCGTAGAGTTGCTCAATCCGGCGCGTGTGGTGGACGCCAAACCCGGCCGGGAGGGGGTCACCCTGTCTCTGGATGGCGACGCCCCCGCGACGTTGACCACCGCGTTGCTGGTGGTTGCCGATGGGGCGGAATCGGGCTTGCGTCAGCGCCTTGGCGTTGTCGCAATGGAAAAGCCTTATCGCCAGCACGCACTCATCTGCAATGTGGCCACGGCTGAGCCTCATGCCGGCTGTGCGTTTGAGCGCTTTACCGATGAAGGGCCACTCGCAATGCTGCCGCTGTTGCCAGCCGCGGGAGCCCGGCATCGCAGCGCACTGGTGTGGACCTTGCCGCCGCAGCGCGCTGCGCAATTGCTGGAGTGCCCGCAGGAGGACTTCCTGGCTGCCCTGCAGCAGCGCTTCGGCTACCGGCTCGGGCGCCTGCAGCACGTGGGAGCCCGCCACGCCTACCCGCTTGCCCTGCGCCACTGCGACGAGCAGGTGCGCGCGGGCATTGCGGTGATGGGCAATGCGGCGCACGCACTGCACCCGGTGGCCGGGCAGGGCTTCAATCTGGCTTTGCGCGATATCTGGGCCCTGTGTGATGTGCTTGCGGAAGGCATGGCTCAGGGTCATGGCCCCGGGTCGCTCGCGGTTTTACAGCGCTACCGGGCGCGGCAGCAGGGCGACCAGCGCCGCACCATGGAATTCAGCGACCGGCTGCCCGCACTGTTCATGCACAGCGATCCGCTGCTGGCGCTGGCGCGTGATGTCGCCCTGTCGGGGCTCGACTGGGTGGCCCCGTTGAAGCGCGCTTTCGTGGCGCAGGCCGCGGGCATGCAGGCACTGGAGGCCGTTCATGACTGAGTTGTCGCCCTGTGATGTGGCGATCGTCGGCGCGGGCATCGCCGGCACTGCGCTGGCGCTGGCGCTGTCTGGCCACGGGCTGCGCATCGTGCTGATTGAGGCGCAGGGCACCGAGCGCACGGCGCTGCCGGCGGCACTCTCCCTGGAGAGTTTCGATCCGCGCGTGGTCGCGCTCAACCCGCGCTCGCGGGGTGTACTGCAGGGGCTGGATGCCTGGCAGGCGGTTGCCGACTACCGGCTGTGTGCTTACCGGCACATGACGGTGTGGGATGCCGAAGGTACCGGGGCCATTGATTTCGACAGCGCGGACGTAAATGTGGAGGCGCTCGGCTATATCGTGGAAAACCGTGCGCTGGTCGCGGTACTGCTGCAGCGGCTGGCGGCCTGTGCCGATGTTCGGGTGCTGGCGCCGGAGTCCCTGGCTGCCTGCGAACGCGGCGCGGAGGGCAGCATGGCGCTCACGCTCGCCTCCGGCGCGCGCCTGCGCTGTGGGCTGGTGGTGGCAGCAGATGGTGCGCTCTCCCGGGTGCGCGAGTTGCTCGCCTTCCGCACGCGGGAATGGGAGTACGGGCATCACGCCATAGTTGCCACGGTGCAGGTGGAGCACCCTCACCAGGCAACGGCCTGGCAGCGCTTTCTGCCCAGCGGTCCGCTGGCGTTTCTGCCCTTGCCGTCCACCGCGTCCGCGCACTATTGCTCGATTGTCTGGTCGTTGCAGTCCGAGCGTGTCGAGGGCTTGCAGGCACTGGACGAGGCCGCATTCTGTGCCGCGCTGGAGAGGGCTTTTGAAGGTCGCCTGGGGCGGGTCCAGGCCTGTTCCCGGCGCTACGCTTTTCCGCTGCGTCAGCGCCACGCAGTCGATTACATCCAGCCGGGTGCGGTGCTGGTTGCCGATGCCGCGCACACCATCCATCCGCTGGCGGGGCAGGGCATCAACCTGGGTCTGCAGGATGTCGCGGTGCTGGCGGAAGAGCTGCTGCGCGCGGCGCAGCGCCGCGAACCGCTGGGCAGCGTGGAGGTGCTGCGCCGCTACCAGCGCCGGCGCAAGGGCGAAAACCTGGCCATGATGGCGGCCATGGATGGCTTCAAGCGACTGTTCGAGCAACCCGCACTGCCGCTGCGCTGGCTGCGCAATGCCGGCCTGCGCGGCGTTGATCGCGCCGGCCCGCTTAAGCACCAGCTGATGCGCCAGGCCATGGGTCTCGGTACCGCCAAAGCGGTGCAATAGCCCCGCGCCACCCATCCCCTGCGCAGCGCAACACATTGTTTTTCGGAAGCCTCCCGGTAGAATGCGCGTTTCCCCCGTCGGCCGTCGCCGATCACTGTACGAGAGGATGCACCATGAGCATGACCCCGAGTGAACTGAAGTACGCGAGCAGCCATGAGTGGGCGCGCCTGGAAGAAGATGGCACCGTCACCATCGGTATCAGTGACCACGCACAGGAAGCGCTGGGCGATGTTGTGTTTGTCGAAGTGCCAGGCGTTGGAGATCGCCTTGCCGCCGGCGATGAAGCCGGTGTGGTGGAGTCGGTCAAGGCCGCGTCCGACATCTATGCGCCGATCAGTGGCGAAGTCATCGCCGTTAATGAAGCTCTGGAAGATGAGCCGGAAACCGTGAATGCCGACCCCTACAACGACGGCTGGTTTTTCCGCCTGCAACCGGACGATACCAGCGAGTTGGAGAAGTTGCTGAGCGCCGAGGACTACGCCAACCACTGTGCCGACGAGTGAGCGCTGACCTGTTCCTGCGGGCGGGTGCCGACCGGCGCCTGGCTGCGGGACACCTCTGGGTATTCTCCAACGAAGTCGACGTACAGCGCAGCCCGCTGCAATCCTTTACCGCTGGCGATGTGGTTCAGGTGCGCCGGGCAGATGGCGCCCTGCTCGGTTCCGCCTACATGGAACCGCAGTCGCTGATTTGCGCTCGCGTGTATGCGCATGGGCTGGCGCAGACCTTCTCAGCCGACTGGCTTGCGCCGCTGGTGGCGAGAGCCCTGGCCAGCCGCGAGGCGCTGTTGCCTGGGCAATGCTATCGACTGGTTTACGGTGATAGCGATGGCATTCCCGGCCTGGTGGTCGACCGTTTTGGCGCCTACCTGGTCATGCAGTTCCACAATGCGGGCATTGAGCAACACGAATCTGCCGTGATCGAGGCTTTGCGGCGTGTGCTGAACCCCACCGGCATACTGCTGCGGGCGGACAGCCGCAGCCGCCGCGAGCAGGGGCTGGTCGAACGGGTGGAGGTGGTGTTCGGCGAGGTGCCGGAGGTGGTGAACCTGCAGGAGAATGGCGTGGCGTTCGCGGCGCCGGTATTGCAGGGGCAGAAAACGGGCTGGTTCTATGACCATCGCATGGCCCGTGCGCGGCTGCGCGACTACGCACCGGGCCAGCGCGTGCTGGATGTGTACAGCTATATCGGCGGCTGGGGTATTCAGGCGGCCGCCAGTGGCGCCAGCGCGGTGCTCTGCGTGGACAGTTCGGCAACGGCGCTGGCAGGGGTTACCGCCAATGCGCGCCTGAACGGGCTGGAGGACCGGGTTGCGGTACGTCAGGGGCAGGCGGCGGAGGTGTTGCAGGCCTTGCGCAGCGAAGGCCAGCAGTTTGACCTGGTGATAGTCGATCCACCGGCCTTCATCCAGCGTCGCAAGGACATCAAGAAAGGCATCAAGGCCTACCAGCGCATCAACGAACTTGGCCTGGCACTGCTCAGCCCCGGCGGGGTGCTGGTTTCCGCGTCCTGTTCCATGCATCTTTCGCGCGCCGATCTGGTGCTTGCGGTGCAGGGTGCGGCGCGGCGCAGCGGCTGTGAATTGCGCGTGCTGGAACAGGGCGGGCAGGGGCCGGATCACCCGGTACACCCACTCATCCCCGAAACCGATTACCTGAAATCGGTATTTTCCCGGCGGCTTACGCCCGCAGGGATATAACCGGCCAGCCCTCCGTTACCGCTCGCGCCTGTAGCGTGGCGTCGGGGTCCACGGCCACCGCGAAATCGACACATTCCAGCAGCGGCAGGTCGTTGTGGGAGTCGCTGTAGAACCAGCTCCCGGCCAGGTCCAGCTGTTTGCTTTGCAGCCAGGTCTGTAGTCGCAGTACTTTGCCCTGGTGATAGGATGGAATACCGATCGGCTCACCGGTGTAGCGGCCATCCACCAGCTCTGCGTCGCAGGCAAGCAGGTCGTCGATACCCAGGGCATCGACGATGGGCCGCGTAATGAAGTGGTTGGTTGCCGTGATCACCAGCAGTTGGTGGCCCTGCTGCCGGTGGTTGGCGATGAGGTCGCGGGCCCGGGGTAGCATGATCGGTTCGATCTTTTCGCGCATGAATTGCCGGTGCAGCGGTGCCAGTTCTTCCGGCGAGCGTCCGGCGAGCGGGCCGAGTGCGAAGCGCAGGTAGGCGTCGATATCCAGCGTGCCCGCCTGGTAGTCCCGGTAAAAGCGCTCGTTCTCTCGGGCAAAGCTGTCGCTGTCCACCAGCCCCTGTTCGCACACGAATTGGCCCCACAAGTGGTCGCTGTCGCCGCTGATCAGGGTGTTGTCGAGGTCGAATATGGCAAGTGTCATGGTGTGCTCCAGGCTGGCGCGAGGATAGCGTGGCCGGCCCGCAGAGTAAATTTCTCAGACACCGGAAAGTATGGAACAATAGTCGGTCGCATAATAAGGATGGTATCCGGTGATCGATTCAGAGGGATTCAGGCCCAACGTTGGGATCATACTGGCCAACGATGCAGGCCAGCTCCTGTGGGCGCGCCGCATTGGTGGCCGCGACGCCTGGCAGTTTCCGCAGGGCGGCATCAACCGGGGTGAAACTCCGGAGGAAGCCCTGTACCGGGAGCTGCACGAAGAGGTTGGTCTCGGCCCCGAGGCGGTGAACGTGGTGGCCGCCACCCGTGGTTGGCTGCGCTACCGCCTGCCGCGGCGTTTCGTGCGCAAAGACCAGAACCCGCTGTGTATCGGCCAGAAGCAGAAATGGTTTCTGCTGCATCTGCGCGCGGCAGACGATGCCGTGTGCCTGAACGCCAACCAGAAGCCCGAGTTCGATCACTGGCAATGGGTGAGCTACTGGTACCCGTTGAATCAGGTGGTGGCCTTCAAACGCGAGGTATACCGGCGAGCCCTCAAGGAGTTGGCGCCGCCGCTGGCGCGACTCACGGATGTGCCTGGCTGATGGCGGCCATGATGCTGGAGACCCTGCGCAATATCGTGCAGGAGGTGAATGCAGCCGAAGGATTCAATGATGCGCTGCAGATCATCGTCAAACGCGTCCGTGATGCCATGGGCACCGAGGTCTGTAGCGTGTACATGCGCGACGAAGCCAGCGGGCGCTTCGTGTTTCGCGCTACCGAGGGCCTGAACGCGCTGCAGGTGGGGGCGGCGAGCCTGGCCCCGGGTGAAGGCCTGGTCGGCCTGGTGGCCCAGCGCGAGGAGCCGGTCAACCTCGAGGACGCCGAGAGCCATCCCAGCTTCCAGTTGCTGGAAGGCCTGGGCGAGGAACCCTTCCACGCTTTCCTCGGCGTACCCATCATTCACCAGCGCGATGTGCTCGGCGTTTTGGTGATCCAGCAAACCAAGCGGCGCCGCTTCGACGAAAGCGAGGAAGCCTTTCTGGTCACGATGTCCGCGCAGCTGGCGGCCGTGATCGCACACGCCCGGGTCACGGGCGCGGTGCAGGAAGAGCTGCTGGGCGGGGCTGCAGCCCCGGCGCGGATCAACGGTATCCCCGGCGCGCCGGGGGTGGCGATTGGCACGGCGGTGGTGGTTTCGCCGGTGGCCGACCTCTACGCCGTGCCGCGCAAGGGCGCCAGCAACCGGCGCCAGGAGCTGCGCGCTTTCAAGGCGGCATTGGCCAGTGTGCGCGCGGATATTCAGGGCGTATCCGACAACCTGCGCGGGGAAATGAGTGCCGAGGATCACGCGCTGTTCGACGTGTACCTGGGTATTCTCGACGACTCCGCCATCGGTGGTGAGGTGGCGGGCCTGATCAAGGCCGGGCAGTGGGCTCAGGGGGCCTTGAGCGAGGTGATGATTCGTCATATCCGTCATTTTGAACGCATGGAGCACAGCTACCTGCGCGAGCGTGCGGTGGACGTCAAGGATCTCGGTACGCGAGTACTCGCTTACCTGCAGGACGCGGCCCGCAATGAGCAGACCGCCTACCCCGCGCACACCATTCTGGTGGGAGAAGAGCTGACAGCGTCCTCTCTCGGCGAGGTACCCCGGGAGCAGTTGGCCGGGCTTATTTCCGTGCGCGGTTCGGGCAATTCGCACGTGGCGATTCTCGCCCGCGCGATGGGTGTGCCCACCGTCATGGGCGCGGTCGATCTGCCCTATACCCGCCTGCAGGACCGGGAACTGGTGGTCGACGGCTACAACGGCATAGTGCACCTGAACCCGCTGCCGGATGTGCGGGCGCGCTTCCAGGACGTGGTCGACCAGGATCAGGCCATGTCACGGGACCTCGAGTCCCTGCGCGAGCTGCCCTGCGAAACCGTGGATGGCCACCGCCTGCCGCTCTGGGTCAACACCGGCCTGATGGCCGATGTCACGCGCTCGCTCGAGCAGGGGGCAGAGGGCGTCGGCCTGTACCGGACGGAAGTGCCGTTTCTTCTGCGTGACCGTTTCCCCAGTGAGGAAGAGCAGCGGCTGATCTACCGCGAGCAGCTCGCGGCCTTCGCGCCGCGCCCGGTGACCATGCGCACACTGGATATCGGCGGCGACAAGGCCCTGCCGTACTTTCCGATAGCCGAAGACAACCCCTTCCTGGGCTGGCGCGGCATTCGCGTGACGCTGGATCACCCGGAGATTTTCCTGGCCCAGGTGCGCGCCATGCTCAAGGCCAACGCAGGTTATGGGAACCTGCGCATCATGTTGCCCATGATCAGTAACATCTCGGAATTTGAAGAAGCGCTGGAGCTGATTCATCGCGGGCACCGGGAAATCGTGCAGGAAGGCACGGAGGTCGCCCTGCCCCCCATCGGTGTCATGGTCGAGGTGCCCTCGGCGGTTTACCAGGCGCGCGCCCTGGCGCGGCGCGCCGACTTCCTCTCGGTCGGCAGCAATGACCTCACGCAATACCTGCTGGCGGTGGATCGCAACAATGCGCGGGTTGCCGGCCTCTATCACGCCTATCATCCGGCGGTGTTACAGGCGCTCTGCATGGTGGCGGAAGCCGGCGCGGCGGAGGGCAAACCCGTGAGCATCTGCGGTGAACTCGCCGGTGACCCCCTGGCCGCCGTACTGTTGATGGCCATGGGTTACGGCGTGTTGTCGATGAATGCCACTGCGCTGCCACGGGTAAAGAAGTCCCTGCGCAGCCTGACGCACGCCGAGGCCCGTGAGTTGCTGGCCGAAGTGATGCTGCTGGAACACGCCGAAGCGGTGCAGTCGCGGCTACAGACTTTCATGGCGGCACACGGCCTGCAGCAGTTTATTCACGCCCCGCTCGGCTAAGCGTTAGCGGGAACCGGTAGGCGTTACACGCCGTCTGTTTTCCGGCAGGGTCGAACTGGCGTTCACGCCAATCAATTAGGGCGCCATCCTCACGATCCGGCCGTTGTAGCCACAACGTGGTGCACGCCCGCGTGCCGTATTCCGGGGTCACGATGAACTGTGCGGACAGACGGCGGTCCATGCGGGCGGCCTGCTCCGAGGGATGCAGCGCGTGCTCCTGCGCCAGTTCGCGGTCAGACACCGTGGCCTGCAGTGTGTCGTGGTCGAGGTTGCCGCGATCGACCACCGCCGCCAATCGGGAGCGTGCCCGCAGCAGCTTGGGCCAGGGCGTATCCAGGCGCTCGTTGCTCAGGCCGTAAATGCCGGGCGATAGCGGCTTCGCGGGCTCCCCCGCGAGCCGGTTGCTGTAGTACCAGAGCTCCTCACTGTCGCCGACCAGCAGGTTAAATCCCGCGTAGTCTTCCGCGGCCAGCGCAACGTCGTACAGGTAGCCCTCGGCGGGCAGGTCCGCAGTGAGAAAGTTGATCGCCAATTCTCCCCGGGAGCGCGCTGCGGGCGCCGTTTGCGCGGGGTCGCGGAAGTTGGTGACGGCGGCGAAGCGCCCGGCCTCTGTCACACCCATCCAGGTGCCGCCGGCCTCCAGGTCGCGTCCTGCCAACAGTGTGGGGTGGTCGCTCCAGAATCCGGCAGCCGCCGTGGGGCGGCGATGGAATTCATCGCGGTTGGCCGCGAGCAGCAGCGGCGTGGCGGCGAGCACTTTCCAGCCGAAAACAATGAGGCACATGGTCACGCTTCCTTTGACAGCAGCGCTCATCCTGCCACTGGCAGTGAGAATTGTGAATCGCGCGCCGGTGCCGGATAATGCCCGCTCGCTGTGCGGACGGTGGCCAGAGCCGGCGCCGCACGATGCGCCCTCGAGCAAGGATCGAATGCCATGTTGCCCTATCCCGATATCGACCCCGTCGCCGTTTCTCTGGGCCCGATCCAGGTGCACTGGTATGGCCTGGCCTATCTGGCCGGTCTCGCCTTTGCCTGGTGGCTGGGTGTGCGGCGCAGCCGGCGGCCGGATGTACCGCTGTCGCGCGAGCAGGTGGATGACCTCATTTTTTTCAGCGCTCTCGGCGTTGTTCTCGGCGGACGCATCGGCTACGCCCTGTTTTACGGCGGTGAGCGCCTGCTGCAGGACCCACTGTGGTTGTTGCAGGTCTGGCAGGGCGGTATGTCGTTCCACGGCGGCATGCTCGGTGTCATCATCGCGGTTGCCTGGTTTGCCCGCAGCCGCAATATCGCTTTCGGTGCGGTGCTGGACCTGGCGGCGCTGCTGACTCCCATGGGGCTGGCCCTGGGTCGCCTGGGCAACTTTATCGGTCAGGAACTGTGGGGCCGACCCACGGATGTGCCCTGGGCCATGGTGTTCCCGGCGGACCCACTGCAACTGGCGCGGCACCCGTCGCAGCTCTACCAGTTCGCGCTCGAGGGCGTGCTGCTGTTTGTTGTACTGCTCCTGTTCAGCGCTCGTCCCCGCCCCATGTGGGCGACGTCCGGTTTGTTCGCCCTGGGTTATGGATGCCTGCGCTTCATAGCGGAGTTCTTTCGCCAGCCGGATGCGCACATCGGCTTTCAGGCCTTTGGCTGGCTTACGCGCGGGCAACTGTTGTGCCTGCCGATGATTGCGCTGGGGCTGTTCTTGTTGTGGTGGGCCTACCACCGGCAGGCGCCGGTGGGCGGCGGGAGGAAAATGGCATGAAGCAGTATCAGCAACTGCTGCAGGATATTCTTGATAACGGCGTCGCCAAGGGTGATCGCACGGGCACCGGTACACTGTCGGTGTTCGGGCGTCAGCTCCGCCACGATCTGGCGGCGGGCTTTCCGCTGTTGACGACCAAGAAGCTGCACCTGAAGAGCATCGTCAATGAGCTGTTGTGGTTTTTGCGTGGCGATACCAACACCGCCTGGCTGAAAGCCAATGGCGTCAGCATCTGGGATGAGTGGGCCACGGAGAGTGGCGACCTCGGCCCCATCTACGGTGCCCAGTGGACGGCCTGGCCCACCCGCGATGGCGGCACGATCAACCAGATCGACTACGTACTGCATTGCCTGCGGCACAACCCGGACAGCCGGCGCATCCTGTTTCACGGCTGGAACGTGGAGTTCCTGCCGGATGAAACCCTGAGCCCCCAGGACAACGCGCGTGCCGGGCGCATGGCGCTGCCGCCCTGCCACCTGTTGTACCAGTTCTACGTGGCCGAGGGGCGCCTGTCCGCCCAGCTGTACATCCGCTCCAGCGATTCATTCCTCGGCTTGCCCTACAACATGGCCAGTCTCGCCCTGCTGACCATGATGCTGGCGCAGCAATCCGACCTCGTGCCGGGGGAAATCATTATCTCCACCGGCGACTCCCACCTGTACAGCAACCACCAGCAGCAGGTGGCGGAGCAACTGGCGCGTGAGCCGCGTGCGCTGCCGCGGCTGGAGATCCTGCGCCGCCCGCCCACCATCTACGACTATTGTTTCGAGGATTTTCGTCTCGACGGCTATGATCCCCATCCGCACATCGCCGCGCCGGTGGCGGTGTAGCCATGACTGTGCGCATTGCCCTGATGGTCGCTGTGGCCGCGAACGGTGTCATTGGCCGCGACAACGCACTGCCCTGGCACCTGCCCGACGACCTGCAGTATTTCCGCCGCACCACGATGGGCAAGCCGGTGGTGATGGGCCGGAAAACCTATGAGTCGATCGGGCGCCCGCTGCCCGGGCGGCCCAATGTTGTTGTCACAGCGACCCCGGGCTGGCACGCCGCGGGTGTGGCGGTGACAGATACGGTGCCCGCTGCGCTCGCGCTCGGGCGCGAGCTGGCCCTGGCCGAGGGTGTGGAGGAGCTGGTGGTGATCGGCGGCGCCATGATTTATGCGGCTGCCCTGCCACTTGCCCAGCGCCTTTACGTTACGGAAGTGCACGCGGATATCGACGGAGACACCTGGTTTGCGCCGGTTGACGCCGGGGAGTGGCGGGAAATCAGCCGCGAGGAGCGCCCAGCGACGGAAGACAATCCATACCCTTACGCGTTTGTCTGTTTTGAGCGCCGCGGGTCCGATTGTGACACTTAGTTGACGCGAACAAACGTTACTTTGGGCTTTTTCTGCTGTTAAGTTTGTCACCTATCTACACGTTTAAGAGAAATGCCCGCAGGACCGCAGTGGATTGATTGAAAATACCGGGGTATTGGGTTTAAATTCTTCACCTCGGTTTACCGTTACTTATTTTTTCACTATAAACGTAGCAGCAACGTGGATAGCACAGCAGTACGCTATCTCGGCACTGAATCACTCTAGTTGGAAATAGGAAGCACAATTCCCATGACTATGCATCGATTGAAGAACGTATTGATCGCTGCGCTTGTCGCAACGGGCACCCTCGCGGGTAGCGCAGCGGCAGTGCAAGCCAATACCCTCGACTCCGTTCTGGAGGTGGGGGAAGCCCGCAACGAGGCGGCGCGCAAGTCGCAGCAGAAAATCGACCGCCTGGCCGATGAGACGCGTGACCTCCTGTCCGACTACAAGTCGGTCATGAAGCAGGTCGATGGCCTCAAGGTCTACAACGCGCGCCTGCAGCGCCAGATCGACAACCAGATGGCCCGCATCGCGGACATTGAGGAGTCGATCAACGAAGTCACCGTGATTCAGCGCCAGATGACCCCGCTGGTCATTCGCATGATCGACGGCCTGGAGCAGTTCATCGAACTGGATGTGCCGTTCAACCTCGAAGAGCGCCGTGAGCGCATTGCCTTCCTGCGCAGCAACGTGGATCGCTCCGACCTGACGGTTGCCGAGAAATTCCGCCAGGTGCTGGAAGCCTACAATATCGAGTTGCAGTACGGTCGTGGCTTTGACAGCTACAGCGCTGCCATCGATATCAACGGCACCACGCGTGACGTCGACTTCCTGCGCATCGGCCGCCTGGCACTGGTTTACCAGACCACCGACGGCACCGAGAGTGGCGTCTGGAACAAGGAAACCAATAGCTGGGAGCCGCTGGATTCCGGCGACTACGCCAACGCCATTCGCAAGGGTGTGCGCATTGCCAAGCGTCAGGCCACTATCGAACTTCTCAACATGCCCGTTGCTGCACCGGAGGCTGAACAATGAAAGCGCTTAACACGATTTTTTCCGCCCTGGTACTGGGCGGAGCGCTGGCCGTATCCGGCGTAAGCATGGCCCAGGATGCGCCTGCGCGCGACGCCGCCAGCCTGAGTGAGCTGCTCGGCCTCGTGAAGCAGGGCCAGGCGCAGGAAGCGCGTGAAAACGCCGAGCGTGAGCGCCGTTTCAGTGCGGACAAGGCCAACCAGGCCAAGGCGCTGGAGCAGGCCAAGGCCGAACGCGCGCGTCAGGAGCAGTTGTCTACCACCCTGGAAGCCAAGTTCGAGGAGAACGAGCTACTGGTCGCTGCCAAGCAGGAGCAGCTGAAGGAGCGTCTGGGTTCACTGACCGAGCTGTTCGGTCATTTGACCGCGGCAGCGGGTGACCTGTCTTCCAACATCGAAGTGTCTCTGGTGTCGGCGCAGTACCCCGATCGGGAGCTGTTCCTGAAAGAGCTGATTGCCAAGATGAGCGGCTCCGACAAGCTGCCACGGATCGAGGAAATCGAGCGTGTCTGGTACGAAATGCTGCGTGAAATCACCGAGACCGGCAATGTTGTGCGCTTCAATACCGAGGTTGCCACCGCGACCGGCGAGCGTACCGACCGCGAAGTGGTCCGTGTTGGTGCCTTCAACGTCATCGACACCGATGGCAATTACCTGGCCTTCAACAACGGTAACCTCAGCGTCTTGCCGCGCCAGCCTGCGGGTCGCTATAACGGCTGGGCGAAAGAGCTGGCCAACGCCGACAGCGGCATTCACCAGTTTGGTATCGACCCCACCGGTCCTACCGGCGGTTCCTTCCTCGCGGCTATCATCGACAGCCCGACGCTGGAAGAACGCTGGCACCAGGGCGGCTATGTGGGTTACGCGATTACCGCCGTGGGTGTGTTTGCCTTCATCCTTGCGCTCTTCCGCCTGATCGTTTTGTCAGCCGTGGGCGCCAAGGTCAGCAGCCAGCTGAAAAACAAGACGGCCAACACCAACAACCCGCTGGGCCGCGTGCTGAAAATCCACGAGGACAACCCGTCTATGGACGCGGAAACGCTGGAACTCAAGATGTCCGAGGGTGTCATGCGTGAAACGCCCAAGCTGGAGTCCGGCCTCACCTTGCTGAAGATCATCGCCGCGGTAGCGCCGCTGATGGGTCTGCTGGGTACGGTGACCGGTATGATCATCACCTTCCAGGCCATTACCATCTTCGGTGCCGGTGACCCGAAAGCCATGGCTGGCGGTATCTCCTCCGCATTGGTCACCACCGTACTGGGTCTGCTCGTTGCTATCCCCACGGTTCTGCTGCACACCATCGTGAATGGCCGCGCTCAGCGCATCATCCACGTGCTGAACGAGCAGGCGACCGGGATTGTTGCCGAGCACTCTGAATCCAGCGGCAAATAAGCAGAGGTTCGACCATGTCGGGAGGAATTTTTGACAGCACCCTCGCCTTTATGGACAAAGGCGGGGATGTGCTCTGGCTCATCGCCATTCTGGTGTTCGTGATGTGGACGTTGATCTTTGAGCGGCTTTGGTACTTTACCTTTGCCTGGCGCAAGGAGGCCTTTGCCATCATCAACACCTGGGAGGCGCGCAGCGAACGCAAGTCGTGGAATGCGAAACAGATTCGCGCCAGGCTGCTGTCCCGGAGTCGCGAGGCCATCAACGCCAACCTCCCGGTCATCACCACCATGGTCGCCCTGTGCCCACTTCTGGGCCTACTGGGTACGGTGACAGGCATGATCGAGGTGTTCAACGTGATGGCCGTGACCGGTGGTGGCGACGCCAAGTCTATGGCGGGCGGTGTAGAGCGATCTACCATCCCCACCATGGCGGGCATGGTGGCCGCTCTGTCCGGGCTCTTCGCGAACACCTACCTGAACCGTGTTGCGACGCGGGAACAGGAATTCCTACAGGATAATTTAACGTCCGATCACTGATCGGACGCTGACAGGTAGTAATCAGATGCGCAGACTTGCAAAACAGCAGGAAGACGAAGGAGCAGAAATCGACCTGACGCCGATGCTGGACGTCGTGTTCATCATGCTGATCTTCTTCATCGTTGTCGCCTCGTTCATCAAAGAGGCCGGCATAGAAGTCAGCCGGCCAGACAGCGCCAAGTCGGACCCCAGTGATGCCACCAGCATTCTGGTGAACATTCGCAGTGACAACCAGATCTGGATGGAAAACCGGCGTGTCGACGCCAGGGCCGTCCGGGCGAACATTCAGCGTCTGCTCGCCAATGATCCGGAACAAGCGGTGACGATTAAGGTCGAAAAAGGTGCCAAGGCCGGTGCGGTCGTGGACGTGGCGGACGCGGCGCGTGAGGCCGGGGCTGGCGCGGTCAACTGGGCCAGCGAAGGGAAATAGGATCCATGAGCATTCGAGATAACGCAGCCAGAAAGGCCGCGGCGGACGAGGGCAATATCGACCTGACGCCCATGTTGGACGTCGTGTTCATTATGCTCATTTTCTTTATCGTCACGTCCTCCTTCGTCAAGGAGCCTGGCGTAGAGCTTCTCAAGCCACAGGCAACGACCACCGAAGCCTGTGAGCGGGGCACCATCATTTTCGCCGTGGATGATCGCGGGGAAATTTTTTACGACAAGAATCGCGTGTCTCTGGATCGCGCGGCCCGCCTGGCAGAGGGTGCCAAGAAAGAGGCGCCACAGGCGAATATTGTAGTACAGGTAGACCGCGACACGCCCGCGTTTGCAGTGGAGCAGCTGGTTGACGAAATCCGTCCGCTGCTCACGGCTCCGCCCTGTATTTCAACGGATGACGAGGTGTAAACGGAATGGGCAGCAGCTTTGTTAGGGTACTGGTGGGTGCACTGGTAGCGATCCCTGTAGCGATCGGCCTGTTTTTCGTGATGCAGAGCCTGATCAGTCGCGAGTACCAGCAGGAAGATATCGAGAGCCGTAAAATTGCGGACATCGTTGTGCCCGAAACCGAAATCGAGGTCAACGTCGCGCAGAAAAAGCCGGAAAAGGTAGAGGATCCCGAGGAACCGCCACCGGAGCTTGATACGCCGGACATGGACATGGATATGGACATGAATGTGGTCAACACCGCACCGCGCGCGAGCGTGGACGTGTCGATCAGCTCGTCCGGGATGTCCAGCGGTGATGGCGAGTATCTGCCCATCGTCAAGGTGGCGCCTGTTTATCCGCGCCGTGCCCAGACGCGCGGCATAAGCGGGTACTGCATCGTCGAGTACACGGTAACCCGCAACGGATCCATTCGCGATCCCCGAGCGGTGGACTGCCAGCCTTCGGGCGTATTCGAGTCCGCTTCAGTGAAGGCGGCGGAGAAGTTCAAGTACAAGCCGCGGGTGGTCGATGGTGAACCGATTGAGGTGGCCGGCGTCCAAAATAAATTCACCTACGAGCTGGAACAGTGAGCGTTATGAAATCGTACGATCCCACACGCTGGTTACGTTCGGCGCTGCTGGCACTGCCTCTCGCCGCCACGCCCGTGGTGCTCGATCAGGTCGGCGCCGAATTCGGTCTTGCACCCTTGGCTGCGGCCGTTGCCCAGGAAGGTGGTGGTGATCAGCGCGAGACACGCCGCACGCCGGCGCTGCGCAACGCCGTCTATGAAAAGCTGTCCGAGGCACAGGCCGCCGCAGAAGCACAGGATCTGGCCGGCGCGTCGCGCGTGCTGGACGACATGCTGGGCGCGGGTGGCAAGAACGAGCTGAACAGCTACGAATTGGCTAACGTCTACAACCTCTACGCGTTCATTCATTACTCGCGTGAGGATTACAACAAGGCGCTGCAGGCCTACGAAAATGTGGTGCGTCAGCCGGATATCCCGCTGGCGATGGAAATCAATACCCGCTATACCATTGCGCAGCTGTACTTTGTGCAGGAGCAGTGGCAGCAGGGTGTCAACGCGCTGTTGTCCTGGTTCGCCATGACCGAGAATCCGCCAGAGGACGCCTATGTGCTGCTGGCCCAGGGTTACTATCAGCTCAACGACTACCCCAAGGCCCTGAACAATGTTGAGAAAGCGATCAGCATGTACAAGGAAAAGGCCAAGGTGCCGAAGGAGCAGTGGTACAACCTGGCGCGCTTCCTGTACTTCGACAAGAACGACGTCACCAATGCGGTGCGTGTGCTTGAAGAGCTGCTGACCCACTATCCTGACAAGCAGTACTGGGTGCAGCTGTCGCACATGTATGGCGAGCAGAAGCGTGACAGCGAACAACTCGCGGCGATGGAAGCGGCCTATGTTCAGGACATGCTGGACAAGGGCTCAGAGCAGGTCACCATGGCCTATCTGTACCTGAATGCCGAAGTGCCCTACAAGGCGGCCAAGGTGATGGACAAGGGCTTGGGCAACAAGTCGGTCGAGGCCACCTCGCGCAATTACGAGATCCTCGGCAACGCCTACCGCCAGGCGCAGGAAATCGACAAGGCTATTCCGGCGATGGCAGAAGCCGCGGCGCGCTCGGAGGACGGTGAGCTGTACACGCGGCTGGGTAACATCTATCTGGACGGTGATGAGTTCAAGAAGGCGATCGATGCCATCACCAAGGGCCTCGCACGCGGCGGTGTGAAGCGTCCGGATACGGCGCGCCTGGTACTGGGCATGGCCTACTTCAACGACAAGCAGTACGAGAAGGCCCGCGAGGCATTCAAGGCTGCCGGCCGTGATGAGCGTTCAGCCAAGTTCTCCAGACAGTGGATTCAATACATGGATTCCGAGCTCGACCGTCAGCGCCAGCTGCAGGAAGGCTAAACCCGGCCAGGTGGCCTCGAAAAAAGGAGCACCGAGGTGCTCCTTTTTTTTGGGGTCGAGAAACGCCCAGGCTTAGACCGGTGTGACGTTCTCTGCCTGTGGGCCTTTCTGACCGTTGGTGACGGTGAACTGCACTTTCTGGCCATCAGTGAGGGTCTTGAAGCCATCGCCCTTGATTGCGCTGAAGTGTACGAACACGTCGGGGCCGTTTTCGCGCTCGATGAAGCCGAATCCCTTGGTCTCGTTAAACCACTTAACGGTGCCGGTTTCTGTAGACATATGTGTTACCTGTATAACTTGGGAAAGCCCGGTTCGGGGCTCCAGGGGTTAGTCACTATTTATGTTCAACGTACCGAGGAACTTAAGGGAACTTCGACCACGCGCATAAATACCACTGATTACTCAGCCTCAAAGAGTTTAGCATCGGGTTTTGCAGCGGGTATCTGCCGTCCGGCAAATATTTTGGGCAATATTACGCGTTTGCGAACGCTAACAGGCCGCGCCTGCCAGCGGTGCGCGGCCCGCACCCACGAGCCCGGGGTAGGGGTGGGTGATGACCGCGACCGCCGTGCGCTGCAGGGCCGGTTGCAGTGGGCCGCGATCGTGGAAGCAGGGCAGAAAAGCGCTGCGCTGCAGGAAGGGCACCATTCTCGGCACAATGCCCCCCGCCAGATACAGTGCGTCATACGCCCCGTTCGCCAGCACGAAGTTGGCGCTGGCTGCCCCGAGGAAGGCGCAGAACTGCTCTAGCGTTGCGACACACAATGGATCGGTTCCAGCGACGCCGCGGGTGCTGATGGCTGCCGGGTCAATATCCTCGGTCCCTTTGCCCCCAGCCTCGCACAGCGCCAGGTACAGACGTCGCAGGCCGGCGCCGGAGAGCAGGAGCTCCGCGTAAATCCGCGGGTGGTGCTGTTGCAGTATGGGCCACAGGGCCATCTGCGCTGCCCCCAACGGTGCGAGGTCCATTTGTCCCGGCTCACAGGCAACGGCAACGGCCCCGGTGGACCGCATGTCGAGTACGGCGCCACCAAGGCCTGTACCGGGGCCCAGCACAGCCAGCCGGGCGGGCTTCTCTGCCCGCCCGGCCTGCAGCGTCGTATAGTCCTGTGAGCGCAGCCAGGGCAGGGCACACGCGTTGGCCTCGAAGTCGTTCATCAGGCCCAGTTGGCGTATGCCGAAACGCTGCGCCAGCTCCGCGCCCCGCAGCTCCCAATCGATGTTGATCATGCGGGCGTTATTGCCGCTGGGCGGTGCCGCTACCGCAATGCAGGCTTCCTGGGGTGCGTCTGCCTCCACTTCCCGGAACCAGCTGTCCAGTACAGCGCCGAAATCGGCATGGCTGGCGTTCTGGTACACACGCAGGGCCTGCAGGCTGCCGTCGCGAGGGTCGAAAAGCGCCACACGGCTGTTGGTGCCGCCGACGTCCGCAACCAGTCGCAGCCCCGTGCTCGCGCCTGTCATGGCACCGAAAGAATTTTCAGGATGTTGGTGGAGCCCGGTCGGCCCATCACGGAGCCCTTGGTCAGCAGCACTGCGTCATCCTTGTGCAGTTGGCCTTCATCACAGAGGAACTCGATCGCACTGGCTTCGATGGTTTCCGGGTCAAACACGCTGGCGTCGAAGAACAGGGGCACCACGCCGCGGCACAGGCACAGGCGCTGGAGGGTTTCGCTGCGGTGGCTGAGGGCGAAGATCGGTAAACCGGATGACAACCGCGACATCTGCAGCGGCGTGCTGCCGGACTCGGTCAAGCAGGCGATACCGCGTACGGCGCTGTAGTGATTGGCCGCATAAATGGCCGACATGGCGATGGCTTCCTGCGCGCTGGAAAACTGCTTGTCCAGACGGTAGCGCGAGGTTCGGGCGACGGGATGCCGTTCGGCACCGAGGGCGGCATCGGCCATCGCACTGACCACTTCCACCGGGTAGCTGCCGACCGCGGTTTCGGCTGAGAGCATGACGGCGTCGGTGCCGTCGAGTACCGCATTGGCAACATCGAACACTTCAGCGCGGGTGGGCATGGCGCTATTGATCATCGACTCCATCATCTGTGTCGCCGTGATCACCACCCGGTCCATTTTGCGCGCTCGGGAAATGAGGGTTTTCTGCAGGCCGATGAGTTCGGCGTCCCCGACCTCTACGCCGAGGTCTCCGCGTGCGACCATGATGCCGAAGGACGCATCGATAATCCCGTTGAGGGTCTCGTCGTCATAGACCACTTCGGCGCGCTCGATTTTGGCGATAATCGCGGGGGTCAGTTGATGTGCCGCCAGCAGTTCACGGGTCTGGAAGATGTCGAGGGCGCTGGAGACAAAGGACACGGCGACGAAATCAGGTCGCACCTCCGCCAGGCTGTCGATGTCCGCAATGTCCTTGGCGGTGAGGGCCGGCGCCGCCAGTCCGCCTCCCAGGCGGTTGATGCCCTTGCGCGAGCCCAGTGTGCCGCCCACCAGCACGGTGCACTCAACCGCGCCGTCCACAACCTCGTCCACGCGCAGCCGCAGCCGTCCGTCATCGAGCAGCAGGGTGTCACCGTGAAATACGCTGCTGGTCAGCTCCCGGTAGTCGAGCCCGACGCCGGAGGCATCACCCTCGCCCTCACCCAGGGCGAGATCGAGGCGGAAGCGGTCTCCATTCTCCAGTTTGACGGAGCCGTTGCGGAAGGTGCTGATGCGAATCTTGGGGCCCTGCAGGTCGGCGAGTATGCCCACATAGCGCCCTGCAACCGCGGCCTGTTTGCGAATGCGTTCAGCAACCAGCGCATGCTGCGCCGCCGAGCCGTGACTGAAATTCAAGCGGAATACGTTCACGCCCGCGTTGATCAGGCGGCCGATCATGTCTTCCGACTCACTGCCCGGGCCGATGGTGGCAACGATCTTGGTGCGGCGATTCACTTTGGGTGTCACTGTGGGGTCCTGTGCTGGCGGTGGTCTTGCAGGAAAGTGCGGGCGAGGTCGGGAAAGTCGGTGAACACCCCGTCCACACCCAGTTCGAGGAAAAAGAGCTGTAACAGCGCGTCGAAGCTGTCGATACCCGCCGGCAGCGCATCGGCGCGGAATGTGTACGGGTGCACCTGCAGGCCGCGCGCGTGCGCCAGAGTGACCAGTTCACTGAGCACGGGTTCTCCCTGTGCGTTCCGGCCCAGGTAGATCTGCTCCACCCAGGGGCCGATGCCGTCGGCGTAGCCCGCTACGGCGTCGAGCCCGTCGGCTGTTTGCAGGAATGCGTAGTCGACAGCGCTGTCTTCGCCCCAGCCGGGGTCGGCAATCAATTGAATCAGTGGCAGCGGCGTTTTCAGTTCGTGGCGCAGGTAGCGCAGGGCCTCATCGTCGAAACACTGCAGGAATACCTGCTCACTGCGCTGGTCGTAACCTTTCTCGCGCAGCACATCCAGCACTATTTGGGCGATGTCGTGGCCTTCGCTGCGGTGAAAGCGG
The DNA here is from genome assembly GCA_964022665.1 of uncultured Halieaceae bacterium. GTDB lineage: Bacteria > Pseudomonadota > Gammaproteobacteria > Pseudomonadales > Halieaceae > Haliea. The sequence goes on from CAXIDF010000001.1 coordinate 483,490, forward strand.
GGTGACTTGAACTCGATGTAGAGCCCGGTGCGGCGTTGCCGGCTGCGATCGAGGCCGCTGATCAAGTCGATCTCCTCGGCCAGTGTGGGTACGCGGAAATCACCCTTGTGCGCGGGGAAACGCGCCGGGTATACCGCTTGCCCGTCGCTGTCCAACCGTTCCTGCGCGCGCAGGCTGCGGATTTCAGCCAGCGTGAAGTCAATGGCGTAGTAGCGCCCGTCTGCCCGGGCACGGTCGGGGAAGCGCAGCGCGACATCTGTGGTCGACTCGAGGTGAATGTCGTGCAGCACTACTGGCACGCCGTCGCGACTCAGAACAACGTCCTGTTCGATGAAGTCGGCGCCCATGGCGTGCGCCATGGCCTTGGCGGGCAGGGTGTGTTCTGGCAGGTAGCCGCTGGCCCCGCGGTGAGCGATCACGATAGGAGAAGAGGCAGCGGCTGTCATAGCCGCCCATGGTAGCAGGATAGCGCTGATCAGCGCGAGATGACGCAGCCGCTGCAGGCGCGCCACCCCGCCGGTCCGCCTACTTCTTGACCTGCATGCTGATGGTTTTCTCAGTCGCCTTGCCATAGGGTGGCAGCATTCCCCCGAGCTTGCCGACATTTACCCCGGCCTGGCGATAAATGGATTTCGCATGGCTGAAGGTACGGAACCCCTTTTCACCGTGGTAAGCGCCCATGCCGCTGGGACCGACGCCGCCAAAGGGCAGCTCTTCCTGCATGATGTGCATGATGACATCGTTAATACAGGCGCCGCCTGAGGTTGTCCGTGTCAATACGGCGCGTTCTTCATCCTTGTCCTGCCCGAAGTAGTAGGCTGCCAGGGGTCGCGGATTCGCGTTGACGTACTCAATGGTTTCGTTGAAATCCTTGTAGGTGCGAATCGGCAGAAGAGGCCCGAACAGCTCCTCCTGCATGACCTTGAGATCCTCCGCCGGCTGTGCGATCAGCGTTGGGGGAATCTTGCGGCTGCCTTCCCGAGCCTGAAAATCCTCGCCGGCGGGGTTGATGGGAATGGTGCGGGCACCACGTTCCTCGGCTTCCCTGAGGTAGCCGGTCAGCCGCTCATAGTGGCGCTGGTTGACGACGGCGGTGTACTCCGGGTTGTCGAGGATGCTGGGATACATTGCAGTCACGGCTTTTTGGGCAGCGGCGATCACGGCATCCAGTTTTTCCTCGGGAACCATCAGGTAATCCGGCGCCAGGCAGATTTGGCCCGCATTCAGGGTTTTACCCAACATGATGCGCTCGAGGCTCTTCTCGATATCGGCGCTGCGGGAAACAATAACCGGGGACTTGCCGCCGAGTTCCAGCGTCACGGGCACCAGGTTGCGTGCTGCGGCTGCCATGATGTGCCGTGCGACCGAGGTGGCGCCGGTGAACAGGAGGTGATCAAAGGCCAGTCCCGAAAACGCCTGGCCGACTTCCGGCCCGCCGGTAAACAGGGCAACTTCTTTTTCGTCCCAGGCTTCCGCCACCATTTCAGCCATCACTTCGCTGGTTGCAGGGGTAAACTCCGAGGGCTTGATCAGGGCACGGTTCCCCGCGGCGAGGATGCCGGCCAGAGGGCCGAAGGTCAGGTTGACCGGAAAATTCCAGGGTGAGATGACCCCCACCACGCCAAGTGGCTGGTACTCGATGCGCGAGCGTCCGCCGAGCAGGTTGAGCGGGAACATCGTGGGCCGCCGCTCTGGTTTCATCCATTTGCGCAGATGCTTGCGTGCGTGCTTGAGGGGGGTGACCGAAGCGGCGACGTCCGTCAGCAGGCTGACTTCCCGCGCGCGGCAGCTGAAATCGCTGTTCAACGCCGCCACCATCTTGTCCTGATATTTCAATAGTACGTCTATACCGCGATCTATGCGGTCGATGCGCGTCTCCGCGGACACCTCGCCCTCGCGCAGGTAGTCCTGCCGCTGGGCCTCCAGCACCTGTTGCATACGCTGCTCGATGTCTTCGATGGATCCTATGGTCTGCGGTGCGTTCATGGCTCTTATCCTCTGGTGGGCCCGTGCCTGAACCCCAAGTATAGAAGCCTGCAGGGGCAATGATAACCGCAACAGCGGGTTTATTCTGGCCACAGCGGAGCGCGTAGACAGGCCATCCGGGCCCGGCCAGGCAGGGCGCCCCGGGCTGCCTGTCACGGACTATGTGTCCCGGACTACGCGTCCCGGACTTGGCAAATCGCGGGGCGCCTGTTAAAACACGCGCATGAGCAGAGACACCGACAACCACCCCATCGCCGCACCGCCTGCTACAGCCGGGCCTGGTCTTGATGACCCGCGCACCCCCTCGCCGCCCTATGGCTATTCCCGCGAGTGCCATTACGGGCGCGAGCAGCAGGTGCATATTGTGGCCGAGTTTCACGCGCACAAGATCCGCCCCAGCCGCATCGCCTACCGCGTGGGTATCGACATTGCCTTTATCGAGGCATTGATTGCGGGAGAGCTGGAGCCTGAGCGCTTTCCGCACCTGGTAGCTCACTACCGCCGGCAGCGCTTCCAGCAGCGCATGCACGACAGTGTGCGCTTGAACGGTGTTTCCCGGTTTGAGCAGCAGCAACGCATCGAGCGTGACTTCCAGCGCGAAGTGGATCTGTAGCCGGGGTCAGGGTGGGGTACCCTCCGGTTGCCCCGGTCGCATGCAGGCCTCCGGCGCGGAGCTAGGCCCGTTTTTTTCCGCTGCGGCCGCATACCTCACGAAAGCCGGCGGCGACAAAGGGAATCATGTGATCGTAGGCTGCCTCAAAGTCTGCTGAGAGGCACTTGCCCCCCGACAGTTTGTCGATGCGCCCGGTTTGCGCCAGCGTCAGGGTGAGTGCGCCGGACAGGTTGTGGTAGCACCAGTAGATGTCTTCATCGCGGGCACCGGGCAGGGCTTTGCGCAACGCGGCGATGAATGCGCTGACGAGGCCGTCGAACAGCTTGGACATCATCCGTGGGCCCCAGTAGGGCGAGTTGTTGATATAGGCGATCAGTGCCAGATAGTTCTGCCAGCCCGGGTCTCCGGTTTCCTGGGCCAGTTCCAGCGGGCGCAGAAAGGCCTCGATAATCTGCTCGACAGATGGCCCCGCTGCATCGGCTGATGCCTGGCAGGCCTCCAGGGCATCCAGTCGCGCGCTATTTAAGTGGGCGGCGCGGCGTTCGAAGACCGCGTTGAACAGATCCAGCTTCTTGCCGAAGTGGTAGCTGGCGAGGGCGACATCGACCCCGGCGTTGTTGGCGATCTGGCGCAGGGTGACGCCATCGTAGCCGCGCAGGGCGAACAGCTCCTCCGCGACATCCAGAATGCGCTCTCGTTTTGGTGCTTGCCGGGTCTTTGTCATGCCAGAAATACGCCCTCAGTGGCGGGGACAATAGCATAGTTTATTTTTCAACGCTTGTTGAAATGCGGCGTGGCTTTCGTCAGAATCAAGCGCCTGCCAATAACAATATGCGATGAGAATGCGACCATGACCCCCGATCTTTTCAAGTACGCCATGTCCCTTGCCTACGCGATTCTGGTGCTCTGGCTCTCTTGGGTGGGTATGCGCAGAACGCGTGATATTCGTGGCTTTTCCATCGGCAACAAGGACATGAGCCCCTACCTGATCGGCATCACCCTGGCGGCCTCCATCGCTTCCACGGCGACTTTTGTTATCAACCCGGGGTTTGTGTATAGCCACGGCTTGAGCGCCTACCTGCACTACGGGCTCGCCGGGTCCCTGGGTATTCTCAGTGCCTTCCTGCTGCTGACGCGGGGGTTTCTGCGCCTCGGTGAAAGCAATAATGCGCTGACAATTCCGCAGTGGATCTTCTACCGCTACAACCACCGTGGCTTCAGTCTGTTCTTTGCGTTTATCAACCTGCTCTCGATTACCTTCGTGGTGCTTATCCTGGTGGGCTGCAGCCTGCTGTTGACCGGCCTGTTTCCGGTGGAGCAGAAAACGGCGCTGGTGCTCGTACTGCTGTTCGTGTTTGCCTATGTGTTGATGGGGGGCACCTACGCGCACGCGTATACCAACACCCTGCAGGGCGTGATGATGCTGGCCATTACGGTGATTCTGGTGGCGCAGGGCTGGAAGTATCTCGGTGCTGATCCAATAGCCGCGCTGCGCGCTGTCGAAAGTGGTTACGCCGATGCGTTCAACGCGGGCAGTGACCTCTATTCGGATTTCTTCTCGGTGTTTGTCAGCGGTTTTGTGGTGACCTTCGCCCTGATGCTGCAACCCCATATTCTCACCAAAGTGCTCTATTTGCGCAGCGAGCGCGACATCGGCAAATTCATCGCCACCACCGTGGTGGTCGGCAGTGTCTTCACCCTGATGCTGATGATTGGTTTCTACGCGCGTCTGGCGGGCCTCGACATTCCAGAGCAGGACACGGTCGTGCGTGAATACCTCCTGTTCGAATTCGGTAGCTCGCCTTGGGGTGAGTATGTGCTCGTGTTTATTTTCCTCACCCTGCTGGCGGCGGGCATGAGCACACTGGACGGCATCCTGGTGTCGCTGTCAGCGATGGTGGTGAACGATATCGTGCAGCCCCTGTACGGCGAGCGCTACAACGCGCTTGCGCTCTCGCGTTACGTCCTGGTCGGGGTGGGCGTACTGGCCGTCGTGCTGGCCTGGAATCCGCCGCCGCTGATTGGCCTGTTTGCGCAAAAGGGGGTGTACGGGCTTGCGGCCGCGTCGCTGGTGCCGGTTCTCTTCGGCGTGCTGGTGCGCCGCCATATTCCGCTCTGGGTGGTCGTGGGTGCGGCGCTGATCGGTCTTGTCGGGCATCTGGCGCTGAACCTGTCGGGCGCCGTGCGCAACCCCGCTGTGTCCGCCAGTTACGCCATTCTGTTCTCACTCGGCTACGGGCTGCTGGGGCTGTGGTGGACCCGAGTGCCCGCGAACGATGCAATTCCCGGCAAGCGCTGAGACCTGTGTGCTTGACATTTCAACAAACGTTGAATATGTTTGGCGACGTAATTCAACAAATGTTGAGCCTGCCTTCAGGGTCGGCTCAAGATAAACGATAAAATAACGATCAAGGTGGATATCATGAAAGCATTTGCTCCGCGCTCCGCTATCGCGCTCGCCGTTTCCCTCGCTTCCGCACTGCCCTTCTCGAACGCCCAGGCCCAGGACGGCCCGGCGCTGGCACTGGAAGAGGTGGTTGTGACTGCCCGTCGGCGGGCAGAAAACCTCCAGGATGTGCCCATTGCCGTTACCGCGCTGTCGGGTGATGCGCTGCGCCTGCGCGGTGCCTCCGACATCAGCGAGCTGGCGCAGATCATTCCCAGTGTCACGCTGGAGCCATCGCGCGCCACCAGCACGACACTGACGGCTTTTATTCGCGGCGTTGGCCAGCAGGATCCGCTGGCGGGGTTCGAGCAGGGTGTAGCGCTGTACCTGGACGATGTCTACATCGCCCGGCCCCAGGGTGCCCTGCTGGACATTTACGATGTTGAGCGGGTGGAAGTATTGCGCGGGCCACAGGGCACGCTGTACGGTCGCAACGCCGTGGGCGGTGCCATCAAGTATGTTACGCGCCGCCTGAGCGACGAAACCGACCTGCGCCTGAAGGCTTCCTACGGCAGCTACGGCCAGCTCGACCTGGTGGGTACGGCATCGGCGCCGGTCACGGATACCTTCCGTGTGGGGGCAACCGTGGCCTCACTGACCCGCGACGGTTACGGTGAGAACCTGACCACGGGTGACGAGCACTACGACAAGGATCTCTTTGCCTGGCGCGCCAGCGCGGAATGGCTGCCCAGCGAGAACTGGCTGGTGCGCCTGGCCTACGACAAGCTCAATGACAAGACCAACCCGGTCGCCGGCTACCGGCCCTTTCCCGGTGCCGTGAGTGGCGTACCGGTGCTGTCTGATCGCTACGACACCACTGCCGGTGCGCAGGATTCGGTCGCCACCGCGGGCATCAACGGCAACAATGAAATCGATGCCGAGGGCGCAATGCTGTCGGTGGACTGGAACGTCAGCGACACCACCACACTGCGCTCTATCAGTGCCTGGCGCGAAGACTACACTGAGTCCGTCATCGATTTCGACGGCCTCGAGGTTATCGACTTCGACGCGCCGGTGATCTACGACAACGAACAGTTCAGTCAGGAATTCCAGTTGCTCTACAACACCGAGCGCTGGAACGCGGTGGCGGGCTTCTATTACCTCGATGCCACGGCCGCCAACGACTTTGACGTTGTGCTGGGGCAGATCGGTCCCGTGACTGCCTATACGGGCGGCACGGTAGATACCGAGGCCTGGTCCGTGTTTGCCGACGTCACCTACCGCCTGACCGATGCCCTGGCGCTGTCTGTCGGTGGCCGTTACACCGAAGACACGCGGACGGCAGACATTTTCCGCGGCACTTACCTGGGCTTCGGCTCACCGTTTTTCGACAACGACGGTGCCTTGTTGCTCGCGACCACCAGTGACTATGAAGCGGAAAAAACCTACACCGACTTCTCGCCGCGGGTGAACCTGAGTTACACCCTCAACGATGATGTCACCCTTTACGCCAGCTACAGCCAGGGCTGGAAGGCCGGGAGCTTCGACCCGCGCGGTGCCAACTTCGCGAGCCCGGAAGTGGAAGACGGCTTCGACCCGGAAACACTCGATTCTTGGGAGGTGGGCCTTAAAAGTACCTGGCTGGACGGCCGTGCGCTGACCAACATTGCGGTGTTCTACAGTGACTATCAGGACATGCAGATTCCCGGTTCCGTGGGCGTGGACAGTGACGGCGACGGCGTCAACGATGGCTTCGTCGGCACGGTGACCAATGCCGGCCAGGCGGAAATCTCTGGCATCGAAGTGGAAGGCAACGTATTGCTGACTGAGCATTTCAGCGTGCAGCTGGCAATGAGCCTGCTCGATGCGGAAATCAAGGAGTGGCTGCTCAACGGGGTCAACGTGGCGGATCAGCGCGCGGTGCAGAACACGCCCGAGGAAATGCTCTATCTCGGGCTCACCTACACCACGGATTTCGCGGCCGGTGACCTCACCGCCAAGCTGAACTGGTCCTATAAAGGTGATATTACCCAGTTCGAAGCGCCCGTACCGGTGATCGACCAGGAAGCCTACGATGTGATCAACGCCAGCCTGGTCTGGATGAGCAGCGACGAACAGTGGCTGGTGGGGCTGCACGGCAAGAACCTCGGCGACGAGGAGATCAAGACGGCGGGCTACTGTTTTGGCGAGGGTGGTTGTCCCTCGACGCTGGGCATCGAAAACAACACCACGGTGTTCTACGCCCCGCCCCGTACGCTGACCGCCACCGTGGAATATCGCTTCTGAGGTCTGCCTGTTGCCCCGGCTTCACGGCCTGGGCGTTTGTCAGCGAAACAAGGGTATAAGCTGTGACTGGATTCGAGGCACCGGTGCCTTTGTTGCCGGAAATTCTTGCGCTGCACGGCCGCTGGCGAGCGCCCCGGCCCGCGGTCATCTGCGGTGATACAACGCTCGACTGGCAGGCATTTACGGCCGCCAACCACCGCTTCGCGCACGGCCTGCGGGCCCGTGGTGTCGCCCCGGGAGACCGGGTAGGTGTGGTCATGTGCAACGGCCTGCCTATGGTGCAGGCGCTGTTCGGCACCCTGGCAGCGGGCGCCGTGTCGGTGCCCATCAACCTGTCAGTGAGTGACGCGGCGCTGGTCGCTATGCTGGTGGATGCCGGTATCCGCGCGCTGGTGGTGTCGCCGGACCAGCAGGCGCGGTTGACGCCTCTGCTGACGCATTTGCCGGATACCCTTCAGCTCACCCTCACCAGCGGCCTTGGCGATACGCACTGGACCTCGCTGGAAGCGCTCTCTGCGGGGCAGGCGGAGACCTTGCCCGAGGCGGCCCGCACGCTCAGTGCGGATGCGCCTTTGAACATCATTTACAGTTCCGGTACCACCGGGTTGCCCAAAGGCATTCTGCACAGTCACCGCACGCGGCGGGACTGGGCCTACGATTTGGCCATCGCCCTGCGTTACCACGGCGCCGCGCGCACCCTGCTGACCATCGGCCTGTACTCGAATATCTCCTGGGTTGCGATGCTCTGCACGGTGTTGGCCGGCGGCACCCTGGTGCTGCACGAGCGCTTCGACCCCGCGGCGTTCGTCGCCACCGCGGCGCGCGAGCGCATTACCCACACCGCCATGGTGCCCATCCAGTTCCAGCGGGTGGTAGAGCACCTGCAGGCCGAAGGTGGCGATGTCAGCAGCCTGCAGGCCATGATGAGTTGCGGCTCGCCGCTGCGTGAAGGGCTCAAGCGCGATATTTTCGCTCATTTTCCCTGCGGCATCATTGAGCTCTACGGTCTCACCGAAGGCATCATCACGACGCTGGAGCCGGAGGATGCGGAGGGGCGCTGGGCATCGGTGGGGCGCCCGCTGCTGGGCACTGACCTGCGTATTCTGGATGACGATAGCCGCGAATTACCCCACGGCGTGGCCGGGGAGATTGTCTCTCGCGGTCGTATCAGCATGCCGGGTTACTGGCGCCGCGACGATGCCAACGCCGAGGCGGAGTACATCGACGCCGCCGGGCGCCAGTGGCTGCGTTCCGGGGATATCGGCTACGTGGACGAAGAGGGTTTTCTATATATCGTCGACCGCAAGAAGGACATGATTCTGTCCGGCGGCCAGAACGTCTATCCTCAGGATATCGAGGCCGTTCTGGTGCAGCATGCGCAGGTGAGCGATGTGGCTGTTATCGGCATACCCAGTGCGCGCTGGGGTGAGTCCCCGCTCGCACTGGTGGTTCCGGCACCCAATGCGACAACAGCAGAGGGTGAGCTGCTGGACTGGGCCAATGCCCGCCTGGGTAAACAGCAGCGGCTTGCCGAGCTGAAGTTCGTCGATGCCCTGCCGCGCAACCCCAACGGCAAGATCCTGAAGCGGGAACTGCGACTGCAGTTCGGGGAGTGAGCACATGAGTGGATTTACCGACCTCTGGTATCGCAGCAGCGATGGCTTGAGGTTATACGCCCGCGATTACGCCGGGCCGGATGTCGATGCGCCGGTCGCCCTGTGCATGCATGGCCTCACGCGCAATTCAGCCGACTTTGCCGGCCTGGCGCCGCACCTGGCGCAGCGCTATCGCGTACTGGTTGCCGACCAGCGCGGCCGCGGCCGCTCCGCCTGGGAGCCGGAGCCCGCGCGCTACCAGCCCCTCACTTATGTGCAGGACATGTTTCGTCTGCTGGACGAGCAGGATGTACAACAGGCGGTGCTGGTGGGCACTTCCATGGGCGGCCTGATGGCGATGATGATGGCGGCGATGCAGCCGGCGCGGGTCCGCGCTATTGTGCTCAACGACATCGGCCCCGAGGTCGACCCGGCCGGGCTGGCGCGCATCAAGGCCTATGTGGGGAAAGCAGAACCGGTGGCCGATTGGGCGGCCGCTGTGGCACAAACCCGGGCCATCAACGGCGATGCGTTCCCCACCTTCTCAGCCGATGACTGGCTGCACTTCGCCCGGGCGCTCTATCGGCCCCGTGCACAGGGCGAAGGCCTGGAGCTGGCCTATGATCCCGCCATCGCTACGCCGCTGGCCGCGGCTGAGGGTGCCGCTGTCCCGCCGGATCTCTGGCCGGTGTTCGACGCCATTGCCACGTTGCCCATACTGGTATTGCGCGGCGCGCATTCCGATATTCTCTCCAGCGCCGGGCTGCAGGCCATGCAGCAGCGCAAGGCCGACCTGGCCGTGGCAGTCGTCAGTGACCGCGGCCACGCGCCCACCCTGGATGAACCTGAAGCGCGCGCGGCAATCGATGCCTTCCTGACCCTGCCGGCCTGATCACGGTCATGGACAGCGCGCCCGCCGGGTGGCATCTTTGTCGCAACAGATGAGGATAAAGGGTTGGGCATGCAGGTATTGGCGCGTTGGCACGAGATCGTGCGCAGTGGAGATCCGGCTGGACTGGATGCCATTCTCGCCGAGGATTGCGTGTTCTGGTCGCCCGTGGTGCATCGCCCCCAGGCGGGTCGCGATCTCACACGGCTTTACCTGACCGGGGCCCTCGCGGTATTCAATGACAGCTTTCACTACGTGAAAGAGGTGGTGGCAGCGCCGCATGCCGTGCTCGAGTTCAGTTGTGACATCGACGGCATTACGGTCAATGGGGTCGATATCATCACCGTGAATGACGCAGGCCTGATCATCGAGTTCAAGGTCATGGTGCGCCCACTCAAGGGCGTTAACCTGCTGCATGCCAAAATGGCTGCAATGCTGGAGCATTTATCTGCATGAGGAAGAAGTCAATGTGGGGCGAACATGCGGTAAAAGGTCTAGCGACGCTGCTGCTCGCCGGAGTGCTGAGCGCCTGTGGGCAGACGATGGAAGAGACGGCGATGGAGCAGGCGGCGGGGGTGATTGAAGGCACCGTCACGTATCGGGAGCGCATGATGTTGCCGCCTGATGCACAGCTGGAGATCAACCTCGAGGATGTGTCGCGGGCGGATGCGCCCGCCACGGTGCTGGCGACCGTGACGCAGCCCACCGCCACGGCGCCGCCCTGGCCTTTCCGTATCAGCTACGACCCGGCAACGTTGGATTCCCGGCATCGCTACGGGCTGCGTGCCACGGTGCGCCACAACGATCGCCTGCTATTCACCTCCGATACGTTTGTCGACGCCTTCGCGGAGCAGGCACCGGAGATCGTGCTGGTGCGGGTGCCCGGCAAGCCGGAACCGGAGCCCGCAGCAGCGGCCGTGTTTGCGCCTTTTGCCAACGACACGGCAGCTGAGCAGTAAAGATGGCCTGCACCCGCAGCTGCGTTTATACTCGCCACTCCTGTGGTATGTAATGTCGTCATGTCGTCTCAGTTAACACTGACAGCAAAAGCCCGTCGCGCCGCCCGCCTGGTAGCGGTGCTCGCGCTGTTGTGCGTCAGTGGTCTGCAGGTTCTCGAGGCCAGTCATACCCACGGGATGTCCGATGCTCAGGCCGAGTGCCTGCTGTGCAAGTCGTCGGCCCCTGCAGCAGTGTCTGCGGTGCCCGCGCTGGCGCTGTTCCTGCTGTTGCTGGCGTGCTTTATTGCCGCGCCACGTGCCGCGCAGGTCTCTCCGCGTTACCTCCCACTACAGGCCCGAGGCCCCCCGCGTTACTTCTGATTAAAGAACCCCATTGTCTTTTTCAGGAGTAGATCATGAAACGTTTCATGCCTATTGCGCTGGCTGTGGCCAGTGCAAACGCGGCGGCGCAGTCGCTGCCAATCGAACACGTGCTGGTAACGGCCCCTTTGAGCAAGCAGGAAGCCGAAACCGCCTTGCCGGTGACCGTTTTGACGGGCGATGACTTGCGCCGCAGCGCGCGGTCGACGATTGGCGATACCCTCGGTGATATGCCCGGGTTGGCTAACGCATCTTTTGGCCCCGGTGTCGGCCAGCCCGTGATTCGTGGGCAGCAGGGACCGCGGGTGACCGTGTTGCAGAATGGCACCAGCAGTGCCGATGCCTCGGCTGTGAGTGCCGACCACGCGGTGTCTGTGGAGCCCCTGCTGGCGGACAGCATTGAGGTACTGCGGGGCCCCGCGACCCTGCTGTATGGCGCGGGGGCCATTGGTGGTGTCGTCAATGTGATCGACAACCGTGTGCCGCGCACCCGTATTGACGGCGTGGAAGGCGGTGTGGAGCTGCGCCATGACGGCGCCTCCGACATGGATACGTCGGTGCTGCGCCTGGACGGCGGCAGCGGCGATTTCGCCTTCCACCTGGACGCCTTGTACCGCGACTGGAACGATCTGAGCATTCCCGGCCTCGCAGCGCGGGAAGGCGATCACGAAGATCACGACCATGACGATGAACACGACGGCGACGAACACGGTGAGGAAGAGGCAACCGATGGTTACGTAGGTAATACGGGCGGCCGCACACGCAATGTGACTGCCGGCGCCAGCTACCACTTCGACCGCGGCCTGGTCGGGCTGGCAGTGGCCCGGCTGGAGAGCCAGTACGGTATTCCGGCCGGCGCCCACGAGCACCATGAGGACGAGCACGGCGACGAGGAGCATGAAGAGCATGGAGAGCACGAGGAACATGAGGAAGAAGAGGGCGGCATAACCCTGGACGTGGAGCAGACGCGGTACGATCTCGTGCTGGAGCTTGCCGAGCCTTTGCCCGGCTTTGAATCACTGCGCGGCACGCTCACTTATACCGATTACCAGCATGCAGAAATCGAAGGCAATGGCGAAGTAGGCACGCTGTACAGCAATGAAACCTGGGAGACCCGGGTCGAGATGGTGCACGCCGAGGTCGGTGGTCTGCGCGGCGCGCTGGGTTTACAGGCACGCAGTGGAGAGTTCAGCGCCCTCGGCGAAGAGGCCTTTATCCCGGTAACCGACAGCACCGACGTCGGCGTTTTTCTGGTGGAGGACTATCGCACCGGTGACTGGTTGTTTGAGGCCGGCCTGCGCGTGGATCGGGATGAACGTGACCCCGCGGCGCAATCCTCCGGTGCGCGCGATTTCACCGCGTTCAGCGCCTCGGGTTCGGCGATATTCAATGCCTCCCCGGACTGGCAGTTGCGCCTGTTCCTCGCCCGTTCCGAGCGCGCGCCCTCCATTGAAGAGCTGTTCTCCAATGTCGACGGCACCGGGCCGGAGAACTGGGTTGCGCACGCGGCCACAGCGGCCATCGAATTGGGTGATCCGGACCTCGACACGGAAGTCTCCAACAACGTGGACCTCTCCCTGCACTGGCACAACGGCAACAAGGATCTCGAAGTGACCGTGTTCCACAACGACTTCAGCGACTACATCACCCTGATGAACACCGGTGCCGAGGTGGATGAACTGCCGGTGCTGGCCTATGTGCAGGATGATGCCAGGTTCTACGGTGTGGAGGTGAACGCGCAGTTCGGTCTGGGGACCTTTGTCGGCGGCGAGGTGGGGTTGGCCCTGTTCGGCGACATGATTCGCGGCGAACTGGACAATGGTGACGATGTGCCACGCCTGCCGCCGCACCGCATCGGCGGCCGCCTGAGCTGGGCGACGGATGTGCTGGAGGTGTGGACACGGGTGCAGGACGCCGCCAGCCAGAATCGCCCCGGTGCCAACGAGGAAGCCACGGCCGGCTACACCCGTTGGGATCTGGGTGCCGACTACCGGCTGGCGCTGGGTGACTCCGAGCTGACGTTGTTCCTCGCTGCGCGTAATCTGGGTGACGAGGAAATCCGCCTGAGCACCTCGTTCCTGCGCGATGTGTCGCCGGAGGCAGGGCGCTCGGTGGAAGCGGGTGTGCGTTACAGCTTCTAAGCGCCCTCCCATCCATAGAGGCACAGGGCCTCGGCCTCGGGTGTGAGCTGAATCATCGACTCATACGCGAAGCCGAGGTGATCCAGCAGGCTGCGCGAGGCGCGGTTCGCCGGCGTGACAATGGCGACCAGCCGTTTCAGGCCAAGGGGCCCCCTGGCATAGTCCAGCACCGCCTGTGCCGCTTCCAGTGCCAGGCCTCGGCCACGGCCTGCGGGTAGAAATCCGTAGCCGATATCCACATCGCTCAGCGTGGGGCGCTGCACCAGACCGCAGATCCCCAGCGGTTCGCCTCCCTCACATGGCCTTACCGCCCACAGTCCGAAGCCGTTCTCCCGGTAGCTCGTCAGCGGGCCGTCCCGCAGGTACTGGCGTGCCTGATCCAGCGTGCGCACTCCGCGATCGGCTATGTGCTCGATGAAATCGGGATCGTTCAGCAATGCCAGCATGAACGGCGCATCGTCTTCGGTGAGCGGGTCGATCATGAGTCGTGGTGTATGCAGCATGGCGCGTTCATCCGTTCACAATAGATACGACAAGGGTACTACAGCGTCCTCGCGGGCAGTGCCCGGACAGTGAAATCAAAGCGGGGTGCTGGTAGAGTGCGGGGTCTTTCGGCGCGGCAGGGCAGAGCATGGCACAGCGGATCATCGTCGGCATCAGCGGCGCCTCGGGGATCGTCTACGGCGTGCGTGCGCTGGAATTGTTGCGTGATTGCGGGGTGGAAACCCACCTGGTCATCACCAAGTCAGCGGAGCTCACCCTGCATCACGAGTTGGACATGCCGCTCGATGCGCTCAAGGCGCTGGCGACCGAGGTACACCCCATACGCAATGTCGGCGCCTCCATCGCCAGCGGTTCCTTCCGCACAGCGGGTATGCTGGTTGCGCCCTGCTCGGTGCGGACCATGGCAGAAATTGCCACCGGAGTGACGTCCAGCCTGCTCACCCGGGCGGCGGATGTGGTGCTCAAGGAGCGTCGGCGGCTGGTGTTGATGGTGCGCGAAACGCCCTTGCACACAGGGCATTTACGCACGCTGACTCAACTCTCGGAGATGGGTGCGGTGATCGCGCCACCCGTGCCCGCATTCTACGCCCAGCCGGAATCACTCGATGCCATGGTCACCCAGACCGTGGGCCGGCTGCTGGATCTGTTTGCTATCGATTCAGGACAGGTCAGGCGCTGGCAGGGCGGGTGAGGGCCGTGCGCGCCTCCATTGTGTCCCGGGTGAAGGCGGCCTGATGCCGATTCTGTTTGGTGTGGTACTGCTGGACCTGATCGGCTTCGGTATCGTCATTCCCATCCTGCCGTTTCTCTCGCCACAGCTCGGCGCATCGAAAATCGACATTGCCCTGATCATTGTCAGCTATGCCGTGTGCGCCGGTATCTCCGGCCCCTTCTGGGGGCGTCTCTCGGATCGTCGCGGACGCAAGCCGGTGATCATGATCTGCCTCGCCGGGGCCGCCGTCTCCTACGTCATGCTGGCGCTGGCAACCGAACTCTGGATGATTTTTGCGGCGCGCGCTTTTGCCGGCATCATGGCGGGCAACCTGGGTGTAGCCTCGGCCATGATGAGCGACATCACAACACCCGAAAAACGGGCGAAAGGCATGGGGCTGATTGGTGCCGCCTTTGGCCTGGGGCTGGTGCTCGGGCCACTGCTCGGTGGGTTGCTGGCGGGCGACAGCGGCAGTTTCATGCTGCCTTGCCTGGTGGCCGGTTGCATGTCGATGCTGGCCATTCTGGCGGCGGGGCTCTTCCTGCCGGAGTCGGTCACGGCCCAGCGCCGCGCCGCCCACCGTCAGGCGCATCGCGATGGCTCGCGCCAATCCACGCTGGCCATGCTGCGCGCCACCGGCAATCGGCTGCTGGTGCTGCAGTATGTGCTGCACGCCGCCGCCATCAGCTCGGTGACCTACCTGGTCCCCCTGTGGCTGGGGGATGTGCTCGGCTGGGGCGCACGCCAGGTGGGGCTGGTGTTTGGCGTACAGGGGGCGATCATGGTGGTGCTGCAGGGCGGCCTGCTCGGTGCGCTGGTGCGCTGGCTGGGTGAGTGGCGCTTGTTGCGCCTGTCGGTTGCGGCCTTCATGGCCGGCCTGTGTCTGGCCGTGGTGGCGGCTGGCATGCCGTTGATGCTGGCCGCGGTGTACATCGCCATGTCGGGCTCCACGCTGTGTATGCCGTTGCTGAATACCATCACCAGCCACCGCACCCCCACGGACCTGCGCGGCCAGATGCTTGGCACCACGGCTTCGGCGGCCTCCTGGGGCCGGGTTTTCGGCCCTTTGCTGGCGGGCGCCAATCTCTCGCTGTTCGGCTATACCGGTGCCTGGTTGGGCTGTATCGTTGTGGTCAGCGTTTACCTGGCCTGGGCGCTGGGACCACATCCGGCGTCGGCCGCGTCAGAGGAATCATCACTGGAGGAGAACCACCCGCATGACTACCCAACTGTTTGATCTGAGCGGGCGCATTGCCCTGGTGAGCGGCGCCAGCCGCGGCATTGGCGAGGCCATTGCCCGCTTGCTGGCGGAGCAGGGAGCGCATGTCATAGTCTCCAGCCGCAAGCTGGAGGGTTGCCAGCCGGTGGCAGACTCGATCTGCGCCGCCGGTGGCAGCGCCGAAGCCCACGCCTGTAACGTCGGGAGTATGGATAACATCCAGGCCCTGTTCGCGCACATCCGCACGGCGCACGGACGACTCGATATCTGCATCAACAATGGCGCCACCAATCCGTATTTCGGCCACGTGCTGGACACGGATCTGGGTGCTTTCCAGAAAACGGTCGATGTCAATATTCGCGGCTACTTTTTCATGTCCATCGAAGCCGGCAAGTTGATGCGCGAGCAGGGCAAGGGTGCCATCGTCAACACCGCCTCGGTCAATGCCCTGCAGCCGGGGCCAATGCAGGGGATTTACTCGATTACCAAGGCGGCGGTGGTCAATATGACACAGGTGTTCGCCAAGGAGTGTGGCCCCCTGGGTATCCGCTGTAATGCACTATTGCCGGGTTTGACGAAAACGAAGTTCGCCGGCGCCCTGTTCAGCAATGACGATATCTACCAGGCTGCGATCGAGAACATTCCCCTGCAGCGCCACGCTGAACCCGAGGAAATGGCCGGTGCTGTGCTGTACCTGGTGTCTGATGCGGCCAGCTACACTAACGGCGAGTGCATCGTGGTGGACGGCGGACTGACCATCTAGCCCGCTTCAGGCGCTGCGGAGATAGGTGAAGCCACCCTCCTTGATGTACAACTCGCAGTAGTCGTCACTGATCGGATTGACCGTGCCACCCGCGGGGATGCGCAGCCAGCAGTGCGTGCCGTAGTGCCCGTGTTCATCGGCGAAGCTGCCGCGTAACACGAGAATCTCGGCACCCTGGGGGAAGTTGATCTGGCCGATCGCAGAGGGCTCGTCCCAGCTCTCCAGACGCATGAAATCGGTGTAGGGTTCCTGCGCGTAGAGCTTTTTCCAGCTGGTGTTCTTGCGTATTGACGGCTGCCAGGGCTTGTTGTGGGTGGCGATGGCAACGTGTTCACGGTCGGGCCCGGGATACTGCCGCAGTTTCACGAATAGCAGGCAGCCCTCGCGTGAGAAGGGTGCATGCTGGAATCCTTCAGGATTCAGCAGGTAGCTGCCGGCGGGCCAGTCGCCGTGTTCATCGGAGAAAACACCCTCCAGCACCAGAATTTCCTCACCCTGGGGATGATCGTGAGCGGGGAAGGTGGCCCCTGGCTCATAGCGCACCAGCGAGGTCACCTGCCCCGATTCCGACTGCCCCACGCGGTGCAGGCGTTTGCGCAGTACGTGGCCGCCGGGACTGGGTGTCCAGTCCATGGTTTGCGGGTCCACGACGGTGCGCAGGGAGAGGTCGCCGTTGAGGGCAACGCGGTTGTCGGCCATGTTGATACCTGTGAGAAAGTGAGGGATGTGCGCCGGCAGGATTTTGGACTGCATTGAAAGGGCGTTGTTCCTGTAGCGATTATCATAATCGGATTGGCGGCGGACACAAACTCTGTTTATACGGGCTTCAGCGCCTGCTGCGCTGTTTTCTGTCATGGTCTTTGCGGTATGCTCGGCGCATGGAGAAAAAGGTATTCGTGACACATGAGCTGCCCGGCGAGGTCATTCACCAGCTGTCGGGGCTTTGCGAGGTTAACGTCTGGTTGGGGCCGGGATTGTTGCCGGCGGAAGGGCTGCGCGAGGAGCTGGCGGGCTGTGAGGGTGTAGTCTGCCTGCTCACCGATCACCTCGATCACGCGCTGATCGAGTCGCTCCCGGATCTGCGTTTTGTCTCCTCGATGTCAGTGGGGGTGGACCATGTTGACGTGGCGGCGCTGACGGCGCGCGGCATCCCGCTCGGCCACACGCCGGGCGTGCTGGTGGAGACTACGGCAGACACCGCCTTTGCCCTGCTGCTGGCTGCGGCGCGGCGTGTCTCGGAAGCCGACCGCTTTGTGCGTCAGGGTGAGTGGCGCAGAGAGAATCGCTGGTCGCCGGATTTTTTCACCGGCAAGGACGTTGCCGGGGCAACCCTGGGGCTGATTGGCCTCGGCGCAATCGCCCAGGCGGTTGCTCGCCGCGCACAGGCCTTTGGCATGCGTGTGGTGGCCTGGAATCGCACAGCGCGTGAGGTCCCCGGCGTCAGCAACCAACCCCTGGAAGCGGTGTTGGCAGAGAGTGACTTTCTCTCGGTACACCTGGCGCTGACCGCGGAGACCCGCGGACTACTCAACGCCGCGCGCATCGGCAGCATGAAACCCGGCGCCGTGCTGGTCAACACCTCCCGTGGTGGCATTGTCGATGAGGGGGCGCTGGCCGCTGCGCTGTCCAGCGGGCGCCTGTACGCGGCGGGCATCGACGTATTCGCGCAAGAGCCGGTGCCGGTCGACAATCCCCTGCTGTCTTTGCCCAATGTGGTGCTGACACCGCACATTGGCAGCGCGACTGCCCACACCCGGGCGCGCATGGCGGATATTGCCGCGACCAACGCCATCGCGGCACTGCAGGGAAAACCCATGCCCCATTGTGTGAACCCCGAGGTGTACGCGCGCTGACTGGCGCGGCGTTATTTGCGTACTGAACTGCGGTAGGCCCGTGGCGAGAGACCCACGGTCTGTTTGAACAGCCGCGAAAAATACAGCGCGTCTTCGTAGCCCACAGCCGCAGCAATGGCCTTTACACGCATTTCTGTGCTGTCCAGTAGCTGGCAGGCATATTCGATTTTCATGTGCAGGAAATGCTTGATCGGGGAGTACCCGGTCAGTGCCTTGTAGCGGCTGGCAAAATGGTATTTCGACAGGTGAGCGATGCTGGCCAGTTCCTCCAGCTCCAGGCTGGTGTGAATACTCTCCTGCATGGTCTGCTGGATGGCCTCGAGGTCCAGTCCGGCGGGGTGGCTGGCGCGCTGGCGCGCCGCCTCGAGGACGATCTGGGTAAACAGGTGGCGGCACTGATTGGCGGCATTGACGAACGCCGAGCTGCTGTAACCGGTGCGATTGACCGCCAGCAGGTTGTGGAAAGCGGCGATCAGGCTGGGCGCGATGCCCGCCTTGATCACAGGATGCCCCTCGCGATAGCCGAGGTATTCCATGAACAATCCGCTGCTGATGCCCTGAAAATGTATCCAGTAGATGCTCCAGGGGTGGTCGCGGCTGGCGCTGTAACTGTGTCCCAGACCCTGGGGTAGAAGAATCAGGTCTCCTGCACCAATCGTGTGGCGCTGGTCCCCCAGGCGCAAGCTGCCGTTGCCGTCCACACAGTAGAGCAGCAGGTTGTCGTCGTGACGCAGGCGGCGCATGCGGTGGCCTCGAGCGTGCGGGTAGTAGCCCATGGCCGTGGGGTAGCAGTCGCGTGTCAGCGGGTGCCGGTGGAGCTTTTCCAGCATAAAGACGGGGGTGAGAAAGCGCACCCCCTCCGAGGGAAGAGGCCACTTGGAGGTGCTGCTCACGGGCCGCCGTTGAGGCGTTGTGTATCCAGCGTGCGCAGCCGGTCGAAGTCGTAGGCGCTTATGCTGAAAAACCGGTCAAAGCGGGCGTCGCGCACGAAATGCTGGTCGCCCAGGGCGTAAAATGCCAGTTCGCGGCCCGCCTCCGGTTGCTGTGCAACCAGGGTGAAGTCGGGTGGTCGGGCGACAAGCTGCGGGCGCTCGCGCTCACCGGCAACGCCATCCACCTGCAGGTTGGCCAGCCCCGACAGCAGCGCTTCCAGTTCGCGCGGCTCCGGTTGCGCCCCTGTTGCCGTCTTCCAGCCAGTGCCCCGGCGTATCAGCTCGAACCCCGCGCCGGTAATACGCTGCGGGGTAGGCACTTGCAGCAGGGTGGCGTCCAGCCAGCCTGCGGCCGAGGCCGGCGCATCAAAACTGCTGAACGGCAGGCTGTAAATGGCGTCGTCGGCATCGCGTCGGGCATGAACCTGCCGATACGCCGGCGCTGTACCGAGAAACACGGTGCTCTCTGCGTTGTTTACGGTGGTCATATGGATACGGCGCTGATAGCGGTAATCCGCCACCTCAAAACGCTGCCGGGCGGGGACAGTCGTGGCCACGGGAAAGCCGTGACGCGCCTCGGTCAGTGCCACCAGCAGTTTCTCGACGCGGGCCGTATTGGCAGGCAGACCGTCCAGCGCCGGCAGCTGCCAGCTTCCGCCCTCGCGACGCAACGTCACCTGCATACCCTCAGCGTCGCCGATGACTATCGTTGCGATCTGCTCCGGTTTGAAGGCGACCAGAGCCTCCCCCGTATGTTCTGGCGCAGACGCTTCCTGCGGCCAATAGACGGCGGCGGTAATGGCGCACTGAATCAGCAGGATCAACGCCAGCGTGCGGATCACAGCCCCAGCCTCCGCCGATAGGCGCGGCGTCGCAGCAGGGTGCGCAGCCGGTGCACAGCGGCCAGCGTCAGCAACCACGCCACGGCGCAGGCGTAATTCAGGTATTCGATCCACTGCTGCGCCTCGCGGCTCATCGGAGGCAGTGTGCGGTTGAAGTGTGCCCGGTTGCGGATAGCCAGCAGTGATGCATCCTGCAGCGACCACTCCAGGGTGTTCATGAACAGCGCCAGCGGGCTCAGGTACTGGGTGCCCGCCGCCGCGACCATCGCATTGAGCATTTGGTCATCCATGAAGTCGTTGGAACTGAACACCACCAGGCGCGCGGACTCCGCCGATTGCTTGATCAGGCCCCTGGCCCCGGATTCGTTGTCCGTCTCCAACGGCGGTGCTCCCCGCGCAGCAAAGGCGGATGTGAAACGGCCCTCCAGCACGGCGCCGAGAACGAAGCTGTCGCGCACGCCTTCCACGGGGAACTGTGGGCCGCCCTGGCCGTCCTGTTGCGGCAGTATGTCGCGGTTAGCGGAGGCCCAGGCCTGCCCGGTGCTGCGCAACAGGGTTGTGCTGCGCAGACCCGGTACCGGCTGAATCTCCATCGGCACTGCCCAGCCGAAGGTCAGCTGCGGTAAATTGGCGGTAATCGGGTGGCCGGGGTTCAGGGCGGGCGGCCTGATGTCGAGAAAGTACGGGTAATCGATCATTTGTACATCGCGAAACTCGTAGTCACCCACCCGGCGCAGCACAGGTGCGGGGAATGGCGCATTCCGCTCATCCAGCACCAGCCTGGGCGCGAGGTGTATGCCGTGTGTCGCCAGCCAGGTGTCCAGCCCGCTCGGGTAGTCCAACAGGCGCATGTCACCGTTACTGAGTTCGACACTGAACGGCGAAGTCGCCAGCACCACGGTGCCGCCGCGCATCAGGAACTGGTCGATGGCGAACAGGCTGGCGGCATCCAGCTCCAGCGGCGCGACCACTGCGAGTATGTCTGCATCGGGGTCGACACCGCCATCCCTGAGCTGTTCGGCACGAATGCTGTAGTCCCGCGTGATGGCCTGTTCCAGATTGGTAAAGGTGGGTGCACCGAGGTGAAAGCGCGCCATCTGCTCGTTCAGTTCCGGCGCGGCCAGCGCGACTGTTCGGGTCAGCCCGCCGGCGAAGCGGCGCAGTCCCGCCTCCAGGACGGTAACAAAGTCATCCGCCTCGAAGGCATCGGTGGGCAGCTGCACCACCTGCCGCTCATCTTCCAGGGTCAGGTAGAACCAGAAGCGCTGCTCGTCTCCCAGCCCGGCAATCATGGGCTGAAATCCCCAGGTGTCGGCGAGGTGCCTTGCCAGTGCACCGTCGTTTGCCTCGGGCTCCTCGAAGCGATAGCTGAACTTGCCCGCGGATTTTTCCACCTGTGCATTGAGGTGCACCTGAATGGCATCGCGATAGTGGCGCAGTCGCTCGGGCAGCAGCGCGTGGGGTGAGACATAGGCCACCAGTTCGATCGGCTGGTCGATAGTGCGGAACAGGTCGTCGCCGAGCTGGTAATTCTGCAGCACATCACGAATTGCCCGGGTCAGGTCAAACTCGGGATTGCGCAGGCGGACTTCGGCTTCGGTATTGCCCGCCGTGCGCACATCGATGAGGTCGGTAAATCCGAGGGTGGTGAACTCGTCGCCGTATTGCACCAGCACGTGAAACCAGGCATTGACCAGGGTCGACTGATAGCGGTCTGCCACCTGCAGCGGGGTGGCGCTCATCTCGTAGCGGTCCCGGGCCTCGCGTTCCAGTTCGGGCCGTCTGGCCGGGTCGATGAACTCCACTCGCACCCCGCCGCCACTGGCGCTGGCGTACTCCTCCATCAGGTCGCGCAGCTGCGGCACCAGCGGTGCCAGCAGGGGGTGTGTGCGTTCACTGAAATAGCCGCGTATCAACAGGGGTTCGTCCAGCCGCGCAAGAAGCTCTTTGGTGGTGCTGGAAAGTGAGTACAGCTTGCCTTCGGTGACATCCAGGCGCAGGCCAGACAGCGGCTGCAGCCACACATTGGCCAGCAGGAGGTTGCTCAGGAGCAGAACGATGGCAGCCGCGGCACGGCGCTGTTTTGGGCTGCGAGCATCCGGGGCGCGGCGCTCGCGCTCCAGACTGAAGGCGTTGAGGGCGAGAAAGCCGATGACAAGACTCAGGCCCCAGGCCAGATCGCGCAAGTCGAGCACGCCGCGGGTGACATTGTCGAAGCGCGCACCACTGCCCAGCAGGCGCAGCCACTGGGCAGCGCTGTCGTTGGCGAGGCCGGTGAGGGTGCTGCTGCCGATCAGGTACAGCAGGCCGCACACCAGGCTGCTGCCAATCAGGCTGACGATGGGGTTATCGGTGCGCGCCGAGACAAACAGCCCGATGCTGATATACACCGCCCCCAGCAGAAGCGAGGCCAGATACCCGGCAGCCACCGGCCCCCAGTCCAGGTCGGCCATCAGCGCCGCGCTGACTGGCAGAGGCAGGG
Organism: uncultured Halieaceae bacterium; assembly: GCA_964022665.1. Lineage (GTDB taxonomy): Bacteria > Pseudomonadota > Gammaproteobacteria > Pseudomonadales > Halieaceae > Haliea. The sequence goes on from CAXIDF010000001.1 coordinate 506,012, forward strand.
TGGCCAGTAGAGCTAGCAGCAGCAAGCCGCTACAGGCAAAAAACTTGCCCAGCACGAATCGCCAGATACCCACGGGCTGCACCAGCACATGCTCCAGTGTGCCGGTGCGGCGTTCCTCGCTCCACATGCGCATGGTCAGTGCCGCGCTGAGTGGAATCAGCAGCAGCGGCATCCAGTCAAACAGCGGGCGCACATCGGCGATATTGCGGGCAAACCAGGATTCCACCCAGAAGAAGATAAACAGGGTGAGTCCGGCAAACGCGGCGAGAAACAGCCAGGCCACCGACGAACCGAAGAACAGCCGCACTTCTTTCTGTGCAACGCGACGGATGACGCTGTTTGTCGTCACGGTCCCGGCTTCCCCGACGTTGCTTCCCGGAAAATACTGTCGAGGTCGCGCAGCTGTGGCTGCAGCTGAAAGAGGCTGGCGCCCGCTCGCACCACACATTGCGCGATGTTGTTTGCCGCGGTGTCCGCGTCTGCATTCTCGCGCAGCGTGAGCACCCAGCTTTCACCCTCGGCGATGTCTGCGCGTGGATGTACTGCGGCAATTTGCGGCAGTCGGCGCAGCCAGCGCTCCAGTTCGGGCTCTTCGGTGCCGGCGCGCAGCACCAGCGTGCGGCTCTCGCGCAAGGTCGAGAGGGGCGCATCCAGTACCAGGCGCCCGGCGGCCATGACCAGCACCCGGTCGCACACCGCCTCAACCTCCTGCATGATGTGAGTGGACAGTATCACGGTGGCGCGTCGCGCCAGACGTCGCAGCAAGTCGCGCATTTGCGCCGTTTGCCCGGGGTCAAGGCCGTTGGTGGGCTCGTCGAGTATCAGCAGTTGCGGTTGCCCGAGGATGGCCTGGGCCACACCCACGCGCTGACGCAGGCCGCGGGAGAGCTGGCTGATCGGGTCCAGCGCGCGTTCCCCCAGTGACGTGGCGGCAATGGCCTCCTGCAGCGCGAGCGGGCGCTCACGCCGTGGAATACGTTTCAGGGTTGCGACGTAGTCCAGGTAGTCCGCTACCAGCATTTCCGGATAAACGGGCAGGTGTTCCGGCAGGTAGCCCAGGGTTGCCTGTACCTGTTGGGGATTGTTTGCCATATTGATACCGGCAATCGTGACAGTGCCGGCAGACGGTTCCAGGTAGCCGCTGAGCATGCGCATGATGGTGGTCTTGCCGGCGCCGTTGTGGCCCAGTAGCCCAACCACTTCGTTGGTGCCTATCGCAAACGAAACATTGTCTACGGCCTGCGTGCTGCCGTAACGGCGGGACAACGATTCGACGGCGATCATGCGGGAACCGTTGGCTCGCTCAGTCTTCGTGCCAGGGCTCGCGCATGGTGACGAACTCTTCGGCGGCGGTGGGGTGAATGCCAATCGTGGTGTCGAACAGGGCCTTGGTCGCACCGGCGCGCAGGGCGATGGCCATCCCCTGCACAATTTCCCCGGCGTCCGGGCCCATCATGTGCAGCCCCACCACGCGGTCGCTGGCCTTGTCGACGATGAGCTTCATGAACGTATGTTCGTCGCGGCCGCTGATGGTGTGTTTCATCGGGCGGAACGTGGCTTTGAACAGGCGAATATGGCCGAATTTGGCGCGCGCCTGTTCTTCGGTGAAACCGACCGTGCCGATATTGGGCTGGCAGAATACGGCGGTGGGAATGAAGTCGTAATCGACCTGCTGGCCTGCTTCGCCAAACTGGCGGCGTGCGAACGCCATGCCCTCCGCCAGTGCGACGGGTGTAAGTTCCATGCCGCCGGTCACATCACCCAGGGCGAAGATGCCGGGCTCGTCAGTCTGGAAGTGCTCGTCCACGGCGATGGTGCCGAACTCAGTCAGCTTGACGCCGACCTGTTCCAGGCCCAGGCCATCCAGGTGCGGTTTGCGCCCGGTCGCGTAGAGCACGGCATCGGCGGTGAGTCGCGTGCCGTCCGTGAGTTCCAGTTCCAGGCCATCCGCGCCACGAGTGATGGATTCCACATTGACTTCAAAGCGCAGGTCGACGCCGGTCTTGGCAATTTCCCGCGCCGCGTGGGCGCGAATGTCTGCATCGAATCCGCGCAGGAACAGTGGGCCGCGATACAGCTGCGTGACGCGGGAACCCAGTCCGTTGAATATGCCGGCAAACTCCACGGCAATATAGCCGCCGCCCACGATGACCAGACGCTCGGGGAAGTGCTCCAGATCGAACACTTCATTGGAGGTAATGGCCAGCTCGCTGCCCGGGAACTCCGGAATATGCGGCCAGCCGCCGGTGGCGATGAGAATCTTGCCGGCGCTGTACTCGCGCTCGCCAACAGCCACAGTGTTGGCATTCACAATGCGTGCCCGACCGTCGATGACGTCGGCGCTGGCCCCCTTGAGCATCTTGCGGTAGATCGCGTTCAGTCGGGAAATTTCGGTCTTCTTGTTGTCGCGCAGCGTCGCCCAGTCGAAGGCGGGCTTGCTGCTGTCCCAGCCGAACCCCTGTGCGTCTTCAAAGGCCTTGCCGAACTCCGAGGCGTAAACGTAGAGCTTCTTCGGTACGCAGCCAACGTTGACGCAGGTGCCGCCCATGTAGCGGTCCTCGGCGATCGCTACGCGCGCGCCGAAGCTTGCTGCGATGCGCGCCGCGCGCACGCCGCCGGACCCCGCGCCGATCACAAAAAGGTCGTAGTCTTTCTCGCTCACAGTTCTCTCTCCCGGTTAGAGCAGCCAGTTTATCAGCCCTTGAGCATACAGATAAGGTGAAACAAATCCTGTATTATACTCGGCGCATTTTGAATTGAAGGAAATAGGAAACATGAAGCGGATTATTCACTCTTTGCGCCCGGCCGTGGTTGCCGTCGCGCTCGCGGCGGGCGCGCTCGCCGGCAGTGCACTCGCGGCAGACGAAATCGTGTTGAAGAACGGTTCACGCATTCTGGGCACAGTGACCGGGGTGCGCGATGGCGTGGTAACCGTGGACACCGAGTTTGCCGGCACGCTCAAGGTGCAGCAGGATCAGGTCGAGAGCTTGCGCAGCAACGAGTCGATCGTGCTCAAGCTAGCTGACGGTACGGTTGTTGAGGAGCCTTCGCTGCGTGTAGAAGAAGAAACACTGCTGCTGGCATCGGAGAACGCACCGGTTGCCACGTACCCGCTGACCGACCTCGCGATCAGCAACCCACAGCCCTGGGAGCTGGGGCACGGCTACCGTTGGAAGGGCCAGGTCAGCCTCGCACTGGAGATGCAGCGCGGCAATACCGACACCGATGAACTGGACTACGGTATCGAGAGCATCTGGCGCAGTCTGGAAGACCGTTACACGGTGCGCTTTGATGGCGAAGAAGACGAAGCGAATGGCATCAAGAACGCGGAGAACTGGACGGCTCTGGGCAAATACGATCGCTTCCTCGAGGGGCCGCTCTACTGGGGCGTGAACGCCTCGGCCGAACACGACAAGTTCTCCGATCTCGATCTGCGCTATTACGTGGGTCCCTACATCGGGCGCCAGTTCCACGAAAGGCCGTTGTTGACGCTTTCCGCTGAAGTGGGTGGTGTGTATGTCGATGAGGACTACATCGTTGCCGAAGACCAGGATTATCTGGGTATGAACTGGTCGGTGGATGCCACCAGCAACTACATCAGCGAGGACTCCCAGCTGTACCTCAAGCACACCGGCATCTGGAACCTGGACCAGACCGAGGATGTGATTCTGGACCTGACCCTGGGCCTGTCATTCCCGCTGCTGTTCAACATCGACGGGGCGGCGGAAATTCTGCTCGAGTACGATTCCGGTCTGCCCCCCGAGGTTGATAAGCTGGACCAGACCTACCGTTTCCGCGTGGGTTACAGCTGGTAAATCAGGCGGGCTGGTTGCGGCGCACGGCTGCCGCCAGCTGTTCCAGCAGGGGTATGGTGTGTTCCAGTGCCAGGCAGGCATCGGTAATGCTCTGGCCGTAAGTGAGTTGCTCGCGGGCCGCGATGGGCTGGTTGCCCGCCACCAGGTGACTCTCCAGCATCACGCCGCGAATCGCCCGTTGCCCCCGCTCCATCTGGTCGCAGAGTGATGACACCACCACCGCCTGGCGCGCCGGGTCCTTGTCGCTGTTGCCGTGACTGCAATCCACGATCAGCGATGCGGGCAGCTCGTGTTGGGCCAGCGCAGTCGCCGCGGCGTGCACTGCCTCGGCGTGATAGTTCGCGCCGGTGGCACTGCCGCCGCGCAGGATCAGATAGCCGTGCGGATTCCCGGTGGAATGGAGAATGGCCGGCGTGCCTTCCTTGGTCAGCGATGGAAACCAATGGCTGTGGCGGGCGGAGCGAATGGCGTCGATGGCCACATCGATGTTGCCGTTGGTACCATTCTTGAAGCCCACGGGCATGGACAGGCCTGAGGCCAGTTCACGGTGTATCTGACTTTCCACGGTGCGCGCGCCAATGGCGCCAAAGCTCACCAGGTCGGCGTAGTACTGGCCGAAGGTGGTATCGAGAAATTCGCTGGCTGCGGGCAGGCCGAGTGCGGCCACATCCAGCAGTACGCGTCTGGCCTGCCGCAGGCCCTTGTTGATACGGAAACTGCCATCCAGGTCCGGATCATTGATCAGTCCCTTCCAGCCCACGACCGTGCGCGGTTTTTCAAAATACACACGAAGCACCGGCAGGATGGCGTCACTGAGCGGGGCGCAAGCGGTTTGCAGTTGGCTGGCAAATTCCAGCAGCGCAGCGGGGTCGTGTACCGAGCAGGGGCCCACGATCGCCAGCAAGCGGCGATCTTCACCGTCGAGTACACCCTCGATGGCTCGCCGAGCGCCGGCGATCTCGTGGCGCTGTGCAGAGGGCAGAGGTAACTCCTCGGCCAGCACCCAGGGCGTTATCAGCGGTTGTGCACCATGAATGCGAACATCGTCGGTGAGGTCTGCCGGGCTGTGGTCTTTCATGGGAGTGCCGTCCGGAAAAAAGAGTGCTGCATTGTCACCCACCATCGCAGGTCCGACAAGTTGGAGCGGGGTGAGGCGGCTCAGCTGTTGGGCGCCTGCTCGCGCCGCGCTGCGATTTTTGCCTGCACGGCCTCCACGTGTGCCTTGCTACTCCGTACCCGGGAAATGATCCACAGGGCGACCAGCAGCGGCGGTATAACACCCAGGCCGAGCGCGTAGACCAGGCCGTGCTGTGTCGCGAGCGGCACATCTCCCGGACGCATGCCGGTTTCCAGGCCGATGATATCCAGTGCCAGCCCGCCGTAGAGGGGCCCGGCGACCGTCGACAGCTTGCTGACAAAGTTGATGACCGAGAAGAATCCGGCTTCCTGGCGCACGCCATGGTCCAGCTCGTGCTCGTCGGTCAGGTCAGCCACAATCGACGTGCTGTTGACCAGACGCACCATGAACAGATACATGAACAGCAGCATGAAGACGAAGTTCAGCGCGAACACCAGATTCCCGCTGTCCGCGGGTAGCCAGCCGAAAAGCTGCAGTGGATACAGCCACAGGCAGTTGAGGATCAGGCCGGTGAGTGACAGCTGTACCAGACGCTGTTTGGAAAACCGCCGGCCCAGCGGGCCCATGGTGAGTATTGCCAGTGCCACGCCCAGAAGTGTGGGCAGGGAGAGGATGATGGAGATCTCGGCGGCGGAAAAGGCCCAGAAGAACGTCCACACCAGAATATTCAGCGTGCTGATGACACCGTAGGCGGTGGTGGCGGCAATATCGTAGCCGATGAGCAGGCGAAAATTGCGATTGCCCAGCGTGCGGCGCAGATCTGAAAACAGCGTCCACAGCGTTGTGTGGTCAGCCGCGCCGGGTTGTGCCACTTCCGGTTGTATGTGCCGCCGCGTGCCGACCGTACTGAGGGTGGCCATAACCCACACCACCGCGCAGGAAAGCATGCCGTAGAGCGGATAGCGCTCTGGATTGAAGCGGCCATCGACCCCGCCCTGCTCCGGAAAAATGAAGGTTAGCGCCAGTGCCGGCAGTAGTACGGCACTGAGAAACATGAACCCCATACGCGCCCCAAGCACCTGGCTGCGCTCGTGATAATCACGGGTGATCTCGGCGGACAGTGCAAGGTGGGGTATGGCGAAGGTGGTGACGAAGGTGCGCACCCACAGCGACCAGAAAAGCAGCCAGCCTGCGAGCCATGCGCTGTTGTCCACGACGGCCTGTGGCGGAGCGAACAGGCCGACAAAACCCAGCCCCAGCGGCAGTATGCTGAGGGCCATGAACGGATGACGGCGCCCATGGCGGCTGCGCAGGCGGTCGGAAAGTGAACCCACGAGAGGATCGGAGATGCCGTCCCACACCAGGCTCACGGCAATAATCAGGCCTGTGACTGTTCCGCTCAGGCCCAACACCTGAGTGTAGAACAGCAATATGAACATGGTGTACGCGGCTTCCTTGACCGCGCCCACGGCGCCGCCGGCACCGTAGGAGACACGCGTGCGCAGTGATGTCATGCAATCGCTCTCGCTGTGCTCGTTGCCGCCTGGTTCTAGCGAGAACCCTTGATCATGCTGCGAAAGCGGTCCATCAGTGTTTCGTGCTTGTAGTCGGTAAATTCGCCCGCATCCATGAACAGGCCGTGCTCGGCACAGGTTTCATACCAGATGTGCGGCTGTTTTGGGTCGGAGGTTTTTTCCATGTCCCGGTGACAGCGCGGGCAGGCGATGTCTTCCACAGAATCCCACTTGCGCCCGTCATCGGCGAAGCCCGTATCCACGGCATCGCCCATCCAGCGGGCTTTCAGCTGGTCAGCTTCGCCGGTGTCGAACCACAGTCCCAGACAGTGGCTACAGCGATCGACCGTGATGTCGCCGTAACTCACCTCGCTCATGCCATGGCCGCACTTGGGGCACTTGAGGCTGTGTTGGTCCGGGTTGTATTCCATGTATCTTCCTGCTCGATGCTGTAGATGCGTGTGCGCGGCGGCGGGGACCGCGTGGCCGAGTCTAGCGCAGCGTTTCGCATTTGTCCCCCCTTCCGCGGGTCCGCCTTTTGTCGCGTCGCAGATGCTTCGCGCCGGATACTCGCGTGCGGGAAAAACTGGTAAATTCCCGCCTTTGACGTTGATCAGGTAGCCCGCATGCACTCTTTCTTCCCGCCGCTGTTCGGCCTTTTTCTGGCAATCATGGCCTGTGTAGCGCGCGCTGATGACGCTGACGCCGCTGCGCTGTATGCACCCTGTGCCGCCTGCCACGGCGCCGCGGCCGAGGGCAACGTTGCTCTGCGGGCGCCGCGCCTCAATCACCTGCGACCGGTCTATATCCTCGCTCAGCTGGACAAGTTCCAACACGGTCTGCGCGGTGGGAAAGAAGCGAGCGTGGCGGCGCAGCAGATGGCGGAGTCGAGTGAACTGTTGCCGACGGCGGAGCGTTTGCCTGAGCTTGCCTTCTATATCAGCGAATTGACCAGCCTTGCGTCTTCGTCAACGTTGCAGGGTGGTGACCCGGTTGCAGGTGGCAAGTCATTCATGCGCTTGTGTGGGGCCTGCCACGGCGCCAACGCGGGGGGTAACGTTGCGCTGAACGCGCCGCGCCTGGCCGGCGCCGATGACTGGTACTTGCTGGCGCAGTTGAAGGCGTTTCGCGAAGGCCAGCGCGGACGACACCGCGAAGATCGCAGCGGCCGGCAAATGCGCAATATGGCGGCGATGCTGCGTGACGAGGAGGCGCTACTGGATGTTATCGCCTTTATACGCAGCCAGGAGGAATGAGCTTTTTGCCGGGTGTTGCGATGCATTGACAGCTGAAAGCGTTCAGCTCAACGCCTGAGACAGATCAATAAATAGGCATTGCTTACAGGATAATTCCGCCTACACTGAAGGTGTGGTACCCGTTTATCCATTAGAGTGAATTGCCCATGCTGGAAAAAGAAATGTCTCAAGCTGTGAAAATGGCTGAGCAGGCGAATAAGAAGGTCGAGCAGCTGCAAAAGAAACTGCTTTCCGAAACGGAGAAGGCGCACGCCAAGGTCAAATCCGATCTCACAGCGGCACGCAAGAAACACACTGCTGCCAACACGCGGCTGAAAAAGGCGCGCACTGCACTGCGTGGCAAGTCGAGTACGGCCAGCCAGAAGCGTGTGGAAGAGCTGGTCAAGCAAGTGCAGGATCTGGCGGAATCAGTAGCCAAAATGGCCAAAGCCGCCTACGCCTCTTTTGAAAAACTTGTGCCCATCCAGGCTGATCTCGCACTTGAGTCGCGCCGTGCCCAGGCGGCCGATAAAGCCGCGTCCATGGTGGAAAAGGCGGCGGCGCGGCGCAAGTCTGCAAGCAAGCCGGCAGCGAAAAAGAAGAAAGCTGCCAGCAGCAAAGCCAAAGCGCCAACCAAGCGCAAGACTGCGGCGAAGAAGACAGCTGTGAAGACGGCGACCGCCAGGAAAAAGGCAGTGGCCAAGAAAGCGCCTGCCAAGAAGGCGGCGCCCAAGAAAACCAGAGCGAAACGCGCCCCGAAGAAAGCCAGCGCCAGCTGAATCGCGTAAGGCACTCCGCGCCTCTGTGCCAGGGCAGAGAGGTGCGGCGTATCAGCGCTCCGGTGTCACCCGAATCAGGGCGCCGTCCTCCGCATCGGTGAGCAGATACACAAAGCCGTCGGAGCCTTCCTTTACATCCCTGATTCGCTCGCCCAGCTCCGCAAACAACGGTGCTTCATCCACAATGGCACCATCCTCCAGGCTGAGCAGGCGCACTTCTTTGTCTACCAGCGCGCCCACCAGCAGCTTGCCCTGCCAGGCGGGGAACTTGTCACCGCCATACCAGGCGAAGCCAGACGGCGCGATGCTCGGTACCCAGTAGTGTAGGGGCTGTGCCATGCCGGGCAGTTGTGTGAAAGGCGACACATAGGCGCCACTGTAGTCCACACCATGGGTGGCCGCAGGCCAGCCATAGTTGCTGGCGGCCTGCAGTACATTCACTTCGTCACCACCTTTCGGGCCGTGTTCATGCAGGTACACAGTGCCGTTGCTGCGATCCAGCGTGAGGCCCTGCGGGTTGCGGTGACCGAGCGTCCACACGCGCTCGCTGCCGGTGGTGTGAAACGGGTTGTCTGCGGGCACGCTGCCATCATCCAGGATGCGCAATACCTTGCCCAACTCGTTGCTGCCGTTTTGCGCCTGCTCGCGGAAATCAAAACCGTCGCCCGTGGCCAGCAGCAGGCTGTTGTCGGGCAGGAACAACAGTCGCCCACCGTAGTGCTGTGCCGTGTTCTTCCTGTCGCTTACCCACAGGATATCCGCACCCGCGACCAGCGTGTCGCCTTCCAGTCGGGCGCGGTAGATGGCCGTGCCATTGGCCGCGCTGTCGCCCTTGGCGTAGCTGAGGTACACCAGCTGATTGGTGGCAAACTGCGGGTGTAGCAGGATGTCGAAAAAGCCGCCCTGGCCTGCCACAAACGTGTGCGGCACGCCGCCAATGGCCGTTCGCTCGCTGCCGTCGGCGCTGATATGCAGAAGCGTGCCCCCGCGCTCAGTGACCAGGAAGCTGGCGTCGGGCAATTGCGCAACGGACCAGGGGTGCTGCAGACCCTCTGCGAGAGGCTCAAGCTGATAGTCTGCGGCGGTGGCGCGCAGGCTCAGCCAAAGTGCGGCAAGAGCGAGAAAGCGAAAGGTGACAGAGACAACAGGCATGGGCTTTTCCTTTGCGGGGCGCCGGGTCATTATAAACACTCCCTGCACTACCGGTAGTCGTCCATGATTCGTGTCCTGAAAGCTTTTTTCCCCGCAGTGTTGCTCGCTTACGTAACCGCCAGCCTGCTCGCCACGCAGACGGTGCTCGCCAATCTCGGCGATATGGGGGTGGTCGTGCCCTTGGCGGTGCGGCTGGAGGCCAGCCTGCACGACCTGCTCGGCATGATCGCCTATCTGCTGCTTATCCTGCTTGCCTTCGTGCTGGCGATGCCCGTGGCGGCGGGCCTGGTGCGGGCGCACCGAGTGCCGGGGCCGAGGGTTTTCTGGTTTACCCTCGCCGGGTTTGTCGGCGTGCTGATGCTGCATCTGATCATGCGGGAGGTGCTGGGCATCTGGGTTATCGCCGCGGCGCGGGAGTGGACCGGCCTGCTGTTGCAGTGCAGTGCGGGCGCGCTGGGAGGGTGGCTGTTCAGCATTATGAGCAAAGCACACCCAGCGCAAGCCTGAGCCCGGAGAGTGTGCCCTAGATGATGCGCGAGAACCGGCTCCCGGTGAGCTGCGTGTGGTCGATATAGGCGTCAAACTCCATGCACAGGCGGCGCACCAGCAGTCGCCCGGCGGGTAGTACGCGAATACCACCCGGGTGCAGATCGATCAGGCCGTCGCGCGCCAGTGCCGGCAATCGTTCCAGCTCTTGAGCAAAATAGTCGCGAAAACATATGCCGAACTGTTCTTCGATGACGGTGTAGTCCAGAGCAAAGTTGCAGATGAGCTCATTGATCACTGCCTTGCGCAGCAGGTCGTCGTCGGTGAGGGTGATACGCTTCGCCAGCGGCAGCTGGCCCGCCTCGATCGCGCGGGTATAGGACGCCACATCCTTGTGGTTCTGGAAGTGGTTGTTGCCGAGCGCATTGATGGCAGACACGCCAAAGGCCAGCAGATCGCAGTCCTTGTGTGTGGAGTAGCCCTGGAAGTTGCGGTGCAGCGTGCCCTGCATCTGGGCGAGGGCCAGTTCGTCTCCGGGGAGAGCGAAATGGTCCATGCCGATGTATTCGTAGCCGGCTGCCAACAACTGCTCAATGCTCTGGTGCAGGATGGCCATTTTCACGGCCGGCTCGGGCAGTTGCCGTTCGTCAATCTGGCGCTGCGTTTTGAACATCTGTGGCATGTGCGCATAGTTGAACAGTGAGAGGCGGTCCGGCCGCAGGGCGATGACCTGTTCAAGCGTGCGGGCAAAGGAGTTTTCGCTCTGGCGCGGCAGCCCGTAAATCAGGTCCATGCTCAGCGACTTGAAGTGCTCGGCGCGAATGGCGGCCACCAGCGCCTTGACTTCATCCACACTGTTGAAGCGATTGACGGCCTGCTGCACGTCCGCATCAAAATCCTGTACGCCCATGCTCACGCGGTTGAAACCCAGACGGCGCAGGTGCGCGATACGGGTGGTAGCCATACCGCCCGGGTGGATTTCGATGGAGAACTCGCCGCTGTCGTCATCTGCCAGGTGGAAGTGGCGCTGGGTCTGTGCCATCAATTCCTGCATCTCGGCATCCGAGATATAGGTGGGCGTGCCGCCGCCCCAGTGCAGCTGGCGCACCGTGCGACCCGGGTTCACATGCTCCGCCTGCAGCGCGATTTCCCGGTATAGCACCTGCAGGTAGTCGGTTGCCCGTTGCCGGTTTGCAGTGATGATCTTGTTGCAGGCGCAGTAGTAGCAGACGGTGTTGCAGAACGGGATATGAAAATACAGCGACAGCGGTGCACTCGACACGTTGCTGGCCTTTATCGCTTCGTGCCACAGCGAATCGCTGACATCCTCCTCAAACTGGGCGGCGGTCGGGTACGAGGTATAGCGCGGCCCCGCGAGGTTGTAGCGGGCGATCAGCGCTGGGTCCCACAGGGAGTCGCCGGTCAATTGGGGTTGAGCCACGTGTAGCGCGGTCATGTTGCCTAGCCTGTTGCAGAATCAGCGCGCAGTGTAATGCGTGCGTGCCCGCAACCTGTTGACCTGCATCAAACCATCGCGTGGCTCAGCGCTCCCTGGGCACGCCGTGAGACTCGGAGGCCACCTTGGCGTTGACATCAGGGCCGCTCGGCAAGCGGATGAAATGTTCAACCGGAAAGTCGAGCGCATCGCGGTCGCGGTCGAGCACGATCAACCCGGGCTCGTCGGTGGTCAGCCAGGCGCCACAGGCCTCGCCCGCATCGCAAATGAACAGGTCGTTGTCGGCGTCAGTGCCAGCAAATACCTGGTAGGTGCCGTCCGGCAGGTCCTGGAAGCGGAAGACATAGCGGCCCGCCTCCGCGCGCGCCACGCTTTGTGCAATCGCGGCGTCCGTGGCGGGGTCGTAGACGATGATGTAGAGCACTCCGACGTCCGCCACTGCGGCATCGCCCACGGAGAGCAGCGCACGAACCTGCAGGCTATTGGCACTGGAGCGCGCGCTCACCGTGGCGGAATAGAGACCGTCAGCTAGGCCACTGCGGTCAACCTGCAGCCGGTAGCGGCCCAGACCAGCGGCATCGACCTCCAGCGCGCTGACGCTGAGCCAGCTGGCATCGCTGTCGAGACCCAGCACCTGCAGGTCGCCACTGCCGCCGTTGCTGAGGGTGATGTCCAGTTGCTCCCTGGCACCACCAAAGTTGAGCGACTGGCTGGACGCGCGCAAGGTGGCAGGCGGCGTGAACGTCTCGCCGATACTGGCCAGCGCAGCTTCCACCGCCTTGCGTGCGTTCACCAGTCCGTGGCCGTACAGATCGTCGCGGCCAGCGCTGCCGAGGTCGTCGGTGAGGCTGCCGCTCTGCAGCAGGGATTCCAGCTGCGCCCCGTCCAGCTGCGGATTGATACTCTTCATGAGCGCGATAACGCCCGACACATGCGGTGCGGCCATCGAGGTGCCATTGAGAAAGGTGTAGGCGAACTCCGCGCCGCCCGCGTCGGCGGAGCCGCTGGTGCTGAGGATACCGTCCGGGTAGCCATCGCCGTTGAAATCGGTGCTGCCATCACCACCGGGCGCGCTGATGTCGATGGAGGTGCCGCGGTTGCTGTAGCTGGCAATCTCGCGCTGTGCGTCTACCGCAGCGACGGAAATAACCCCGTCGTATGCCGCCGGATAGGCCGGTGCTTGGGTGGCCTCGTTGCCGGCCGAGGCCACCACGATGGTGCCGCGTTCGCGCAACTCGCGGTACAGGGCCTGATTCATCTGGCTGAAACCCTCACCGCTCAGGCTCAAGTTGATGACCGCCGCCGCGGCGGGGGGGAAGGTGCCGGAGTCGTTGGCGAGACCGGCGGCGAAGCGCACGGCTTGTGCCACGTCGTAGGACGTGCCGCCCCCGTCATCGAGTGCCCGCAGGGGCATCACGCGAGCGCCCCAGGCGACGCCGCTGACGCCAATGCGGTTGTTGCCCCGCGCCGCCACGGTGCCAGCAACGTGTGTGCCGTGAAAGCGGCTATTGCCCGGGTTGCCGCGGTTACCCGGGTCCTCGGGGTCGGGGTCGATACCGTCGCCATCGGCTGCGGGGTCGCGCACGAAGTCGTAGCCTGCCACCAACTGGCCCGCCAGATCGGGGTGATTGGACAGGATGCCGGTATCAATGACCGCGACGACGACGCCGGGATCGCCAATGGTCACATCCCAGGCTGCGGGCAGACCAATCAGCGGGTAGTGCCATTGCAGATCGTAGGCGCTGTCGTTCGGCTCCAGCGCGGTGTGCAGACGGTAATTGGGTTCAACGTGACGTACGTCAGGCTGCCGGCGCAGTTGCTTGACGCTGATGAGCGTCTCCCAGCGCTCGCGGCGGGCGCTGTTCTGGAAATCGTTTTTGCGGCGCGCAGCCGTGCCCAGCCGCTGTCGTTCCGCCTGACCGGCCAGAATTTCCAGCAGACGCGCGCGGCCGGGGCCGCCAGCACGTTGCTGCATACCCATCTGGTAGGCCAGATCGGCGTGGAAGAAGCCCGGCGCGAGGATCTCGCTTTCCGCGAATTCCACGATGATTTCGCCGGGCACCAGCTCGGCATCCGTGCGCGGTGCGCTGTCGAGTGCCGGGCTGCCAACCGCCAGGATATAGTTGGTTGCACCGAGAAACGCCGTCACATTCACCAGGTAAGTGCCGTTTTCCGGCGCCGTAACCGCTTCGATTTCGCCGGTCTCCACCGAGAAGTCGATCACTTCTCCCGCCTCGTTGTAGAGATACAGGTCCGCATCCGCGTGTTCAAAGTCCGCGACCAGCAAGGTCACCGACTGGGCCGCCAGTAGCTCCAGGCGGAAATAGTCGTCGATGTCACCCCTGAGTTGCGAGCGTCCCTCGGCCCCTGTCCCCGGTTGGTTGATATAGCCGCCCAAGGTTACCGGGTTGGCGAGCGCTTGTGCCCTGCCCGGCGTATCGTTTGGCGTGTAGAGGCTGGCGGTGTCGTTGGTGTCGCCGTCCACCGCCTGATTGCTGGAGGCGAGCACGGTGCCGCTCAGGTCCCAGCGGCTGACTGCCTCCCCTATGACCGTAATACTGGCGGATGCACTGGCGCTCGCCCCCTGGTTGTCGGTCACGCTCAGCGAAAAAGCGAGGACGGTGTCGGCGCCAACGGCGGGCGCTGTGAAGCGGGCGGTGGCCGTTTCCTCGCCGACAATGGCCACGGTCGGGCCTTGTGTCTGGCGCCATTGATAGCGGCTGATACTTCCATCGGTGTCACGCGAGCCGCTGCCTTCGAGCGTAACCTCGCTGCCACCTGCCACGGAAGAGGGGCCCGTTACCTGTGCAATGGGCGGTTGATTGGCGGCGGGCTGGGTTGCACCGCCGCCCCCACCGCCGCCGCACGCCGCGAGCAATGCGGTCAGCCAGAGCCCGCAGAAGAGCCTGGTGCCCAATTGGCTGACGCTGTGGTTGTGCTGTGGCATGTTGAGGCTTCCTGCGAGTGTGCCCAGCAGTATAGCGACAAATTCCGGCCTGCAACCCCGCGGGTTGGCGTGTCTCTTTCATCGTCTGATTCCGTCCAGCCACTGCCCAGGAAAAGCCGTGGATTTGTTGCTTTTGGAAAGGCATTGCTCTAATTTGTACACACGTGTGCAATTTTTGTGCAGCGCCCATTCATCAACAATAATGCAATGGTTATTTGCAGAGAGAGAAGGTCATGTCCGATAAATTGATAGTGGTATCGTCCGACTGCCACGCCGGCCTCCATATCGCCGACTACAAGCCCTATGTTGAGTCCAAGTATCACGACATCATGGACACCGCCGTGCCGGTGCAAATCGAGATCACGGACAAGGCAGAACAAAGCTTCCTGATCAAGGAAATCAACGATGCCTGGCGCGAGCCCATCAAGAAGCAGCTCACCGGTGCATGGGACTACAACGAGCGCATCGCCATGCTGGAGCAGGATGGCATTGCGGCTGAGGTGATTTTCCCCGACGGCATCACTGAGATGAACACGCCACCTTTTGGTGCGGGGCTGGGGCTTTCGCCGCGCAATGCGGTGCCGGAACTGCAGTGGGCGGGCGCGATGGCCCACAACCGCTGGTTGGCCGAGTTTTGCGCCAACGACCCGGCCCGGCATATCGGTGTCGCCTCCATTCCCCTGTTGTGGGATGTCCAGCAGGCGGTGGACGCCGTGCGCTGGTGCGTCGACAACGGCCTGAAGTCCGTGATGATCCCGACGCTCTGGGGTGACAATGACCCCTACCACCATGTGAAGTACGACCCGTTCTGGGAAGTGTGCCAAGAGCTGGGCGTGATTGTTCATTTTCACTCGGGGCCAGCACCGCAGCCCGAGTACTTTGGCGAGCAGTGGCCAATGGAAGACCTGAGCGACAAGTTGCCGGGTGCCATGGGCATTTACGTGTCCGAAGTGATGTGGTGGTTGTATCGCCCACTCACGTTCATGATCTGGGGCGGCGTTTTCGAGCGGTTCCCGCGGCTGAAGGTCGTGCTCACCGAGGGGGGGACGGTGTTTATGCTGCCACCCTGGCTGCGTTTGCTGGATCACAACTATTTTGATGTGCAGTTCTCGGCCAAGCTGGGCGACTTCCGCAGTCACTTGTCCATGTCCCCGGGCGAATATTTCCAGCGTAACGTCGCCGTTGGTGCCTCCTGCGTGCCGCGCGCGGACATTGAACTACGCAATATCATCGGCATCGACAAGATGATGTGGGGTAGCGACTATCCGCACCCAGAAGGGACCTGGCCGCACACGCAGGAGTATTACCTCAATACATTTGCCGGCATCCCGGAGACGGACGGACGCAAGATCCTCGGCGAAAACGCCATTGCCTGGTACGGCCTCGATCGCGCTCGCTTGCAGGCTGTGGCCGACAAAATCGGCCCCAGCAGCGCTATTTTCCACGCGACGGGAGAAGCTGCATGACAAAGATTGTTGAAGCCTGCGAGGCAAAAACCAATACCACGCCGGAGTTTCCGATGGGGTGGTACTCTGTGGCGCGCAGCCACGAGCTGCAAGTCGGGGAAGTGAAGCGTGTGCACGCTTTCGATCGCGAGTTTGCGCTGTATCGGACTCGTTCGGGCCAGGCCGTGTTGCAGGATGCGTTCTGCCCGCACCTTGGCGCCCACCTGGGCGTGGAGGGGCGTGTCGTCGGTGAATCCCTGCGCTGCCCGTTCCACGGCTGGCGTTTCGATACGCAGGGCCAGTGCGTGGAAATCCCTTACTGTGACGAGATTCCGGAGCGTGCGCGGGTTCGCATTTGGCACACGGAAGAGGGCAACGGCGAGGTCTACATCTGGTTTCACCCGCAGAACCTGGCGCCCAAATGGCCCTTGCCACAGTTGGTGGAACTCAGCGATGAACACTGGACCGCACCGCGCTACGCGGAGTTCGAGGTTCCCGCCCATATCCAGGATATTGCGGAAAACTCCTGTGACCCGGTGCATTTTCGCTACGTGCACAAGCAGCCCGATGTGCCGCCCTCGGAAGTCACTATTGATGAAGACGGACGCACGCTGCACCTGCGTTCGGATTCCAGCCAGTCGCAGTTCCCCAACCAGCTGCACGCCATGGTGCTGAACCCGGGCCTGGCGGTGGTGCGCACCAGCTACGGGCCCAACGCCGAAATGGTGGTGTACAACAGTGCGCAGCCTATCGATCGGCACACCACGCTGCTGCGCTGGACCTTGACTGTGCGCCGGGAGATTGAAGACCTGGCAGGCGATGATGTGATGAAGGGCATTATTGCCGGCATCCAGGACGACTACCCGATCTGGGCCAACAAGGTGCACAAACACAAGCCGGTGTTCTGCCGGGAAGACAAAACGCTGGTGATGTACCGCAAGTGGGTGCGCCAGTTCTATATCAACGCTGAGGATGTAAGCTGATATGCGCGATTTTACAGGCAAGGTGGCCGTGATTACCGGTGGTGCGAGCGGGGTGGGCCGGTCACTGGCGTTTGCCCTCGGCCGTCGAGGGGCCCGCATAGTGGTGGGCGACGTCGATGAAACGGCCATGGCCGATATCGATCAGGCGCTGGCTGCGGAGGGTATCGAGGCACGGGTGGCGCATTGTGATGTCACCAGCGCTGCCAGCCTCGAGAGCCTCGCCAACGTGGCCACCGAGCACTTCGGCGGCATACAGCTGGTGTTTGCCAACGCCGGCATAGGTGCGGGGGAGTCCGGCGCCATGTGGGACTACTCCGAGAAGGACTGGCAGTGGTGCTTCAACGTCAACATCTGGGGTGTGATCAACTCCATCCGCGTGTTCATGCCGCGCCTGGTTGCCGCCAATGAGCCCGCTCACTTCGTGGTCACCGGTTCGGGCAACGGCGCGCTGTTGGTGTTCCCGGATGCCCCTATCTACACTGCGAGCAAGGCCGCGGTGCACGCCATCACGGAAAACCTGCACTATCAGGTGCAGGCGGCACAGAGCCCAGTGAAGGTGAGTGCTCTGTTCCCCGGCCCGCACGTGGTGGAGACCGGCCTCTTCAACTCCGGCCGCGTGCGCCCGGAGGCGTTGAAGAAAGAGGTCGAAGGCAATGCATCCGGCATCAGTTCCGTCGATGACATGAAGCGTATGGCCGCGGAGTACGGCATTGAATTGCAGACCACGCATCCCGATGAGGTGGCGGCAATGGCCGTGGCGGGGCTGGAGGAGGACGCTTTCTGGCTGCTGGCTACAACGCCGGAGACTGACGAAAAAATTCGCGCCCGGGCGGACATGATCCTCAATCGCACAACGCCAGCGCCCAATATGGTGGGCGGCTGAACGCTGCCCCCGATCTTCATAACCAGAATAAGGAAGAGAGCCAATGACCTCAGCAGAAGGTGCCCCCCAGGGCAATACGGGCGATATTGCCAACTGGCCGATGCTCAAGATTGTGTATCGCACAGACCCGGAGGCAGTCGCCGCGGTGTTGCCCCCGGGTATTAGCCCGGGGGCCGACCCACACGTCAACCTCACCATTTACAACGTGCCGGTGCCGGACGAGCCTGAATACGGCATTTTGCAAACCGTGAATGCGGACTACAACGGCGTCGCGGGCGAGTATGCGCTCGGCTACGGTATTGACCAGGAGTCGGCCATCTTCATCAGCCGCGACCACAATGGCCAACCCAAATACCCCTGCCAGACAGATTATTACCGGTTGGGGTCTGCCGTGCGCGCGCGCTGCACACACCAGGGCTACACGTTTGTCGAGTTTCGCGGTACCGCGAGTGGCGAGAACGAACCACAGGCGGAGTTTGATCTGAACGAGTGGTGGGTGAAGTTCTCTCTCGCAGTCGGCGCCATGCCCGATGCTGCCAACGGCTATGATTTTCCGCCCCATGTGGTGCATGTATTGAGCCGCTATGGCTGTGCCTGGAAAGAGCGGGTCGATGGCGAGCTGGTGCTGCACGACAGCCCCTGGGACCCACTGGCGAGCCGCTTGCCCCTGCGTGAGCAGATCTCGGCGCACCTCTGGTGGCCCACCTTTCTGGGGCGCGATATCAAGCTCGCCGGCAAGCTGGACCCGGAGGCGTTCAAGCCCTTCACCGATACCATTTCCGGCTCGCGCTGGAAGGGGAGCCAGGGCGGCCCTCTGCGTAGCTGAAGGGAGCGCCAAAAAAACGGCCTGCCCCTTGTGAGGGGCAGGCCGCTGTATGCGGTGGGCGTGAGCCCTAGCGCATATCGAAGCGGTCCAGGGTCATCACCTTGGTCCAGGCTGCAACGAAGTCATTCACGAACTTCTCCTGTGCATCGTTGGCGGCATAGACTTCGGCGATGGCACGCAGCTCCGAGCTGGAACCGAACACCAGGTCGACGGGTGTCGCCGTCCATTTGAGCTCGCCACTGGCGCGGTCACGGCCCTCGTACACACCTGCCGCGTCTTCCGACTTGGACCACACGGTGCCCATGTCCAGCAGGTTGACGAAGAAGTCGTTGCTCAGTGTGCCCGGGCGACTGGTGAAGACACCGTGGTCAGCACCGCCCGTGTTGGCATCCAGAGCCCGCAGCCCGCCCACCAGCACGGTCATTTCCGGTACAGACAGCGTCAACAGGTTGGCCCGGTCGACCAGCTGGTCGGTGGGCGAACGCAGGGCGTCGGCGCTGTAGTAGTTGCGGAAACCATCGGCTTTCGGCTCAAGTGGCGCGAAGGAGGGCGCATCGGTCATCTCCGCTGTCGCATCGGCACGACCGGGCACGAAGGGCACCTCTACTTTCACGCCCGCCTCCTTGGCCGCCTGCTCAATGGCAGCCGCACCGCCGAGGACGATTACATCAGCCAGCGACACCCGCTTCTTGCCGCGTCGTTGAGCATCGTTGAACTCGGTTTGTACGGACTCCAGTGTGCTCAGCACTTTGGCCAGTTCCTCGGGGTTGTTCACCGCCCAGTCTTTCTGCGGTGCAAGACGAACCCGTGCGCCGTTGGCGCCACCACGCATATCGGAGCCGCGGTACGACGAGGCCGAAGCCCAGGCGGTGCGGATCAGTTCAGGCCCGGTGAGGTCGGTATCGAGAATCGCTTCCTTGAGTTTGCGGATGTCCTTGGCGTCCACCAGCTCGTAGCTCACCTCGGGTATCGGGTCCTGCCAGATCAGCGCTTCCTCTGGTACGTCGTCACCCAGGTAACGGGCGCGCGGTCCCATGTCACGGTGAGTCAGCTTGAACCAGGCACGGGCAAAAGCGTCTTCAAAGGCCTTGGGGTTCTCCAGGAAGTTCTGGGAGATCTTGCGGTAAGCCGGGTCAAACTTCAGTGACAGGTCGGTGGTGAACATAATGGGCTGGTGTGTCTTGCCGGCTACGTGCGCATCCGGCACGGTGTTGGCGGCCTGGCCATCTTTCGGCACCCACTGGACGGCCCCTGCGGGGCTGCGGGTCTGCTCCCATTCAAAGGCGAACAGGTTGCTCAGGTACATCATGCTCCACTGCGTGGGGGCCGCCGTCCAGGCGCCTTCAAGGCCGCTGGTCACAGTGTCTTCGGCGTTACCCTTGCCACAGGAGTTGCGCCAGCCCAAGCCCTGTTCTTCCAAACCTGCAGCGGCCGGTTCGGGGCCGACACAGTCGTCCGGCTTGTGCGCGCCGTGCGCCTTGCCGAAGGTATGGCCACCGGCGATCAATGCCACGGTCTCCTCATCGTTCATCGCCATGCGGCCAAAGGTGTCGCGGATGTCCTTGGCGGCCAGCAGCGGGTCGGGGTTGCCATTGGGGCCTTCGGGGTTCACATAGATCAAACCCATCTGCACCGCAGCCAGCGGGTTGGCGAGCTTGCGATCACCGCTGTAGCGTTCGTCGGCGAGGAATTCATCCTCCGGTCCCCAGTACACCAGGTCGGGCTCCCAGTCATCTTCGCGACCACCAGCAAAGCCGAAGGTCTTGAAGCCCATGGACTCCATGGCCACGTTGCCGGTAAGGGTCATCAGGTCTGCCCAGGAAATGCTGCGGCCATATTTCTGCTTGATCGGCCACACCAGGCGGCGGGCCTTGTCCAGGCTCACGTTATCAGGCCAGCTATTCAGCGGTTCGAAACGCTGCTGGCCACCGCCCGCACCGCCGCGTCCATCCGCGATACGGTAGGTGCCCGCCGCGTGCCACGCCATGCGAATGAAGAATGGACCGTAATTGCCGTAGTCTGCGGGCCACCAGTCCTGTGACGTGGTCAGCACGGCTTCAATGTCCTTCCTCACCGCATCCAGGTCGAGCTCGTTGAAGGCTGCTGCGTAGTCGAATTCCTCGCCCATCGGGTTTGATTCCGCGGCGTGCTGGCGCAGCGGCGAAAGGTTGAGTTTCTCTGGCCACCAGAACTGGTTGGACATGGGCGCCTGCTGTGCGCTGGCGATGCTGGATGACACGGCAAGTGCTACCGCTGCCAGCAAAGGCATTTTCTTAGTATGCATTGCAACCTCCTGGGTAGTTATGCAAGTTAAATCGCGGCGAATGCCGCGGATAGCAACATTCGAAGTTGCACCATAACGCGCTTGCGGATCATTGGCATACTAAAAAAAAACGCAAGAACCGATCGATATTTTCGATCCACCGTTGGGTTTCCGCGTTGCAGCGCGGTATACCGGAGGCCGCGCGGTGATCTGCCTTCGGCTTGGAAGCAGCTTGCGCCCTGTACGCGTACAGGTAATTATGCGTGTTTGATTTGGGGCGGGAGCTGTCAGTTTGGTCCTGAGTGCTGTGCAGGCGCTGCAATTGACTCTGGTCGTGGTGAGCCTGGTGTTTGCCGGAGCGTGTTTTCTCGGGTGGCGCCTGTTTGAGCGCCCGCAACACGCATTGATCTGGAGTGGCGCGTTTCTGCTCGCCGCACTGCAGTACGGCTTGAATCTCATGCGCGATGCGGCGCCGTCCTACGAGTGGTGGTGGGTCGCCGTCAATGTAGTGTCGTGCCTGCTGGTGCTGGGTGCCGTCCTCGGTCACAGGGTGAGGCTGGGCCTCGTGTCCCCCGCCTGGATGCTGGTTGCGATTGTGCTGGCGGTTGCCGCCTCACAGGTGGTGTTTACCCTGATTGTGCCGCGTGACGATGTGCGCGTTGCCCTGGGCCCCGGGTTGGCCTGTGTCGCCTTCCTGCACGTCGCCTGGGTGCTGCAGCGGTGCGGGCCGGAGCCGCGACTTGCGCAATACGTGGCCGCCGGTGTGCACCTGCTGTTTGGCCTTGCCCAGGGGCTGGCGACAATCGTCGCCCTGCAATTCGGGGCAGAGTCAACGGCGCAACAGCGGGATGCCTATAACCTGGTCAACTTTGCGTTTATGCCCACTTTCTTTGTGGCAATGGGCGTGACCGTGATCTTCCTGCTTGCTACCGACCTGTCCAACCGGCTGCGCCTGCAGGCCATCACCGACCAGTTGACCCAGGTTGGCAACCGGCGCGGTTTCCTGATCGCGGCTGACCTGCTGATGGCCGGTGCGCGTCGCCACCAGCGTCCCCTGGCCGCGGTCCTGGCGGACATCGACCACTTCAAGCGTATCAATGACCGGTACGGGCATGCAGTAGGCGACAGAACGCTGGCGCATTTCTCGCAAATATTGCGCGACTGTGTGCGCAGCGAGGACGCCATAGGCCGTGTGGGGGGCGAGGAATTCGCTATCATGATGGGCGACTCCAGTATCGAGGACGCCGGTCGCATGGTTGCTCGAGTGCGGCAGATGCTGCTGGAAAGGCCGCTGCTGGAGAGTGGGCAGGTGATTGCGCTGACTGCAAGCTTCGGCATTGCCGAGCTGCACGGCGAAGACGACAAAGAGGACCTGCTGTTGCGAGCGGACCAGGCCCTGTACGAAGCCAAGGCATCGGGCCGCGACGCAGTGCGTGTGGCCGGCAATCGGCATCTCGTGGGTATGGTATCTCATGGCTGAGTTGACCATACTGGCTGGCGCAATCCTGTTCGCATAACCATAAAGCTCAATCACCCGGAGTCTAGAATGTCGCTGCGCAAAGCCAAACATGCCCTCACCCTGTTCTTGATGAAGACCCTTGCGGGGCTCGCTCCCTCGCCGGCGTATATGGTGTATCTCGGTTCCGGCAGTGCCGCCCAGCTCTGTCGGCATATTGTGCGCAGCGGGGCCGGCAAGCTGCTGGTCGTGACCGACAAACCCCTGCGTGAGCTTGGTATTGTCGATCAGGCCACGGCAGCTCTGGCCGATGCGGGCTTGCCCGTGGTGGTGTATGACGGCGTGGAGCCGAACCCAACCTATGCCCAGGTTGCCGCTGGCCGCGCGCTGATGCGCGAGCACAGCTGTGATGCGGTACTGGCAATTGGCGGTGGCTCCTCCATTGATGCCGCCAAGATCATCGCCGCCTCTGCTACCAGCGAGGAGGATCCGAAAACCTGGGTGGGGTTTGGCAAGGTCAAGCACGACGTGCCAACGTTGTACGCTATCCCTACCACCTCTGGCACCGGCTCCGAAGCGACCATGGGCGCGGTGATTTCCGACTCCGTCAGCCATGAAAAGGGTGTGATATCCGGAGCCCCTCTTCTGCCGGCGGCGGTTGCCCTTGATTCTGATCTCATGCTCGGCATGCCGGCGCCGATCACCGCGGCAACGGGTATGGACGCACTGACGCACGCGATTGAAGCGTTCATCTGCGTGTGGGACCGGGGCACGCGCAAGGCCCATGCGAGCATGGCGGTGCGATTGATCTTTGCCCACCTGAGAGACGCCGTGGCCGACGGCAGCAACCGCGAAGCGCGGGATGCCATGGCGCTTGCCGCCTATTACGCAGGTATCGCCATCAATCAGGTGAACGTGGGCAATGTGCACGCGATCGCACATCAGATCGGCGGCAAGTACGGTATTCCTCACGGTCTCGCCAATTCCCTGGTGCTGCCGCACGTATTGAATTTCTGCCGCACAGAGTCCGAGCAGGCGCTGGCGGAGCTCGCCGTGCTCGCCGGTGTTGGTGAGACCGGCCAGGATACCGCGCGACTGGCAGGCCAGTTTATTGATGCGGTCGTGCAGTTGCGCGCCGACGTGGGTATGCCGGAAACGTCGGACCGTATCCGCCCGCAGGACTACGGCTACCTCACCGACCTGGCGCTGAAGGAATGTGAGAGCTATCCGGTGCCCAAGTTGCTGGAGCGCGACGCCACCTTGGGAATCCTGCGCGCCATCACGGCCTGAAGCCAAAGTCACGCCGGCTCTGCAGCGGCGCTTGTGCACGCCGACCGTTACGGTGTAGCGGCAGTCTTAGCGTCGCCCTGTCGGGTGCAGTGTGTCCAGCCACTGACGGGTCAGCGCCATAAAGTGCTGAAAATTCTTGCCGGGCCCTTGTGAACAGGCGAAGCCGTGCTCGGCGTCTGCATAGTGCTGCAGGGTCAGCGGCACACCCGCATCTGCCAGGGCGGATCCCAGTGCCCGCCCCTCGTCACGCAATGGATCGCGCTCGGCGGTGACCAGCAGGCAGTTTGGCAGGGTGTGCAGGTCGTCGCGCCCTACCAGCAGGGCACCGGCGGCCGCTGCATCTTCGGCTCCCTGCCCCGCCAGCCAGGTATCCCAGAACCAGCGCATGATGCCACTGGTGAGGGTCTGTCCATGTGCACGCTCGATATGCGACGGGTAGGGGTGGCTGTAGTGGTCCACGACCGGGTAGATCAGCAGTGCCCCCGCCAGCCGCGCGAGCAGGTCGGGGCCAAGTGCCAGCCCGGTGCAGGCGGCGAGGTGGCCGCCCGCGCTGTCGCCGGCGAGTACGAAACTGCCATTGCTGGGGCCGATGCTCTCGGCATGACGCGCCAGCCAGTGGGTAGCCGCCAGGCAGTCCTGCAGGGCAGCAGGGCAGGGGTGTTCAGGTGCCAGCCGGTAATCCACGGCGACCACGGTGCAGCCGGTGTGTTCACGTAGCTGCTGACAGAAGGGGTGGTGGCTGATGAGGTCGCCAATGACCCAGCCACCGCCGTGGAAATAGATGATCAGGGGTTTGCCGGCGCCGACTTTGCTGCTGTACATCCGCGCCTGCAGTTGCCCGTGTGGCCCCGGCAGCTGCAGGGTGCTGTAGGCGGCGTCGGTGAACTTTCCGTGCCAGGCCTGCGCGTTGGTGTGTCGGTAGTAGCGCCGCGTGGCCCAGACTCTCAGTGCTTGCAACATGGTGCGAAGGCGCGCTCCTGCGGCTCAGTCGAAGGCGATGGATTCAGGGAGCTGGAAGTACCAGCGCACGCCCGCGTCGTCGGTGTTGAAATCGATCTGGCGCCGTCGCCGCAGGCAGTTCAGGTGGGCGATGGTTTCGCCCGTGGCCAGGCTCAGGTGATGCTCGGTGATCTCGCGTTTGAACAGGGCGGGAAAGCAATCGACGACCCGCTTCGGTTCGGACAGGTGATCGTAGAGCTGGTTGAGCTCCTTCTTGTGCGTTTCTATCAGCTGGGTCAGGCGCACATGCAGGCCGTAAAACGGTGCTTCGTGGGCGGGCAGGACCAGCAGGTCTTCAGGCAGCAATTCGCGAATGCGGGCGCAGGACTGCAACCACTCCTGTAGCGGGTCACTGTCCGGCTCAGTCGGGAATACGCTGACATTCGGCGTGATCCGCGGCAGCACCTGGTCGCCTGAAATCAGCAGTTTCAGCGCCGGGCAATACAGGCAGGCGTGCTCCGGTGAGTGCCCGCTGCCCACTATCACCTGCCAGTAGCGCCCGCCAATGGTCAACGTTTCACGGTCCTTGAGGCGGTGGAAGCTGTCGGGCAGGCGATACACGGCGCGACCGAAGCCGCCAAACGCGCGACGATAATTGTCGATCTGTTCCTCGCTATAGCCCGCGGCCTTGAAGTAGCGAATCGCCACCTCGGGAGCCGGCTTGCCGGTGTCACTCACCAGGGAGCGACACATCAGATACTCTTCCCGTGTCATCAACAATTGGCAATCGAAGCGCTCTGTCAGCCAGCCGGCCAGACCCACGTGATCGGGGTGCATGTGCGTGCAGATCACTCGTGTGATGCGCTTGCCGTTGAGGAAGCCGCTGAACAGGGTCTCCCAGATTTCCCGTGAGCGCGGCAGGTCGAGGCAGGTGTCGACCACAACCCAGCCATCGCCGTCCTCGAGCAGCCAGATGTTGATGTGATCCAGGCCCATGGGCATGGGGAAGCGCACCCAGTAGACGCCCTCGGCAACCTGCTGCGGCACTCCCGATTCCGGATTGATGGCGCGCGTCCAGGGGTAGGTAAGGCCAGCGTAGTTTTCGGGGTTGGCTACGAGCATTGGGAGTTCCAGGCTGAAAGTGGCGAGTCGGCTATGTTCGGCGTTGGTGGCCGGAAAGTCCAGCGTACGGCGTTGGGGCAGCGCTGGATGCAAACGCGTTCGAGCTGCGACAGCGTGCTTTTCATCCCCGTACTTCTACCGTATTCTGCGCGTTTTTCCGGCGGACCTGTCATGTCAACGACCGACACGCTGCGCCTGCTGTTGCTCTCCTCGCTGTGGGGCTTCTCTTTTATCTTCATGCGTGTGGCGGTGCCCGAATTCGATGCCCTGCCGCTGATTCTGGTGCGTATGCTGCTGGGCACGCTATTGCTGTTGCCGCTGCTCTGGCGCCGCGATTACCTGCGGCTTGTGCGCGCCCATGCCTGGCCCCTGTTTCTGGTGGGGTTGACCAACGCGGCACTGCCGTATTCCTTCCTCGCCCTGGCTACGCTGCGCCTTGAGGCCGGTGTCACCTCCCTGATCAATGCGGCCACGCCCATCTGCACCGCGGCGTTGGGCGCGGCGTTTTTTGCCACACCCATTGTGCGCAGGCAGGTACTCGGACTGGCACTGGCCTTTGCCGGCGTCGCCGTGTTGTCTGCAGGGCGACTGGATTTCAGTGCCGGCGGCGATGGCTGGTTTATTGTGTCTGCCCTGGCGGCAACGCTCTGCTACGGGTTCGCGGGCAATTATTCGCGCACCCGGCTGGCGCATCTCCCCACCCGGGTGCTGGCGGCGGGCAGCAGCGCTGCAAGTGGCGTGATTCTGTTGGTGCCCGGGGTACTGCTGTGGCCTGCGGAGCCGGTGAGCGGCATGGCCTGGGGCGCCGCCGTGGGCCTCGGTGCCGTGAGTACCGCGGCAGCGCTGCTGCTCTATTTCTCCCTGCTCTCGAGTGCGGGCGCCACGGCCACTTCCACCGTTACCATGCTGGTACCGGTAAGCGCGTTGGTGTGGGGCTTTGTGCTGCTGCAGGAGCCGATTACCCTGCAGGTATTGACCGGCATGGCGATCACCCTGCTGGGTACCGGTATTGCTACCGGTGTGCTCCGGTCATGGCGACGTAGTAGCCCCCCGACCTAAGCACGCCTTGGCGCGCTAGCTGACGCTGCGTTGTTGGTCGTCCCAGTAGCGGGCGCGCACGGCTTTTTTGTCGGGTTTGCCCACCGGTGTCAGTGGAATGTCATCCACGTAATCCACACTCTTGGGTGCCTGTACCGACCCCTTGGCGTCCTTTACCAGTTGTTTCAGCTCGGCAGTCAGCGCGTCGTCAGCTGTCATACCCGGCTTCAGCACCACCACTGCCTTGACCGACTCACCCCACTGCGTATCGGGTACGCCAATAACCGCCACCTGTTGTACCGCCGCGTGGCGACTGAGCACATCTTCCACCTCTCTGGGGTAGACGTTGAAGCCGCCGGTGACAATCATGTCCTTGGTGCGGTCGACGATGTGCAGGAAGCCATCTGCGTCCAGGCGCCCGACATCCCCGGTGTGCAACCAGCCGCCGGCGAAGGCTTGAGCGGTGGCCTCGGGCATGTCCTTGTAGCCAGTCATGAGCAGCGGGCCGCGCACACAGATCTCACCAGGCTCGCCGTTTGCCACCGGGTTCCCCTCGGTATCCAGCAGGGCCAGCGGCACCCACGGGGAGGGTCGGCCACAGGCACCGAGACGCTCGGGTTTGCTCAGGTCGTGCTCCTGCCGGCGCATATTGGCCACCACCATCGGTGCCTCCGACTGGCCGAAGAACTGGTAGAACACCTGCCCCCACAGCTCGATGGCCTGGCGCAGGCGCGCGGGGCTCATCGGTGAGGCGCCATAGAAGATGGACTGCATGCTGGACATGTCGGTGCTCTGCGCGCGCGGCGAGTCGAGCAGAAAGTACAGCATGACTGGCACCAGCATGGTGGCGGTGATGCGATGCTGTTCCACCATGTCAAAGAATGCATCCGGGCTGAACCCCTGCATGACGTAGAACGCGCCGCCCTTCTGCAGCACGGGAATGAAGAACGCCGCGGCCGCATGGGAGAGCGGGGTCGCAATCAGCATGCGCAGGTCGTCCGGGAACTCCCATTCGGCCAGTTGTATCTGGGTCATGTAACTGGTGACGCGAAAGCTGCTCATCACGCCTTTGGGCCGCCCCGTGGTGCCCCCGGTGAAATTGATGGAAGAGATATCCTCCGGGCTGACGTCGGGGGCCACCAGAGGCTGTGGCGCGAAACTGTCGGCCAGCGCCAGGTAGTCTGTGCCCTGCGCGCTGGGGCCAAAAGCCAGCAGGTGTTTTACCCCCGGTACCCGTTGCTGC
The DNA here is from genome assembly GCA_964022665.1 of uncultured Halieaceae bacterium. GTDB lineage: Bacteria > Pseudomonadota > Gammaproteobacteria > Pseudomonadales > Halieaceae > Haliea. The sequence goes on from CAXIDF010000001.1 coordinate 533,962, forward strand.
AGTGCGCTGGCGTGCTCTTCGAATGTGGTGGGGTCGTAGATCAGTGCGTCAATCTCCGCGGCCTCGAGCACATAGGCGTGGTCATCCTGTGATCCCAACGGGTGCAGCGGCGTGCCGATACAGCCGTTGAGCTGCATCGCCGCGATATTGGCCAGTACCTCCGGGCGGTTGCCGGAAATAACGGCGACGCGGCTGCCTTTACCCAGGCCGGTGGCCTGCAGTGCCTGCACCAGCTGGCTGGTGCGTTCACGCACTTCGCGGTAGGTCGCCACTTTGTCGCCAAGGAACAGGCAGGGCTGGTCGTGATAGCGGTTCAGGCCCTCAATCAGCAGCTGCGGCATCAGTGGGGGCTGGTAGAGTTTCTTTTTATCCATGGCTGACCCCCGAGTTCGCTAGTGTTGTGCGTCGATGCAGAGCCCGCGGGCCAGTGCGGTGAACATGTCTGCTACGCCCCGTTTGCTGAGAGCGGCATCGACCACCATGCTGGAGCCGTGAAAAGTGCCCGGATAACAATGGATCTCGGTGGACACACCCGCCGCCAGCAGGCGCTGGCCATAGACCAGCGCTTCATCGCGCAGAGGGTCGAATTCCATGACGGTGATGCAGGCCGGGGGCAGGCCCGCCAGATTTTCTGCGCGCGCCGGGGCGGCCAGTGCGGGAACATCGTCCGCGCCACGCCGCAGTGCATCGCCCAGATAGTAATCCCAGCTTTGCTCGGCGTTGGGTCGGTGCCAGATAGGTGTGTCGGTAAAGGCCTGCATGCTGGGGGTGTCCAGCCGATCGTCCAGGACCGGTATGGAAAGGAACTGGTAGCACAGCGCCGGCCCGTTCTCGTCGCGCGCACGCAGGGCACAGGCAGCCGCGAGGCAACCACCGGCGCTCTGCCCGATGACCCCGAGGCGCTTGACGTCGATGCCGAGTGTGTCCGCATTGGCTCGCGTCCAGGTCAGTGCCGCGTAGCAGTCATCGAGCGGCCCGGGGAAGGCGGTCTCGGGAGACAGCCGGTAGTCAACCGAGACGACCACAATACGCAGGTTCTGGCTTATGGCGAGACAGGTGGCATGCTCGCTTTCCAGGTTGCCGAACACAAAGCCGCCACCGTGCAGGTAGAGCAGCCCAGGCATGGCGCCCGCGACACCTTCCGGGCGATACACCCGCACGGTAACATCGGGCGCGCCGTTCTCACCCGGTACGGGGTGGTCGTTGATACTCGTGCCGCTGGTGTCCAGCGCTTCGTTGGCAGGCCCCACTATGGCGTCCATGGTGGCGCGCATAGTGGCCGGGTCTTTCAGGTCGAAGGCTGGCAGCATGTCGAGGATCGGGCGCAGCTCGGGGTCGATGTTGTATTTCATGGTGGTTGGTTCCCTCATTTTATAGTGGGGTTATTGTGTGTCGTGCAGCCAGTGCTGTCACCTGCCTGGCGGCGTCTCGAGTGCAAGTATGGAAACCCCTGTGCAGCTTTCTTGCATCGCACAGTGCCCATCCGGGTTGCCGTTCGGGCACTTATCCCTGGCAGTCCAGCACAATCTTGCCCGCCACCGCGCCGGCATCGATCAGCCGGTGCACTTCTGCGGCATCGCGCAACGGGCGGACTTCAGCAACGGCAGGGTGCAGGCGATCATCGCCCAGCCACTGCATGAGGGTGGCGACGTCCGTGCGGAATTCATCAGGCAGTTTTTTCCGGCGGCCGAGAATATTGTAGAAGCTTGAGCTGCGGCCATCCGGCAGCAGGCGCCACAGCCCCAGCAGCTTGGCAAACCCCCACAGCAGGCTGGGCACACTTTCGTCCCCCGTGGTTACCTGCAATGCGCCGAACCCCACCAGGCGGCCGCCTGTTGCGACACAGCGGTAGGAGCGCGACCAGGACTTGCCGCCGATGGTGTCGAATACGGCCTGTACGCCTTTGCCCTGGGTGAGGCGCTGAATTTCAGCGACGAAGTCCGTGTTGCGATAATCGATGGGGATGGCCCCGAAACTGCGCACCAGGTCGTGCTTGCTCTGCGATGCCGTGCCGTACACCGTTAACTTCAGTTCGCGCGCCAGCTCCAGCAGCGCCGTGCCCACTGCGCCACCGGCGGCGTGGACCAGGATGGCATCGCCCGGTTGCAGCGTGCATTCGCGGGTGAGCATCTGCCAGGCTGTGGTGTAGGAAAGCATCATGCACACGGCCTTAATCGGGTCCAGGCCGGCGGGGCAGGGCACAACCTGGTCTGCATCCACGCACAGATACTGGGTATAGCCGCCAATGGCTGGCATATCCGCTACCGTGTCGCCCACCTGGAATGTGCTCACACCGCTGCCCAGCGCGTCGACCACACCCACCCAGTCGTAACCTGGGGTAAAGGGCGGCTTTTCTTTCACATCCACATACTGTCCCTGGCGCACAATGGTGTCTGTAAACCCGGTACCGGCCGCCAGAACTTTCACCCGCACCTGCCCTGGGCCGGGCTCAGGGAGTGTGTGCTCCGTCACCAGGCGCAGATTTTCCGGCCCGCCAAATGCGGTGAGCTCTATGCGTTGCCAGTCTGTTGCGGTCATGCCTGTTTGTCCTTGATCGAGTGAGCAAGCGAGTATGTCGCCGCAGGAGGCCTCTGTCTAATCTGCTTGCGCAGGCGATGCTTGGTCTGGTGGCCGCAGCTGACGTATGCTGGTGGCGGAGGTGCTTCCGGTTTCTCCCCCGGAAAGACTGTACAGCGCTGCCATCCCAAAGGTCCAAGGAGGTTATGGAGTGACCACTTCGCTGCGCCAGACGAACCTTGCGAAGCTCGCCGGCCAGGAGTTTGATGTGCTGGTGGTAGGCGGCGGCATCAATGGTGCTGTATCTGCCGCCGCGCTGGCGGGCCGTGGTGTCAACGTGGCGCTGATTGAGCGCGAGGATTTTGCCAGCGGCGTCAGCTCGCAGTCATCCAACCTGGCCTGGGGCGGGATCAAGTATCTGGAAAGCTACGAGTTCCTGCTGGTCAACAAGCTGTGCCGATCACGCAACGAACTCATGCGCGCTTACCCTTCCACGGTAAAGGAAATCCGTTTTTTCACCACCATTCAGAAAGGCTTCCGCTGGCCGCCGCTGGTGATTTTTCTGGGGAGTCTCCTGTACTGGGTCATGGGGCGTTTCAAGACGGCCCCGCCACGCTATGTGAGCGCTCGCAAACTGGAGGCGACTGAGCCCGTTATCAACACCCGGCAAGCCGCCGGTGGCCTGGAATACTCCGACTGCTACCTCTACGATAACGATGCCCGCTTTGTATTCGGCTTTGTGCGCAAGGCGCTGGACTATGGCTGTGTAGCGGCCAACTACGTTGCGGCGACGTCGCTGCGGCGCGAGCAGGGGCGTTGGCTGGTGGAGGCGCGGGACACCGTGAGCGGTGAGGTGTTCACGATTGCTGCCAAGGCGCTGGTGAACGCAGCGGGTCCCTGGCTGGACACCTTCAATCAAGCGGCGGACATCCAGACCGGGCACCACCATGTGTTCTCCAAAGGTATTCACCTGATTGTTGACAGGGTCACCGACAACAAACGGGTGCTGACTTTTTTTGCCAGCGATGGCCGCCTGTTCTTTCTCATTCCAATGGGCTCCCGTACCTGCGTGGGCACCACTGATACGCGGGTTGACTCGCCGGAAGTGGGTGTCACCGATGAGGACCGCGATTTCGTTCTCTCGAATATCAACGCCCTGCTGGACATGAATCCACCCCTGACCCGTGACAGCATTATTTCAGAGCGCTGCGGAGTGCGCCCACTCGCCGTGGGCGGCGACGATGGCAGCGCCGACTGGGTGCAGCTTTCTCGCAAGCATGTGCTGGAAGTGAACCGGGAGCGGCAGCACATCAGTATTCTTGGCGGCAAGCTCACGGATTGCCTGAACGTGGGCAATGAAGTGGTTGCCGAACTCGTCAAACTGGGGATCAGCGTGCCGGACCCTGAAGCCAGCTGGTACGGAGAGCCTCCTGCCGAGGTGCACGAAGAATACTTGCGCCAGGCACGGCTGATGCAGCTGGATACACTTACCGCTCCCACATCGTCGGAACCCTTGAGCGAACGCTTCTGGCGTCGCTATGGCCAGGCGGCTTTCCACCTGCTGGAGCGTATCCGCGCCGATCGCAGCTGTGCCCGCCTGTTGATAGGCCGTGCCGAATACACCCGTTGTGAAATGGAGATGACGGCACAGCGCGAGATGGTGGTGAAGCTCGAGGACTTCATGCGTCGGCGTTCCAAGATCGAACTGGTACTGCGGCGCGACGAGATTGTCGAGGCACCGGGTTTGCGTCGCGCAGCAGAAATCCTGTTCGGGGAAGAGGCCGAGCAGCGTCTGACGGAATACGTTGCCGGCGATTTGGACTAAACTGAGCGGCGAGTAACGATACGCATCACGATGACAAGAAGGGGAAGGGAATGGACTGGTATCTCGACATACTGAAAAACAAGTACGCGATGTTCGGCGGGCGTGCGCGGCGCAAGGAATACTGGTACTTCGTGCTGTTCAACCTGTTGGCGAGTATCGCGCTGGGCGTCATTGACGGCATAACGGGAACCTACAGCGAAGATGCCGGCCTTGGGCTTCTGGGGGGCATCTATGCGTTGGCGGTGTTCATTCCTTCAATCGCGGTGGCCATGCGTCGTTTGCACGATACCGGTCGCTCTGGGTGGTGGTTGCTGTTGGCCCTGATTCCCATTCTGGGATTCCTTGTGCTACTGGTATTCATGCTGCTGGACAGTGAGTCGGGTGACAACCAGTACGGTCCGAATCCGAAAGTCCCTCCAGGCTTGCCCGTTTAAATACAGGCCGGGGAGCTCTCCGGGACATTCCGGTGGCAGTGATTTTGCCTGATGAGGCCTCGCGCGCAGCATGAGTGGCAGTCGCTTCTGGTTGCTATTGTGCGCATTTTTCCTGGCTAGTGTGCTGCTGGCGCTTGCGCTGGAGGGCGGCACTGATGTGTCTTTTTTAAAGTTCTGGGAGGCACTGGTAGAACCGCTCGCCCGTGTTAATGGCTTTGACCCAAAACGAGGTGAGCACACGGTATTATCCTCTGAGAGGGGCGGGGCGTTGCCACCTTTTCAGAGTCAAGCACACCCCAGCCGATATGATCATACGGTAAATGATCGTCAGGTTTGTGCACGGCCACCCACCCGCCCCAGGGAGGACACCGACCCCAATCTGGTATATCGATGGAAAGACGCCAACGGGCTGACCCATATGTCCGATAAACGCCCGGAAGGCGTTATCGCGACGGTATTGGACATGCGATTGTCGGCACAGGATTTCAGCTACCGACTTATGCCCGAGGGGCTGCAGCTCCCTGTCGATTTTGCCGGCAAAGTCGCAGCGGGGTCCAAGCGCATGTACGATGTGTGGCACTTTCTCTTGGGTGGTAACAAACTGAAGCAGGCGCGCATCGATGTCTTGCTCGTCGCTGACGAAGCTCGATTTGCCGCCTACCGCGCCAGCACCTCAAGCGATACGTTTCCTATCGCGGGGTTCTACAGTATGCGCAGCAATCAAGCATTCGTAAAAGCGGACCCCGCGCAGCCGGCGCGCAATCTCAGGGTCACTTATCATGAGGTATCGCATCTCATTACGGCGAGTCACCTTGGTCCCACCCCACCCTGGTTGACCGAGGGGCTCGCAGAATATTTCGAAACCATGCAGGTGCGTGATCAGACAGGTGCGGTTTATCCCAATGAGGTCCATATTCGTTTGCTGCGGTCTCAGGTACTGCCTTCCTTGCATGCATACCTGTCGATCGACAGACGGGAATGGTACGGTGAGCACCGCGAGCGAAACTACGCGATAGCCTGGTCGTTGATACATTTCCTTTTGCAGGGTTCGCCGGGGATGCATGCATTGCAGAGTACGGTACGTCAGGTTGAAACACACTTTTGTCGGCCATTCTCAGTGTTGCATGCGCTTGATAAGGCATACCCTGGCGGGCTATCCCGATTGGACGCCGATTGGCGTCGCTGGCTGGCGAGTCGGCATTTCGTAGCCCAGCAGACCTAGCATCTGACGCTTTATCAATTGTGGGACGCCACGCAGCAGAGATTTACCCCCGTGATCACGCCTTTCAACGATCTGATATGCCCGCTGGACAGCTTGCCGCTCACCGTCAGCCACGCGAGCTGGCGCTGCCCTAGCGGGCACAGTTTCGATATCGCGCGGCGCGGCTACGTCAACCTGCTCGCTGTGCAGAACAAGCGTTCGCGCGACCCGGGTGACAGTCAGGCAATGGTCGCGGCGCGCTCGCGTTTCCTCAACGCGGGACATTATCAGCCGCTGGCTGCCGCGGTTGCGCAGCAGGCACTGGAATCCGCGTCCACTACCGCGCCTCTGAGCTGCATTGATGCCGGTTGCGGTGAGGGCTACTACCTGCGTGAGCTGGCCCGGGCAGCCGGTGGGGCGCAGCCGCTGACACTGGGTGGCGTGGATATTTCCAAGTGGGCCGTGCAGGAGGCGGCGCGGCATGACAAGCGCATGGCATGGATGGTGGCCAGTAACGCCGGCCTGCCCATCGCGACCAGCAGTGTGGACAGGCTGCTTTGTTTGTTCGGATTTCCCGTTTATGCGGAATTTGCACGTGCGCTCAAGCCAGCGGGTGAGCTGGTCATTGCGGAGGCCGGCCCGGCGCACCTGCAGGCACTGCGCGAAGTCATTTACCCCGCCTTGAAACCATCGCCTGTGGCGAGGCGGGTGATTCCCGAGGGTTTTTCACTGCAGGCTGAGGAAACGGTGCAGTTCGATGTGGCGCTGGAAGGTGGCGAGGTGATTGCGGATTTGTTGGCCATGACGCCACACATGCATCGCGCGTCCCCGGAGGGACGAGCCGCCGCCCTGGCGTTGACTGCACTGCGGCTGCGTGTGGATGTGCGCTTGCTCCGCTTGGTGCGCGAATAATCAGCCCCACGGGGCTTCAGAACGGTGGCATCTACGCCAGGGTATCTATGGTCTGGCTCCCGCTTGGCATAGAATACCGCGATCGGGCATCGCGATGAGCGGTGCACCTGTTCTCTGCCAAGCGAGTGAGTGTATGACTGATGTAATAACTGTTCCCGTCTCCTTCGGTGAAGTGCTGGACAAGATCACCATTCTGGAAATCAAGTCCGAGCGTATCAGCGATCCCGCCAAGAACGCCAACGTCGTCACCGAGCTGGAAGCCCTGAACGGTATCTGGTCGGCGGCTGTGTCGGATGAGTCGCACATTGCTGAGCTGCGGGCACAACTGAAGGCGGTCAACGAGTCGCTCTGGGTGATTGAGGACGATATCCGCGACTGTGAACGTGCACAGGATTTCGGTGCCACGTTCATTGAGCTGGCGCGCTCGGTTTACTTTACCAACGACAAACGTGCAGCTCTGAAGAAGTCGATCAACCTGGCGCTGGGTTCACGCTTTGTGGAAGAGAAGTCCTATCAGGATTATACGCAGTAGCGCAGGCAGTCGAGTGGCAGGCGCGCAGCTGCCAGCGGTGCTCTGGCGCGCAACCTGATAGCCAACCGCTAGACCGCTGGCGCGGAATGGGCCTGCACCCATTGGTCCAGTTTCGCCGTCGCATCCGCGACAGTCACCAGCTCCATCGCTCCTGCCACTTCCACTTTGGTGCCCCAGCGGGCCTCATCAACACCGCTGCTGCGGAATTGCCTCAATGCCTCGGGATAGCGGTTCACACACCAGTGCAGGGAGTTGTAGGGGCCTGAGCGAAGCGGGTTGCTCGCGGCGAACAGGCCCAGCACGTCGGTCCCCATGCTACTGGCAATATGTGCGGGACCAGTATCGGGCGCCACCAGCAGGTCGGCCTCCGCCAGCAGGGCAGTGAGCTGTTTCAGTGTGTCCTGGCCACAGATGTTGAGTGCGGTGTTGCGCATGGCGACGGCAATGGCGGCACAGGTTTCACGCTCGAAGGGTGCGGGGCTGCCGACCAGAATGACGTGCATGCCGTGCGTGTCCATGGCGTGATCGGCGAGTGCGGCGTAGTGTGCCACCGGCCAGTTGCGCAGAGTGTGGCTGGAGCAGGGGCTGATGACCAGGTTGCGCCGGTCCTGTGCCAGGTGCTGCCGGGCAAATGCGCGGTCTTGCTCGCTCAGCGGAATCTCCCAGCGCGGCGCCGCAGGCTGCAGGCCCAAAGGTTGCAGAAAACTCGCCAGACAGTCGCGCACGTGTTGGCTACGTGCGGGCGGTATGCGCCGGTTAATGCACAGGCCGTGGCCATCCTTGCTGCGCGCGCGGTCGTAGCCAACCCTCAGGCGGGCCCTCACCAACAGGGACGCGAGATTGGCGCGCGCTGCCACCTGCATGTGCAGCAGCGCATCAAAGCGCCGGCTGCGCAGGCTGCGCCAGAGCTCGCGGTAACCACGCCAGCCGGCGCGCTTGTCGAACACGATGAACTCCACGCCGGGCAGGTCGCCTAGCAAACGCGCCTCGAGTTTGCCGATGATCCAGGTCAGGCGCACGCCCGGCAGCTGTTGTTGCAGGCTCAGCACAACGGGCACCACGTGGGTGACATCGCCCAGCGCCGACAGGCGCAGCAGACAAATGGATTGTGGTGTTGACGACATGGCGGAGTCCAGACGCAGTAGAGCTCTGTGCGTCATCATTGCTACACTGCGCGCATTCTATCCGAGTCGCCCGCCGCGGTCTGCACCACTGCCGTCGGCTACGGTGGCTGGTACCGAGGACGTTGACGGCCGTGAGCGGCGTGACAGAGCACATTGTTTCCGGGGATGGCTCCCTGCTGCTGTGCAATCCGGCGATCGACGGCGTACAGGCGGCCTGGCTGGACCCGCAGTTCTGGGGTGAGCGCGCGCGTCCGGTAGCGGTTGGTGGGCGTGGTGGTGCCAGTTTTGTGGATGCCGATATTGGTGAACTGGTGTTGCGGCAGTATCTGCGTGGTGGCTTCATGGCGCGTATAGCGCACCGCAGCTACGTATTTACCGGTTTCCGTCGCTGTCGCTCGCTGCGGGAATTCCGGTTGCTGCAGCGCCTGCGTGAGCTGGGGTTGCCGGTGCCCGAACCGGTGGCAGCGCTGGCGGAACGCAGCGGCCTGTTCACCTGCCGCGCGGCCATTTTGCTGCGCCGCATCCCCGAGGCAGTGCCGTTACCGGCATCTCCGGCACTGCAGGAGCCGCAACTCTGGCAGCGCGTGGGTGCGCAGCTGGCGGCGTTTCACGCGGCGGGCCTGGACCATGTGGACCTGAACTGTGACAACGTGCTGCACACGCCAGAGGGCATCTGGCTGATTGATTTCGACCGCTGCCGCCTGCGCCCCCCGGCACGCCGCTGGCAGCAGGCCAATCTCGACCGTTTGCAGCGCTCGGTTGTGAAGCGCTGTGTGCAGTTGTCAGAGCGGCAGCGCGAGTCACTCTGGGCAGACCTCTTGCGCGGGTATCAGGCGGCCTGCGAGTGATGAAAAGGCGTCAGGAGAGACGATGAAAGTATTGGTGACCGGCGCCGCCGGGTTCATTGGGTGTGAAACGGCACTGCAGTTGTTGGCACAGGGCCACGAAGTGGCCGGCATCGACAATCTCAATGATTACTACGATGTCACGTTGAAACAGGCCCGTCTCGCGCGCTTGCGCAGTCAGCCCGGTTTCAGTGAAGCGCTGTTTTGTCTTTCGGATGCGACGCGCCTCCGGGAGTGGTTCAGCCACTTTCGCCCGGATGCCGTGATTCACCTGGCGGCACAGGCCGGGGTGCGCTATTCGTTGTCACACCCACAGGCCTACCTGACCTCCAATCTGGTGGCCTTTGGCAACATGCTGGAATGTTGCCGGCACTTTCCGGTAGAGCACCTGGTTTACGCCAGCAGCAGCTCGGTCTATGGCAGCAATACCCGCCAGCCCTTCAGCGTCAGCCACAGCGTGGATCACCCTGTGTCGCTGTACGCCGCAACCAAGAAAGCCAACGAGTTGATGGCCCACTCCTACAGCCATCTGTACCAGCTGCCGACAACCGGTTTGCGTTTTTTTACTGTCTACGGGCCATGGGGCAGGCCGGATATGGCGCCGATGATTTTTTGCCGCAAGATTCTGGCGGGGGAGCCACTGGACGTATTCAACCACGGACAGCACCGCCGTGACTTCACCTTTATCGACGACATCGTCGACGGAATTCTCGGCGTGCTGGCCAGGCCCCCTGAGCCGAATCCGGCGTGGGATGCCATGGCGGCTGATCCTGCAACCTCCAGCGCACCCTACCGTATCTTCAATATCGGCTGTGAGAGTCCGGTGCACTTACTGGAGTTTATCGAGCTACTTGAGCAGCGTCTGGGGCGCAGCGCAGAGAAGAACATGCTGCCGATGCAGCCGGGGGATGTGGCGGAGACGTATGCCGACGTCAGTGCCCTGCGTGAGCTTACCGGCTACGCCCCGCGTACCGGCGTTGCCGAAGGCGTAGCGCGGTTTGTCGACTGGTATCTGGATTATTACGGGGCTGCAGCCAGCCGCTCCTGATACCAGGCATAGGTATTTACCGCCGTCTGCTCGGCGTTGAATTCGCGCTCGATGCGCCGGCGCGCGTTGTCAGCGCGCTGCGCCGCAGCCGCGGAATCCTCCAGCGCGTTGCGCATAGCGGTTGCCAGTGCAGGGGCGTTGCGCTGCGGCACCAGCAAACCGGTTTCTCCGTCTGCCACCAGCTCCCGGGTGCCACCGGCATCGGTGGCGACGACGGGCGTTCCCACGGCCATGGCTTCAATGACGACCCGCGGCAGGCCCTCACCGCTTTCCGAGGCCGATACCAGCAGGTCGGCGGCGCTGAGTATCCGGGTGACGTCATTGCGGTAGCCGGTGAAGTGTATGCGCTCGGGGTGCTGGCAGCGTGAGGCTCGCTCGCGAACCGCGGCATTGCTGTCTACGGAGCCAATCAGCAACAGATGACTGCACAGCGCTGACGGCAGGGCGTCAAACGCCTCCAGCAGCGTGAGTGCCCCTTTTTTGGCGCTGTTGCGGCTGATGCAGCACAGCGTTTTTGCTCCCTGAGGTATGCCAAGGTCAGCCAGCTCCGCCGGCTCCACGTTGTACCAGGCAAGCTCGTGCCCCTTGTGGATTGCCTTGAGCTTCTCGGGTGGCAATCGCAGCCAGAGGAAACGCACGTCAAGCAGTGCGTCGCGAATGGCATGAGCAACACACATGATGCCGTCAAGGCGCGGGTTGAGGAAGGTCATCCAGGCTTCCGGCTTGCCATACCCGACACCGGTTGTGACGCCGCGGTAGGCGAGCAGACGCGCACGATGGCCACGCGCGGCGCGCAGCATGCAGGTCACGGCGCGCGAGTTGAATGCCTGTACGATGTCGTAATCGCCCTTGTACACCGTCTCTCGGATCAGCGCGGTGGCCGCGCGGTCGAAGCGGCCGATGATTTTGAGGGGAATCACCTGAAGCCCCGCGTCGAGGAGCAGGCCGTGGTAGCGCCCCGCCGGGTTACTCATGACCGTGAACTGCTCCATGCGCTGGGCGAGGCGAATGAACAACTCCGTCTCCGGGCGATCGGCACAATCGGTAATGCAAAGTGCTTTCATGGGCCGGGTCCTGTGTCGGCGTTGGAATCCGCGGGAGCACCTGCGCTATAGTAACGGCGCGGTTGGCGGCCCCGGTGGGTCGGCGTTTACCACAATGGCCACGCAGATCGACGAGAGTATACACAATGATTTCATCGGCACGAGGCCAACAACTGCTGGCGGGCCTGGCAGTCGCCGGGCTTGCCGGTTCCCTGCTCTACTCCAGCCTGTTGTCCGCCGCCGTTTTTCTGCTCGCACTGGCCGCTGCGTTGCCCGCGCTGCGCCGACAGCTCTACGCCAGCGGGTGGGAGCGCCCGCGGGAGCTGCGCCTGCTGCATTTTGCCTGCTGGTTTCCCGTTGTGGTTTTTCTGTGCTTCTGGCTCGCCAGCGGTTTTGATTACCGCGCGCTGAAGGAGCTCGATGGGCCGGCCCGCCTGTTGCTGTTCTGGCCCCTGGTGCTGGCGCTGTGCTGGTCGACTCTGGGCGCCCGTCACCTGCTTGCGGGCTTTGCGCTGATGGCTTTGGGTGCCGCTGTGCATGCCGCAGCGAGCATGTGGCTCAGTGGGCCGCCTTCGCCGGGTGAGCCGTTGCGGGCGGGTCTCTGGTTGAACCCCATTACGCTCGGCAACCTGTCGCTGCTCGCAGCTGCCGTGTTGTTGTCCGCCGCGCTGTACTGGCAGCGTTTGCAGCAGCCACGTTATACCGGCCTGGCGCTCGCATTGGCGGCAGCCGCACTGGTCGCCGCGCTGCTCACCCAAACCCGCAGCAACCTGCTGGCGTTGCCCCTGTTGCTGGCCGTGCTGCTGCCGTTGATGAGTGCGCGTCAGCGCGTGCTGGCCGTACTCGCGGGGCTGGCCTTTCTGACGCTCACTGTCGCCGGCAATGACCGCTTTCTGGAAACCGTCACCCGCCTGCAGGCGGGTGAGTTCGATGTGCAGACCACATCGCGGCTGGCTATCTGGCAGATTGCCTGGGATGAGTTTGTGGGCCACCCGTGGCTCGGTGGGGGTCTGAATGCTTACCACGATGCGGTAGAGGCAGCGGCGGTTGCGGGCACGTTACCGCAACCCGATTTCGTGCTGGACTGCTGTACCAGTCATGCGCACAACGACCTGCTGCAAAGTCTTGCCACCCGCGGCCTGCTCGGGGGGCTGAGCTGGTTGCTATTGCTGGTGATACCGGCAACGGTATTTGCCCGCCATCTGCGCGCACCGGAGCCGGCGGTCGCCTTTGTAGCCTCGGTGGGCGTGTTGCTGCCGGTAGGCTACGCGGCGTTTGGTCTGACCGAAGCTGTGTTTTCCCGCAGCCTGTTTATCACGGTCTATCTGCTGACGCTGGCTGCCTGTGGTGCGGCGCTGGTGACAGAACTGCGCCGTGCCTGCCAGCGGCAGCGCAGCGTGCGCGTCTCGGTAATCGTTATCACCAAGAATGAGGAAGAACATATCGGCGCCTGCCTCGCCTCGGTGGCGGGTGTGGCGGATGAGATTATCGTGGTCGATAGTGGCAGCGAAGACGCTACCGTGGCCATTGCGCGTGAGCATACAAGCCACGTTTTCGAGACCGACTGGCCCGGCTTCGGCATACAGAAACAACGTGCGCTGGAGCGTGCCAGCGGCGACTGGGTGTTGTCGATTGATGCTGACGAGCGCCTGACCCCCGCGCTGGTGGCCGAAATCAATCACGTGCTGGCGGCGCCAGCTGCTGATGCCTACTGCCTGCCCTGGGCGGTAACCATCTACGGTACCCGGCTGGATTTCGGCCGCAGTGGTCGCGCGCCGTTGCGGCTGTTCCGGCGCGCCGGGGTACGCTTTTCCGACGCCCTGGTGCACGAGAAAATCCTGCTGCCGGAGGGTCGCCGTGTGTGCACCCTGCGGGGACGGTTGTTGCACTTTACACATCGGGATTTCGGCCACGCCCTGCAGAAGGGCGCGCAGTACGCCTGGCTAGGGGCGCAGGAGAAACACCGTCAGGGCAAGCGCGTGCGCTCCCTGCTGTACCCATCGGCTCGGGGCGTGCTGACCTTTATCCATGTGTATCTGTTGCGGCTGGGTTTTCTCGATGGGCAGGTGGGCTTTCTGTCTGCGGTGCTCTACGCCCAGGTGAGCTTTAACAAATATGCTGGCCTCTGGACGCGGGATCGCCCGCGCTACGGCGCTCACTGAGCAGTCACCGCCAGGGCTTTGCGCAAGCGACGGCGCATTTTCAGTTTTCGCCACAGGTTCAGGGGTTTGGCTCTGGGGGCGGGCCCGGCGGCCAGCACCTCGTCCACGGCGTCCAGCACCCGCACGCTGGAACGGCCATCGCGGAAGGGGTGGAGTTCCTCGCACAGCGCGCGCGCGGAATCCAGCAGTGCAGGGGGCCGTTCCAGCGCCTGCGCCAGCGCCGGTTCCACCGCTTCCACGTCCTGTGCATCCAACAGGTAAGGTCCCGCCATGCGGCTGCGGTAAGTGACCACAGGCCGGTCGAGGAACATGAACTCGAACATGATGGAAGAGGTGTCGCAGAGCATGACGTCGGCCTCGGGCAGCAGCGGCAGCAAATCTGCATTGCTTTCCACGAAGCGCAGGTTAGGCCCGCTCATGTCGCGGTAGCGTTGGACGATCTCTGCGTCCATTTTCGGGTGCAGGGTGACGATGAAGCGCCATTTGCCGGTTGTCGCCAACCTTCCGATAACCCCCGCCAGTGCCGGTGCGGAGGTGATATTGCGACTGAAAGTGGAGGCGAAGAATACCACCGGGGGCTCATCCGTGGCGCGCAGGCGCGGCCCGGCGGGTGCGCCCGCGCTGAATAGGGGGTCCAGCTTGGGCCAGCCGGTGCGGCTCACACGGAAGTGACCGTGCTCGGCGGCCAGCGCGGAAAACTTCGCGGTGTCGGTGGCGGCGTGGGTGCAGTAGAGGTCAAACCAGCCGCGGATCGTGTAGTGATCGCTGGCGTCTTCGGTGACGTGCCCACGTTTGTTACGCGCCAGGCCGTGAAAAACCTCCACCTTGATGCCGGGGAGAAAGTGCGGCACCCAGTCGCCCGGTACAAAGGTGGCCATCGCAGGGTAGGCGCGCGCCTCATCGACTGTGCACAGCAGGTGTTCATCAGGCTGCAGCGGCGCGCTACTGCACCCGGCAACGAACCAGGCAACCTGGCCTCCGCGACGGCGGATTTCAGCTTGCAGCGGGCGCAGAATGGAGTAGGCGTAGGGCTGGTTGACGAAGAACAGGTAGTGGCGCATGCGGCCCCGGGGTTCCGGCTGGTGGAGCGGGGAGTTTAACACAGGGCCTCAGGGGGCTTGGCGATACGGGTCCGGCTGGCCGGGCGGGCGGTGGCGAAAGCGTTTGTACTCCCACTGGTATTGGGCGGGTGCCTCGCGTACGCAGGCCTCCACGGAACGGTTGAGCGCGCCGGTCGCCACAACGGGGTCCGGGTCGGCGATGCCGTCCTCACAGCGACGCACCACCAGCCGGAAACCGCGGCTGTCGGGCAGGCGTTGGCACCAGGTCATCAGCGGCACAGCAGCAGACTTCTGCAGCAGTTTGCTTACCAGCGTCATGGTGCGTACGTCCATGCCGAAGAAGGGGGCATAGGCACTGCCGGCAGCGCGCGGGCTCTGGTCGGGCAGAATGCCCGAGACCTCTCCCTCGCGCAGCAGGCTGATCAGGCGCGCCAGGCCGCGTCGGTCTCCCGGTACCAGTTCCGAGCCGTGTCGGCTGCGACTCGCTGTCATGTAGGCTTCAAATCCGGGCAGTGATGGGGGGCTGTAGAGCGCGGCCATTCGGTAGCGCGAAGAGAAATACAGGCCGCAAAGCTCCCAGTTGCCCAGGTGCGGCGCGAGCAGGAGCAAGCCCTTGCCGCTCGCTCGTGCTTCTGTGAGCAGCTCTTCGCCCTCGATTTCCTGCACCAGGCCCAGGCAACGCTCTACCGGCCACTCCCAGATCAGCGGAATTTCCATCGCGACGCGCCCTGTGTGCTCCAGGCTCTCACGCGCCAGCTGTTTGCGCTCGCTTTCGCCCAGCTCCGGGTAGGCAATCGCCAGGTTGATCTGCGTCACACGGTTGGAGCGGTTGGGAATGCGCCCTATCAGTCCGCCCAGCAGGGCGCCGATGCGCTGTGCCATGGCCAGGTTCAGTTTGCCCACCAGCCGAATCAGGCCAATCAGTAGACGTGCGCGTGTCAATGCCATGTATCGAGTGCCCCACCAGTGCCCGCGGGGGTAAACGCTACCACCCTGTGCGCAGGCATGCTATGCATCCCTGCGGTAGAGGTCGGGGTCCTGCGGAGCGGGGCGTGTCTTGAAGCGCCGGTGCATCCACAGGTATTGCTCGGGGTGGCGGCGCACTTCCTGTTCGATCGTGGCATTGATCAGCGCAGCATCGGCGATGTCATCCCCCGTGGGAAAATTCTCCAGTGGTGGGTGAAAGTAGATATCGTAGCCCACGGCATCAGTGCGACGGAAGTGACTGAAGGGCAGCACCGCACAGCCACTGCGCTCGACGATACGCGAAGTCGCCGTGATCGATGCAGTCTCAACGCCAAAGAAGGGGGCAAATACGATGCCTTTGCGCCCGTAGTCCTGGTCGGTGGCATACCAGATCGTGCGATTCTCGCGCAGCCGGCGAAGCAGGCCGCGCAGGTCCTTTGCCGACAGCGCAACACCATAGTGCCGCTCGCGCGCGCGCGTCATCACCGCATTAAGCAGCGCATTGTTGTGGTCGCGCTGCATGACATCAGCCTCGACAAATCGGGTCACCAGCGTGCCGCACAGGTCCAGCGAACTGTAGTGCCCGCCAAGCGCCAGGATACCCTTCCCCCTCTCCAGCGCGCGGGTCACATGCTCAAGGCCGTGCACACGCGTGGCAGGCAGGAAGGCGGCAGGGTTGCGGAACCAGGCGAGGCCGATTTCGAGAATTCCCACCCCGTTCGAGTGGAACGCACGCCGCGCAAGACGTACCTGTTCTTCGCGACTGAGCTCGGGAAAACACAGCGCAATGTTGACCTCGGCAATATGCCGGCGCCTGGGCAGAATACGATAGGCCAGTTCGCCGACACCTTTGCCCAGCCACCATTGCACGCGCAGGGGAAAGCGCGCCAGCAGCCACATCAGGCCAATCAGCAGCCAGGTCGGCCACCACCTCGGGTGCAGATAACTGCGATACTGCGTATCACGGGTGCGTTGCCGTGTCGTGCTCACGTGGCGGCATACCTTGTACGAAATCGGGGCTCAAGTTTAGCAGCCCTGCAGGGGCAGGCGGGAATAGTTCCACAGCAGGTGGCCCGAGCTTTGGGTAGAATGTGGCGCAGAGCCTGTTATCGGAATCGTCATGCTGCGTGCGTTGTACTCTTTCGTGTTCCGCCTCGCGCTGCCTTTTGTGCTGCTGCAGCTGTGGTGGAGTAGTCGCGGCGGTGCGGGGCCTCATGGCAACTGGCGCGAGCGCCTCGGTTGGGTGTCGCCAGCTCCGACGCCTGTGGTCTGGGTGCACGCCGTGTCGGTGGGTGAAACCATCGCCGCGGCGCCCTTGGTGAACGCGCTGCTGCAACGTCACCCCGGCTGCCGGATTCTGATGACGGCGATGACCGCCACCGGTTCCGCGCGCGCGCGCGCCTTGTTCGGCGATCGCGTGCAGTACGCCTACTCTCCCTACGATACACCGGGTGCCGTGTCGCGCTTCCTGGACCGTGTGCGTCCCGCGGCGCTGGTGATCATGGAAACGGAGCTGTGGCCCAACATGGTCGGGCTCACCGAAGAGCGGGGTATTCCTGTGGTGCTGGTGAATGCCAGATTGTCCGAACGCTCGGCGCGGGGCTACCGGCGTATCTCCGGGCTGGTGCACCCGATGGTGGCACAGTTGGCCTGGATTGCCGCACAGGGCGCTGATGACGCGCGCCGTTTCCGCGCCATCGGCGCCTCGCCCGAGCGTGTGTCGGTCACCGGCAGTATCAAGTTTGATGTTGTTGTCGACCAGCGTTTGCGAGCAGCGGCACTGCGTTTGCGCGCGCAGCTGGGAGAGTCGCGGCCGGTGTGGATTGCCGCGAGCACCCACGATGGAGAAGACGAACAGATTCTTGTCGCCCATCGCCAGGTGCTACAACATCAGCCGGACGCGCTGTTGATGCTGGTGCCGCGTCATCCGGAGCGTTTCGATGCCGTGGCGCAGCGCGCGCAGTCGCAGGGTTTTACCCTCACGCGCCGGTCTGCCCCCTCAATAGCCGCCGCTCAGGTGTACCTCGGCGACACCATGGGGGAGCTGCTACTACTCTACGGCGCCGCGGACATCGCCTTCGTGGCCGGCTCACTGATTCAGCGCGGCGGACACAACCCGTTGGAGCCGGCGGCCTGGGGGCTGCCGGTGCTGGCGGGCCCGCATGTTTTCAACTTCGAGGCAATTTACGCGGCATTGGAGGAAGCCGGGGGGCTGGTGGCGGTACGGGGGGCCGAAAGCCTTGCCAATGCGGTGCTTGCGCTGTTTGCCAACGCGGAGCAGCGGCGGCTCACGGGGGCATGTGCAGCGGCCTTGATCGAGGCGAATCGTGGGCCTTTGCAAGCGGTGCTGGAAGGGCTGGAGCAACATCTTCCCGTGCTCAGTGATAGTCCCAAAAACTGAGGAGGCTAGAGGCTGCCGATCAGCGCTTCGCGCAGGGCGGGGCGGCTGGTGTCCGGGGAGAGCCAGATGGCCACGAAATGCTCACCAAAATCAGCATCGTCGATAACGCCCAGTTTCTTGCCGTTGAAGTAGAAGGTGCTGCGGTTGGCGGTGTCGATCTCCAGGGCAATCACGTCGTTTTTGCCCACGTCCGGCCACAGGTTGCTGAGCTGCGACAGCCACTGGTCGCGGCGTTCATGGGACAGCTGCAAGTGGTCCCACTCCTCACCGGTCTGCTCTACCAGCGCCTGCGCGGCGAAATCCCGCAGGTACTGGATTTCCAACCGCAACGGTCGCTGGGCGTTCTCGTAGCGCCCGTTTTCGGTATACAGCCTTGAATCGTACACTGACCAGAACATTACGTTGAGACGCGCCTCGCCCACCAGTTGCAGGTTTTCCGCCGGCGGCGTCGCGGTTGCCACAGGCGTATTGCTGGCGGCGGTCGATATGGCGAGCGTGCAGGCAAGGCTGAGTAAGAGGCTCGTACACAGGCGTTTCATGTTGCAGTTACTCCTTGGCCTGAAAGAGGCGTTGCTGCAGGTAGTATAGCGTGGGCAGTGCGAGCGACCAGATGGCAGCCATGAGCAGCAGGCTCTGCCAGAGCGGCCAGCCAAACTCCACCGCACCCAGGCGGCTACCGGCATAGTAGTTGAACGGGAGCACCAGTGCGCCGGCGGCGGCTGTGAGCCACGGGCGCGTGGCGAAGAACACCAGGCTGCGCCCCAGGGTTGTGGCGAACGCCAGCCACAGGCAGCAAAGCCACAAAGGAAGGAAGGCCCCACCGGGGAACTGGAAGATACCTGCAGCGCTGAGGACGGCATCGACGGCCATGCCAATGCCGCCCAGCAGGGCCAGTTGACCGAGCTCGCGCAAACGCTGTGGCACCAGCGCAAAATGCAGGCCGATCAGTCCGAGGGTGACGGCCAGCAGCGCATCCTGACCCAGCACAGCACAAAACCAAGTGGTCTGGAACCAGAGGGCATTGAACCACGCCTTTTCCGTCATTTGGCGGGCAAAAGGCCGCGCAATGGGTGCATTGTCGGCGAGGGGGTTGCTCATGGGGAGATCCCACGTGATTGGAGTGTTGTTACGCCGCCCCCCGGCCGCCGGATCAGTCTGTCGGTCAGTGGCCCGGTTTGGTGCCGTGCACGCCCAGATAGTGTGAACTCAGGGTAGGCACCGCGTCCAGTGGCTCGTTGATCTCGTAGAGACGCTCGTAGCGGGTCTCACGAATGAGCCAGCGACCATCTTCTTTCACGTAGCGGTCCCAATAGAGTGCCGTGCCGGTGGTGAGCGACTTGTAGTCCAGCTGCCACATGTGGTCCGCCAGGTACCAGATGCCGGTGGCTTCGGTGGCGCTGAGAATCTGGATCTCCGGTTGGTGGCCGTTGTGATGACCAATGGTGCCGGCATTGAAGGCGCCACCGATGTTGGCCAGATAGTCATCACGACCGTCGACCTTCCATTCGTAGGTGCCGCCCTTGAAGTGTACCTCAACATCCCGATGGAACAGTGGGGCCAGTTCTTCCAGGTTGGCAGTGTCGATGCAGCGAAAATAGGTGTGCTTGAGCTGCTTGATGGCCTCAAGGTCCATCAACTGTTGAATATTGCGGCGCAGCCCCTCGAGGTCGGTGCCGGTGGCTTCCAGCGGCAAGCCTTCCTTGATGCCCATGGTGGTCTTGTTCAGTTTCTGGCGCTCTGTGCTCATGGTTCCCTCCCCGGGTTTATTGTCGTCACGCCGCAGTCTAAGCGGCGCACCGGCGGGGGTCACCACGGCGGAGGCTGAATAGTTAAGCCCAGCGCAGGGTTGTCGTAAACTTGGCATCCAAACGGGTTCAGGTAGCGGCGTATATCCCCGGAAGGCGAGACTTGTCGCCGGAGGCCTCGTTATACTGATGGCCACGGCCGATCCGAAGCAGCGGTATGACGACACCCCGATGACAGCAAGCGCCGGCAACAAACAGCACAAGCGATCCTCGCAGACCCGTGACACACTGATAGCCACGGCGGAATGGCTCTATGCCAGCCGGGGGATTGATAGCGTGTCACTGAACGAGATCCTGGCCGCCTCCGGACACAAGAACCGCAGCGCCATGCAGTACCACTTCGGCAACCGCGAGGGGTTGCTGCAGGCGATCATTGATCGTCACTCGCAGCAGGTGTACGCACTGCGCGCCGCCTTCATGGACAGCGTCGACACCACGGCCTGTTCCGGCCCGGCACTCGCCGCCCGCGTGTTTGTACAACCCATCGCCGATTACATGGATGCCGAAACAGCCGGCATTCACTACGTCAAGATATTGTCGCAAATGACCGTGCAGAACACGGCATTGATCTATGGTCTTGAGAAAGCACCGGTCACCCTGACCATGGACCCGAGGCACCGTCGTATCGCCGCGGATGCGCTCTCCCACCTGGGAAAAACGGAAGCGAACCGCCGCACTTTTCTATCAGTGGGCATGGTGTTTCACTCGCTGGCGGATATCTATCGCCTGAAGGACATTGTCCATAAACCGGACGAGTTGTCTGATCGGCGCCGCATGGTCGAGCAGGTCGTCTGTGCCCTGCAGGCCTACTACGCAGCCCCCGCCTGGCAATAGGTGGGAGTGATGTAGTGCCCGGTCGGCGGTTCAACAATCCACGATACCGTCGTACCATATTAATGCGTTCACATTAAAATTTGCATGGCGGGGCGGTTGGGCGATACTGTTTTCCCACTGCGACCAATCAGGTGAGCCGCCATGACAACCATTCCACTGGCACGCATACATGCCCCCAACGACGTCAGGCTCGATACCGTCGAGATGCCGCGACCGGGGCCGGACGATGTCCTGATCCGCGTGGAGCGCTGCGGTATCTGCGGCTCCGACATTACCTATGCAAAGTTGGGTGGCATTCCGGGCACGGTCAGCCCGTTTGCGCTGGGTCATGAATTTGCCGGGGAGATCGTCGAGACCGGGGCGAATGTAGCGCATCTGGCGGTGGGTGACCGGGTGGTGGTCAACCCCGAGGCCGCGGCAAACCGTATCGGCAGCTCCGGTCTTCGAGGCGCATTCTCTCCCTATATTGTGTTCGAAAACGCCGCCGCCGCCCCTCAAGGCATTCTGCCCCTGCCGCCAGGGCTGGACTATGACACGGGTGCGTTGGTGGAGCCGCTCTCGGTCGGCATGCATGGCGCCAATCAGGGCAAGGTGAGCCGTGGCGACAAGGTCGTGATCTTCGGCGCTGGCCCGGTGGGGCTGGCGGCCGGTGTGGCGGCTAAATACTTCGGCGCCGAGAGTGTGGTGATTGCCGACCTCTCCGAGCGCCGCCTGGGGACGGCACGTGAGTTGGGCTTGGAAACTTTCAGTGCGGGCAGCGAGTCTCTGACTGCGTTTCTACGCCGGACGCATGGCACGGTGACGAACGACCCGCTGCTCGGCGACCAACCGGCCACCGATGTGTTTATCGAGGCAACGGGAGTTGGCGCGGTCTTCACTGAACTCTGCGAGAGCGCGCGCAAAGGCGCCCGTATCGTTGTGGTGGGTGTGCATTTCCAGCCGGTTGAGCTCAACATGATCAACCTGTTGATGAAAGAGCTGGTGATCACGGCGGCCACGCAATATCCCGTGGAATTCCCTGAGGTGCTGGACATGCTCCAGTCGGGCGCCGTGGATGTGCGCCCGATGATCAGTCATCACTTTCCCCTGTCGCAGTTTGTCAGCGCCTTTTCCCAGGCGCAAAAAACGGATGAAGCGGTCAAGGTTATTGTGGACTGCCAGAAATAATGACAAGCAGGGTTAGCTGCCCGACGAGGTTACCAGTATGCGTACACCCATCTATAAAACACGCCGCGTAGCGCCTGCCGCGGCAGAATTCGACCAGAACCACCGGCGGGTCAACGACTTTATCGTCATGTCCGAAGGGGCGTCGAACGTTTATCTGATTGAAACCCCCGAAGGTGCCATTCTGATCAACAGCGGTATGGGCTTTGAGGCGCCCGTACACCTGCACAACCTGCAGTCGCTATCGAACTTCACCGATGTGAAATACCTGATAACAACCCAGGGCCACGTGGACCATGTGGGGGGCGTGCAATTCTTTCGCGACCGTCATCCCGGATTGAAGTACATTGCGCAAGCGGGCAACGAGGAGCACCAGCAGTACGACCAGCGCCTGGGTACCTTCCGCAATGCGCGCTCTGCGTTCCGCTTCCAGGACGACTTCATGGGCGTGTTCCAACGCTATGCGCAGGCCGGCTACACCGATATCAATGCCCAGGATCGCCCCACGCCGGATCTGGTGTTCGAGAGCCGCCACGCCTTCTCCCTTGGCGGCCTGGAGGTCGAGTTGATAGCGGCGAAAGGTGCGGAGACCAACGATTCCCTGGTGGTATGGCTTCCGCAGCACGGTATCGTATTGACCGGCAACCTGTTCGGCTGCCCATTCGGTCATTTTCCCAACCTGGTGACTATCCGCGGCGATCGCTACCGGGATGCACTGACCTGCGCTGCGGCCGCACAGACTGTTCTCGACCTCAATGCCAGTTTGCTGCTCTACGGCCACCACGAACCCGTTGTGGGCGCGCAGGTCATCCGCGAGGAGATCGAGGCCTACCGCAACGCGTTGCTCTACGTGCACGACCAGGTTGTTACCGGCATGAACGCGGGCAAGGACCTGCACACGCTGCAAGCGGAAATCGAGCTGCCCGCTGCCTACGAGGTAGGGCAGGGCTATGGCACAGTGTGCTGGAGTGTGCGCGCCATCTGGGAAAACTATGCGGGCTGGTTCAAGCATGACTCCACCACCGAGTTGTATGCCGTGCCGCAGCAACGTATCCACAGTGACCTGGTGGAGCTGGCGGGAGCGGATGCCCTGTTGCAGCGCGCCCGTGACAAGCATGCACAGGGTGAACCCGAGGCAGCACTGCATCTTCTCGATATCCTGCTTCACCATGACGCAGCCAATGAAGATGCGCGCACACTGGCGGTAGCGGTGCACGAGGGCTTGCTGGCAGATGCCAGGCAGTTTGCCCACACCGGAAACTTCTGGCTCGAGGGCTGGCTGGAAAGCCGGATCAAGAGCCTCAAGGGCACAGACACCCCATCGTTGCAATTCAAGTAGACCGCACACAATTCGTACAAGGAGTCGATGCAATTGGCCGATATCACTATTGACGACCTCGCGCACCCCGTCCTCACCGACGCGCAGCGTGCAGCGCACGAATACACGCGTTCCCTGCAGGTGGACCTCACCCCGGCCTCTATCATGGCGGAAGCCGAGGTTAAGACAGGATTGCAGGACTGGGGCGCGATGGACTTCCATGAGCGCCTGCAACTGCTATGCGATGAATGGAGTAGTGATGGCGGCCTGACCAATATTGGCCGCATGAGCCTGCGCGGCAAACTGCTGCAACATGCAACGAGCCGGTTGTTGATCCACGACACGTTCAAGCGGCATCCGGAAATCCACGACATCCAGATCAAAGAGCCGATCATCGTCGCCGGCCTGCCACGCTCCGGAACGACGCACCTGCTGAACCTGATGGCGGCCGATCCACGCCTGCGCGCCCTGCCGCTGTGGGAGTCCTATGAGCCGGTGCCGTTGCCCAGTGAAGCCGATAGCGAGGCCGCTATCGACCCGCGCTACCAGCGCTGCGAGGAGGCCTGGCAGAACATGCAGCTGATGACGCCTCACCTTGCCGCCATGCACCCGATGAACCCCGATCATATCCACGAGGAACTGGAGCTGATGGGGCCGAATTTCGCGTCCTACAATTATGAGTGGCTGAGTTTTTCCCCGCGCTGGCGCGACCATTACTACCGGGAAGACCAGACGCCTCATTACGCGTACATGCGCGATGTATTGAAGCTGCTCACCTGGCAGCAACGCGATACCCCGCTGCCGACACGCTGGGTACTGAAATGTCCGCAGCATCTGGAGCAGTTACCCGTGCTGCGCAAGGTCTTTCCGGATGCCACTGTGGCGGTGACCCACCGGGATCCGGTGGACGTGATCCAATCCTCAGTCACCATGCTGGCCTACGGACAGCGCATGAGCCGAAAAAGCGTCATGACCACGGAGCTGCTGGATTACTGGAGCGACCGGGTCGAGCATCTCCTGCGCGCCTGTGTGCGCGATCGCGCTGCCTATCCCGCGGCGCAGTCCATCGACGTGCCGTTTCGCCAGCTCATCCGCGACGACGTGGGCATGGTCGAGCGCATCTACCACAAAGCCGGGCTGGCAATGACCGATACCGCGCGCACCGCGCTTTCTACCTTTGCCACCGAGCACCAGTCCGACTACGGCCGTGTGCGTTACGACCTCAAGGGCCAGTTCGGTATCAGCCCCGATGAGCTGCGAGAACGCTTCAATTTTTACTTTGATGCCTTTCCCTTTTTGCGCAAGGAAGACTGAGCCGATGCAAAATTCAGTGACATACAACTACTCGGGCGCTCTCGTGCTCGTGACGGGCGGCACCAGCGGCATCGGTTACGGTATCGCCAGCGCGTTTGCCGAAGCCGGTGCCACGGTAATGATTACCGGAACCCGGTCAGGCCCACAGGACTACAAGGACGTCGACCTGGCTGCGTTCGAGTACCGGCAATTGCGGCTCCAGGACACCGACGCGATACTGGCACTGGCGTCGAGCCTCGACGGGCTGGATATTCTGGTCAATAACGCCGGCGCCAGCATGCCCGCCGGCGACGAATGGACACATGAAGGTTTCGAGGAAGCGATACGCGTCAACCTGTTGTCTGCCTTTCACATGGCGCGGGCCTGTTTCGATCACCTGAGCAACAGCACCCTGAGTGGCGGTGCCAGTGTTATCGGCATTGCCTCGCTGACCTCGTTCTTTGCCAACGAAATGACCCCGGGCTACGGGGCGGCGAAGGCCGGCATCGCCCAGATGGCGAAATCCATGGGCCTGACCTGGGCGCGCCATGGCATACGCGCCAACGCCATCGCGGCCGGGCTTACCGACACGCGCATGACCGGCTTCATGAAGGATATTCCCGAGATGAACCAGCCGATCATTGACCGCACGCCCCTGCAGCGTTGGGGGCAACCGGCGGATATCGCCGGGGCTGCGTTGTATCTGTGCAGCGAGCAGGCGAGTTTTGTCACCGGGCAAACCCTGATCGTCGATGGCGGCTACACCCTCGGGGTGTGATTGCCATGGTGACGCCAGTGTGGCCGGCCGCGATGGCTGCTGGCCGAGAGGTTCAGTCGACTACGCCACGCCGTAATGCGCTGCGGTTTCGTCCAGCGCCTGCAGCAGCTTTGCCACCAGCGTATCGATCTCTTCCCGGTTACTGATCAGGGGCGGTGCCATGATCATGGCGTCACCTGTCTGGCGCACCATCAGCCCGTTGCTGTTGGCGCGGTCGCGACAGTGCACTGCGGCCTGGCTGTCGGGAGCCAGGCGAGCCCGGGTGTTCTTGTCGCGCACCAGTTCCACCGCAGCAAACATGCCCCTGCCGCGCACCTCGCCGACGATGGGGTGGTCTTGCAGGGCTTGCAGCTGGCTCTGGAAGTGGGGAGCGATCTGCTCTGCGGCAGTCTGGATGATGTTGGTCTCGCGCAACGTGTGCAGGGTGGCCAGGCCTGCGGCACAGGAGGCCGGGTGCCCGGAGTAAGTGACCCCGTGGGTGAATTCGCCGCCATGGGCCAGCAGCACATCCGCGATCTGGTCGCTGATCATCACGCCGCCGAGGGGAATGTAGCCATTGGTGATGGCCTTGGCGAAAGTCATCAACTGCGGGCGAATACCGTAGGTATCACTGCCAAACCACTGCCCGGTGCGGCCGAAGCCGCAGATGACTTCGTCGGCAATGAGCAGAATGTCGCGTTCGTCGCAGATCCGCTGGATCTCGGGCCAGTAGGTGTCCGGGGGCACGATTACGCCGCCGGCTCCCTGTATCGGTTCGGCGATGAAAGCGGCGACGTTGTCCTCGCCCAGCTCGTCGATCTTGGCTTCCAGCTCCCGGGCCACCTTGATGCCGAATTCGTCCGGCGACAGGTCGCCCCCCTCGGCGAACCAGTGGGGCTGGTTGATATGGTGCACGTAATTCAGGCCCCATACCTGCTGGTGCATGGGGTTCATGCCGCCCAGGGAGCCGGCGGCGATGGTGGAGCCGTGGTAGGCGTTTTTGCGGCTGATGAAGTGCTTTTTATTCGGTTTGCCCAGCAGGTCGTAGTAGCGGTGCACCAGGCGAATATTGGTATCGTTGGCTTCCGAGCCTGAATTGGTGAAGAAGACGTGGTTGAAGCGCTCGGGCGTGATTTCGACCAGCGCCCTGGCCAGCTCGACAGCGGGCTGGTTGGAGCAGCGGAAAAAGTTGTTGTAGAAGGGCAGCTCCTGTAACTGCCTGTAAATGGCCTCAACGATCTGGTGCTGGCTGTAGCCAAGGTTGCAGCACCAGAGGCCGGACATGCCGTCGAGCAGTTTGTTGCCGTCGGTATCGTAGATATAAATGTGCTCTGCGCGGTTCACGATCCGGCCGCCGCTGGCCGCGTAGTCGCGCAGATCAGTAAACGGGTGGAAGTGGTGTGAGCGGTCGAGTTCTTTGAGGTTGATAGCGTCGTTGTGCATTCCAGCGGTCCTGTGTTTCTGCGTGGGCCCGGTGTAGCCGCGCAGGTGCAGAGCGTAGTTTAATGTACAGTGGGCCCAGTGTGGCACAGGGCCACAGCGAATCCACTACCGCCATCAGGTGTTTTTGTCCGGGGCTGTCAGCGCCCGCGCCCCGCATGGCGCTGTAGGCGGATTGCCCGGCGAGAAGCACACAGGAAGCCAGACACAATGGAGAATGCGCAGCAGCACTTGCAGGACTTTCTGCAGGGCAACCCGGATATCGAGGTGTTCGAAGTCATGCTGCCGGATATCGGCGGTGGCTTGCGTGGCAAATGGGTGAACCGCGACAAGATCCACAAAGTGGTAGCCGGTGAGCTGAAGCTGCCGGCGAGCTCGGTGGCCTTTGACGCCTGGGGGCGCGACATCGAGGCCTGGATAGCCACCGGTGGTGACGGCGATGGCTATTGCGAAGCGGATGCGAGTACGCTGGCACGTGTGCCATGGATGCCCCGCGCCACCGGCCAGGTGATGCTGTCCATGCGCGAGGCCGATGGCAGCCCCGGTGCGCTCGACCCGCGCTTTCTCGTGCGCAATATTCTGCAGCGCTTTGCCGAGCGGGGCCTCACCCCGGTGCTGGCTACGGAGATGGAGTTCTATTTGCTGGGTCCTGATAGCGATGCACTGGGGCGCCCCCTGCACACGCAGTCAGACCGCGTGGGTGGGCAATTGCATGCCGGGCAAACCTACGGCCTGGATACCATGGCGGATATGGCGCCGCTGATGCATGACATCCGCGATGCCTGCAACGTCCAGCGGCTGCCGGTGGATACCCTGATCAAGGAGGGCGCTCCGTCACAGTACGAAATCAACCTGTTGCACTGTGCGGACGCCCTCAAGGCCTGTGACCAGGCGGTCATGTTGCGGCGGCTAATCCGCGGGGTGGCTCGCAATCACTCTCTGCGCGCCACGTTCATGGCGAAGCCGTTTGGTGATCTTGCGGGCAATGGCATGCACGTGCATTGCAGTGTGCTGGATGCCGATGGCAACAATCTGTTTGATGATGGTACGGACACCGGCACCCCCCAATTGCGCCAGGCGATCGCCGGCTGTCTCGCCAGCATGGAGGACTGCATGCTGCTGTTTGCGCCGCACCTGAATTCCTACCGCCGTTTCCGTCGCGGCACCCATGCCCCTGAAGCCCCCTGCTGGGGCTACGAGAATCGCACGGTCTCGGTGCGGATACCGGCGGATCAGCCCGTGGCAACGCGGATCGAGCATCGGCTCGCCGGGGCGGATGCGCACCCGCACCTGGTGGTTGCGGCCATACTGGCGGGCATGCTGCACGGGATTGAACATCAACTGGAGCCACCGCCGCCCGTAGTCGGTAATGCCTACGATCAGGTGGCGCGCACGCTGCCGCAGTATTGGCCGGATGCGGTGGAGCGCTTTCGCAATTCTGTGTTCATCCGCGAGCATTTCGGTGCCGAATTTCAGCGCGTATTCACACTGATGAAAGAACAGGAAATGCACGAGTTCGACCGTCAGGTGACGCCTCTGGAGTACGACACCTCCTTGTGAGAGTTTTCAGTAAGGGAAAAACTGATAAAAAACGATTAAAAATCGAATAGATCGAATAATGCGCGGCCGGTAGGCTGTGCGCTCCTATCTTCAGTAAGGAGCTGATCATGAAGGCACTAAGAACACTCACCCAGGCACTGGCTATGACGGCCGCCGTCGGTGTAGCTGCCCCCATCGCCACCGCCCTCGAGGCACCGGTCACGCAAACGGCCATGACTCAGGCGGCTCTGAGCCCGGCGGATGCAGTGGCAATGCTGAAAGCGGGGAATGAGCGCTTCGTGGAGGGCGACATGTTGCAGCGCGATTTGCCCGACCAGGTTGAGGCAACGGCGGCGGGCCAGTATCCGCACTCGATCGTGCTGGGTTGCATCGATTCCCGCGTTCCTCCAGAGCTGGTGTTTGACCAGGGCCTGGGTGATATCTTCAGCCCGCGCATTGCCGGCAACGTGGTAACGCCTGAACTGTTGGGCAGCATGGAGTTCGCCGCTGCCGTTGCAGGTTCCAAGGCGATTGTAGTGCTTGGGCATACCGCATGTGGTGCGGTGAAGGGGGCTTGTGACGGGGTGGAGATGGGTAACCTCACCAGTAACCTGGCACATATCCACGCCGCAGTGGAGGCGGTGCCCACCACGAGTGGCCCGCGCGATTCCAGCAACAGCGAATGGGTGAATGACGTTGCGGAGAAGAACGTGTCGCTCACCGTTGCCAAGATCCTGCAGGACAGCCCGGTACTCAAGGGCCTGGTCGATCAGGGCAAGCTGACCGTGGTCGGCGCCATGTACGATGTATCCACCGGTGAGGTGGACTTCCTCGACTGATCCTCTCCCCTGGATCTGCTGCGCCAGTAGGTGGGATGTACGTAGACACCACACTTTGTCGATCCCGCCAGGGCTGCTATCGTAAGCGCTCTGGATATCGGTCAAAGGTGTTACATGGAAGCGGGAAAGCGCTGGCAGCGGCTCAACTGGGAAGATCCCTTCCTGCTTGAGCAGCAGTTGTCGGATGAACAGCGCATGGTGCGTGACAGCGCGCGCCATTACGCACAGGAAAAGCTGCGACCACGCGTGCGTGAGGCCTTTCGCCACGAAGACACCGACCTGGCGATTTTTCGTGAGATGGGTGACCTCGGGTTGCTGGGTAGCACCATCGACGGTTACGGTTGCCCTGGCGTCGATTACATCAGTTACGGGCTGATTGCCCGGGAAGTCGAACGCGTGGACTCTGGCTACCGCTCCATGATGAGCGTGCAGTCGTCGCTGGTGATGTATCCCATCCATGCCTATGGCAACGAAGCACAACGCGAGCAGTATCTGCCTCGCCTTGCCAGTGGCGAGTGGATAGGCTGCTTCGGCCTCACCGAACCCGATTACGGCTCCGACCCCGGCGGCATGATTACCCGTGCGCGCAGTGTGGCGGGCGGTTATCGACTCAGCGGCAGCAAGATGTGGATAACCAACAGCCCGGTGGCCGATATTTTTGTCGTGTGGGCGAAGACCGACGACGGCAAGATTCGCGGGTTTATCCTGGAACGCGGCATGGAGGGCCTGAGCACACCCACAATAACGGGCAAGCTGGCCCTGCGAGCGTCAGTGACCGGGCAAATCGTGCTGGATGACGTGTTCGTGAGTGAGGCCCAGTTGCTACCCGGCGTGGAGGGGCTGAAAGGTCCGTTCGGCTGCCTCAACAACGCCCGCTACGGTATTGCCTGGGGCGCTTTGGGTGCCGCGGAAACCTGCTGGTTCGCGGCGCGGGACTACACCCTGGAGCGCAGCCAGTTCGGGCGCCCACTGGCCGCCACGCAACTCGTGCAGCTGAAGCTGGCGGATATGCAGACTGAGATCAGCCTCGGTCTGCAAGGCTGCTACCGCGCCGGGCAGCTGCTCGATGCCGGACAGATCGCCCCGGAACTCATTTCCCTGATCAAGCGCAATTCCTGTGGCAAGGCGCTGCATATCGCGCGTCAGGCGCGGGACATGCTGGGGGGCAATGGCATCTCCGATGAGTATCCCGTCATGCGCCACATGGTCAATCTCGAGGTGGTGAACACCTATGAGGGTACGCACGATGTGCACGCGCTGATACTCGGGCGCAGCCAGACCGATATACCCGCATTCTGAGCGGAGCATGCGGTGCGCGCTGGCGAGGGCGCGCCGGCTTCGTTCACACTCAAGCGCTTGCCGCACAACACAGGTATCGATACGTTTATGAAAACCCTACTGAAAGTTCTGCTGGTTCTGTTTCTTGTGGTTGGCCTGGTGCTCTGGGTGCTGGCCACGGGCAAGCAGCCAGAGCCCTTTGTTCCCGGCAGCGAGAGTGCGGCGCGCGTGCAGTCCGGCCCGCTGCCGGTGGTCAAGGTGGAGCGCGATTACGTGGACACCTCGCGGCCTGCGAGCGCCAACGGCGACTATCCCGGGGCCGACGAGCGGCGTTTAGAGACCACGCTGTGGTACCCGAACGACCGGCAGTCGGCGCCGTATCCGCTGCTGGTGTACAGCCACGGTTTCTCATCCTCACGACAGGAGGGGGAGTCGCTGGCGGCCTACCTGGCGAGCCATGGCTACATTGTTATTGCCCCCACCTTTCCTCTGACCCATATGCGTGCCCCTGGTGGGCCCCGGGTACAGGATGTGGTCAACCAGCCGGGTGACGTGACCTTCCTGATTGATGAGTTACTGGCGGCTGCCGAGGATCCCGGCAGTGCACTGCACGAGCAGATCGACCCCGAGCGGATCGGCGCGCTCGGCCTGTCCCTTGGCGGGCTCACCTCCACGCTGGCTGCTTTTCACCCACAGCTTCGCGACCCGCGCATCACGGCCGCGCTGTCTATCGCCGGCCCCACGTTCGTGTTTACTGATGCGTTTTATCGTCATCACCCGCTGCCGTTTTTGATGCTGGCGGGTGATATCGACGCCATTGTGCCTTGGGAGGACAATGCCCAGCCGGTGCCCGAGCAGGTTCCGGGTGGTGAACTGGTGACGCTGCGCGGTGCCTCCCATGCCGGGTTTGCCGACCCCGCGGCCATGATGCGCTGGCTCTCCAACCCGGATGCCGTGGGCTGCTGGATTGTGCAACGCTCCATGGGAGACAGCCAGGAAGAGCCCTGGTACGACCTCATAGGGCCACCGGAAATGGGTATCAACTATAACGCGGAGTCGGCGCTGTGCACGATGGACCCGCTACCGGACGCGATGAACCCGCTGCGCCAGCAGATGCTCACGCGGGTTGTAGTGGGCAGCTTCTTTGATCGCGAGTTTTCACGCTCCGCGGCCACGCGTGAGGCGGCCGACCGCTACCTGCGGGAGGTGCTCGCCGAGGAGCTCCTTGAAGCCAGCTATGTGCGGGCCGCCGACTGACGCTACTGGGCGTCCGCGGTGAGCACCTGAATCGGCTGTATTTTTGCCTTGCTGCCCGCCGGGTTCAATTGCCGCATGTCGTTGGCCATGGCTCCCAGGGCCGCCTGGCGGTTGCCCGGTGCGGGGTGGGTGCTGAGGAATTCGGGTGGCCGCTCGTCGCCGCCCACTGAGCCCATTTTTTCCCACAGAGTAACGGCGGCATCCGGGTCATAACCGGCGCGCACCGCAATCTCCATGCCCAGATGGTCAGCTTCCAGTTCTGCGGTGCGGCTGTTGGGCAGCTCCAGGGCCAGCTTGGCGGCAACTGCAGCACCGCCCATGGCGGCCGCAGGACGATCGGACATGGCCCCCACGGCGACCACACCCAAGGTGGTGGCCATGGCCCGGGACATTCGTTCAGCGGTGTGGTTCGCCAGCGCGTGGGAAATCTCGTGGCCCATGATCTGGGCGAACTCGGCATCGGTCAGCTTCAGTTGCTCGAACAGGCCGGTGTAGACGGCCATGCGGCCGCCGGCCATACACCAGGCATTCACCGTGTCCGGGTCGTCGATAACCGCCACACTCCACTCCCAGTCAGCCGAGCGCGGATATTCCTGCATGGCTACGGTTACCAGTCTGCCGGTAATGGTGGCAACGCGTTTGGCCAGCGCTTTGTCGCTGGACAACTTGTCCTGCTTGTTCAGGTCGGAAACCGTGCTCAGGTAGGCGGTGCGCGACTCCACGATAGCCGCTTCCGGGGAAATCAGCATGAACTGGGTACGACCCGTGGGGCTGGTGGCACAGGCGCTGAGCAGGCAGGCCGCAGTGGCCAGAATGAACAATCGTTTCATGGGCGGGTCCCTCACAGTATGGCGGCCAGTTTAGCCGATTTCCGCGAGGGATTTGACCCGCCAGGGATTTGCCGGTTCCGCGAGGGGGACGGGGCCTAGAAGGGCAGGCCGTCGTCGATTGCGTGGCCGGCCTCTTTGGGCGTGATCAGGCCCTGTGTGTGGTGGGTGCCATTCACTTCCTGGCGGATGTCGGCGGCCTGTTCCGGGGTGGCAAAAAACTGGGAATACCATTTGCGCCCGGTTTTGAAGGGCCCGTCGGTTTTCATCTGCATGATCTTCAGGGCTGGCCGTTTGTGTTTCCACACGTTGAAGTCAGCGGCAAAGGCTTCCAGCGCGTTGGCCTGGAACTGCTTGGCGGCGTCTTTGTCCAGTTCGCTGGCGGGGGATTCCGCGCCACGGTACAGCACGGCGTGCCAGGCTTTGACCTTGCCATCTTCTACCGGCGTGTTGGCAATCAGCTCGAACATCACCGCGTCACCGAATACCTGCTTCGAGAGCAGCACGCCGGGCCCTGTGTACCAGGTGGTGGTATACAGGTAGGTGTTGTAGAGCTGCATCGGGCCGCCCTGGCGCTGGATATACACCTGGTCATTGAGCTCGTTTTCGAAATACTCACAGGGTGCCCCGTGGGTTGGGCCGAGGTGCCGGCAGTCCGCCATGTTGTCGATGATTTCCTGGGGGTGAATTTCCAGCTCACCCAGATGGTCGAGCTCCCACTGCACCCACTGCGGGTCATCCCACTGCTTGAGCAGGGGTGCATCGTAATCCGGCGCACGTCCGTCCGGGTCGTACCAGGCCATCACGCAGCCCATGTTGTCCACCACCGGATAGGAGCGTATGGACGCGGATTTCGGGTAGGGTCCGTCGGAGTAGGGGATATCGTCGACATCGCCGTCGCAGCTGTAGCGCCAGCCGTGGTAGGGGCAGCGAATGGAGTCCCCTTCAATCTGCTCGCCGTTCTTGACGATCATGGCGCTGGTGCTGGCGGTCAGGTGAGTGCCCATGTGGGCGCAGTAGGCGTCCAGCATGACCGGTTTGCCGCTCTCGCCACGGTACAGGGCCAGATCCTGGCCGAAGAAGCGCACGGCCATGGGGCCGGCGTCCAGCTCCTTGCTTTCCGCGACGATAAACCAGCCGCGGGGATAGATGTTGGGTCCGAGATTGTAGTCAGCCGCTGTGGCCATGGTATTGATCTCCGAGTAATGCACGATGCCCTGCAGTATAGCCGCCGCGGGCGCTGGGGCCACGGTGCGCCGCCTCGCCGGGGCTACGCGGGGTGGCTTGGCTCAACTATTTGGTGCGCTGGTTGCTGTGCTGGCCGCGCTCGAGCTGTATGCCTGCTCAAAGCGGCGCCCCAGGTAAATACCGGTCAGCGCCCAGCAGGCCGCAACGCCGGCACCGATTAGCGCGAGTGCAGCCATGCCCAGCCCAAAGCCCTGGGTGAGCGCGGTGAACGCCCAGGCATTCAGCATGTCTCCACCCCGGTAGACCACAATATCAATCACAGGTTTCGCCTTGAAGCGCGTTTCCCGGTCTACCGCCGTGAACAGCATCTCGCGCGCCGGACGGGAAATGGCATAGTTGCCTGCCCGGCGTGCAATCTGCACGACCACAACCACCGCCACCACAGGGGCGGCGGCGAGGAGCAACATGCCGGCGCAGATAACCACCGGCACCGATGCCAGCGTGAAGGGCAGCCCCAGGTGATTGGC
This sequence comes from uncultured Halieaceae bacterium, assembly GCA_964022665.1. Lineage (GTDB taxonomy): Bacteria > Pseudomonadota > Gammaproteobacteria > Pseudomonadales > Halieaceae > Haliea. The sequence goes on from CAXIDF010000001.1 coordinate 568,099, forward strand.
CATGCGCCCGGTGGCGAAGGCGGCAACCAGCACCGTCAGCGTGTTCACCACCAGGTCCATGCTGGCCCAGATCTGCGCTCGGCGTCCCTCGGAATAGTCCGCCAGCAGATTTTTCAGCTCGAAATAAACGAAGGAGCTGATGGCGGTATACAGGAAAATGAACAGGGCGATGCCCCACAGGTAGCGGTTGCGACGAAAGGCGGAGAATCCGGCGAAGGGGTTGCCGCCGAGCGCCGCCAGCGCGCCCGCAGGTGCCTGTTCCGGGGAGCCTTGCAGGGCCCCGTTCTGTTGCCGCTGTAACACGATTATCAGGGGCAGGGTGAGTACCAGCATGAGCGCCGCGATCAACAGCAGTGGCTCGGTGCCACTGTCGGCTGCCAGCAGCGTGACCAGAGCGGGGCCGCCGATCGCGCCAACACTGGCCCCCGCGCCGATGAAACCGAACAGGCGCTTCGACTGGGCCCTGGAAAAACAGTCCGCCATCAGGCTCCAGAATACGGAAATGTGAAACAGGCTGAAGACGCTGATCCAGACGTAGAAGGCTTTGTCTATTAGGGTGATACGGGTGTCAGCGCTGGCGGCAAGGTAGAAGAGCACGAAACTCAGGGCAAAGCCGCCGTACACGCCGGGCACCAGATACTGCAGCCGAATGCGGGCCACGGCGGCTCCGTACAGCGATACCGCGGCCGTGCTGAAAAAGAAAGTGAAGGTCCACAGCCAGCTGACTTCCGCATCGCTCCAGTTGCTGGCCATGGCATCGCGCACCGGGCGCAGCAGGTAGTAGGCGGCCATCAGGGTGAGCACCAGCAGGAAGGACGTGAGCGTGGCGCTCACTTCCCGGGGTTCAACCTCACAGGCCAGCGATAGCAGGCGTTGCAGTGGCCGGCGCGGCGTTGGCTTCAAGCCGTTGCCTTAAGCGCGGCAAAGGCCTGCAGCATATCCTCCCGCTGTGCGGCATCCGGCACAGGGCCAAAGCCGGCCTGCATGTTATCGCGCATGTGTTTGGGGCTTGAAGTGGCTGGAATGACACAGGTGACTGCGGGATGACCGAGAATGAACTTGAGGAAAAACTGGCCCCAACTGCTGCAGCCCAGTTCGGTGGCCACCTGCGGCAGCGCGGCACCGCGGCTGGCGGAAAACAGCTCGCCGCGCTGGTAGGGCCGGTTGATCATGGTGGCGATGCCGCGCTCCGCCGCTGTGGGCAGCAGTTCTTCCTCCGCCCGACGATCGGCAATGTTGTAGCTGAACTGGACAAAGTCCAGCGGCTCTTCGCGCATCACGCGCAGGAATTCGGCGTGATCGCGCCCGTGAGACGTGGTGATACCGATGTAGCGCACCTTGCCCTCATCTTTCCAGCGCTTAAGCGTGTCCAGCTGGGTGCGCCAATCCGTCAGGTTGTGCACGGCAATAAGATCGAAACGGTCCACGGCCATGCGCTGCGCCGATTGCTGCATCTGGGCGATACCCGCCTCGCGGCCCTCGGTCCAGACCTTGGTGGCCGCAAACACCGGTGGGCGTGCCGGCATGGTGCGCAGCAGGTCGCCAACCCGTTGCTCGGCCTTGCCGTACATGGGGGACGAATCAATGACTTTGCCGCCGCCAGCAAAGAAGGCTTCCAGCACCGCCATCAGCGGCTGCGCTGCCGCCTCGCCGGCCGCCACGTCAAACGTGCGCGATGTGCCCATGCCAATCACCGGGAGCGCTTCCCCCGAGCTCGGAATGTTGCGCACGATAGCCGCGGGTTTTGCGCCCGAGGTTGCGGCCTGAAGGGGGAGTGCGTGGGCCGCCGCGAGGGTGGCACTGATGGACAGAAGCTGACGACGACTGAGCATGGCGGGCCTCTTTCGGCTGCAAATGACGCCTCAGTGTTTCAGGCCCGGCCCTGCCGGGTCAAGCAAGCCGTGCCTAGCGCCCGGCCAGCAGCCAGCGGCGCAGGCGGTTGGAATCGCCGAATGGGGTCAACTTGCCGAAGGAGTTGAGTAGCACGATCGACACCGGTTCGCCTTCGATTGTGGCCTGCATCACCAGGCAGCGGCCGGCTTCATTGAGATAGCCGGTCTTGCTCAGGCCAATCTGCCAGTTCTGGTTTTTCAGCAGGCGATTGGTGTTGTTGTAATTCAGCGGACCGCGCTGTGCGAAGGGTTGGACGGCCATGCCCTTGGTGGTGCTGGCCTTGGCGATAAGTGGGTACTCACCAGCAGCGCGCACCATGATGGCCAGGTCGCGTGCCGTGGACTGGTTTCCGGCATGCAGGCCGGCGGGGTCGGCAAAGCGGCTGTTGCGCATGCCCAGCTGTTCAGCCTTGCGGTTCATGGCCTGGATGAAGGCGGCGAGCCCGCCGGGGTAGGTGCGGCCCAGGGCGCTGGCGGCGCGGTTTTCCGACGACATGAGCGCCAGCAGGAGCATCTCTTCGCGGCTCAGGGTTGCGCCATAGTCCAGGCGTGAGCCGGTCTGGCGCACGACATCGCGGTCCTCGCGGGTAACGGTAATGGGTGCGTCCAGGGGCAGCCCGGCATCCAGCGTGACCATGGCGGTCATCAACTTGGTGATGGAGGCGATGGGCCGCACAGTGTCGGTGTCCTTGCCGTAGATGATTTCGCCTGACCCATCCAGAACCAGCGCCGAGGCTGAGCGCAGGTCCGGGTTGCCGCTCAGGTGGGAAAACTTGCCGGCGCTGGCTGTCTGAGAGGTGAGCACACAGAGTGCAAGCAGCCCGATGGCCAGCGGCAGGTTTTTCATGGGTGTTCCCGTGTGGTCGCTTTGGCGCCATTCTGCACCAGAGCCTCGCCGGGAGAAAGAGGCCGCTGCGTAAAAGCCTTTTACCCTGGCTCTTTGTTAACCCGGTTCGGATTCGGCGCCGGCGGTCACCCGCAGCAGGCCGCGAAAGATGCGCTGGGCCGAGGTTTCACCGCTGAGCACCTTGTAGACGTCGCTGGCGATCGGCATTTCCACGCCGTACTGCTCCGCCAGCGCCATCACCGCCGGGGCACTTTTGGCGCCCTCTGCCACCATGAACATTTCGGCGGCGATGGTTTCCAGGGTCTTGCCCCGCCCCAGCTCCATGCCCACGTGGCGATTGCGGCTTTGCGCGCTGGTGCAGGTAGCGATCATGTCGCCCATGCCGGCGAGGCCGGAAAACGTTTCAGCTCGGCCACCCATGGCGCAACCGAGGCGGGTGATTTCTGCCAGGCCACGGGTGATGAGTGCGGCGCGGGTGTTGTCGCCGGCACCCAGGCCGTCGCCCATACCCACGGCGATGGCGATGATGTTCTTCAGCACACCGCCCAGTTCGCAGCCCACCACATCCGTGTTGGTGTACACGCGGAACAGACCGCTCGAGAACAGGCACTGCAGTTCACGCACGATGATCGCGTCCTCCATGGCGATGACACTCGCCGCCGCCTGGCCGGCCATGATCTCGCGCGCCAGGTTGGGGCCGGTGAGTACACCCACGGGGTGGCCGGGCAGCACCTCGGCAATAATTTCTGTCATGCGCATGCGGGTATCGAGCTCGAGGCCCTTGGTCAGGCTGATGACCGGTACCCAGGGGCGGATGTGCTCGCGCACCTCCTGCAGCACGCTGCGGAAGTTCTGCGATGGAATGCCCATCACGATCACGTCCGCACCCGCTACTGCCTCGCCGATATCCGCGGTGGCCTGCAGCTTTTCCGGCAGCCGCGCCCCGGGCAGGTAGGTCTCGTTACTGTGCTGCTGGTTGATTTCGCGCACCGTTTCCGGGTTGCGCGCCCAGAGTGTAGCGGGGGCGTTGCGGGCCACCAGGGCGGCTACCGTGGTGCCCCAGGAGCCGCCGCCGAGCAGGCCGACTTTCAGGTTGTTCATTGCAGGGATTCCTTGGTTCGGTCCCGGCCTGTCAGGCCGAGGGCGCGGATAACCTCGAGACGACGCTTCAATGCGCGCAGCTGCCTGGCCAGTGCCTGGCGGCGCGGTGCCAGCTCCGGGTCATCGCCGCCGGCCAGCTTGCGGTGCTCCAGCATCTGGTAGCCGTTGCGGAACAGCAGCTTGCCGATCGACGAGGCGCTGCTGATGCGGCGCTGCAAATAGAGCTGCTGGCCCAATGTCAGCGCCTCGGTAACGCACTGCTGGCTCTCCAGTGGCGCATCACCGGCACGGGCTGCCAGGTCGGACACCACCGAATAGGCCTCCACGTAGGTGAGCAGCGTGACATGCGCCACCACCGGCGTCATGCCCAGCAGCAGTTGAGTGAATCCCCCCGGTGTGCTGGCCGGCAGTGACTCCCAGTCCGGGTGGTAGCGGGCGAGCTCCTCGCGGATCTCCTGGTGGAACTCGGCGCTGGGCGCATAGAAGAATTCGAACTTGAACAGATCCCGCAGCTCGTCCACCTCCGCCCAGAATGTCGCCAGCGCATCGGCGTCCTTACCTTCGGTAGACTTGACCAGGGCCAGTTCGATGATCGCCTTGTTGACGAAAAAGTGAATGACCGTGTTGCGGTAGTAGCTGGCGACCGGGTGTTGTTCCAGCGCAATGGCGTACACGTCTTCAGGCCCCTCGTCGTAGCGCGCGACAATGCCCTCGTTGATCATGATGCCGAGCAGGCCGTCCATCTGCTCGGCATAGCCGCGATCGAAGTCGGCAGAGATGCGCAGCGAGCGCGCTTCCGCCCAATCCAGCAGCGCGCGCAGATCTTCCACCACCTCGGCCTCGGTCAGCGCTTTGGGCGCGGCGCCGAGCAGGCTCATGGTGACCAGCGAGGGGAAGGTGATGGGGGTGACACGGTTGGCTTCCACTGCCACTTCGAAAGCAATCTTGGACAGGGCCAGGCTGTCATCCGGGTCCGGTGCTGAGTGCAGCACAACCGGGCTGCCGATATCCATGTAGATCTTGCCCATGGGGCGCGCCAGGCTGCGCACATAGCCGATGAACCAGCGCAGTGACTCCGCCCCCTTGCCGCGCCCGGTTTGCTCGGTGGCGTATTCCTCAACATCACGAATGAGATCGTAGCTGATCGAAATAGGGATGATGTGAATGTCCCGCGCGTCGGTGGCGTGGCAGGCCTCCAGGGCATACTTGAGCAGCCCGTAGCGTGGCGGCATGAGCTTGCCCAGCCGTGAACGTGTGCCCTCGAAAGACCAGTTCATCGGGAAGCGCTTTTCCATCAGGTAGCCGATGTAGTGGCGCAGCGTGAGCTTGTACAGGGCGTTGTCACCAAAACTGCGTTTGATAAAGATGCCGCCAGAGCGGCGTATCAGGAAACCCATGCCGGCAAAGGCGATATTGGCGCCGCCGAACATGTGCGGCATGGGGAAGTCGTTGTCGTAGAGCACCTTCGGCACCACCATGCCGTCGAGGTAGGTCTTGTGGGTCCAGAGCAGCATGGAGGGGTGGTCGCGCACGGTTTGACGCATGGCTTCCACCGCCTGCGGGTCGCAGACGATTTCCCGCTCGTAACCCAGGCGCAGGCAGAAGCTGCAGAAGCTCGCCCAGACATCCAGCCAGAACGTGCTGGGAATGGAGATCATTTCCTCCATGTAGACAGAGGCTTTCTTCAGCAGGGCTTCGCGTGTTGTGCCCTCCTGTTCGGCCAGTTGTTCCAGGGCTTCGTTGTAGCTGCGATTGGCCCGCAGGCTCTCGGCAACATAGCGCGGCACCTTGTAGCGCCCGCCCTGCAAGCGTCGCTCGGCAATATCCAGCACCACTGCCGCCTGTCGGGCGACGAACGTGCCGAATGCTGTGCTGTCGGCGCTGCTCTCCTGCGCATATTTGTGGTGGTAGCGTTGTCGCAGGTTGCCCAGCGAATCGGGTTCGCCACACACCAGGTGCATGCGCTCGGGTTCCTGTTCGGCAATGCGCCGCGCACGGCGCGCGCTGGGGCGCCGCGGGTCGCCCAGGACCAGGTCGCGCAGCTGTGGCCCGGCGTTTATGGCGGCCAGCGGCGGTGTCCAGGCAACCCGCAGCGGGGCAATGGTTACCTCATCAGGCAGCGACAGGTGTGCGCGCAGTTCGAGTGTATCAATGCCGCGTCGGTCGTCCCCCAGGTCAAGCGTGAGCTGTTCGCAATCCCGGCCATCGCCCGCCAACGCATGCTGCGCTACCCAGCGCTGCAGCAGTTGCTCTTCAAAGCGGTTGCGTGTGTCCAGCAGGAACAGCACGGGGGCTGCACCGGGAGGCCATGGGCAATGTTCGAGTTTGCCCTCCATGCTCACTGACTAGGCACCCTGCCGGCGCGGTTCTTGGGCTTGGCCTTGGGCCGCGCCTTGACCGTTCGACCGCGCGCGGCCGGGGTGCCGACGGGTTTTTTAGCCGCGGTATTCTTCCGGGTGGCAGCCTTCCTGGCTGCGGGGCGTTGCGGCTGCGCGGGTGCCCGGGTTTTTGCTTTCGTCTTTGTCTTTGCTTTAGCCTTTGCCTTTGCCTTTGCCTTGGCCGGGGTTTTGACTTTGCCCGGTGGCCTGCCACGGCGTGGGCTGGCGGTTTCTGCCACGGGCTCCAGAGGTTGGCCGAGCACCGTGAGCATACGGTTACGCACCTCGCGGATGTGTTGATTGAGGTCGCTCGCCTGCCAGTTGCGGGTGTCGATGGGTTCCAGTACCTCCACGTCGACCGTGGCGGGGCGGAAAACGAAATCTCCCTTGGGTGCGACGTCCCCGGCGTTGCGTATCACAATCGGAATAATCGGCACGCCCGCTTGCATGGCGAGGTGGAATGCGCCTTTCTTGAAGGCGCCGAGGCGCGGCGAGACGCTGCGCGTACCCTCGGGCGCCAGCACGACCGACTTGCCCTCATCGCGCATGGCGTCAACCAGCGGCGTCATCGCTTCGATGGCACTTGCCGAGTTGGCGCGGTCAATCATCACCACGCCGGCGAACTCCAGCACCCGGCCGATAACGGGCAGTTTGCGAATCTCCTGTTTACCGACCCCCGCCATGTCGCTGCGCAGCAGGCTGGCGATGACCACCACATCGGCCTTGCTCTGGTGGTTGAAGATGAATACCGCGGGGCGGTGTGACCACAGGTGTTGCTTGCCCTTGACGTTGAGGTCCAGCCCGATCAGTGCGCTGGCGGTGTCGGCAAACAGCGACAGTGAAAAATTCAGTGACTGACGCCGGGAACGGGTCAGAGCGTAGACGGGTAAACCGGCCAGAAACGTGGGCACGAGGCTCGCCGTTGCGGCGGCCGATCTCAGGTACAGCGACAGGGAAGGGCGGCCGCGGCTGGAGAATCTGGCCACGGGCCAGTGCCTGTCGCGGGCAATACCCAGCAGCCGACTGTTCGGATTCAGCGCACGGGGCAGGGCAACGCGTTCCAGCAACAGCAGATCGTCGTGGCTGTCGCTATAGAAAAAGCTCTGGTCCAGGTCGGCACCCTGTTCGCGCGCCAGCTGTTCAGCGGCGTCGACTTTACCCTGGCCGAAACAGGTGGGCCTGATCACGTCACCGGTGAACAGGCCGTCCTCGACCCCAAGCTCCGTACACATGACGTGATCGATACCCAGATCGCGCGCGGCGGGCGCTACCTGGTAGGGCGTAGCCGAAGATATCACCGCGACCGTGTGGCCTTTGGCGAGGTGGGCATTGATCAGCGCTCGCGACTCGGGGTAGATACGCCGCGCCAGCTGGTCCTGATAGAGCGTTTCCCCGAGTTCCTCGTAGCTGGCTTCGGTGATGCCGCGCAGGAACTGCGTGGTCACGGTCATCATGGCGGAAAAGCCCAGGTTTCCGAGCCCGAAGCTGGTCATGGCCTGCGTCAGCTCCAGCAACTCCCGCACGTGCAAATCACCGCGGCGCAGTTGCTCAAGAATGAAGGAGGTTGCCGAGTAGCCGGAGATAATTGTGCCGTCAAAGTCGAATATGGCGGCAACCTGCGGCCCGTCCGGCGCGGCCGCAATATCTTTGAGAAGTTGTTGAACACTTGCCATGCCGATCCCCGTAGCGCCAGTGTGTGGCTGCCTGGTGTTTTCCCAAGCATATCATCCCGTCGGTGTCAGGGAAGCGCTCAGGAAACCGGCGTGAGGGTGCCGTCCGCGGCGACCTCCATCAGGGCGTTGCGCGGGTCATCGGTTTCCCAGTGGCCGCGCAACGACAGGAGTTTCCCGGCATCGTCAACGTGGTAGGTGAAAACGCCATGCACCTTCTGTTGCAGGGTTTTACCCTCGCCGCCGTCAATGGCGATCGTCAGGTTGACCAGGTTGGCCACCTCGTTGCCCGCGGCAAACGATTCAAGAATCTCGATGCGGATATCAACCGGCGCGATGAAGTTATCCCAGAATGCTTCCCGGGCAGCCGGCCCCCGGTGGCCGTTCCCCACTGGATCAATGTGCGAGACACCGATCGGGTCTTCGATAATGGCGTCTTCCGCGTAGAGTGCGAGCCAGCCGGCCTTGTTCTTGCTGTGAACGTATTCTCTCGACAGCAGGGCGGCGCGCCGCGCCGGGTGTTCTTGATCAAACATGCCAGTGTCCTGTTATTTGAATGACTGGACGCTGCAGTGTATACGCATTCGGATTTCCGGCGCCAGCGGTGTCGTGGTGACAGCGCTGCAAGGTGCACGGCCGTGGGGGAGAGGCGGGGGGAGAATGGGGTGCCGTGGCTCGACGGTTGCAGTGAAACTGGTTGAGGAATCGCTTCGGCAGCTTTATAATCCTGCTCCTCACGACAGGACCATAGCTCAGTTGGTTAGAGCGCTACCTTGACATGGTAGAGGTCGGCGGT
>CAXIDF010000002.1:0-338940 GCA_964022665.1 uncultured Halieaceae bacterium
CCGGTCCCTGCCAGTAACTCCGTCTGATCGTAGCCGTCAAGGTAGACCTTGAATTCCTTGTTACCTGCGCGATGACCGGTCAGCAGCTTTTCCTTGATCGCGGGCTCACCAACGGCACTCAACAGCGTGGGCAGCCAGTCGAGGTGGGAGAATACGTCGTTGATCACGGTTCCGGGTTCAACCACACCGGGCCAGCGAATCATGGCGGGCACGCGGAAGCCTCCTTCCCAGGTCGAGCCCTTTTCGCCGCGAAACGGCTCTACTCCCGCGTCGGGATAGGTGTTGGTCTGGGCACCATTATCTGTCGAGTAAACGACAATCGTGTCGTCCGCGATCCCCAGCTCCTCGAGCTTGTCCAGTAGTTGGCCCACATGGTGGTCGTGTTCCATAAGCCCGTCGGCATACAAGCCATGCCCCGAGGCACCCTCCCATTTGGGCGCGAGACGCGTCCAGACATGCATTCGGGTAGCGTTGAACCAGACAAAAAACGGCTTGTCGTCCCGGTTGGCCCTGTTCATGAAGTCCAGCGCGGCATCAGTAAACTCCTGGTCAACCGTCTCCATGCGCTTGCGATTCAGGGGGCCGGTATCCTCGATACGGCCATCAGCGTAGGAACGAATGACCCCACGCGGAGCGAAGCGCTTGCGGAAATCCGGATCCTTCGGGTAGAAGTAGGTTTCCGGCTCCTCCTCGGCATTAAGGTGGTATAGATTGCCAAAAAATTCATCGAAGCCATGATTACTAGGCAGGTACTCATCCTTGTCACCCAGATGGTTCTTGCCGAACTGGCCTGTTGCGTACCCGTGCGGCTTGAGCAATTCGGCGATGGTAGGGTCTTCCGCCTGCAGGCCGATTTCGGCACCCGGCAACCCGACTTTCAACAGCCCGGTGCGCAAGGGGTGCTGGCCCGTGATAAATGCCGAACGCCCGGCGGTACAGCTCTGCTCGCCGTAGTAGTCAGTAAAGCGCGCCCCCTGCTGCGCGATGCGGTCAATATTCGGCGTGCTTCCTCCAAGCATGCCCTGGTGGTAGGCGCTGAGGTTCGACCAGCCGATGTCGTCACCCCATATCACCAGGATATTGGGTTTTTTCGCGGCCGCACTCACCGAGCAAACGCCGAGCAGCAATACAGCCGCCAGCAGTCGGGTGGCATAACGGATCGGATTGTGCTCGCTCATGTAAATCACCTCGGGTCAAAGAACACCGGCATTAGCGCACGATCGCCCCCACGTTGCCACTGCGCAACAGGAATCCACCGCAACAGCACAAATACGCAAACCCGTCACTACGGCACGCTGCCACGCGGCACAGCGGCCGCGGGCAGCCCTTAGCGCATTACGCGGGACAAAGGAATTGCTACAATCGTCCCCGTCAAACTGGAAGGAAATATGCTATGAAATTGCTGTCGCCCAACCGCATTGCCCTGCTGCTGTCCCTGTGCCTCGGCGCCACGCTGCTGCCGCAGGCGGTGACGGCGGAAGAAAATACCGCCAATACACCACCGGAGGCCGCTGCAATTCCCGCACCTCTGCATGCGGAGGCCCGCGGGCGGGTGCGCATTGATGGCAAGAACATTGATTACCGGGCAACAGCCGGCACCCTGGAAATGAAGAACGATGACGGTGAGGTGATTGCGCATTACGGCTACACCGCCTACGTGCAGGAGGGCGCGGACTCCCGCACCCGGCCGCTGCTGTTTGCCTACAACGGTGGGCCGGGCTCCGCATCCATGTGGCTGCACATGGGCATACTGGGCCCCCAGCGCACCGTGGTGGAAGACACGGCCTTCACCACCCAGGGTCCCTTTCGCTATGCCAATAATGAGTACAGCATTCTCGACCGAGCCGACCTGGTCATGATCGACCCCGTCGGAACCGGGTTTTCGCGTGCGGTCGGCAAAGGCAAGAGTGAAGACTTCTGGGGGGTGAGCAACGACATCCGCACCGTGTCCGACTTCATCGCACGCTATGTCACCGCCCACGGTCGCTGGACTTCACCCAAGTACCTGCTCGGCGAAAGCTATGGCGGCATACGCAGTGGTGGTGTCGCCTGGGACCTGCTCAGCCGTCACAGCATTGCCCTGGACGGGGTGGCACTGGTGTCACCCTACATGGATTATGTGGCGGGCAATGCGGGCACCCCGAACGACCTGCCCTACGTCAACTACCTGTCCACGTATGCAGCGACGGCCTGGTATCACGGCGTCAGCGAATACCGCCCCGAAACCCTGGAGGAAATGGTGGCGGAAGCGGAGCGCTTCGCCATGGAAGAGTATGCACCGCTGCTGCTACAGGGGCACGCCGCCAGTGCGTCTGCTCGGCAGAACGTGTTGCAGGGCCTGCAGCGATTCACCGGCATCAGCGCCGACTACTGGGAGCGGGCCAACCTGCGCATCGACGAGGCGCGCTTTGCCAAGGAATTGCTGCGCGCCAAACGCAAGACCGTGGGACGCATTGATTCGCGCTTCGTCGGCGATGCCATAAACCACGTGGCGGAAGATTTTTCCTACGATCCCTTCTTCCCCGCGGTGGGCCCTGCCTTTGTCGCCACCTTCAACGACTACTACCGTGAAGTTGTCGGGGTCAAAACCGACATGACCTATGTGACTTCCGCGGGCCTGTGGCGGGACTGGAAGCAGGAACACACCCACCCGGGTCCTGTGGGCACGCAACCCGTGGGCAATACTGCGGTCGACCTGGCCTACGCGATGACCCAGAACCCCCATATGCGCGTGCTGGTCCAGCAGGGCTACTACGACCTCGCCACCCCGCTAGGTGCCACACGACACTTTCTGCAACATATCGACCTGCCCGAAACGCTGCGCAACAACATCACCGAGGCCTACTACGAAGCGGGCCACATGATGTACCTGCACCCACCGTCCATGGCCCGGTTCAAGGACGACCTGGCGAGTTTCATTCGCTAGCGGCGGCCCTGCACCAGCCACCAGCGGCGCAGTGCGCGGTAGTCGGCGTCGCTGAAATCCGCCGACCAGAGCCATAGGCTCTGGCTTCGCTGGCGGCCCAAAGGTATCCATTGCAGCACACACACGCGCGACAGCAACACGCTGTGAGCGGTGATGGCAATCGGCGCCAGCGCACCGCGCGGCGAGCTGCTCAGCCAGCACTGGCTACCGTGAATTTCCAGCTGCCAGTGGTAACTGGCGGCGGGCATGCCTGCGCGCGAAACGCCTACCCACAACGGCAATGCCAGCAACGCGTACGGGCCGTAACCGCGTGCGGCCACTTCGGCAATGGCCAGCAACAGGCACAAGCACAGCAGGCACCAGGCCGGACGTGGGCGTCGATCAGTCCAGGTCAGGACGAGTAAAGGTGAGTATGCTGCGGACAATAGCGGCCAGCTCCGGATCGTCGGGCATTTCCCTGCTCAGGAACCAGCCGAACAACTCCTGATCCTCGCAGAGCATCAGTTGCCGGTAGCGCTCGCGGTCGATGGCATCGAGCTGGGGGTAGCACTGGTTGACGAAGGGCTCCAGCACCAGGTCAAGCTCCAGCATGCCGCGCCGACTGGCCCAGCGCATGCGATTGTGTTCTTCCGTGTCGAGCATGACAGCCCCCATGCAGTACGCAAACATCAAAAACCGCTATTATAGCGTGCCGCCGCCACGCAAGGCTAAGCCGTGGCCGTTTTACATCGCACAAGAGGCGCAGGAGGTACCGTGTCAGATAAGCAGAACACCCACAGCAGCGCCGCAGGGCTGTCCCTGACCCGGCTGCAATCGGAAGCGCTACTGGAGGTGAGCGGACCCGATGCCGTGAGCTTCCTGCACAACCAGGCCAGCTGTGATATTCGACAGCTCAACACCGGCCGGGCGTGCTACGGCAGCTTTTGCAATCCGCAGGGACGCGTGCTGGCCGACTTTATCGCCCTCTCGGTCACGGCCGACACCATACTGTTGCGCCTGCAGCGGGATATTCTTGCGCGCACACTGGAGAGCCTCGGTCGGTTTGCCGTGTTTTCCAAAGTCACGCTGCGCGATGCCACGGAGGACTGGCAGCTGTTGGGGCTTCAGGGGGAGAACTGGCAGGCAGCCCTGCGCGGGCACGTCGCCGAATTCCCTGAAGACGCTCTGGACTGGACGGCAGCGCCTGGAATCCTGCTGCTGCGACCGACTACCGACCCGCAGTCCCTTGAGCTCTGGGTGCGCGTGGCGGCAGAGGGGGCGCTGCCAGAAGCGCTCATGACGCAGAGCACTTCACAGCCGGACGAAGATATGTGGCAAGCCGCCAACCTGCGTCAGGGCATTGCGCGGCTGCAGGCAACCACCAGCGGAGAGTTCCTGCCACAACAGCTGAACTACGACCTCTGCGGGCACATCAACTTCCGCAAGGGCTGCTACCCCGGGCAGGAAGTGATCGCGCGCATGCACTACAAGGGCAAGGCCAAGCGTCGCATGCTGCTTATGACTCTCCCCGCCGGCGCCAGGCTGCAGGCAGGTGCCCCCGTGTACCGCGCCGGCCAGGACCAGGCCGCGGGTGCCGTGATCAATACGGCACTGGCGAGCAACGAAGAGCGCCTGGCGCTGGTGACAACAACCGCAACAGCCGCCGAAGACGGCCTCTACACGGCCCCCGAAGCCAGCGTCCCGTTGCAGGTGCTGACGCTACCCTATTCGGTACCGTTTGGTTGAGGCGGAAGCTGCCAGTCGACGGGGGCCTGGCCGTGTGCCGCCAACCACGCATTCGCTGCACTGAAGTGTCCACAGCCGATAAAGCCGCGGTACGCGCTCAGCGGTGAGGGGTGTGGGGCCGTGAGCACACAGTGACGCTCGCGGTCTATCGCGGCGCCCTTGCGCTGGGCGTAGCTGCCCCACAGCATGAAGACAACGCCGCTACGCTGGCGGTTGACCAGCTCCACCACCCGGTCAGTGAACTGCTCCCATCCCTTGCCCTGGTGTGAGGCCGCGCGGCCTGCCGCGACCGTCAGTACGCTGTTCAGCAGCAGCACGCCCTGATCGGCCCAGCGGGTGAGGCTACCGTGTGCCGGCCGCGCAATGCCGAGGTCACGCTCGATCTCCTTAAAGATATTCTGCAGGGATGGTGGCGTAGCAACGCCCGGTCGCACAGAGAAACACAGGCCGTGAGCCTGACCGGGGCCGTGATACGGGTCCTGACCAAGAATAACGACCCGGGTATGCTCCAGCGGGGTGTGGGCAAACGCGTTGAAGATTTCCGCGCCGGGGGGAAAAACCTGCACACCGGCGGCTTTCTCCGCACCCAGAAACGCCCTGAGTTCGCGCATATAGGGCTTTTCGAACTCAGGCGCCAGGTGCTTCAGCCAGCTCGCTTCAAGCTGTATCGAAGCAGCCACGGCTCAGTTGCAGGCCGCCATCATCACCACCTGCTCCGGCGGCATAGCGGCAGGGACATCGACGTGCGGCAAGAGCCGTTTATCCCGGGCATGCTTGCCTGCATCCGCGTTCTCTATGGGCACCAGGGGAATCGCCCGGTTGGCCACGGTGCGCCGCTCGGCGGCGGCATCGCCGTACAGCGTGGTGCGCAAGCGGGGATTGCGACCCACCGCGTGAATCCGCGCCTCCATGACATCCGGTGCCCACTCCTGTCCGTGCGCGGCGCCGGCAGCACGGGTAATGCTCTCGTTCATCAGCGTGCCACCGAGGTCGTTGGCGCCAGCATTCAGGCACACATCCACCCCCGCCTCGCCCATTTTCACCCAGGACGCCTGAATGTTGTCGATGAAGCCGTTCAGCACCAGCCGCGAGACCGCATGCATCAGCACCGCCTCGCGGAAGGTGGGGCCGCGACGGGCCTTGCCACGCAGGTACATGGGGGCCTCCATGTGCACAAACGGTAGCGGCACCAGTTCGGTAAACCCTCCCGTACGGGCCTGTACAGCGCGTAGCTGCAACAGGTGGCGCGCCCAGTGCTGCGGTTGCTCTATATGACCGTACATGATGGTGGCTGTGGTACGAAACCCGAGGCTGTGGGCCGTCTCCATCACCTCCAGCCACTGCGCGGTATTCAGCTTGTCCGGGCATAGCGTGGCGCGCACATCGTCATCGAGGATTTCCGCCGCAGTGCCCGGCAGAGTGCCGAGGCCCGCCACCTTCAGCTGGCGCAGGTAATCCACCAGGGCCAGGCCCAGGGTCGCCGCCCCCTGCCACACCTCCAGCGGGGAGAATGCATGAATATGCATATCAGGCGTGGCGGCGCGCACCGTGGCCAGAATATCCAGATACGTCTGGCCGGTGTAGGCCGGGTGGATGCCCCCCTGCATGCACACTTCGGTGGCACCTCGCGCCCACGCCTCGCGACAGCGCCGAGCGATCTCCGGGGCGCTGATATCATAGGGACGGCCGCGTAGCTCTTCCGTGTGCTTGCCCTTGGAGAAGGCGCAGAACTGGCACTTGAAATAACAGACATTGGTGTAGTTGATGTTGCGGTTGATGACGTAGCTCACGTCATCACCACAGCGCGCGCGACGCAGGCGATCGGCGGCGTCCACCACAAAACGGAACTCTGCGCCGCGCGCCGCGAACAACCGCACCACATCGGCCTCACCGAGCGGCTCCTCGCGCTCGCAACGCTCCACCACCGCGCGCAGCTCGGATGACACCGCAAAGGCACTCTGCGGCGCCGACAGCAACTCGGCCTCAACCGCGGGCAACGGCGCCTCCTCACCGGGCACCCAGCCATCGCGCCGCGCAAACCCGCCTGCATCCTGCTGCCTCAGCACCGGGGTTCGCAGCGCCGGGTCCAGCCACTGTTCCGGTTGCTGCACATACGCAGGGTAGATGGTGAGCCGTTGTTCCAGAAACTTGCCCGCCGCCGCGGTTTCCCGCGCGAGGTGCTCAAGGTGTGGCCAGGGCGCTTCTGGATTGACGTGGTCCGGCGTAACCGGTGATACGCCACCCCAATCATTAATGCCGGCCGCAAGCAACTGCGGCAACACGCCGGGGCTGAGATTGGGCGGCGCCTGCAGGTTCATGCTGGCGCCGAAAATAATGCGCGCCACCGCCAGGGTCCAGAGCAGGTCTTCAAGGTCGGGCTCTGGCGCGCGGGCCATAAGGGTGCCGGGCTTGGCGCGGAAGTTCTGGACGATCACCTCCTGCAGGTGCCCGTACTGCTCGTGCACGCGGCGCAGAGCGAGCAGAGACTCGATGCGTTCACGGCGCGTTTCACCGATGCCAATCAGAATACCGGAGGTAAATGGCACGGCAGCCTCACCGGCCAACTGCAGGGTGCGCAGACGTTCCGCGGGTAACTTGTCCGGGGAACCGTAGTGCGGCATCCCCTTCGCACACAGACGCTCGGAAGCGGATTCCAGCATGATGCCCATGGAGGCGCTGACGGGGCGCAGCGCCGCGATTTCCTCTGCGGTCATGCAGCCCGCATTGATATGTGGCAACAGGCCGGTTTCTTCCAGAATGCGCCCGGCCACATGAGCCACGTATTCCAGCGTGGTGGCAAAGCCCATCTCGGCGAGCGCCTCGCGCGCGGCGCGGTAGCGCAATTCGGGTTTCTCACCCAAGGTCAGCAACGCCTCCTGGCAACCCTGGGCAGCGCCCTCCCGGCACAGCGCCAGAACCTCATCCACGCTGAGATAGGGTGAGGCAACCTGCTTCGGTGTCGTCGCGAAGGTGCAGTAATGGCAGACGTCCCGGCACAGCCGCGTGAGCGGCACGAAGACCTTGCGCGAGTAGGTCACCACATGTCCGTGCCCGCGATCGCGCAGCTCACCCGCCAGCGCCACGAGGTCGGAGGTGTCAGTACATTCAGCCAGGGACAGGCAGTCCGCTTCGGCGGGCAGTACACCCGTCATCAACTCGGCTCGCAGGGCTGCCAGGCCGAAGCGCGCCGGGGCACAGCCTTCTGCGCTGCCGCGAAGATGCGCCGAGGCGTATTGCGTCAGCCAGTTGCGAGTGCGTGCGCCCGGCTCTGTTTCTACTGAGGCGCACAGACGCTCGATATCCACCGGGGTATCAATGTCACGTGCCAGGCCGGCACGCAGTAACGCGCCCGTCGCAAGCTGCTGCGCACGCGCCCAGCCCAGATGCAGCGCGCAGGAGCCCGCACCAAAAGCAAACTGCGGCGCCAGCCCGGCCCTGAACAGCATCAGGTTGGTGCCAGTACCTGCTTCATCGCTGCCGACAAGCAGGCCACTGGCAGCCTCCGGGCGCGCCAGCGCCGCGTCGATATCAGCCTCCCTGAGGAAAGGCAGGTCGGCGTGCATGACCATCAACAGGGCATCGGGATCCTGCAATTCCGAACGCAAGCGCTGACAGGCGGCGGTGAGTACCTGATTCAGTGCCTGCAAGGGAGAAGATGCCATCGCGCTGCTGGCCGCGGAGCCAGCGGTGACCGCCAGCAAGCCGGCCTCCGACCACAGTCGCGCCTTGTCCACCGTCACCAGCGTCGCTGCTTCCGGTTCATCGGAGATCACGGTAATCGAGGCCACTGCAGGGTGTGCCGCCAGAACGGCCAGCACATCACCCGCCATCGCCAGCACCAGGTCGCGACGCTGCACCGGCGCCAGGGTCTCAGCGAGACGGCTCTTCGCCGTGTCCAGACCCTTCAACGGCAGAACCACGTGCACCTGTGTGATCACAGCAGCTCCAGACAGTCGTTCGCCAGCGCCTGCTTTGCCGCGCGCTCCCGCATGATCGTTGATCTCACCTGCACCTCCATTCCGAGCGCCGCAATATCTGGCGCCAGTGTAGCGTCACTGTGATCCAGCACAAACGTGGTGACCAGGCCGGGATAGTGCCGCGCGTAATGTTCTGCCACGCCCAGCGCTGTCACCGGCAGACCGAGTTCCGCCAGCATCTTTGCCGCAGGCCCCTTCAGTGCCTGACCGGCGACGATAGGCGCCACTGCTACCACCTTGACCGCACACTCTCGCAGGGACTGCCAGAAATTGTCCAGCTGCAGCATGGGGTCGATGCTCACAAAGGGATTGGAAGGACAAATAATCACCCCGGCCAGACTCTCTCCCGTGCACAGCGCCTTGAGCTCCGGCTGCAGACGGGCCTGATCCAGGCCCTGAAAGCGGAAGCCCCTGACCTGCGGGCGGCACTGCTCGCGCACAAAATAGGTCTGGAATGCCAGCTCGCCCTCGTCCGTCTGCACTTGGGTTGGCACCGGATCATCGCTCATCGGATAGACGCGCGCCACCACGCCCAGCCGCCGCGCAAGCTCTGCGGTGACCGCCGACAGGGAAACACCACTCGACAGCTGGCCGGCTCGCCAGAGGTGCGTTGCCAGGTCGCGATCGCCCAGCCGAAACCAGGTGTCGCCCTCCAGGCCCTCCAGCGCTTGCAGCACGTGCCAGGTCTCTCCCGCTAGCCCCCAGCCCTGGGCGTTGTCACTGCGTCCGGACAGCGTGTAAAGCACGGTGTCGATGTCCGGGCAGATAGTCAGCCCCAGGTGCTGGAAATCGTCGCCAGTATTGCAGGCGATGTGCAATTGCCCGGGAGGCAGGCAATCGCTCAGGCCGAGGCACAGTTTTGCGCCGCCCACACCGCCGGAGAGCGCCAACACCTGTCCCGCCAGCGGCGTCACCGGAACATGTCCTGTTCGCGGGGTCGCAACAATGCGCGGGCGTCACCCGTAGCAGGGCGCAACCGTGCACCGCGGGCCAGCACAACGGGCAAGCCCTCGGCTGCCTGCCCCTGTACAAGAGAGGCCGCGGCGGCCAACTCGTCGGCCACGGCGGGCTCCGTCACTTCCAGACGGTTACCGAATCGATCGCAATCGCCTATCTGGTTGAACAGCGGGTCGAGCCCCGCACAACCCAGCGCCAGGCCCACAGTCCCAACCCGCCAGGCCCTGCCCGAACTGTCGTTGATAATGATCTGCGGCGCGATGCCGCAGCGAGCGCCGAGGGCCTCACGCAACCGCGCAGCGGAGGCATTGCAGTCCTGCGGCAGCAGCAGTACGCGCGGATCTTCGGCGTCATTCTGTATATTGGAGCGGTCGATGCCGGCGTTGGCGTGAATATAGCCTTCACGGTGCTCGACGATAATCACCCCCTTGCGCACCCGCAATACCTCGCGGGACTCGCGCAGGATGAGCTCTACCAGGCGGGGGTCCTTGTCCGCCTGGCGCGCAAGCTCGCACGCGCGCTCACCCGGCTCGACCTCGGCCAGGCGGCGATAGCGGTTTTCGGCCTTGGAAACGATCTTCTGCGCCAGCACCAGTACATCGCCGGCCTGCAGTTGCAAACCGTTGTGCTCCAGGCTGGCGTGAATCAGTGTGGCGAGGTCATCCCCCGGCGCGACTTCAGGAAAGCCCTCCAGGGGAATCAGTTCAAGCCGTGCACTCATCCATGGCTGTCCAGGCCGGAAATCCGAATACCGGCATGGCAGCTGTACTGCTTGTTAATGGTGATCAGCACTGAAGTCAGCGCCTCGGCCGCGGCGGCGTTGGCGATCATGCCGGCGTGGAAACCACGCAGGCCCGCCGCTTCCACCAACGTGATAACGGCGGCGCGGGCTTCTTTCTTGTTGCCACACACCAGCACATCGCAGTCCACGGCACCTTCATCCTGCAAATGCGCGGCGGCAACGTTCTGGAACGCCGACACGACATCCACCGTCTCGCCCAGCAGGTCCTGGGCAATCTGTCCGGCACTGCCCTCCGGTGGCAACTGCACACGGGCAACGCGCGGCGGCACCAGGGGCACGGTAACATCGATCAGGATCTTGCCCTGCAGTGCCGGCGCAACCAGCTCCAGCGTGCTCTTCTGGTGGCTGAAAGGGACTGTGATCGCGACGATGTCGGCGGCCTCTGCTGCTGCCAGGTTTTCCATCGACTCCACAGCGACGGACACACCCCGCGCCGCCATTACCTCGCGCAGATCGCCGGCGGCCTGTTCGGCTTTCTCTTCGGTCCGCGAGCCGATGATGACCCGATAGCCTGCCTGCGCCCAGCGCCGTGCCAAACCTGTACCCAGATCGCCAGTGCCGCCCAGAATGGCGAGTACCGGCAGAGATTCTGTTGTCATAACTATCTACGTCCTGATTGCTTGGTGGAGAGGCAGGCAGTTCAGCAAAGTCTACCGACGGCGCCTCTGTTTGCCCGAAAACGGCCGCTTGCCCATCGCGGTTTCCCGTTTTTCTGTGACCGGGTTAGGATGCGCGAGGCCGAGGCATCTTAGGCAATTCACACGCCGATCACAAGTTGCCCGCTACGCGTAACAAGGAGCAGTGAACTATGCAGAACCCCATGGATTTCAACGGTCGTGTCGTGCTGGTGACAGGCGGCGGCAAAGGCGTCGGCCGCGGCATCAGCGAACGCTTTATGGCCGCCGGCGCGGAGGTTGCCATCTGTGGCCGTAATCCACCCGAGCAATTGCCCGCTGCGGGCGGGCGCGAGGCCTTTTTCGTTTCGTGTGATGTACGCAAATACGAGCAGCTGGAAGCGATGGTCGATGCGGTGGTGGCCCGCTTCGGGCGCCTGGACGTGCTGGTGAACAACGCCGGTGGCGCACCCGAAGCAGAGGCGGCGACGGTTTCACCGCGCTTCCACGAATCCATCATTGCGCTGAACCTCACTTCTGCGCTGCACGCCGCGCAGCTGGCCAACCGGGTCATGCAGGCGCAGGCATCCGGCGGCAGTATCATCAATATCGCCAGTGTCAGCACCATCCGGCCGTCACCCGGTACCGCAGCCTACGGTGCCGCCAAGGCTGGCCTGGTCAACCTGGGCCAATCGCTGGCGGTGGAGTGGGGGCCGCTGGTGCGGATCAATGCCATCATCGCCGGATTGGTTGAAACCGAGCAGGCACACCTGCACTACGGGGACGCCGAAGGCGTGGCCGCGGTGGGCCGCACCATACCCCTGGGCCGGATGGCGGTGCCCGAGGATATCGGCGATGCCTGCCTGTTCCTGGCCTCGCCGCTGGCCGCGTACATCAGCGGCTCCAGCATTGCAGTGCATGGCGGCGGAGAAAAGCCGGCCTTCCTGCAGGCAGCCAACACAACCAGCGCCTCATGAGGACGCCGCGTAGCCTGACCGCACTCCTGGCCGCCTTTACCCTGGCCACAGGCTGCCATGCCGCAAGCGAGGGCACCCCCACCGGTGTAGCCTCGGCTGACCCCGGCGCAGCGGCCCAGGGCTGGCCCCACTATGGCGGCAAGGACGCCGGACAGCACGCGGAACTCACCGACATTACTCCGCAGAACGTCAACCAGCTGGAACTCGCCTGGAGCCACCACTCGGGCGACTTCAGTGACGGCAGCGGTGAATGGGGCCTGAGCTCGCTGCAGGTGACACCCCTGGTTGACGGCGACACGCTCTACTACTGCACCCCCTTCGGGCGTGTGTTTGCCCTGAACGCCGAAACCGGTGAAGAGCGCTGGGGGTTTGATCCCGAGGTGGAAAACCGCCGCAGCGGCATGTACCCGGTGGTGTGCCGCGGCGTGGCCCTGTGGCGTGCCGCGGAGCCTGCCGAGGCGGCCGCGAGCTGCGGTGTGCGCATCCTCTATGGCACGCGCGATGCCGAGTTGATCGCGCTGGATGCGCGCAGCGGTGAGCCCTGTGCAGATTTTGGCAACGCAGGACGTGTTTCCCTGAAAGAAGATATCAGCGGTGCCGATCCCCTGCTGTACTACCCGACCTCGCCGCCCTGGATCCAGAATGACCTGGCGGTGATTGGCGCGCTGGTTCCGGACAACGAGCGCAAGGATGTTCCCTCGGGCGTCGTGCGCGCGTTCAACGTGCGTACGGGGCAGCTGGCGTGGGCCTGGGAACCGGTCACCGCTGACTACCACGAGCGGCATCGTGACAGCCTCGGCAGAGCGCGCTACCACCAGGGCAGCCCCAATGTCTGGGCACCCATCGCCGGCGACCCTGAACGCGGCCTGATCTATGTGCCCACCGGCAACCCGGCTCCGGACCTGTTTGGCGGGGAACGCGATGGCATAGATGCCTACGGCTCTTCCGTCGTCGCGCTGGATGCCGACAGCGGCGAAGTGCGCTGGCACTTCCAGACCGTGCACCACGACGTGTGGGACTATGATGTGGCATCACAGCCAACACTGTTCCGTATTCCCGGGGTCGGAGGTGGACGCGCCGGGCTGGCACAGGCCACCAAGATGGGGCACGTGTTCCTGCTCGACCGACAAACTGGCGAGCCGCTGTATCCGGTGGAGGAACGTCCCGTACCACAGGGCGGTGTGCCGGGTGAGACCCTCTCCCCCACTCAGCCGTTCCCCACACATCCCGGCCCACTGCACCAGCCTGCGAAGCTGGGGCCCGAGCACATGGATGGGCTGGTGTGGCTGGATAAACTCGCCTGCCAGAAGGAGCTTGCACGTTACCGTTCGGAGGGCATGTTCACGCCCCCCAGCCTTGAGGGGAGTGTGCTCTATCCCAGCACCACCGGCGGTATCAATTGGGGAGGCGTGAGCATTGATCCCGAGCGCGGCCTGCTGATTGCCAACCAGATGCACCTGGCAACGGTCGTGCAACTGCTTCCCCGCGCGGAATACGATGCGCTCAACCCGGAGGCAGGGTATCCACTGGAACACTATGCGATGCAGGGCAGTCCCTATGGCGTGCGCCGTTTCCCGCTGTTCTCGCCCCTGGGTGCCCCCTGCAATCCGCGCCCGTGGGGCAGCCTGACGGCAGTGGATCTGCGCTCGGGTGAGGTGGCCTGGACGCGGCCACTGGGCACCACGCGCGGCCAGGCGCCGTGGCCTTTCTGGTTCGAGGCGGGCTCCCCCAACGCCGGTGGGCCGCTGACGACGGCGTCGGGTGTCATCTTCATTGCCGCTACCACCGACTCGTACCTGCGCGCTTTCTCCAGCGAGACTGGCGAGCAGCTGTGGCAATACGATCTGCCCTACACCGGAAACGCGACGCCTCTCAGTTACCGGGCCACAGTGGGCGGGCGGCAATTCGTCGTGCTGGCGGCCGGCGGCCACGGCTGGTCGACAGCGGGAGATGCCATCATGGCCTTCGCGCTGCCGGAAAAAGCGCCCAACACACCCTAGGAACGGGCCTCGGCACACCACACCAGCGCTTGTCGCTGTGTGCTGTGCAGGTATACTGCGCCCAAAAGGTCGCCGTGCGGCGGGAGCTTCCCCATCCGAATCAGAGCTGACATGTCACCTGCCAACCTGAACGCAATGCGCGCAACACTGTTGCAGTGTTATACGCGGCACGATGGTCAACAGTGGCCGATGGCCGCGCCAGAGAGGTTCGCTTGAACGCGTTTGACACCTACCGCCAGATCAGTGAACGCGAACTGGAGCGCCGCTTTGCGCGTTTTCTGGAGGAGCTCACAGAGAACCTCCTGCGCTCCTCCCCCTCACCGCGCCAGGGCCAGATCTCACGCACCCAGGTCACCGATGCCATCGGCATTCTGCAAATCCACCAGCGCGGCATGCTGGGCAGCTTCCTCGGCCATTACCGCAGCTTCCACGACAACCTGACCCCGCCCGCCGGCGAGCTGCATCACTGGTGGGATGTCATGGACGAAAGCGGCACGATGGACCTGGTGGACCTGCACACCTTCGAGAACTATCTTGCCGTCGACCGCCTCGCCCACGTTGGCGAGGACCTGCACCGCATTGGCATGGAAGCCCTGCAGATCCGCGTGGCAGAGCTGGTGCAGACCGACCCGCTGAAACTGCGCCTGCCCGAGCACGTGGCACAGCTGGCACGATCACTGCAACTGGTACTCGAGGAATACCGGGTACCACAGCAGCTCACCCAGCGCATTTATGACCTGTTTGCCCGGCACTTCGTACGCAACCTCGACAGCCTGTACCGGCACTTGAACGACATTCTTGAGCAGGCGGGAATCCGGCCAGACCTCGAGGGTGAGATTCTGGCCAACGGCTCACTGCTGCGCAAGGCCGATGAGCGTCCGGATCGCACACGTCGGCGCCAGCAGGACGCGGGGATGGGAGGCGGCGGCGCGAGCGGGGGTGGCGGTGCGGAGAGTCGCCCGCAGCAGCTGTACTCATCGGTCATCAACGCACTGAATTTCAAGCGTGAAGTGGAACAGCAGCCGCAACAAGCGGGCGCGGTGCTCGATACCCAGAAGTTGATCAACGCCCTCGCCCAGTTGCAGCAGATCGGCAAGTCACCGCAGGCCGCAGCGGGTGAAACCGCCGTTGCGGACTTTCTGCTGGGGCAGACCCCGGGATTGAAAGGTGATGCGGCGCTGAGCGCGGAAAACCGCAATCAGCTCGAGATGATCGACAGCCTGTTCGAGACCATTCGCTCGCAACTCGATGTCAGCAGCGAACTGCAGCCTGTACTGAGCGACCTGCAATTGCCGTTGGCGCGGCTGGCGCTCACCGAACCGCAGTTTTTCCTGCAGCCAGACCACCCGGCACGCACGCTGGTCGATAAACTGGCCGCGCTGGGCAGCTCGGCCAATTTCCCCAACCGCATGCTGGAAAGCCGCGTTGCCGAAATTGTAGCGGCTATCGTCCGCGACTATGACGGTGATTCCGCCGTATTCGCTGCAGCACTGGAGCATGTGGAGCGGCTGTCCAGGCAGCAGTCGCAAGCCCACGCGCGCAATATCGAGCGGGTGGTCAAGACCCAGGAAGGCAAGGAAAAGCTGCGCGGCGCACGCGACGCAGTGGAAAATGTGGTGCGCGAGTGCCTGCCCCCGGGGCAGATTCCCCGCATTCTGCAGGACCTGATTGACCACGGCTGGCGCGACCTCATGGTACTGACCCATGTCAAACAGGGCGTGAAGAGCGATGAATGGGAAGAGCAGAGACGCACGCTGCAGCTGTTGACCACCTGGTTGCTCGAGCAGCAGCGTGGCGAGGTCAGTGAAGACCAGAGCGTTGAGAGAAGCCTTGAGGCCGAACCCTTCATCGACCTCGTGGAACAGCAGATCAGCAGTGCCCTGCCCGGCAACCTCTCTATCCAGGCCGTGTTCGATGAGCTGCGCGGCGTGCTTGCCGGCGACATAGCCGTGGACATGCTGCAGCGCGACAGCGAAACGGACGAGGATACGGACGGCGAGGCACAACCCACGCGCGAGGAACGCCTGGCAAAAACGCGACGGCTACGCCGCTGGGTGCAGCGCGTCGATACCCTGGGCAAGGGGATGTGGCTGAACTACCGCGACAAGGCCGGGGTCAAGCACCGCATCCAGCTGGCCTGGATCAGCGACGACCGGGAGCGCTTTCTGTTCGTCAACGACCGCGGCCAGAAAGTCGCTGAGTTCAATCAGGTGCAGCTCGCGCGCCAGCTCAGCCGTGGTGCGCAGCCCCCAGCGCCCGCCGATCGTCTTTCGGTTGTCGACCAGAGCATGTACAACACGCTGGAGGACGTGCAGCGCACGCTGAGCTTCGCCCGCAACCACGACCCCCTTACCCGCCTGATCAACCGCGACATCTTCATCGACCAGGTCGGGCGTGCGCTGCGCCACGCACACACCCACCACTCGCAACACGCCATCTTGCTGCTCAACATCGACCGCTTCGGCCTGGTCAACGACATTTACGACCGCATCAGCGGCGACCAGGTGCTGCTTGAATTCTCCCAACTGCTGGCACAGTTGCACGGGCGCAAAACGTCTTCCGCGCGCCTGGAGGAAGACACCTTTGCCATACTGCTGGTGGATGGCAATATCGAGAAGGCGCAAACACTCGCGGAGCAGGTGCGCAGCGATATCGCCGATGGCAGCGTGGACATCGACGGCGAAAAGGTCAGTTTCACGGTATCGGTCGGTATTGCGCCCATTCAGGACTATAGCCCGGACGTCGACTCGGTCATGGCCAACGCGCAGGCAGCGGTCACCCAGGCCAAACAGCTCGGCCGCAACCGCGTGCATCTGTACGAGGCCAGCGAAGAAACCGTGCGCACCTTGCGCAGTGAACAACGCCGCTCACGCAAGGCCCTGGAAGACGAACTTTCCAGCGAGCGCTTCATGCTGCGAGCGCAGCCTATCGTCAAGACCGCAATGACCGGCGAAAGCTCCACAACGCGTCATTATGAACTGCTGCTGGCCATGCGTGACAAGAGCGGCAAACTGAGTTCACCCCAGAGCTTCATTACGTCCGCTGAGCGTCACGGCATCATGACGTTGGTAGACCGCTGGGTGGTGCGCGAGGCCTTCATGTGGATCAACTCCCTGATGGATGCACAGAAAGTGGTGCCCAGTGTGGCAATCAACCTGTCTGGCGCCAGCGTCACCGATGACGCATTCCTCGACTTCCTGTTCGAGCAAATCTCCGAATTCGGCGTGGGCACCAACCGGCTGTGCTTCGAAATCACCGAAACCGGCACCATCTCCAACCTGGTCAAGGCGGCGGATTTCGTACGCGCCTTCCGCAACATTGGCTGCAAGTTCTCCATCGACGACTTCGGCACCGGCCTCGCCAGCCACAACTACCTGCGCGAACTGCCGGTGGACTACGTCAAGATTGACGGCAGCTTCATCACCGGCATCGACCAGGACAGCAACGACTACGCCATGGCGCGCTCGATCAATGACCTCGCCCACTTCCTGGGCCAGGAAACGATTGCAGAATCGGTGGAGAACGAGGCCATCATCCGCAAACTCCAGGAGATTGGCGTTGACTACCTGCAGGGCTGGGGCATCGGCCGCCCCAAACCGCTCGCGGAGGTCACCCTGGATCTGTCGAGTATCGAAAAATGAATGAGCGGAGTGATCCGCTCGATGTCGCTACGGTAGGCACGGTACCAGCTGCCTACGATGCGCTGGTGGCCGCGCTCTATCGCGGGCCGCTGGAAAATCCGCCTTGGTCATCGGCTCTGCCCCTGCTGCGCGAACTGATCGATTGCCAGGTCGTGTCGCTGGTGTTGCGTCCTCCGGCAGAGGATGACCGTGGCGTGATTCTCAACAGCGTGCGGCCAGCAGCAGAGCTGGGGGCAGCAAAAGCCCTGTCGGACCCCGCCGACTGGGAGGTCACGGCCTACCGCGAACAGTTCTTCGCGCTGGACCCCTTCGTCAACCTGCCCCCGGACCGGGTGGTGGCACTGGAGGACATTCTCAGCGATGCGGAACTGGTCGCCTCGGAGTATTACGAGCAGTACCTGGAGTCTGCCGGCCTGTTCCGCATACTCGGCCTGGACACCGTTGAGCCCGGTGGCATGCTCGCCCGCCTGCGCTTCTCGCGGCGCCACGAGGAAGCGTCGTTCAGTGCCGATGAGCGCGCGGTTCTGGCCCGTATTGCCCCTCACCTGCGCCTCTCCATCCAGCTCTACGCCACGCTCGGGCGCACCGCTTCAGAGCGCAACCTGTATGCCGGGGCCGTCGAGCAGCTGGCGGTGGCCACGATCATCCTCGATGAACAGGGGCGCGTGCTGAGCGCCAACACCATCGCGCGGGCGCTGCTGGAGGATGACAACGGGCTCAGCATACGTGGACAACACCTGGTCGTTGAGAATCGGGACAAGAACCGCGAGTTGCAAACCGCGCTGGAGACCATAATCAAGGCGCTGCATCGCGGCGAGGCCTCGGTGATTCGCGCACTGCGGGTGCCGCGTGGCGGCGAACGGGCACAGCTGGGCCTGGTTCTGCGCCCGGTCCCGGTTTCCGAGTGGGGTGAGGGCCAGTCCAGCCCCTGTGTCGCCGTTTTCATTTCCGACCCGGACCTCAACGAACCGAGCTCCCAGGGCACGCTGGGGCAACTGTTCGACCTGACGCCGGCCGAGGCCAACCTCGCCATTCTCCTGTCTCGCGGGCTCAGCCTCGCCGAAGTATCGGAGGCACAGAATATCTCTCAGCACACCGCGCGCG
Source organism: uncultured Halieaceae bacterium (assembly GCA_964022665.1). Taxonomy (GTDB): domain Bacteria; phylum Pseudomonadota; class Gammaproteobacteria; order Pseudomonadales; family Halieaceae; genus Haliea. The sequence continues at coordinate 18,724 of CAXIDF010000002.1, forward strand.
CCCAGCTCAAGTCCATCTTCGCCAAAACCGGCGTCTCGAGGCAGGCGGAGCTGGTGCGGCTGGTGCTCAAAAGCGTGGCATCACTGGGCTAGAAAGCGCCCAGCAGCACCTACAGAGGTTCAGTAGCCCTCGCAAATGCACTATACTGCCCGCCACAAACCAGGGGAGTTCCGCATGTCCATGCGCCTGCAAGATGTCAGTGAAGCCGCGCCGTTGCGCTCGTGTACCCACGAGTACAAGGTCAATTGCGAAACCTGCCGCCTGAGCCGTATCTGCCTGCCGCTGGCCATCAACCACCAGGACCTCGAACAGCTGGAAAGCATCATCCAGCGCAGCAAGCCCCTGCAGCGAAACGAGCTGCTCTACCACGAGGGCACGCCGTTTCAGTCCATCTATGCCGTGCGCTCCGGCGCCGTGAAAGGCTACCGCACCACCAGCGATGGTCGCGAACAGGTGACCGGCTTCTATTTCCCGGGCGAAATCCTCGGCATGGACGGCATCAGCAACAACAGCCACGCCTCCTCGGCACGGGCACTCGAAACCTCCGCTATCTGCGCCATACCGTTTGATTCACTGGAGCGCCTGAGCGCCTCCATGCCCAGCCTGCAGCGTCACCTGTTTCAGCTCATGAGCCGGGAAATCACCGACGATCAGTTGCTTATCACGCTGCTCAGCAAGAATTCCGCCGACGAGCGCGTCGCCACCCTGCTCCTCAGCATCGCCAACCGCAACGCGCGGCGCAACCTGAGCGCGAGCCAGTTCCGCCTGCCCATGTCCCGCGTGGATATCGGCAATTATCTCGGCCTGACCGTGGAAACGATCAGTCGGGTATTCAGCCGGATGCAGAAAACCGGCATGCTGCGGGTGGACAACAAGGAAATCGAGATCCTGGATCAGGAAGCTCTGCAGCAGGCCGCCAATCTCGCGGCCTGACACACCCCGGTGGCCTCAGTCCACCGCTTCTTGATCTGTATCATGGCCGTGTAACAGCGTCCGGGTACACTTCGTCTGTGCCCGGCACCAGTTAATTTTTGGGGAGAACAACAACACATGATCCAGCACACGATCGGTCTATTGACCAAACCCGGCGCCCAGTGGCGCAGCGTTGCCAGCCTGCCATCAAGCAGCCTGAACATTCTGGTGCTGTACCCTTGGGTGCTTGCGCTGATTCCGGCGGTAGCCTGGTATTTCGGCACCACCGACGTCGGCTGGACGGTGGGCAACGGTCCGGCCATACGGTTGACCTACGACAGTGCCCTGCAGCTGTGCATCCTGTTCTACTTCGCCATGGTCGGCTGCGTCACCGCGGTGGGTTACTTCATCCACTGGATGGCGGGTACCTACGGGGCCGAGACGTCCTTCGCCAAAGGCGTTGCCATCGCCGGCCTGACTGTCACGCCGATGTTCGTGTTTGGCATTGCCGGCTTCTATCCGCTGCTCTGGGTCGACCTGCTGATCGGCGTGGTGGCAGTGAGCTGGTCGGTGTACCTGCTGTATCTGGGCATCCCGATCATGATGAATATTCCGGAGGAGCGGGGCTTCCTGTTCTCCACCGCCGTGATCGGGGTCGGCCTCGTTATTCTGGTGTCCCTGCTGGTCACCACGGTGTTCCTCTGGGATCTCGGCGCCGGGCCAGCATTTACCGATGTGTAAAGGCATCTATCGAACGGGCGATCTGCCTGACATTTCTGACAGTGGAAACAAGACATGAGTGAACTCAACGCTGCACTGGAGCACTCGACCTACAACTACAAGGTCGTTCGCCAGTTTGCCATCATGACGGTCGTGTGGGGTATCGTGGGGATGCTGGTTGGCGTCCTTATCGCCGCCCAGCTCGCCTTCCCCATCCTCAACTTTGACCTGCCCTGGACCAGTTTCGGGCGCCTGCGTCCGCTGCACACCAACGCGGTGATTTTCGCGTTCGGGGGCAGCGCGCTGTTTGCGACCTCGTATTATGTGGTGCAGCGCACCACCCAGGTGCGGCTGATTTCCGACAAGCTGGCGGCCTTCACGTTCTGGGGTTGGCAGGCGGTGATCGTGCTGGCGGCCATCACCCTGCCCCTGGGCATGAACTCCTCCAAGGAGTACGCGGAGCTTGAGTGGCCCATCGACCTGCTGATTGCGGTGGTCTGGGTGAGCTATGCCATCGTGTTCTTCGGCACCATCGCCAAACGTAAGGTGAGCCACATCTACGTTGCCAACTGGTTCTTCGGTGGTTTCATCCTCACGGTTGCCGTGCTCCACATCATCAACAGTGCGGCTATTCCGGTAGGCCTGACCAAGTCCTACTCGGCCTATTCCGGCACCGTGGACGCCATGGTGCAGTGGTGGTACGGCCACAACGCGGTCGGATTTTTCCTCACCGCCGGCTTCCTGGGCATGATGTACTACTTCGTGCCCAAGCAGGCGGAGCGCCCCGTCTACTCCTACCGCCTCAGCATCGTGCACTTCTGGGCCCTGGTTGCCGTGTACATCTGGGCCGGCCCGCACCACCTGCACTACACCGCCCTGCCCGACTGGGCACAGAGCCTCGGCATGGTCATGTCCATCATTCTGCTCGCACCTTCCTGGGGCGGCATGATCAACGGCATGATGACCCTGTCCGGCGCGTGGCACAAACTGCGCACCGACCCCATCCTGCGCTTCATGGTAGTCAGCCTGTCCTTCTACGGCATGTCCACCTTTGAAGGCCCGATGATGTCGATCAAGACGGTCAACGCGCTCTCTCACTACACGGACTGGACCATCGGCCACGTGCACTCCGGTGCCCTGGGCTGGGTTGCCATGATCTCCATTGGCTGTATCTACCACCTGATTCCTGTGCTGTTCGGTAAAGAGCGCATGTACAGCACATCGTTGATCAACACCCACTTCTGGATGTCGACCATTGGCACGGTGCTGTACATCGCGTCCATGTGGGTGAATGGCATTCTGCAGGGCCTGATGTGGCGCGCCTACAACGATGACGGCACGCTCACCTACACCTTTGTCGAGTCGGTTGCTGCCAGCTACCCCGGGTACCTTGTTCGCCTCGCGGGTGGTGCCATCTTCTTCGGCGGTATGTTGATCATGGCCTACAACGTCTACATGACCACGCGCAAGGATGTCGCCGCACAGCCCCTGCCCGCTGGTGCCGCACAGGGGAGTCACGCATGAAGCACGAAGTCGTAGAGAAGAACGTCGGCCTGATGATGATCCTGATCATCGTGGCCATCAGCTTCGGCACCCTGGTCGAGTTGGTGCCGCTGATGTTCATCAAGCAGACCAACGAACCCATTGCCGGCCTCAAGCCACTGCCGGCCCTGGAGCTCGAGGGGCGCGATATCTACATTCGCGAGGGCTGCAACAACTGCCACTCGCAGATGATTCGCCCGCTGCGTGCGGAAACAGAACGCTACGGGCACTATTCTGTCGCCGGTGAATTCGTGTACGACCACCCGTTCCTCTGGGGTTCCAAGCGCACCGGCCCGGACCTGGCCCGTGTCGGCCAGCGCTACAGCGACGATTGGCACCGCGCGCACTTCTACAACCCGCGCGACGTGGTTCCGGAGTCCAACATGCCCGCCTACCCCTGGCTGTTCGAACGTGAACTCAGCGGTGAAACCACCGGCAACAAGATGAGTGCACTGCGGACGGTGGGTGTGCCCTACACCGACGAGGATATCGCCGGTGCGGAGGCCGCGGTTGCGGGCAAGCTGGAGATCGATGCGCTGATTGCCTATGTGCAACAGCTCGGCACCCTGCTGCAAACGAGGCGCTAGAGACTATGGATATCAACGACCTTCGAGGTCTTAGCACTGCCCTGCTGCTATTCGCTTTTGTCGGCCTGTGTATCTGGGCCTGGAGCAGCAAGCGCAAGAAATCTTTTGACGAGGCCGCCAACCTGCCCTTCGCAGATGAGGAACTGAGTCAACGTAGCAAGCAGGAGGAAGCAAGGAATGGCTAGTTTCTGGCACTGGTGGATCATCATCCTGACCACCGTCACCATCGTCGGCATTACCTGGATCCTGCTTGCCAACCGCAAGCGCGGCGAAGGCACCACGGAGCAGACCACGGGGCACGCCCACGATGGCATCGAGGAGTACGATAACCCGCTCCCCGCCTGGTGGTTCTACATGTTCGTCATTACCATCGTCTGGGCTATCGGCTACCTGATCGTCTACCCGGGCATGGGCAATTACCCCGGGTTGATCGGCTGGACCCAGCTGGAACAGCACCGCGAGGAAGTCGCCGCGGCAGACGAGCGCTACAGCGAGATACGCAGCCGCTACCTGGCTATGTCCGTCGAGGAAATCGCCGAGGACCCGGCCGTGGTGAAAATGGGCATGCGCCTGTTCGGCAACAACTGTGCCCAGTGTCATGGTGCGGATGGCAAGGGTCGCTACGGCTTCCCCAACCTCACCGACGACGACTGGCTGTGGGGCGGCTCTCCAGACGCCATCAAGACTGCACTCCTGCAGGGCCGCCGCGCCGCCATGCCAGCCTGGGCCAGTGTCCTCGGTGATGACGGTATCGCCGAAGCCACGGAGTACATCGTGTCGCTGAACGGCCGCACGGTCGATCCCGAGCTGGCTGCCGCTGGTGAGAAGCACTACCAGATGTACTGTGCGGCCTGCCACGGACCTGAGGCGAAAGGCAACGCTGTCTTCGGCGCGCCCAACCTGACCAACGGCATATGGCTCTACGGTGGCACTCGCGAGCAGATCGCACACTCCTTGCGCGCAGGTCGGAATGGCGTCATGCCAGCCTTCGGCGACAGCCTCACCGAGGACAAGATTCACATCCTCACAGCCTACGTGTACAGCCTCAGCAATTGATCGGCCCCGCCGGCCTTCCGCCCGGAAGGCCGGCATCACGACGCCCAGCGTCCCCTATCCTCGGTAATCCAGCATGAGCGACAAACACCTTATCGATGTTCAGGAAGTTGCGCCGGCAGAAGTCAGCGAGATGGACCTCTACCAGCGTCGTGAGAAAATCTACACACGCAAGATCGAGGGCTTTTTCCAGCGTATCCGCCTGTATACCGGCTGGCCGCTGCTGATCGGCTACTTTCTTCTCCCCTGGCTGTCCTGGGATGGCCGTCAGGCCGTGTGGTTTGACCTGCCCGAACGCAAGTTCCATATTCTCGGCCTGGTGTTCTGGCCCCAGGACTTCCCCCTCCTCGCCTTCCTGCTGATCATCGCGGCCTTCGGCCTGTTCGCGGTCACTGTTTTCGCTGGCCGCGTGTGGTGCGGTTACACCTGCCCGCAAACCGTCTGGACCAGTATTTTCATGTGGATCGAGCAGCGGTTCGAGGGCAGCCGCAACCAGCGCATGCGCCTCGACAAGGCACCCTGGTCACTGGAAAAGCTGGGGCGCAAAGTACTCAAGCACGGCGGTTGGCTGTTTGTTGCATTCCTCACAGGCATGACATTTGTTGGCTACTTTTACCCCATCCGTGAGCTGCTGCCGGACTTGCTGACCCTGTCAGCCGGCCAGTGGGGTCTGCTGTGGACGATCTTCTTCACCTGCGCCACGTACATCAACGCTGGCTGGATGCGCGAGCAGGTCTGCAAGTACATGTGCCCCTACGCGCGCTTCCAATCCGTGATGTTCGATCAGGACACCCTGATAGTGTCCTACGATCCCGTCCGCGGTGAACCACGCGGCTCACGCAAGCGCGATGCCGACCACCGGGCTCAGGGGCTGGGTGACTGCATCGACTGCAACCTGTGTGTCCAGGTCTGCCCGACCGGGATTGATATTCGCGATGGCCTGCAATATGAATGCATTGGCTGTGCGCTGTGCATTGATGCCTGCAACTCCGTGATGGATAAGATGTCCTATCCCAGGGGACTGATCAGCTACACCAGCGAACACCAGCTGCAGGGCGGCAAAACACACTGGCTACGTCCGCGTATGATCGGCTACGTGCTGGTATTGTCGGTGATGGTCGGCCTGTTCAGCTACCGCGTAATCAGCCGAGTACCACTGGAAATGACCGTTATTCGCGATCGCAACGAACTGTATGTAACCACCATGGACGGCGATATAGAGAACATCTACACACTGAGCCTGGTCAACATGGAGCAGTCCATGCACGAATTCGAAATTGTCATCAGCGGCATCGACGGCGCGGAGATCATCGGTGATACCCTGCATACGCTGGACGGCGGCGAAGTGCGCAGCATCAGCCTGCGGGTACGCATAGCACCCGAGTTACTGCAGCGCCCGAGCACGGAAATCGAATTCACGGCGCGGGCCACGGATCGTGAATCGCTGCAGATCAGCTCCGAATCACGCTTCATGAGGCCGCTATGAACAGACCGCGGCTGGCCGATGACGACATCCACCCCTGGTATCGCCAGTTCTGGCCCTGGTTCCTGATCGCCCTACCTGCCAGCGTGGTCGTGATCAGCATGCACCTGATCTACACCGCCTACAATCACGCCGATGACCTGGTGGTGGATGAGTACTACAAGGTCGGCCTGGCGATCAACCAGCAGTTGGACCGGCAGGAGAAGGCGCGTGCGCTGGGCATTGCAGCGCGCCTGATGCTGACGCCGGGACAGGTGACTGTGCACGTGTCCGAGGGCGCGATTGCGGATGCATCCCTGGAGCTGGTGCTGTCGCACCCGATTGAGTCGGACCGGGACTTCGCGGTTGACCTGCAGCGGGTGGGTCCGGGCGTGTACAACAGTGCCCTGCCAGCCCCGGTTGCCGAACGCTGGCACTGGATTCTGCGCGATGGCGCAGAGGGCGCCTGGCGCCTTGATGGCGTGATAGGCGCCGCAGATCTCCTGCAGCAGGGCGTACAGGATACGCCGTGAACCTGTGATGACGGGCGTACAACCCTGCTTCCACTGCGGCGAACCGGTACCGCCGGGCAGCCACTTCGCGGTGGACATAGACGGTATCAGCCAACCCATGTGTTGCCCGGGATGCCGCGCCGTTGCCAGCCTCATCGCCGACAGTGGCATGGGCAGCTTCTACCGACAGCGCACCGCCTACAGCGAGAAACCAGCAAACGATGCGCCGCTGGCGACACCGGACGAGTACCTCCTGTATGACGACCCCACCCTGCGCGCGCAATATTGCCGGCGCGAAAGCACGGCAAGCGAGCACGCCAGCCTGTTGCTGGGCGGGGTCACCTGTGCTGCCTGCACTTGGCTTATTGAACAGACACTGCTGCGTGAGACCGGCGTGCAGGACGCCCAGGTCAACCTGCAACAACAGCGCCTGAGTGTGCGCTACGACCCGCAGCAACTACAGCCAAGCCGTGTATTTGCCCTGCTGGAGTCCCTCGGCTACAGTGCGCGCCCCTTCCAGGCCAGTGCCCAACGGGAACAACTGGAACAGGATTACCGCACCGACCTGCGCCGGGTAGCGGTTGCCGGGATCGGCATGATGCAGGTGGGCATGTTCGGCATCGCCCTGCATGCGGGTGACCTGCAGGGCATTGCCACGGAACACCAGACCCTGCTGCGCACGGTGAGCCTGCTGGTTGCCAGTTTTGTGGTTGCCTATTCCGCGAAGCCCTTCTTCGTTACCGCCTGGCGGCACCTGCGCCAGGGCGCCCTGGTCATGGACCTGCCCGTTGCCCTTGCGATCGGGCTGGCCTTCATCGCCAGCGTCTGGGCGACCGTGACCGGTTCCGGCGAGGTCTATTTCGATTCCGTGGTGATGTTCACGTTTTTTCTGCTTCTGGGGCGCTTTTTCGAAAAGCGGGTGCGACGCCGTCATACCATCGCCTGTCGCGACGCCGAGAGTCATCTCCCGCTTGCCGTGCTCGTACAACAGACAGACGGGCACTGGCGGCGCCAATCCCGGCGCCAGGTCCAGCCCGGCGACACAGTGCGGGTGCGCGCAGGCGAAGTCATCGCCGTGGACGGCACGGTTGCCACCGGCAGCAGCGCCGTCCGTGAGGACACCTTCAACGGCGAGCATGTACCGCGCACCGTGGCGCCGGGCGATGCCGTGTTCGCCGGTACTCTAAACCTTGAAGGCAGCATTGACCTGCGCGTCGACCAGCTCTATGAAAACAGCCGTCTGGCGGCGCTACAAAACAGTGTAGACCGGGCACAACGGGCCAAGCCGGCACTCGCCCGTATGGCCGACCGCCTCTCCGCCTGGTTCGTCGGCGCCATCCTCATCATCACCGCCCTGACCGGGCTGGTGTGGAGCCAGATTGCACCCGACCAGGTGCTGTGGATATGTCTGGCGGTGCTGGTGGTCAGCTGTCCCTGCGCCCTGGCGCTGGCCACACCCGCAGCGCTGACAGCGGCGGCCAGTGCGTTGCGCGCGCAGGGCGTCATTGTGCACGGCGAAAACGCCATCGAGGCACTCGCCCACGCACAGCGCGTCGTCTTCGACAAAACCGGTACGCTGACCCAGGGCAAGCTGCGCCTGGAGACCGTGAGCGCCTGCGGGGAAGTCGATGAGGCGTTCCTGACCGGGCTGGCAACGGCACTGCAGCAACATTCCAATCACCCAATCGCCCACGCCTTTACCGGCACGGCAAGCACAGGCATCAGCGAGCCCACGTACATCACCGGCGCCGGCATCGAGGCGAGCTGGAACGGCCAGCGCTACCGCATGGGCAGTGAGCGTTTCTGCCGCGAGCTCGCCCCCACCTTGCCCAATGCACCAAACAATGCACTCTATTGGGTGGCGCTCTGCAGCAGCGACCAGCCGCTGGCTTGGTTCGGGCTTTCCGATCCGCTGCGGCCCGAGGCCGCCGAGGTGGTTGCTGCTGCGCGCAGCGCGGGCATGTCACTGGCGCTCCTCACCGGCGACAGCTCCAGCGCAGGGGCCCGGCTGGGCCGTGAGCTGGGGTTCGATTTCGTTGGCACCGGGCTCTCGCCCGAGGACAAGATGCAGCAGGTGCGCGCCTGGCAGGAGGCGGGCGAGGTGGTGATGGCAGTCGGTGACGGGCTCAACGATGCCCCCCTCCTCGGCCTCGCGAATGCCTCGTTTGCCGTTGCCAGCGCCACCGACCTGGCCCGGGCGCAGGCCGATTTCGTGGTTGATGACGACAACCTCAACGCCGTCATCCGCAGCCTCGCCAAGGCACGCCAGTGCGTGGGCATTATCCGCCAGAATTTTGTCTGGGCTCTGAGCTACAATGGCCTTGGCATACCCCTCGCCGCACTCGGCTATATTCCACCCTGGGCGGCGGCCCTGGGCATGTCATTCAGCTCATTGATTGTGGTCATGAACTCGCTGCGCCTGAATCGGGTGCAGCGCTGAGGTAGCAGCACCGATGGAAAGCCTGTATCTCCTGATACCCATTGCCCTGGTGTTCTGTGTCATCGTCATTCGCCTGCTGATCTGGGCTATCGACAGCGGCCAGTATGAGGACCTGGACAAGGAGGCATCGCGTATCCTCATGGACGAAGAGCACAACAGCAACCGGGAGGAACCCGATGATCGCGGAACTCGGTAGCGCATTCGCGCTTGGTCTGGCAGGCGCCGGACACTGCCTGGGCATGTGTGGCGGTATCGCTGCCGCATTGCAGCTGGGCGGTGTGAAGAGTACCGGCATGACGCTGGCCTATCACGGTGGCCGTATCGCCAGTTATACCGCGCTGGGCGCCGCACTGGGCTTTGCTGCCGGCAGCATTGATATCGCAGCGTGGACCATGGCCCTGCGCTATCTGGCGGGCATACTGCTGATTGCCATGGGGTTGTACATAGCGGATTGGTGGCGTGTACTCACCTGGCTGGAACGCGGGGGTGCCATTCTCTGGCGGCCAGTGCAGCGCTGGTCGAGCGCCCTGCTTCCCCTGCGCCACTGGTATCAGGCGATCGCCCTCGGCTTGTGCTGGGGGCTCATGCCCTGTGGATTGATTTACAGCAGCCTGGCCTGGGCGGCCACCGCTCAGGACGCCGGCGAATCTGCCCTGATGATGCTGTTTTTTGGCCTGGGCACACTGCCCGCCATGCTGGCCACCAGCTTCGGTGCGGGCGCCGTGCAATCAGCCCTGCGCCGCAAGGGGCTGAAGGTTACATTGGGGTTGTTGCTGATCGTGTCCGGTTGCTGGACGGTCTACCTGACGGCGGCCCATGCGCAACACAGCACGCATGCCATGCAACATGACGCACCTATGGATCACAGCCAGCATCACTGAGCAGACGGATTTGCGGAAAAAACACGGGGGTGAGCAGGCGCGCACCCCCAAAACGTTACGACTTTAGAAACGGTACGCGATGCCGACGTTATAGACCCAGGGGTCGATGTCCACATCGAACGCCACGGTACCCACATCGGTACGGATCTTGGCAGTGGTGTCGATATCGATGTACCAGACTGCCACGTTGACGGCCCAGTTTTCAGACAGCGGAATATCAACGCCCGCCTGGGCAGCCAGACCGAAAGAATCATCCAGCGAGAGGTCCGCTTCCGTTGCGCCGATCAGGCCATTCAACGCACCGGCAAGTGCAGGGTCGACTTTCTCATCGTAAATAAAGGTGTAGTTCACACCGGCACCCACATAGGGCTGCCAGCCTTGCTGCCCGCCACGTGGATACCATTGCATGCTCACCGTAGGCGGCAGGTGCTTGATTGAGCCCGCGGGAATACCCACACCATTGACCGTGATATCGTGCTCGAACGGCGTTGCCGCCAGCACTTCCACAGCCCAGCTGTCGGTCAGCATGTAAACCGGAATGATGCTGAGCTGGGTGTCGTTGTCGACAGAGACCCCGGGGAGTACGGTGGGCGGAGCCGTGGGCAACACGATGTTGTCACTGTCCTCGTCCGGCGCCACGGTCACGGCGCCTGCACGCAGAATCCAATCACCTTGCTCGTAGGCAGCAGCGTTGACTGCCATGCCTGCGACCACTGCCGCCAAGGCGAGTTGAGTTACCTTTTTCATCATTCACTCCTTAATGTGGACCAGGGTGTCCATCACCCTGAGCACAGATTAAGGCAGCTTTGGATCTCGGGCATTGATGTCGGTCAACGCCGCGCGCAGTGCGCGCGGCCAGGGAGGAAAATCAGGAGGCCAGGCAGATCGCACGTCCGTGGTCGTGGGGTTCCACCAGGGTCGCGTGCAGGCCGCGAATGGCCTGCTCGTAGTCATCGTCGTTGACGATGAACTGGATATCCACCTGACGCATGGACTGGTGAATAGCCAGCACGCTGATATCGTGACTGGAGAGGGCCGCCACCGTCCGGGCGAGCAAACCGGGCACCTGCATGTCACTGCCGATGGCGGATACGATCGCCACCTTCTGTTCACGAATTTCCGCCTCCGGGAACGTCTCCTGCAAAGCCTTCTTGATGCGCTTGACGGTCTTCAAGTTGACGTCGAGGTAGTGGGTCACCGTATTGGCATTGATATCTTTGCCAACGATATGGCCTTTGAAGCGCTGGACGCAACGCAGGATCTCGGTGTCGTAGTGGGCCACGATGCCCGCCATGTCCTGGTCGAACAGCTCCAGCGCATACACCCCCCGGCAACCCGCGATGATCTCCACGCACGCCGTGTCGCTGACGTAGTCGCCGGTAATCAGGGTACCGGTGTGCTCCGGCTCGAAGGTGTTCTTCACCCGCAGGGGAATGCCATTCTGGCGCAGACCCTTGGCCGCTTTGGGGTGAATGGCTTCCATACCCAGGTTGGCCAGCTGGTCTGCCACATCGTAATTGGTGCGTCCAATAGGCACGGCGTTGTCCTCACCCACCAGACGCGGGTCCGCGCTGCTGAGGTGGAACTCTTTGTGGATAATGGCCTCGCGAGCGCCGGTGAGCACGGCGATACGGCTGAAGGTCATCTCGCTGTAACCGCGATCAAACTGGGTGATGAGACCTTCGCTGCAGTGCGCGTACCCGGTGACAATCGGCAGCTCGTGCTCCAGGTCGATATTGGCAAACGCCTGCTGCACGCACGCGTCCAGGGGCTGACTGCCCGAGCCCTGCCAACCGCTGAGGTCGACAAAGCGCGCGTTCAACCCATCGCGGCGCAGCAAGGTAGCCATGTTCCAGGCACTGTGGACTTCGCCCACGCTGGATAGCATTTCACGCACCGTCACCAGATGGTCTTCCACCGAAAAGTGACCGTGCCCACACAGGCTATGCAGGTCCTCAAGGCATTTGCGGGCATTCTCGAGACGCTCGCCGATGAACTCATTGGCTTCGAGCAATGCCTGCGCATCGGTAAAGAGCTCTGCGTTAATAGCAAACATGCTGTCGCGCACAGCGTCCAGGGCCTCTTCCCAGCTGCGGTCCTGAAAACTGCTGGCGAACAGGCCGTAGACGCCGGGCTTGCCATCTTTCTTGTGCTCCAGCAGCTTGTCGGTCATGCCGCCATAGGCGGAAACAACGAAAATACGCTGGTACGGCGTTTCGCCATTGCGCTGACCGAAAACGATGCTGTCTCGTACGGCGGCATAGTTACTCATTGACGTGCCGCCGATTTTCTCCACGGTATGCTTGTTCACTGCTTCCCCCGTATTGTGCCCGGAGCGCACTTTCGCACTGTGCTCGCCGGGCCCGGCATCCTGTGCGATGTTAGATACCCTACTCACGATACTCAGGCGCCCACGCGCTCGGCATGCAGTTCATAGGCGCCCTCGGCGTTGTGTACCTCCGTGCCATGCAACGGCGGGTTGAACACACAGGCCATTTTCATTTCCGTTGTTGCACGCAGCTTGTGCTCATCGTGCTTGTCGAGTATGTACAACGTGCCTGGAGCAATGGGATAGACCTTGCCATCCGCCAATGTTTCCACCTCGCCTTCACCCGACATGCAGTACACCGATTCCAGATGATTCTGATAGTGCATGCGGAAGTCCGCGCCCGCGTAGATCGTGGTGATGTGAAAGGAAAAGCCCATATTGTCGTCTTTCAGCAGCAGGCGCGTGCTGTCCCAGTTGCCACCGGGATCCTTGATCATGCGGCCTTCACGTGCCGCGGTGTCCATATCTCGTACAATCATGTGAATATCCTTTGTTCGCTGTAAATAATAATAACGCCAGACTGCGGCGACCGGAGGCCGCCGCGTGCTGTTCAGCTTGCCTTGCGGAAGCGGTCGTCATCGGAGACGCTGTATTCATCCTCGAAAAAGTCGACGACTTCGGGAATGGCGCCTTCGGAGGCACACACTTCGGCGATGGCCTGCTCGACGATGTCAATGCCACGCTTGAGGTTCTCCTGCGAGATGGTGAGCGGACAGAGGAACTTCACGACCTGGTCGTCCGCACCGCTGGTCTCGATCATCAAACCCTTGGCAAAGGCTTTGCGCGTGATACGCCCGGCAATTTCACCGTTGACACAGTTGATGCCCTGAAACATGCCGCGCCCGTGTGTGCTGAAGTTGCCCTCGCCATAGCGCGCCACAATCGCCTCGAGCCGCTCCGAAACATAGCGCCCCTTGGCCTGCACGGCTTTCGCGAATGCGTCATCAGACCAAAACGTGTCGATTGCCGCCTTCGCGGTAACGAACGCAAGGTTGTTGCCGCGAAAGGTGCCGTTGTGCTCGCCCGGCTTCCATTGATCCAGCTCCGGCTTGATCAGCACGACCGCAAAAGGCAGGCCATAACCACTGAGCGATTTCGACAGAGTGACGATATCCGGCTTGATACCCGCTTCCTCGAAGCTGAAGAACGTGCCCGTACGGCCGCAGCCCGCTTGGATGTCATCCACGATCAGCAGCATATCGTGCTTGCGACACACCGCCTCGAGGTTACGCAACCACTCGAAGCTGGCCGCATTAATGCCGCCCTCGCCCTGCACCGTTTCAACCAGGACTGCGGCCGGTGCGTCGATACCACTGCTGGAATCCGAAAGGACCTTATCCAGATAGGCGGTGGTGTCGATACCATCGCCCAGGTAGCCATCAAACGGCATGCGACTGCTGCCGCCAAGGCTCACGCCTGAAGCACCCCGGTGATGCGAGTTGCCGGTGGCAGCCAGGGAACCCAGGCTCACGCCGTGGAACCCGTTAGTAAAGGAAACGACGTTTTCCCGGCCGGCTATGTTGCGCGCCAGCTTGAGCGCCGCCTCTACCGCGTTGGTGCCGGTGGGGCCGGTAAACTGGACGACAAACTCCAGCTCGCGCGGCTTCAGGATTTTCTCGCTGAAGGTTTCAAGGAACTCGGCCTTGGCCTTGGTGTGCAGATCCAGACCGTGGCTGATGCCATCCGCTTCAATGTATTCCAACAGCGCTTGCTTGAACGCGGGGTTGTTGTGCCCGTAGTTCAGAGTGCCGGCACCTGCCAGAAAATCCAGATACTGCTTGCCGTCTTCATCGTACAGGTACTCGCCCTGAGCGCGGTTGAACACGCGCGGAAAGGAGCGAGCGTAGCTTTGTACTTCGGATTCAATCTCTTCAAAAATCTTCATGCATAACCTCAATGTTGTTGCTGTCATTCATTCCGTTGGTGGTCGTTTGCGGGCTCAGGCCGGCGTCAGCGGGCGACAGCGCGCAGGTCCGACGCGGACAGTGGACCGATTCTCGCGCGAATCTCGCTGTCGTGGCTGCCCTTGAAGTGGGCCTCGCGATCGAACCAAACCTCGCGCTCCAGAGTTGCGCCACGACGCGTGGCGAACCCCTGAAACAGACCCCAGGACGCGGCGTTGTCTTCGGTGATCGTGGTTTCCATGTACTGTATCCACTCATTCCCCGCCCGATCGACGATTGCGTCAAGCATGCGCCCGGCGAGTCCCTGGCCGCGACCACTCTCGCCAACCGCGACCTGCCAGATAAACAGTGTGTCCGGGCGCTCGGGTATGCGGTGACCGGAAATAAACCCGGCCACCACGCCCTCCGCTTCTGCCAGCACCGACGTGCTCGCAAAATGGGAACACTGGATGAGGTTGCAGTACGCTGAATTGGTGTCCAGGGGCGGGCAGGCCGCAATCAAGCTGTGCACCGCCATGCCATCCGCCGCTGTTGGCGGCCTCAGTGTCAGGTTCTGTGCCATTGTTGTTTGCTCTCCAATATTTAGTACGCTAAACATTATACCGCATGATCAATTTTAATCAAAACCACATTTCTAGTATTTTGATTCTTTTAGGCGTTGTTTGTGACTTATTGATGAATTTTTTGTTTTTTGTTGCCTAAATATTTACACTGTATTTTGTTTGCACCGCTTTGGGGCGGAGCATGTACGCGGGGAATTAACGCCAAAGCAGCAAGCGGAGGTACACTGTGCTGGGTTTTGCTACCGAGAGAGACATCCTGTTGGCCCGTATTGATGAAGTCCTGGTTGCGCTGCGACGCGTGATTCGCGCTACCGACCTGCATTCGCGGCATCTCGCCAAGACCACGGGCCTTACAGCGCCGCAAATTCTGCTGCTGCAGACCATCCGCCACCGTGGAGAAGTCACCATCGGCGAGCTGGCAACCGATATCAGCCTCAGCCAGGCCACGGTTACCACCATTCTGGACCGGCTGGAAAAACGCGGCCTGGTCTACCGCAAACGCTCCAATACAGACAAGCGCAAAGTGCACGCACATCTCACGCCACAGGCGATGGAAGTGCTCATCAGCGCACCCATCCCTCTGCAGGAGCAGTTCAAGCGCCAGTTCGATGACCTGCAGGAGTGGGAACAGACCATGATCATCTCGTCGCTGCAGCGTATCGCCAAAATGATGGATGCAGAACATATCGATGCGGCACCGGTGCTAGACCTGGGCACACTCGACCGGCAAGGCAACCAGTACGACGCGGAGCGTGCAGGCAACAAGGGCAAACCACAGTAGTCACCACGCACGTGCCGAGCGGCATTTACTGAATCGCGCGTGCAGGCGAGAACGTTCAATTTTCATGACTCGGTGCTGCGGATAGCAGTGAGGGCGCAAGGGAATGGCAATACGCTGCGCTGAATGGTTTGAATCGAAAAACTGGCTGACCGAGCGGTCAGCCCAGCATTGTTAACATTCAGCGTCCGGGCCTGATGGCGGCCACAGGCGCCCTTTGCAGAAGGATGTGAGCGATCAGGCGCTCTTGCGTTCGCGCGCCATGTCCATGGCCAGGTCTTCAATCATGTCTTCCTGCCCGCCCACAGTGCGACGACGGCCGAGTTCAACCAGTATGTCACGCGCAGACAGGCCGTGCTTGGCAGCGCTGCGCTTGGCAAACAGCAGGAAGCTGGAGTAGACCCCGGCCCAGCCCAGGGTGAGTGAATCCCGATCCACCCGCACCATGTGGTCCATCAGCGGCACAATCAGGTCTTCCGCCACGTCCATGGCCTTGAACAGGTCAACCCCGGTTTCAACACCCATACGGTCACACACCGCCAGGAAGACTTCCAGTGGCGTATTCCCCGCACCGGCACCCAGCCCCGCGAGCGACCCGTCAATACGGTTGGCACCGGCGTCTACCGCCGCCAGCGAATTGGCAATGCCCATGCCCAGGTTGTGGTGACCGTGGAAGCCCAGCTCGGTTTCCGGCTTCAGTTCCGCCCGCGCCAGCGCGATGCGCTCGGTGACATCGTCCGGCAGCATGTAACCGGCGGAGTCGGTGATATACACGCAGTTGGCCCCGTAGGACTCCATCAGCTTCAACTGCACCACCAGCTCGTCAGCCGGAATCATGTGTGCCATCATCAAGAAACCGACCGTGTCCAGCCCGCTGATCTGGGAGGCCATGCTGATATGCTGCTCCGAGACATCCGCCTCGGTGCAGTGCGTGGCCACGCGAATAGTGGAGATCCCACAGTCCACCGCCATCTTCAGGTGGTCAACCGTGCCGATACCCGGCAACAACAGTGCTGACACCCTGGTTTTTTTCACGGCCTTGCACACTGCCGTCAGGTATTCCTGGTCACTGGCGGCGGGGAAGCCGTAGTTGACCGATGCTCCGCCCAGGCCATCGCCGTGGGTGACTTCAATCAGGGGAATGCCGGCTTCGTCCATGGCCACCGCGATATCCACCATTTCCTGCACGGTAATCTGGTGCTGCTTGGGGTGCATACCGTCGCGCAGCGACATGTCGTGCACCTGAATTTTCCTGCCTTTCAAGTTCATAGTGTCTCTCCTCAGGCCACTGCCGGCACAAAGCGCCCGGCCAGGATTTCTTCGGCATACATTTCCGCTGTGCGCAGGCCTGCCGCCGTCATGATATCGAGGTTGCCGGCATAGCGCGGCAGGAAGTCACCCAGCCCCGCCACTTCCATGTAAATGCTCACGCGCTTGCCGTCGAAGGTCGGGCCGTTCTTCAGCGTATAGCCGGGCACGTACTTCTGCACTTCAGCTACCATCTCATGTACCGAACGGGTAATCGCCTCCTGGTCCGGCTCGTCTGCCGTCAGGCAGTGGATGGTATCGCGCATGATCAGTGGCGGCTCCGCCGGATTGATCACGATAATCGCCTTGCCCTGCTGGGCACCGCCAATCAATTCGACGCCTTTAGCGGTGGTGCGGGTGAATTCGTCGATATTCTTGCGCGTGCCGGGGCCCACGGAGCGGGAGCTCACCGTGGCCACGATCTCGCCGTAGGCCACCGTTTGTACACGGCTCACCGCCGCCACCATGGGGATGGTCGCCTGGCCGCCGCAGGTGACCATATTGACGTTCATCGCCTTCGCGGCCACGGCGTCCTGCAGGTTGACCGGCGGCACACAGAATGGCCCGATGGCCGCCGGGGTCAGGTCCACCATCACGGCGCCCTCGGCATTCACCTTGCGGCTGTTGTCCGCATGCACATAAGCACTGGTGGCATCGAAGCAGATCTGGATGTTGTCCTCACGCATGTGCGGTACCAGGCCATCCACGCCGTCGCAGGTGGTTTTGATCCCCATCTCGCGGGCGCGGGCCAGGCCGGGGGAATCCGGGTCTACACCCACCATCCACACCGGCTCGATAACCTCACTGCGCATCGCCTTCATCAACAGGTCGGTGCCGATATTTCCCGGGCCAATAATGGCCACCCTGATTTTTTTACTCATTGCTCGCTTTCCACATCATTGATTCGTTGCTTACACAAACCGGCAACTGCACTCGCCGATTCCCTCAAGTTCAAGCCGCATGCTGTCGCCCGCCACTACCGGTATCAGTGGCGCCAGTGAGCCCGACAGAATAACCTCTCCGGCCTTGAACGGAATGCCGAACTCACCGAGCGTATTGGCCAGCCAGGCCACCGCCGTCAGCGGGTTGCCCTGCACAGCACTGCCCAGGCCTTCGGAGTGAAACTCGCCGTTCTTCCAGATACGCATCTTCAGGTTGGGCAGGTCGAAGTCGCGCGGGTCCACGGCATTCTGACCCAGCACGTAAACGCCACAGGAGGCATTGTCCGCCACCGTGTCCTGAATCTTGATCTCCCATTTGCGGATACGTGAATCCACAATCTCGAAACAGGGCATGATCGCTTCGGTCGCGTCCAGTACGTCCTGCTCGGTGACCCCGGGGCCCTGCAGATCGCGCTTGAGGCGAAAGGCAATCTCGCCCTCGGCGCGCGGCTGTATCAGGTGGCCCGCTACGGGAATATCGGCGCCATCCGGGTATTCCATGGCATTCGTGAGGAAACCGAAATCCGGCTGGAAAACGCCCAGCATATCCTGCACCGGCTTGGAGGTAACGCCGATCTTCTTGCCCACCACGCGCTCGCCGTCCTGCTCCACACGCCGGCTCAGCATATGCAGGCTGATGTGATAGGCATCGTCAATGGTGATGTCCGGCGCGCGCTCGGTGAGCGGCGCCACAGTGCCGAATTCGCGCAAGGCGCGGTAGAGCTCATCGCCCAGAGCTGTGCGGCCGGCCTTATCCATGACGGAGGAAGTCCACGCATTCACGATTGAAAAGATCCTCGTGCTCCACCATCACCCAGTGGCCGCACTCCGATACCAGTATCATGCGCATATGTTTGAGATTCTTGGCCATCGCCAGGATACCGTTCTCCGGCATCATTTTCTCATCCATGCCCCAGAAGCCCAGCACCGGGCACTGGATTTCCGGCAATCGCGCCGTGAGTACAGGGATTTTCATGCTGGCCATGACGTGACCGTTCATGATCTGCATGATCTGCATGCGCTCCTCGACCAGCTCGTCCGTCGCGTGGCGGGGGTCGTACATGAGGCCCGTGGCAAACAGGTCTTTCATCACCTCATGCGTGACCGGCTCACCTGAACCAAAGACCTTGAACACCTTTTGCATACCGGGCATCTGCTGATATTCGTGCAGTTCACTCAGGCCACCGGGGGCCATCAGAATCAGCTTTTCTACCAACGCCGGGTGCTGCAGCGCCATGCCCAACGCGACCGCGCCACCCAGCGAATTGCCCACCACTGTGCAGCGCTCAACACCCGCGCTATCCAGCGTCTGCTTGATGCACTCGACAAAGAAGTCCAGTGTGTGGTCTACGTCGTCAGGCTTGTCGGAAAAGCCATAGCCGATGTGGTCGGGCACGATGCAGCGGTAGCCCGCCTCCACCAGAGCCGGATAGTTGCCCTTGAAGTTGCTATAGCCACTCGCGCCCGGGCCGGAGCCGTGCAGAAACACGACCACGTCGCCCTGCCCTTCATCGAGGTAGTGCATGCGGTAGCCGTTGGCGCACTCCGCGTAATTGCCTTCGGGTAATAGTCCCTTATTTGCCATGCTGTTTACCCCTGTTACCAATCAGACCGCGAAATCGCGATTTTCTTCGCCGAACAACACCGCGCCCATGTTATCGGCGAAAGGCAGCGAATTGTTGGCGACATGCGCCTGGCTCGCGAGTATATCAAGATGACGGGCCAGCAGATCACTACCCACCCGGATACCGCCGCTGCCCGCCGCCTTCAACATGCGCCCGGACAGTTCCAGACAGCGGTCGGCCACCACGGCGGAATCGTAGCGATAGCGCACACGATCCTCCACCGGAATCGGCTCACCGGCACGGGTGCAGTTCATCATGGCATCAAAGTTGCGCACCATGGTCAGCTTCATTTCTTCAATGGATCCCTTCACCTCCGCCGCAAGGCGACGCACGGAGGGGTCAGCACTCATGATATTCGGACCTACGCGGCGGGTTTTCGCCACTTCCACAAAGTCGTCGAGTGCGCCCTGCAGGGCACCCAGGCTGGCAGTGCACACGGCGCGCACAAACACCTGCATGAAAGGCAGGTGATACAGCGGCGCATCGTTGACGGCGTTGCCCGGATTGTCGCACTTGTAGCCGTCGATCGAACGGTGGGTGCGATGCTCCGGCACAAAAGCGTCCTCCACGACGATATCGTGGCTTCCGGTGCCCTGCAGGCCAACCACGTCCCAGTTGTCCACGATGCGGTAATCCGTGGCGGGCACGAGGAAGGTGCGATAGTTCATCATGTCAAAGGGTGCATCAGCGGTGGGCACCACGGCGCCGAGGAACGCCCACTGGCAATGCTCGCTACCGGAGGAGAAGCTCCAGCGACCGCTCAGCCGGTAGCCGCCTTCCACCGGCGTGACCTTGCCTACCGGCGCGTACGAGGAGGAAATCAACACCGCGGGATCCTCGCCCCAGACATCGGCGGCGGCGCGGTCATCAAACACGGCCAGTTGCCAGTTGTGCACTGCGACTACACCAAGCACCCAGGCGCTGGACATGCAGTGCCGCGCCACTTCCAGCCCCACACAGTAGAACACCTGCGGGTCCATGGCGTATCCGCCCCACTGTTCCGGCTGCAACATCTTGAAAAAGCCTGCTGCGTGAAAATCAGCGATGGTCTCTGCCGGTACCTTGCGTTCCGCGCGACACTGGGCCGAGCGCGCACGCAGTGTGGGGCCCAGCGCGCGCGCCGCTTCAAGCAGTGACTCAGCGCGCGCCGAGCCCAGACTGTAGGAATCCGCTGCGGAGAGCGCAGCAGCCGATGATGTTGTCATGGGAACCTCCTGGAACCTGTTATTGGTATTGTAGGCCGGGCTGGGCCATTCTTTGCTGCAAGCACCCATTAAACGCCAGTGGCGCCGGGGCATCATCCTTCATTTAGGGTATACCTACTCGACAACCGCGTCGCCAAAGGTCGTTGGCGGGCCGAAGAATGCCCGGTGCGATGGGGGCTGGTTACCGTTGATATCCGTTACACCATAGGCCTCACCGAGTTCGGCCCCGATACAGACGGTGCCGGTGTGCGCCATCCTGTCGGGATCGGCCCACAGGGCTGCAATCACCCTGCCGCTGAACTCCGGATGCTCCGCCGTGGCCATGAGGTCGGCGTATTTGTCTGGCTCGGCATCAAACACCTGCTGCGTGCGCGCAGTAAGCAACAACCCCATCCACAATGAAATAACCGCGACCTTGTGCGGGCGGAAATCCACCGCCATATCGTGGGCCATCTTGTCGATCGCGGCCTTGCCGGCACCGTAGGCGGGGCCGTGCATGTAAATGCGACCGCCAAAGGAGGAGGTGTTGACAATCAAACCCTCTCCGTTGGCCAGCAACAGCGGTGCCGCATACCAGCTGGCGGTATAGTGCGACCGCATGCCCACGTCCCACAGCGTGGTGAGGTCCAGGGGTTTTTCCCAGAACGGCCCGGTTTGTGTGAGCGCCGGGTGCAGGCTGGTGGCGTTGTTGACAAGAATATCCAGCCGCCCGTGCTCTGCTTTCACTCGCGCGAACAGCGCTTCAACCTCAGCGTCTACACTGTGATCGCAGCGCACCGGCACCGCGGTGCCGCCGGCCGCTTCAATGGCCTGGGCTGTTTCCGTGAGCGAACCGGGCAACGCAGCCTCACCGGCCGCCCAGCTGCGTCCGGTGATGTAGACAGTGGCGCCCGTGGCGCCGAGCGCCACGGCGATGCCCTTGCCGGCGCCCCGGCTGGCGCCTGTAACCACCGCGATACACTCTTTATCCTGTTGCATAACCACCTCTGCTTGCTTGCCCGGCCGTATTGGCCGACCATGCTACTGACCCCGGTCGCGATGACCAAGTACGCAGCGTGGAAGGCTGACCAACATATTGAGCCATTCTGGAAAAAAAGCCACGGCCTGCCTGCTATGCCTGCAGCTGGCACTACCCGCGGCTGCGGCAACCGAAAACACAGACCCGCGCCAACGCCTGTCCGCCGCGTCACCCCTGTGGTTGCGCGCAATTGGCCAGCTGACAGTACCGGGCCTGAAAACCGAACAGGGCCACGCCCAGCATCACACCGAGCGCTGCAGCGCCACACTGATTGCGCCCGCCGGCGAGTCGCGGGCTGAGCTGATCGTCACGGCCTGGCACTGCCTGGAGAGCTACCGCGACCTCACCCGCACCATCACATTCACGCTGCTGCCAGCCTCTTCCACGCCGCTGGTCATCGGCGCCCGCCCTGTCGCCGATGGCGGCAGCATGGCGGCAGACTGGGCGCTCTTGCGTCTGGAACACGCCGTGCCACAGGCGGAGATACCGGCGCTGGCTTTACAGCCGGGGCCGCCGGACCCGCAACGCACCGTGCTGATGGCAGGCTATTCCCGCGACGCCGGCATGGGCGACCAGGGCAACGTCCTGAGCTACGATCCGGCCTGTCGCATCACCCGCAGCAGTGCCACGCTGGGCTACAGCGACTGTCGGGCGCACAAGGGTGCATCGGGTGGAGCGGTCATTCAGCTCAACGACCGCGGGCAGCCACTACTCAGCGGCATCATTTCCGCGGGCGACGGCCAGCAGGACAGTCGTTTCGTACCGATTGTGGCACTGCGCAGCGCATTGCCCATCACGGTCCTGACGCCGGGAGTACAACCTCGCTGATATCCGGCGAGCCGCGTTCATGCCCTCATGACTCAGCAGCGGTGGCGCGACGCTGGCGCAAGGGCGGTGCGGCGCCCACGTGCTGCTCACCGCGTTGTGCCGCCAACTCTATCTGGCGCTGCCGCTCGGCGAAACGGGCCTTCTGGTCGTCCGTCAGGCTATCGAAACACTGCGGACAACACACCCCCGGCTGATAGCGTCCCGAGGCCTTGTCCGCCTCGGTGATAGGGTGGCGACAACCGTGGCACTGGTCGTACTGACCCTTTTCCAGCTGATGGTTAACCGCCACGCGATTGTCGAAAACGAAACATTCGCCCTCCCACGTGCTCTCCTCTTGCGGCACCTCCTCCAGGTACTTGAGGATGCCACCCTGCAGGTGATACACCTCCTCAAAGCCCTCCTGCAGCATGAAAGCACTCGCCTTCTCGCAGCGAATGCCGCCGGTACAGAACATGGCAACCTTGCGGTGTCGGGACGGGTCGAGATTTTCGCGCACATAGGTGGGAAATTCCCGAAAAGAGGTTGTTTGCGGGTCGACCGCGCCGCGGAACGAACCGATGCCGTACTCGTAGCGATTGCGCGTGTCCAGCAACAAGACCTCGGGATCGTTGACCAGGTCATTCCAGTCTTGCGGCGCGACATAGGTGCCGACCACGCGATTGGGGTCGATTCCGTCGATGCCCATGGTGACGATTTCGCGCTTCAGCTTGACCTTCATGCGGTAGAACGGCATGTCGGTATCGATGGATTCCTTGTGTTCCAGCAACGCAAGCCTGGCGTCACTGCGCAGCCAGCCCAACACACGGTCGATGCCGGCACGCGGCCCGGCAATGGTGCCATTGATGCCCTCACGGGCGAGCAACAGCGTGCCCTTGACCCCGGCCTCCCGGCACACATCCAGCAAAGGCTCCCGCAGTGCGCGGTAGTCGTCGAGGGACACGAAACGGTAGAGCGCTGCAACCACGATATCGGTCATGCCTGCGCCTCCGGTGACGTGGCCTTGCTGCCGCCCAGACAGTCCGGGGAGGTCGGCGCCGGGTTCTCACGTTCCTGCCACTCGCCGGGCGCATAGGTATGCAGGGCAAGTGCGTGTACCGGCCCCTCCAGTTGCGCGGCCAGCAGGCCGTACACCTGTTGGTGCCGGGCCACTTGACGCTTTCCTGCAAACGCGTCGCTGACCACTACAACACGAAAATGCGTCTCCGAGTTCGGGGGCACACTGTGCATATGGCTCTCATTTGCCACTTCCAGGTGCACAGGCGCCAGGCCGGCAGTCAGCTGCTCACGGATTTGCTCTTCAACGGACATAAATACCTCCAAACTGTAGGGGCAATTTTACCCGAGATCGGTCCGTTGCGGTACTCGGTCGCGGCACGGTGCGCGGGTGCGCTAGCGGCTGCGACGACGTGCGCTGCGGTACTGCCCCGGAGTCTGGCCGGTCCACTTGCGAAACGCGCGATGGAAGGCAGAAGGGTCAGTGAAACCCAGCTGCAGCGACACGTCTTCGATAGAACTGTCGGGGCGATCCAGTGCCAGTCGCGCCGCTTCGCAACGCGCCGCATCCTTCAGCGCCTGAAAGGTGGTGCCCTCGCGCCGCAGTTTGCGCCGCAACGTGGGGGGTGACATCTCCAGCGCCTGACTGATGGCCTCGAAAGCCGGAACGCCCTGGCTGAAGTCGTGACCGAGCATGGCGCTTACCTGCGCCGCCACCCGGCCATGACTCTCACGGTCGTCCATCAGCAGCAACTGATAGGGAGCCGTGCGCAGAAAGTCCTGTAGCGAGTGCTCGTTGTGCACTACCGGCCAGGCAAGACAGCTCGCATCGAAGTACAACAGGTCCCTGGGCTGACCGAAGGTCAGCGGGCACTGAAACAGGTCCGCGTATTTCTCCGGATTGGGTGGCGCGCTGGCACGAAAGTCCACGCGCTGCAAAGGTAAAGGACGGCCGCAGAGCCAACCGAAAAAACGGTGCCAAAGTGACAAGCCGTATACATCCGCAGCGCCCACCGTAGGCCAGGCCAGAGGACCGTCATGCAGATAGCCGACCCGCGCGGTATCCTCGCTGAAATTGGCGTACAACTGGCTCTGCTCGTCAAAGAAGGTCCGATAGAATTCCGCAGCGCGCAGTATCGCCCCGCCCAGGTCACGGCAGGACACAATACAGAAACACATCATGCGGAATGCGCCCGGCCCGGTGAAGCCGCTGCGCACCACACCGAACGTAGAATCCTGCAGCAAGCGCAGGGCCTGCTGATAGACGCGTGAGTACTCCATTGCGGAGACCTGGTCGCGGTAACCGGGCGCTCCTTCCTGCAGTGGGTTGAAGTCCAGTTCCGCAGCGGCCAGTACCGCCGCTGGATCGTGACCGTGCTCCTCTACCAGACGCAACAGCGTGCGAACAAACCGGCTGGGCAGGTGCTCTGACATTGCGAGATTAAATGCTCCTGAATGGACTCGATCGGGTCGGATGGTACCATGGCAGCCATCTCTGCGGACGTGAGGCAAGCCGTGGCACTTCCGCGGTGATCAGGGAGCTCCCGCCGGCATCGACAGGCGCAGGGGCATCACAACCACAATAAGACATGGAGTTCATCGGCCTTGTTCAAAACCATAGCTCTGCTCAAATGCAAACCCGGCGTCTCCAGGACGGCTTTCATCGACTATTACGAAAAGCATCACGTTCCCCTGATCCGCAGCCTGTTGCCACAGATCTGCGGGTATCGCCGCAATTTCATCGAGCCCGAGGGCGCCTTTATCAGCGAGGGGGCGGCGGAGCGCGATTTCGATGTGGTCACCGAGATCTGGTTCCCGGATCGTACGGCCTATGACGCGGCGATGGCCCTGCACGCCAGACCTGAGGTCGGAGCGCGCATTGCAGAAGACGAGGAGAACTTTCTGGATCGTCGCTATACCCGCATGTTTGTGGTGGATGAGCACGTGTCCAGCTTTCACTGACGCGGCGCGCGGATCAGCTCTACCCAACGACAGCAATCACGCAGAACGGGAGGAAGGATCATGAGGGATAATCTGCTTGCCGGGCGCAGCGCCATCGTCACCGGCGCGAGCGACGGCATCGGTCGCGCCATGGCCAAGCGACTGGCCAGAGAAGGTGCTGCAGTTCTCGTTACCGATATCGATGACAAGCAAGGCGAAGCCGTCGCCGCGGCCATTCGCGACGCCGGTGGCCGGGCTGAGTATCAGCATGTTGATGTCACCCGGCGCGAGGACGTGGAAGGCATGGTGGGCCACTGCCTGGCACACTGGGGCAGTGTGGACATCCTGATCAACAATGCCTACCGGGGTCAGCCCCCCGAGCGCCTGGAAAACAAGT
This sequence comes from uncultured Halieaceae bacterium, assembly GCA_964022665.1. Classification (GTDB taxonomy): domain Bacteria; phylum Pseudomonadota; class Gammaproteobacteria; order Pseudomonadales; family Halieaceae; genus Haliea. The sequence continues at coordinate 44,663 of CAXIDF010000002.1, forward strand.
CCGACGAGGACTTTGAGCAGAACCTGCGGATGAATTTTTGGGCCGGCAAGTGGTCCATGCTCGCGGTCTATCCGCACATGCGCGAGCGCGGCTGGGGGCGGATCATCAACATCTGTTCGCTCAACGGTGTTAACGCCCACATGGGCACCGCCAGCTACAACATCAGCAAGGAAGCCCTGCGCAGCCTCACCCGTTCCGCAGCCCGGGAATGGGCACCCTATGGCATCTGCTGCAACGTGATCTGCCCCGCAGCGATTTCCTCTGCCTTCCGCCGCTTCGAGGAGGCCCAGCCGGAACTCGCCGCCGCCACGCAGGCAGCGAACCCGATGGGGCGCATGGGCGACCCGGAGCGGGACATCGCCGGCGTTGCCGCCTTCCTGGCCAGCGAGGACGCTCGTTACCTGACCGGCAACACCCTGTACGTCGATGGCGGCGGGCACATCAACGGTGTGGCCTGGGTACCCGACCTGCCGGAGTGACAGTGGCCCGCAGCAGGTCGCCCTCGAGCGTGTGCTGCTATGACACAGCCACCGGCAGCTGTTCGAAACGGTACTCGCTGAAATCCGGATTCAGCATATCTTCACGATACCGTTGCGGCAGCCAGGGATAAATGTTGGGCGTACCCGTTGCATCCAGATACCAGCTGTCGCAACCGCCGGTGGCCCAGGTGGACTTGCCGATATCCCTGGACATTGCGCGGTTGTAGGCCTCGTAGGCTTCCTGTTTCGGTGCAACCACTGCCACACCCTCCTGCTTCATCCTGTCGAGGATGGCGATGACACAGGCAATCTGGTGCTCGGAAATATCGATCAGCGATGTGTTGCCGAATACACCGGTCGGCCCTTCGAGCATGAAGAAATTCGGGAAGCCGGGAAACGTCAGCGCACGATGTGCCCGCGGCGCATCGCGCCAGAAGTCCGCCAGCTCCAGGCCATTTTCCCCGGTTACGCGCGTCGGCAGAATGAAATCAGACACCTGGAAGCCGGTCGCCAGCAGCAGGACATCCAGCTCATGCACCTTGTCGTCTGCGGTTTTTACACCCTCAGGTACGATTTCATCAATCCGGTCGGTTATCAGCGCCACGTTGTCCTGCTGCAACGCGGGGTAATAATCGGAGCACATGATCATGCGCTTGCAGGTCGCCTTGTAGTTGGGCGTTAACCTGGCCCGCAGTTCAGGATCGGGAACCTGCTCTTGCAGAAAAGCCTCACACGCATCCTGAACCCGCTGTTGTTGCTTTTCATCACCTAGGGTTGCTCTGGCAAACGTGTGTTCCATCAACCAGCGCATGAAGTTTCGGATCGCCAGTTGCAGGCCCGGCACCCATCGCAACATGAAACGCCAGGTTGCAGAATACTGCTTCTGCGGCATGGCGTTTAACCAGTGTGGCGTGCGCTGGAACACATCGAGGTGCGCCACCTCCCCCGCGATTGCCCCGACAATCTGGCAAGCGGTTGACCCCGTACCGATAATACCCACACGTTTACCTTTCAGGGAAACATCATCGCGCCAGCGGGCAGAGTGCCACTGCAGGCCTGCGAAACTGTCCAGGCCCTTGATTGCCGGGTACGCTGGATTCACCAGCACCCCGGTGGCCGCAATCACCAGGTCGAATATTTCCACATCGCCGTGCTCAGTGGTCAACTGCCATTGCGGGCCAAGGTATTTCAGGTCTGCCACCCCGCAGTTGAGGTGAATATCCCGCTTCACCTCGTACTTGTCGGCCACCTTGTTCATATAGGCCCAGATCTCCGGCCCGTAGGAGAAGCGGTGTGTCCAGTCAGGGTTGGGCTCGAACGAATAGGAGTAGAAGTGGGAAGGCACATCGCAGGACAGGCCCGGGTAGTGGTTGTCCCGCCAGGTGCCGCCTATTTTCTCCGCTTTCTCGAAACAGGTCAGATCCGTATAACCCTGTTTGCGCAGCTTGATGAGGGCACCGATCCCGGAGAACCCCGCGCCGATGATGGCAATGCGGGGCTGACGGCCCTGTGCGGCCCAGGCACCTGCGGGTTCAAAATGTTCCCGTGCAACACTCATGTTCATGGCATGTTCTCCCAGACGGCTTTTCTGTATACAGGCCAGTCACACAGGCCGGCGCAAACTGTTGGTGACTCTACCCGTTGCGGGCAATTTAGCCATGTGTCGAGAGGACAATAACTTTTGAATATCGGCCACAGCGCACCTGGAACCCCAACTTTCCGCGTTTTTTTGGGGGCCTACTGGGTATAATGGGCCATGCACGCGACCGACCACCACATCAACGGCATCCGCATCGTGCGCGAGCTCCTGCCGACGCTGGGCCTATCCGCTGCCGACAGTCTGTGGCAGGAGTTCCCACTGGATCTTGTTCGGGAAAACGCGGCCTTCAACATGCACCTGCAGCTCAAATTCTATCGCCGGCTGATACAGGTCATGGACGATCCGCTGCTGGGACTGAAGGTGTCTGCCCTCTTTCCCCCCCAGGCCTACGGCATGTTCGGGTACGCCATGATGGCCGCCCCGGACATCCGGACCAGCCTGCGCATCGCCGACCGCTTCGATCGGCTCACCTACACGCTTCAGACCCTGCATTTCGTTGAAAAGAACGGTATCGGCATTCTGCAATTCACCGCCACAGGCCTCAACCTCGACCCTGCCCTGAAAGCCTTCTTTGCCGACCGCGATCTCGCTTCTTCCACCCTGGGTGCACGCAGCATAGCGCTGGAGCAATCGCCGGCAATTCTGCAAGTCACGCTTGAGCACGGCGACAACGGCCACGCCGGGGCGTATGAGGCGTTTTTTTCCTGCCCTGTTGAGTTCAACGCTGCAAGCAACAGTGTTGCCTTTTCCGCGCAACAACTGGACCGCCCCAACCCTTACCGGAATGCGGCGGCCTTCGACGTCTGTGTCCGCGAGTGCGAGAGGCAGCTTGCGGAACTGGCCAACAGCCGGGACATTGTCGCCCGGGTGCGCAGCGAACTGTTCCAGCGCCCGGGGTACCTGCAGGATATCGAATCAATCGCCCGGCAGATGGGCGTATCGGCACGCACCCTGCGCCGACGTCTTGAGGAAACCGGCACAAGCTTCACCGGTTTGCAGCAGGATGTACGCTTTCAACAGGCGCGGGAACAACTGCGCAACAGGCAGATGTCCATCGCGGAGATTGCCGATATGCTCGGCTATTCAGAAGCCGGCAACTTCACCACCGCGTTCAAACGCTGGACCGGCGGTATACCCCCAAGCGCCTACCGAGGAAAAGCCCCATGAAAGCCGTACGCTGCCACAATCACGAAATCCATGTCCACGATGTGCCTGCCCCCAGCGGCGAAGGTGTGCGTGTCCGGGTCGCCTCGGCGGGCATCTGCGGTAGCGACCTGCACTTCTGGCAACAGGGCTTTCCCATTCCCTTCACCCTGGGCCACGAAATTGCCGGCATCACCGCGGACGGCACGCCGGTCGCCATTGAGCCGACTGTCTACTGCGGCCATTGCGAGCGCTGTGTGCGTGGCGACTACAACCTGTGCGTGCGTGGCAGTGAGGCCGTCATGGGCGTGGGCCGCGATGGCGGTATGACCGAAGAGTTGATTGTCCCCGAGAAATGCCTGGTGCGCCTTCCCGGCGGAATCCTGGCCGCGGACGCCTGCCTCGTTGAGCCACTTTCCGTCGCGGTTCGAGGCATCAGCCTGGCGGGAATCACTAGCAAACACAAAGTGGCGATCATTGGTGGCGGCACCATCGGTCAGTGCGCGGTAGCGATTGCCCGTCAGGCCACCGACAGGGTGCATTTGTTCGCCCGCCACGAAGCACAGATGCGCGCCGGCGAGATCCTCGGGGCGACGCTGGGTGGAGACAGCGAAGACTACGACCTGGTCATCGACTGCGCCGGCACCGACAGCGCCATGGCTCAGGCGGCCAATCTCTGTCGCCCCGGCGCCACCATCCTGATGCTGGCAACCTACTGGGGCGGCCTGACAATGCCCGCCATGCAAATGATGATGAAGGAGTTGCGCACGGTGACCTCCATGGCACAGGCCCGCCAGGGGCTTGTGCGCGATGTGGACGTTGCGGCCGCCGCGCTGGCCCGCAACCCCAAAATTGCGCCCACGCTCATCACCCATCGCCTGCCGCTGGAAGCTGCGTCAGAGGCCTTTGCCATTGCCGCAGACCGCAAGCAGGGCGCCATCAAGGTCGCCTTCACCCCCTGAATTGGCGCAACTCCGCACACCCCTGAATGCTCGGGGTCCGGGGTGACCCTTGGTCTGCTGGCCGGCAGCGCCTATACTCAAAGCAGGCAAGCTCAGGCAGGACAGCCCATGGATACCCGCTACGATGTGATGTTTGCAGGAGAACTGCGCGAAGGCCAGGACGAGGCAACTGTGCGTCGTAACTTCGCGCGCCTGTTCAAGGCCGGCGATGCCACTCTGGACAAGCTCTTCAGCGGCAAGCCACAACTGCTCAAGCGCGATTGCGACGCCGCGGTGGCGCAAAAGTACCGTGAGGCCATGGAAGGTGCCGGTGGCAAACCCATTATCAGGGAGGTGCGCGCGACCGATCAGCCCGCGCCCCCGGGGCTCACCCTGGCTCCCGCAGGCAGTGATGTTCTGCGCCCCGAAGAGCGCGAGCCGGAAGCCACCGCGATCCCCGCACCAGTACTGGACGTTGCCGCGGTCGGCAGCCGTCTTGCTCCACCGCAGGAGCCATCGCCACCCGCCCCGGACACCAGCCATATTATCCTCGGTAACGTGGGTGAGCGCATCCCGAATCTGGAGCGCAGCACTGCGGTTACACCCATTGCCGACTCCGGGCTGACCCTGGCAGACCCGGGCAGCGACTTGCGCGATGGGCAAGCACAGTCCCCTGCCCCCCACGATGTCGACGTATCAGCCATCAGCCTGGCCCCACCCGGTGCCGACGTGCTGGAAGCGCAGTACCGTAAGCGCGATACAGCGCAGGCACCGGACACCAGCGCTATCAGCCTGGCTGATCCACCGCCGGCAGAATAACCTCCACGCGCAGTCCCGGTTCATTGTCGTCGAGCAGAATACGACCGGCGTGATAGTGCACGATTGCCTGCACAAGGCTGAGGCCCAGGCCATGCCCTGGCTGCTCACCGCGGCTGGATTCAACACGGAAGAAGCGCCGGAACACATTCTTTCTGTCCAGCGGGTCGATACCCGGGCCCGAGTCAGCCACCACAATCTCGTTACCCTCAGGCTGACGCGATAAACCGACTTCGATGCGGCCACCATCCGGCGTATATTTGATGGCGTTGTCCAGCAGGTTGGCACTCATCTGGAACAACAAATCGGTGTCACCGGGACAGGACAGGCCACTGGTCAGCGACAGCTGCAATTCTATATTGCGCTCGTTGGCCACCGGCTCATAAAGCTCAACCACATCGCCCAGCAAAGCGGAGAGATCGACTTCAGCGTGTACCGGCGGACGACTGCCTGACTCCAGCGCGGATATCCGCAACAGGGCATTGAAGGATGACAGCAGGCTGTCGCAGTCTTCAATAATGCGGTCAACCTCATCCTGCCCGGTCGGGTCCAGCCGCTGCCGCAGCTGGCTGAGCTGGTTGCGAATACGGGTCAGGGGTGTGCGCAAATCATGGGCGATATTGTCGGACACCAGGCGCACGCCCTGCATCAGCGAACCAATCTGGTCGAGCATCTGGTTCATTGCCCGGGCCAGCTCGCGCGGGTAGCCCTGCTTCCCGGCGACCGTCAAGCGCTGCGAGAAATTCCCGCGCACAATGCTCGAAAGCTCACTATTGAGTCGTTCGAACCTGTGCAAGGTTGTCGCCGCACTGAAAAAACCGCCCACAATGCCTAGCAGCAAAGTCGCAATCATGGCCCGGAACAGCGTGTTGAACACCAACCCCCCGCTGGCAATGGCGTCCGCATAATTGCGGGCTACCAGCGCATTGATGCCGTCACCGAGTTGCGCGCGCCGGGCGAGAAAATCGACATCCACCGGCTCGCCCCAGTTCAGCAGGGCCAGCTGAAAACCCAGCCAGCCGCCGGAGAACTCACGGTAGCGCGGTGTCTGCGCCAGGTCGCCGGCGACCTTATTGCCCTCGGCGTCCGCAATCAGATAATTGAAGCGACCAATGGTGGGCAGGTTGCGCTGGTCCTGCAGGTACTGCTCGACACCCGCCAGCTCCTGCCCCGCATACACCACCTGGAGTGTTTCCAGTTCATCGAGGATGGAGGACCGCAGGTCGGTGAAGTAGCCGTAACTGAAGTACCCATAGAGGATGGCCAACAGTAGAAACACCGTGGCACTGAGCGCAGTCACATACTTGGCGATGTAGCGAAAGGTGAGGCTCTTGACGACGTCGAGGAGTTGCATGGCCGCTTAGCTATCGCCGAGGCTGTAACCGGCACCGCGCACGGTCGACAGCAACTGCGGCGTAAAATCCCGGTCGATTTTCTGGCGCAGTCGGGAGACGTGCACATCGATCACATTGGTTTGCGGGTCGAAATGATAGCCCCAGACATGCTCGAGTAACATGGCGCGGGTAACCACCTGCCCTTCATGCCGCATCAGGTACTCCAGCAGTTTGTATTCCCGCGGCTGCAGGCTGAGCAACTCTCCATGGCGTCGTACCTCCTGCGTGAGCAGGTCCATCTCCAGATCCGCCACCTGCAGGCGGGTCGGCACTTCCGTACCGACCTCACGCGCATGCCGCGCAAGGATTTCCAGCCGTGCCAGCAACTCGGCCATCGCAAACGGTTTGACCAGATAGTCATCGGCGCCGCAGTGCAGGCCCTGCACACGGTCATCAACGCTGCCCAGGGCACTCAGCAGCAGCACGGGGGTGCGCTGCCCTCCCTCGCGCAGACTGCGCAACAGCGCCAGGCCATCCAGGCGCGGCAGCATGCGATCGACCACCAGCACATCGTGCTGGCCACTGCGTGCGGCAGCAAGTCCCGACTCGCCATCAGCACAGTGGTTACACACATGCCCGGCCTCCTGCAGCTCCGACACAATGAACTCGGCAACGGCTCGGTCGTCCTCCACCAGCAGCACTTTCATCCGTCTATTCCCTGCGTGATTGATCGCGCAATGTAGCACTGCCCTGTGCGGCCGAACAATTTACAATGCCGTAATACGCGGCCGCGACGTTGACAGTGCTAGAATCGCTTCCGTCGCAACGACGCGCCCGACCCCTTCTACAGGCACCAGGAGACCGCATGTCAGAACCCGATGCATCAGGCCCGCCATCGCTGCTGCGCAGGCTCGCGGCCCTGCTCTACGACACGCTGTTGGTCATACCGCTGATTGGTGTGACGGTAGCCATCGCAAGCGCAATCGAAATGTGGCTGCTCGGCATTCGCGAGGGCAGCGATTACTACCAGATGAACCCCCAGGTGGTGCAATTGCTGAGCATAGGCTGTGTGGCGGTGTTTTTTACCCTGTTCTGGCGCAAGGGCGGCCAGACACTGGGCATGCAGGCCTGGCGCATAAAGCTCGTGGATGAGACGGGCGCCACGCCGGGCACCGTGCGCTGCCTGCTGCGCTGCGGCGCTGCGCTCCTCTCTTTACTGCCTGCGGGGCTGGGCTACTGGTGGTGCTTGATCGACAAACGCGGACTGTACTGGCACGACCACCTCAGTGGCAGCCACCTTCTGCTGTTGCCCAAGCGCGAGAAATAACAGCCACCGAACACCCCCGTCAGCGGGTACGCAGCAGTAGCATCAGACCCACGCCAATACACAGCAACACCGGCGTCAGCGCAGCATAGAGCGGCGGGAATCCGAACACCAGGCTGGCGGGCCCCAGCAGGTCCTCACTGATCTGAAAGGCCACCCCCACCAGAACACCCGCAAAAATGCGCAAGCCCAGGGTACCGTCACGCAAAGGGCCGAAAATAAACGCTATCGCCACCAACACCAGACCGGCTATCGAAGCCGGCTGCAGCAGCTTGCGCCACATGGCAATCTCGAAATCGTCGGCATCCAGCCCCTGTTGCTGCAGATAGTGGCTATAGCGCTGCAGATCGATGAGTGGCAAGCGCTCGGGGGAGACCACTTCCATGGTCAACAACCGCGGTGTAATACCGGTATCCCAACGCAGTGTTTCGGCCCGCGTGCGGGTGGTTTCCCAGCTGCTGAAATCGGTTTTCACCACATCTTCCAGCACCCAGTGATCCCCCGCAAACCGGGCCCGCTGCGCGCCCAGCGATGCGATCATCCGACGACGCTCGTCCAGTTGCACCAGCAGCACACCGCGCAGGGCCGTTTCACTTTCCACCGCGTTGAAATACAGGTAGGAATCGCCCTCTCGGTTCCAGATACCGTAGCGGCCGGCAAGGCCGCCGGGCGCGCTTTGTGCAAGAGCCCGGCGGTTCTCGGCCAGCTGTTCCGCCGGCGGGGCGACCACCTCCCCCAATACAAAGCCGACCAGCGCCACCAGCAGGGCGTACTTCATCACCACCACCACCAGGCGCGCGATGGACACGCCCGCCACGCGCATAATGGTGAGCTCACTGGCCGTGGCCAGCTGGCCGAGGCCCACCAGGCTGCCAATCAACGCCGCCGATGGAATGAACTCATACAGGCGGCCGGGCACAGTGAGTGCAATGTAGGCCGACATTTCCAGAAAGGTATAGCTTTCGCTGAGGCTGCCCGACTCGTCGATAAACACGGAAACGACATCAATCCCCACGATGACCAGCAGCACCAGAAAGATGGACGCCAGCAATGTGCGCCCGATATACCAGTCAAGCAGACGCATCGGCAACTCCCCTGGCCCTGCGGGCATACCAGCGTCGACGCAGCGTGTCGCCGTACAGCAACCCCAGCGCCAGGGTGCCGTAGAGCAGGTGCACGGCCCAGAAGACCAGCGGCCCCGCACCCTCTTCCATGGCGGAGCGCGCCTTGGTCAACAACACGAGGTATATGAGGTACAGGGCGAATGCCGGCGCCATCTTGATGTAGCGACCACGCCGGTGATCCGTGCGGCTCAGGGACAGGGCAATCAGCGCCACGATCGGCACAGTAACCGGCAGTGACAGCCGCCAGTGCAGCGCAGCGCGCTCTTCGGGCAGTGTGGATTCCAGCAGCGCACGGGTGGGCCGTGCATCAACGCGCGGCACGCTGCGAATACCGCCTTCCGGCTCTGGTATGCGCTCACCAAAGCGCTCGAATTCAACCACCTCGTAGTCCAGCTCGCCGGGCTGGCCGCTGTAGCGGTAGCCATCGCGCAGCTCCAGATAGCGCGCACCCGTCGTGCTATCAAGGACGATCTCGCCTTCGGAGGCGACGGTAATCGTCAGCCGGGTGCCGCCGCCGGGTGCGGCGGACTGCTGCGAAAGAAAGACCGAGTGCATTACGCCGCTATCCGGGTCGATGCGTTCGGCGTAGCTCACGACACCGCTGGACTTGCGATACTGGAAACGACCTGCCGCCAGAGTCTGCAGCCCCTGCGAGGTTTCCGGGTCATCCAGCAGGGCCGAGGACCGCGCCGCACCCAACGGGGTGACCAGCAGGCTCAGCAGCGCCACCAGCGCCATCACCAGCAGCGCCGATGCCAGAGTATAACCGGCCAGCCGTGTGGGGCTTACCCCACAGGCCGACAGTACGACCATCTCGCTCTCGACGTAGAGCCGACCGTAGGCCATGAGAATGCCGAGGAACAGGCCCAGGGGAAGAATCAATTCCAGAAAACCGGGCAGGCGGAAAAACATGACAGGCAGCAGGATGTCACCCGCCAGGTTACCTACCGCGGCCTCCGCCAGGTACTTGACGAAGCGACCACTGAATATGATCACCAACAGGGTGAAACTCACCGCGACAGTGTGTTGCAGGACATCGCGCGTCAGATACGCCAGGATTTTCATGCAGGCCCAGGTTGCAGCGTGGCAAGCGCCCGTGTCGGGCTACCGCCAGAGGTTCAGTTTCTTCGCCGTACATCATACACTAGCGGTCTTTTCCACGCCCACGAAAACTAGCAGGCACAGACCATGAGCACTCTTACCTTTACCGCCCGCGCCAGCGCGGACCCCAGCAAAACCAAAACCCGCTGCGCCATCGTTGCCGTGTTCGGTAGTGAGCTGTCCGCCACGGCCACCGCACTGGATAGCGCCGGCGCCCTGAGCAACACCCTCAAGCTCGGCGATTTCCAGGGCAAACCGGGGCAGACTCACCTGCTGCCCGGCATCGGCAATGCCGAACGCGTCATGCTGCTGGGTTGTGGTGATCGCGCCCGCTTCAGTCACGCCACCGCTCGCGAGGCGTTTCAGGGCCTGAGCGCCGCGTTGAACGCCAGTAACGTGACAGAGGCGCTGCTGCACACCGCTGACCTGTTGAGCGATGCGGTAGATGGCGCCTGGCTGCTGGAGCTGGTCGCGCGCGCCCTCACCGTGAGCAGCTACCGCTATACTCGCACGCTTTCCAAGCCCAAAGATCCGCTCGCGTTGAAAAAGCTCGTGGTCAACCCCGGCAAGGGGCTGCCTGCAAAGCGCGCGCAAGCGGCGCTGGACAATGGCGCAGCGCTCGGCCGCGGCATCAACTACAGCCGCGAACTGGGCAACTTGCCCGGCAATATCTGCACACCGTCGTATCTGGCAAGCGAGGCGCGCAAGCTGTCTCGCGGCAACAGCAAGGTCCGCACGCAGGTGCTGGAAGAGAAGAAAATGCGCGAGCTGGGCATGGGCTCGCTGCTCTCAGTATCGGCGGGCAGCGACGAACCCGCCAAACTCATCGTCATTGAGTACCGCGGCGGAAAATCCGGCGCTGCACCGCAGGTTCTGGTGGGCAAGGGGATCACCTTCGACTCCGGCGGCATTTCCATCAAGCCCGGAGCCAAGATGGATGAAATGAAGTACGACATGTGTGGTGCGGCCAGCGTGCTGGGCACACTGCAGGCCGTGATCGATATGGCACTGCCGCTGAACGTCACCGGCATCATTGCTGCCGCAGAAAACATGCCCAGCGGCCGCGCCACGAAGCCCGGCGATGTGGTCAAGAGCATGTCCGGCACCACCATCGAAGTGCTCAACACAGACGCGGAGGGCCGCCTGGTGCTCTGCGATGCGCTGACCTTCGCCAGCCGTTTCAAGCCCGCCGCGGTGATCGACATCGCGACCCTCACCGGGGCCTGTGTGGTTGCCCTGGGCTCCCACGCCTCGGCTGTGTATGCCAACGACGAAGCGCTGGCCGAGCAACTGCTGAGCGCCGGCACCGCCAGCCACGACCGCGGCTGGCGCATGCCGCTGTGGGACGACTACCGCAAGCAGCTGAACAGCAACTTCGCGGATCTCGCCAATATCGGCGGCCCTGAAGGTGGGTCGGTCACCGCCGCCTGTTTCCTGGCGACCTTCGCCGAGAACTATCCCTGGGCACACCTGGATATCGCCGGTTCCGCCTGGAACAGCTCGCCCAAGGGGGCCACCGGCCGGCCGGTGGCCATGCTCACCCACTACCTGCAGGGGCGGGCCGCAGACTGACATGACGCGGGTAGGCTTCTACGTCATCCAGCAGGCAGGCGAAGCACAGCGCCTGCAGGTGGCGGCGCGTTTGGCCGACAAGGCGTTTCAGCGCGGCCATCGCATCTATATTCATGCCCGGGATCAGGCGCAGGCGCGCTCACTGGATACACTGCTCTGGTCCTTTCGCCCGGGCAGCTTCCTGCCCCACGGCCTCGCTGGTGAACCCGGTTCAGACCTGGTCGCCATAGGCTGGGGGGAGGAACCTGCGGGGCATGACGACCTGCTGATCAACCTGCGACTGGAAGTGCCGGCGTTTTTCGGCCGTTTCCACCGTGTAGCCGAAGTGGTTACCCAGGATAACGCCAGCCTTGCGGCACTCAGGGAATCCTGGCGCTTTTATCAGGCGCGAGGTTACCAGTTGGAAAAGCACGACCTCGGCGGCGTATAATCCCGCGCTTTTCGCACCCGGACAGCAACCGCGATGGACAAGACCTTTCAACCTGCCGCAATCGAAGCCCAGTGGTATGACCACTGGGAACAACAGGGGTACTTCAAGCCCCGCGGCGGCGAGCACAGCTACAGCATCATGATCCCGCCGCCGAACGTGACCGGCAGCCTGCACATGGGCCACGGTTTCAACAACGCGATCATGGACTGCCTCATTCGCTACCACCGCATGTGCGGCGACAACACCCTGTGGCAGGTGGGCACCGACCACGCCGGCATCGCAACACAGATGGTTGTGGAGCGGAAGCTGGCGGCGGAGGGCACGTCCCGCCACGACCTGGGACGGGAAGAGTTCCTGCATCGCGTGTGGGACTGGAAAGCGGAATCCGGCGGCAACATCACCCGCCAGATCCGGCGCCTTGGCTCCTCCGTCGATTGGAGCCGAGAGCGCTTCACCATGGACCCGGGGCTCTCCGCGGCGGTTGGTGAGGTGTTCGTGCAGCTGTACGACCAGGGGCTGATCTACCGCGGGAAACGCCTGGTCAACTGGGATCCGGTATTCAACACCGCGATTTCCGACCTCGAGGTGCTGAGCGAAGAGGAACAAGGCTCACTCTGGCATTTCCGCTATCCCATCGAGGGCGAATCCGGACACCTCGTGGTGGCCACTACGCGCCCGGAAACCGTTCTCGGCGACAGTGCCGTTGCGGTACACCCGGAGGATCCGCGCTACCAGCATCTGGTCGGCAAACAGGTCCGCCTACCGCTCACCGGCCGCCTGATCCCCATCATTGCCGACGATTACGTGGACCCGGAATTCGGCTCCGGCTGTGTGAAAATCACCCCGGCACACGACTTCAACGACTACGAAGTCGGCAAGCGCCACAGCCTGCCGCTGATCAATATCCTCGACCGCAACGCGCACGTTCTGGGCGAATTCACGGTACTCACCTTTGCCGGGTATGCTGCCCAACACGGGGAGCAGGCACCCGCTGAGTATGCGGGCATGGAACGCTTCGAAGCGCGCAAGGCCATTGTGGCCGCCTTCGAGACCCTGGGCCTGCTGGAAAAAATCGAACCCCACACCCTCAAGGTACCCCGCGGTGACCGTTCCGGCGCCGTGGTGGAACCCTGGCTTACGGACCAGTGGTACGTCAGTGTGGCAGACCTTGCCCAGCCCGCCATCGAAGCGGTAGAGGACGGGCGTATACAGTTTGTACCCAAACAATACGAGAACATGTACTTTTCCTGGATGCGCGACATCCAGGACTGGTGCATCAGCCGGCAGCTCTGGTGGGGACACCGCATCCCGGCCTGGTACGACGCACAGGGTAAGGTCTACGTGGGGCGCGATGAGGCCGAGGTGCGGCAGAAGTATGCACTCGCGCCGGACGTCGCACTGCAACAGGACGAGGACGTACTGGACACCTGGTTCAGTTCCGCTCTCTGGACCTTTTCGACCCTGGGCTGGCCAGAAGACACAGCAGACCTGCAGGCGTTCCATCCCAGCAGCGTGCTGGTGACCGGCTTCGACATCATTTTCTTCTGGGTGGCACGCATGATCATGCTCACCCTGCACTTCCTCAAGCACCCGGACGGCAGCCCCCAGGTACCATTCAGCACCGTGTACGTCCATGGCCTGGTGCGCGACTCGCAGGGCCAGAAGATGTCCAAGTCCAAGGGCAACGTGCTGGACCCAATCGACCTGATCGACGGTATTGAACTCGAGCCACTGGTGGCGAAACGCACCCAGGGCATGATGCAGCCGCAACTGGCGAAGAAGATCGAGCAGCAGACCCGCGCCGAGTTCCCGGAGGGCCTCGCCGCCTACGGTACCGATGCGCTGCGCTTCACGTTCTGTTCGCTGGCCTCCACCGGTCGCGATATCAAGTTCGATATTGGACGCATCGAAGGCTACCGCAATTTCTGCAACAAGATCTGGAACGCCGCACGCTATGTGCTGATGAATTGTGAGGAGCACGACTGCGGCACTGACACGAGTCTGCCGGTGCAACTCAGCCTGGCCGATCGCTGGATACTCTCGCGCCTGCAGGGTACTGCCGATGCCGTGGCCACCGCCATCAACCAGTACCGCTTCGACCTCGCCAGCCAGGCACTCTACGAATTTATCTGGAACGAGTATTGTGATTGGTATCTCGAACTGTCGAAACCCGTGCTCTGGGACGAGCAAGCGGACCCTGCACTGCTGCGTGGAACACGCCGCACGCTGATCACCGTCATGGAAACCTGGCTGCGGCTGCTGCACCCCTTCATGCCGTTCATCACCGAAGAGATCTGGCAGCGCGCCGCGCCGCTGGCGGGGATTTCAGGCCCCAGCATCATGCTGCAGCCCTGGCCAGAGAGCGATCCCGGTGCCGTGGACAGTGCCGCGAATGCGGATATAGAATGGTTGAAAACGGTGATTGTCGGTATTCGCAACATACGTGGGGAAATGAATGTACCGCCGGGGCGGGGCCTGGACCTGCTGTGTCGAAACGGCAGTGAAATCGACCGCAGGCGCCTGCATGACAACGCCAGCTTCCTGAAAAAGCTCGCGAAGCTGGATAGCATTGAATGGCTGGACGCCGGTACACAGGCCCCCGTTGCCGCCACCGGCCTGGTGGGTGACCTGGAACTGCTGGTGCCATTGGCCGGACTGATTGACCGCGATGCGGAACTGGCCAGGCTCGGCCGGGAAGTGGAGAAACTGGAGAAAGAGCGCGACCGCCTGCAGGGAAAACTCGGCAACAGCAACTTTGTTGACCGGGCACCGCAGGACGTTGTCGACAAGGAGCGGGACAAGCTGGCAGCCCTGGAGCAGGCGCTGCAAAAGCTGCGAGGTCAGGCAGACTATATCGCTCGCCTGTAAGGCTCAAGACTCGGTGCACGTATTCAGTAGCCGACGCGAATGGCGCGTTGGCCATAATAAAAAGCAGCAGGGAATACCGAGGAAAGGGGTATGAATGAACGTGTAAGTGGCACGGTAAAGTGGTTCAATAATGCCAAGGGGTTTGGCTTTATCACCCGGGAAGAAGGCAGCGAAGACGTTTTCGTGCATTTCCGGTCGATCCAGGGTGACGGTTATCGCACTCTCAATGAAGGGCAAGCCGTTGAGTTCAGCCTGGTAGAAGGGCCCAAGGGCCTGCAGGCCGAGGACGTGCAAAAAACCTGAGTCGCGGTTTGCCGTGTCACGCGACACGTCCCGGTTCATCGAATACACCCGACCTTGCTTGCCCGCGGGCATTAACGCCGCGGGCCGGATAATATGCGCCTGGCTCTCCACCACAGGCATTCACCCTACCGTTAACGAGGAACAACATGCGCTTCATGTCCCAACTGATTGTCACCCTGCTCTTTGCCCTGGCGCTGTCCGCGCTGGCGGGCTCACTGCTGGGCCTGCCCTTCCCTGACCTCACCCTGCTGCTGCTGTTCGCTGTGGCAACCACCGCTTCCGCGCTGCTGGGTGCACTGTGGCCCGTATCGACGGCGCAACCCGCTCCCAGGCAGCAGAAAGGCAGCAAAAAGGCAGCGGCAAAACCGGCACGCAGCGCGAAGCCGGCACAAGCGGGTCGTGAACAGGGCACCGTCAAGTGGTTCAACAGCGCCAAGGGCTTCGGCTTTATCACCTGTGATGACGGTAGCGAGGTGTTTGTGCACTTTCGCGCCATTCGCGGCGAAGGCCGTCGCAGCTTGCGCGATGGGGAACGCGTTGCATTTCATACGGCGGCGAGCGACAAGGGCCCCCAGGCCGAGGACGTGGAACTGCTGGAACGGTCGCACTGAGATGGCAAACAGCGGTGGTAAACCAACGCGCACCGAGCGCCGCTTTCGTGGCATGGTCATGCCCACGGCGGCACACCCAGCGATTCGCCGCGTGCGCCGTCAAGGTAAACTGCCGAGCATTCACGGCAACAAGCTGTGGAAATCCAGCTGTCTGCTGCTGGACTACCTGCACAAACATCCGCCTGCCCACAGCGCAAAAGTGCTTGATGTCGGCTGCGGCTGGGGCATCGCGGGGATCTGGTGTGCATCCCGACTGGGCAGTGAAGTGACCTCGCTGGACGCGGACCCGGATGTATTTCCCTACCTTGATGCCGTGGCGACACTCAACGGCGTGAGTACCTGTCCGCAGGTGAAGCGGTTCGAGCAGATCACGACCCGTGAACTGGCACGCTACGATATGCTGCTGGCGGCCGATGTGTGCTTCTGGGATGAACTGGTGCGCCCGGTCACCAATCTGGTCAACCGGGCGGTAAAGGCCGGCGTGAAAACAATCATCATCGCAGACCCGGAGCGCTCCACCTTTCTCGATATGGCACAGAGCTGTGTTGACCGGCACTGTGCCGAACTCCTGCCCTGGCGCTGTCGCGGCAGTGTGGAAGCGCGCGGCGCGCTCATGGTGATCGAAAACGCCTGATGGCCTCCGGGTCCAGGTAGCGGTAGGTGCGCTCTACAGGGTCACTCGCAACGGGCACACCCGCTTCCATACGCGGACGAAAACGTGTTCTCAGCAATTTGCGATACAGTCGCATGGCAAAGCCCTTGTCCGCCTCATCCAGCGCTTCTGTTTCCACATCCTGCGCCAGACCCCGATCGTTTATCCGATAGCGTGCCACAACGAGCGCTCCACCTGCCCCCGGGTCGCGAATGAAGGCACCGTTGTCTGGCAGCTCTACCGGCGCGCCGAACCAGGCCTCGAGCACAGACTGCTGCCCTGTGGTTTGCAGATGCAGCGCCACGGCGCGGTAATCCTCCAGCGCATCGCCCTGTGCACCGTTCCACTGACGCCAGTCTGCAAGCGCTAGCCAGGCCCGGGCGCGGAGTGCCTCATCCTGCAGGTCCGGTGCCGCAATGAACGTAGCCAGGAGCTCCGTGCCCCGGCCCTCCGCCAGCCGTTGTATCGCCGCCAGCCGTTGTTGGTAAATATCCAGCTCCTGCACCGGCTCCTGGCGAAAACCGAAAGACGGTGAGGCAGTGCTGCGGACCGCAAATGTATCGGGGCGGGCCCGGGCCTGAATCAGATAGAGGTTGCGCAACTGGCTGTCGACAAGGTACCAGCGCTCCGCCGCCGGCAGCATATTGTCCACGGCCAGCAACAGTTGCTCGTTGCTCTCGAAGAGTTGCACCAGGCGCTGGTCGTCGCTGCTGTCCAATTCCCGACGCAGAGCCTCGCGCTGCCAGCGAAAGTATTCGGCCGCCCCGCGGGCATTTTGCATTGCACCGGTGCCGTGCAACAGGCGGTAGTAGTAATCATAACGTGCATCCAGTGCTTGCCAGTCCCCCAAGCTGCGGTGCACGGACAGCAATTCCTTGATCAACGGCAGCTGGTTCTCACTGTACAGTCCCTCGTTGATGCGCATTACATGCAGGGCGCGGTTGAAACTGCGCAGAGCGGCACCGGGATCACCGGCCTGCGACAGGCTGTGGCCCAGTTCGGCCAGAGGCTCAGCAAGCCCGGGCGCATACGGTCCCTGCACAGTTTCCATCTCCTGCAGGCGCTCCCGTTGCCGGGTCACTAGCGCGGGATCGAGAGCCGCTGCCGGGTCGAGGCGAGTCGGCAGCGGGGCTTCATCCGGCCATGACTTGCCCGCGCGGAGAAAGTCGTGCCCGTAACGGATGCCCGGCGCGGCCCAGGCTGCGGCCAGTGGAACTGCGCAGAACAACAGGCAGCAAAGTACAGCCAGCCATTGCCCGCCCTGTACCGATCGTCCCTGTTTCATCGCCAGCCCCTCGTCACCACCTGCCTCCGCCGGGTGCCGCTAGAGCAACCCCGGCATTAATGATATAACGGCGCACAGACAGACTCATCACTCTTCCTCCACTCAACCGGCGAACCGGAGTCACCTGCATGAAACAGCTCGGCATCCTGGACGCTGCCTTTATCAATCTGGAGCGCGGCAATACGCCACAGCACATCGCCAGCCTGGGAATTTACGACCCGTCTACCGCCCCGGGTGGCAAAGTGCGCTTCAAACAGCTGATTGCAACGTTCGAGCGACGGCTGGATAAACAGCCCCTGTTTCGAACCCGGCTGGTGCAGGTTCCCGGTGGCCTGGACCGCCCCTACTGGGTGAAGGACGAGCGCTTCGACGTGGAATTCCACTTGCGGCATATCGCCCTACCCAGCCCGGGAGACTGGCGTCAGCTGTGCATCCAGGTCGCACGCCTGCATTCCCGCCCGCTGGACATGTCCAAACCCCTCTGGGAAGCTTATATCATCGAAGGCTTGGACCGTATTCAGGGCCTGCCCAAAGGCAGCTTCGCCATCCTGGTCAAGATCCATCACTCACTGGTCGATGGCATGGGGGGCAACTCCATCGCCGCCCTGATCCACGACCTGGTGCCCGACCCCGCCCCTGCCGACAGCGACCAGCCTCTGCCACGCCTGGTGGATATTACGCCCGGTATGGCGGAGTTGCTCTCGCGCGCTACCGTCAATGGTATCAAGAACGTGGCGGGCGTTATCAGCGGCGCGGCCGGCAACTCCCTGCGGCTGGCGCGCTACGCAGCGGGTGTGGCCACCGGCGACTATCCCGGTATTGACATGCAGGCACCGAAAACCCGCTTCAATCACCCGGTAAGTCCGCACCGGGTATTCACGGCAGCCGAGTTCAGCTTGCAGGACTTCAAGGCCATCAAGGAGGTTGCCGGCGTCAAGATCAACGATGTGGCACTGGCGGTTGTTGGCGGCGCCCTGCAGCGCTACCTGGATGACCTGGACGAGGCACCGTCCGCGGCACTCGCGGCGGCGATTCCGGTCAACATGCGCGCGCGCCGGGAGTCCAGTGAAGACCATAACCAGGTCGGCTCGATTTTCACCTCACTGCACACCGACATTGCCGACCCCGCGGCCCGTTTGCAGGCAATCCACCGCAGCTCACTCAATGCGCAGCGGGCCGGCGACGCGAGCCCACTGGTCGATATGCTGAAACTGGCCGGCGTATTCACGCCGGCAATCACGCGTCCGGTTGCGAACTTCTGGGCGCGCAACCACCTCTCCAGCTACCTGCCGGTCAACATATCCACCGTGGTGTCCAATGTTGCCGGCCCGGACCAGCCGCTGTACTGTTCCGGCGCCCGCCTGATGGACTATTACGGTCTGGGCGTGCTGACACCGGGCGTGGGACTGTTCCACATGGTATTCAGCTACTGCGGCAAGATGACCGTATCGGTACTCGCCGACCGCGCCATGCTGCCGGACCCGGAGCACTACAAGCGCTGCCTTGAGGCATCCTTGCAGGCACTGGCGGCTGCCGTGCTGCCGCGCACGCGGCGCACGGCGGCGCCACGAAAAGCGCAAAAAAAACCCGCCAGACGGCGGGTTTGAAAGTGTCACTTACTGCACCTGGATGGGCGCTTCCATTACCGGGTAATGCAAGCTCTCATGACATAGGAGAATTTTAGGTTCCCATCAAATATATATCCAATGTATTTTTATTATGTTCGCCATGAAAATAATTCATAATTAGCCGGTGGACACTCTCAACCTGCACAAGACCGACCTGAACCTGCTCGTGGCCCTGCAAGCGCTGCTTGAGGAGCGCAGCGTGTCACGCGCTGCCGAGCGCCTGCACATCACGCAACCGGCCATGAGCAAGACCCTGAGTCGCTTGCGCGCCCTGTTCGGCGACCCTCTGTTTACCCGCAGCAACCGCGGTATGCAGCCCACTCCCCGTGCGCTGGAACTGGCCGCAGAACTGAACAGTGTGCTGGACGATATCAACCGGCTGGTATCGGGGTCGCGCTTTAATCCCTACACCTACAGCGGCGAGGTCACCCTGGCGCTCTCTGAATATGTGGGTATCGCCCTGCTACCGGCCTTCATCCAGCGCCTGCACCGGCTGGCCCCGCACCTTTCCATTCGCACCATCACCCGGCTGGAACATCAACTTGACGCCCTGGCAACGGGCGCCCTCGATTTTGCCATTCACATTGCCCAGTCCCACTATCCAGCGGAGTACCGCGTGCAGCAACTGGTGACAGCGCCGGCCGCTATCCTGGTGCGCGCGCAGCATCCACTCACTACGGGAGAGGTGACCTGGGACCGCCTGGCCAGTTTCCCGCTGATTCGTGTGTATGTGCCAGACCTGGAGCAGGCCGAACTGGCGCGCAGCTCCGACGCTTTCATGCGAGTGCGCAGCCCGCTGCAGGGCTCGCTGGAAACCTCACACCTGATGACCGCAATGGAAGTACTGCGCAGCACCGATTACTTCCTGCCCGGCCCGGCCTATGTGCTGCAGAACTCGCACATCACCAGTGGTATCGTTGCCCTGCCAACGCCCCCCGGCAGTGACTACGCCCTGAAATACATGCTGGTCGCGCACCGCCGCACGGATCAGTCACCGCTGCACCAATGGCTGTGGGCGCAGATCATCGACACAATTACCGAACTGGAGGCGCGATGAGTAAAAGCAAGCGGCGCGACATACCCGTATTTGCCACGCCATTGATCGAGACACATTGCCACCTGGACTACCTTGATGCCGCAGAACTGCAGCATACCCTGGTGCGCGCCCGCCAAGTGGGCGTGGAGCGTATCGTTACCATTGCCGTATCCGCGGCCAATCTGGACAACGTGCTGGCACTGACCAGAGCCGCACCGGACATCTGGGGCACGCAGGGCATTCATCCGCACGAAGCCGAGGGCTTCGATAGCGCGGTCGAGGCGCGGATTCGCGCGCATGCGGGCGACCCACGTATTGTGGCAATTGGCGAAATCGGCCTGGATTACTACTACGATCATGCGGACCGGGCGGTGCAACGCACGGTATTTACTGCGCAGCTGGCGCTGGCAGTCGAGCTCGACCTGCCGATCGTGGTGCACACCCGGGAAGCCGATGAGGACACCCGCGCCATACTCGCCGAATACGCGCCGCAACTGCAGCGCAAGGGGGTGATCCACAGCTTCACGTCGGGGTTGCCGCTGGCAGAATTCTGTCTTGATGCCGGCTTCATGCTCGGGTTCAACGGTATTACCACTTTCAACAGCGCCGACAACGTCCGCGCCGTGGTGACCGCAACGCCGCTGGATCAGCTGGTGTTGGAAACCGACGCCCCCTACCTCACACCCGTGCCCTACCGGGGGCGCCCCAATGCGCCGTTCTACCTGCCTTTCATCGCCGAGCGGATAGCCGAGGTACTGGAAATACCCGTGGAAACCCTGTTGCAAGCTGCCTACCGCAACAGTCTTGCCCTGTTTTTCCCCGAGGCAGGCGAATAAACAGGGCAATTTCCCGGCGCGCTGCCCGTAAGCCTCAACCCGGCAGCCTGTCGGTGGTAGACTAGGCGCCTTTTGCGGGCCGTACGCCAGGGCCCGGCAGCAAATGGGACGCTATGGAATACATTGTCGGTCAACGCTGGGTAAGCCACGCTGATGCGCAGCTGGGTTTGGGCATTATCGTCGAGGTCGAACCGAGGCGCGTCACGCTGAGCTTTCCCGCCGTCGGCGAAGAACGCACGTACGCAGCTGAGAGCGCCCCACTGACCCGGTTACGGTTCAAGGCCGGGGATCACATCTCCACCGTACAGGGGTTGGAACTCGCCATCACCGAGGTGACCGAGAGCGCGGGCCTCCTGCTCTACACCGGCACGGACCACCACGAGGAGAGCGTAACGGTGTCCGAGCTGGAGCTGGACCCGTTTGTGCAGATCACCACACCGCAGCAGCGCCTGCTGAATGGTCACTTCGACAAGACCAGCGACTTCGCACTGCGCGTGGCAACGCTTGCCCACATGGACCGTTTGCAGCGTTCCGCCGCCCGCGGTCTGATGGGCTCGCGCACCAGCCTGCTGCCCCACCAGGTGTATATCGCCAACGAAGTGGGGCAACGTCACTCCCCGCGCGTCCTGCTCGCGGATGAGGTCGGCCTCGGCAAAACCATTGAGGCAGGCATGATCCTGCACCAGCAACTCTTGACCGGGCGCGCATCGCGGGTACTTGTGCTGGTACCGCAAACACTGCTCCACCAATGGCTGGTGGAAATGTTGCGTCGCTTCAACCTGCATTTCGCCCTGTTCGACGCCGAACGACTGGCGGAGGCCGATCCGCTCGACATGCTGGGCGAGGACCCGCTGCTGGATGTGGAAGAGCACAACCCGTTTGACGCCGAGCAGCTGGTGCTGTGCAGCCTGGATCTATTCCGCGATTCCCAGGAACGCCAACTGCAAGCGTTGACCGCAAACTGGGACCTCGTGGTGGTCGATGAGGCCCACCACCTGCACTGGTCGCCGGACAACCCGGGCGAAGACTACCGCTTCGTGGCCGCACTGGCCCGCCAGAACCCCGGGCTCCTCTTGCTCACCGCCACACCGGAACAAGTCGGTCTGGAGAGCCACTTTGCACGCCTGCAACTGCTGGACCCGGAGCGGTTCCACTCGCTGTCCGCCTTCCGCGAAGAAGAGCAGCAGTACCGGCACTGGAGCGACCTGACGCTGCGCCTGGAGCGCGGCGAACGCCCGGCCGGGCTACCGGAGGGGCTGGACGCGGATGCACCGGCAGAAACACTGATCGAGCAGATTCTCGACCGCCACGGCACCGGGCGCGTGATGTTCCGCAACACCCGTGCCGCCATCAGTGGTTTTCCCCAGCGCGTGCTGCACCGCTACCCGCTGGAACAGCCCGATGCCTATCGCCACGCCAACAGCGATATCACCGAGGCACTGCATCCGGAGTCGCCCTACCACGACGACAGCTGGCTGTCGTTCGATCCGCGCGTCGCCTGGCTGGAACAGACACTGAAAGCCCTGCGCCCGGCAAAGGTGCTGGTCATCTGCGCCCGGGCGCAGACGGCGGTGACGCTCGAGCATTATCTCCACCTGCGCGCCGGCATCCGCTCAGCAGCCTTCTACGAGGGGCTGTCCATCATCGAGCGAGATCGCGCCGCCGCCTACTTCGCCGACGAATCGGCTGGCGCACAAACGCTGGTGTGCTCTGAAATCGGCAGCGAAGGCCGTAACTTCCAGTTCGCCCACCACCTCATACTTTTCGATCTGCCCCTCAACCCCGACCTGCTCGAGCAGCGCATCGGGCGCCTCGACCGCATCGGGCAAACAGAGGACGTACAGATACACGTACCCTTTCTCGCAGGCGGTGCGCAGGAAGTTCTCCTCGAATGGTACGACCGCGGCCTGAACCTGTTCCGTGAAAGCTGCTCTGCAGGCACCATGATTCTGGAGCGGTTCCAGGCCCGCCTGCTACCCCTGCTGCAGGACCCGGATGCCACCCTGGAAGCGCTGATTGCCGATACCGCCGCCTTCACCGAGGAAACCCGGCGCGAACTGCGCGAGGGTCGTGACCGCCTGCTGGAGCGCAACTCCTGCAAGGCAGACGTGGCGCAACAGCTGATCGCGGAAATCGCCGGTAACGAAGAGGACGACGCGCTACAACAGTATCTGGAAACACTGTGCGAGGCCTATGGCGTAGAGCACGAGTACCATTCGGAGCACGCGCTGGTGCTGCGGCCCACCGACCATATGCTGACCGGACACTTCCCCCACCTGCCGGAAGACGGCACCACGGTGACGTTCTCCCGCAGCAAGGCACTGGCCAGGGAGGACATGGCCTTCCTCACCTGGGAGCATCCCATGCTGGTAGAGGCGATGGACATGGTGCGCTCCACCGAGCTGGGTAACGCGGCTCTGGGCACAATCAAACTGAAGGGCATCGCGCCCGGCACCATGTTGCTCGAGTGTGTGTTCACCATCAATTGCGTGGCACCGCGCGGATTGCAGCTGGAGCGCTTCCTCTCGCTGTCCCCGTTGCGCCTGCTGGTCGATGCCCGCGGCAAGGACCTCGCCGCGCTGGTGCCACATGAACGTCTGAACGGCCTGGTCGAACGTGTCAACAAGAGCACTGCCCTTGCCATTATCAAGCAGGTGCAACAGGACGTGGACAACAAGATGCTGCTCGCCACCGGCCTGGCCACGGAGCGCCTCACGCCGCTGCTGGCAGATGCAGAACAGCGCATGCGCACGGAGCTGGGTGCGGAGCTTGAGCGCCTGCAGGCACTGCGCGCGGTAAACCCCTCCATTCGGCAGGAGGAGCTGGACCATATGGCTTACCGGATTGAAGAATCGGCGCTGCATATCGGTCATGCCAGCCTGCAATTACAGGCGCTGCGCCTGATCATTACAACCTGAAACCAGGGAGACCTCTACATTCCATGCTAGCAACCCTACGTATCTGTGCCCTGCTGGGTTTTTCAACCCTGGCGACAGTGGCTTCTGCGGACTATCTCGACACCCGAAACGAGTTCCGCACGACACAACCCGAAAACGTTGAAGCGCTGGTCGTTCTCGTGCCCGAATTCGATGGTGCTATCGCCGCACCCGAGGGCTGGCCCGGGGCGACTGCAACGCAATTCCAACGCGCGCTGGAGGCGCAGGCTTTCACCGGTGCGCTGGGTGAACAGTTTGAAATACTGGCCCCCACCGGGCTTGAGGCGCAGCGGCTGGTCGCACTCGGCGTGGGCGCTGGGCAGAGCCTGCCACGCGCCGATGCGGAATCGGTGGGCGCAGCACTCGCCACGCTACTGTCAACGCGAGCGTCCAGCACCGTGGCGGTGAATACCAGTCTGTTACCGCAGGGGAGCGACCACAGCAGCACCGTGGCAGCGCTGGCCCACGGCGCAGACCTGGCAAACTACCGCTTCGACCGCTACAAATCGGCACCGGAGCCGCGCCCGGCGCAAACCTATCACTGGCTGACAGGCACCCCGAGTACTGCCGAAGAGCGCTACACGGAACTGCGCGCACTCGCCGAGGGCGTATTCACCGCCCGCGAGCTGACCAACCTGCCCGGCAGTGATGGCTACCCGGCCGCATTTGCCGAACAGGTCAGGTCACGGCTGGAACCCCTGGGGGTCAAAATCACCGTGCTGACGCCCAAGCAGATCCTCGAGGAAGGTATGGAGGCACTGTATGGTGTCAGCCGTGGCAGCCAGCACGGCTCGCACCTGTTGATCGCCCAATGGCGCGGCAGCAAGGCAGCCCCCATCGCGCTGGTCGGCAAAGGCATCACCTTCGACAGCGGCGGCTACAACCTGAAGCTGGACGCCAACTCCCTGCTCGCCATGACCGGCGACAAAGCCGGTGCAGCGGCAGTGGCCGGCACTATCGAAGCACTGGCGCGCCAGCGTGTGCCCATTCACGTTGTCGGCGTTATGCCCCTGTCACAGAATGCAGTATCCGGTACCGCGCAGTTGCCCGGTGACGTGGTGACCTCCGCCAGCGGGATTACGATTGAAATCGCCAATACGGATGCCGAGGGACGCCTCGTGATCGCCGACGGCATCTGGTACGCGCGGGAGAAATTTGCGCCGCGAGTCATTGTCGATATCGCCACCCTGACCGGCTCGAAAGTGCGCGCCCTGGGCAGTGACTACGCCGCTGTGTTCAGCACCGACGACAACCTGGTTGCCAGCGTGACCGAAGCCGGCGAGCTGACCCGCGAGCGCGTCTGGCGGCTTCCCCTCGGGCCCTATGAGAAAATCATCGACAGCACGGTGGCGGATATTCGCAACACCGGCAGCCCCGGGGCGCAGGCCGGCGCCGTATTCCTGCAACGGTTTGTGGGCGAGACCCCCTGGGTGCATGTCGACATGGCGGGCAACGGACGCTATGACGCCGCGAGCCTACCGCCGAAAACCGGCGCCACAGGCTACGGCGTTCGCCTGCTCACCGAGTGGGTGAAGCTCTACGCGAGCGCCTCGGCACAGTAGCGAGCAGACACCCACTGCCGCCGCTGGCCCGGGGCCAGCCGGCGGCAGGATTTTCAGGACTCCGCTACCAATCCGCCATCGAGTACCAGCACATGGCCGGTCACCCAGGCGGAGGCACGGGCACTGAGGTAAATAGCCGTGCCCGCAGCGTCTTCCGGCGAGCCCAGCCGGGCGATCGGGAAACCTTTAACCAGCTCCGCTTCATGCGCCAGCATGTGCGCCGTCATCTTGCTCGGGAACAGGCCCGGCGCTATGGCGTTGACGTTGATGCCCTCTTTCGCCATATCCGCACCCAGTTGCCGGGTCAGCTGGTGCACCGCAGCCTTGCTGGCGCTATAGCCGTAGTTGTTGCCATGCGCGTTGGTGATGCCGTTCACTGAGCCGATGTTGATCACCCGCGCCGGGTCGTCGTCGCGGCGGGCAGCGCGCAGCGCCGGCAACAACTGCTGGGTGAGAAAGAAAATCGATTTGACGTTCAGGTCCATGACCTTGTCCCAGCCACTCTCGGGAAAGTCCTCAATGTCCGCACCCCAGGTAGCACCTGCGTTGTTGACCAGGATATGCACCGCGCTTTCCCGCTCTCGTACCGCAGCGGCGAACTGGGTGATGCCGGACAGGGTGGAGAGGTCCGATGCGATGGGAATACACTCCCCCAGGGCAGACAGGCGCTCCGCCGTCGCCTCCAGCTCCTCGGTCTTGCGTGCGGTGATGTAGGTCTTCACGCCGTTGGCCACAAAGCCTTCGGCAATCATCGCCCCGATACCACGCGAACCGCCGGTCACCACGGCCACTTTTCCACTGACGTCAAACAGATTGTGCATGCGTTTTCTCCCTATAAATGAGTAATCAGGCGCCATGGCGCGGGCTGGAACCCGGTGGGCCTGCTGACGGCGGACAGACCCCCGCCGCACAGAGTGCCCGGAGTACCGTCGCACGCGTCTCCGCTGGGTCAATCACGGCGTCGATTTCGAGAAATGAAGCAGCTTCCGAGGCCTTGCCCGCTTCGTACATCTGCGCCAGCAACTGATCAAACAAGCGCTCGCGCTCTGCAGGATCGCCCACAGCCTCGAGCTCTTTCCGGAAGCCCAGACGCACCGCGCCCTCGAGCCCCATGCCACCGAACTCGCCGGTGGGCCAGGCGGCGGCATAGACAGGCGCGACAAAACTGCCGCCGGTCATGGCCATGGCGCCCAACCCGTAGCCCTTGCGCAAAAAAATCGCCACGATGGGCACCTGCAGGCTGGCGCCCGTGATAAACAGGGACGACATGCGGCGCACCGCCGCCTGCCGCTCACTCGCCGGCCCCACCATAAAGCCCGGCGTGTCGGTCAGCGACAGCACCGGTAAACCGAAGGCGTCACACAGGCCGAGGAATCGTGAGGCCTTTTCCGCCGACTCAGCGTCCACGGCACCGCCGAGTTGCTGGCAGTCGTTGGCGATCAGTGCAACAGGCAGCCCTTCGAGGCGGATAAAGCCGGTGATGATGCTGCGCCCGTACACCCGGCGCAGTTCCAGAAATGAACCCGTGTCGGCCAGGGTTTCAATAACCTTGCGCACAGGGTAGGCCCAACGGCGGTCCTCCGGTATAGCGTCGCGCAGGGGCTCCTGCGCGGCGCATGACCAGGCCTGCACCGGCCCCTGGAAATAGGCGAGCAACTGCTGTGCCAGGGCCGTGGCATGCGCTTCGTCATCTGCCGCAATGTCCACGACGCCATTCTTCAGCTGCTCTTCCAGCGGACCGATGTCCGTGGCCGCGACCTTGCCCAGGCCGCCCCCTGCAATCATGGCCGGCCCTGCCATACCAATCCACGATGTCTGTGTGGCAATAGTGAAATCGGCACAGCCGAAAAGGGCTGCATTGCCCGCGAAGCAGTAGCCGTTATTTACGGCAATGCGCGGCACCTTGCCGGCGAGACGTGCCCAGGTGCTGAATGACTCGATGTGCAGGCCAGCGATGTGCGTGAGAACATCGGTGTCACCGGGCCGGCCGCCGCCGCCCTCGGTGAACATGATGATCGGCAACGCATGCTGCTCCGCCAGTTCGCACAGGCGGTCCAGCTTGCGGTGATGAAAAAAGCCCTGCGTGCCGGCGAGCACCGCATAATCGTTGACTACAATCGCCGCACGCGCCGCCTGCGCACCCACCTGATGGGCGTTGACTGTTGCCGTGCCGGTAATGATACCGTCACCCGCAGTGCTGCTCTGCAGCTCCACATAATCGCGGCGCGTGCGCTGGGCGGCGACAGCCAGCTGACCGTATTCCTGAAAGCTGCCTACGTCCACCAGGTCGTCAAGATTCTCGCGTGCGGTGCGGTACCCCGCAGCGTGGCGCCGCTCGCGGGCCTCGTCGCGGCAATCGTCCCCGGTGCGCTGCAAACGCTCGCGCAGGGCCTGTAACTCGGGGCGCAGAGAATCCTTCATGCGTTACCTGTCATGGTCGGAATCCGGCGCTGGTGCTTCGTGGACGCAGCCTACTTGCCCTGCCAGACGGGGGCGCGCTTGCCAATAAACGCTTCCACCCCCTCAGCAGCATCGGCGCTGCCGATGCAGATCTTCTGCAAGCGGGCTTCCTCGGAAATCGTGGCGGGCAGCTCCTGCTCAAGGGCGAAGTTCAGGGACTCCTTGGCATAGCGCAGTGCCAGCGGCGCCTTCGCTGCGAGTTCCTGCGCCCATGCCAGGGAGTCGGCAATCAGTGTGTCTGCTGCCACGACGCGGTTGCACAACCCGAGCTCATGGCAGCGCTGCGCCGGGAGTTTCTCACCGGTCACGATCAGCTCGTATGCGCGTTTGCGTCCCAGGGTGCGTGCCAGGTGCCAGGTGGCGCCGCCGTCCGGCACCAGGCTGATCGCCGCGAATGCCTGATAGAGGTAGGCGTTCTCCGCCATAACCGTGAGATCACAACCCATGGCAAAGGCGCTGCCCACGCCCGCTGCGGCACCATTCACAGCGCTGACCCAGGGCATCGGGGCCTGGTGAATCGCCATCAGAACCGGTTTGTACTCGCCGTTCAACTGGTTTTCGACGTCAAAGTCGGCGCCCGTAACCTCAGCGAGATCGGCGCCGGCAGAGAACGCTCGCCCCGCTCCGGTAAGTACCGCTACGCGAATCTCAGGATCGGCATTCACTTCCTCCACGGCCTGCTGTATGTCGGCTCGCAGCGCCGCATTGAATGCGTTCAGGCTGTCCGGGCGATTGAAGCTGACCAGGGCCACGCGCTCGAAACGCTCCACCGTCACGGTGTCGTAATGTGCCATAGTATCTATCCTTCCTGCATGCGTGTTTAGCCAATGGTGCCCGCTTCGCGGAGTGCCTGGATTTCGCTTTCGGCAAAACCCATGGCGGCCAGGGTCGCGACGGTATCCTCACCCAGCCCATGCGGACCGTGCGCAACGCTCGACGGCGTGCGACTGAAGCGCGGAGCCGGTGCCGGCTGGGTCACACCATCGACTTCGACATAGGTTTTGCGCGCCACATTGGCCGGGTGGCTGGGCGCTTCCGTAAATGAGAGTACGGGGGCGAAACACACATCGGTACCCTCCATCAGCTCGCACCACTCTGCCTGGGTCTTCTGTTTGATGACCGCTGCCAGCTTCTCGGTCATCTCCGGCCAGCGCGCCGCATCATGCTGATTGCCAAATTCAGCGTCTGGCAAATCTGCCAGCTGCATCAACAGCGCGTAAAACTGCGGCTCAATGGAACCGAGAGAAATGTAACGGCCGTCAGCACACTCGTAGGTGTCGTAGAAATGTGCCGCACCGTCGAGCAAGTTGGACTCACGCTGCGTGGCGTCCCAGGCGCCAACGGCCTCAAAGCCGTGGAACATCCACATCAACTGTGCGGCGCCATCGACCATGGCAACGTCAATCACCTGCCCTTTGCCGGAGTTGGCGGTCTCCAGCAGAGCTGCCAGCACGCCGTTGACCAACAGCATACCGCCGCCGCCCATGTCGCCCACCAGGTTCAATGGCGGCACCGGTTTCTCGTTGCGCCGACCGGTTGCGAACAGTGCACCGGTCAGTGAAATGTAATTGATGTCGTGGCCAGCCGCGCGCGCCAGGGGGCCATCCTGCCCCCAACCTGTCATGCGTGCGAACACCAGCCGCGGGTTGCGGGCAAGACAGACGTCAGGGCCGACGCCGAGCTTCTCGCAGACGCCCGGGCGGTACGGATCGATCAGTACATCGGCGTTCTCGACCATGCGCAGCAGGGTCTCAACGCCCTCGGGCTGCTTGAGATTGAGTACAACAGACTTCTTGCCGCGCGCGCTGACATCCTTCAGCTGCTTCAGATCCGCCGCATTGGCACGCTCAATGCGAATCACCTCGGCACCCATATCGGCCAGCATCATGCCGCCCATGGGAGCCGGGCCTATGCCAGCCAACTCTATTACGGTAAAACCGTTCAAAGGTCCCATGGTTGTCTCTCCCTAGCGAGGTTGCATACGAATGGCACCGTCCAGACGGATACACTCGCCATTCACATAGTCGTTCTCGGCAATGAACACAGACAGGTGGGCGATTTCCTCGGCGCGACCCAGTCGGCGCGGGTAGCAGACACTGCTGGCCAGCGAGTTGTAAGCCGCTTCCGGCAGACTCTCGAACAGGGGCGTGTGAATCAGGCCGGGAACAATCGTGTTGACCCGGATGCCATAGCTGGCCAGATCGCGAGCCATAGGCAGCGTCATACCGACGATACCCCCTTTGCTGGCACTGTACGCCAACTGGCCGACCTGTCCTTCCATCGCCGCGATAGACGCCGTATTGATGATTACGCCGCGGCCGTCGTCACCGTTGACGGGTGTATTCTTGGCCATCTGCTCGGCGGCGTAGCGCGCCACATTGAAGGTGCCAACCAGGTTAACGTTGATCACCGGCAGGAACTGATCCAGCGGGAAGGGGCCATTCTTGCCCAGGGTCTTGCAGGCACTACCGATTCCGGCGTAGTTATTACAGATATGCAGGGCACCAAACGTTTGCATCACGCCTGCCACCGCGTCACGCACCGACTCTTCATCGGCCACGTTGACATTCCAGAACGCGACATTGTCTGCGCCGAGCTTGTTGATGA
The DNA here is from genome assembly GCA_964022665.1 of uncultured Halieaceae bacterium. Taxonomy (GTDB): domain Bacteria; phylum Pseudomonadota; class Gammaproteobacteria; order Pseudomonadales; family Halieaceae; genus Haliea. The sequence continues at coordinate 75,311 of CAXIDF010000002.1, forward strand.
CGTCCTGCGCGTTGGCCTCGTTCATGTCGAAGATGGCGACCTTGACGCCCTTGGCGACATAGGCCTCTACGGTGGCCCGGCCCAAACCGGACGCTCCGCCTGTGACGATGGCTACTTTTCCTGTCAGATCCATGATGTTCTCCTGCTGCGTTTACTGGATTGCGGTGGTCAGAAATTCCGTGTGTTAAACGGCGTGTAGTTGTCCGACAGACAATCACGGCTGATGATAATCTTCATCACCTCCGAGCTGCCCGCATAAATGGTTGCGATCTTGGCATCGGTGCACTGCCTACTAATTGGGTATTCATCCATAAACCCGGCCCCGCCATGCAGCTGCACACCCAGGTCCGCCGCTGCAACCTGAAGCTCACTGGTCACCAGCTTTGCCTTGGCGGCGTCCACGGCCGTCAGAGCGCCATTATTGAACGCGCGCACGCACTGGTCGACATAAATCTGCGCGATATCCAGCTGTGTACGCAGTTCCGCCAGCTTGAACTGGGTATTCTGAAACGCCGCGAGCGGTTTGCCGAAGGCCTTGCGTTCGCGCACAAAGTCTGAAGTCAGGTCCCAGGAGAGCTGTGCCGCGGACAGGTAGCCACAGGCACCAATCAGGCGCTCCTCTGCCAGCCCTTCCATCAGATAAATGAACCCCTTGCCCGGCTCACCCAGCACGTTGGCCTTGGGCACCTTGACGTCGTTGAAAAACAACTCCGCCGTGTCCTGCGCCTTGAGCCCCATCTTCTTCAGGTTGCGGCCGCGCTCAAACCCCTCCATGCCGCGCTCTACAAGAAACAGCGTCATGTGGTGAGGGTTGTTCTCGGGATCGGTTTTTGCTGCAACAATCACTACATCCGAGTTTATGCCGTTCGAGATATAGGTCTTGGAACCGTTCAACACCCAGTGGTCACCCTGCTCAACAGCGGCGGCGCGCATGCCGGCGAGGTCACTACCCGCATCGGGCTCGGTCATGGCGATCGCGAGTATGCACTCGCCGCTGACACAGCGAGGTAAAAAGCGCTGGCATTGCTCCTCACTGCCAAAGCGGGTGAAATACGGGCCTACCAAACGACTGTGCAGGGTGCTGTACCAGTCGCCGGCACGCGCGTAGGCGGTTTCTTCGATGATAATCTGTTCGAATCGGAAGTCGGGATCCCCCATGCCGCCGTACTTCTCTTCCGGCCACACCATCAGGAACCCCTGGTCACCTGCTTTGCGAAAAGCTGCACGATCGACGATACCCGCCTCTCGCCAGGCCTCCATATGTGGCACAATCTCCGCAGCGAGAAACTTGCGGTAGGCGTCACGGAACATGTTTTGTTCATCCGTAAAATCGCGTTGCAGCATGCTTTGTTGCCTCTGGTTGTTGGCGGATTAAAACGACAGTATGGAGAGCACGGAACCCGCCAACAATGACCCGTGCAGACAATTTTATTGACCTAAACTAACAGCCCTCTGCGACCGAGCCCAAGTCCGACATGACGAGCAGCCTGCTTGATACAATCACCCCCCTCCTCTGCGGCGCCATGCTGGCGCTAGTTGGCGCACAGCTGTTCATTCTGCACGTACTGAGCGGCGTACGCACACCGCCGCGAGGCCTGGGCCTGTTCACCCTGTACTTCCTGTTATTGCTGCTGGCGGCGGCCGCCGTGTCGGTGGCGCAATTTACTGCTTTCAGCCTGCCGCCGGGCGTCGCCTTTGCCGCCTCGCTGCTCAGTAGCAGCCTGCTGCTGCTCGCCGGGATGCAGCGCAGCGAGGCCCGCACCGGCCGCGCTGCAATCGCTACATTGGCAGGGGCAGCCACGCTGGGCCTACTGGCACTGCAAGCGCAACACGCTGCCCTGCTCTACACGACCGCCAGTGCCGTGCTCGGCGTAGCCATTGCCCTGCTGCATGCAAGCCGCTGCTGGCGTGGCGGCAACGCGGGTGACGTGCTGGTCGCTCTTGCGGGGGTTGCCCTGACCCTCGCCATGCTGGAGTCGCTACGCCTGCTGCAGAGCGCAGCGGCCATGCCGTTTGGCGGTGTCGCGGCGGCGTTGCACGGCGTTGCCCATGTGCTGGTGATGCTCGGCTATCTCGCGGCGATAATGCTGGAGCAACAACAGCAACTCCTGCGCATGAATACGCTGGACCCTCTGACTCGCCTGCTCAACCGTCGCGGTCTGGAAAGCGCGCTGCATGTCACCTTGGCCAACGCCGCCCGGCACGGCCAGCCAACCGCGGCAATCATGCTGGACATTGACCATTTGCGACAGTTGAACAGCAATTTTGGCGACGGCGCGGGGGACCGCGCACTGCAGCAGGTCTCGCGCTGTCTGGAGACCGAATGCCGCGCGAGCGATGTCATCGCCCGCTACGACGACGACACCTTCCTCGCGGTGCTGCCGAACTCCACGCTGGAGGGAGCGCGCAATCTCGCTGAACGTATCCAGCAACACCTGGCGACGAAGGGTTTGCATATCGATGATCACCCCATCCCGCTGACGGTGAGCCTTGGAATAGCCGATGCGCGGGCCGAGGGCACGCTGGAGCAGCTCTGCGCGGATGCGCGACGCGCCCTGATGTTGGCCAAGCACACCGGTCGCAACCGGGTGGCCGCCGTGGAGCACCGGCCGCTGCAGATTTCGCGCAATGGCGGGAAGAGCTGATGCGCGACCTGTCCATTTCGGTCTATTTCGCGCGCGCGGTGCTACGCAATGCCGTGGCGATAGGTCTCGATCCGATGGAGCTTCTGCGCAAGAACCGTATCTCGCCGCGCCTGATGCTGGAAAAGGGCGCGCGTATTTCCATCGAGCGCTATGCCAACCTTCAGGTAAGCACCATGCTGGCGATGCAGGACGAAACCCTGGGATACTCCACGCGGCGTCTGCCCATCGGCACCTGGTCCATGATGTGTCATGCTGTTATCGGCTGTGAAACGCTCGGCCAGGCACTCAATCGCTATTGCCGCTTCTTCCAGCTCTTTGAATCCTCCCCCTGGCCCTGCTTTATCGAAGAGCCCGACCAGGTGAGCTTGCGTCTGCAAGCCCAGGAGGGCAACACCCTCGAAGCCTGGTCCGTTGAGTTGATGCTGTTCAGTGCCCACCGCTTCAGCAGCTGGCTGGTACAGGAACACCTGCCCATCCAGGCGGTAAACCTGGCCTACGCGCCGGCCGCACAACCGGAAGACTACCGTCACATGTTCCTGGCCAACCCGGTATTCTTTGAAGCACAGCACAGCGAGCTGGTGTTCTCCCGAGCGCTGATGGAAAAGCGCATCACCCAAACCGAGCAGGGACTGCGGCACTATCTGCGACACCCGGCGCTGATGATGCTGACGCAGGATTTTCCACGCAACAGCTGGACAGCCCGGGTGCGTGACCAGATTCGTCGCAGCCTGCAGGAAATGCCCGAGCTTGGCACCGTGGCCGACGCCCTGGACATTCATCCGCAAACCCTGCGCCGGCGCCTCGCCGCGGAGGGCACTACCTTCAAGGACATCAAGAACCAGCTACGTCGCGACACGGCCCTGCATTTTCTCGGCAAGCGGGGCATCTCCATTGAAGAAATCGCACACCGCTCGGGCTTTTCCGAAGCCAGTGCATTCATCCGCGCGTTCAAGAGCTGGACAGGGCTGACTCCCTACACCTACCGCAAGGGCCTGTAGGCACTACCTGCGACACGGCATCAATTGTCGTATAGTGGGGGCTCACGATGGATTTCGGAGGTCGCCCCGTGCGCAGTGCCGTTAAAGGCCTGATTATCACCTACACCGTATACCTCGCCTGCAGCATGCTGATCCTGTTGCCGGCACTCAATATCCTGCCGCATCGATTCCTGCAGGATCAGTATGGCCGCCAATTGACTACCGAGCTGATTCTGTTCAATCCATTCACGCTCGCGCTGCAGGTGCGTGAGGCCGCCCTCAGTGAGCCAGACGGTGAGCCCTTCATGGCCTTCAGCTACGCCGATGTAAACCTGTCGCTGGCCTCGCTGATCCAGGCCAGCCTGGTGCTCGATAAAGTCGCACTGCAAGATCTCTCGGTACACCTGCGCCGCGAAGAGGATGGCCAGCTGAATATTGCCGACTTCCTGCCCGCTGACAGCCCGGATGACGACGAGCCCGATGCACCTCTCCCGGGTATCACCATCGCCGACCTGTCCCTCAGCGCGCGCCGAATCGATTTCACGGATAACAGCCATCCGCAGGACTACAGCACGCATATCAATGACTTCAGCCTGGCGGTGACCGATCTGTCTACCGTGAGGGAGGCGGGTCAACCTTATCGACTGAGCGCAAACACCGAAGGCGGAGGGCACTTGCTGTGGGAGGCAGAGGTCTCACTGCCGGCGAGTCAAAGCAGCGGCCGACTGCAGTTGACAAACATTGACCTGCGACCTGCGTGGCGGTTCGCGCGCCCGTGGGTCACCTTCGCGCTGGCGCGAGGCCAGCTCGATATGGGACTCGACTACACACTTGATTGGTCCGATGCACTGCAGTACACCCTTGCGGGGGGCACACTGGGTATTCGAGACGTGTCGTTGACCCCGGGCGAGGATGCACAGCTGCCCGACACCGGCATTGCGCTGCAGGCGCTGACCCTTGCAGGTCTCAGCGTCGACAGTGCACCTCAAACCGCGTCCCTGGATTCGCTGAAAATACGTGGGCTTGAGGTCAGAGGCTGGAGCGAAGGCAGCCGTGTCAGCCTGACCGAGATGCTGCTGCCCCCACCCAGCGAAGCAGAGGCAGGCAGTGCGCCTGAGCCACCGACAGAGCCCGCTGCATTCGACTGGTCGCTACAGCTGAAACTCGCGGAAATGGAGCAGAGCGCCCTGTACTGGCGCAGCGAGTTCACCGAGCCGGCCCTGCTGCAGATAACACCGTTGACCGCCGAACTACGTGATGTACGCTGGCCCGCCAAGGAGCCGTCGGCCTTCTCCCTGTCGCTGGCAATCAATGATGCCGCCAAATTCGATCTCGCGGGCGCCCTGCACGCCGGCACCGGCGAAGGCGATGTCGCTTTCGCGCTGGAGTCCCTGCCGCTGGCCTGGTTTGCACCCAACCTGCCCGCGGTGCTGCGAGCCGAGATCGGCAGCGGCGAAGCGCGTACCGCAGGCACCGTACGGCTGGAGAAATTTCTGCCCCAAACTGTCAACGCCGACGGCGCCGTCATCGACTTTTCCATGCGCCTGCGCGGAGCCGACGATGCGCTGACGCGCTGGGACAGCGTGTCCTGGACGGGGCTCGATGTGCAGCCACTGGCTCGCAGTGTGAACCTGAACGAGCTGCACATCGAAGGCTACCAGGGACGTCTGCACATACAGGAGGACGGGCAGATCAATGTCCAAAGGCTGTTGGCGCAGGAGGCCGCAACAGAAACCCCGCAAGCGCCGCCCAGCGAAGAACCCGGGCAGCCTGCCGATACCGCACAGGAAGCCCCCTGGACGGTGGAGCTACCTGCGATTTTCGTGTCCAACAGTACCGTGGATTTTCTCGATGAGTCGCTGCCGATCCGTTTCCGCACGGTGGTCGGTGACCTCGATGGCACCATCACCGACCTGAGCAGCCGCAAAGGGCAGCCTCTGGCGGTAGACCTCAAGGGGTCGGTGGATGGTTATGCGCCGGTGACGTTTTCCGGCACCGCGAGCCCCCTGCAGGAGCCCCCCTCCCTGGACCTCAGGCTGCGCTTTCGCGGGCTGGATATGGCCCGCCTGACGCCCTACTCAGGGACCTACGCAGGCTATGCCATCGAAGACGGCGTGATGACTGTTGACCTGCGCTATGGCCTGGAAAACAACCGCTTGCAAGGCGACAACCAGATCGTGATTGACCAGCTTCAGCTCGGAGAGCGCATTGAGAGCAGCAAGGCGCTGGACCTGCCGCTCCGCTTGGGCATTGCCCTGTTGACCGACAGCAACGGCGTGATCGACCTTGCGGTGCCGGTCAGCGGCGATGTCAACAATCCCCAGTTCAGCCTTGGCAGCGTCATAGCGGGGGCTTTTGTCAATTTGCTCACCAAGGCCATCACCGCACCCTTCGCCCTGCTGGCGAACCTGGTGGGAAGCAGCGAGGACCTGGACACCGTGGACTTCGCGGCCGGCAGCAGCGAACTGGATGACCATGGTCAGGGCAAGTTGCGGGATCTGGCTGCAGCGATGCAGCAACGGCCCGAACTGGCTTTACAGATCAGCGGCAGGCTGGAATTGGACAGTGACCGCACTCAGTTGCAACGCCAGCTTGCCCATTCAGCGCTGCTCGACGCCGGGCTGAGCGAACAGGACATCCGCGACCGCACCCGAGCCTGGGAGGACGTGGTGAAGAATCTGTACGCCGACATCCCTGCGCCAGAACCAACCGACGCCGACGCCGACGCGGAGGGCCCATCTGTGCTGCAGCAGGCGCGGATACTTCGTGATCAGTGGCCGGTGCCGGATGAGGCACTCACCACACTCGCCACGCAGCGCGCCACCACCACGAAATATTTCCTGCTCAATGCAGGTATCCCGGCGGAGCGACTGGACGTCAGTGCCAGCGAAGAAGAGAGCAACGAGAAGCGCTTTAGCGGCGTGGAGCTGGCGATAACGGTGGACTGAAGCGGCGCCCGGCCGTCAGTCGGCGGGGCGCAGTACGCCACTGCAATAGCGGCACAGGTAGCGGGCGCGCCCCTCGCGCATGCGGTTGTGACGCACAGTGGTTACCGCGTGCTCGCGGCAACCACAGTGATAGGGATGGCGGCGCTGGCGACGCATCGGCACACCGTCCAGCGCAAGATCGAACGTCACCCGGGGCGGACGCCCAAAAAGCTGCATCACCTGCTGCCACTGCGGCCCGTGCGGCTTCAGGCGTCGACGGGGATAACGCATGTGAACCACATAGTGTGCCACTTCGTGCGGTACCGTGTGTTCCAGGTTTTCGTCGAAGTGACGGGCAAAAATCCAGGGGTTGTAGCGAATACTGCAGCTCGCTCCCTGCACGCGGAACATCCCGGCACTGCCGCCGCTTAAGTCAAAGAGCACGGTGGGCAGCGCAAGTGGCTGCGCCAACAGGGCCGCCGCACGGTCAACCCAGGCCTGGGTTGCAACGATCACCTGCGCACGTTGCGCCGTGCCAATCGGCTCGATGGACACACTGGCGGATTTGTCGTCGCTGCTCATGGCGCCATTGTAACCGCGATGTGCGTGCGGCTTCACCACGCCTGTTCGTGACAGAGTGCCAGCCACTCGCGCAGTGCGGCGGTATGAAATTTCTGCCGGTGCAGCACAATATGCAGGCGCCGCGTAAAATCGCGATGCGGCACCCGCAAGGGGACGAGAGAGCCACGGGCAAAGGCCTCAACCAGGCTAATGCGCGACAGGCAGCCCACGCCCAGGCCCGCCTCCACGGCACGTTTGATGGCCTCGGTGTGCTGCAGTTCAAGGGCCAGACGCAATGCAGGCAGGATGCCATGCATGGCGCGATCAAAGGTCTGCCGGGTACCGGAACCCGGCTCCCGCACGATCCACTCCAGCGACAGCAGGTCGTCATCAGTGAGCGCGCGGCGCCGCGCCAGCGGGTGGCCGGGCGCCGCGAACACGGTAAGCTCATCCGCCTGCCAGGGTTCACAGGTCAAGTCAGGGTGGCTCAGCTCCCCCTCAACCAGGCCGATATCAAGTTCGTAGTGTGCCACCTTCTCGGCGATGGCCGCCGTGTTGGCCACGCTGAGCGCCACATCGGCCGCCGGGAAGCGCGTGCGAAAAACCGCAATCATGGGGACCGCAAGATAATTACCGATGGTCAGGGTGGCACCGAGCTGCAGGCGTCCGCTGACCTCTTCCCCCAGCATGCCCTGCTCCAACGCGCGCGCCCGATCGAGCAACTCCTCCGCTGCCGGACGCAGCTGACGCCCCAGCTCGCTGAGGCGCAGCCGCTTGCCAAGGCGGTCGAACAGCTGCACATTGAATTGCTGCTCGAGTTCGCGCAGCGAACCGCTTGCGGCTGACTGCGACATGGCAAGGTCCGACGCCGCCCGGCTGATGTTCTCGTGTTGCGCCGTGGCAATAAACACCTCCAGCTGTCTCAGGGTGTAGCGCATAACGGCTCCAATATCGGTTTTACAGCTATCATATATTTATAGAAACTGTTTTACCAATATATAACCCGTGCTTACAGTAGCGCCACTGCACACGACTACTCGGGAGAAAAAACATGGCGACGTTGCTGCGCGAACGCGTTACCGAAGTACACCACTGGACAGACCGCCTGTTCAGCTTCAAGACCACGCGCAATCCGGGCTTTCGCTTCGAAAACGGGCACTTCACCATGATTGGCCTGGAACGTGAGGGACGGCCGCTGTTGCGCGCCTACAGTATGGCCAGCGCCAACTACGAGGACCAGCTCGAGTTCTTCAGCATCAAAGTGGCTGATGGCCCCCTCACCTCACAGCTGCAGAACATCCGTGTCGGTGACGAACTACTGGTCAACAGCAAGGCGACGGGCACGCTGGTCCTCGACAACCTCCTGCCGGGGCGCAACCTCTACCTGCTGGGTACCGGCACCGGACTCGCCCCCTTCCTGAGCATCATCAAGGATCCCGCCATTTACGAGCGCTTTGAGCGGGTCATCCTGGCGCACGGTTGCCGCAACGTGAGCGAGTTGGCGTATCAGGATGCGATTACCCGCGAGCTGCCGGCGCATGAATACCTCGGTGACGAGATTCGCGGCAAACTGATCTACTACCCTACCGTCACCCGCGAAGCTTTCCGCAATACCGGCCGCCTGACCGACCTCCTGCGCAGCGACAAGCTGCCGGCCGATGTGGGGCTGCCGCCAATCGACCCCGACAATGACCGCTTTATGCTTTGCGGCAGCCCCAGCATGCTGAAAGACATGGGCGCCCTGCTCAACGAGCGCGGGTTCCAGGAATCACGCCACGGCAAGGCCGCACACTACGTCATTGAGCGGGCCTTCGTGGAAAGCTGATTAATCTGCGTCAGCGACCTGCAGTGATTCGCGGAGCTCGCGCTTGAGAAACTTGCCACTGGCGTTTCTCGGCAGGGGCTCCGGCAGAAACCAGATATACCGTGGCACCTTGTAGGGAGCGAGCTGGCCCGCGCAATGGGCCCGCAATTGTGTGGCGTTGAGCTCGACGCCGGGCTGCAGATACACCGCGGCCCCCACCTCTTCGCCGAGGCGCTCATCCGCTACCGAGAACACCACACACTCCGCCACCGCGTCATGGGCAAACAGCGCGTTCTCGACTTCTGCGCAGTACACATTTTCCCCGCCCCGCAGCACCATGTCCTTGGCCCGGTCGACCAGGAAGATAAATCCGTCCTCATCGATACGCGCGATGTCGCCCGTATGCAACCAGCCGTCGGTGATCGACTCGGCGGTCGCATCCGCGCGGTTCAGGTAACCCTTGATGACCGGCGCGCCGCGCACCCAGAGCTCACCGATGGCGTTGGCACCGAGGTCCTCACCCGAGGGCCCCACACACTTGGCCTCCAGCGTGGGCACGGCGGGGCCGACGCTGGCCGGCTTGTCGACAAAAAATTCAGCTGACACCGCGGCGATAATGCCCGATGTTTCGGTCATGCCGTAGCCCGTATTCGGTCGCGCCGCCACCGAACGGGCCTGGATTTTCTCTACCAGGTCCGGTTGCAGCGCCGCCCCCCCGCCGCCCAGCACCAGCAGCGACGAGGTATCGCGACGCGCAAAATCCGGGTGCATAAGAATCTCGCGCGCCATCATGGGCACGCCGTTGAATGTGGTAATTGTCTCTTCTTCAATCAACCGCAGTGCATCCGCCGCATCCCACTTGTACATGTGTACCAGCTTGCCCCCGGCCAGGGTGGTGGCGTGTGCCACGCAGTTATTGGCAGTGACATGGAACAGCGGGGTTGCCAGCAGGGAATTGGGGGCGGGGGCGGAGCCCGGCGCTGGCGGCGTTGTGCCCTTGGCCAGGGCCACTGCCATGGGCTGCACGGTGTTGATGAATGCCACATTCATTACATTGGCAACACAGCCCCGGTGCGTGAGGCGCGCCCCCTTGGGGCGCCCGGTGGTGCCTGATGTGTAGAATATACAGGCATCGTCTTCCGGGGCGATCGCCACCGCCGGCAGGTCCGGCCTGGCGTTGATGACCTCCACCCAGTCTGTCGCCCAGGCTGGCGCTTCCTCCTGCAGACGCACCGTAACGACCTTCATGGTGGAAAAGCGCTCACGGATCTCACTGAACCGCTGCAGTCGCTCGCGATCACAGATCAGCACCTGTGGTGCCGAGTCCTCGAGGGCAAACGCCATTTCCTGCGCAACCCACCAGGCGTTCATCCCCACCACCACAGCTCCCATGGATGTAACCGCCCAGTAGGCGAGCATCCACTCGGGATAGTTGCGCATGGCTATCGCCACCCGGTCGCCGGGACCAACACCCGCATCGTGCAACCAGCGCGCAATACTGGCGGTGAACGTGTGGGCTTCACTGTAGGTACAGCGCTCGCCGCTGAATACCAGGTAATCCTTGTCTGCGTGCCCGGCTGTGCTCAACCAGATTTCGCGCAGCGAAGGCGGCGCGTGGCGGAAGGTGCGAATCGGGACACTGCCCACCGTCTCGGTTGTCACCTCAAACGGCTGCCCCGGCCCTGTCAATTCCTGCCATGCCTGCTTCAAATGCTCGTACACAGTAAAACCTCTGTTAGACTTCTGCTGGTGAGGAAGCGGCAGCATACCCCGAGCCGCTGGCATGCTCAACGCTCGTCCACGGTGTCGGCGCAGGTCAACAATATTGTCGCCCCGCGTCATTGTGGCAGCCCTCGCAGCGCGCCAGACTACATATTTAACAACACAAGCCAAGGGATCATCATGAGCTCGCAGCAACTGGACACCAGGCGCCTCTCCGCCTACCTGGCAGACCACCTGCCCGACATGGACGGCAGCCTTACCGCAGAGAAATTCCCCGGCGGGCAATCAAACCCCACGTTCAAACTGACTGCGGGCGGACGTTCCTACGTGTTGCGGCGGAAACCGCCAGGTGAGTTGCTGCCGTCCGCCCACGCGGTCGACCGTGAGTTCCGCGTTATCAGTGCGCTGCAGAACACTGACGTGCCCGTGCCCCGAACCCACGTGCTGTGTGAAGACGAGTCGGTCATAGGCTCGATGTTCTATGTCATGGAATACATGGAAGGCCGTATTCTCTGGGACCCGGTACTGCCGGATGCCGCAGACAACGCGGAGCGCCGTGCAACCTACGATGCCATGAACGCGACCCTGGCAGCGCTGCACAGTGTCGACGTGGACGCGGTGGGCCTGTCTGACTACGGCAAACCCGGGAACTACTTCGAACGTCAGCTGGCGCGCTGGACCCGACAATACCGGGCTTCCGAAACCGAAACCGTGGCCAACATGGAAACCCTGCTGACCTGGCTGCCGGCGAACATGCCGGCGGACGATGGCACCGTGAGCCTGGTACACGGCGACTACCGGCTGGACAACATGATGTTCCACCCGACCGAGCCGCGCGTGATTGCCCTCCTCGACTGGGAACTTTCCACCCTTGGTCACCCGCTCGCCGACCTCGCCAACCAGTGCATGGCATGGATGCTGCCGCGCGACAGCAGCATGAAAGGGCTGGCCGGGGTGGACCGCGCATCACTGGGCATCCCCACGGACGAAGAATACATTGCGCGCTACTGCGAACGCACCGGGCGCGCGGGAATCGAGAACTGGAACTTCTACCTGACTTTCTCGCTGTTTCGCCTGGCCGCCATTGTGCAGGGCATCAAGAAACGTGCGCTGATCGGCACCGCCTCCAGCCAGGAAGCCGACGCGAGGGCAAACCTGGTGGGGCCCCTGTCACAGCTGGCCGTTGACCTCATTCGCTGAAGACTGCGGCGGCGACTGCCTCGAGTCGCCGCCGACATGCATCCAGCAGCGCCCTCCACGCGTAACTGGATGCATATTCATCATCAGCGGTGGCACGCTACCATGCCCGATACACTCTATTACGATGGTCAATGCCCTTTGTGCACGCGTGAAATGACAAAACTGGGCCAGCTGTGTGATGCCCAGCTGCAGCTCGCAGATATTCATCGCCTGCCGCCCGACGACAGTCTGGAGCAGACGGACGGCCTGGCGCCCAACGACGCCCTGCCATCGCGGGACACGCTGCTGAAAACGCTGCACCTGCGCACGGCGGAAGGCCAATGGCTAACCGGCATTGATGCCAACGTTGCGGCCTGGCAACACACCCGGCTGGGCCCCCTGTGGCGCTGGCTGCACTGGCCGCTGATACGCCCCGTAGCCGATCGGGTTTACCGGCTCTGGGCTGAGCGCCGCTACCGGCGCCTGTACTCCTCATAGGAAACACACATGCATTTCACCGCACACGATATCGGCGCGATGGCGTCTCGCTACCGCGCCGCGTTTATCAACTCCCTGAGTGGCTTCAAGCCCGCCAACCTGGTGGGTACCGCCGATGCCGCCGGCAACAGCAACCTGGCCATCATCAGCTCCGTGGTACACCTCGGCTCACACCCTCCCCTGCTGGCATTGATCGTGCGCCCCAGCCCGGTTGAGCGCCACACGCTGGAAAACATTCTCGACACACGGTGCTACACCATCAACCACGTGCAACAGAACTTCATTGAAGCCGCACACCAGACAGCAGCGCGGTATCCACGAGAGCAGTCCGAATTTACCGCGACCGGGTTAGGCGAGCATTGGGTTAACGGGTTTGCAGCACCTTTCGTGCGGGAAGCGACTGTGCGCATGGGTCTGGAGCTGCGCGAACACCACCACCTGCATATCAACGATACGCATCTGGTGATCGGAGAAGTCGTGCTGGTTGATGTGCCTGACGAGGCTCTGGGCGAGGATGGTGCCATCGATATCAATGCCGCCGACAGCGTCGCACTGAGCGGACTGGACAGCTATTACACGACCTCGCGCGTGCGCCGCATGGCCTATGCGAAGCCAGACCTGCCGCCGAGAACCATTGACTGAGCGTCAATCTTCGGCCTGCTCCAACTCCTGCACCTGGTAGTCCAGCTCGGCCATTTTCTCGTTGAGCAGGCCGCGAGCGTCAGCCAGCCCACGGTTATAAAAATAGGGACCGAGCTCTTCCGCCAGAAAGTCCACCAGGAATTCGGCATCAAAGCTGCCGATTTCCTGCTGCAATTCATCGCGCAGGTAGCCCTTGACCTTGCTCGCCATGCGCTCTTTCTGTTCCCGTGAAAACTCCGGCGCCTTCACGACGCAGCCTCCATCATGCTACCACCGTCATGCAACTGCTCGCCCCGGCTCTCCGGACGTGTCTTTCTTTGCCGAGGCAGTTGACCGCGACGGGCTCTTGCGCCGGGTCTTCACCCGCGCCTTGGCGCTCGTACGCTTGCTCTTCGGGGCAGCAGCAAGCGCCGCCAGCTGTTCGCGCTGCGCTTCCCGGTCAGACCGCGTCGGTGGTGGCCGGCGCCGTGAAGCACGCGGTCGACGGTATTTTCCGCTATCGGGGCGCAGGTCGCCATACTCGAAGCGATTGAGGATGTCTTCCATCACCCGGCTGATCTTGGTGCAGATGCGGATAGCCTCAATGTTGGGGAAGGCCGAATGCGCGCCCCCTTCCATCAGCGCCACCAGCTCCTTCTCGGACAGGTGGGACAGAATCTTCGCCGGATTGTACCAGCGGAAACTGGGCACAATGTTGATATCGCCGCTGTACTCCTGGTCAATCAGGGAGTGGATACCGTTCATCAACAGGTTGAAGCGAGGCCAGTTGTCGCCGTTCTTCTGCACCACACCGCGGTAGAAATTGAGCACTTCGCGGCCGATACCCACGCCCAGAGTGCCCAGCGCCGCACTGAGGCCGCTGCTTTTGTGGTTGCCGCGCAAAAAAGGCGTGGCAATGGGGTTCACCATACTGACGATATAGTGGTTTGTGCTGAACAGCCGCGACAGCCGCTTCGCCGGCAGGTCGTCGGCGATGGAGCCATCAACCCACTTGCGCGTAGGCAGGTAGGGTTGGGATTCGCCGTGCACGTTCTTCGCCATCAGCATTACGGGCGGGAATACCCCTGGCACCGCGCAGGAGGCCATCACCGCCGAACGCACATAGACGTTAGGGGACGTAATGGCGTTCAACAGCCGCGAGCGCTGATGCGTTTCCGCCGGCGCGACTGTGATGCTGATCTGGCGCCCGGTCTTTTCGTAGGCTTCCTGAAAGGTCATTTCGGGAATGAGGCGAGCGATGATGTTCTCCAGGTCGCGCACATCAATTTGCGGATTGCGCCCGAAGAACATGCGCGAAAACACGCTCGCCTCACGCTCCGCCTCGAAGTGCACATTGCCGGGATCGAAGAAATGCCGGAGCTCTTCATCCGTGTGGGAGCCAACAACGCCCGCCACCAGGGAACCCGCGCTGGAGCCGGAAATAACACGCGGCAGCAGGCCCTGTTCCAGCAGCGTCTTGACCACGCCGAGGTGATAGAAGCCCAGCACACCACCGCCACTCAACATCAGGGCCGAGCGACCGAAGCAGATGTTGGCGCGGTAGAAAAAGTCGAGCTTCTGCTGCAGGGTGACGTCATCGCTCTCCAGTTCGGCGAGATAGCGCAGGGAATCGGCCACCTCGTCAATGTACTGTTCGATAAGATGCTTGGTGCCGAACTTGGCGTTCTGGTAGAGCGCGCTGCGTCCCATACCACCCATGTTGCCATGAATACCCTCATTGAGGGTGAACAGCAGGCCCTGATAATCGTGGCGGGAGCGCAGGCTGCGCAGGCGGTCGAGACGCAACCGGATCTGGCTGTAGTCGTATTGCGTCGTCTGGTCCACCTCGCGCCAGCGGCGCTTGCCGGACTGCTCATCGTGCGCGATGGCGGCTTCACGCCACTCATCGTAATTTGAACAGCTCGCCATCTGGCGTTCCAACTGGGCGAGTTTACGGGACGTTCTCATGGGCTACCTCTTTGCCGGAGACTCCCCCAAGGATACTGCAAAGGCCACCGGCAATACAGGTTAAATCTGGCCAGAGACTGTGCGCCCAAAACACCGCACGCAGGCTCTGCTGGCAGCCCAGTCGTGGTCAGGAGGGCTTGTCGCTATCCTCCTGCTCCGGCAAATCTCGGTGCACACCGCGGTATTCCTCTACCAGATGGCGCTTGTACAGCTTGCCGTTGTCCATACGCGGCAACTGCTGGTGGAAGTCCAGGGAGCGCGGCAGTTTGATATGTGAAAGGCGCTCGCGCAGCCACTCCATGATCTCGATCGCCACCTCATCCGTTGCATCCGCCCAGTTCATGGGCTGTACCACGGCCTTCACCTCCTCGCCAAACTCCTCGTTGGGAATACCGAACACGGCAACGTCCGCCACCTTGCCGTGCGTGATGAGGAGGTTTTCGATTTCCTGCGGATAAATGTTCACACCGCCACTGATGATCATGAAGTTCTTGCGGTCCGTGAGGTAAAGGAAACCGTCCTTGTCCAGATAGCCCAGATCGCCTGTGGTCGCCCAGCCGCGTTCGTTGAAGGCCTCAGCGGTTTTACCCGGTTCGTCGTGATAGCTGAACTGGACCTGTTCACCGCTGAAGTAAATGGTGCCGATTTCACCCGGTGGCAGTTCGTTACCCTCGTCGTCCACCACATGCACCGATCCCATCAGCGAGGGCCCCACAGAACCTTTGTGCGTGAGCCAGTTGGCGGAGTCGATCATGGTGATACCAATGCCCTCACTGGCGGCGTAATACTCGACAATGACCTCGCCCCACCAGGCGATCATCTGCTCCTTGACTTCAATCGGGCACGGGGCCGCAGCGTGAATGGCAAATTGCATGCTGCTGACATCGTAACGCTCACGCACGTCCTCGGGCAGCTTCAGCATGCGTACAAACATGATGGGCACCCACTGGCTGTGTGTTACCCGGTGCTCTTCGATCAGGGCCAGCGCAGCTTCGGCGTCGAACTTCTCCATCACCACGCTGGTGCCGCCCTGGTACAGGGCCATCATGTTGTAGTGCAACGGTGCCGCGTGATAGAGCGGCGCGGGTGACAGGTAGACCGTCTCCTCACCAAAACCAAACACCGCACCCAGGCTGCCTGCCAGCGGGTGCACCGCATTGACGTCGTCGCTGGCAGGCGGCAGGAACACGCCCTTGGGTTTGCCGGTAGTGCCCGATGAGTAGAGCATGGGCACACCATTGGCCTCGTCCGCGATGCGCTCGGCCGGCTGCAGGCCTAAGCTGTCATCCCAGGACTCGTAGCCGTCCAGAATGCCATCTACCATCAAATAGTGTTTGATGCGCGAAGTGCCCAGCGCAAGAATTTCGCCTGCCACAGCTGCCAGCGCGTGAGACGCGATAAACAGCTTGGCCCCGCAGTTTTCCAGGATATAAGCGGTTTCATCACGTTTCAGGTGGGTACTGATGGGCGTGAAGATCAGCCCCGCTCGCTGGGCTCCCCAGCAGATTTCGAGGAACTGGCGACAGTTCACCAGCATCATGCCGATATGGTCACCCTTCTTCAGGCCCAGTGAGCGAAACAACTGTGCCGCCTGGTTGCTGCGCTCGTCGAGCTCGGCGTAGGTCACCACCTCGCCGGTTGCGCCCATGATGATGGCTGGCTTGTGGGGGTACGTCTCTGCGGTTATTGCTGGATGCGGCATGTCACGATCCTTGCTGCTGGCTATGCGGGATAGCGCGCCATCATAAGACGCGATATGCAGCGAGGCAATGTATCAGCGCGCTCGCATCAGGCCCTGCTGCGATGCGGACGCTACCAGCACGCCGTCGCGATTATAAAAACGCCCGTGGGCAAGACCGCGACCCGCCGCAACGCGCTCCGCCTCCACTGTGTGCAGTAGCCACTCATCCGCCCTGAAGGGGCCGTGAAACCACAGCGCGTGATCCAGGCTCGCCAGTTGAATGTCATCACGCAGGTAAGAGCGACCGGTAGCACCGAGGCAGACGTCAATCAACAGCGTGTCGGAAAAATAGGCCAGCAGGCTGGCATGGACGGCGTCCGGCTGGTTCAGGGAACCGTTGGTCTTTACCCAGGCAGAAAGCACCGGCGGCAATGGCTGCGGATTGTGCCAGTCGACCGCGGTGACCATGCGCACGTCCAGATCTTCTCCCGTGACCAGTGGAAAGGAATCATCGAAATCGCCGGTTTCAAGCGCTTTCTGCCGCTCGCTGATGAGGCTCTCAGGTGGCGGCACCTCCGGTGCCGTGCGCTGGTAGTCGTCGCCCGCGCCGGCGGTCTGGAACGATACCGATGACACCAGTATCGCCTTTCCGCGCTGCAGGGCCACCACGCGCCGGGAACTCAGGCTGCCGCCGTCCAGCGCGCGATCCACTTCCAGACGGATCGACTCGGCCGGGTCTCCAGGGCGCAGGAAGTAAGCGTGCTGGGAGTGCACCGCCCGCTCGACCGGCACAGTGTCAGCGGCCGCACGCAAGGCCTGTGCCAAAACCTGACCGCCGAACACGCGCGGGGCCCGCGGGTGCATGTTGTCGGCGATGAACACATCCTCACTGACAAAACGCGGCGTAAGTACCTGCAACAACTGGTCGAGCATGAGGTGAATCCACTATGATGAACGGGTGTAACCGCGCATTATCCCGGATACGGCCCGCCAGCTCCAGACACGAGGCCTACCCAAACCCAGCGAGGATCCTGATGCACGCTCCGCCAACACCAGCAGCACTGCGCCAGCGCATTCGCGCCGGTGAGCACACGGGCAATACTTCAGGCTGTGCGCCCGGCTTCGTACAGTGCAACATCGTCATTCTGCCTGAGGCCTGGGCGAATGACTTCCTCCGTTTCTGCCAGGCCAACCCCAAGCCCTGCCCGCTCATTGCCGTTGCCGCCGCCCCGGGTGACCCCGCCCTGCCGCCACTCGGTGACATTGATATTCGCATCGACGTACCCCGCTACCGGCTGTTTCGCAGCGGCGTTTTCGAGACAGAACTCGGCGACCTGAGCGCCCTCTGGCAGCCCGACCTGGTGACCTTTGCGCTCGGTTGCTCGTTCTCCTTCGAGGAGGCGTTGATCGCCGATGGGCTGGATGTGCGCAATGTCTCCGAGGGGGTAAACGTGCCCATGTATCGCACAAACCTGCCCTGCACAGCGGCAGGCCCTTTCGCCGGCAACATGGTGGTCAGCATGCGCCCCATGCGCGCAGCCGATGCCATTCGCGCAGTACAGATCTGTACCCGCTTCCCCTCGGTGCACGGCGCTCCGGTACACCTCGGCGACCCCGCCCTTATCGGCATCGCTGACATCAGCCGGCCCGACTACGGTGATCCGGTAACAATTGCAGCAGGCGAATTGCCCGTATTCTGGGCGTGCGGGGTGACCCCCCAGGTGGCGTTGGAGCAGGCAAAACCGCCGCTTGCCATTACCCACAGCCCGGGCTGCATGCTGGTCACCGACCTGCGCAATAGCCAGCTGGCGGTGCTCTGATCCCGCCCTTTACCACAGGAAACCACCGTATGCTCCTCAACTGCGACCTCGGCGAGAGTTATGGCAGCTGGCACATGGGCATGGACGAGGCCGTCATGCCGCATATCGACCAAGCCAATATCGCCTGTGGCTTTCACGCCGGCGACCCGCTCACCATCGACCGCACACTGGCGCTGGCCGCACGACACGGGGTGCAGGTGGGTGCGCACCCTGCCTATCCGGACCTGGTGGGCTTCGGCCGGCGCAGCATGGCCCTGAGCGAGCAGGAACTGGCCAGCAGCCTGCGCTATCAGGTTGCCGCGCTGGACGGCATGGCCGCCTGCCACAATCTGCAGGTGGCCTACGTCAAGCCACACGGCGCGCTGTATAACGACATGATGGTCGACCCCGCCGTGCGCGCCGCGGTCATGCGCAGCGTTGCCAGTTACCACCGCCCCCTGGCACTCATGCTACAGGCGACACCCGAGGCTGAGGCCCACCGCGAGGAAGCGCGGCAACACGGGCTTGCGTTGCTGTTCGAGGCCTTTGCCGACCGTTGCTACGCGGACGACGGCCGGCTGCTGTCGCGCCGCCTGCCGGGCGCAGTGCACGACCGTGAGCACATGCTGGCCCAGGTACGGCAATTGCTTGATCACGGCACCATTACCACCCACGGGGGCAAGGTGCTGGCCCTGGCTGTGGACTCGCTGTGCGTACACGGCGACAACCCCGAGGGGGTCATGGCCATTGAGGAGATACAGCAGTTGACCTCGGGAGGTTGGGAACACCCATGCAGCTGAAACATGCAGGTGAAAACGCCGTGCTGATGTCCTTTGCCGAGGAGAACGCCGCCGCGCCGCCAGGGCCCCGCGAGGCGGCTCAGGTTCGCACCGCGGCTGAGGCGGCTCGGGCGGCCCTGCAGGGAGACCTGATCGACCTGGTGCCGTCCTATGCCTCGCTGCTGGTGATCTACGATGCCCTGCGCACCGACCATTTCAGCGTTGTGCACCGTTTGCAGGCGCTGCAGGGGACCATCGAAGCGGCCACCGCAGGTGGCGGCGGCCGCGAGATCGAATTACCCGTGTACTACAGCCCGGAAACCGGTGCTGACCTGGAACGCCTGGCGCGGGAGGCGGACGTGACTGTAGCCGAGGTGATCACGCTGCACTGCGCCACCCAATACACCGTCTATGCCATCGGCTTCGCACCGGGCTTTGCCTACCTCGGCCACGTCGACTCACGTATCGCCGCGCCGCGACTGACGACCCCGCGACAGCGCGTGCCACGCGGCGCGGTGGCAATTGCGGACCGGCAGACCGCTGTCTACCCCGCCGTGTCACCGGGAGGCTGGAACCTGATTGGCAACTGCCCGCAACGCCTGTTTGATCCGCACCAGGACCCGCCCATGCCGGTTGCCGTGGGCGATAGCGTGCGCTTTGTCGCGATTGATCGGCAGCGTTTCATCGAACTGGGAGGCGAGCTCGCGTGAGCCTGCGTGTGCGGCAACCGGGACTACTCAGCCTGCTGCAGGATCGCGGCCGCTTTGGTCAACACCATCTCGGCCTCACCACCGGCGGCCCCATGGACCTGGAGGCGTTTCTACTCTGTCAGCGCTTACTGGGCAACGATCCGAACTGCACGCTGGTAGAGTGTAGCTTTGGCGGCCTGGAGCTCGATGTGGAAACCGACACACTGCTCTGCGTAACAGGTGCCGAGGCGCCGCTGCTGATCAATGGTCAGCCGCGGGATCTCTGGACCGGTCATCGTGTTCAAGGCGGCGACCGGGTGCAGCTCGGCCACGCTGAACACGGTTGCCGCAACTATATTGGTGTGGTCGATGGCTTTGCGGTAACCCCGCAATTCGGCAGCACGGCGACCGTGCTGCGCGAGGGACTCGGAGGCCTGCGCGGCGAAAAACTGGCGCCCGGCGATGTTCTGCCGTGCCGGCCGGACAGACAGCGTCAACGGCTGCAGCTGCCCGCGGCCGAACGACCCCATTACGGTGCGCAGCTGACGGTACGTGTGGTGCCGGGCTACCAACAGGCGCATTTCCCGAGGCTGCAACAACGACGCTTCTACAGTTCCCCCTGGACGGTATCGCAGCGCGCTGATCGCATGGGTTATCGTCTGGAAGGCCCGCCCATCAAGGGCGATATTACCGGCATTGTTTCAGAAGGCATTTGTCTGGGCGCGATCCAGGTACCGGCCGATGGCCAGCCTATCGTCCTGCTGAATGACCGGCAGACCATCGGCGGCTATCCAAAGCTGGGCGCCGCCCTCTCGGTCGATGCCGCCCGCATGAGCCAGTTGCGGCCCGGCGCTACTGTGCACTTTGCCGCCATCAGCCCCCATGCGGCACATAACGCCCTGCATCTGCAACACTGGCGCATGCGACAAATACCGCTGCAGCCACCACCTGAGGAGTAAACGCCGTGGACGAACAGGCCCTGAGCGAAGCCATCGAGACCCTGCTGGTGGCACGCAATCCACGTCAGATGCAGGTGGCCCGCGCCGCGCTTCCCGCGGGCTACTACCTGCGTGCGGCACAGCGCTTGCGCGACATCCGCGGTACCGTATTGATCGGCACCGGCTTTCCGGTCGCGGGCACCTTTGAGACCGATGGCCCGGTCGGCGCCATTGCCCTGTACCAGGCCCTGCAGGCGCTCGGAGCCGAGCCGATGATTGCCTGTGCCAGACCGCTGGCTCAGGTGCTGGCGAGCGCCTACCGGATCCTGCCGCTGGAGCGCGAGCCAGCGGATGACGGTTCGGCACTGGCCGCCGGCTGGCTCGCGACCCATGCACCCAGCGCCATTATCTCTATCGAACGCCCGGGGATGGCGGCCGATGGCCGCTACTACAACATGCGCGGGGAGGACATCAGTGCCGGTTGCGGCGTATTCGACCCCTTCCTGACCCTGGCGGACTGCCCCACGATCGCCATTGGCGATGGTGGCAATGAGATCGGCATGGGGAATATCGCCAACGCCATCGCCGGGTTGGACATACAGGTATCGGTCACCCGCTGTGACGAACTGCTGGTCGCTGACGTGTCCAACTGGGGTGCCTATGGTCTGCTGGCGTTCCTGGGCCTGTGGTCAGAACGCGATCTGCTCGCCGAATTCTCGCCACTGGCCACCCTGCGCTACCTGTCCGAACGCGGCAGCGTGGATGGTGTCACTCGCAAGAACACGCTCACAGAAGATGGGCTGCCGCCCGCCGAGAGCGAATCGGTCATCCGCCAGCTACGCACGCTCACCGGGTTTCTCGAGGCGGCGGCGTGAGCACTTTGCACTCTCAACACAAGGAACGGCTATGAGCATCGTTTATCTCAACGGCAGTTACCTGCCCATGGATGAAGCCCGCATTTCCCCCATGGACCGCGGCTTCCTGTTCGGCGACGGCATCTACGAAGTGGTGCCCTCCTATGCCGGAAAACTGGTGGGCTTTGGCCCCCACATGCAGCGCATGCAGCGGGGCCTCGATGCGATTGAATTGAAAGTACAGCTGGACGAGGCCGAATGGCGCACCATCGCCCAGGAGCTGCTGGAGCGCAACGGCGGCGGCAATCTCGGACTGTATTTTCATATCAGCCGCGGTGCGGACCTGCGGCGCAACCATGCCTATCCCGAAAACATCGCGGCGACGCGCTATGCATTTGTTTTTGATATCGCGCCGCCCCCGGCGCCCGACAAGGCCGCCGCGCGCTGCTTTCACGTTTCCACCACAGAAGACCTGCGCTGGCGACGTTGCAACATCAAATCCACCGCCTTGCTTGGCAACGTGATGCACTACCAGCACGGCCACAGCCGCGGCCACGGAGAAACATTGCTTTACAACGAGGCCGGTGAATTGACCGAGGCCGCTGCGTGCAACGTATTTATCGTGAAGGATGGAGCCGTGGCAACGCCGCCCCTGGATCACCAGAAACTGCCCGGCATCACCCGACTCATGCTGCTGGACATCCTGCGCAAGCACAGCAGCATTCCAGTGAGCGAACGTATCGTGACCATGCAGGAGGTCCACAGCGCCGATGAGGTATGGCTGACCAGCTCCAGTAAAGAGGTGGCCCCGGTGCTGTCCATAGACGACCAGCCCGTGGGCGACGGCCAGGTCGGTGATGTCTGGCTGGCCGCGCAAACGCTGTTTGCCCGGCACCGGTACGACTACTGATGGCACGCCCCTGCGAAGCGCGCCTGGACCTGGCCGCGCTGCGCCACAACCTGGCGCTTGCGCGCACGCTGGCGCCACAAACGAGCCTCATGGCGGTGGTCAAGGCCAACGCCTACGGCCACGGTGCCATTACCATGGCCCGCGCACTGGAACCGCTGGCAGACGCACTGGCGGTGGCCTCCCTGGAGGAGGCTCTGGAACTGCGTGGCGCAGGTATCCACTGCCCACTGCTACTGCTGCAGGGTGTATTTCACCCGGATGAACTGCCACTCGCCGCCGAGCAGCAGCTGTGGTTGACCATCGACAACGCCACACAGGTCGCGTGGTTGGAGCAGGCCACGTTGCCAACGCCTGTGCACTGCTGGCTGAAAATCGATACCGGCATGCACCGTCTGGGCGCAGCACCGGGACAGGTCGCGGAGCTCCATCGCCGCCTGCTGGCCTGCGGCAAGCTCGCGGGGCCACCTGTACTGACAACACACTTCGCCTGCGCCGACCAGCTGGACCATCCCGCCACCGCTGCGCAGATCGAGCGTTTTGAACAACTGACCGGGCCGCTTGCCGGTGTGCGCAGTGCCGCCAACTCGCCGGCCACCCTCGCCTGGCCGACCAGCCACTACGACTGGATTCGCCCGGGTTTCATGCTCTGGGGCAACTCCCCGTTCACTGTACCGCACCCCCAGGCAGACACACTGCGCCCGGTGATGACCCTGGCTTCCAGCGTAATCTCCCTGCGCGAGGTAGAAGCGGGCGAGTGCGTCGGCTATGGCGCCACTTGGCAGGCCGCGCGGCCCTCGCGCATTGCCACCGTTACCGTGGGCTACGGTGACGGCTATCCGCGCGGTGCGGGCAACGGCACCCCGGTGCTGGTCAACGGCCATCGCGCCGCACTGGCGGGCCGTGTGTCCATGGATATGATCACCGTGGACGTCACCGATCTTCCGCCTGTGGCGATCGGTGACCCCGTGGTGCTCTGGGGCAACGGGCTGCCGGTTGGCGAGGTTGCAGAGCACGCACAAACCATCGGCTACGAACTACTGACCCGCATGCCTGCGCGGGTGCCGCGACGTGTGGTCGTCGACTGACCTTCTCGAGGCGCATCTCAACGATCTGGAGCGCGTCGCAGCCGTCTGTGATATACTGGTCGGCCGTCCAGCCTGAAGAGACCCTGATATGTCTGCCAAGCCACAACGCGCGCCCGCCAAGAAAAAACAGCCCGCGGCGGTAGAAACCTCGAATTCGATCGAAGAACAAACGCGCGCTTTCTTGAAGACCGGGGGCAAGATCCAGAACATCCAATCGGGCATCAGCGGACAACCGGGCGGCTATGCCGCACGTCCCTCCGGCGCAGGGCGCAAATAACAACCGCGCCAGCAGCGCATCCAGACAGCACTGAAGCGCGTACACTAGCCATCGGTCTTACCTGAGCGGGAAGCACCATGGACAATATTCTGGACCCCACCATCACTACCCGGGACGGCATCCAAATCCGTACCGTCGCCGCTGCACATGCGGCGCTGGCGTTAACACTGCTGGCGCTGTTCGCAGCGGCAGACAACTGGTACCAGTCCTCGTCACTCATACTCGCCGCCGTGCTGGGCGTGGTGACTGGCGCTGCGGCGGGCGGCATTATTTGCACCCTGGTGCACGAATGGTTTCATTACCTGGGCGCCCTTGCCGCGCGAGGCCAACACAGCCGTCCGGCACGCCTCGCCCTGTTTGCCTTCGAGTGGGACTTCAAGCGCAACAACAGAAATCAGTTTCTCGTCATGAGCTACGCCGGTACGTTGGGGTCACTGGTCGCCATCGCATTGTTCGCGGTCAACATTCCGCCGGCAACGCCCTGCAGCATTGCCTTGCTGGCAGCCAGTGTGGGCAGCCTCGCCTTTGCCGGCGCCATCGAATGGCCCGTTGTCGCTCGCGTACACGCCGGCGGTGACCCGCTTGGCGAACTCTCGCGCACGACGCCGCGCGTGGTGTTGCGCAGCGCTATTATCGGCTTTGTAGCGCTCCTCATCACCGCCTACGCCCTGGCCTGACTCGCTTCCCCCGTGCGCATGCACTGGTCATCCGGTATCATGGTCCTTTCGGCCATTCTCTCCGGAGTCGCACCTCGTGTCGCAGCCCCTACAACCGCCGCTCGCCGATGGCAGCCTGCTGGCGGCTATCGACCTCGGTAGCAATTCTTTCCACCTGATTGTCGCGCGGGTAGAGCACGGCGAAATGCGCCCGGTGGAGGCGCTGGCAGAGAAAGTCCAGCTGGGCGCCGGCCTGGTGGATGGCAAACTGTCCGCAGAAGCCATCGCGCGAGGCCTTGATTGCCTCGCCCGCTTCGCCCAGATGCTGGGCAGCGTCGACCCGGAAAGAATCCGCGTGGTCGGCACCAACGCCCTGCGCATGGCGGATAATCGTCGGGAGTTCACCCTGCCCGCACAGCGCATCCTCGGGGCGCCCGTCGACGTGGTTTACGGCAGGGAGGAAGCGCGGCTGGTATACCTGGGGGTCGCCCACACCCTGGCGGACGACGCCCAGTCGCGACTGGTGATCGACATCGGCGGCGGCAGCACCGAGCTGATCATTGGCCAACGGTTTGAGCCGCAGCGGCTGGAGAGCCTGCAAATGGGCTGCGTATCCTTTTCCGACAGCTGCTTTGCCAACGGCAAGGTGAGCCGCAGCAACTACCGTACGGCCTACGAACGGGCGCGGCTCGAAGTCTCTCACATCCGCTATCACTTCCACTCCCGCCACTGGGCGGAATGCGTGGGTTCATCGGGCACCCTGCAAGCCATCGAGTCAGTGCTTGTCAGCCACGGGTGGAGCGATGGCGGCATTACGCGCAAGGCGCTTTCCCGGCTGGAGAAGCGCCTGCTGCAGTTCAAGCACTTTGATGCCATCGAACTGGAGGGGCTGAGCAGCCAGCGCCGCAACGTTATCGCCGCCGGCGTGGCAATTACCAGCGCCCTGTTCGACGAGCTTGACATTACGCGCCTGCGCACCTCGCGTGGCGCCTTGCGAGAAGGCGTGATCTACGACTTGATGGGGCGACTGGGGCACGAGGATGTGCGCGAACGCACCATCAATGCATTGATGCAGCGCTATAGCGTGGACAAGGTGATGGGCGAGCTGATGGCGCGGCGCGCGCGCACGCTATTCAACGCCAGCCGCGAAGGCTGGTCACTGCGCAAAACCGACCGGGATCTGCTCGAGCGCACGGCACTCACCCATGAGGTGGGCATGGCTATCTCGCACAAGCACTACCAGCGACATACCGCCTACCTGCTGCAGAATGCCGACCTGCCAGGCTTTTCGCAGGAAGAGCAGGAGCAGATGGCCTTGCTTGCCGCCACCCAGCGCGGCAAACTGGACCATCCCCTGTGGGCCGCAGTCCCCGATGCCGACCGCCCCCGCTTACTGCGCCTGATCACCCTGTTTCGGCTGGCACTGCTGTTCAAGTACGTGGAACAGTTGGAGGCGCTGCCCGACTTTGCGGTGCACGCGCACGAAAACACGATTGGCCTGGAGTTTCCGCCCGCATGGCTGCAACGCCATCCGCTGACAGCGCGGGAACTGGAGCAGGAAGTGTCGCTGCTCGGCAAGGAAGGTCTGCAGCTCACCCTGCACTGAGCCCGCGTTACCTGCGCAGGACTTCCAGCAGCGCAGAGCCCGTTCAATCAGCCGGCAGCGTGTCCTGCGCCGCGATATCTGCCAGGTACTCGAGCAAAATCTCATTGACCGCTTCCGAGGCTTCCAGCTGCACCATGTGCCCTGCGCCCGGGATCATGCGTACAGTGCGCAACCGGGGGAATATGGCGCGCATCTGGCCGATTGGGTCGTCGCCATGAAACCCCTCCAGATCCACATCGTGCTCACTGCCGAGGAAATACGCTGGCACTTTGCTCTCTACGCCTTCGAACGGTTTGCGTTGCGCCCATTTCAGGTCGAATGCCCGATACCAATTGAGGCCACCCGTGAAGCCGCTGCGGCTGTATTCGGACACGAAAAATTCCAGCTCCAGCTCGGAGAGCCACGGCCACGGTAAAGGCGGCGGCTCCTCCATGGCATCGATGTACGAGGTGCCGGGGGGATGTTGAAACATCTCGAAGTAATTGCAGGCACCGCTCAGGGTGTGAAACACCTTGTGCAGGAAGCGTCGTGGTTGCGCGGCCAGCTCCCGGTCAGCGCGTGGCGGCTCGCGGAAATACTCAATGTGCAGAAAGTGCTGCTCGCCCATGCGGCGGTATTCGGTCAGCGGCGGCTCGTCGGGGTTGTGCGGCGCCGCCGGGTTTTCCAGGCCAATGACCGCGATCACCCGCTCGGGATGACGCAGGGCCAGGTCATAGACCGCGAAAGCGCCGAAATCCAGGCCGGCGAACACGGCGCGCGGCTCACCCAGATGTTCCAGCAGCCCGAGCAGGTCGGCGGTAATGTGGTCAATATCGTAGGCTTCCACCGCCGTTGGCGCATCGGTCTGCCCCATGCCACGCATATCCGGCGCAATCACACGATAACCGGCCTGCGCCAGCGCGCTGATCTGCCGGTGCCAGCTGAACCAGAGATGGGGAAAACCATGACACAGCACCACCGGCATGCCCGAGCCCTGTTCAACGTAGTGCATACGGATGCCATTGATGGTGGCGTGGCGATGTATCCATTCCATGCTGGGGGTCCCCTGGACTGCGCCGGGCCGGGAAAGCCTGCGCATTCTGTGATTGAAATCCTGCCCATCCTGATGCATAAGGAAGCGTGACCTGCTTCATCTGCCGCCAGGGAAGTGCTGCCCATGCCTGAAGTGTACTCCGCATCATCCACCACTGTGAACCGAACCGCGCGAGCTGAACGCCGGCGACCACACCCCGGGGAAGCTGAGACCCGGGAGCATCGGACATGAAGCTGACCGGACGCTGGCAATGGCTACAACGCAAGGTCTCCCGCAAGCTGTGGCTGATCGCCCTGCTCTACACGTTTGCCGGGCTGTTTTCGGTGTTGCTCGGCATCTGGCTTGCACCCTGGATTCCGTCCGGCATGTCCGGCCTCGTGACGCCCGATGCAGTGGGGCGTATTCTCAACATCCTGGCGTCCAGCATGCTCGCGGTTGCCACCTTCTCACTGGCCACCCTGGTCACCGCGCACGGCTCGGTGACCGTGAGCACCTCACCGCGCGCCACCGCCCTGGTTATGGACAACGAAGTATCGCGGCACGCCCTCAGCGTGTTTATCGGCACATTCCTGTTCAGCCTCATTGGCCTGGTTGCGTTGAATGCGGGCATCTACGGCGACCACGGACACATTGTGCTGTTCCTGATGACCGTCATGATCATCACATTGATCGTGATTGCACTGATACGCTGGATTGAGCACCTGTCCGAGCTGGCCAAGGTGACGTCGACGGTAGAGCGGGTAGAGGCAGCCGCCACCCGCGCCCTGATAGGGCGGGCGCGCTTCCCCGGCATTGGCGCGCGCCCCTGCGACGATGTCGCAGCACGTATTCCCGCGACTGCAGAACAGGTGCAGACAGATCAGCTGGGCTACGTAGAACACATCGATATCGCGGCGTTGCTGCAGTGCAGTTCCGAGCACGGTGTGGAAATCTACGTTCGGGTGGAACCGGGCACGTTCGCGCACTTGCGCACGCCACTGGCCTGCGTGGCCGGGGCGCCCTGTTCGGATGTGATCATCGACACGATCAGGGCTGCGTTTTCCCTGGGCACAACGCGCACGTTTGACTACGACCCGCGTTTTGGCTTGATCGTATTGGGGGAAATTGCCTCACGCGCACTGTCACCCGGCGTCAACGACCCCGGCACCGCCATTGATGTCATCGGGCGCGCCACCCGGGCGCTATCAACCTGGGCGACAACGGAGGCGGAGGATGAAGATGATTCATCGACCCCGGATGCCAGGGTGTGGTTTCCCACACTGTGCGTCGATGACCTGCTTGAAGACGTATTTGCGTCCATTGCCTGCGATGGCGCCGCCAACCTCGCTGTACAGATCAGGCTGCAGAAGGCCTTTGCCGCCCTCGCGCAACTGGGGCACGAGGCATTGCGACAAGCCGCCTGCCGCCATTCTGCACTCGCCTGGCAACGCGCGCACCAGGCCCTGGCCATGGACTTCGAACGCGATACGCTGCTGCCGCTCGTGTTACAGCGTGAGGGCTGAGCTGCCGGCTAGCGCTTACAGGTTGACCCAGCTGTTCAGGGCACGCAGTCGAAACTGCTTCCCATCCTGACTGAGCACAACAGAATCGGGGAGCACCTCCTCTACCCGAACGCCGCGCCCTACAGACTGCCCGGCGGATGCCTGCTGACCGTTGATTGTCACGCTGGAGCCGCCGTCCTGACGGTAATCGTGCTGCAAATACATCAGGGTTGGAATGGCATCCTTGCGCTGCTGCGACAGCTCGCCGAGAAAAGGCGCCGGGTGCTCCGCCAAGCGCACGTCTTCCAGGGCCTGCTCGGCCGCGGCCGCCAGGGCCGCAATATCCACGCTGCTCTCCGTCTCCGTGGATGACCTCGTATCAGCCGGGCTCGCCGCGGTGTCCTTCAGCGCACGCTCGTCGCTCGCGGTCGCGGGTGGCGTTGCCACAAGCGCTTCCTGCACGGCCGGGGAGGTACCGGCATACAGCGCGCTCACATCCGCGCTGGCTTCGGGTTCAGGGGAAGGTGCCGCCGCGCTACTCTCGACCGCTGCTGGTGTCGGCGCATTCGGCTGCACGGCGCCGGCAGCGGCATGCTCGGCGCCTACAGGCTCTGCAAGCTCTACAGAAATCGGCGGGGCCGTGCCTACAAACGTCGGCGGCACTCCGCCTGACTGCGCTGCAGTCGATGATGTCACCTCGGCGTGTGCGGAGGTTGGCTGCACTGCTGGCCCTTCAGCACGGTTGAACAGCCCGCCGAGCAGGAAACCGGCAAGCAATATCAGGCCGGCAGTGGCCAGCAGCCACAGCCAGCGCGCACTGCGCCGGTTGGCTTCGGGTTCAAAATGCACGCTGTCCACACCCGGTACCGGGCTCGCATTCTGCTGCTCGCGGCGCGAGCGGTTCAGTGCTTCCAGGATCAATGACACTGGCGATGCTCCTTCACTGCGGCGCGGCCACTCATTGCCCTACTGCCTCTGCCGCGAGCCGTTGGGCCGCCTCCGCCGCGCTCAGGTCGCGTCCGGCCAGAATATTCAGGCGCAGCAGGGTCTGCTCGCCCACCACCCCGTCAGCCCGCAGCTGCTGGCTGGCCTGAAACAGACGCACACGCTCCGCCAGCGCGGGTGAGTATGCGCCGGAAGAAAGCGCTGTGGCCTGCCCATCAAGCTTGGCAAACAGGCCGGCGATATCGGCCACAACTGGGCCCGAGTCCGCCCGACCCACCGGACCGGAGAACCCCTCCGGTGGACGCCAGAGCAACTGGTAAGCACCCCGCCAGTGCGGCGCGAGCTGCGTAAAAGGCACGCGCTGCAGCCCCGCTTCCGACCACAACAGGGCATTGCCCGCAGCCTCCCCCAGGAACACGGCGGCAGCCGCAAAGCGATCCGCAGTAATCAGGTCCAGGAGCACCGGACGGTTGAGTGCGATCACGTCCTGCCAGGTGTCGGCGCTACCACGGTGGCAGCTCAGGGGAAAGCGTACAGTGTCGTCACAGAGAAGTTCCAGCGGCGGAGCTGGCCCCGCCGCCTGCAACTGCCAGAGCGCTTGCAGGCCCTGCGCCGGCGCAAGCTCCCAGGAAGGTGTGGCCGGGGCCACGGCCGCAGCCGGCGTGGCAGGCAGTGCTGCAGCATCCTTGCCGACATCGGCCGCAGCGGGAACCGCAGGCGCGGGGGCCTGTGCCGGTGCCGCCACTGGCACCGCGGGCTGGCCGACTCGCGCCAGCCACCACACCGCGGCGAGCAGCAATATGAGTCCGGCAGCCGCTGCTACAACACGCAACTGCTGCCGCCGGGGCGATGCCGCGCCCTCTTCCCCCAGCACCTCTGCAATTGCCTGCGCCAGCACCTGCCGGTCGGCCTGTGTCCGGTTGCGACCATACGTGCCCAGCAAAATACGATCGCACAGTACGTTGATCAACCGGGGAATACCGCGAGTCGCGCGGTGGATACCACGCACCACGTCCGGCGGAAACAGCTCGCGGCCAGCCGGCAGGCCGGCAATCTGCAAGCGGTGACGGATATACGCTGCAGTTTCCGCCTGGTTCAGTGGCGCCAGCGTGTAGCGCGCAGTAATGCGCTGGTTGAGCTGACGCAGTTCAGGCCGCTGCAGCAGCTGCGCGAGCTCAGGCTGGCCAATCAACACAATCTGCAGCAGTTTCTCGCTGTGCGTTTCGAGGTTGGTCAGCAGGCGAATCTGCTCCAGCACATCAAAATCAAGGTGCTGTGCCTCATCGATCAGAAGCACCGTCTTGCGACCCTGGGCGTGATTCTCCAGCAGATAGCTATGCAGGCTGTCGGTGAGGGTTTTCAGCGAGGGCTGGTTGCCGTCATAGGCAATGCCCAACTCATCGCACACGGTCGCGAGCAACTCCTGCGCATTCAAGGCCGGGTTCAACACAATGGCGATATCGGTATCGGGCGGCAGTTGCTCCAGCAGGCAGCGGTTGATTGTGGTCTTGCCGGTACCCACCTCGCCGGTGAGCAGAATAAAGCCCCCGCCACTGCCCACACCGTAGAGCAGGTGCGCCAGTGCATCGCGGTGCCGTGGACTCATGAACAGATAGCGCGGGTTTACCGCGATCGAGAAGGGCGTTTCACTGAGGCCGAAATACTGAAGGTACATAGTTGCCTGCGCTGCCTGGGCCGGAGCAGTGGAAAGCCGGTGTCACACCGCTACAGCGGCTTACCGGACCGGTGGTTGTGTCCGGTCAGGGACACATCCACGCCGTATAGTCCCCGGTACCTTCGTGAATGGATTCACGCACTACCGCATTTCCACCCATCGTCAGGGCACGTTCGCGGGCGAGGTTGTCGAGTTCAACCCGAACTTTGTTTTCGCCGCGCTCAATGCCGGCCACCTTCCACGCCACGTTCGTGGTAATGCTGCCGAGACGTTTGCACTGCGCCACGTCAGAAGCTTCCAGCAGGGGCAGGGCACGCGCGTCATCCGGGATTTTGACCCAGGTACACGCTGCCAGCAGCGCGGATACAACCGCAAGCGTGGCCAAAGAGCGAACCGTGTGCGCGTTCATGCTTAACCTCCAACAAGTCAGCCGGCAGATTACCACAGGCGAGGCACTGCGGGTACAGCCGCCCGCCCCTCACGCCGCAGCGACACTGCCTCGATCGTGGTCCGCCGGAAGGGGCTCTGGGAAACCGGTAGACCGCCTAGAGGATTACCGTGCGCTGCCCGTTCAGCTGCACTCGCTCCTCGCAATGCAGCCGCACCGCATGCGACAGCGCCGTCGCCTCGGTGTCGTGCCCCAGGTGAATCATCTGCTCCACCGAGACCTGGTGGTCAATTGCCTTCACTTCCTGGGCGATAATAGGGCCTTCATCGAGATCCGACGTGACGTAGTGTGCCGTGGCTCCGATTACTTTTACCCCACGGTCATAGGCCTGGTGATAGGGTCGGGCGCCCTTGAAGCCGGGCAGGAAGGAGTGGTGAATGTTGATCGCCCGCCCCGCGAGTTCAGTACACAGCGCATCCGAGAGAATTTGCATATAGCGCGCCAGCACCAGCAGGTCAGCCTGCTGTTCGCGAAACAGTTGCAGCAACTTCGACTCCTGCACCGCCTTCTGCTCCGGGCTGACCGGCAGGTAGTGATAGGGCAGCCCGTACCATTCCACCAGTTCACGGCAGTCTTCATGGTTGCTGACCACGCCAACGAGCGTGGCCGGCAGTGCGCCAGCGCGCCACTTGGTCAGCAGAGCCACCAGGCAGTGGTCGTAGCGGGAAACCGCCAGTAACACACGTGGCAGCTCATCCGCGGGTCGCAGCCGATAATACATGCCCATATCGTCTGCGAGCAGGGCAAAGCGCCGGGCAAACTCTGCAAAAGGCACCGTCATCGCGCGGTCATCGAAGACACAGCGCAAATGGAAGGTGCCGCTTACCGGGTCACTGAAATTGGAAATCTCGGTGATGAAGGCGCCCGCTTCCAGAAACAGCTGGGAGTAACGCGCCACGACACCGAGTCGGTCCGGACACTGGAATGACAGAATATAGGCGCGCGGCACAGCGCCCGATGTTGGCTCGGTCACGAAAATCCTCTCTCAGCTTTGGTCGCACCCGGGGGCGAACCGTCAGAAGTTGAACCCGTTGCCGGATACCACCGGTACATTGGTCCACAGATCATTGGGGTCACGATACCAGCCGGCCGCCGCGAGTGCACCGCCATCGAGATTAATTGTCGTGCCGGTAACCCAGGCCGACAGCCCGGAAGCCAGAAACAGCGCGCAACCCGCAGCGTCCTCCGGTGTACCAAAGCGCTCCAGCGGTATCCAGCGACGGGTATGCGCCTGATGCTCGGGTGCAATCAGCTGGGAGGGCCGCACCTGCGCGGTCTCGGTGGTTTCCGGGGCAATGGCGTTGACGCGAATGCCATCCGGACCGAGCTCCAGCGCCAGGCTGCGGGTGAAGCCGGTTATCGCGTGTTTGAAGGCACAGTAGGTCGTTACCATGGGAATGCCGCGGAACGCCTCGATGGAGGAGATGCTGATGATGCTGCCGCCGCGACCGCGGGACTGCAGCAGTGGGATAGCGGCGCGGGTCACCGTGAAAATGTGTTTCAGGTTGACGCCGTACAGCTGCTCAAGGTCTTCATCGGTGCAGGCCGCAAACGGTTTGATGATGCCGAGGAAATCACCCACGTTGTTCACCAGCACGTCCAGGCCGCCAAAGCGCGCTTGCACCTGGGCCATCAGCGCATCGACAGCGGCCCGGTCGCAGACATCGGTATGCGACACCAGCGCTTCGGTTGCACTGGCATCCAGTGCCGCCTGCAGGTC
Source organism: uncultured Halieaceae bacterium (assembly GCA_964022665.1). GTDB lineage: Bacteria > Pseudomonadota > Gammaproteobacteria > Pseudomonadales > Halieaceae > Haliea. The sequence continues at coordinate 108,789 of CAXIDF010000002.1, forward strand.
GGCACAGCGGTCGGCATCTTTCTCGGCAACGACCAAGTGTGCGCCACGTGTCGCGAAAGCTTCTACAATGGCACGGCCAATACCGGCACCGCCACCGGTAACCAGAACGATCTTCCCTGTGAAATCGAGATCCTGCATATCCGTCTCCTGCTCAAATTATTCGAGCAGTTGATATACCAGATGCGCCTGCGCAATGCATGCGAACGCGCCTGCGCAGACCACGCCCCCCGCACAGAGTTTATGTAGTTAGGCCGGGGCGCGTAGGCCGGGCCGCGCAGGCCGCCGTTACTTGTAGGTCACCACCAGGTAACCCCGCAGCGGTGTGTCACCCAGCGACTGAATGCTGTGCTCCACATCCGCCCGGTAATGCGCCGAGTCGCCGGCCGCCAGCTGACACTCGGTGTTTCCCGCCACCACCTGTGCCGCACCCGCCGCCAGGGTCAACAGTTCGCGCGTACCGCTGTAATGCGGTGAGCTGTCGAGGCTCGCACCGGGCTGCAGGAGCAATTCGTAGAACTCCACGTGTTTTTCCATATGCAGGGGCGACAGTGTGCGAATCTGGCACTCGTCATCGGCACGGAACAGGCTTGAGGGGTCGTCCGCCCTCACCACTTCAATCAGGCCACTGGCCAGCGGGTCATCCACCAGTTCGCCTATACTGAGTCCGAAGGCCTGGGCGATACGGAAGGTTACCGCCAGCGTTGGGTTGGCCTGGCCACGCTCAATCTGGCTCAACATGGAGCGACTGACGCCGGACGCAGCTGCCAGCTGATCGAGTGTAAACCCATGAACCTGGCGCAGTTCGGTGACCCGCTCACACAAGACCTTACTGGCGGGGTCCAGCGCTGATTTGGACATGCGATTTTCCAGTTTAGTAGAAGGATTTCTTGTATCCGGGATATTACCCATCTACTATACCGGATAAATTCCACTATAGTGAAATACCGTTATGCAAGCACTGGTCAAGAAAGAAGCACGTCCCGGCCTCTGGCTGGAAGAGGTACCGGAACCCGCATTCGGCATCAATGACGTGCTGATCAAGGTCAAGCGCACCGCCATCTGCGGCACGGACATGCACATTTTCCACTGGGATGTCTGGGCGCAGAAAACGGTGCCCGTTCCCATGATCGTCGGCCACGAGTTCGTCGGCGAGATCGTTGAAGTAGGCTCCAATGTAGTGGACTTCCATCCGGGCCAGATTGTCTCCGGCGAAGGCCACGTGGTCTGTGGCCGCTGTCGCAACTGCATGGCCGGCCGCCGTCACCTGTGCGCGAAAACCAGCGGCATCGGCGTGGACCGCTCCGGCGCTTTCGCCGAGTACATGGCTCTACCCATGTCCAACGTGTGGGAGCATTCAGCAGGGATCGATCTCGATGTCGCCGCCCTCTTCGACCCTTTCGGCAACGCCGTCCACACCGCATTGCAATTCGACCTGCTCGGGGAGGACGTGCTCATCACAGGTGCCGGGCCTATCGGTGCCATGGCAGCTGCAGTGTGCAAACATGCCGGTGCGCGCCACGTGGTGATCACCGACGTGATCGACAAACGCCTGGAACTGGCTGCCACCCTGGGCGCCACACGCACCGTAAACGTGACCCGGGAGAGCATTGCCGATGTCCAGCAATCGCTGGGCATGGACGAAGGCTTTGATGTGGGACTGGAAATGTCCGGCAACCCGCAAGCGTTTCGCGACCTGCTGGCCAACATGTGCCACGGGGGCAAGGTGGCGATGCTGGGCATCCCCAGCGAGAACACAGCGATAGACTGGAACACGGTCATCTTCAACATGCTCACCCTGAAAGGTATCTACGGCCGGGAAATGTACGAAACCTGGTACAAGATGTCGGTCATGATCGAGTCCGGGCTGGATATTTCGCCGGTGATTACCCACCGCATGAGCTTCCGCGAGTTTCAACATGGCTTCGATGTCATGAGCTCCGGCGAAGCGAGTAAAGTCGTACTGAACTGGGAGGACTGAACCACCATGTACAGCGCATTTCGGGAACACCTGGCCGGCCAGCTGGCCGATATCGAGTCCGCGGGGCTGACCAAACACGAGCGCCTCATCACAACGCCCCAGGGCGCGCACGTGGGTGTGGCAAAGCGGGAGGTGCTGAACCTCTGCGCCAACAACTATCTGGGGCTGGCGCAGCACCCCGCCGTGAATGCCGCCGCGGCCGAGGGCCTGCGCGAGTGGGGCTATGGCATGGCTTCCGTGCGCTTCATCTGCGGCACGCAAACCCTGCACAAACAGCTGGAACAAAGGCTGTCTGGGTTTCTCGGTATGGACGACACCATCCTCTACCCCTCCTGTTTCGACGCCAATGGCGGCCTGTTTGAAACCCTCTTGGGCGCAGAGGATGCGGTGATCTCCGATGAACTCAACCATGCCAGCATCATCGACGGCATCCGCCTGTGCAAGGCACAGCGCTTCCGCTACCGCAACAATGACATGGGCGACCTGGAAGCACAGCTACAGGCGGCAGACGCCGCCGGCGCCCGTTTCAAGTTGATCACCACTGACGGTGTGTTTTCCATGGACGGCTATATCGCGCGCCTCGATGAAATCTGCGATCTGGCGGAGCGCTACGGCGCGCTGGTGCACTTTGACGACTGCCATGCCACCGGTTTTCTCGGCGGCAACGGCAAAGGCACACACGAATACCGCGGCTGCATGGACCGCGTGGACATCATCACTGGCACCCTGGGTAAAGCCCTCGGTGGCGCCAGCGGCGGCTACACCGCTGCGCGACAGGAGGTGGTGGACCTCCTGCGTCAGCGCTCGCGCCCCTATCTTTTCTCCAACACGGTGGCGCCACCGGTCGTGGCCGGCGCAATCAAGGCACTGGATCTGGTGGAATCCGAACCGGGCCTGCGCCGGCGGCTGATCGAGAATACCGCCCGCTTTCGGGAGGGTCTCGAAACACTGGGCTTTGAGCTGTTGCCGGGGGAGCACCCCATCGTGCCCGTTATGCTGCACGATGCAGCAACGGCAGCGAAGTTTGCCGATGCCATGCTGGCCCGTGGCGTTTACGTGGTCGCCTTCTCCTTCCCGGTAGTGCCGAAGGGCAAGGCGCGCATTCGCACACAGATGTCGGCAGCGCTGAGCGCGGACGATGTTGAGCACGCACTGAGCGCTTTTGCCGCCGCACACACTGAACTGGGCTCCTGACGCAGGCGTGCAGTAAAGGCAAGGTTCATAGGCGATTGCTTGCCAATAGCCCCTCCTGTCTGCCTATACTTGTTACGCCACTCTCGCGTTTTGAGTATTTTATGCTGCATTCAACCATCGAGTCTGTCACCGATCGTATCCATGAACGGAGCCGCGATAGCCGCAAGCGCTACTTGGACAAGGTAGACACTGCGAGCCAGCAAGAGGTAAGCCGCAAGCGGCTGTCCTGCGGCAATATCGCCCACGCCATGGCAGCCTGCAATGACGAAGGCAAGTCTCTGTTGGCCTCCGACCGCGCCGCCAACCTGGGTATTGTCTCCGCGTACAACGAGATGCTGTCCGCGCATCAACCCTACGTTGATTTTCCGGACATCATCAAACGGGCCGCACGTGACGCCAATGCGGTTGCCCAGTTCGCGGGCGGGGTCCCCGCCATGTGCGATGGTGTGACCCAGGGTCGCGACGGCATGGAGCTGTCGTTGTTCAGCCGTGATGTGATCGCCATGGCGACCGGCGTGGCTCTCTCCCACGATATGTTCGACGGCGTACTGTGCCTGGGGGTGTGCGACAAAATTGTACCCGGCCTGCTGATTGGCGCGCTCTCCTTCGGCCACCTCCCCACCGTATTCATTCCCGCCGGGCCCATGCCCTCGGGCTTGCCCAACAAGGAAAAAATCCGGGTGCGCCAGCTGTATGCTGAAGGCAAGGTTGGCCGCGACGCGCTGCTCAAGGCCGAAAGCGAGTCCTATCACAGCCCCGGCACATGCACATTCTACGGCACCGCCAACAGCAACCAGATGTTGATGGAAATTATGGGGCTACACCTGCCTGGAAGCTCCTTCATCAACCCCGGCACCGAGATGCGCAACGCGCTGACGGCGGCAGCGGTAAAACAGCTCGCCAAAATCACTAAACAGGGGGACGCGTTCACACCGCTGGCAGATATCGTCAATGAGCGCAGTCTGGTCAATGCTATCGTGGGGCTGTTGGCAACCGGGGGCTCCACCAACCACGCCATTCACCTCATTGCGATCGCGCGAGCTGCCGGCATCTTGATCAACTGGCAAGACATGTCGGAACTCTCGTCAGTGGTGCCCCTGCTCTGTCGCATCTACCCGAATGGCGAGGCGGACGTTAACCATTTTCAAGCTGCCGGTGGCATGCCATTGCTCGTGCGCGAGTTATTAAGCGGCGGGCTCCTCCATGATGACGTCAAGACGATTCTCGGCCAGGGCGGCTTAACAGCCTATTGCCGCGAACCCTTCTTCAACCCCGGCGGCCCCGATGAACCGCTTGAGTGGAAACCGGGTGCCACCGCCTCGGCGGACCCGCAGGTGCTTGCCAGTATCAAAACACCTTTCAGCCCGGAGGGTGGATTCAAATTGCTGACCGGCAACCTGGGGCGCTCCATCATCAAGGTGTCCGCGGTGGCCACATCACACCAGAAGTTGCGCGCGCCTGCGGTGGTTCTCTCGCACCAGGACGAACTGAAAGAAAAATTTGAAGCCGGGGAACTCGAGCGGGACTTTGTGGCAGTGGTCCGCTATCAGGGCCCCAAAGCCAACGGCATGCCGGAACTGCATAAACTCATGCCCTATCTGGGTATACTGCAGGACAGGGGCTTCAAGGTTGCCCTCGTGACCGATGGCAGAATGTCTGGCGCTTCGGGCAAGATTCCGGCTGCGATACATTTATCCCCGGAAGCACTGGACCAGGGTCCAATCGCAAAGCTGAGGGACGGCGACATCATTGAGCTGGATGCCGAGGCCGGAGCGCTGAATGTACACGCAGCGGATTTCGATACCCGCCCGACGCTACCCGGCGACGGGCAGCCCAACCAGGGGATGGGGAGAGAAATGTTTCAGGTGTTTCGTAACCAGGTTAGTGCCGCGGAAGACGGTGCTAGTGTGTTTCAGCAGTAGAAGACGACCGTACCGTTATGACAGACCCGTTCGATATCGTGATTTTTGGCGGCTCAGGCGACCTGGCCCTGCGAAAACTGATACCCGCGCTGTACAAAGCGTTTACCGCAGAAGAGCTGGCGGAGGGCACGCGCATATTCACCACCACGCGGAGTGAAGAAACGACCGCCAGGTATCTCGAAACCGCTCAGGATAGTCTGCAAGAATTTCTGGTTGCCGAAGAATTCAACGACACGAAATGGGCGGCGTTCAAGGCGCTTCTGTTCCCCGTTACGCTGGACATCGCAAAGCGCGACGCAGGGTGGAAGGAACTCAAACGTGCGCTGAATACTCACCCGGACGCCACGCGTATCTTCTACCTTGCCACACCACCCGCCGTATTTGGTGCTTGCTGCAAGCACCTGAGCGAAGAAGGCCTGATTTCAGAATACAGCCGCCTGGTGGTGGAAAAGCCACTGGGCTACGACGCAAAATCAGCCGAGGCCATCAACAACGAAATCGCCACGTATTTTGCAGAAAAATCCATTTACCGTATCGACCACTACCTGGGAAAGGAAACCGTACAGAACCTGTTGGCGCTGCGCTTTACCAATTTGATTTTCGAGCAGTTGTGGGATGCAAAGTCTATCGACCATGTGCAGATCACCGTTGCCGAGACGGTCGGCCTGGAGGGCAGAGCGGGCTTCTACAACGAGGCCGGGGCACTGCGGGACATGGTGCAGAACCACCTGCTGCAGCTTTTGAGCCTGGTGGCGATGGAGTCACCACACACCATGAATGCTGAAAACATTCAAATGGAGAAAATCAAGGTACTGGAAGCTCTGCGCCCTATCACCGGCACCGACGTGATGAAAAACACGGTCCGCGGCCAATATGTAGCGGGCGGCCATCAGGGCAAGCTGGTGCCCGGCTACCTCGAAGAGCTGGGATCAACCAGTAGCGCAACCGAAACCTTCGTTGCCCTGCGCGTCTATATCGACAATTGGCGCTGGGCGCGGGTACCTTTCTATTTGCGTACCGGCAAACGCATGAAATCCCGTTTTGCGGAAATCATGATTCAGTTTAAAGAGGTTCCGCACCGCGTCTTCAGCGCCGGCGCCGGGAAAATGAACCCCAATCGCCTGGTGATTCGCCTGCAGCCTGAAGAATCCATTCAGCTGAGTCTCATGTCGAAAAACCTGGACACGTTGGACATGCAGTTGCAACCCACCGCTCTCAACCTCAACTTTTCCGACACCTACAAACATTTGCGCAGTAGCGCCTATAAGCGTCTGATTCTGGACGCTGCCGCCGACAATTCCAGCCTGTTTATCAGCCGCAAGGAAGTCTCCACCGCATGGGCCTGGATTGACCCCATCATTGAAGCCTGGCAAGCCTCCTCCAGCTCTCCGGAGCTGTACCGTGCAGGCTCCTGGGGCCCCGACGAAGCCGATGCACTGCTCGCCGAGGACTGCCACGCCTGGTACAACGCAGGTGATATCGAGGAAGTCTGCGCGGATGATTGAGGAGTTCTTTTTCGCACAGAGAACCGAGTTATTCGAGGCGCTGACAAAACACTGCGCCAATGTCCTGCGGCGTGGCATCGAAACACATGACCACGCGACGGTTTTCGTATCGGGCGGCAGCACCCCATTGCCCCTGTATCGCCAGCTCTCGCGTCAGGAACTGTCGTGGGAAAAGGTTGATATCGCCCTGGTTGATGAGCGCTGGGTAAACCCCGGCGAGCCCGGAAGCAATGAGACGGCTATCGTCGACAGCTTACTCAAGAACCGGGCATCCGAGGCAGCGTTCTTCGGTATGAAAACGGCGGCTGCAACTGCCACGGACGGTGAGATGGAGTGCGAAACGAGATACAGGCGCATCCATTCCCCCTTCGACCTCTGCATTCTGGGGCTGGGGGCCGACGGCCATACCGCATCGCTTTTTCCTCATGCACGGAACCTGGGGTATGCGCTGGGCGAGAACAACGCCCGGCTATGCACGCCTATCCAAGCCAGGGAAAGCGCGGTGACGGGCAAGTTCACTGAACGCATGACCCTCACACTGAACGCGATTCGCGCCTGCAACAGCATTATCCTGCTGATTACCGGCGAGGAGAAACTCGAGGTGTACCGAACCGCACTCCATTCCCGGGACACACTCGGCCTGCCTGTGAGCGCCTTGCTGCATGGCGCTGACAGCAAAGTATCCGTGTATTGGGCGCCCTAGAAATCCCGTTCCACCCATCGCGAGCGAACGCAATGACGAAGCAATTGGACACTGTACTGACCACAAGCCCGGTCATCCCCGTTATCGTCATCGAGCGCGCAGATGATGCCGTGCCACTGGCTGAGGCGTTGGTGCGCGGTGGACTGAAAGTGCTGGAAATCACCTTGCGCAGCGAGCACGGCCTGACAGCCATTGCGGCCATCAAGAAACACGTCCCCGGGGCGGTCGTGGGTGCCGGCACTGTTCTCTCTGCGAGCGACTTCCAGGCTTCTGTCGATGCCGGTGCCGAATTTATTGTTAGCCCCGGGACAACAGCCGCACTGCTCAAGGCAGCAACTGCAAGCGGCACCCCGTTGCTTCCCGGTGTGGCAACGCCGAGCGAGGCCATGACAGTTCTGGAACATGGCTTTCACTGCATGAAGTTTTTCCCGGCTGAAGCCGCTGGCGGCACCCGGATGCTGAAAGCCATCGCCGGGCCCATGCCGCAGATAAAATTCTGCCCCACAGGCGGCATAAACCTGGCGAATGTAAAAGACTACCTGGCGCTCGCTAACGTCCTGTGTGTCGGTGGAACCTGGATGCTCGACAGCGCCGCAATCCGGTCAGGGGATTGGGCTCAAATAGAGGCAGGCGCCCGTGCCGCGGCCGGGCTTTCAGTCGGACGCTAAACCCGCGGGAGCCAACGGCGTGTGCACTGCGTAGCCCGGGATCGCCCACTCCCCGAGCATTCAGCCACCATCAGTTTCCTTGCCATCCACCGTCGCCAGAATGGCCTGGGCCTCGTCACACCAGGCCAGAAAGTGCTCTCCCTGACGGATGCCTGCCAACAGCGCCAGAAACACACCCTTGCGCCTTACCGGCAGGGCCGTGGGGTCTGCATAGTGGCGTCGGCGGATTTTTTCATACAGATAGAGGCGCTGCATCATCTGCTCTCGACGATGGCCAATCTCCATCGCGAGATGCGCGGCGTTGCTTTCGGCAAGATTGTACAACTTGACGAACAGGTCGTCCTTGCCCTCCTGCACGCGCGAGTTGCCCATCACCCACTCCGCCATGGCGCTGCGCCCGGCCTCGGTAAGCGCGTAGACGATCTTGTCGGGCTTGCCCGCCTGGGCGACTGTTTCACGCTGCAGCCAGCCCCGGTCGGCCAGCTTGTGCAGCTCCTGGTAGATTTGTTGATGGCTGGCGCGCCAGAACAAGCCCAGGGAGATATCGAACGCCTTGGCCAGTTCATAGCCCGACATGTCGTCTTCCAACAGGGCGGTCATGATTGCGTGAGAGAGTGCCATGGCGGCTGCTGAGTACCTCGTATCGCGCGTGGCGTGAGCTTGGCAGCTTAAACCCGGAACGCTTTTCATGCAAAAGGTTGCATATCGATTAAATATGCAATAAATTGCATAAAACTGCAACCCGTAATGGAGTTTCACCCCATGGCATTACCCGCTGTCCTGCAAGACAAACTGCGCCTGCCCGCCGTCGCCGCCCCCATGTTCATTGTCTCTAACCCGGACCTGGTGGTTGCCCAGTGCAAAGCCGGCATTGTTGGTTCATTCCCGGCCCTGAATGCGCGGCCCGCAGAGCAGCTCGACGTCTGGCTGGAGAAAATCACCCGTGAACTGGCGGCGTGGGACGCAGAGCACCCCGACACACCGGCGGCACCGTTTGCCGTGAACCAGATTGTGCACGGGTCCAACGACCGTCTGCAGCACGATCTGGAAATGTGCGTGAAGTACAAGGTGCCCATTGTTATTACCTCTCTCGGTGCGAAGGAAATGGTAAACGAGGCGGTACACAGTTATGGCGGGATTGTGCTGCACGATGTGATCAACAACCGTTTTGCCCACAAAGCCATCGAGAAGGGTGCGGACGGCCTGATCGCCGTGGCCTCCGGCGCCGGTGGCCACGCCGGCCCCCTGTCGCCCATCGCATTGATTCAGGAAATCCGGGAGTGGTTCGACGGCCCGCTGCTGCTTTCCGGCTCAATCGCCACTGGCGATGCCATCCTCGCCGCACAGGCCATGGGGGCAGACCTGGGCTACATCGGCTCGGCGTTCATCGCCACCAAAGAAGCCAATGCCGAGCAGGCCTACAAGCAGGCCATTGTCGACCACGGCGCCGGCGACATTGTCTACAGCAACCTGTTCACGGGAATCCACGGCAATTACCTGCGCCCCTCTATCGAGGCCGCCGGGCTGGACCCGGACAACCTGCCCGAGAGCGACCCATCGGCGATGAACTTCGGCTCCGGCGGCAACAGCGACGCCAAGGCCTGGAAAGATATCTGGGGCTGCGGCCAGGGCATTGGCGCCGTGAAGGAGATTCTCTCCGCGGGCGACCTGGTAGCGCGCCTGCAGCGCGAATACGCCGCGGCGCGCGCCCGCCTGCTGGGAAGCTAGGCCGCTGCCTCAGCGGCGGCCGGAAAGTCCGGCGAGTTCGCTGAACTTGACCACGCGGGCGTGTACCGGCGGGTGCTCACTGGCACCTATCCAGCGCCAGCACAGGGTGCCCGTGTGGTGGCCCGCGGTTTCCACCCAGTTCGCCTGCGGCGGCTTCTCGTGCGCCACCACGATCACCACCCCGCCATCCTCTTCATAGGCGGCGGTGTGTTTATTGAAGTGAATCTGGTGATAACGGAAGTCCAGTGATTCCATCCACCAGTTCTGCAGCACAAAGTTCCACGTCTGACAGGCCGGCACCTCGGGCGCCTCGATCAACAGCGCCTCATCCGGCGCCAGCTCCCAGGCACTGTGAAAATAGTAGATATTGGGATCACCGCCAATGGCCTGGCAAAACGCCTGGTCCGCTGGCGCCACCTGGTTCAGGGTCGGCAGGAAGCTCGCCGCCCAGCCCTCGAACAGCCCGGTGGTGCTGCGCATGAACTGCACCGCGCCCTGCAAGGCACGGTCGAGCTTTTCCGGCGATAGCGGCTCGGGCCGCTCGTGCTCCGCGCCGATACGCTCTATGCGAATTTCCGCGCGCGTCTCGCCACGGCGATCCTGGAACGTCTGACGCACGTTCAGCGAGTTGGTCTCGGGCCCCATGGGCAGCCAGTTACCCGGCTGCTGGCGCTGGCTGACGATGATCTCCAACGTACCGTCGGGCTTGATATCCATGTCACGCGAGTCAAGCCAGCCATCGGTTTTCATGCCACCGCCACTGCTGTAGCGATTGACCACGGTGCCAAAGCCCAGATAATTCACCGTGCCCCGCGTCCCCGTTATCCGGTAGTCATACTGCGGGTCGATGGTCGCGGTCTGGTAGTGGTTATCCGGGTTATCGGCACCGAGCTTGATGGTTTCATGTGCCGGGCAGCGCAACTCGGGAAAGCGCGGGTCACCCGCTTCGAGGAAGCTTTCCAGCCCGGCGCGCAACATACGCGATAAATAACGGTAACCCTCGGCGCGGGTAAACGCATCCTGCGGAGCGTTCTCGGCGTCCACCAGCGTGCCAGCCTCTTTGAGCGCATCGCAGAACTCACTCCAGGTGCTGCCATCCATCACGCGCTGTTCTGCATTCGCAGGTTCATTCATACCGTTGCCTCTTCTTCCAGTGTCAGGTCGTAACGTTGCGTGTAGTCCTCAAACAGCCCTGCCACCTCGTCGCGACTGATGGCGTAGTCCTCCAGCCGATAGCGGTGCAGCCCGTGTTTGCCGCGCGGGTGATTGTCCAACCAGGCCTGCATACGCTGCCGCGCCTCCGCTTGCAGCGGCATGTCGCGCAGGGCATAAAGCTGTTCCAGTACACGCCAGGGGTTGGCGACAAACTCGTCGTGATACACATCGAGGAACTGGCCTGGGTGTGTCGGTTCCAGCGCCGCGCGATCTGCTTCGAATGTACGCGTATAGGCGGTGAGCATGGTCATCCAGTCACGTCCGATTTCCGCGCGATCAATGCTGTCGCTGCTGCTGCGCCGCAGCACCTCGCTGAAGCTGCAGCCTGAACCGACAAACGCCAGTGGTGCGCGGTGGGTCTGGACAATAATGGCATCCGGGTACACCCGCAGTATTTCGCGCAGGCCAAGCTGGTGAAAGGGTGCCTTGAGCACCCACTGCCCCGGATGACGCGACTGCAGCAATTGCAGCTGCCGACGGTGATAGTCGTAGCTGTCGGAACGACACAAATTGGCGTACAGCCAGTTGGCGTAGCTGGGCACGTGAAACAGCGCGGAGTATTCAACCGACATGAAATTGCGGTTGAGCAACATGTAGCACTCGTCCGGCTCTTCGGCATCAATCAGGTGGGTCTGGCGAAAGCCCGGGAGAAACGTCTCGGTCAAGGCCACACCCTCGGCGCGCGCCGCAATACGCGGGTCGCTGGTGTAGGACGCCGTCTCCGGCGGTGGCACGGGCTGCTGGGCCTCCCACAGGCGCAGGGTGCGATTGCGGGGATCCTGGTTCAGCAGGTGATGCAGGGCCGTGGTGCCGGTGCGCGGCAGGCCCAGAATGAAAACCGGGCGCTGGACCTGCTGCTCGCCAACCTCCGGGTGAGAGGTGAGGTAATCTTCTATTTCCAGGCGCCGCGAGAGCCCGTCAAGGATAGTCATTTCGGCCCGCATGTGACCGAACTCGTTAAGCCGCGCTTCGGTGTGCAGCGCCTCAAGCAGTCGCTCCAGTGCCTCGTAAAAGGCCGGGTCGCCAAAATCTTCCAACCCGGTATCCACCATAGCCTGTTGGCGCAATGCTTCCAGTTCCAGCACAGGGACTTCCTTTTCATCGTCATTATTATTGTGGCGATTCCGCCGCGCTACACTCTACAAAGCTGCGCGCGGGCAAGCACCCCCGGAAGCGAGACTGCCGGTTGCTGGTATAACAAACGAGACCAGTGACCCGCCCACCGGCTCTGGCTCAGATGGGGGAGCCCGGAGGAGCCACGTGCGGCTGCAATCCCTGCAGGGCACCCGGCGTATCCAGCAGGTGCTGTATCTGCAGTTGCCCGAAACGGTAGTGCGCGCGCCAGGCAGGTGAGACCACTTGTGCCTGCTGCTCCAGCCAGCTACGCAATGCCAGCAACGCGTCCAGGGTTTCTGCGCGTACCTGGGGCTGCACCTCGGCGGTGCGCGCCAAACGCAGCAGCCGTGCCAGCGTTTCCATGTTGACCACCCGCTGCAGTGCGCCGGTATTGCCCTGCGCGGGCTCCGTATACCAGCTGCGCTTGAGTACGGCATCCAGCAGCTCCGGGAAGCCGGGCTGGGCGGCGGAGCGGGCCTGGTTATTGTTCATGCGCACCGCACGGGTGGGGTTCAGCAACATATCCAGAGTCAGGCCCGCGGCGGTGGCCGCTGCCGCATGAGGGTCGAACACGTAGCCGGTGTCGCGGGGGAACAGCTCGCGGCCGTCGCCATACCCCGGCGGGCGCGGCGGTATCAGCGCCAACAGGTCCGCCGGCATGGCCAGCACATCCGGTGCCAGCGTGGCCAGCAACGCCTCCAGCGCGGCGCGCTGCTGGGCGGGCAGCACCGCGGCCACGGGCACCTGCCCGTCGCCACGCAATGCATAGCTGAACGCCTGGCCGCCAATGAGTGTGGCCGCCGCCTGCAGTTGATAGCGATGCAACAGGTACATGGGAACCAGCACATCCTCCAGCTGGGCCAGGGGTCGTCCCAGCCGTATGCTGCGCTCGGAAAAGCGCGCCAGCACGTTAGCCCGCAGGTCCATCAGCCTGTTCAACTCTTCCACCGGATCGCTGCCGTTATCCCACAGGCTACCCAGCGGGTGTGCCGGGCCGGCACTGACGGCGAAGGCATCACCACGGGAATGCACGTCCGCCACATAGTGCAGCCCCGCCGCATAGGTATCGCGAACGATCTGCTCACGCGCCGCGGCGGCATCCACCGCCTCCGGGAAATGCTGGTAGCCATGCAAAATGGCTCGCTTATCCCACTCGCCGAGGCCGGTGGCGTAGGCCTGGGAAAGGTCTGGCACGCCCGCTGCGTCCAATGTGACGTAAGGGTGGGGGTAATCCATCACCGATGCCCGACCATCCGCACTCGCCGCAAAGTTGTGCTCCAAGCCCAGGGTATGCCCCACTTCATGCGCCGCGAGCTGACGAATACGCGCCAGGGCAAAGTCCAGCATGGCCTCGGGCACACTGCCGCCTTCCGCATAGGGCGCCATTAACCCTTCCGCCAGCAGGTAATCCTGCCGCACCCGCAGCGAACCCAGGGTCACATGTCCCTTGATGATTTCCTGGGTGCGCGGATCACGCACGCTGGAACCGTAGGACCATCCGCGCGTAGAGCGATGCACCCATTGAATGACGTTATAACGCACGTCCATCGGGTCGGCGTCCTCCGGCAGGAGACGGACCTGGAAGGCATTGTCGTAACCCGCCGCTTCAAATGCTTCATTCCACCAGGCGGCGCCTTCCATCAACGCACTGCGAACCGGCTCGGGGGCTCCCCGGTCCAGGTAGTAGACGATTGGTTCCACGGCCTCACTGCGTTCCGCTTGCGGATCCTTCTTCTGCAGTCGATGGCGCCAGGCATAGGGCTGGCGAACCGGCTCACCAATGGGCACCGCATAGTCGACCCGTTGCCGATCGTAATCCGGGTCGATAAAACCCGCACGCGGATCGTAGGGCAAGGGCTCATAGCCGGGCTCGGGGAGGCGCACAAAGGAGTGATGCTGGTGCACGCTCAGTGACCGCGGATCGGGGGTGACGGTGGCCAACTGCTGACCGGCAGGTTCGCCTGCCAGGGTGACCAGCGCATCCACCTCGGTGTTATCGGGAAAAGCGCGGGTACGGGGCAGGTAGATGGCAGAGCGATCCGGGTCAGCGTGGTAATCACCCTCCTCGCGGTCCTTCAGCCGCCTGGTGACACCGTGCACATCGCTGACAAAGTAATCCGTGCCATCCACCAGCACGCGATCGCCGCTGCGGGCCACTACGGGGAAACTGGCCAGCGCGGAACGGGCAAAGGCCTCTTCCACGGCGCGACGCTCGTCTGCGTTGCTGCTGCCCGCCGTGTACACAGGGTTGTCGGCCATCAGCAACACCTTGTCACCCACCCGGCTGAATCGCGCCAGACGGGTGTTGCCGAGCTGCCCCCGATCAAGGCCCAGATCGTTGGAACCGACACCGCTGGACAGGCTGCTGACGTAAATGAAAGGCTGCTCAAAGACGGCAATTTCCAGGTACAGACGTCCGCCTGTATCGTCCCAGTAAAGGTTCTGGAAGCCCTGCAGGTACTGCATGCCCGCCGTGTGGGCATCGACTTCCGGAACGCCAGACTTGCCACCCTCTTGTGCCGAATCGCTGCAGGCCGCCAGCACAAGCACCACACATGCCCAGAAAAGGCGCTTCACCCTATCCCCTCTTGTGGCGTGGACAGGCAAGCGACTACAGCCCGCGCCGCGTGCGCACGGCAGCCGCCAGTTCTTCGAGTAGCGTTTCCGTGTGCTCCCAGTCGATACACGGGTCGGTAATACTCTGGCCATAAACCAAGGATTCGCCGGCGACCACATCCTGGCGCCCGGCGATCAGGTTGCTCTCGATCATCAAGCCAAAGATGGCGCTGTTGCCCCGCGCCACCTGGGCGCCGATATCACGAATCACATCCACCTGCCGCGCAGGTATCTTGCGACTGTTGGCGTGGCTGGCATCCACCATGATGCGTGCGGACAGGCCCGCCTTGCGGAGCATCGCGGCCGCATCGTCCACAGAGAACATGTCGTAGTTGGGATGCTTGCCACCGCGCAGAATGATGTGGCAGTCCTCGTTGCCCGCTGTCTGGAAAATTGCGGAGTGGCCCTGCTTGGTGACCGACAGGAAATGGTGCGGCTGGGACGCCGACTTGATGGCGTCTATCGCCACCTGTATGTCGCCATCGGTCGCGTTCTTGAAACCCACCGGGCAGGACAGCCCCGAGGCCAGTTCGCGGTGCGTCTGGCTCTCGGTAGTGCGTGCGCCGATCGCGCCCCAGGCCACCAGGTCCGCCACGTACTGGGGACTGATCAGGTCCAGGTATTCGGTACCGGTCGGCAAGCCCAGGGCGGCGAGGTCTGCCAGTAACTGACGGGCGAGGTGCAGGCCCTTGTTGATCTGGAACGTGTTGTTCAGGTCCGGGTCGTTTATCAGCCCTTTCCAGCCCACCGTGGTGCGCGGTTTCTCGAAATAAACCCGCATGACCACCTGCAGGTCGGCCTGCAGTGACTGGGCCACACGCTGCAGGCG
Organism: uncultured Halieaceae bacterium; assembly: GCA_964022665.1. GTDB lineage: Bacteria > Pseudomonadota > Gammaproteobacteria > Pseudomonadales > Halieaceae > Haliea. The sequence continues at coordinate 124,263 of CAXIDF010000002.1, forward strand.
TTGCGCATAATCACGGGCCGCGTCGGGGTCGTGAATGGAACAGGGGCCGACGACCACCAGCAGGCGGTCATCCTTTTCGGCCAGAATATCGTGAATGCTGCGGCGTGCAGCACTCACGGTCTGCGCGGCCGTTTCATCCAGGGCGATATCACTGATCAGTTGCTGCGGCGCTACCAGTTCATTGGTGCGCCGAATGCGCAGGTCGTCTGTATTGGTGGTCATGGGATCCCGATGTGTGGTGCAGAGCCATCTACTATACCACCGGGCACTTGCCGCTTGCAGCTGGGGTGTGGTGAGTCAGGTGCGGGCGAGGTCACTCGGGTGATCAATATCCCGGAGTATGCCCGGGTCCGCAACCGCCAGCAGCGTTCGCCGTTCACCTGCCTCGCGCACGAGCGCCCGCGCACCCGTATCGCCCTGCAGGTTTGCCAGTCGGTCAAACCAATCCGGGCCGAATCCTACCGGGTGACCGCCGCGCCCCTGCCAGGTGGGCACTACGATGGCCTCGCGTGTCACTGCGGCCGCGACCTCACGATAGGTCGACGGCTGAATGGCAGGCATATCCGCCAACGCCACCAGAACCCCTTCCCATGCAGGCAGCTGTGCAACGCCCTCCGCCAGCGTGCTACCCATGCCGCAGCGCGCGCGCTCGCAGGCGATCACTTCCTCCGGCTGCAAGCCTGACTGTTGCGCCAATTGCGCTTCACCGGCACGCAGGCAGACTCGCAGCGGCAGGCCCGCGCCCCGAATCACAGCGATGGAAGTCGCCAGTAACGTCTGCCCGGACCGGGCCCGCGCGCGGCGTTTGTCGCTGCCGAAACGTCGACCCTCACCGGCGGCGAGCACCAGCACGCCGACGGTCACGCGGGCGGGCGCCTGCGGCGCAGGCTCACCAACTGCGCCATGATCGATATCGCAATTTCCAGCGGTGTCTTACTGCCGATATCCAGGCCCACCGGCGCATGCAAAGCGGCCAACTGCGTATCGCTCAGGCCGAGCTGCCGCAGCCGTCCCAGGCGTTTCTCGGTGGTTTTCAGGGAGCCCAGCGCGCCGACATACCAGGCCTCGGTGGTCAGCGCCTCCATCAGCGCCATATCGTCGATGCGGGGATCGTGGGTGAGTGTAATCACAATGCTGTGGCGATCACTGGCGTACGTGCGCACGGCGTCATCCGGCATGCCGTCCAGCAGGGGGACGGCGGGCCCCGGCCACTGCGCACGCACGCTTTCGCGGGGGTCGGCCACCAGCACATCGTAGTCCATCGCCAGTGCCAACTCCGCCAGGGATTGGCTGAGTTGACCCGCGCCCACCAGCAGCATGCGCATTTGTGGGCCAAAGGTCTGCACCAGTTCGGTTTCCGACAGCTGCAACTGGCCGTGAGTCGCAACCGGTGACCATTGCGTGATACCGGTGGCAATCGACACCCGGCGCTGCAGGCAGCGCCGCTCTGCCAGCGCCGTTAGCGCTGCCTCCAGCCACGCCTCGTCCCGGTCGGGTTGCAGCCGCTGCGCCAGCACCTGCAAGCGGCCGCCGCAGGGTAAACCGAGGCGTTCATTCTGCTCTGCCGTCACCCCATAAGGCACAAGCTCGGCACCGCTTAACGGCAATGCAGAGGAACGCAAACGCTCCAGCAGGTCCTCCTCAATACAGCCGCCAGAGAGCGACCCCACCTGTTCACCCTGCGCATTGCACACCAGCAATGAACCCGGAGGTCGCGGTGAAGAACCCTGCGCCGCGGCGACCGTACACAACCAGACGGCAGTCTCCCGCCGCTGCAACCAGGCAAGCGCTGCCTCAAGAACGGCCTGATTGGCACTCTGCACGGCTACGCCTCGCCGTCTGCGGCTGGCTGAGCCGCCCAGTGAGCATCCAGCAGCCTGCCAATAGTATTGGGCACCACCAAATGCGCCGCGTACCAGGTGTGCAGACAGCGAATACGCCCGGAGTCGGCGATTCCGCCAATGCCGCGCTGTCGCAACACATCGGCAAAGCCCAACTGCTCCAGCGCCTGACGCTCGTCCGGCGCGAGGTGTTCATCACGCAGTTTGATATGGGCCGCGTGGTCTTCGGCCATGCACCTCTGCAAGGCCGGGTCGTCATCGACCTGACGCTGGAAACGCGCGATCAGCCCACTCGCCTCCTCCCGGTCAATCCGGTAGTTCAATGCGGGGTCGACCAGCCAGAACAGGGTGGGAAACGGCGTGCGCTCGACCAGCGAAGCGACGCGAATCACCTGCGGATGGCCGGCCTCATCCGCTACCGCGATCGCCCGCAGGCCACGGGGCTCGCGGCCAAGGCGTTCTGCCACCTGAGTCCTCTGTGTTGCCGAAACCGTCATGACTGTCCTCATTGCATCCGAGGTTGTGCATTCTACGCCAAGCAGGACGACAGAACGACGCCTGCAGCACCCGGACACAATCGGGACAATTGACAGCCCGCCCTCCGGGCTCTACAGTGCGCGGCGTACCAGGTGCCTGCCGCTGGTGTCGCTTGACACGGCTGGGCAGGTTAAATGGGAAGTGAGGTAAGGCACAGCGCCGATCCCTCCGCTGCCCCCGCAACGGTAAACAGAGTCCTCTGTGAGCCCGATACCTGCCTGTTACGAGCAACGATGGAGCGGAGGGCTTCATTGAAGGTTGCATGATGCCTCCCCGCATTGCGTTCCCTGATCCCCTCCCTCAATCGCCACAAAACTCTTGGCATTGAGGCAAGTCATGACACCACAGAAATTGAGCGGTGCAATCGCGCTGCTGTTCACCCTGCCCGCGTACACACATGCGGCACCGTCGTCCCAACTGGAAGAAATTGTCATCAGCTCTTCCCGCGTCGCCATGCCGATGCGTGAGGTCGCCACGTCAATCTCGGTGGTAGACGCTGCGGATATTCAGCGCCTGGGCTTCGCCAACCTGCAGGATATTCTGCGCACGGTGCCCGCCGTCGCGGTCAGCAATAATGGCGGCGCCGGCAAAGCATCTTCCCTGCGTATTCGCGGGGAAGAAAGTTTCCGCACCAAGGTCCTGATCGACGGCATTGATATCTCTGACACCACGACGCCACAAACGGGCCCGCGCATGGAACACCTGCTCAGCAGCGGCATCCAGCGTGTTGAAATCCTGCGTGGTCCCCAGGGGCTGATGTACGGGGCCGATGCGGGCGGCATCATCAGTATCAGCACGCAGGCGCCGCGCAGCGGGCTGGGCGGCGAACTGAGCGCGGAAGCGGGTCGCTACGGCACGACGCAGTACAGTGCGCACCTGGGCGCCGGGAACGAACAGGTCGACGCGAATCTGTCCATCGCGGACTACAGCACGGACGGCTTTAACGCGCGCATTTCCGACACCACCCCCGCTGACGATGATGGCTACAACAATACAACGGTGCACGCGCGCGCCGGATGGAATATCAACGAGCAGTTGCGCCTGGATCTCGTGGCCCGGGACGTCGACGGCGACAACCAGTACGACGACTGTTTTACCAACGATACCTTCGCGCCCAGCAACCTCTGTTCGGACGCCTACGAGCAACAGGCGCTGCGTGGTGCCGTGAGCTTCAACGGCGAGCAAACCCGGCACGAGCTTGCCTACAACCACAGCGAGACCGAGCGCCAGTTTTTCACCGAGGGCCTGCCGGGCTTCGGCACGGAAGGTGACCTCACGCGCGTGACTTATCTCGGCAGCTATGCACCCGCCAGCGACCTGCAGCTGGTCTACGGCATCGACTACGAGGAGCAGGCACTGGATGACGGCAGCTTTGATACCGAGCGCGACCAGACCGGCTACTACTTAGAGTATCAAGGCAGCGTGGCGGATCAGCTGTTCTTCACGGCGGGCGCTCGCTACGACGATAACGAAGACTTCGGCAGCCACGATTCCTACCGGGTCAGTGCCGCGTATCTGGTGCCGGTGAGCAACACCGGTGAGGTCAAATTCAAGTCAGCCTGGAGCACCGGCTTCCGTGCACCCAGCCTGTACGAAATTGCTTACAATGGCAGCTTCTTCGCCAGCCCCCCGGCCTCGAATACGACTCTGCAGGAAGAACGCAGCGAGGGCTACGAAGTGGGCGTGGGCTGGTATGGCAATGCAGGCCTGATGCTGGAGGCGGTGTACTTCAGCCAGGACGTCGAAAATGAAATATTCTTTGATCCGGTCGCCTTCTCAGGCTACCTGCAAGGTTCAGGCACCACCGAATCCAGGGGCCTGGAGCTGATTGCCGAAGTCCCTCTGCCGCTGCAGTTCAGCCTGCAGGGAAACTACACCTACAACGACACGGAATCCGCGGCGGGAGGACAACGCTTCTACCGACCCCGCCACCTCGCCAACCTCGGGCTGCAGTGGCGTACGCGCTCCGAACAGGCCACACTTGGCCTGCACTGGCGCACGTCCCGCGATGCCCAGGAACGCGATGGTTCGGCACTGAACGATTATCAGGTGCTGGACGTCAACGCGAGCTACCGCTTCACGCCCAAGCTGGAGCTGTACGGCCGTGTTGAAAACCTCATGGACGAGGACTACCAGGAAATTACCGACTACCGCAGCAGCGAACGGGCGGCTTATGCCGGCGTGCGCTACAGCTTCTAGGAGCAGAGTCTTGAGCGAAGAGCGCAAGAATGAGCGCCACAAAAAGGCGATGGAAAAACAGAAAGCCAGCGTTGAAGCCAGCATCAGCGCCGCCAGCACAGAGCGCGGGGTCAGTATCCTGCTCACCGGAAATGGCAAGGGCAAATCCAGTTCCGCTTTCGGCATGGTCATGCGCGCTCTCGGCTACGGCTACAAGGTCGGTGTGGTGCAGTTCATCAAGGGTGAACAGCTGTCCGGTGAGGAAATCTACCTGCGGGAACAATGCCCGCAGGTGGATTTCTACCAGATGGGCACCGGGTTCACCTGGGACACGCAGGATCGCAGCGCGGACATCGCCGCCGCGCAGCGCACCTGGGAACAGGCCTCTGCCATGCTCCAGAACCCGGACTACCACCTGGTTGTGCTGGACGAACTCACCTACATGCTGGCCTTTGACTACCTGCCCGAAAGCGAGGTGCTCGCCGCGCTTGCGGGTCGGCCGCTGGAACAAAGCGTGGTGGTCACCGGCCGCGGCGGCGGCAAGGCATTGCAGGAGATCATGGACACGGTCTCCGAAGTGAAGGAAATCAAGCACGCCTACAACGCCGGCATCAAGGCCCGGCTCGGCGTTGATTACTAACGTTATCCATCGCCGACGACGGGCGCAGCGCTTGCTGCTGTTGCTGGTCATCATGCTGCCGCTCACCATGCTTCTGGCGCTGGGCAGCGGCGCGGTGAAGATCGCTCCCGGTGACACACTGAGTGCACTGATGGGTGCCGACCGCGGCCAGGCCAGCCTTATTGTGCAGCAGATCCGTCTGCCGCGGGTGTTGCTGGCGGGCATCATCGGCGCCACGCTGGCCATGAGCGGTGCGGCCATGCAGGGCTTGTTCCGCAATCCCCTCGCGGACCCTTCCCTGATCGGGGTGACCGCGGGTGCCTCACTGGGTGCATCACTGCTGATTGTGGCGGGGGGCACTAGCCTGACGGGCTTTATGGGCCTGAGCCTGGTCTCGCTGGCGGCCTTCGCCGGCTGGCCCGTTCCGAGAACGGTACCTCAGTGGCCACCATGTTACTGGCGGGTATCGCGATCACTGCACTGGCGGGAGCGGCCGGCAGCCTGCTGGAGTTCTTCACCGACAACGAGCGCCTGCGCCAGATCAGCCTGTGGAAAATGGGGGGCCTCGATGGCGCTACCCTGCCGCGTCTGTTACTTGCCACGGTGGTCGCCGGTTCGGTGCTGCTGGCACTTCCGCGCTATGCGCTGCCCCTGAACACACTGTTGCTGGGGGAGTCCGAAGCCCGGCACCTGGGTATCGCCGTAAACCGCACCAAACTCGCGCTGATCACCTGGGTGGCTATCGGTGTAGGTACGTCAGTCGCGCTGGTCGGCACCATCGCCTTCGTCGGCCTCGTCGTGCCACACATCGTGCGCCTGCTGATCGGCCCCGACCACCGCACGCTGCTACCCGCCAGCGCGCTGGGCGGCGCCATTCTGCTGGTGTGCGCGGATGCCCTGTCGCGAACCCTGCTGGCACCCACGGAGCTGCCGGTGGGTATCATCACTGCTCTCATCGGCGTGCCATTCTTCATTTCGCTGCTGCGCCAGCGGCACCACTATGGCATGCAAACATGAGCGTGCTTACGCTGCAGAGCGTGGACGCCGCACCCTGGGGTGACCCGGTACTAACAGACATCAACCTGCAGCTGGAGCCGGGCGAGGTGATCGGCCTCATCGGCCCCAACGGTGCCGGGAAATCCAGCCTGCTGCGCCTGCTTGCCGGCGACTTTGCAGCCACCAGCGGCAGCCTGCGCTTTGCGGACCGCGCGCTGGATAGCTGGCCGCGGCAGCAGCTTGCGCAGCGGCGGGCTTTCCTGCCCCAACTCTCGCTGCTCAATTTCCCCTACACCGTGGAGGAAGTGGTACTGCTGGGGCGTACGCCACACAGCACCGGCCTGCGTGCCGATCAGGATATTGTGCGCCAGGTACTGCGCGCGACAGATACGCTGTCCCTGCGGAACCGGCTCTATACCCAGCTTTCGGGTGGCGAACGCCAGCGCGTACAGCTTGCCCGCGTGCTGGCGCAGCTGTGGCACAGCACAGACATGAGCGGTACGCTCCTGCTGCTGGACGAACCGACAGCAGCGCTGGATCTCGCGCATCAACAGCAGCTGATCACGGTTATCGCCGACATTGCCGCGCGGGGTTGTGCCGTTATGCTCGTGGTACACGATGTCAATCTGGCGGCCAGCGTCAGCGATCGGCTGCTGGTACTGAATGCAGGGCAGACCGTGGCCAGCGGTAGCCCGGAGGCCGTCCTCACGCCGGCGCTGTTCCGGGAACTGTTTCACGCTGAGGTGCTGGTGCAGCCGCATCCCAACGGGCGTCAACCACTGGTTATTGGCCTGTGAAACGCGTTCTCGCGCTGTGCTGCCTGCTGGCGGGCTACGCTGGCACCCTTACCGCCGGAACAGTGACGGTAGAGGATTTCGCCGGGCGCAGCGTGACATTGCCAGAACCCGCACGGCGTATCGTCGCGCTGGCCCCGCACATTGTGGAGAATCTCTATAGCGCCGGGGCCGGCGATCGTCTGGTGGGTGTAGTGAGCTACAGCGACTTCCCCATCCAGGCCCGGAGCCTACCTCGCGTAGGCTCCTTCAATGCGTTCAGCCTGGAGCAGATCCTGGCCAGCAAACCCGACCTGATACTGATGTGGGGCTCCGGCAACGGGGCTGGCGCTCTGGAAAAACTCAAGCGGCTGGGCGTTCCCGTGTACGTCAGCGAATTACGCTCACTCGAAGACATACCCGCAAGCATTCGCCGCCTGGGGCGACTGGCCGGCACCGAGGCACACAGCGAAACCGAGGCGCAGCGCCTCGAGGACGGATTTGCGCGGTTGGCTGCGGAGTTCGGCGCCGCGGCGCCGCTGCCAGTGTTCTACCAGATCTGGCACCAACCCCTGCAGACCGTGAACGGTGAACACCTGATCAGCCAGATCATTACGCTCTGTGGTGGCAGGAATATCTTCGCGGATGCCGCTACGCTCGCACCCCGGATCAACCTGGAGTCCGTGCTCGCGCGCAATCCGCGCGTGATTGTGGCCGGCGGCATGGAGACGGCACACCCCGAATGGCTCGAGCACTGGCGACGATACCCCGGGTTACAGGCCCTGAATGGCGGCCTGCTGTCGGTCAACCCGGACCTGATTCAGCGCCCGACCGCACGCGCCCTGGACGGGGCCCGGGACCTCTGTAGCAAACTGGAGGCCGTGCGCACCGGGAATTAAGCGACCCTGAGGTTACTGATCACCATCGCCCTGGGCACCTTGTTCAAGTCCTTTCATGAACTCGCCCAGCTTGCGTCCGGCCTCCTCGGGGGACATGTCTTCCATGTCCTCGAATTGCTCACCCATCTCCTCCATCCGCGCGTCCATTTCCCGTGAAGCACGCTCGCTGCCGAGGCTGGTGAAAATGAACAGGACCGCAAGCACGCCGAACACAATCTGCGCCGTCCTGCGTTGCCGGGCATGCACGGCAACGCTCGCCTCAACCAACAACCATGCCCCCCAGGCGATCGTCACAATTCCCCCGATGTAGGGCACAATGCCGAGCAACGCACTGATCGGATAGAGCGCTGCCAGCGCCGCCTGGCAGCGAAACGCGGTTTCGTAATTCTCCGTCGACCCCATGAGTTTCCAGATCACATAGAGCACGGCGGCCCCGATAAAGGCACCGAGCACTGCCATCAACGGACCGAAAATCAACGCACCGAACACCCCGGCCAACAGGCCGCCGGCGGAACCAAATAATGCGAAGACTGCGGCAATAACGCCCGCCACAGCGCCCATGACCGCCACAAATACGACCGGGTCACCGAACCCGCCGGTCTTTTGCATCGATTGAAAATAGTTGACTGGCCGGGTGATCACCTCGCGAGCCTGCGCGATGATCTGCTGAATATCGAAACCGTTATTTACGCTCATGACACCTCCAATCCTGTTTATTGCTATTCTCGGGGACCGCAGGGAAATACTACGTGCGCAACGGCACAAATACCATCGGTATGGCTTTTGCCAACGCCACTGGTATTCTCGTCGTCCAAACCAGTCAGGTCTCCGCTTACCATGGCCACTTTGCATAAAAAGCTGTTCGCTACTCTGTTCTCCCTGCTGCTCCTGTCCTCGGCGACGCAGGCAGCAGACTACGAAATTCTATACCGCGCCAAAGTGCACCCGGACAGCGATGTCGCCCGGGTGGAGATACGCCTGCGCGGTGAACGATTGCCTAAGCAGCTGACCCTGAACCTGAACCCGGAACGACATCGGTCGGTCACCGCGGATCAGGGAGTGCGCCTCGACGGCAATAAAGCAATCTGGAAACCGCGCGAACCGGAAGACAGCCTGCACTACGAGTTTGTCATTGATGAACAGAAAGCGAGCGGCAGCTATGATTCGCTGCTTACTGAGGACTGGGCGATACTCCGCAGTGACAAGCTGATTCCGCCGATTTCAGCGCGTGTGCCCAAAGGCCTGGAGGGGCAGGCAGAATTACAGTTCCTCTTGCCCGAGGGCTGGTCGGTTGCCGCGCCCTATCCTACCCGAGAGGATGACAGCACGAGGTATGTAATCTCGGACCCCGGGCGCATTTTTCCGCGTCCCAAAGGATGGTTGATACTCGGCGACATCACCAGTCGGCAGGACATCATTGCTGGCACCGACGTACGCGTTGCTGCACCGGCGGGCCAGGGCGATCGTCTGCAGGACACCCTCGCGTTCATCGGCTGGAACCTGCCGGCGGTCAAGGCGGTACTGCCTGGGTTTCCCGACCAGTTGCTGATTGTGACGGCAGGCAAACCCATGTGGCGCGGCGGCTTGTCCGGCACGCGGTCGCTGTTCATGCACACGGACCGCCCGATGATCAGTGGCAACCGCACCAGCAGCTTGATCCATGAGCTGATCCATGTCGGCACCGGCATCAGCGGCGGCAAGCGGGCAGACTGGATCGTCGAAGGGCTGGCCGAATATTACGCCTCCGCTATTCTGTTTCGCACCGGGGGTATGAGTGACTGGCGCTACGAGCAGGTGCTCGAGTGGAAAACCGACTGGGCCAGGGAAGCAGACACACTGTTCACGCGCCGCTCTTCCGGGCCTGTGACGGCCCGCGCCGCCATCTTCATGCACCGGCTCGACCAGGCGCTGGCAAAGGCGACAGACGGAGCCGCGGGTATTGATGATGTCGCCCGCGCGCTGGCGCAGGATCGCGGTCGTGTCTCCCTGGCGCAGCTCAAGGGCATCGTCACCGAGCTCGCCGGCAACGCCATCGATGTGGATGCCCTGATCGCCGACCTGGAGCAGGGCAGCTGACCTGCCGCTGCGTGACTTTTTGCCGAAGATAATTGCGCCCGGCAGGCTGTCTCGCGGGGCGCGCTGGCAGTATGATCGGCGCCGGATTCCCCTGCCCCCGGCTCGCCACACCCCATGCGCCAACACGCCAGTCTCCCTCGTCTACGCAACGCACTCTTTGCCGCGGTATTGGCCATGTTGTGTGCCCCTCCGGCACCAGCGGCAGACATCGAACTGCCCCTGGAGCTGGACCTGGCTATCGTCGAGGAAGCGCTTACGGCGCAGTTGTTCACGGGGGCAGACACAACAGCCGAATTGTTTCACGATTCACAATCCTGCAACGCGCTAACGCTATCTGAGCCCCGGGTAGAAGGCACGGCGTCCGGCCAATTGCGCGTTACCAGCCATATAGAGGCGCGGATAGGGTTATTGCTGGGTGGACGTTGTCGTCTGCCAGTCGCCTGGAACGGACTCATTGAAACCTTTGAAGATGTGCGGGTGACACCGGGCAGCGACCGGGTCTCGTTTCGCGTGACCGATTCCAACATGCTCAGTAGTGAAGATGGCAGCCGCAAATTGCCGGGCATGATCTGGGACTGGATCAAAGGTCAGGTCCACCCGCGTCTCAGCGCCATCACGCTGGATTTCGGCCCGGCGCTCACCGAATTGCGCTCGCTTATTCACGATGCACTGCCCGCTGAGCTCGCAGAACGCAGCGCGGTCTCCAGCTCGCTGCAGTTGCAAGGGGCGCGGGCCAACCCGGGCTCGATAACCGTGCTGCTTTCCATGCAGGCGCCCAGCATACCCACGGTCGCCGCGCGCGCCGGGGATACAGCCCCTCTCAGTAGCGCAGAACTCGCCGCCTGGGACGACGCGTGGCAGGCATGGGACGCCTTCGCGACCTGGCTGATCAAGGATCTCGCAGCGCCGGCGGACCCGGAACTGCGTACCGAGTGAATCGCCCTGTTGATGGAAGCGCGCTACGAACTTCGTCAGGCACTGGCCAGCGAACGCACGGGCACGGACCCGGTACATAGCCTGTTTCTTTCCACCTGGACACGCCTTGCCCCGCTGCTGCGCGAGAATACGCTTGCCATTCCCGGTGGTCGCAGCCTGGAACTGGCGGCCTTTCTCAGCGCCGGAAACGCGCTGCAGGCGCTGGACAACGCCGCGCCACAGCTCGGCCTCGCACTCGACAGCCAGACCCTGCGCCGCCTCGCGCGCCTGCTGGCGCCCAGCGTCAGCGACGACGAACTGGCCTACAGCACGGCGGTGGACCCGGAACTGCGCACGCTGCTGGGCTTGCCGGCGCAACTGGAGAGCGAGCCTCTGGAGGAAACCACCGCGTCCGGCCCTTTTGCCTGGCTGATTCGCCCTGCGCACGCCAGCTCGGTGAGCAAGAGCCTGGTACAGCTGTTGACCGGCTGGGTGCCGGCAACCGCTGACCTGGACCGCTATCTGCTGGCCATGGAGCAGCTGCTGGATGAAAGCATTGCCGCCGAACGCGCGCGCGGCACAGTACCCAGCGAGTTCTTTCCGCTGTACCAGGATCTGGTACGAGCTACCGCGTGGCAGGAGTCATGCTGGCGCCAGTTCGTGAAAGAGGGCGGCACAGTCACCCCAATTCGCTCCTCTGCGGGCTCAGTGGGGCTCATGCAGATCAACCAGCATGTCTGGCGCAATATTTACGACCTCGAGGCCCTGCAGAGTAATGTCGGCTACAACGCACGCGCGGGCAGCGAAATACTCTCACACTACCTGGTGGACTACGCCATCAAACGCGGCGAACACACAGTGAACGACAACATCGACGACCTCGCGCGCGCCACCTACGGCGTGTACAACGGCGGGCCGCGCCACCTTACGCGCTATCGGCAGGGGAGCAGAAGCGCTTACCTGCGCGGCGTCGATGCGGCGTTCTGGGAGAAATACCAGGCCATTCGCAGCACCGGTGCCGCCGCGGTCAAGCAGTGCTACGGCGGTGCCTGAAGCGCCAGCCCGAACAATTCCCCCGCCATGAACAGCACCGCGGTGCCCGACAGCTGCACCCGCTCGCCCTGCAACGCGATGCCTACATCGCCGCCCCGCGGTGATATCTGGCGAGCCGAGAACACGGTTTTATCGAGCTGCTGTGCCCAGTAAGGTGCGAGCCGGCAATGGGCAGAGCCGGTAACCGGATCTTCCGGCACACCCAAACGGGGCGCAAAAAAACGGCTGACAAAGTCGTGCCGCTCACCGGGCGCCGTGGCGATCACACCCAGCGCATCCTGCTCGCCGAGTCGCGCGAAATCGGGCTGCAGCGCAGCCACTTCGGCCTCGCTCGTATAAACCGCGAGCAGGTAATTGCCGCCCGCCTGCACCTCCCGCGGCGCGCAACCCAGCGCCTCACCAAGGCCTGGCGGCACCGCGCAGGGCACTGTCGGCACGGCGGGAAAGTCCATCACGTAACGCGCGCCTTCACGCCGAACCGGCAACTCACCACTGCGCGTGTAGAAGCGCACACATTCACCGGTGTAACCCAGCTGGGTGTACAGCACATGAGCACTGGCGAGCGTCGCATGACCGCAGAGGTCCACTTCCGCAGCGGGGGTGAACCAGCGCAGGTCGTAGCCCTCTCCAGCCGCGACAAAAAAGGCCGTCTCTGCAAGGTTGTTTTCCATGGCAATGGCCTGCAACAGCGCATCGTCCGGCCAGGCACCCAGGGGCACCACGGCAGCCGGATTGCCCTCAAATACCCGCTCCGCAAAGGCATCGACCTGGTACTGACGCACCGTCATGACCGCACCCCGCCAGCCGCCGGCTGAAACAGCTTCGACTGATCCGCGGCATAGGTGTACACCACGTCTGTACTGGAGTTCAGGGCGGTTTCCGCGGAGTCCTGGATCACACTGATCACGAAACCGACCGCCACAACCTGCATGGCCACGTCCAGCGGAATGCCGAAGAGTGAACAGGCCAGGGGCACCAGCAGCAGGCTGCCGGAAGGCACACCGCTGGCGCCACAAGCAGACAGGGCGGCAATAATGCACAGCAGCAGCGCGCCGCCCAGCGACACCTCAATGCCCAGCGTGTTGGCCGCTGCCAAGGTCAGCACGGTGATGGTGATCGCCGCACCAGCCATGTTCACGGTGGCACCAATGGGTATGGTCACGGTGTACAGCTCCTCGCTGATGCCGAGCTTCTTTGCCAGATTCAGGTTCACCGGAATGTTCGCTGCCGAACTGCGGGTAAAAAACGCAGTGATTCCGGACTCCTCCAGACACTTGAGGACTATCGGATAGGGATTGCGCTGCACCACGAGAAATACCAGTAACGGATTGACCACGAGCGCCATGATCAACATGCAGCTCACCAACAGTAAAGCGAGGCTGGCATAACCGGCCAATGCGTCCAGCCCCGTGGTTGCGACCGTGCTGCAGACCAGACCGAAGATGCCCAACGGGGCGAGGCGAATCACGTAGCGCACGATGTCGCTGACACCAATCGCCAGAGTCTGCAGATGTTCGCGAAAACTGCTGCTGGCGCGCCGGAAACTCACGCCGAGCAGAATTGCCCAGGTAAGGCAGCCAAGAAAATTACCCGTGAGCAGCGCATTCACCGGGTTATCAATCAACTTGAACAACACATCAGATAACACATCGCTGACGGCTACCGGTGGGCTCCCCCCGGCCACACCGGACAGCACGATTTCCTGTGGAAATACAAAACTCAGGCTCACCGCAACCATCGCAGCACTCACCGTCCCCGTCAGGTATAGCAGTAGGGTGAATGCTGACTTGCGCCCGTCACTGCCGCTTTCATGCCGGTTGGCAATTGCGGACATCACCAACAGCATCACCAGCAGGGGCGCAACAGCCTTGAGCATGCCGACAAACAGCGCCCCGAGCAGCCCCAACGGCTCGGCAGCCGCGGGCGCTGCAGCGCCCAGCGCAGCCCCGACAGCAACACCGATTAGAATCTGGGGCACCAGGCCCAGTGACATCAAACGCATGCAGCGGCTCTCCGATAATCAGTGTTCACAACCCTGGGCGCTCGCTAGACATCGAGATGTTTACCCAGTGGCAGTTCGCGAATGCGTTGCCCGCTTGCGGCAAAGACTGCATTGGCAACGCTTGGGGCAACAGGGGGTGTAGGGGGCTCACCCACACCGCTGGGGGGCGCTGCGCTGGGCATGATATGCGTTTTGATCACCGGCGGCACCTGTTGCATGCGAGCGATCGGGTAATCATGGAAATTGGACTGCTGTGCCTCCCCTCCTTCGAACGTGATCTCGCCATTGAGAGCGAGGCTCAGGCCGAAGATCATGCCTCCCTCCATCTGCGCATGCACGCGATCAGGGTTGATGACGCGACCGGCATCCAGCACGCCGTGCATTTCCAGCACCCGCAGCTGGCCATCGCGCACCTCCACCTTACTCGCCACCGCCATATTACTGAGAAAACTGTTCGCCGCCGAGAATCCCCAGCCCTGGCCCGCCGGAAGTGATTGTTTCCAGGGCACACGCTCAGCCAGCGTGCGGATCACTCCGGCCAGACGCGCGGTATCGTAGGGAAAATCCTCCAGCGAGCGGCCATAGTTGCTGTAGTTGAAACCTTCGTCTGCAAAATCGAGACTGCGGTCTTCGCCGAGCAGATCCAGCCAGAATGCGATGGGGTCACGCCCCGCCGCGTGTGCCAGCTCGTCAACAAAACTGCCGACGCCAAAGGCGTAGGGAATGTTGTACACCGAGCGCAGCCAGCCAATGCGCACATGGGCCGGAGCCGGGTGGCTCTCAATGCGCAGGTTGGGCACCGCAAACGGCACGCTGGCAAAGGTTTGTGACAGCCCTCCTTCGCTGCTCATCTGCACCGAGGGCTCAAACGTGGCGCCGATCGGGGGTGCAGCTTCACGCGCCAGCCACGCAGTCACCTGCCCCTGCGCATCGAGCGCACCCTGGAAATGCTGCGCGCTGCAGGCATGAAAGTAGTCGTGACGAATGTCATCCTCACGGCTCCACACCACCTGCACCGGACGTCCGGCGCGACGCGACAGCCGCGCCGCCTCCACGGCAAAGTCCGGCTTGGACTTGCGCCCGAAGCCACCGCCGAGCAGGGTGACATGCACCACAACCGCATCCACGTCAAGCCCAAGGGCCTCGGCAACCGCCCGCCGGGTTGCCTGCGGCGTCTGGGTGCAGGCCCAGATCTCACAGCTCCCCGCGCCAACACGGGCCGCTGCAACCGGCGGCTCCATGGGTGCGTGGGCAAGATAGGGGGTGCGATAGGTCGCGTTGACCACCTGCTCTGCACGCTCCAGTGCCTCGCTGACATTGCCGCGCTGGCGCCGCACCTCACCCGGGCCACTCTCCACCAAGGCCGCAAGGCCATCCAGATACTGCGCCGCACTGTGTTCACTGTGCGCGCTGGCTGACCAGCGCAGCTGCAACGCGCTGCGTCCGCGCAGGGCGCTCCAGTTATTTTCGGCCAGCACCGCCACACCTTCGATCGGGTTGAACCCGGGTGCGCCGTCCGCTGCCTCTAACGTCACCACATCAACGACTCCGGCTATTGCAAGCGCGGCGTCGCTTTCCAGCGACTCGATTTTTCCCTGCAGCCAGGGGCTGCGTTCGATGCTCGCGTAAAGCATATCGGGGAGCTGCACATCAATGCCGTAAACCGCCTCGCCTGCGAGCATGGCGTCGAGGTCGACAATCGGCAGGCTCTGCCCCACGTAACGAAAATCTGCCTCGGCTTTCATGCGCAAGGTCGCCGTGTCCGGCATGGGCAGCTTTGCGGCGCGTGCCGCAAGCTCGCCAAAACCGAGTGTTTGGCCACCGGGGCCATACACCGCATGCTCGCGCGCCCTGCACTGCGCCGCCGGCACGTCCCAGGCGTCTGCTGCGGCCTTCTCCAACAAGGTGCGCGCGGCGGCGCCCATCTGCCGCATTACCGGGTAAAAATCACGCACCGAACGGGAGCCGTCCGTGTTCTGGCTGCCGTAGGCCGGATTGGCCTGTGCCTGTATGACCTTGACACGCTGCCAGTCCGCCTCCATTTCATCCGCAACGATCTGCGGCAGGCCGGTACGAATACCCGTGCCCATTTCCGAGCGATGCGCCACAATCTCGACGATGCCGTCGGCGCGTACGCTGACAAAAACATTCAGCGCCGACCCGGTGGCCTCATCCAGAACACCCGCGAGCGCCGCGGAGCCCGGCACGCGAGCACCGAGCACCAGACCACCGGCGGTGAGGCCTGTGAGCTGCAGAAAACGGCGCCGGGAGACTTTTCGCAGTGTGTTCATGCGTCGTCCTCCGCCTTCTCTACCGCGGCATTGGTACATTGGGCACTCTTTATGGCAGCGTGAATGCGCGGATAAGTGCCGCAGCGACACAGATTGCCCGACATGGTGCTGCGAATTTCGTCGTCTGATGCGCCGGGGTTCGCTGCCAGCAGCGCACTGGCGGCCATTATCTGCCCTGGCTGGCAGTACCCGCACTGGGGCACGTTGTGCTCGCGCCAGGCCTGCTGCAGCGGGTGCTGGCCATCGGCGGATAGCCCCTCGATAGTCGTGATTGCGCTGCCGCTGGCGTCGGCGACGGTCACTTGGCAGCTGCGCCGCGCCTGGCCGTCAAGGTGCACCGTGCAGGCACCACACAGTCCTTTCCCACAGCCGTACTTGGTGCCGCGCAGCTGCAGCAGGTCACGCAGTGCCCAGAGCAAGGGCATGTCAGGCTCGCAATCCACTTCCCGCTGCGCTCCATTCACCGTGAGCTTCATCAGCAACCTCCTAAGGGGGACAGAAAACGCTACTCTATACCCTTCAGCTTGCAGGGCAAGTTGAGACCTGCCGACGCGGCACAAGGTCTTGCCAAGCACACTGCGTCTGCTACCCTCCAGCCCAACCAAAACACTTTAGCGAGCGTATAACCGACCATGAAACCAGCAACTATCGCCCTCCATGCCGGCTACGATGGCGACCCTGCCACCAATGCGGCAACTGCCCCGATTTACCAGACCACGTCCTACACCTTTAACGACACCCAGCACGGTGCCGACCTGTTCGACCTGAAGGTGCCCGGCAACATCTACAGCCGCATCATGAACCCCACAAATGCCGTGCTGGAAGCGCGTGTAGCGGCGCTGGAAGGCGGCATTGGGGCCCTCGCGGTGGCTTCCGGGATGGCGGCCATTCGCTATGCCATCGAGGCCATTGCCGAAGTAGGCAGCAACATTGTCAGCACGTCGCAGCTCTACGGTGGCACCTACAACCTGTTCGCCCACACATTTCCGCGCCAGGGCATCGAGACGCGCTTTGCCCAGGCCGACGATTTCGACAAGGTTGCCGCGCTCATCGACGACAACACCAAGGCCCTGTTCTGCGAATCCATTGGCAACCCCGCCGGCAACGTGGTCGACATTGCGCGCTGGGCGGAAATAGCACACGCGGCTGGGGTGCCACTGATCGTCGACAATACTGTTGCCACGCCCACCCTCTGCCGGCCCTTCGAGCATGGTGCGGACATTGTTGTGCACTCGCTGACAAAATATATCGGCGGCCACGGCACCACAATCGGCGGTGCCATCGTGGACTCAGGCAAATTTGACTGGGCAGCGCAGCCGCGGCGTTTCGCCATCATGAACACGCCCGACCCTTCGTATCATGGCGTGATCTACACCGAGGCCATGGGGCCTGCCGCCTTTATCGGTCGCTGCCGTGTGGTGCCCTTGCGCAATACGGGGGCCGCGCTGTCTCCACACAGCGCGTTCCTGCTGATGCAGGGGCTGGAAACACTTGAGTTGCGTATGCAGCGCCATTGCAGCAACGCGAAGAAGGTCGCCAAGTACCTACACAAGCACCCGCAGGTGCAGTGGGTCAACTATGCCGGCCTGAAAGACAGCCCCCACCGCGCCACCTGCAAGAAAATCTGTGACGGCAAGGCATCCGGCATTCTCAGCTTCGGTATCAAGGGAGGCAGTGAAGCCGGCGCGCGCTTCATCGACGCGTTGCAGCTGATTCTGCGTCTGGTCAATATCGGCGACGCCAAGTCCCTCGCCTGTCACCCGGCCAGTACCACACACCGCCAGCTCAACCCGGAAGAACTCGCCTCCGCCGGTGTCAGCGAGGACATGGTGCGTATCTCCGTGGGTATCGAGCATGTCGACGACATCATCGCTGACATCGAACAGGCACTGGAGGCGAGCCAGGGCTGAACTGAGGCTGCGCGGCCGTCACCGTTTCCGATACGGAATATCGCAGTAGGTGATCGGCTGCGCCGGCGTCGCGCCGGCATTACGCAAATAGAGCGACAGGGAATTCATCGACAGGTCAATGTTGCTGGTGGGCCCGAGAAAAACATGTTCGATGGCAAGTTCTGCTGAGGCATTGCGCAGGCAGAATGGATACCAGGGAATGAGCATGGAGTTGCCTTCCCTGAACTGCACCGGCGCGGAGGCGGGATCGGAAATCGTTGGTGACACGATCCGCCATTCCTGTTCTTCCTCAAAAGCCGGGTGCTTGAGAACAGCCGAAATACGCAGAAGGTCACCCTCGATACTCTGGAATAACGCCATCCAGCGCTCGTTTTCTGACTCTGCTCTGTCGTCGGTTGGCGTTTGCCCCGCAAGCGTCTCTAGCGTGTCGATAATCTCATTGATCATTTTCGCCTGTAGTGCCGGCTCATAGACGCACTGGCCCACCTCAAAGCCCTGGCGCAGCGCACAGTCCAGAATATGCGCTGGATCGAAGCCGAGGCTGACACCCTTACCGTGCACGCTGTAACCACGCCACTGACTCAACAGATTGCCGTTGCCCCTAAACGATGCGCAGAACAGCATTGGGCCACTCACCACACGGTGCGTCAGCCAGTCGAGGAAGGTGGTCAACAGCGCCGGGTTATCCACCCCTGAGAGAATACGCCGGGTTACGTGGTCACTGAGCAAATCCAGTGTATGACGCAATTCCGTGGAATCGTTCATGTAGCGTATATCGCTACAGCGCAGTTCCGCCGCACCCACAATGCCCAACAACCCACTGAGCGTGGTGTAGTGGTACAGCGTTTCCTGCGGCGCATCCGCAAACAGGCGCTGCGATATCAGGTCGAACACGCGGCACGGCTCCCGGTTTGCTCTGTTTTTGCCACACTACGCGCCTGGCATGACAGTTAACTGTTACAGCAGCGCTTCAAAGTGGTCGGTAAGTACGCAATCTCGGCGTCGCGCATCGTACTCACGCAGGGGCTCCACATCCTCCGCGCGGATGACCTGCTTGGCTACGGCCTCCTGCAGCGCTTCATCCAGTGTGCCCGCCTCCAGTTCACCTTTGCTCCAGGCCTTCTGCAGGGCCACAAAGGGCTTCTCCACCGCCAACAGCATCTGGTAGGTACTTTCCACTCGACCCACCGCGTCCTCGGGATCGACACTGAGGTAGACCCGCTCGGACAACGTGCCGCGTACCGGGTTCGGGGCCATGATGAGGTCGCCGAGGTTGCGCACCATGGCGTCATTCGGTGCTGGATAGATACGTCCCAGCGGCAGGCACAGCGCACGCAAGGCAAGCCCCAGTGCACGCGGCTGGAAGTTCGCACAATACGCAATCAGTGCTTCCTGAGCGAGATGCAGCGAGCGTTGTAGCGCATACGCCGCGTGCGCATCCGCCTCCTTGCTACGGGGCTGTGTGGCATGAAATTTCAACAGACTGCTGGCAATCAGCAACTGGCTGTGCAGGTCGCCCAGGCGGGCCGAGAGCAATTCGCGCCGTTTCAGGTCACCGCCCAGCACACCCAGTGCCACATCGGCGCAGATCGCCAACGCGGCGCTAAGATGGTTGATACGCTGGTACCAACGCTTGCTGAAATCATCGGCCCCTGAAGGGACTCCACTGAAATGCGCGCCGCTGAGGCCCAGCTTGAAGAGCCGTGCAAAATTGCTGCCCGCATGCCCAAGATGACTCATGAGCAACGGTTCAAACGCGCGCAGCCCCTCGTGCTCCTCCTTCGCCTCAAGCGTCTGCATCTCGTCGAACAGATACGGGTGGCAGCGCATGGCTCCCTGACCAAAAATCATCAGTGACCGGGTAAGAATGTTGGCACCCTCAACCGTGATCGCCACCGGCAGCGCATGATAGCCCGCCGCAAGGAAGTTGCGGGGACCCAGCTGTATACCACGACCGCCCACCACATCCATGCCGTGATTGACCAGCGTGCGCATGAGCTCGGTTGCGTGGTACTTGGCCATCGCGGTCATCACCGAGGGCGTGCCGTCTTCCAGGGAACGGGTGATCAGTTCACGCAGCGCCTCTAACGTGTAAGCACCCGAGGCAATCTCGGCGGTAGCTTCCTGTACACCCTCGAACTTGCCAACTTCCATGTTGAACTGACGGCGGATTCGCGCGTATGCACCTACCATCAGGTAGCACATCGCACCGCTCGCCGTGGACAGCGCCGGCAGGGAAACACCGCGACCGGCGCCCAGGCATTCGATGAGCATGCGCCAGCCCTTGCCTGCCATCGCCGGGCCGCCGATGATCCAGTCGACGGGAATGAACACGTCGTGCCCCTGGATGGGCCCGTTCATGAAGGGTGCGCCGGGGTTGTGCCGGCGGCCGATTTCCACACCCGGATGCGTCGCCGGCAACAGGGCGCAGGTGATGCCGTAATCGGTTTTTTCCGGATCTCCCAGCAGGCCTTCCGGATCGTGCAATTTAAACGCGAGCCCAACTACGGTGGCCACGGGTGCGAGCGTGATCCAGCGCTTGTGGAAATTGAGGCACAGACCAATAACCTCCTCGCCCTCGAACTCTCCCTTGCAGACCACGCCGAGGTCGGGAATTGCTCCGGCATCGGAGCCAACTTCAGGGCCCGTAAGGCCAAAACAGGGTAACTCGCTGCCATCGGCGAGTCCGGGCAACCAGCGCTGCTTCTGCGCATCGGTACCGTATTTGACCAACAATTCACCCGGACCCAGTGAATTGGGCACCATCGCCGTGACTGCCGCGGTTATCGAGCGGCTGGCAAGCTTGCCCATGATTCGGCTCTGCGCATAGGGACTGAAATCACGACCACCAAACTCCTCGGGGATAATAAGCCCGAAGAAGCCCTTCTCACGCAGATAGCTCCATACCTCCGGCGAGAGATCCTGACGCTGGTGCACGTCCCACTCGGTGATCATGCTGCACAGGGTGTCGACTTCGTTGTCCAGAAACGCCTGTTCACGCTCACTCAGCGCAGGAGGGTGCGTCGCGCCGAAGGCCTGCCAGTCCGGCTGGCCACTGAATAACGACTTGTCCCAGCCCGTGGTGCCGGCCTCCAGTGCCTCGCGTTCGGTACTGCTCATCGGCGGCATGGCCTTGCGCAGCAACTTGTAGACGGGGGCAACCAGATACTCCCTACGCCAGGACTCAACGTTCAGCACCAGAAGCACCGCAAGGGTGGGCAGGAATATGAACCACATACCGCCCTCCCCCAGAGACAGGAGCAACGTGCCCAGGCCGACCAGCACCGAGCCCGTGGCGAGGGACGGGCGCAGCAGCAACACGGCAAGAACAAGCAGGATATAGAGAACGATCGACAGCAACATGGCGGAACACCTCGTGCAAGCGCACCGGGCCGGTGCGTAAGGAACAGCCCACAACCTACCATAAAGCATTCAGGCGACTGCGCACAATCACGGGCAGAACGCCGCGCAACCACCCGGTCGACGGGCAAACTGGCCAGCCCCCGGTCATAAACGCTATACTCAGGGACTCGCTGGACCACCTCCAATAATAGCGCCGGCCTTTCCACATTCGGCTGGCGACACAATGCATACAGTCTGGACGATGGCCAACTCATGAGTTCTGATAATTTCGGAGGCAACAACATGGCTTTTGAACTTCCCGCACTGCCCTACGCACGTGACGCTCTGGCGCCGCACATTTCCGCCGAGACCATCGACTACCACTACGGCAAGCATCACAACACCTATGTCGAAAAACTCAACGGCATGGTTCCCGGCACCGAGTTTGAAGGCAAGTCACTCGAAGAGGTGATCAAGACCAGCTCCGGCGGCGTGTTCAATAATGCGGCGCAAATCTGGAACCACAGCTTCTACTGGGAATGCCTGAGCCCGAATGGTGGCGGCGAAGCCAGCGGCGCTGTAGCCAAAGCGATTGATGCCGCCTTTGGTTCCTTTGCCGACTTCAAGAAAGCCTTCACCGATGCCGCTGTCGGCAACTTCGGGTCCGGCTGGACGTGGCTGGTGAAGAACAGCGATGGCAGCGTTGCCATTGTGAACACCAGCAATGCGGAAACACCGCTCACCGACAGCAGTGTCACACCGTTGCTCACCGTGGACGTGTGGGAACACGCGTACTACATCGACTATCGCAATGCGCGCCCGAAATACATGGATGCCTTCTGGGCGCTGGTCAACTGGGACTTTGTGAACAAGAACCTGGCCTGACCCTACCGCCGCCGGTGCTCCCACCGGCGGCACTTCACCCCAGCGGCAATGCGGTGGTAGCCTTTATTTCTTCCATCACGAAGCTCGCAGACACATCGAACAGATCCGCTTCAATCAGGCGTTGATACAGGCGGTCGTAACCGGGCATGTCTGCGACGACCGCCTTCAACAGGTAGTCAAGCTGCCCACCCAGCCGATACACCTCGAGTATTCCTTCAACATCCTGCACGATCCGGTTAAACCGCTGCGCCCAGTCTGCATTGTGCTGGTTGGTGCGAAGGGTGATAAACACCGTGAGGCCCAACCCCACACTGGCCGGATCGAGCAGCGTAACCCGCTGGCGGATGACGCCCGCTTCCTCCAGTTTCTGTAACCGGCGCCAGCACGCCGACTTGGAAAGCGCCACCCGCTCCGCCAGATCGCCCACCGACAACGCCGCATCCGCCTGCACCAGCCGCAGAAGCTGCCTGTCCTGATTATCGAGCACCAACATGTTGCGATTTCTCCGAGACGAAACGATTATGCCACTATAAAGCAATTATTCGGAACAAAGTGCCCAATATTACTGATTTATGCGCACAAATTCGGACAATGTGCCACGATGTCAAAGGTACACTGGACCCTTGAATCAGGCCCGTTACCCCCATCGCGCAGGAGCAACCGCATGTCCTCTCTCATCGCCCGCATACGGGATGCCGTCATTGGACGGCAGCAGCGCATAACCACCCCTTTCGGAGAGAAACCGCTGGTCTATGCGGACTACACCGCCTCAGGACGCAGCCTGGATTTCATTGAGGACTATATCCGCGAGCAGGTCCTGCCGTTCTATGCAAATACCCACACGGAAACCGCCCACACCGGTGCACGCACTACTGCGCTGCGCGAATCCGCGCGCAGCACGATTCGCGCAGCGGTCAACGGTGGGGTGAACGACAAAGTCATCTTCTGTGGCTCAGGCGCCACAGCCGCAATCAACAAGATTATCGACATCATGAACCTGCGCCTGCCGGCCGATCTCGACCAGCGCTATCAACTCGCGAGCGCCATTCCCGAAACGGAACGCCCGGTGGTATTCATCGGCCCCTACGAGCACCATTCCAACGAACTCCCCTGGCGCGAAAGCCTGTGCACGGTCGAGGTGATTCCACTCGATGCACAGGGGGCCATTGATCAGCAGGCACTCGCGGCCGCGTTGGAAAAGCACGAGGAACGCAGGCACAAGATCGGTAGCTTTTCGGCGGCTTCGAATGTGACAGGTATCAAAAGTGATGTCAGCGGCATTACGCGCCTGCTCAAGCAACACGGCGCCCTGGCGTTCTGGGACTACGCCGCCGCGGGCCCCTATGTTGCCATCAACATGAACGGCGCCGATCCGCTGGATGCGATATTTCTGTCACCGCACAAATTCGTCGGCGGACCGGGCACGCCCGGCGTACTGGTGGCCAAGGCTGCACTGTTCCAAAACCGCGTACCGGCACTGGTGGGAGGCGGAACAGTGAGCTGGGTAAATTCCACAGCGCATGTCTACGCAACCGATGTGGAGCGCCGGGAGGAAGGGGGAACACCCGCCATTATCGAATCCATTCGGGCGGGGCTGGTGTTTTCGCTCCAGCAAGCAGTGGGTACCAGCAACATTGCCGCACTCGAAGGAGAGCTCGCGGACCGCGCATTGCAGCGCTTCAGCAAGTGTTCGAACCTGGAGGTGCTGGGACACCCAACAGCGGCCCGCCTGCCCATTTTTTCACTGCGTTTTCGCCACGGCGAGCGCGATCTGCACCATGGCTTTGTGGTCGCACTGCTCAACGACCTGTTTGGTATTCAGGTCCGTGGCGGCTGCTCCTGCGCGGGGCCCTACGCCCACACCCTGTTGGATATCGACCGTGACACAAGCGAACACTTTGAGCAGGCCATCATTGCGGGCGACAGTCTCATGCGACCGGGCTGGGTGCGGGTGAACTTCAACTACTTTATTGGCGCAGAGGAATTCGACTACCTGCTACGCGCCATCGAACTCGTCGCCGAGCATGGGTGGCGCATGCTGCCCAGCTACGCCTGGAATGCTGCACACGGTGTGTGGCGACATCGCCGAGGGCACAAGACGCCGATGCCGTCATTTGCCACACCTGGCTGGCTGGAGCAGGCTGATACCCCCGAGGACCGCCCCGCTGCGCTGCCCCTGGGCCCACAACTGTTACAGGCTGAAAGAATGTTGCAGCAGGAACCCGGAAACACACAGGCCTGCCCACTCCAACTGACCCCGCAAAACGAAGCGTTGCGCTGGTTCGTGTTGCCACAAGAAGTGACCAGCGGACCAGCAAGCGTAACTGCTTGACGAAATTGAACACGCCCCCTGCTCGCTCGGCGGCTCTCTCCGGGGCGGGGCGTGAAGCGCCGGCGTCTGCTACACTCGGTTCACCTTTTTCACAGCAGGTTCCCGTATGCCGCAGGACGTGACACTGTGCATTACCCCAAGGGAGCGTTTCAGCTGCGCTGTTGCCTCCCTTGAGGACATCATACGCAATACCAGCGCGGGCTACGCATTGGTGTATATCGACGCAAACTCGCCCGCATCCATTGCGCGCGAGCTCAAACAACTCTGCGCTGAACACGGTTTCACCTACGTCCGGCACGAGCATTACCTGGCGCCCAACCAGGCCCGCAACATGGCACTGGACCACTGCACCACACGCTACGCCGTATTCGCCGACAACGACCTGTTCGTGACACAGGGATGGCTGGAAGGGCTGCTCGACTGTGCTCGCAGCACCGGCGCATGGGCAGTAAGCCCGGTTATCCTTGAAGGGGGGGCCACGCCACAGGTGATCCATATGGCCGGCGGTGAGCTGAGCGAGCATCGCGCCGACGGCTACAACGCGGTACATCAGTCGCACCGCTACATGCTGCATGCCCTGCGCACCGTACGCAGCGAACTGGTGCGCGAAGCCGTGGGCATGTTTGAGTTTCATTGCGTGCTGTTAGACAGGCAAGCCTTCGCGGAAACCCGCTTCCTTGACGAGGCATTCCTCTCGCATCACGAGCATCTGGACCTGGCGCGTGAAATCCGACTCGCCGGGGGACAGGTGTTCTTTGAACCGACTTCCGTGGTGCGCTACGACAATGCCTCACCGTTCCAGCCCTGCGATCGCGAATTCTTTGAACTGCGCTGGTGCCTCGAGTGGACCGAGAGTTCACTGGAACATGCTCGTCGCAAGTGGCACCTGGCCCCGGGCGACGCCGGGCTGGAACGCGCTGCGCGCTGGACGGAAAAACACCGCCGTCTTTTTGAGAGCACGCAAAAGTCCTGGTCTGTACGAGTGCTTCCCATCGTGATACGGCGCGCCGTGCGCCGATGGATGCAGAACATCAAGTCAAAGCCAGCCAGCGCGCGTCCCTGACTTCAGATGCTCGTCTTCGATTTTGCACAAACCAATCTGCAGCTACGGAGACAGCTCGTCGCACTCGACTACAGTGAGCAGGATGTCGCCCGCGTCGATATGGCCTATCAGCTCGGCGTGCCCCTGTTTTCGGCGCAATACCGGGCCAGCGGCAAGCCTTTCATTGCGCATCTGGTGGGTACCGCCAGCATTCTCGCCTCGCACCATGCAGCCGCAGATACACTGATCGCGGGGCTCTTGCACGCCACGTTCATGACAGGCGACTTCGGCTTTCACCCCGGTCGGCGCCGCAGCCGCCGACAGCGAGCCTGGTTGCGCCATCACCTTGGTGCACCGGCAGAACAACTGGTTGCCACCTACGATGCGCTCCCCTGGAACGCTGCCGCCATTGCCACCTACAGGCAGACCTACCCTACGCTTGATGCCATTACACGCGAGGCACTGCGCATTCGCCTGGCGAACACCTATGAAGACTTCATGGATGACGCCCTGTGCCTGCGGCGCGGAGGCAAAGCACTGCTCTATCGGGATCCAGGCGTCCGGGAGAGCATTCTGGCATTGACCGACCTCGCTGACTGGCCAACGTTGAACCGTTTGCTCCGCGATGCGTTTCAGGATCTCGAGAACACATGGGCAACGATGTTGCCCGCTGAAAACCGGAAGGGCACCTCTGCACTGCGCCTGCCCGCCTCCGCCCGCCGCCGTCTGATGCCAGCCGCAGAGGGCTGGCTGGCTCGGCGAATCAGACGCCTGCTGGCGAAAAGGACATCCGCCCCGACGGCACAGGGCTGAATGCGGGTCCATCACACGCGCTCCCGATTCGGCGCAAGAAACGTCGGAGCAGCCGGTGCCGAAAGGTTTGGCGAATTTGTGAAAAATTTACAATGCCGTTGAGCTAAAGCTGTCACAAAACGTTGCACTATAGGGTCGCTGAAACGCGCTGTTGGCGCGCAAGTGCCAGTACCCAGTATCCGCGTAAGCACAGGTGTACGCTATGCCAATAAGAATGAAAAGCGCGCTGCTGCCACTGCTGGTAATTGCTGTCGCGATCGCCGGCTATGCCGGGCTGCACGCAGCCGCCCCCGAACCGGAACAGGACACCACACCAGCACGTCCCATCAGCGTATTCACCGCCACGGTACGCGCGGAAGAAACACGGCTAACGGTGCAGACACAGGGTGAAGTACGCGCGGCGACCGAGCTGGACCTGGTCGCCCAGGTAGGCGGGCGCATCGTCGCGGTTGCACAGGAGTTTACCGAAGGCGGCCGCATCGCGGCAGGCGAACCCCTGCTCGAGATTGAAGACACCGATTACAGGCTGGCGCTGAGTGAAGCCCGCGCTGTCGTCGCTGAGGCCGACGTCAGGGTGCAGCAGGCGCTGGCTGACGCCGACGTCGCACGGCAACAGTTGCGCAACGAACCCGGCGCCTCCCCGCTGGCTCGCAAACAACCGCAGCTCGCCGAGGCACAGGCCCTTCTGGAAGCAGCCAACGCGCGTCTGGAGCAGGCCGAACTGAATCTTGAGCGCACCCGCGTGCACCTGCCCTTCGACGGGCGCCTGCTCAGCACCCAGGTCAATGTCGGACAATATGTGACGCCCGGCACCCCGCTAGGACGGGCCTTCGCCACCAGTCGAGTGGAGGTGCGGTTGCCCCTGAGTGATGATCAGCTGGCCGCACTCGACCTGCCGATTGGCTTCACCGCGGAAACGGGGCAGGAACCCCCAGTCACGTTCAAGGCCACCGTGGCGGGTAAGCAGCACCGGTGGCAGGGACGCCTGCTGCGCCTGGATGCCGCCCTGGATCCGGGATCACGCATGCTTTACGCCATGGCAGAAGTGCAGGACCCCTACGCGAGCGGCGCCTCGGCAGAAGGCATGCCCCTGGCAGCCGGGCTTTTCGTCGAAGCCACGATACCAGGACGCAAGCTGGAGGCAGCCCTGCTGATACCACCCGCCGCGCTGCGCCCGGGCAACAAGGTTCATGTACTTGATGACGATGGCCGCCTGGCGACACGGGATGTGGAAGTACTGTCGCGCAGCGCCACCCGCGTCGTGGTAGGACGCGGCCTCCGTGCCGGCGAGCAGGTGATTGTATCTGCTATACGCAACCCGGTGCAGGGCATGGCGCTGGCGGCGATCGCCGAGCCGGAGCACGGATAAGTGCGCAACTTCATTGGCTGGTGGGTACACAACCCGGTTGCGGCCAATCTGCTTATGCTGGGCATTCTGCTCGCCGGGGTACTGGGCTTCGTCAGCATGGAACGCGAAGCCTTTCCGCGGTTCGACGTGCATCAGGTCGAAATTGAAGTCACCTGGCCCGGCGCTGCCCCCCAGGAAGTCGAGGAGCAGATTGTATTGCGCATCGAGGAATCCCTCGACGACCTCGATAACGTCAAGCGCGTATCGTCTACTGCCTCCGAAGGCCTTGCGCGGCTGGAGGTCAGCACCTGGCCCGATGTCGACCTCGACCAGTTTCTGAACGATGTGAAGAACCGGGTCGACGCGGTAACAGCGCTGCCCCGGGATATTGAGCCGCCGCGGGTAAAACGCAGCGACTTCCGCGAGGAGATGATTCGCGTTGCAGTGCACGGTGCGGTCAGCGAGCGCGAATTGACTCGTCTGGCCGAGGATCTGCGCGACGAGGTCGCCGCGTTGCCGTGGATCTCACTGGTCGAACTGTTTGGCACACGCCGTGAAGAAGTGACCATCGAACTGTCGCAGGCCGCCATGTTGCGCTATGACGTCAGTTTCGACGAGGTTGCCAATGCCATTCGCGGCAGCTCCATCAACCTGTCATCCGGCCAGGTGCGCACCGCAACCGGGGATGTGAGGTTGCGCGCACGCAATCTGGCCGACAGCAGCGAAGACTTCAGTCGAATTGTACTGCGCCAGAACGCGGCAGGCGCGACGGTGACTATCGGCGATGTGGCCACGGTGATCGACGGCTATGAGGAAAACGAGATTCTCGCCACGCTCAATGGTGAACCGGCGGTTCTCATCCAGATGCTCGCTACCGACAACATGCAGGTGGTCAAGGCCAGCGAGGCCGTAAAAGCGTGGATGCAGCGCACGCGCCCCAATCTTCCGGCAGGCATCAGCCTCACACTCTGGTTCGATACCGCCGACATCTACGAAAGCCGTATGGACCTGATCGGCAGCTCCGCCTGGCTGGGCCTGCTGCTGGTGTTCCTGGTGCTGATCATGTCACTGCGGCCCAAGGTCGCCCTGTGGGTGACGGCCGGCATTGCCGTCGCCTTCGTAGGGACCTTTGCCGTGTTGCCCGCCAACGATGTCTCGCTCAACGTGATGTCCACGTTCGCGTTTCTGCTGGTGTTGGGCATTGTGGTGGATGATGCCATTGTTGTGGGCGAGAGCATTCACCAGCACGCGCACACCGGCGGGGGAACGGAAGCCGCGATTGACGGTGCGCTGGCCGTGGCGCGGCCGGTGATCTTCGCCGTGCTCACCACCATGATTGCCTTCGCACCGTGGTTTTTCGTGGACATTGAAGGCGGCAACATGACGCGCCAGTTTTCCATTGTGATTACCGCCGCGCTCACCATTTCACTGATCGAGGCATTCTGCGTGCTGCCCTCTCACCTGCGCCACCTGGAGCACCGCGAGCACATCGGCACCTGGAGAAAGCGGCAGCGACAGTTCGAGGAGAGCATCGTTGCCTTTGCCAACACGCGCTACCGTCGCCTGCTGACACTGGCCACAGAAAACCGCTATCTCACCGCCAGCCTGTTCACCGCCGCTTTCATCATCAGCCTGGGCATATTCACTGCGGGCTGGGTGAAATTTACGTTCTTTCCGGAAGTACAGAATGAACAGGTGCACATCAATGTGGTGATGCCCAGCGGGGCACCCTACTCGCGCTCGCTGGCGGTCCTGGCGCGGCTGCAGGAGGCGGAAAAGCAGCTGATTGCAGAAGTCGAATCGCGCGCAGCCGCCGAGGGTGGCAGCGGCAAACTGGTGCAGGGCTGGTACACCCGTTCGCGCCGCGACAGCGTCATCGCCATCGTCAGCCTGTCTCCCCCGGAAGAGCGTGCGCTGTCTGCCCGCGAAACCGCCGAGCGCTTCCGCGAACTGGTTGGAGATATTCCGGATGCGGAAGAAATCGAAGTCAGCTACACACTCAACGACCAGGGCGCGGCAATCACCTGGGTACTGCGTCACCGGGACCTCGATGTGCTGCGTGCCGCCAGCAGTGATCTACAATCCCAGCTGCGCAGTTATCAGGGAAGCTACTACGTGCGCGACAGCCTGCGCGCCGGCAGCGAAGAGATTCACCTGAGCCTGCGCCCGGGCGCGGAAAAACTGGGGGTGAGCCTTGCCGATGTATCCCGGCAGGTGCGCCAAGCCTACTACGGCGAAGAAATCCAACGCCTGCCGCGGGAACACGGGGATGTGCGCGTCATGCTGCGCTATCCCTCGGAACTGCGCGAACAACTCGCCAGCCTCGACAGCTTCCGGGTGAGAACCGGCGACGGTCGCGAAGTGCCGCTGTTGACCGTTGCCGCGGTAGAAGTGAACAACGCCGTGGACCGGATACAGCGCCAGGATGGCGAACGCATGGTGCGCATTTCTGCGGAAGCAGCGCCAGAGCTGGTGAGTGACATGAACAAGGACCTCACGGACAATTTTCTGCCCGTGCTGCAGGAGCGCTATCCGCAGCTGGTGGTATTGCGCGGCGGTGAGCAGGAAACCGAACAGGCATTTTTCGACGAAATCATCGCCCTGTACGCGGTTGCCCTGTTCGCGATGTATGCACTGATCGCCGTAGCTTTCCGCTCCTATGCGCTACCGTTACTGATCATGACCGCCATCCCTTTCGGCTTCATGGGGGCGATTTACGGCCACCTTCTGTTCGCAACACCCATGGCCCTGTTTTCCTATTTCGGCATCGGTGCCGCTGCGGGTGTGGTGGTCAATGACAACCTGGTACTGGTGGACTATATCGGCCGCTTGCGCGACCGGGGCCACACGGCACTGGATGCCGTGTTGGAAGCGGGGGTTGCGCGCTTCCGGCCCATTCTGCTGACCACCGTCACCACCTTCGTCGGCCTGCTGCCCATCATGGCTGAACGCTCGACGGACGCACAGTTTCTCAAGCCCGCGGTATTGTCGCTCGCCTTCGGCGTGCTGTTCGCCCTGCTGGTCACGCTGCTGATGGTACCCGCGCTGTACCTCATCGGTGAGGACAGCAAACGCCTCGTCCGCCGCCTGTGGCCGTGGGCAGCGCCGGCTCCCGCACGCCCCGCCGAGTACGACCGGTAAAAATCACGCCTTCCTACATTGCTTTGTCACACACTGGCGCTATGCTGCGCTCCGCTGGCTGGCACAAAGATTGCTGCACCTTCATTGCCAGTGCCGGAAGAGCGGTTGCAACAGGCACTTCAGCTCCGGGCATGCACGGCAACGGTGCGCAGCGCACTGTAACAGGGCTTCGAATGACAGGGAGAGCGATGCAATGCAAACTGACTTGACCACCGCAGAAGGAAAATTCCGGCGCACCGTCGGGGATGTTGTCGTTGCCGAAATGCTCTTCATTCAGGCGACGGTAGAGAGCGCCTCGGTTATCGGCACCGGGCTACAGCAGTTGGGCCACCACCTAATGGCCGCCCCCAGCGATCCACAGCAACCCAGTGGCTCCATTGCCACCCTGCTACAGGCTACAGCCGACCGAGCGCTGGAACCCTACAGCACCCGGCTAGGCTATTTCCGCCAACTCCGGGCACTGTAAGTCAAGGTCACTTGCCTTTGGCAGCCTGCATTCTGGCAAGCTGCTCTGGCGTTGCCTCCAGCTGATACTGCGCCTTCCATTCGTCGTAGGGCATACCGTAAACGCGCTCCCGGGCCTCGTCGCGGCTGAGCGACACTCCCTCCTCGGCCGCCGCCTCGGCGTACCAGTTGGCCAGGCAGTTGCGACAGAAGCCCGCCAGGTTCATCAGGTCGATATTCTGCACATCCTTGCGTGCATCAAGGTGTGACAATAAACGGCGAAATGCGGCCGCCTCTATGGCCTGTTGTTGTGACATGAACAGATCCCTCCTCTATCTCTCATCGCCCATGGGGGCGACACTGCTCAGAATAAGCTGCACCAGGCGTGTTTGCCGGGTGACGCCGGTTTTGGAAAAAATAGCACTCAGGTGCGACTTTCCTGTGTTGCGGGAAATGTGCTGCTGCCTGCAGGCTTCGTCCAGTGTGGCGCCGCCGGCGAGTAACAGACTCAATGTAGCCTCGGCCCGCGTCAAGCCAAACAGCGTCATGAGTACATCCACCGGTGCCTCCCGCTGGTATTCCGGGTCCGAAACGAAAATCGCCACTGAGGGGTTGCGGCTGCCATCCGGCGCTGCCACGAGAGGCAGTGGTCGCATCAGGATGCCCGGTCCGGCACTGTTACCACTGTCGAGACGCAGGGCCTTGACCAGGCCGGGCTCTCCCCGGAGGTGCGCCTGCATAACATCGTCCAGGCACTCCCGGAAAGCCTGCTGATCAGCGCGGTGCACCAGACGCAACTGCCCCTCGTGCTGGGTCAGCCAGCGCCCCTCCGCCAGTAGCCGCTGACCGGCCTGGTTGCTGTGGCGAATGCGCGCGCGCTGGTCGAGGATAAACGCGGCCAGCGCCATGCGGTCCACCGCCGCTGCAAACAGGGCGCGCTCGCTCTCCACACGGGCAATGCGGGCGTGCAGGCGTATGGTCTGCTGGATATGTGGCAGCAGGGAACGGCACAGCTCGCGCTCGCGCGCGGCAAAATTGTCGCGCCCCGCTACGCGGGCAAACCGCAAGCGCGCGGTATTGCCCAGCTCATCACCGAGGTCTGCGCCCATGATATGCCGGATGCCTGTGGGCTCCACATACTGACGGAAGTAAGCCGATTCGTAGTAGTCCCCGGGCGGCACCAGGGCATCCACCGTGAACACCTCACCGGGGGGCAGGTTAACAAACGGATCCAGGGCAAAAAAACTTTCGTTGTAGGCGTTGACCGCATCGGGCGAAAGCACCACCGAATTGATCACCAGCCCGGAATCCCCCTCGCGCGGGGCGCGCAGTATCAACGTGACGTAGTCCGCAGCCAGCGCCTCACCCAGCAGGCGCAGAAACTCCTGCCAGGGCGGATCGGCCACCGGCCCGCGCGATAGCGCGAGCAGCAGTTCGTTCATTGGTGCCGAAATCGAATAGTCGCGCATGGCAGGTACCGGCTGAGTGTGGGCAGATTGTCACGCCTGCAGCGGAGGTGGTCAAACTCCCTGCCAAGGCCTCACGCGCCGCGCAACCGGGCGATCGCCCGCGCCGCCTGTGCGTCTTCGGCAGGGTCAGCGGGCATGGGGAACGTGATACTGTCAGCCAGCCCCGAATAGCGGTTGCGCAAGGTGTCTGCGATGTCCTCGTAGGCGCCGCAGGGCACGAAGACCTCAAGCATTTCATCAGTCACAATCGACGCGAGATCCTGCCAGCGCCCCTCTCGGGTCAGGGCCTGCAACTGGGCACCGCGCTCCTGCCAGCCATACAACTCCAGGCTGGGCCAGTACGCCGGCGTGGAGTAGAGAAAACCCAACAGACGCCGCTGTTGCTCCCACTGCGCAGCAACAGCCCCCTCATCCACGCCTGTGGCCACCAGCGGACCAAGAATGAGCCGCAGAGACTGCGCATCGCGCCCCGCACGGCCAAGGCCCTCCTGCAGACGCGGCAGGCACACCTCGCGAATATACTCGGGCGGCGTGTTGGTGGGGTGCGTGATCATACCGTCGGCGACCCTGCCCACCATACGCGTCATGGCGGGGCCGACCGCCCCACAAAACACCGGAATATCCGGTTGCTCAATCGGCCCTGGGTTGAAGAATGGCTGCAGACGCGTAAAGCGGTAGTGTTCACCCTCGAAGCACAAGCGCGACCCATGCTGGAAACTGTCGAAGATTGCCTTCAACGACTGCACATACTCACGCAGCTGCGGCACCGGCGACACCCAGCGCGCTGAGTACCGCTCTTCGATGTTCTGCTTGATTTGCGTGCCAAGGCCGAGTTCGAAGCGCCCGCCAGACAGGCGCTGCAAATCCCAGGAGGCCACTGCGACTGTCATCGGGCTGCGCGGAAACGCGACCAGCACCGAGGTTCCCACACGCAGCCGGCGCGTTGCCTGCAACGCCAGCGCCGCCAACAGCAGGCCATCATGGATCGCGTCGGGCACCTGCAGCCCGTCAAACCCCATCGCCTCCGCCCGCGCAGCATGTGCGCCGATGTCCCAGGGACCCATGGATTCCGGCGTCGTTGCATAAACCTTGAACATGTATTGCCTCCCACGTTTGCAGCGGCTAACCGAAAAAGACTACCGCGACACACATGCCGCGGCGAAATCAGTCATACGACGACGTGCTGGCAGAAGCCGCGGAGGCGCTGAAGTGGCACGACAAAGGCGAAATCCGTGACCCACAGCGACATCGCAAGCTGTTCGCCGACGGAAGACTTTAAACAGGACGCGCCATCAACCCTCTCGGGGCAAGCGAATGAACGGCAGCAGCACCAACCCCAGCAGCAGCGCGCCAATAAAGCCGACAAACGCCGCACCGTAGCTGCCGCTGGTGTCATAGATCAGCCCCGCCAAAGGTGGGCCTATCAGCGTGAGAGGCATAATCACCGGATTCATGAGCCCCATGACCCGACCGTAGTTGGCCGCACCGAACAGCACCGCGAGCAGAGACCCCCAGACCGGCAGCATGCCGCCGGCGGCGAGACCAAGGCTCGCGCTGCCGATGACCAGGCCGGTATAGGTTTCACTCACCAGATAACAGGACACACCCAGCAGCACCAGGATCATGGACGCAGCCAGTGCAGCGCGCAGGTCCAGGCGATCGGCAATGGCGCCAAAACTAAGCTTGCCGACTATGCCCGACAGGGCGATCACCGACACTAGAAATGCGGCGCGCTCAGCGGGTGCTCCAATGCCCAGCGCGAAGGGAACGAGGTTTGCCAACAGCGCAGAGTACACGCCAAACAGCAGCCCCATCGCCATTGCCACCAGCCAGAAATTACGGTCGCGCAGCAATGCAGAAGTCGACAGCGGTGGCGGCACAAACGCCGGCCCCGAAGGTGGTGCATCGCCATCCGGATGCAAGCCGCGGTCTGCAGGACGGTTGGACACCAGCCACACCGCGGGCAGTGTGACCAGCAGTGTACCCACGCCGAGAATGCGCAGCGCATTGCGCCACTCATAACTGTCAATCAGCCACTGCACCAGGGGCGGGAACACAAAACCACCCACCGACGTGCCGACTGCCGCCACGCCCAGCGCCATTCCGCGACGGCGCGTGAACCAGCGGGCGAGCAGGGTTGAGGTTGTCAGCGGGCCGAGCAGGTTGATACCCAGGACCATCAACCCGGCATAGACCAGCGGCACCTGCCAGCTGGCCGTGGTCACTGAAAGCAATACATAACCCAGCGCCAGGCCCAGCGCACCCAGCAACATCATGCCGCGCAGTGAGCCGCGGTCTATCAGCCCGCCGAGAAACGGCGAAATCAAGCCACCGGCCAGCGTCATGCCTGTCATGCCGAGCATCATGGTCATCCGGCTGGCATTGAAAGCCTCCCCCAGCGGTACTGCCACCACGCTGTAGGAATACATGATGCTGCCATTGCTGACCATCAACACCAGAAAGGCAACACCGACCAGCCACCAACCGTAGAACATCACCGCGCTCCGCTTACAGGGGCATGTACTCGCCGCCGTTGACGTCGAGCGCAGCACCGGTCACCACGCGCGCATAGTCGGACCCGAGAAACACGGCGGCCTTGGCACAGTCGCCATCGTCCGGAATATGGCCCAGCGGAATACTGCGCGTGACCTCGGCCATGAGCTCTTCCTTGCTGCGGCCTGACGCCTGGGATTGCCAGTCGAAATAGCCCTCTACCGCCGGGCCCCACATCCAGCCCATGTGGCAGCTGTTGACGCGAATATTGTCGCCTCCCAGCTCCAGGGCGAGGTGCTTGGTGGCCGCGCGCAACGCGGACTTGGACGCACCGTAGCCCCCCTGGGTGGCCAGGGGCTTGTGCTCCACCATGGTCGCAATCATGACGATGGCGCCACCACCGCCAGCACGCATAGGGGGAATACAGGCCTGGGTCAGTTGCATGGTGCCAAAGAAATTCACCTCCATACTGCGCCGCCAGCCATTCAGGTCAGCCTCGGCGATCGGTTCAAAGCTGCCCGGGTCGTAGGCGCTATTGAACAGGACATCAATACGCCCGAATGCCTCTACGGTGGCATCCGCCAGCGCCTTGCACTGTGCCTCATCGGCGATATCCGTCACCACCTTGAGTACTTTGGTATTCCGGCCCAGCGCCTGAATCTCGGCCTCGGCGGTATCCAGTTTGGCCGGCGTGCGGGCCGCCAGCACCACAGCACTGGCGCCCTCCCGGGCCGCCAGGGTGGACAATTCCTGACCCAGCCCGGGGCCAATTCCTGAGACGATAACGACCTTGTCTTGCAGCAGCATGAGACTTTCCCTCTGTTGTTATATGACGACGTGCTTTCCGCAGCCGCACCATTCTGGCAGGCATGAGGGGCAGAGCAAACGAAACCGGTGAGAGACTTCCGGGCAGTGCAGCAGTTCGAACCGGGCCCCGCCGCTACCCCTTGGTCATGCGTATTGCAATGCAACCTGCGTCTGGCCCACGCAGTCACGCAGCTGCTGCAGGAGCTCATCGCTGGGGGTGACTGCCCAGCGCTCGCCCAGCCGGATACGCGCGCGACCGGCCGGCTGCTGGTACCACAAGGATACCGGGCAACGTCCGCCGCCCGCGGCGCCGAGAGCCTGCGCCAAACGGTCGGCAAGCGCATCGTCGAGGCTGGCCTGTGTCACTTCAATCGTCAGCTCGGCCGCGTGGGATTCGCGGATCGATTGCAGGCTATGCACATCCCGCGCACGCACCGACAATCCGCCTGAATAATCATCGTGGGCCACACTGCCCTCAACAATGACAATCTGGTCCTTCACCAACAGATCGCGCTTTTCACTCAGGGTTTCCGGGTAGACGGTAACCTCGATGCGCGCGCTGCGGTCGTCCAACTGCAGAATCGCGATGGTGTCACCACGCTTGGTTTTCATGGTGCGGCTGGCCACGATGAGGCCGGCGAGCATCTGGTTGCCCTGTTTGTCCGCGCGCAAATCACCAATCAACGTAGGCGCGAAACGCTTCAATTCTTCGGCGTACTCATCAATGGGGTGACCGGTTACGTAAAGTCCCAGCGTGTCTTTCTCGCCACTGAGTCGTTCGCGCGCAGACCAGGGGCGCGCGGACCGAAACGCCGCGTACACATCGCCCGCCTCCTGGGACGCATCCGACACCACCTCGCCAAACAGGTCTGCAATGCCACACTCACGGTTGTTCGCGCTTTGCTCTGCGGTTTTCAAGGCATCGTCCAGCGCCGCCAGCAGCACCCAGCGGTCGGTGTTCAGGCGATCGAATGCACCGGCACGGATCAGCGCCTCAATCGCCCGTCGATTGACCTTGCGCGGATCAGTGCGAGCACAGAAATCGAACAGGTCGCGAAACGGGCCACCCTCGTCGCGCGCACGCAGCAGGTTTTCCACCGGCCCCTCGCCGAGCCCCTTGATTGCACCGAGGCCGTAGATGATCGCATTCTGCGCGTCCACGGTGAACATGTACTGCCCTTCGTTGACATCCGGCAGCCGCAGCGCCAGCTGCATGGCGCGGCATTCCTCGACAAACACCACGATCTTGTCGGTGTTCTGCAGTTCCGAACTCATCACCGCCGCCATAAAATGTGCCGGGTAATGGGTTTTCAGCCAGGCGGTCTGGTAGGAGACCAGGGCATAGGCAGCGGAGTGCGACTTGTTGAAGCCGTAGCCGGCAAATTTTTCCACCAGGTCAAAAATGCGGATGGCGAGTTCGCCATCGATGCCCTTGCTGCGGGCACCCTCCTCAAACACGGCGCGCTGCTTGGCCATTTCCTCGGGTTTTTTCTTGCCCATGGCACGACGCAGCAGGTCGGCCTCGCCCAGGCTGTAACCCGCCAGCTCCTGGGCGATCTGCATGACCTGCTCCTGGTAGAGGATAATGCCGTAGGTCGGCTCCAGAATGGGCTTGAGCAGCAGATGCTGGTACTCACGGTCCGGATAGGAGATTTTCTCACGGCCGTGTTTGCGGTTGATGAAGTTATCCACCATGCCTGACTGCAGCGGGCCCGGCCGGAACAGGGCCACCAGGGCGATGATGTCTTCAAAGCAGTCCGGCTTCAGGCGTTTGATCAGATCTTTCATACCGCGGGATTCCAGCTGGAATACCGCGGTAGTTTCCGCCGCCTGTAGCAACCTGAAGCTCGCAGCATCGTCCAGCGGGATCGCGCTGATATCCAGCGCAGCTTCACCCTGCTGCGCGCGCACGGCGTTGATCATGTGCACAGCCCAGTCGATGATCGTCAGGGTACGCAGGCCGAGAAAGTCGAACTTGACCAGGCCCGCGTCTTCCACGTCGCCTTTGTCGTACTGGGTTACGAGGCCACCGCCTGCTTCATCGCAGTACAGCGGCGAGAAATCCGTCAAGCGGGAAGGCGCTATCACCACGCCGCCGGCGTGCTTGCCCACGTTGCGCGTAATGCCTTCCAGTTGCACCGCCATGTCCCAGATTTCCAGTGCCTGGTTATCCTCGGCGAGGAAGTCCCGCAGCACTTCCTCCTGTTCCAGGGCTTTTTCCAGCGTCATCCCCACTTCAAACGGGATCATCTTGGACAGCTTGTCACCCAGGCTGTAGGGTTTGTTCTGCACCCGGGCCACGTCGCGCACAACGGCCTTCGCCGCCATGGTGCCAAAGGTGATGATCTGGGAGACGGCCTCCCGGCCGTAGGTATCAGCGACATAATCAATCACCCGGTCGCGCCGATCCATGCAGAAATCGACGTCGAAGTCGGGCATGGACACCCGCTCCGGATTGAGAAAGCGTTCGAACAGCAGGTCATACTGCAGCGGATCGAGGTCGGTGATCTCCAGCGCATAGGCCACCAGCGAGCCGGCACCGGAGCCACGGCCAGGCCCCACGGGAATATCGTGCTGTTTGGCCCAGCGAATAAAATCCATCACGATCAGGAAGTAGCCGGGAAAACCCATCTGGATGATGGTATCCAGCTCGAAATCGAGCCGCGCACGATATTCCACCTGCCGCTCGCGGAAGCTGTCGCTCGACGGGTCAAAAAGACGCGCCAGGCGCTGGTCCAGTCCCTCGTGAGACAACTGGCGAAAATAGGCATCCATAGTCAGACCGGCGGGCACCGGATAGTCCGGGAGATAGGGCTTGCCCAATTCCAGCACCAGGTTACAGCGCCGGGCTATCTCCACGGAGTTCTGCAAGGCCTCCGGTATGTCGGCAAACAGCTCTGCCATTTCCGCCGGTGAGCGCAGGTACTGCTGGTCGGTGTAGGCGCGCACGCGCCGCGGATCGTCGAGGGTGCGCCCCTCGCGGATGGAAACACGCGCCTCGTGCGCTTCGAATTCGCTGGCGTCGAGAAAACGCACATCGTTGGTGGCCACAACCGGGCAGGCGAGGCGCCCGGCAAGGTCGACGGCCGCATGCAGGTGCGACTCATCGCCTTCCCGCCCGGTGCGATGCAACTCCAGGTAAAACCGACCCGGGTACAGCGTCATCCAGTGGGCCGCACGCGCCTCGGCCTGCGCTGCCCGACCGGCCAGCAGTGCCTGGCCCACGTCCCCTGCCGCACCGCAGGACAGGGCAATAATCCCCTCGCTGCGTTCCGCCAGCCAGGCTTTGTGCACATACGGATCGCCGAGGTACTGGCCCTCCGTATAGGCGCGGGAAATCAGCACCGTGAGGTTGCGGTAACCCGCATCGTTCATCGCCAGCAGGCACAGCGGGTATGCGCGCTCAGGGTCATCCTCGTCGAGAACACGCAGGTCAACGCCAAAGATCGGCTTTATCCCCGCGCCCAGCGCCGCCTTGTACACCTTTACCAGCGCGTAGAAATTGCAGCAGTCGGTGACTGCCACCGCAGCCATGCCCAGTGTCGCCACGCGCTCGACAAGCGGCTTGACGCGGACCATGCCGTCAACCAGGGAGTATTCAGTGTGCAGCCGGAGATGTACGAAATCGCTCATGGGGCAAGTTTACCCCCGGTGCGTCTCCGGCAACAGGTTTTTGACCGGCGCGAAGCTGCGGCGGTGCACCGGAGTCACTCCCAGCTGCCGCAATGCCTGCAAATGCTGCGCCGTGGGGTAGCCTTTGTGGCTGGCAAAACCGTAGCCCGGATAGCGCCTGTCGATATCCGCGAGCTCGGCATCCCGCTGCACCTTGGCCAGAATCGAGGCCGCGGCAATTGCCGCGACACTATCGTCACCGCCGATCACGGCCTGTGCCGGATAGGACCAGACCGGCAGACGGTTGCCATCAACCAGAACAGCCACGGGCTGGGGCTGCAGCGCTTCGACCGCGCGGCGCATGGCCAGCAGGGACGCCTGCAGCACGTTCAGACTGTCGATTTCGGCCACTGACGCTCGCCCGATCGCCCAGGCCACGGCCTGTTCGCGGATCTGCACAGCCAGGATTTCCCGACGCTTGGCACTCAACTTCTTGGAGTCGCGCAAGCCAGCCACGGGATTGCCCGGGTCGAGAATCACCGCCGCTGCGACCACGTCGCCCGCCAGCGGCCCACGGCCTACTTCGTCAACACCCGCCACGCCGGGGGTATCCGGGTCTATACCCGGCAGATCGTTCATCGTGCGCGGTCGCTCAGCAGAGCCTCTATCGCATCCGCGCAGCGTTCGCCGAAACCGAGCGCCAGAGACTGATGGATAGCGGCGAACGCCTGGCGTTGCTCAGCGGCGACCTTGGCGTTATAAAGCAGCGGCTGCACGGCCGCCACCAGGCCCGACGGCGTTGCATCCGCCTGGATAAGCTCAGGCACCAGCGCCCGCCCTGCGAGAATATTGGGCAAGGCGGCAAAGGGAATGCGCACCAGCCGCGACACCAGTGCCCAACTCAGGGGCGCCATGCGGTAGGCGACGGCCATCGGCCGCTGCACCAGCAGGGCCTCCAGCGTGGCCGTCCCCGAGGCCAGCAACACCGCGTCCGCCGCTGCCATCACCTCCCGGGAGCGCCCCTGCACCAGCGTGAGTGGGAGATTTGGCGCCTGTTGCAACAAGCTGGCAATCTGCGCCTCGCGCTCCACATTGGCTGCCGGCAGGGCAAAGCGCAGCTCCGGGTCCGCCGCCGCCA
Organism: uncultured Halieaceae bacterium; assembly: GCA_964022665.1. Taxonomy (GTDB): domain Bacteria; phylum Pseudomonadota; class Gammaproteobacteria; order Pseudomonadales; family Halieaceae; genus Haliea. The sequence goes on from CAXIDF010000002.1 coordinate 165,219, forward strand.
GTCGCCGCGCCACCTCGAGAAACAGCGGCGTCAACGCGGCCACCTCGCCACTGCGGCTGCCCGGCAGCAGGGCCAGCAAGCGCCCCTCCTCTGCCAGCCCCAGCGCGCGCCGGGCGTGCTCCCGTTCGGTGAATAAAGGAATCTCGTCCGCCAGCGGGTGCCCGACAAAGTCAGCGGCAATACCGTGCTGGTGGTAAATAGCAGTTTCAAAGGGAAACAGGCACAACATGCGGTCCACGGCCCGGCGAATGGTGCGGATACGCCCCTGGCGCCAGGCCCATACCGAGGGGCTGACCAGATGCACCGTTTTAATACCGGCGCGGCGCAGCCTGGCCTCCAGACGCAGGCAGAAATCGGGAGAATCGATGCCGATAAACACATCCGGGGGGTTGGCCAGGAAGTGCTGATAGACACTGCGTCGAATGCCCAGCAATTCCGGCAGGCGTTTGAGGGGCTCAACGAAACCCATGACCGAGAGGCGGTCCATCGGAAACAGGCTGTGCAGGCCCTGCGCCTGCATTAACGGCCCGCCGATACCCTCAACCTGCAAATCCGGGTAACGACGCCGCAGGGCTGAGAGAAGACGTGAGCCCAGGATATCGCCAGACGCCTCGCCAGCGAGTATACCAACGCGCAGGCGACTGCCCGCCACTAGCGGACGATGCCGCGCTCCGAGGCGCGTATGGAATCGATCATTACCTGCACCTCGGGCGTCTCGCGCAGCATGGTCTCCAGGCGCTGTATCGCCAGCTCCAGGGTCAAACCCTGCCGATAAACGATCTTGAAGGCGCGCCGCAGCTGGCTGATGGCCTCGGAGGAAAAACCACGGCGGCGCAGCCCCTCGATATTGATGGTCTTGGCTTCTGCGGGGGCGCCACTGACCGTGACATAGGCCGGCACATCCTTGCCTATCGCCGTGCCCATGCCGCTGAAACTGTGCGCGCCAATCTTGCAGAACTGATGCACCAGCGTGTAGCCGCTGAGGATGGCCCAGTCACCCACCTTGACGTGGCCCGCAAGCGCCGTGTTATTCACCAGAATCGTGTGGTTACCGATACAGGAGTCGTGGCCGATGTGCACATACGCCATGATGAGATTGTTGTTGCCAATCGTCGTTTCCGCCCGGTCCTGCACCGTGCCGCGGTGAATCGTCACATTCTCGCGAATGATGTTGTTGTCACCGATCACCAGGTAGGTGGGCTCATCGCGGTATTTGAGATCCGGGGTTGCCTCGCCAATCGTCGAGAACTGGTAGATATGGTTCCCCGCGCCTATTCGCGTGGGCCCCTTGATCACCACATGGGATTCTATCTTGCAGCCCGGGCCAATCTCGACGCCGGGACCTATCAGCGTCCAGGGGCCAACCTCAACGTCGTCGGCAACGGTGGCTGAGGGGTCTACGATGGCCTGGCTGTGAATCATGGCTCAGCGATCGGCACAGAGAATCGTGGCAGAGGCGCACAGGGCGCCGTCGACATCGGAACTGACCGCAAACTTCCAGATGCCGCGTCGGTCCGAGAGAATCTTTGCCCGCAACATGACCTGGTCGCCCGGCACACAGGGGCGTTTGAAGCGCAGGTCATCGGCGCCGACAAAGTAGTACATGGAACCATCGGCCGGGGTTTTATTCATGGATTGGAACCCCAGAATACCTGCCGCCTGGGCCATCGCTTCCAGCAACATGACGCCGGGGAAAACAGGTTTCTCCGGGAAGTGACCGTTGAAAAAAGGCTCGTTGATGGTGAGGTTCTTGCAGGCGACGATGGACTCGCCAAGGTTCAGCTCCAGCACCCTATCCACGAGTAGAAAGGGATAACGGTGCGGCAAATGGTTACGAATTTCGGAAATGTCCATGATCAAACTGCGGGTCCCCCACGATCACTGCTGTTGCTGTTTTTCCAGTCCCGCGAGGCGCTTCTGGATGCTGTCCAACTGTGCAAAACGCACAGCGCTGCGCTTCCAGTCCCGGGTGGAGGCCATCGGCGTTCCCGACGAATAGGAACCGGGCTCGGTAATGGACTTGGTAACCATGGTCATACCCGTGACATGCACGTTGTCGCAGATTTCGACGTGACCAACAACACCAACGCCACCAGCGAGCGTGCAGTTCGCGCCTATAATCGTGCTTCCCGCCAGCCCCGTGCAACCGGCTATCGCGGTATTTTTGCCGATGTGGCAATTGTGAGCGATTTGCACCAGGTTATCGATAATCGCGCCATCTTCGACCACGGTGTCTTCCAGGGCGCCACGATCGACCGTAGTACAGGCACCGATCTCCACGCGATCACCAATGCGTACGCCACCGAGCTGGTGGATTTTCTGCCAACCCTCGGGGCTGGGGGCAAAACCAAAGCCGTCGGCGCCAAGTACTGCATTGGCGTGCAGCGTGCAATGCTCGCCGATCACCACGTCGCGGTAGAGCACAACGCCGGGGTGCAGGCGCGTACCCGCGCCGATGCGGCAGCGCTCGCCAATCACGCAGTTGGCGCCCAGCACCACGCCAGCAGCGATCTCGACGCCGGCGTCTATCACCACGTTGGCTCCGACTGACACGCCCGCTGCGAGCGTCGCCCCGGGCGAGACAGTCGCACTCGGGTGCACGCCGGGTTCAGCTGTGCTCTCGTCGACAAACAGGGCGGTGGCCCGGGCAAAGGCCAGATAGGGATTCTCTGCGAGCAGACAGGCGACAGGGCAGCGCTCGGCCTGGTCTGGCCGCAGAATAACGGCGCCCGCCCGGGTCTGCTCCAGCTGCCCCAGGTAGCGGGCATTAGCCAGAAAGGACAACTGCTTCGCATCAGCTCGCCCCAGCGGCGCGATGCCCGTCACCGTCAGCGATGGGTCACCGCGCAGGTCGACCCCCAGGAATGTGGCCAGCTCTCCCAGGGTACGCATAAGGGCTTACTCGGTGAAAGCCTGGTTGAGCTTGTCCGTTACCTTGGCGGTAATGCTGTAGCCCGCATCTGCGTGAATCACGGAACCGCGCTGCAACAACAGGCCAATGCCTTCGGTGGAGATGAGCTCTTGCAGGACTTCCTGCACCTTGGGCGACATTTCCTGCAACAGCTGCTGACCTACCTCTTGCTCTGTCTGCTGCAGCTTGCCTGCAACGTGCTCAAGGTCAGCCTGCTTGCTGGCGAGGCTGCGGCGCGCTGACAACTGCTGGTCCTGGCTCATGACCGCGGAATCCTTCTGGTAGTCCTTGACCATCTTGTCCAGTTCTTCCTTCAGGCGGTCGAATTCCGCCTTGTCGGATTTGTAGGCGTCATTGCTACGCTCGGCGGTCAGGCGCTTCTGCGCGTGGTCCGTTTGCAGAATAGCCTGCTCCAGGTTGACCACGGCGATCTTGCCCTGCGCCCAACCGAGGGTCGGCAGCAACAGTGCGGCGGTAATACATACGGTTTTGAGGACTTTAGACACAATACACTCCAATGTCAGAAAAAATGATCAGAAACCCCGACCCAGTGTGAACTGGAAAATCTCGCGCTCATCTTCGGGGGACTCGTTGAGCGGCTTGGCAAGGCTGAAACTCATGGGGCCGAAACCGGTAATCCATGTAACACCGACACCGACCGAGTAACGGAGTTCATCCGCATCGATATCAAAGCAGTTCAGCTGGTTGCTGGAGCACTTGGTGTTGAATACGTTACCCACATCGAAAAAGAACGCGGAGCGCAGCTTGCTGCGATCCTTCAGGAACGGCAACGGGAACAGCAATTCGACGCTGCCTTCAATCAGGGCGTTACCACCGAAGGGGTCAGGCGTGGTGTCGGGCACGCTGAAAGTCAGCTTGCCGGTATCCGGGTCATAGCGGTAACCAAACTGGCTGCCATCGGGGCCGCCCACTTCGGTCGCGTTACCGTCCTCGTCAATCGCGGTCACCGGCTGGTTGATGTCATACAGTGCCGCGGGGGTACCACGAGGGCCCAGAGTGTTGCTCTCGAAGCCGCGCACGGAGCCAAAACCGCCGGAGAAAAAGTGCTCGAAGAACGGCAAGTTAGTGGTATCGCCGTAACCGTCACCATAGCCCAGTTCGGTGCGGAAGCGCACAATCCATTCCTCGGTAATGGGCATGAATTTCTCACCGCGGTACACCAGCTTGTAGAACTGTGCATCGGAGCCCGGCACCGCCACCTCGAACACCAGAGACTGCGCCTCGCCGCGCGTGGCGAGAATACCGCGGTTGAGCGTGGACTGGTTCCAGCTCAGCGAGGTGGTCCAGTTGAGATACTCATCGCCGTTCAGGTCGAGGAAGCCGGGCTCCTCGGGAATGGTCAGCGCACCGTCAGGCAGTTCCTCCAACGGGCGAAACACTTCCGGGGCCGAAAAGGTACCGTCGGGCAACAGGTTGCTCTCGAAAAAGCCTTCTACGCCATCGATCAGGCGCGGGCTGGCCTTGATCTCCTGCACAGCAAAGCGACCGGCGGTGATATCCGTGTTGGCCACCCCGAAACTGAACCCCAGACGCTGGGTCTCCTTGATGGGGTAGCCAAAGTTGAGCGCTGCACCGAGGGTGTCGGTGGTGTAGCGCGCGACGTTGATCTCCGACAGGTCGGTAGAGCGGTAGAAGACGTTGAAACCGCGGCTCACGCCATCTTCGGTGAAATAGGGGTTGGTGTAGCTGAAGTTGTACAGGTCCTGATAGCGCGACGAGTTGAGGCCAATGCCGATGCGCCGCCCGGTGCCCAGGAAGTTGTCCTGCTGCAGGTTCAGGCCGAAGATCAGGCCGGCGTCCTGGGCGTAGCCAAAGCTCGCGCCGATGCTACCGGAGGACTGCTCCTCCACCGTGAAGTCGACGTCGATCAGGTCATCGTGGCCCGCCACTTCGGGTGTTTCCACGGTCGCCTTGCTGAAATACCCCAGCCGTTCCAGGCGGATACGGGACTGCTCAATCGCAGAGGCAGAAGCCGGCGCGCTTTCCATCTGGCGCATCTCGCGACGCAGCACTTCATCCGCTGTTTTCTGGTTGCCCTCGAAGCTGATCCGGCGCACGTAGGTGCGCTTGCCCGGGTCAACAAAGAACTTGAGGCCCACGGTGTTATCGTCCTCGTTCACTTCTGGTATGCCGGTGACCTTGGCGAAGTTGTAGCCCTCGTTGCCCAGCCGGCGGGTAATGAATTCTTCGGTGGAAGTGACCTGCTGCTGGGAGAAGGTCTGCCCCTCCCCTACGAGGATAAAGCGTCGCAGGTCGCTTTCGGGCAACACCGGATCACCGGAGAGGTCGACACTGCTCACGGTGAACTTCTCGCCCTCGGTGACGTTCGCGGTAATGTAGACCGAGCGCTTGTCGGGAGACACAGAGACCTGAGTGGAATTGATGGTGAACTGCAGGTAACCGCGGTCGAGGTAATAGGAGTTGAGCCTCTCCAGGTCCCCGGTCAGTTTCTCGCGAGAATACTTGTCATCGTTGGTAAAAAACGAAAACCAGCCGGTCGTCTGCAATTCCAGCAGATCGGTGAGTTCCTCGTCGCTGAACACCTCGTTACCCACCACGTTAATGTGCTTGATGGCGGCGACTGTGCCCTCGTCCACATCAATATTGATCGCGACCCGGTTGCGCGGCTCGGGCAGTACTTCCGTTTCGATGTTCGCATCGTAGCGACCCTGTTGAACATACTGGCGCTGTAGTTCGAGTTGCATACCTTCCAGGGTCGAGCGCTGGAACACCTGACCGATCGCGAGGCCGGCACCGCGCAGGCCATCGAGCAAGGCCTCGGTTTCGATTGCCTTGTTACCTTCGATATTGATTTCACTGATACTCGGCCGCTCGGCAACAATCACCACCAGCACGTTGCCATCCCGCCCAATACGGATATCGTCAAAGTTGCCGGTCGCAAACAGGCTGCGGGAGGCCGCGCGGATGGCCTCGGCGTTAACCAGGTCCCCCACGGCAAGCGGCATCGCGGCAAACACGGAGCCGGCGGAAATACGCTGCAGACCCTCCACGCGAATATCCGCGACAATAAAGGAGGCGTCCTGGGCCTGGCCCAGCGGAGCGAGCAGCAGCAAAGCGAGTGCCAGCAGCAGATTAATGCGTTTTTTCAAAATAGTCCCAACCACTGGTGAGGCCCGACCCCAAGGTCCTTGATGTGTCATTGCCCGGGTTGCCCAACCCTACAGGCGCGCGAAATCGTTATATAAAGCCAGAGCCATGACCCCGAGAATCAGAAACAGGCCCAGCTGGTACCCCACCATTTGCACCTTTTCGGGCACTGGACGCCCCGCCAGCAGCTCCACGGTGTAATACAGCAAATGGCCACCATCAAGCACCGGAATGGGCAACAGATTCAAAACTCCGAGGCTGACACTGAGCAGGGCCAGAAAGCCGATATAGGACTCCAGCCCCGACTTTGCCGAGGCGGACGCCACTTTAGCAATGGTGATGGGGCCACTCAAGTTTTTTGGTGAGATCAGGCCCTGGATCATCTTCTTGATTGAGCTGAGAGTAAAGCCCACCAGGTCTCCCGTGCGCACAAATGCCGCACCCAGAGACGTCACGGGCCCGCGCTCGAACTCCCGTAACATGCCTTCCGGCAATTCCGGCATGGACACGGCGATACCCACACGACCGATCGTTTCGCCGTCCGCGAGGGTTGCCACCTCGGGGGTGATTTGCATTGCCACCGTGTCATCGCCGCGCTCCACCGCCAGGCTGATCACCTGCCCGGGCCGCGCTCGCACGTACTCCACCCACTCCATCCATTCCGCCATGGGGGTGCCGTCGGCGCTCAACACGCGGTCTCCCGCCATCAGGCCGGCGCGCTCCGCCGGGCTGTCCGCTACAACCTCGCTCACCACGGGTGGCACAGCGGGCGCATAGGGGGTGATACCCAGGCCAGCCAGCAGATCGGGGGATTCGTCAGCGCCCAGCCACTGCTGCAGGGTTCCCTCGGATTCGTAAATCATGCCCGAGTCGGGATACTTGACGCTGAAGTGGACGGTACCGGTGTCGCCGATACGGTCCAGCAGACGAAAACTCAGGGCCTGCCAAGTCGGTGTTTCCTCACCATCAATTGCGACGATCTCCTGCCCCGCCTCGAGGCCGGCCATATCCGCGACAGACCCGGCCTTCACAGCGCCGATAACCGGGGCGTAGCCGCTTTCGCCAGCCATGAACAGGAACCAGTAGGCGACGATCGCGAGCAGAAAGTTGGCAATGGGGCCGGCCGCGACCACGGCAATGCGCTGCAACACCGGCTTGCGGTTGAACGCCAGCGCCTGCTCGCCCAGCGCCACCTCGCCCTCTCGCTCATCGAGCATTTTCACGTATCCGCCCAGCGGGATGACCGCCACACAGAACTCCGTTCCATGCCGGTCATGCCAGGTGTACAGGGATTTGCCAAAACCGATCGAAAAGCGCAACACCTTTACGCCGCAACGACGCGCCACCCAGAAGTGACCGAACTCGTGCACAGCAACGAGTACACCCAGGGTGAGCACCGTTATAGCGATAGTGTAGGCCAGATCCATTACTTTTCTCCGCCGGGGCTCTGCCGGCCGCCACTGCGCGTCACATGCCATGCCGCCACTTCGCGGGCATCCCGGTCCGCTGCTTCGACCACGCCAAGCGAGGTGGGTTCAACAGAGGGAACGGCAGAGAGCGTCGCCTCAATCACCCGGGGAATGGCAGCGAAGCCGATTCCGCCCGCCAAAAACGCCTCCACGGCAATTTCATTGGCCGCATTGCACACAGCCTGGGCAGTACCACCGGCAGCGGTGGCCTCCCGCGCCAGCCGCAGGCACGGGAAGCGGGTTTCATCCGGGGCTTCAAAGTGCAGTCTGGAAAGTGCCACCAGGTCGAGTGGCGCGACCCCCGCGTCGATGCGCTGCGGCCAGCCGAGCCCGTAGGCGATGGGCGTGCGCATATCGGGGTTACCGAGCTGCGCCAGCACGGACCCGTCTACATACTGCACCAGCGAGTGCACAATGCTCTCGGGGTGCACCACAATTTCCACCCGGGAAGGTGCGACATCAAACAGCCAGCAGGCTTCGATCAACTCCAGGCCTTTGTTCATGAGGGTTGCGGAGTCCACCGAAATCTTCCGGCCCATGGACCAGTTGGGGTGGGCGCAGGCCTGCGCCGGCGTCGCGGCCGCGATGGCCTCAGCCGACCAACTGCGAAAAGGCCCGCCGGAAGCCGTGAGGAGAATCTTGCTGACCCCCTCCAATCCGGGGGCGCCAGCCTGCGCCGCCGGCAGGCATTGGAAAATGGCATTGTGCTCGCTGTCTATGGGCAGAATAACGGCACCCGCCTTGCGCGCGGCCGCCATCAGCAAGTGCCCGGCCATGACCAGGGATTCCTTGTTCGCCAGCAGCAGGCGCTTGCCCGCCTCCGCGGCTGCCAGGGTCGAAGGCAACCCCGCCGCACCCACGATCGCCGCCATCACGGCATCAACCTCGGCGTGAGAAGCCACCTGCTGCAGGCCCTCAGGCCCCGCCAGCACCTCGGTATCGCATTCCCCGGCAAGCTCTGTGCGCAGGGTATCGGCCGCGTCCGGGTCCACCATCACTGCATAGCGCGGCTGAAACTCACGGCACTGTGCGGCGAGTGTGTCGACCGACCGGTTGGCGGCCAGCGCCCAGGCGCGAAACCGCTGCGGATGACGCGCAATCACGTCCAGCGTACTGACCCCGATTGACCCCGTGCTTCCCAGCACTGCCACCTGTTGCACCCCCGCCACGGCTACCACCCCGCCAGCAGAAGGCCGAGGGCAAATACCGGGGCTGCACTGCACAGGCTGTCCAGGCGATCGAGCAACCCACCGTGCCCGGGCAGCAGTGACCCGCTGTCTTTCACGCCGCTTTCGCGCTTGACCATGCTGACCGTCAGGTCACCGACGACAGATGCCAGCGCTGTGGTCACGACCACGGCAATGACCGCACCGAGGGAAATATGCGCCATACGCGGCGGCAGCAGTGACCACAGTACCACCGCCAACAGCGTTGCACAGGCCACCCCCCCCCAGAACCCTTCCCAGGTCTTGGCGGGGCTGACATGCACGGCAAGCTTGTGGCGACCAAAGCGGGTGCCGGCAAAATACGCACCTATGTCTGTAACCGCCACAATGACCACCATGGCGACCAGCAACAAGCCGCCGCGCGGAAAGGCCAACAGGTACACGGCCGCCAGCCAGGCGCAGGCGAGAATCAGCAAACCCATAAGGCTGCGCATCAGGCGGCTGCGCCAGAGGACCGCGCTGGCCGGGTAGCTCTTGACCCACAACAGGGAAAACGACCACCACAGACAGGCTATACCCAGCACCGGCTGCACCTGCTCCCGCTTAGGCGCCAACCCCAGCTCCGCGTAAGTGAACAGCGCAGCCAGCAGCAGGCCGAGTATCACCACATACACACCGCGCGACAGGGGTGCCTGCCAACCGGCAAGCCGGGCCCACTCCCAGCCACCGAGACAGACCACGGCCGCGAGCAGGCACGCCAGCCAGAACAACGGCAGGAACAGGACCGCGGCCAGAAAGAGGCCCGCCATGGCCAGCGCAGTGACTACCCGTTGTTTAAGCATCCTGTGCTCCGGAGGCCAGCGCATCGGACTCACGCAAGCCAAAGCGGCGCTCGCGCCGGCCGTAGTCAGACAGTGCGCGGGCGAACTCCAGCTCACCAAAATCGGGCCACAACGTATTAGTGAAATACAACTCGCTGTAGGCAAACTGCCACAACATGAAATTGCTGATGCGTGCATCGCCTCCAGTGCGGATACATAGGTCGGGCGCCGGCAGGTCGCCCAGCGCCATGGCACGCGACAGCGACGACTCGTCGATATCCTCAACGGTCATTTCGCCCGCTTGCACTCGCGCCGCAAGTTGCCGGGACGCCTGGGTAATATCCCAGCGGCCGCCATAGTCAACGGCGAGCACGACCGTGGCTACCGTATTGTCTCGGGTGAGGAACTCGGCGTTCGCCATCAGGCGCTGCAACCGCTCACTGAAACGGCGGCGCTCACCCATGAAGCGCAAGCGCACACCGTCCTTGTGCAGGTCGCGGACCTCGTTGCGTAGATACCGCGAGAGCAGCGCGAGCAAGGCCCGCACTTCGGGACGAGGGCGCCCCCAGTTTTCGCTGCTGAAGGCGAACAGGGTAAGCACTTCAATGCCATGCTGCTGACAGGAACGCAACACGCCGCGGACGGCCTCGACACCCGCACGATGACCCGCGGCGCCGGGTAGAGACTGGCGTCGCGCCCAGCGGTTATTGCCATCCATGATGATGGCGACATGACGCGGGACCGGGGTGTGTTCCGGCTGGCCTGGTGATTCGCGGCTGGGCATGCGGCCGACGGGCTCAAATTTCCATCAGGTCAGCTTCTTTCTCCGCCAGCATTTTCTCAATGCGGTCCGTGAAGCTGTCGGTCAGTTTCTGCACCACTTCCTGACCGCGGCGCTCGTCGTCCTCACTGATATCCTTCTCCTTGACCAGCTCTTTCAGCATGCTCATGGCATCACGGCGGGCATTGCGCACCGAAACACGCGCCGCCTCCGCTTCCGCGCGCGCCTGCCGGGTGAAACCCTTGCGCGTCTCCTCGGTGAGCATCGGCATGGGAATCCGAATCACCTCACCCGCCGTGGAGGGGTTGAGCCCAAGGTCCGACTTGAGGATGGCGCGCTCTATTTTCGGTGTCAGGGAGCGATCCCACGCCGTCACCATGAGCGTGCGCGCATCTTCCACGCTGATATTCGCTACCTGGTTCAGGGGGGATTCGGAACCGTAGTATTCGACGCGGATGCCATCGAGAATACTGGGGTGGGCCCGGCCCGTGCGGATTTTGTTGAAATGGTGCACCAACGCCTCGACACTTTTTTCCATCCGCTCGTGGGCTTCGGCTTTGATATCTTCAATCACCTTTGAATCTCCTTGCGCTGCAATAGGGCTACTGGATCAGGGTCCCTTCCTGGCCACCGCGCACGATACTGAGCAGCGCACCCCGGTCTTCCATTTTGAAGACGCGTACAGGCATGCGGTGATCGCGGCACAGGCAAATCGCCGTGAGATCCATCACTTCCAGTTTCTTGTCCAGCACCTCGTCGTAACTCAGCTCCTCGTATTTAACGGCATCGCTGAATTTCATCGGGTCTGCAGAATACACGCCATCCACCTTGGTCGCTTTCATTACCAACTGGGCATCCACTTCAATGCCCCGCAGACAAGCGGCGGAATCGGTGGTGAAAAACGGATTCCCGGTACCGGCACAGAATATGACCACATCGCCGTTACTCAGGGCCCGAATCGCCTTGCGCCGGTCGTAGTGATCGACAACGCCGCTCATGGGGATGGAGGACATGACCTGTGTCGCGATGTTCGACCGCTCCAGCGCATCACGCAGGGCCAGCGCGTTCATCACGGTTGCCAGCATACCCATGTGATCACCGGTTACCCGGTCAAGCCCTGCAGACTGTAGAGCCGCGCCCCGGAACAGGTTGCCCCCGCCGACGACGATGCCCACCTGCACACCAATACCCACCAGCTGGCCGATTTCCAGCGCCAACTGGTCGAGGATACGGGGATCAATCCCGAACTTCTCGCTACCGGTCAGGGCCTCGCCACTGAGTTTTAGCAGTATCCGTTTATACTTTTTGTCGCCTGAAGCCTGTGGCATAACGGTTGTCTCCCGAACTGAGCGCATAATACAGGACAAACCCGCCGCACCCTAGTGCCGCGCCGGAGAAAGTCCCGCCGGACCTTCTGCCCTGCCCATAAAAAACGGGGCCGAAGCCCCGTTTTCATTGACCTGACGAGCCTCAGCCCTTGAGCTGGGCAGCGACCTCGGCTGCGAAGTCGACCTGCTCTTTCTCGATACCTTCACCCACTTCGAAGCGGACAAACGACGCGACTGACGCGCCTGCCGCCGATACCAGCTTGCCTACCGTGATATCCGGGTCTTTGACGAACGCCTGCTCGATCAGGCTGTTTTCGGCCAGGAATTTCTTGATACGCCCGCCGATCATTTTCTCGACGATCTCTGCCGGCTTGCCGGAGTCCTGCGCCTGCACCGTGTAGATCTCGCGTTCCTTCTCGATCACTTCGGCCGGCATGTCCTCAGCAGAAACCACCTGCGGATTCACCGCCGCCACGTGCATGGCAACGTCTTTTGCCAGGTCCTGGTCGCCGCCCTTGAGCTCTACCAATACCGCGATGCGGTTGTTGCCATGCACATAGGCACCGACAACGCCGGCATCGGCTGTTACCAGGGTGACACGACGCACGCTGATGTTTTCACCGATTTTCTGTACCAGCGACTCGCGAGCTGCTTCCAGGTCGCCAGCCATCAAGGCGGCTACGTCGGTTTCGCGGCTTTCAAAGGCCGCATTCACAACCCGGCTGACGAAGCCGAGGAAGTTCTCGTCGCGCGCCACAAAGTCGGTTTCGCTGTTCACTTCAACAATCACGCCGTAGCTGCCATCTTCGGCAATGCGCGTGGAGACCACGCCATCCGCGGCGGTGCGGCCCGCTTTCTTGGCTGCTTTCATGCCACTGGACTTGCGCAGTTCTTCAATTGCTTTTTCAACGTCACCGTCGGCGGCTGCGAGGGCTTTTTTGCACTCGAGCAAGCCCAGACCGGTGCGCTCACGTAGTTCCTTGACCAATGCTGCAGACATGGGTTTCCTCCTGCTACAGCCCACTGGGGGCCGTGAATTCCTGAAAAGTGCCTCCGCCGGGGAGGCCGGGATAATCCGGGGTTGACCGCGGCGGCCACCCCGGAATGCGAGGCTTACTGAGCCGCTGGCTCGGCGGCGGCGACTTCGACGAACTCGTCGCGCACAACAGTCTGGTCACCACCATCCGCCTTGCCCGCAAGGCAGGCGTCGGCCACGGCAGACACGTACAGTTTGATCGCACGGATCGCGTCGTCGTTGCCCGGGATCACGTAGTCCACGCCGTCGGGGTTGCTGTTAGTGTCAACAACGCCAATGACCGGGATACCCAGCTTGTTGGCTTCGGTAATGGCGATGCGCTCGTGGTCGACGTCGATCACAAACAACGCGTCAGGCAGGCCACCCATATCCTTGATACCGCCAATGCTGCGCTCGAGCTTCTCCATGTCGCGGCTGCGCATGAGCGCTTCCTTCTTGGTCAGCTTGGCAAACGTGCCGTCGGCCTGTTGGGCTTCCAGCTCGCGCAGGCGCTTGATTGACGCGCGAATAGTCTTGTAGTTGGTGAGCATGCCACCCAGCCAACGGTGGCTGACATAGGGCATACCGGCACGGTCTGCCTGCTCCTTGATGATCTTGCCCGCTGCACGCTTGGTGCCCACGAAAAGGATCTTGTTCTTGTTCGAGGCCAGGCGCTGAATCAGGCCGAGCGCCTCGTTGAAGGCGGGCACAGTGTGCTCGAGGTTGATGATGTGGATCTTGTTGCGGGCACCGAAGATGAAACGATCCATCTTGGGGTTCCAGTAACGGGTCTGGTGACCAAAGTGTGCGCCTGCCTGCAGCAGGTCGCGCATGCTTACTTGCGACATGATAAATACCTTTCTTGTATCGGGTTAAGCCTCCACATATCCCGTGCGCCAAACCGACCGAGGCCGGCACCCTGACGCAGGTGTCGATATGTGTGCGACGTTAGGTTTTCTTCCTCGAGGCAGCCCCGTTCCGGGCCCACTTCCGACGAAGGCGCGCTTTATACCACAGTCACGCCCTGCAGGGAAGCCGAAATGGCGCGGCCTGGGCACCTCGCCCCGTGGCCGTACACCAGTGTTCACGCGGCCTGGTACCGGGAGCAGGCAGGCCGGGAGGAGGCTGGCACGCGCTACAGGCATGAGGTTACTCACAGGCCCCGCGAATCCTGTAGAATACCCCGCGAAGCCCCGCTGCCGTGGCAGCGCCCACTGGCTATCACCCATCAGGCTTAATGACAGGTAATGCATGGCAGTTTCTATCAAGACAGCAGACGAAATCGAGAAAATGCGCGTAGCCGGACGCCTGGCGGCCGACGTTCTGGAGATGATCCGCCCCCGGGTAGAGCCCGGTATCACCACCGGTGAACTGGACCGGATATGCCACGAGTATATTACGGGCGTTCAGCATGCCATTCCCGCTCCGCTGGACTACCACGGCTTCCCGCGCTCGATCTGCACATCGATCAACGAGGTGGTGTGCCATGGCATTCCCTCGGATACCAAGAAACTGAAATCGGGTGATATCGTCAACATCGATGTCACCGTAATCAAGGATGGCTACCACGGCGACACCAGCATCATGGTCGAGGTGGGTGAGGTCGCACCCCACGCGCAGCGCCTGATCCAGGTGACGCAGGAATGCCTGTACAAGGCGCTGGACCTGGTGCGCCCGGGCACTACCCTGGGCGACATCGGTGCCGTGATTCAGGAGCATGCCGAGAAGAACTACTACTCGGTAGTGCGAGAGTACTGCGGACACGGCATCGGCAAGGTGTTCCACGAAGATCCCCAGGTACTGCACTACGGCAAACCCGGCACAGGCCTGGTGCTGGAAGAAGGCATGACCTTCACCATTGAGCCCATGATCAATGCGGGCCGACGCCACACCAAACTCAACGCCAAGGACGGCTGGACCGTCACCACCCGCGATGGCCGGCTCTCGGCCCAGTGGGAGCACACCCTGGGTGTGACGGCCGACGGCTGCGAAATTTTCACGCGGCGCTCCGATGAAAACGTCTGAGGCTGCCGACGCCACCCATGTCAAGAGCCCGGACCTGCCCAAGGAACTCTTTGACAGCGCAGCCTTTGCCAGCGCCATCGCTTCCGGTGACACGCTGCAAGCCGGCAAGCGGGCGCTGAAAACGGCAACCGAATACCTGGACTCACAATTCAATGCCGGCACCCGTGTTGCCGACCTGTTACACCTGCGTTCCTGGTTCATGGACGTACTGCTGGGCGCGCTGTGGGACAGTCGCGACTGGTCAGGTGTGGAGCCCGCCCTGGTCGCCGTAGGCGGCTATGGCCGCGGGGAACTTCACCCACACTCGGATATCGACATTCTCGTGCTGCTCGGCGAAGACAGCGAACCCTGTCACGCGCAGCTGGAAGGTTTTCTCACCCAACTGTGGGACCTCGGACTGAATATCGGGCACAGTGTGCGCACCGTCAGCGAGTGCTGTAGCAAGGCACGCAAGGACATCACGATACTCACCAACCTGATGGAAACGCGGGTGATTCGCGGGCCACAGGCGCTCATGGACGCCGTACGCGCCCGTACCGGGCCGGAACACATGTGGCCAAGCGCCGATTTTTTCCGCGCCAAGCTGGAAGAACAACGGGCCCGCCACGCCAAATTTGCCGACACCGAGTACAACCTGGAGCCGAACGTCAAGAGCTCACCGGGCGGCCTGCGCGACCTCCAGATCATCGCCTGGATAGCCGAGCGCCACTTTGGCGTGGACTCGCTGGAGAACATGGATACGGGCGAGTTTCTCACCCCGGACGAGCGACGCATGCTGCTGCATGGGCGCGACTTCATGTGGCAGGTGCGCTACGCCCTGCACATGGTCGCCGGGCGCGAGGAAGACCGACTGTTGTTTGACCATCAGCGCGCCCTGGCGGAGCTCTGGGGCTTCAAGGACGGCAAGAAACTCGCAGTGGAGCAGTTCATGCAGACCTACTACCGCTGGGCCCTGGCGCTGGGCGAGCTGAATGAATTGCTGGTCCAGAACTTCGACCACGCCATCCTGCGGGCCGACCAGCTGGACGAAGTGCGTATACTCAACGAGCGCTTTCAGGTGCGCAATGGCTATATAGAGTCGCTGCGCGGCGACCTGTTCAGCAGCCAACCCAATGCCTTGTTGGAGGTGTTTGTACTCGCTGGCCGCGAGCCCGGCATCATCGGCGTCGGCACCGCCACCATCCGCCTGATTCGCGAGCACCGGCACCTGGTCAACAGCGCCTTTCGCGAAGACCCCGAGAACCGCGCCAGCTTCCTGGAAATTCTGCGCTCGCCCCACAACATGACCCGCCTGCTGCGCGGTATGACCCGTTACGGCATTCTCGGCAACTACCTGCCTGAATTCGGCAGAATCGTCGGCCAGATGCAGCACGACCTGTTCCATACCTACACCGTGGACGCCCATACCCTGGAGGTCATCCAGTACATGCGGCGCTTCCAGAAACCGGAGTTCGATGAACGGTTCCCGGTCAGCAGCCGGGTCGCGCGGCGCCTGCCCAAAATCGAACTGCTCTATATCGCGGGCCTCTATCACGATATTGGCAAAGGCCGCGGCGGCGACCACTCCGAGCTCGGCGCCGTCGACGCCGCACGTTTTTGTGCAGAACACGGGCTCAGCGAAGAGGACGCCGACCTGGTGGTGTGGCTGGTACGCAACCACCTGACCATGTCTGCAGTTTCCCAGCGCAAGGACATATCCGACCCCGAGGTCATTCAGCAGTTCGCCCACCACGTAGGTGACCTGAACCGGCTTGATTACCTGTTCACTCTCACCGTGGCCGACATCAATGCCACCAACCCGACACTTTGGAACGCCTGGCGTGGCAGCCTGCTGCGCCAGCTGTATACAGGCACTCGCCGCGCACTGCGCCGGGGCCTGGAAAACCCGGTCGATAAACAGGTGTGGATTGAGCAGACGCGCAAGGCAGCGGCAGACCTGCTGGAGTACCGCGGCTTCACCATGGAGGAACTCGACGATCTGTGGCGCGAACAGGGGGAGGATTACTTCCTGCGCGAAAAACCTGAGGATATCGCCTGGCATACGGAGGCCATTGCCGGTCACTACGAACGGGACCAGCCGCTGGTACTGATTCGCAACAGCTCGGATTCCAGCGTCGCCAACGCCACCCAGATCTTCATTCATGCGCGCAGCCATGCGCAGCTGTTTTCGCGCGTCTGCGCGGAACTGGAGCAGCTGGAACTCAGCGTGCACGATGCGCGCATCTACAATGCGCGCGACGGCATGAGCCTTGACACTTTCTTCGTGCTCAATTCCGACGGCAGCCCGATTGCCGATGAAAGCGCCCGCCTGCGACACATTCGCGATCAACTCACCCGCTCACTGGCCGTCGCCGATTTTGACCACGCGCCGAACATACAGCGCCTTACACCACGGCAGATAAAGTCCTTCCCGGTGCCCACCGAAACCAGCATGTTTCTCGACGAGATAAAGCAGGTGACCGTGCTGGAAGTGTCCTCACGCGACCGTCCGGGCCTGCTGGCGCGTGTCGGTCGCATCTTCGTGGAACACGGTGTCGAGCTGCAGGCGGCGAAAATTCAGACGCTCGGCGAACGAGTTGAAGACGTGTTCTTCATCACTGACGCTGAACAGCGCCCATTGAATGATGACGCGCTCTGCAAGGCCATCCAGGCGGCAATCAAGGTGCAGCTTGACGATCAACTCGAGGATCAGTAACGGCCCATGAATGTCCTGCTTGACGCGTTGCACCCCTACCCTTTCGAGAAGCTGCGTGCGCTGTTCGCCGACCTGAAACCGGCCAGCGGTCAAGCGCACATTGCGCTGTCGATTGGCGAGCCGCGCCATGCCTCCCCGCCTTTCGTGCTTGAAACGCTGGCAGCGAACCTGCCCCTGCTGGCTAACTACCCCGCCACCCGCGGCGAAGCCGTGCTGCGCGAGACCATCGCCGGCTGGCTGCAGCGACGTTTCCAACTGCAGAGCGTCAACGCTGAGTGCGAGGTGTTGCCCGTAAACGGCACCCGCGAGGCACTCTTTGCCTTCGCCCAGGCGGTAGTCACGGCAGGTGCGGGGGCCGCCGTTGTCAGCCCCAACCCGTTCTACCAGATCTACGAAGGCGCCGCGCTACTGGCCGGTGCGCAGCCCGAATTTGTCAACGCTACCGCCAGCAGTGGCCACCTGCCGAATTTTGCCGCCGTACCGGCAAGCGTGTGGGAACGCTGCCAGCTGTTGTATATCTGCACACCCGGCAACCCCAGCGGTGCAGTCATGAGTATCGAACAGCTGCAAACGCTGGTGGCGCTGGCAGAGCGCCACGATTTCATCATCGCCAGCGACGAGTGCTACTCGGAAATCTACAGCGACGAAGCCAACCCGCCTTCGGGGCTGCTACAGGCCTGCGCCCTGATGGGCAATGACCGGTTCAAGCGCTGCGTGGTGTTTCACAGCCTGAGCAAGCGCTCCAATCTGCCCGGGCTGCGCTCTGGCTTTGTCGCCGGGGACGCGGCGGTACTCGCTGAATTCCTGCGTTACCGCACCTACCACGGCTGTGCCATGCCATTGCATCACCAGCACGCGAGCGTGGCGGCCTGGAACGACGAGGAGCACGTGCGTGCGAACCGCGCGCTATACCGGCAGAAATTCGACGCCGTGCTGCCTATCCTTCAGGGTCACCTGCAGGTGGAACGCCCGGACGCGGGTTTCTACCTGTGGCCGGAAACACCGGTGGCCGATACCGAGTTTGCCCGGCAGCTCTATCAGCACGCCCATATCACCGTCGTACCCGGCAGTTTCCTCGCCCGTGAAACCGCCGCCGGCAACCCGGGCAGCAGGCGTGTACGCATGGCGCTGGTGGCCTCTCTGGAGGATTGCGTGGAAGCGGCTGAACGCATGGTTCGCGTGATCGAGCAGTTGTAGACCATGCTACCCAAAGCACAGCGCGTCGCGTTTATTCAACAGCGCCTGCAGGCACTCTACCCCGAGCCCCCCATTCCACTGGACCACCGCGATCCCTTTACACTTCTGATCGCTGTTTTGCTCAGCGCCCAGTGCACCGACGAACGCGTCAACCAGGTGACCCCTGCCCTGTTTGCCCTCGCCGACAATCCACAGGCTATGGCACAACTTGAGGTCGAGCAGATCAGGGCCATTATCCGCCCCTGCGGCCTGTCGCCTCAGAAATCCTCCGCCATCAAGCGTCTCAGCGAAATCCTGGTGGCAGAACACAGCGGCGTGGTGCCCGCCGATATGGAGGCACTAGAACGCCTGCCGGGCGTGGGGCATAAAACCGCCAGCGTGGTGATGTCGCAGGCGTTCGGTGTGCCTGCTTTCCCGGTCGACACACATATCCACCGTCTGGCGCAGCGCTGGGGACTCAGCAGCGGCAAGAGTGTGGTGCAGACCGAGCGCGACCTGAAACGGCTATTCCCGAAGAGCAGCTGGAATCGCCTGCACCTGCAGATTATTTTCTATGGTCGCGAGTACTGCAGTGCCCGCGGATGCGACGGCCGCGTCTGCGACATCTGCCGCACCTGCTATCCCGGGCGCAAACACCCCAAACGCACACAGAAAGCCTGAACAGGCATTCGACGACTGGGAACGAGCCTGTCTCACCGGTTATTTTTTGCTATCCTTGCGCTCCCCGTATAGCGCCAGAGAGACAGCCATGATCACCGTCTACGGCATCAGCAATTGTGACACCGTAAAGAAGGCTCGCCGCTGGCTGGAGCAACATGCGATCGAATACCGATTCCACGATGTGCGCAGCGATGGCCTGACACCGGAGCAGGTGCGGGCGTGGCTGCAGGAGCTCGGCTGGGAAACCCTGATCAATCGCCGCAGCACCAGCTGGAAGGCACTGGCACCGGCGGCGCGGGAACAGATGGACGACACCCACGCGCTGGCCGCAATACTGGAGCAACCGACCCTGATCAAGCGGCCTCTGCTGGACATTGGCCACGAGCGCCACTGCGGTTTTTCGGCACCGGCCTGGGAAGCACTGCTGCTACGGCACACTCTTTGAACCCAACCCGCCACAGGCGGGCCCGTCAGGAAACACGTTTTATGAAGCATGCGGCATACGCCCTCGGCCTGGGTTTGGGCACCCGAAACAGCAACGGCGACTGGTTGGAGGTGTTCTTTCCCAACCCGGTGCTATCACCCTCCGACGAGCTGGTGGCGGCTTTGGGCACAAGCGACAACACCACCACGCTTGAGCGCGAGCAGCTGTTGACACTGGAGGCTGCACTGGCTGGCGCAGGAGAGACGGAACAGGCGCAGATTGCCGCGCACCTTGCCAGCAGCCACGCGCCGGCAGTGGCTGTCATCCTGCGTGAAGACGCGGCACCCAGCACGGTGCCGGAAGCCTACCTCAAGCTGCATCTGCTATCGCACCGGCTGGTCAAGCCGCACGGCACCAACCTGCAGGGGCTGTTTGCGATACTGCCTAACGTCGCCTGGACCAGCGAAGGTGCCATTGACATCAGCGAGCTGCCGGCCCGGCAGCTCGCCGCCCGCCTGCGCGGGGACACGCTGGAAGTCAGCTGCGTTGACAAGTTTCCGAAAATGACCAACTACGTGGTGCCTACGGGGGTGCGCATCGCGCACACCGCTCGCGTGCGCCTCGGCGCCTACCTCGGCGAAGGTACCACCATCATGCACGAAGGTTTCGTCAACTTTAACGCGGGCACTGACGGCCCCGGCATGATTGAGGGCCGCATATCTGCCGGCGTCATGGTCGGTAGCGGGTCCGATCTGGGCGGCGGTTGCTCCACCATGGGCACCCTGTCGGGAGGCGGCAATATCATCATATCCGTAGGCAGCGAGTGCCTGATCGGCGCCAACGCCGGTATTGGCATTCCGCTCGGCGACCGCTGCACGGTAGAGGCCGGCCTGTTCGTCACCGCGGGCACCAAGGTCGTCGTACTGGATGCCACCGGACAGGCTGTCGAAACAGTCAAGGCCCGCGAACTGGCGGGCAAGTCCGGTTTGTTGTTCCGCCGCAACTCCGCCAATGGTGCCGTGGAGTGCCTGACCAATCGCTCGGCGATCGAGCTCAACGCTGAACTGCACGCGCACAACTAGCCCCGGGGCAACACTATGGAACGCACGCTGGCTTTGACCTGCGAACTGATTCGCCGCCAGTCGGTTACGCCCGAAGATGCCGGCTGCCAGGCTTTGATGATGGAGCGGCTGCAGCTACTGGGCTTTACCTGCACCCGCCTGCGCTTTGGTGAGGTGGATAACTTCTGGGCGGTGCGCGGCGAGAGTGGACCACTGCTGGTGTTCGCCGGTCACACCGACGTTGTGCCTACCGGCCCGGAATCCGGCTGGGACAGCCCGCCTTTTGAGCCCACCCTGCGCGACGGGATGCTCTATGGTCGCGGCGCCGCCGACATGAAAGGCAGCCTGGCAGCCATGCTCGTGGCCTGCGAGGACTTCGTTGCCCGCAACCCGGAGCACAGCGGCCGAATCGGGTTCCTGATCACCGCCGACGAAGAGGGGCCTGCGCACAACGGCACGGTGAAAGTCATTGAGCACCTGCAGCAACACGGCGAGCACATCGACTGGTGCCTGGTCGGCGAACCGTCAAGCAGTGCGCGGCTGGGGGATGTGGTCAAGAACGGCAGGCGCGGCTCTCTCGGTGCGGTACTCACTGTGCGCGGCATTCAGGGCCACATCGCCTACCCGCAACTGGCAGACAACCCGATTCACCGCGCATTACCCGCCCTGCATGCACTCACCTGCCAGGTGTGGGACCAGGGCAATGCCTTTTTCCCCGCCACCTCCCTGCAAATATCCAATATTGCCAGCGGCACAGGCGCAACCAACGTGATTCCCGGCGAGTTGCAGGTGGTCTTCAACTTCCGCTTTTCTACCGAAGTCACTGCCCACGACCTGCAACAGCGCACCGAAAACCTGCTACGCGCCCACAAGCTCGACTACAGCATCGACTGGCACCTGAGCGGCGAGCCGTTCCTCACACCTGCCGGCGATCTTGTACAGGCTGTTGTGGACAGCATTCGCGACGTCACCGGCCTGAAGACGGAGCTGTCTACCGCCGGTGGCACTTCGGACGGGCGATTCATTGCCCCGACCGGTGCGCAGGTCGTCGAGCTCGGCCCGGTGAACGCGACCATCCACAAACGCAACGAATGTGTGATCGCGGCAGACCTGCCGCAGCTGGCCCGCCTGTATCAGGGTGTGTTGGAGCGACTATTGCTCCAGTAACTGCAACTGCTGCTGCAGGTTGGCGCGTACCATTTCCCGGTTCATCGCACCGGGAATCACAGCCACCTCAGCACCCTCCAGGGCGGCGAGACTCTCGGCCACCACGGCATCGGCCTCCATCCACATGGCGTCGGGAAAGCGCGATTTATCAAAACCGGTAAAATGCGGCGTGTCGTGTATTTCCGTACGCGTGAGGCCGGGACACAGGCATTGGATGCGAATCCCCTGCTCCGCCACTTCGGCCTGCAGGGACCGGGAGAACGACAAGAGAAATGCCTTGCAGCCACCGTAGACGGCGGTTTTACGCAGCTCAAGGTAGGCGCCGACGGAAGCGACATTGATGATCGCGCCACTGCCCTTATCACGCATGAAGGGCAGCGCAGCTCGAACCAGTTCCAGGGGGGCATCAACCTGCAGACGCACCATCTGCAACTCCACCTCCAGCGAACTGTCGGCAAAGTCTCCCAAAGTGGAAAAACCGGCATTGTTGACGAGTAAATCAACCGGGCCCTGCTGCCGCAGCGCCTCTACCGTGCGGGTCACGCCCTCAACCGTCGCGAGGTCGGCAACCACCGGGTATACGCGGGTTTGCGCCTCAAGCTCGGTGCGCAGAGCCTGCAGCTGTTCAGCGCGGCGCCCGACTGCGATGATCGTGCTGCAGCGACCGGCGAGCTGACGACAATATTCCGCGCCCAGTCCGGACGAGGCGCCGGTCACCAGCGCAATTCCTGTGTTATGCATAACTTCTGGCCTTGTTCCAGTGGGTGTGACCTGCGCAGACAGCACACGCGAGGTGTCGTACCATGCCTGCGGCAGGGCAACACATCTTGAGGAGAAAGCGCATGACACGCAAGCGCACAGCGTTGATAACCGGAGCATCCGCGGGGCTTGGAGAGGAGTTCGCCCGGCAGCTGGCAGCACAGGGCTACAACCTTGTGCTTGTGGCACGACGCAGGGAAAAGCTGCAGGCCCTCGCCGATGAACTGGCCAGCATACATAGATGCGACACGCGGGTAGAAGCGGCGGACCTGTCGGACCCCGCAACACCCCAAACGCTGTTCGAGAGCCTTAGCGCACAGGGCGTGAACATCGATTACCTGATCAACAACGCCGGGGTCGCCGGTTCCGATTTGCTCCAGGACCGCGACTGGGCAGATCACGAAAAGTTTTTCCAGCTGATGATGCTCTCGGTGGCCCAGCTTTGCCACCTGTTCATACCCGCCATGCGCGAGCGCGGTTTTGGGCGGGTTATCAATATTGCGTCTGTGGCGGGTCGCATACCGCGTGCGGGCGGCTGCAACTACGGCCCCAGCAAGGCTTACCTGATCGCGCTGTCGGAGGACCTTTCCCTCACTCTGCATGGCACCGGGGTAAATGTTTGCGCCTTGTGCCCCGGCTATACGCATACCGATTTTCACAGCTCAGCGGGCCTGCAGGACATGAAAGACGGCATGCCGGAGTTCGTCTGGTACCCGGCGGAGGTGGTGGTAAGAGAAGGCCTGAAAGCGGTAGAGCGCGGTAAACCCGTGTATTTGTCAGGCCGCCTTTACCGCCTGCTGGACCCGTTTTTGCAATCGGTGTTTACGCGGCGGCTGTTTCGTATCGCCGCGCGCCACTAAAGGTCGGTCAGGCAGGCCCCAGGCTACGCAGCACGTAGACATCGTAACGCACCGCTTTGCCGATGATCGCATGCGAAGGTTGCCGCCCGGCCAGGCTCGCAGCCCGAGCGGGCCGCTTGACGACCACCCGGGCCACATCCTGCTGCAGCGCCCACGCAAACAGTGCCGCCGCGTCGCCGGGCGTGTTGTGGTCGGCAAACAGCGCCTGGAACAGCGCCATGTCCTTTTTCACTGCCGCGGATTTATCTCGCTCAGGGAACATCGGGTCGAGATAGATCACGTCCAGCGCGGCACATATAGCCGCTGGCACCGTGGCCGCCTCCCCGCGATGCAGACGCATGCGACCAAGCACTGCGTTGAGCCAGCTGTCATCGGCCCGCCGCGCGCGCTCCAGGCCGTCAGCCAGCAGCGCGAGCACCACGGGTTCACGCTCGGCGAGTGTTACCGAGCAACCGAGGTCGGCGAGCACGAAGCTGTCACGCCCCAGGCCAGCCGTTGCGTCGAGCACGGCCAGTGCGTGCTTCTTGCCCACCCCCACCGCCTTGCCCAGCAGTTCGTTCTGGCCACCGCGCCGCCGATGACGCATGGTTGCGCCGCCAAAGTCGACGGTAATCGGCCCCGGTGCATGGCCCCGCCGAGACACGGCTTGCAGGGAGACGCCCTCTGCGCCCAACCAGAGCAGCGCCTGCAAACCCGCGCTATACGCAGCGGCGGTTGCCTCGACACAGGGCAAACCCAGGTCTTGCGCCAGCGCCCAGGCCTGCTTATGCAACGCGGCATCGGCAGTGGCTACGGCGATAACGCCGCTCGCAGAATCAGGTTGGCGAGGCACCGTGTTCAGGCCGGCGGGCAAGGCGCCAGCCACTGGTCAAGCCGCGCACAGTTGGCCGCGATGGACTCCAGGTAGGGATTTTCGCCTTCAAAGTAGCTGCTTGCGTAGTGATAGGCGCCGGCAAAGTCCCGTTCCAGGCGCGACCCCGCCACGCCGTGGACAAAACCGGGGGTACGCCGAATCAGGTCATCGCGCGGGCGGTAGTGGCAGTGCTCCGGCTGGACCGTATGCTCCGGTGCCGCCATGCCGCTGGCGACAAACTCGTCGTACAATGCGTGGCGACATTTCTCCAGGTAATCGGGTGCCGCCAGCTGTGCCAGCAAGTCTGCGGTGCCCAGCAATGCGCCCAATTGCCACTCCTGCGGGCTGCGCACGGTCAGATGTTCCGGCTTGCGATGACAGTTGGTGAAATGAACCAGCCGGGCGCATACGGGCGCCATGCCCGTGAGCCCTACCCGCGGAAACTGCGCGCGAATCAATGCCGCTCCGCGACGAACATGGGTACGCGTGTACGCAGCACCGGAGCTGTTACGGCGGTCCCCGCGGCGACGAAGGTAGCCAGCGTCGTGAAACAGCGCACTGGCAACCCCGGCCAGTGCGAGATCGGCATCAAACGCCCAGGGGCCGGGCCAGCGCTTCTCGCGCCCCGCCATCAGCCGCGCCATAGCCAAGGTGACATCCAGCACGTGCTCCGTGTCGTGGTAGCCGGCATCACAACCGTGATACTCCGGGTGCTCGCCGGCATAGAGCTGACTAAACAGCGCGCTCAGCACATCCAGTGCGGACCAGTCTCCACCCGGCCAGTGTGCCTCTACAATGGCGCCCACTTCCGCCATCACAGCGGCCACATCGCCCAATGCCACCTGGCCGGTGATATCGCGCCGGGGGTTGTCAGCCGGAGCTATCATGCTGGCTCAGTTGCTCTCCTGCGGTTCACGCTCGAAACGATCCTGTAGCAAAGAGGCCAGCTCTTCAACCTGCTCCTGCAACGTGGGCTCATCCACGGTGAGACCAGGCGCCACCACTACACGGTGCGCGGAGCCACTAGGTGTGTCCGACTTTGCCGTGCGCGAGTCATCCGGCAGGGCACTCTCGGGCAGACCTAGAGTGAGGGTGCGGTCCTCGAATTCAAGCGTGAACTCGAGGTTATAGGCATGCCGCGACAGGCCATGCTTATCGGTAATCAACAGGCGCTGCACCGCGCGCCGCTCGTCGCTGCCACCGAAGCGGGACAATCCGCAGTGCAGGCGCGCCACTGTCTTGCCGGCAAACTGTATACCCTGCAGCGCGCTCAGGCCTTCGTTACACTGCTCGATGAAACCCGGCGCGGACACCGGCGCAGCGGGCTCCGTCGCAGGCTCTGGCGCACATTGCGACGCGGTTTCGAAATGCCCGACCAGGATTTGCTGGGGTTGCGCCTTTTCCGCCATCCGCGCCAGCTCTATCGTGACATCCCCGACGATATAGCTGTGCACGGTGGGGTTCACGCCCTCAGCCTGATACAGCTCGTAGTGGCTGCCAACGTGATAGGCCACACGAATCACCGGCACGGTGTTGCCGTGTGATGCGCGACGCGCCACGGCGTTGTCCGCCACGACCAGCAGCAGGAAGAAGAACAGGTCGCAATTGGCCTGCGCCCCCAGTGAACGGTTCCATACGTAGTATCCATCGCCGGTGGTGGTACGGGAGAAATGTACCTCTATGCCTTTGGCCAACAACTTGTTGTAGGCGGAATTCAGCGAATAGGACAGGCTGTTCAACTGACTGGCCTGCTCAAAGGGCGTGAACAGTGAAAACTCGGCAATGTCGAAAAGCAGCACCGCACGATCGCTGACATAACTCAGGCCATAGCGCTTGATCAGCTGCTCGACTGCGCTAACCACCGCCGGATCATCGGCCAGTGGCGTATCCAGGCGGATGAAACCGGGGGCGATATCCAGCCGGTTGGCGATGTCGAAAAACTCCTCGCGCGGCTTGCAGCGGCTGCCGGATATCAGTTCGCGCACGAAGGCTTCGTTGTCTTGCGCGCCGTCGACGCCCGGACGGGCGCAGAAATTACCGAGGAAATAGTGCGGCACGAAAATCACCAGAATGCCTCGCTCGTCCGCACTCCAGCAGAGAACAATGTTCTGGCCGAGGCGCCACTGCTTGCGCAGGGCACTCTCCAGCGCCTTGAGGTTACCGCGCTGGGATATACTGATGGTTCTGTGATCTGTCGCTGTGCCGCCGGTCACGCCCGCGGATTCACCCGTCCTTGCCGTCATAGCCCACTCGATTCTGTTCGCCCAAGCCGCTACCATTATAGGGTGCTGTGGAGCTTGAATCCATGCGCGATCCCGGCGCACACTGAACGCCACCAAGAGGAAGATACCGCATGCCCTGCCGATGGCTCATCTGTATAACCCTGAGTGTACTGGCAGGCTGCCAGCAATACGACTTCAGTGTGAACGAGCGCGTGGTCTACAGCCCACGGCCCCTGTTGACGGATTTCCGTATTGATGACCCCGCGCTGCGCGTCTGCCTGGAACAGGCAATCAACGACAACAAGATCAGCAGCATGGGTGAACTACAGACACTGGACTGCAGTGGCGCGGGCGTACGCAGTGTCGCAGGCCTGGGCAGCTTTTCCAGCCTGAGCTGGCTCAACCTCGGGGGCAACGCCATCAGCAACATCCGGGAGCTGGCCGTACTGCTGGAGCTGCGCAGCGTGATGCTTGACGACAACCAGATAGAAGATGCCGGGCCGCTCTACCGGCTGCCGGAACTGGCGGTGGTCAACCTCGATGGCAACAGCGCACTGCGTTGCCCGGGGCCGGACAGCTGGATATCACTGGAGCGCCTCACCCTGCCCCGGCACTGCCGCTAGGGTCAGCCAGTCGAAACCGGCATTCTGCGCGGCGAACACCACGCGCTGGTCGCCGGCACCCATCACGGTCTCCAGCGCGGCGGCGGCTCGCTGCGGGCAGTTATTCTGTTCACTGATGTGCGCGACCACCAGGTGCTGCAACGTCTCGGTGCCTAACTGGCGCAATAACTCGGCGGCCTGATGATTGTTCAGGTGCCCCCAATCACTGGCCACGCGCTGTTTCAGGGAGGGCGGATAGCTCCCCGCCCAGAGCATGTCCAGATCGTGATTGAATTCCAGTACCAGCGCATCGCAGCCGCGAAATCGTTCGACCACATGGCTGGTAATGCTACCGAGGTCGGTGAGCACCCCCAGAGAGCGCCCCGCGTGCGCCAGTCGGTACTGGCAGGGTTCGCGCGCATCGTGGGGCACGGCAACCGGCTCTATGGACAAGTCGCCTATTTGCAGGCGCTCTTCACTGTTGAAACAATTGACCTGCGGGCATCCCTCCAGGCGGCCGCTGCGCAGCGTGCCGTGGGTGAGGTAGACCGGGATGTTCCACTGCCGCGCCAGGCGACTCACCCCCGCGCTATGGTCGCTGTGCTCATGGGTCACCAGAATCGCGGTGAGATCCTCGGGTGCAAGGCCGAGGAGCGCCAGGCGACGGCGGGTCTCGCGCGCTGAGAACCCGCAGTCGATCAGCACTGTTGTCGTGCCGCCAGAAACGACCGTCGCGTTGCCCTTGCTGCCGCTGCCCAGCGATGCAAAACGCAGCATGTCAGCGCCTCAGTTGATATTGCCTTTCAGTAGCGTCAGCAGTGCCTGCTGATCGCGCTTCTCCAATGGCGCCGCACCGGCCACCGGGGCAATGCCAATCGTGACTGCCTTGTCTCCCGCTGCTGCGACCCTGACCAGGAAATCGCGCCCGATCATCGGGTTCTCATCCTCATCGGAGAACATCCAGGAGAACCAGCCACCGTCTTCGTCTGCCGCTTCACCAAGGAAACGCGCATAGTAGAGGCCCTCGCTGCGATCGCGATCGGTGACTTCGAAGCGCGAGTCCTCAAGAGCCTTGCCCACCGAGGCCCACGCCCGGGTGAACGGCAGTCCCAGCCGCAGCATACTACCGCCACCCGGTGCATCTTCCAGCGTCAGCTTGCCCTCGGCACTCATGGCGCGGTCTGCGAGCATCGAAACCGGCGCGGAATCGGCGCTGTTGGCAATGAATTGCGATACGGCACGCAGCATTTCCTGCTCCTGGGCCGTATCGTCGGACAGCGCGGGCCACTCCGTGACATCCCCCGCCTGATGCATCTGCAACACGTGTAATTCACTGCTGCCACGCTGCACGCCCTGCTCGATGCGGAAGCGGAAACGCGAGGCCATGGTCTGCCCCTCCAGCTCCAGCCAGCCTGTTTCAATCAGACCCGCCTGCGCATCCACACGCCCCACGCCAATGCCGGCAGACGTGAGAAAGCTGCGCACCTGCGGCCAGAGTTGACCCGGTGCCACCGCGATCAGGGCCCAGCTCTCGTCCCCGAGCGACTGGATACGCACCACATCCTCCCCGGCACCCGCCACCAGGGGCGTGGGACGAGGAACCTCGAATTCACCCTCCAGCAGCGCCTCGTCCTGCACCGGAGGGATGGGATAGATCTCCTCCAGTTGTGCCGTCTCCTTGCCCTCCGGCACCTGAATGGGCGCTTGCTCACGCGCGTTCTTGTAGTCGTCCGACGTGTCGGGGAACATGCCCTCGTCACCGAACAGATAGCTGCAGCCCGCGATGCCCAGCAACAGACCGAGCAGCGCCGTGCGCGATACCAGCTTCATACATTCCGCCATCAAATTCCCGCTGCCTCCAGAGCTGCAAGGACCTGCGCATGGTAGCGCTCATCCAGAGGCGTCAAGGGTAAACGAATACCCGCCTCAATCAAGCCACGCTGCTGCATGGCCCACTTTACCGGTATCGGGTTCGCCTCGAGAAACAGCGCGCGGTTGAGGCCGGACAAGCGCTCGTTGATACGTGCCGCCTCGCTGCGTTCACCGGCCATGGCCAGGCGGCAGAGCTCGGCCAGCGGCCGCGGCGCAATGTTCGCGGTCACCGACACATTGCCGTGCCCACCTGCGAGCATGAGTTCCATGGCTGTCGGGTCATCGCCGGAATAGATGGCGAAATCCTCCGGGCAGCGCGCCTTGAAGTCGGGTACCCGCGAGAGATCCCCGGTGGCATCCTTGATACCGACGATGTTGTCCAGCTCCGACAGGCGCACAACGGTGTCGTTGTCCATATCAACCGCCGTACGACCTGGCACGTTGTAGAGGATCTGCGGGATGGTGACCGCAGCAGCCACCGCCTTGAAATGTTCGTACAGACCCCGTTGCGTCGGGCGATTATAGTATGGCGTGACCAACAGACAGGCATCCGCCCCGTTCCGGGCAGCCACGCTGGTCAGCTCGATTGCCTCGCGGGTGGAATTGGCGCCGGTTCCCGCGACCACGGGGATGCGGCCGTCAACATAGCGCACACAATGACGAATCACCTCAAGGTGCTCCGGAACACTCAGTGTCGCGCTCTCTCCCGTCGTGCCAACGGCGCCGATGGCACTGGTGCCCGCCGCAATATGCATGTCCAGCAAGCGCTCCAGGCTACCCCAGTCGAGACTGCCGTCCGGGTGCATTGGCGTCACAAGCGCGACAATACTGCCGGTAATCATGGGAACATCTCCAGAAATGTGCCGGGCGCCGGCCACTGCCGCTGAACGCCGGAGTAAAGAAGAGCGCAATTATCCATGCATGCAACGCGAAGACAACCGCGATACGCTAAAATGCACCGCGGGCGCGCCGCACGATTCTGCGCCAAAACAAGCCACGGAGTATACCATGAGACCTTCCAGCCCCGCCCAGTGGTTTCTCACCGCGATCCTCCTGCTGCCAGCCGCACTGGCAGGAATGGCACTGCCAGCCAGCGCCCAGCAGCCGGTCACGGTCAGCCCACCGTCCAAGCTCACCCTCTCATTCATGGCGCAGCAGCGCGCCAGCATCGACGAGCTCGCCCGGCGCGAGCTGGGGCAAGCCATCAGCGGCGACCCGGACCGCGACATCCGCCTGCTGCAGCGATTGCTAGACCGGGGCATCGTCAAGGCCGAGGACGTTGGCACGCTGCAGGCCATGGGCGTGGTGCTGGGCGACCTGCTGGCCGGTGAACTGGGGCTGGACTGGGTCACTTACGAAGACGACAGCGGGCGCAGCCGGGCCCTGCACGATGCACAGACCGACACCTACCTGTTTCCGGTGACCATGATCTCACGCCGCCAGCAGGTGGGTAACGAGAAACCGGTGGCGGCCATCTACGTAGATGCCAAGGCCGTGGTAGAGCAGGCGCGACCCAAGCTGCCTTTCCAGTGAAGCCCCAGCCGCGGCTGGCTAGCCATTCCAGGGGATTGGGTTTAGCATGGTCTGCCTTTCCATCAGGATGCCCCAGGGTATGAACCAGCCGGCCGCCGGCTTCGAGTTGCACACCGACAGCTCACCGACATCTGCCACCCTCAGCCTCTATGGCAACTGGGTGGACGCCGATGTGGTTCCCGCCTTTCCACAGCTCAGGGCAGAGCTCGCGGCTGTAGGCGCCGATGAGCTGCGTCTCGACTGCACTGAACTGGGCGACTGGAACACGTTGCTGATGTCCTTCCTCCTGCGATGTGCAAGCTACTGCGCGGAGCGCGGCATCACGCTGAATACCGAGGCACTACCCGAGAACGCGAGGCGCTTGCTGTCAATCGCGACCTCCGTGCCGGCCCACAAGCGCAAAGAGGCGGCCTCCCTGCCCTGGTGGCAGCTACGCAGCCCATCGAAAGCGTTGCGTGAGTTACTGGATGACCTGCGCGAGTCACTGGCTTTCTTCGGTGACATCTGCATAGCGCTGGGCGCGCTCATAGCGGGCAAGGCCAATACCCGTTTCGCGGATTTCCGCACTTTTTGCTACCAATCCGGCCCCGATGCCTTTGCCATCATCAGCCTGACCAGCATACTGGTGGGTATGATTCTCGGTTATCTGGGCGCGGTGCAACTGCAGCAATTCGGCGCCGGCATTTACGTGGCCGACCTGGTCACCATCGGCCTGCTGCGCGAAATGGGACCGTTGATGACCGCGATCGTCATGGCCGGGCGCACCGGCGCCGCCTATGCCGCCCAGCTTGGCACCATGCAGGCGAACGAGGAGATTGACGCTGTGCGCACGCTGGGCGTCTCGCCGATCGAATTCCTGGTGGTGCCGCGAGTACTGGCGCTGCTGGTTACCATGCCATTGCTGACCATCTACGCTAACCTGCTGGGCATCGTCGGCGGTGGCATCGTCGCCGGCGGCATGGGAATTTCCATGCTGCAATACACCAGCCAGGCCGGACTCGCTGTGAGCCTCGCCCACATCGGTGTAGGCCTACTGAAAAGTGTGGTCTTCGCCGTGCTGATCGCCATTGCTGGATGCCGTTCCGGCATCCAGTCCGGGCGCAATTCCGCCGGGGTTGGCAGGGCGGCAACAGAAGCCGTGGTCACGGCCCTCGTCTACCTGATTGTGGCTGACGCCTCCATCAACATCCTGTTCCAGCACCTGGGTATCTGATGGCGTCCGCCGAGCGCGAAGTGCATATCGAGGTACGCGATCTCACGATGGCGTTTGGCAGCAATGTCATTCAGCGCGAACTCAGCTTCCCGGTCTACCGCGGCGATATCTTCGTGATTATGGGCGGCAGCGGCTGCGGCAAGAGCACGCTGCTGAAACACATGCTCGGCCTGCTCGAGCCCGCGGCGGGCGAAATCCTGTTTTCCGGCACCAGCTTCACGCGCGCCAGTGCAAGCGCGCGCGATGTCATGCGCCGCAGCTGGGGCATCACCTACCAGTCGGGGGGCCTGTTCGGCGCCATGACGCTGGAAGAGAACGTGGGCTTGCCCCTGCAGCTCTATACCGACTACACGGCGACGCAGATCAAGGACGTGGTACGCTACAAATTATCACTGGTCGGCCTGGGTGGCTTTGAAAGCTACTACCCCTCGGAAATCAGCGGCGGCATGAACAAACGGGCAGCCCTGGCGCGCGCGATCGCACTGGACCCCGAGATCCTGTTCTTCGACGAGCCTTCGGCGGGGCTGGACCCGATCAGTTCCAGGCTGCTGGACGACCTGATCCAGCAGCTTACCGAATCGATTGGCGCCACTGTGGTGATGGTCACCCACGAATTGCCGAGTATATTCGCCATTGCCAACAACAGCGTCTATCTTGACGCCAGCACACGCACGATGATCGCTTACGGCGACCCGAAGCACTTGCGTGAACACAGCGAGGAAGCCGTTGTGAGACAATTCCTGACACGTAGCGCCGCCGCAGGAGAAGGCACCTGATGTCTGATGAAAGAGCACACAGCGTCGCCATTGGCGGCTTTATTATCGGCGCCATGCTCATCGCCCTGGCAACCATGATCTTCGTGCTCGGTTCCGGCCTAGGCAGCGACCGCAGCAAGGTGGTGATGGTATTCGACAGCTCGGTGAAGGGCCTGACTGTGGGCGCACCGGTGACCTTGCGCGGCGTGGAGATTGGGCAGGTCACCGGCATCAACCTGCTGTTGGATAGTAACACAGCAAAGCTCATCATGCAGGTAGAGGCCGAGTTGTCCGGCGAGAGTGTGCAGATGACGGAACAACCCTCTGTCGCACTTATCGACCACCTGATCGGCCGTGGCCTCCGCGCCCAGCTGAATATCCAAAGCCTGCTCACCGGCCTGCTTTATGTGCAGCTGGACTTCCATCCCGGAACCCCCGTGGACCTCCCCGCAATTAACTCCGAGTACGCGCAAATACCCACGATACCGACTGAACTGGAGCGTATTGTGAGTCAGATTGAGGGCCTGGACATCGCGCAGATGGCCGCAGACCTACAGAGCATTGCAAGCAACGTGGGGGCGTTTGTTGCGCAGGAGCCCTTCCAACAGCTGCCGGCAGATGTCGGGCAAACACTGGCAAGCTTACGCTCGCTCACGAACGAGTTGCAGGGCACACTGTCCACCGCGCGGCCAGGGATAGAACGTGTGCTGGACAACTCCAATGCGCTGGTCAGTGGCGCCTCAGATGCGCTACCCAAATTGACCTCACTGCTTGAGGACAACATGGTCATACTGCGCAGCGCAACGGAGCGTTTCGAAAGCACCATGGGAGAGATCGACGGGCTGGTATCCGCCGACTCCGCCACCACCTATCGCCTCAACGAAGCACTGCGCGAACTTGCGCTGGCCGGCAGGGCTCTGCAGATGTTGGCAAAAACACTGGAGGAGCAACCCGAGTCACTGCTCCGAGGCAAAAGCGAGAACAGCCAATGACCCCGATAAAGCTCTTCGGCATCGCCGCTACCCTCTTCCTGGTGGCCTGTGGCAGTTCGCCGCAGCACCAGTACTACCTGCTCAATAGCAAGACCCAGGCACCGGCGTCGGGCGAGGCACCCTCGCTGGGCGTGGGGCCCATCACCATACCGGAATACCTGAACCGTTCCGGCATGGTCTACAGCGAAGACGGCAACCGGCTGCATGTTGCCCGCTACGAGCGCTGGGCCGAACCGCTGGAAGATGGTATCCAGCGTGTGCTGGGGCTAAACCTGTCCGCAGCGCTGGGCACGCAGAACATTCGCCCGCACCCGTGGACGCGCAATGATATTCCCGAGTACGCCGTGCAGGTATGGCTGTTGGGTTTGAACGCCGGAGGCAACGAGGCCGAGCTGGTGGCGGAGTGGCGGGTGACCCGCCGTGGCGAGGAACCAGACAGCGAGGTCACTCAGCGCATCAGCCGCCTGGCGACGTCGCTCGCAGGGCCAGACTGGCAGGCCGCCGACACAGCAGCGGCCTACAGCGAACTACTGCAGCGCCTCAGCGACGAGATCGCCGGCGTGATTCGCACGCAGATGGAAGGGGCTGCGAGCGATCAAAACTGATCGCTGCGCAGCATGGCGTCCGAACCACCGTCGACAAAGAACACAGAGCCGCAAACGAAATCCGCCTCTTCGCTGAGCATAAAGCGCATCACATTGGCGATTTGCGCCGGCTGCGCGGTTTGGCCCCAGGGCACCATGGCGCTGAAATCACGCATCACGCTTCCCAGCTCTTGATCAGCAAACACCTGCTGCGTCAGGGGGGTATCGGTAATGCCGGGGGCAACGGCATTCAGACGCACGCCGGCTTTGGCCCAGGCCACCACATTGCGCCGCATCCACACCGTCAGCGCGTGCTTGGAGGCCGAGTACACCGTCTGGCCCGCTTCCGCCTGTGCTACATCCAACGCTGCCGGCTCATCCCCGGCCAGAAAGGCCTGTGCCAACGGATGTGAGGTCTCGGTCATGGGGGCAGAGTTGGAGCTCACCAGCAGCACGGTACCGCGCCGCTTGCCCACCAGATCCTGCACGCCCGTGGCCATGGCTACCGCCGCGAAATAATTCACGGCCGCAATGATGCGCGGCGGTGCTACCGGCGGCAGACCGGCGCAGGGAATAAACCCGTCCAGACCGTCAGCGGCGCGCTCACGCAAAGCGGCCAGCGCGGTATCACGGCCCTCCTGCGTGGACAGGTCGGCAATGATGTCGCCCTCCTTGATGTCGATCGAAATCACTTCGTGACCCGCCGCACACAGCTGCTCACGCAGCGCAGCACCGATACCTGTGGCGCCGCCGGTCATGGCGTAGCGTTTTTTCATGCTGGTACTCCCTGATTCTGGTTGTTCAATAGACGGCGCTATTGTCGCGCGTGCGGCAGCGCCTGTGTGTGAGGACCCAAAATGCCTCGCAGCAAGCTCAACTTACTGAACCGGCGCTACAGGACTGAGGTCACGCTCCTGCACTTTTCGCCCGATGAAAGGCCTCATTGGCATCATAAACCTTGAAAACCACGCTCCCGATACACTCTCGGCGCTAATGAAGCAGACGTATCAGGACGCAATGACGCCACTTCAGAAAGATCTTGGGTTAGTCTAACCATGCTGACGTAATATTACATGAGCCATTTGGCCCAAACGCAGTATCCGGCGGCAAAGGACCTTGCTGCCACTGATATTTTTACGCTCGCACGAGCAAAAATGCGCGCAGGAGGTTACCGGATGAGGCTACCCATTCAGCCACCAACGCCCGCAATGTGGCGTCAAACCTTGTCGGCCGCCTGTATCGTGCTTCTGTGCGCCTGTAGCGCGGAATCGGACGAATCCGATCGGGTAGAGTCCGCCGCTGCAGCCACCGACATTGTGGTACCCCTGCAGCCGCAAGAGATTGCGGGCAAATGGCAGGGCTTGTTGAGCTGCGCCGGCCGAGATTTCCCCGTGAACCTTTCAGTGGCTGCTCTTGAAGACAATCAGCTTGAAGTCAAATGGACTCTGGAGCCAGCCCTTGGACGGCAGGGTTACATTTCACCCGATGGTCGCACCGAGATTAAT
The DNA here is from genome assembly GCA_964022665.1 of uncultured Halieaceae bacterium. Classification (GTDB taxonomy): domain Bacteria; phylum Pseudomonadota; class Gammaproteobacteria; order Pseudomonadales; family Halieaceae; genus Haliea. Next base: position 200,818 of record CAXIDF010000002.1, read on the forward strand.
GACCGACTGCTGCCGGGTGAGTACGATCCGGTTACTGGCCATGCCGCGGCTCAGGAGCGAGTCCATAACCGCCCACTGGCACTGCAACTGCTGTTTGGCGATGACATCGCGTTGCTTGGTTTTCAGCGCTGCGACCTCGGACTGTTACAGCGAGCGCCCGCCAAAGCCCTGCTCGAACTGCAACGCGAACTGGTACTGATTCAGGAACCCGTGGTAATCCGCGCCGAGGATCAGCAGGGTGAATGTCCCGAAGAACTGCGATCGTGGATTCAAGCGGGTTTGGACCTACCACTGGAGAACAACGGTCGCGGTGATACCAGCGCGCTCTGGACCGCAGCAGTGACTACACCCATTTTCGGCAAACCAGTGGCAGAACTCGGGGCACAGCGGCGCATCGACCTGCGGCGAGCACTGGCGGGGCGCTGCATGGTTCGCGGCGACCGCCGCCAGAAAGCGGTAGTCGGGGCACTCATGCATATCACCGACTACCGTTCTTTTCGTGAGGGACGCATGATTCAACTGGCCCAACCCGTTGCAAAAACGTGGCTGACAGATCGAGCACAACCACTACTGAACGCGGTTCCGTTGCCCGTGCTGTCACAGACTACGAGCCAGGCACTAGGCCGCATTCCTCACGCGTTCAACTTTGACCACCTGTTAGCGGAAACCGGTAGCTACGATGCAGATACCTACGCGCAACAGATGTTGACAGTGAACGATGCGCTTGCCGCGCGACGCCGGGAACAGGACTACCTGGAAAACATGCACAATGCGCGCTTTTTCATGCTGCTCGAGTTATGGCAAGCAGCGCTGGCCCGGGACGATATAGCCGACGCACCGACTGAAGCATTGGTTGCGGCGGAACTGGTGGGCAAAGCAGAAGCGCACATCCTCGAAACTGCTACAGCAAAAGACGCAGCACAAATGGCTGACTGGGTGGCCGGCGTGGAAGCGGAATTGGTGTGTAGCAAGACGACACAAAAAGCCTGCTCACAGGCAGCGAACCTGTTTGCAGACAGACTTGAGGTGTTAGCCGACCAATTCGCGGAAGACGAGGCCAGAACCCTGGCGACACTGGAAGACGCAGCGCCAACGCTGCAAAACCTCGCTTCACTCGTGGCCGCAAATGTCGCACTCCTGCGCGCGTACGCCCGTACAGTGACATACGGGGACTTTCCCGATGTTCTTGAGAGCTACCAGGCCCTGCGTTTTGACTGGCAGCGAGAGTTGGAAGAAGCCCTTGCGGCGCAGCTCACAGCAGCGCGCACCACATCCGCGTTAACCAAGCTGGATGCGCGCTACTTTGCGGCCAGTGATCTAATCGATCGCGCGGAGCGCCATCTCGAGCGCCTGGGTAAGGTTTACGATCAGCAGCTCTCCGGATCCCGCCCCTTCGTCGATACGGGCGCGGACGCCTATCTCAATGCGCTATACAACCAGGAATTCGCAACCCTGGCTCGCATGGACGTGAAGCTTCTGGCCGGAGTGGCGCCGATATTCCGCTTCATGGCACAGCAAATCAACGCCGTCAGCAGCCTGCTGGGCAGCGCAGGACGCCCGCTGAGTAGCGCCGCCCGCGAGCTGAACACGCCGAGCGCGGTAACGGCCGTGGCCTTGCGTTACTTGCTGGAGTTCGAGGACACGTACGCATCGTGTTTGGGCGCGGACGCTGCCACCATCACGTTTACGGAACGTGTGGACTCCGTCACTCGCACAGGTGGCGGTATCGAGCTCAGTCGCATTCGCGGCGTACCGGTATCCAATACCTACCGCATCAAACGCGAGCACCTGGATCTATTCCAGGATGTATTCAGTCGCCCTGAATCGCCCGGCGCCGAGGGCCTGTTCGAAGCGCTGTTCGAGTTACAGGGAGTGAACGAGCTGACCGATGCCGTCACGGAACTTATGGAGCAGCACCGGTGTGACTCTGAAGCAGTGCAGGGTTTTGAAAAGGGATTGTTAGCCTACTACGCGAATCGCAAGGGCCTTTGGGGTCGATAAACTGGCACAAACCTCCGGAGAACAGGAAGGACCAAACTGCCTCCTTCTCCGCGACGGTCGATCACGAAAACCTGAGCAACCTAGCGATCGACGTCGTGGTGCACTTCTACACCGAATTGCCGCGATGCGGCCCGCCCAGCCACAGAGCAACTATTGCCAGCACCACCACAACCCCCGCCGCAAAAACGGCCACCGGCACTCCCAGCACCACGCTTTCCAGGTTACCCGAATGGATTGAGCCGCCATAGCGATCTGCAAGGACATACGCCACCAGCACACCGCCCATCACACAGATATTCAACAGACTGGCAATAGCTACCGCGCCGCGCCACCAGGTGAGCCACAATGCCAGCAGGCCGAGCGCACAATGGGTTGTGAGCTGCCATACCTCATGCAGCCGTGCATGGGGCGGCCAAGCCTCATTGAGCACATGCGACGGGTTGATCTCCAGATACGGAATCACCAGCGCATACACCAGCACCCCGAATGTGACACACGTCTTGGCAAGCATTTTCTTTGCCATCATGGTGAATAACGCGCTCATGCTGCCTTCCCATTGACGGACGCATCGGGTACAGACCAGACACCAGAGGCCACCATACGTGCTACATACTCAGCAAGACTGCGCGCCGGGCGGCCGAGTACCTGCTGGACGGTATCGGTGGTACTTTCATTGCGGCCATCGAGCACATGCTCGAACAGCTCATTGATAAGCCATGCAACGTTATCCGGCAGGCCCTCGGCCTTCGCACCAGTGAGATAGGCAGCCACTGGCACCGGGGTAAAGCCGATGTCGCGGCCGCTGGCCTCGGCAATGGCGCGAACGCACTCGACAAACGTCAGCAGCTCCGGGCCGGTGACCTCCAGCAGCCGGTTACGCAGTGTCGGCTCAGTAAGCGCCGCAACGGCTACCTCGGCAATGTCGTCTACATCAATGAACGGCTCGCGGGCTCGCGGCTGCGGCAAAACCAACTCACCCGCTTGAAGACCCTCAAGCATGAAACTCTCGCTGAAGTTCTGCATGAACCAGCTGGCACGCACCACGTTCCAGATCAGCCCGCTGTTGACCAGCACCTGCTCCGCGCGCTCCGCGCCCTCCTCACCGCGGCCCGACAGCAGCACCACGTGCTCGACCCCTTGCCGCCTGGCGAGCGCGACAAAAGCGCGGATGTCGTCTTCGGCCTGCGGCACCGCCAGATCCGGATAGTAGGTCACATAGGCCGCGCTTACGCCGGCCAGTGCGGCTGTCCAGGTGGTCCGATCTTGCCAGTCGAACGGAATCGCTGCGTTGCGCGACAGTGTCCTCACTACCCGTCCCCGTTCAATCAGCCGTGTGGCCACTCGCACACCAGTTTTGCCGGTGGCCCCAATCACTGCAATTACTTCGTTATTCATACTCCGTCTCCGAGCCTGAAGGTCTGTTGGATGCGGGTGATCAGCCACCCGATGAGGCCAGTCTAGAGGGCGAAAAATTGATTTTTAATGCCTTTCTAGCCATATTTATTTGCAGTTTATCCAAAATGGGAACCCGTATGGCCTACCAACTGCCCAGAGACATCCCTGCAAGAGCGGACACCCTGGGCGAGACGCTCTACTCCCTGAGGCTGAACGGCGCGATGTATGCCAACTCGGAACTGACCGCCCCCTGGGGCATAGAGATGCCGCCCATGGGCGGCATGATGATGTTCCATATTCTCACCGAGGGCGGCTGTTGGCTGCGCTTCAACAACAACGAGAGCCTCTATCTGCAACCCGGCGAGCTGGCGCTCATTCCCAAAGGCGAGGGCCACTGCATTGCCTACCAAGAAGACCAGCCCTGTGTACCGTTCTTTGCTATTCCGGTGACCAAACTCTCCGAGCGCCTTGAATACATGCGCTATGGTGGCGAGGGAGAAAACGGCGCAGGTGAAGAAACGCGGCTGATCTGCGGGGTGCTCAGCTTTGATCATATCGCCGGGCAGAAGCTGGTCAGCCAGCTGCCGCAGATCATTCATATCCGGTGCGACCAAGCCGACCGGCCCCACACACTGCAGTCGATGATCGAGTTGATGGAACAGGAGGCCGCGTCCATGGCGCCGGGCGGTGAAACGGTAATGGCGCACCTCGCGGATATCATCGTCATCCACGCCATCCGCCACTGGATTGAACACGCGCCGGATGCCAGCAATGGCTGGCTAAGCGCTCTGAAAGACCCAAAGCTGGGCAAGGCACTGACCGCCATCCACGCCCACCCGGAGGCCCACTGGACAGTAGAGCGGCTGGCAGAGCAGGCGGGCATGTCACGCTCGGGCTTTTCCGCACGCTTCACCGAGGTGATCGGCACTTCGGTAAAGCACTATTTAACAGACTGGCGCATGAACCTCGCGCGCTTGAAAATCCTGCAATCCCCGGTGACGCTTACCGAGCTGGCCCAAGATCTGGGCTATCAATCGGAGGCGGCGTTTTCGCGGGCCTACAAACGGGTGTTCGGGGTACCGCCACTGCGGCAGAAGCACGACGCAACATAGCGCTACAGCATCCAAGGGGGGGGATGTGCCTTCCAGCGATGCTGCTCATCATGGTAAAGGCTCCAGGCACAACAACGAAGATCCTGTCTGCATTGAAGCTTTCTCCGAAGCCGGGCCATCGCACCCAAAAGGGAAGGTCTGCATTAATATACCCACCACCGGAGAAGCGCCCCACCCCGACTGCCCGGTTGCCTGCGCATGTGCCGGATAGTACCCTGCAAGCCGCGTTTCGGCGGAGAACCCCCATGAATGAGAAACCCCTGGCACCGGCCATTGAAGGCTGGTTCACGATGGATGACAAACCCCGGCTTATCGGCACCCAGTGCTGTGCCTGCGGCACCTATTTTTTCCCCAAACAGCAGCGCTACTGCAAGAACCCTGGCTGCGACAGCACCGACTTTCGTGAAGTGGAGCTGAGCAGGACGGGCCGCGTGTGGAGCTACACCAACGCCTGCTACAAGCCGCCGGCGCCTTTTGTTGCCGCTGAACCCTTTGAGCCCTATACCATTGCCGCGGTCACGCTGGAGGATGAGCAAATGACGGTGCTGGGGCAGGTTGTCACCGGCGTCAACGTCGGCGATCTCAAGGTGGGTATGGCAATGGAGCTGGTGCTCGAGCCGCTGCATGAAACCGAGGACGACATCAAGATGACCTGGAAATGGCGGCCACTCGCAGAACAGGGGGAGCAGCACTGATGAGCAACGATATCGCCATAATTGGTGCAGGCATGCACCCCTGGGGCAAATGGGGACACAATTTCGTTGAGTACGGCGTTGCCGCTGCCCGCGAGGCGCTGGCGGATGCCGGCATCCCCTGGCAGGACGTAGGCTTCGTTTCCGGCGGCGCCACGGTGCGCTGCGGGTATCCGGGCTATGTCGCAGGTGCCACCTTCGCCCAGGCGCTGGGTTGGCAGGGGTGTGAGGTGAATACCTCCTACGCCGCCTGCGCATCCGGTTCGCAGGCCCTGGCCGCCGCGCGCAACAAGATTCTCGCTGGCGCCTGTGATGTCGCCCTGGTGATCGGCGCAGACACCACCCCCAAGGGCTTCCTCGCCCCCGCCGGTGGCTACCGGCCGGAAGACCCGGACTGGGTGCGCTTTTACCTGGGCATCACCAACCCGACCTATTTTGCCCTGTATGCCCGGCGCCGCATGGACCTGTACGGCGACACGCTGGAAGATTTCGCGGCAGTCAAGGTGAAGAACTCGCTGATCGGCAGCAAGAACCCGCGCGCGCGCTACCGCAAATGCTTTACGGCGGAAGATGTCGCGGCTTCTGCCATGGTGGCGGATCCATTGCGCCTGATGGACATCTGCGCCACCAGCGATGGCGGCGCCGCATTGATCATATGCAGCGCCGACTACGCGCGCCGTATCGGCAAAGCCGATGCCCCGCGCATTGCGGCCATTTCCACCGTCACGCCGAGCTTTGCCAGCGCGGTGGTGGAAATGCCGGATATCGCCACCGACTCCGCTGCGGCTGCAGGTATCGATGCGCACAGCTTCCGTGCAGCGTTGCCGGTAAAAGCCTACGAAGAAGCCGGTATCGGCCCCGAGGACGTCGATGTTGCAGAAGTCTACGACCTGTCGACAGCGCTGGAGCTGGACTGGATTGAAGACCTGCAACTGGCGCCGCGCGGTGAAGCCGCGCAGCTGCTGCGTCGTGGTGACACCGCCGTGGGCGGGAAAATACCCGTGAACCCCTCAGGCGGCCTGGCCTGCTTCGGTGAAGCGGTACCCGCCCAGGCACTGGCCCAGGTGTGTGAACTCACCTGGCAACTGCGCGGCGAATGTGGTGACCGGCAGGTAGACGGTGCCAGGGTGGGCATCACCGCCAACCAGGGCCTATTCGGCCACGGCAGCTCGGTCATTATCAAGCGCTGAAGGGCCAGCGCCGCTGCGGTCAAAGCCGGGCAATATGCTCGGCTGTCGCCAGCACGCGGCGCGCTTCATCCACATGCATCAATTCAATCAGCTTGCCATCGAGTACGGCGACGGCGGCGCCAGCCTCGGCGGTTTCCTGCCACAAGGTCAATAACCGACGGGCGTGTTCCACCGCCGCCGGCGTTGGCCCGAACACGGCATTGGCCGTGTCTATCTGGCCCGGGTGAATGAGCGTCTTGCCATCGAAGCCCAGCGCCCGCCCCTGCTCACAAACCGCCTGCAGTCCAGCGTCATTGCCGATATCCAGGTAGACACCATCGAGTACCATCACGCCCGCCAACCGCGCCGCCAACACGCAACGCTGCAGCGCATAGGACAAGCCGCGGCGTGCCTCGTCCGCTGGCAGACGCAACTCCGCGCAAAGGTCGGTGGTGCCCATCAGGAGGGCCGCCACGCGTTCGCCGGCCGCAATCTGCTCAACATTGGCCACACCCGCTGGCGTCTCGATCATCGCCCAGATCGTCATGTCACTGCGCCCGTATTCGTCGAGCAAGCGGCGAACGCTCTCGACCTGCGCGGTGGATTCCACCTTGGGCAGGCAAACCGTGTCCAGTCCCGGCGCCGCTGCCAGCGCCTGCAGATCATCGCGGCCCCACGGCGTTGACAGGTCATTGCAGCGCACCACCAGCTGCCGGGCGCCATAGCCACCGGCAGCAAGTTGCGCAATGACCTGAGCACGCGCCGAGGTTTTTGCGTCAGGCGCCACGGCGTCCTCGAGGTCAAATACAATGGCATCGGCGGGCAAACCGCGCGCCTTATCCATGGCCCGCAAATTTGAGGCAGGCATATACAGCGCCGAGCGCGGTGTCATTCTCATTCTTGTGGCTGCTCCTCTATGGGTGGACGCACGGATGCGCGCTTCAGGTAAGCGACAAGATCCGCACGCTGCTGGGGGTCGGGAATGCCGCGGGCCATCATCGTGGTGCCGGGGAACATGGCCAACGGATCCGCCAGCCAGAGGTAGAGCAACTGTGGGGTCCACACGAACTCGGCATTGCGGAAGGTCTCCGAGTAGTAGTCAAAGCCGGATTGCTTGCCGGCCACCTGGCCAAAAATACGGTACAGGCTGGGTCCGTTGTTATGGCCGACCTCCGGCTCGGGATAATGGCAGGTACGGCACTGGCCAAACACCAGCCGGCCGCGCTCGGCGTCACCCTCCGGCATCGCCGCCGGATCGGCTGGCACCTGCGCCCGCGCCGTTAATGCAGACAGCACAAGCAATAGCAGCGCAAAACGCTTCATCCTGATACCTCACTGGCCGCTGCAACGCCGGCACGACGGCCGAAGAACGTGCAGTCACCCACAGACAGGCCACTGGCGATGTAGGGTGCCACCGGCAAGCCCGCCGTGGTGCGCCCGGCCGCGTACAAACCGGGGATTGGCTCACCGAAGCCGCTGATCACACGCGCGTCGATATCGGTGTGCAGGCCGCCGAAGGTATGGGCGGTAAAGAAGGCGCGCTTGACCGAGAGGTCCCAGGCCTTGAACGGTGGCTTGTCCAGTGGGCGCAGATACTGCGCCTGTTTGTGGAACAGCGGATCCCGGCCGATATCGGCAAAGCGGTTGTAGTAGGCCACGGTATGCTGCAACGCCCCTTGGGGGAAGTCGGTGCGCGCCGCCAGATCGCCGATGGTGGGTGCTTCAGCGACCGGCAGGAAGTTATCCTGGGGGTAGTCGAAACTGCTGCTGGCGTCAGTGATGAGCCAGGCCCGCCCCTCCTGCTGGTAAGCGATAGCATCGCCCAACACGCCGTAGTAGCTGTCCTCCGGGACAAAGCGCTGTGCGTTGGCGTTGACCACAATACCCGCCAGCGTGGACTCCGGGGGGTAAATGGGCGTGATGGCAAATCCCTCGTGCATGTGCAGGGTCTCGCCACCCACGCCGGCGCCCATCAGAATGCCCTGACCCAGGTCCCCCGCATTACCCCAGGGCGCCGAACAGTCGAACAGCGCGGGGGCATGGCGCTGCACCATGTCCCGGTTGTGAATGAAGCCACCGCAGGCGAGTACCACGCCGCGCAAAGCGCGAATATTGCGTGTTTCACCGCTCGCAACCACCTGCATGCCGGCCACGCGGCCGTCGGACTCCACAATCAGGCGCTGACCAGCGACGCCCGAGCGCATCGCCACACCGGCCGCCACCGTCTGTGCCAGCAGCGCCTCCATCAGGGTGCGGCCACCGGTCATGCCGGGCGTACCAGGCACGTGGCCGCGAGGCACCGGGCGCGCATTCTCCCGCGCCGGCCAGGCCAGCTCGTTCCCGGAGTAGTACAACGACTCATCGCCCAGGGTGAGTTCCTTCACCGCTGTGAAGCGGTCGTTATAGGGCACTCCCATCGCGACCAGCCAATCGAAATGCGCCACGCTCTCTTCGCAATAGAGCTGTATCTTCGCCAGCTGGGGGTGGCGGCCGCTGTTGCCGGCGATAAAGCGGTACATCTCTTCCACGCTGTCCTCAAAGCCCGCGGCCTTCTGCAGGGCGGTGCCGCCACCGGCGTATACTACGCCCCCTGACATGGCCGAAGACCCGCCGAATTTCGGCAACGCTTCGATGAGGAGCACCCGCGCGCCCATGCGGCGGGCCTCAATGGCGGCACTGCAGGCCGCCGAGCCAGAGCCTGCTACCAATACATCCGTGGTTTCGTCCCAGCTGCCCGCCTCACGCGGGCTCAGCGCTGCAGCGGGCCCCGCTGCCAGGAGGCCCACCGAACCCGCAGCCAGGCCGGCAAGCAGTTCGCGGCGACGCCAGCGTGATGCACTCATTCAGCCACCTCGCGGATATACTCCAGCTGGTTTTCTATCATGTAGGTGCGATGGCGCGGCCCACTTACTGACTCCGACACGCTCTCGTATCCGGCGTCGTCCTCGTACAAAAAGCACACACCGCCCTCTAGCAGGATCATGCGCGGTGCATAGCGCCGGGGCCTGCGCTTACGCAGCGCGTGCTGCGCGGAAACACAGTCGGCAAATTCAGCCAGATCGACAAGGCTGACAAACGTGGGGGGCATAAGGCGAAACGGGCTGGCGGTATCCCGTATCTCTGCGAAAGCGTCCGCCGGACGTACCCAGCGGTGCGCAGAGATCTCACCACCGTCTACCGTGATTTCCTGATCGGCCGGCAACACAGCGAGAAAGAACCAGGTGCTGTAGCGACGGCGGGCACCTTCGGGGGTGGTCCAGTGCGACAGGAAGTGCAGCTGCTCTGGCTGTATGCATACGCCCGCTTCCTCTTGCGTTTCCCGCATCGCCGCCTCCAACGCGGCACGATCGTGGTCTCCCGGCACCCGGTAGTCCGCCGGATCGATGCGACCACCCGGAAACACCCACTCCCCGCCCATGTGCTTCAGGGCCACATTGCGCTGCAGCAGCAGCACTTCAAGCCCTGTTGGGCCGTCGCGCACCGGCACCACAGTCGCTGAGGGCACGATCGGCACCTCGCCAGTACCCATCTCCAACATGCTGCGACTCAAGGAAAGAAACGGCTGATGGTGTCGATGACACAGGCGGGACGATCACTGCCCTCCACCTCGATGGTCACTCTCACCACGACCTGCACACCGCCCTTCACTTCCTCCGCAGCAAGAATTTCACCGCACCCCCGCACCCGGCTGCCGACGGGTACCGGCGCCGGGAAGCGCACCTTGTCACAGCCGTAATTCACACCCATGGACACGTTGTTCACCTGCAGCAGCTGCGGCAGAAACAGGTTCGCCAGCGACAGGGTGAGGTAACCGTGGGCGATGGTCTTGCCAAAGGGGCCTGTGGCCGCGCGCTCGGGATCGACGTGAATCCACTGGTGGTCGCCGGTTGCCTCGGCAAACAGATCGATACGCTCCTGCTCGATCTGCAACCAGTCAGTGCAGCCCAGCGCTGTTCCTTCGGTGCCCAGCAACGCAGCGGGGTTTTCAAATACTGTGGTCATGCGGCCTTTCCTGTGACAAAAAACATGTAACGGGGACTATAACACCGGCGGCGCGGGCCGACAGCGACCGTGGTTTAACGTTTCCCACCACCCAGGGGCCCCGCACCCAGGACCAGCCGGCCTGCAGGGTCGGCGGTATTGCGGTATATTGACGGCACTCACACACAGGAGGCCAGAACATGCTTGAGAATCTCGACCTGAACGAGCTGCTACAGCTCTACGTTATCCCCTGGGGCACGCGCATCATTTTCGCCATCGTCATATTTTATGTGGGCCGCATAGTGGTGGCGGCCGTTTCGCGCTGGGTCGAGAAATTCATGCATGCAAGGCGCATGGATGAAGTGCTGGTCAAGTTTCTCACCGCCATCCTGCACTGGGTTCTGTTGCTGTTTGTCATCATCGCGGCGCTCAGCAAGCTAGGTATTGATACCACATCGATGGTCGCTCTGCTCGGTGCGGCGGGCCTGGCCATCGGCCTGTCCCTGCAAGGGTCGCTCGCTAACCTGGCAGCAGGTGTGCTGCTGATCCTCTTCCGCCCTTTTACCAAGGGCAATTTCGTGGAAGCGGGTGGTGCCATGGGCACGGTGGAGAACATCAGCATTTTCACCACCACGCTCACCACGCCGGACAACAAGGAAATCATCGTGCCCAACAGCGCGGTGCTGGGCAACAACATCACCAACTTCTCTGCGCGCCCCACGCGCCGGGTCGACCTGGTCTTCGGCGTTTCCTACGGCGACGACTTGCGCAAGGCGAAGCAATTGCTGGAAGAAATCATTGCGGCGGACGAGCGCGTGCTCAGCGACCCGGCTCCCACCATCGTGGTCGGCGAGTTGGCCGACTCCAGCGTGAACTTCCTGGTGCGCCCCTGGGTAAAGTCGGAGGACTATTGGGCCGTTTTCTGGGATACCACAGAAGCAGTCAAGCTGAAGTTCGACGACGCCGGTATCACCATCCCGTTCCCGCAGATGGAGGTACACACGCCGCAGCAGGATTGACGCAAGCGAGTGTATTAACAGTATTTCACAGCCTGTAGCGGTGCCTATGTGATATAAAGGCCGCTTCGTGCCCCCTCTGGTTGCTCGCCTGTGGCGGGCAACCAGAGCATCAGAACGGTAAAACATGTGTCCACTGTGAAGCGTCAATTCGTTGTTGCCTGCGTGCTATTGCTGGCAGCAGCCCTCATCACCGCACTGCTATACACGATGCGGCCAGACACTGAAATCAGCGAACCGGTCTACGTGCCGATTACCGTAGACGTGGTTGTGGCGGAAAAAGAAACCATCCGCATCCCCATGCAGGCGCAGGGCACTGTGTCCCCGCTGCAGCAAACCACCCTGCTGGCTGAAGTGCAGGGACGCATTGTGGCGGTGTCGGAGGCCTTCAACGTTGGCGGTTTCGTCAATCAGGGAGATGTGCTGCTGCGCATCGACCCGCGAGACTACCAGGCGCGTCTGGCGCGGGCCGAGGCGGCATTGCGTTCCGCGGAAAGCGAGCAGCTGCAGGAGCGTGGTCGCGCCGACGTGGCCAGGCGGGAGTGGGAAAAACTGCCAGCGGGCAGCCAGCGCACCGACGAGGCGCGTGACCTCTACCTGCGCAAGCCACAACTGGCCCAGGTTGAAGGACAGCTGCTGGCTGCCCGCGCCGACCTGCAAACCGCGCAGGATGATCTTGACAGAACCATCGTACGCGCCCCCTACAGGGCGTTGATCGGTGCCAAACACGCCGAGGTGGGGCAGTTCGTGACGCCCGGCACCCAACTCGCAGAGGTGTTCTCGGTAGAGCTCGCGGAAGTGCGCCTGCCTATCCCGCAAACGCGCTTGCCCTACCTCGACTTGCCCGGTGTGGGCTCCGGCAAGGCCGGCGCTGCCATCGACCTGTACACTGACGTCAACGGCGATGTCACCCACTGGCCCGCCACGCTACATCGCAGCGAGGGTGTCTTCGACGAACGCTCCAGGGCACTGTACGTGGTGGCGCGTGTCGAAGACCCCTACGGCCTGAGCAGCCCGGAGCCGCAGCCCCTGCGTATCGGTACTTTTGTGACGGCAAATATTGCTGGCCGGCCAATGCCCGGACTGGTTGCCCTGCCCCGCTATGTTGTGCGCGCGGGCGACAACGTAGCGGTAGTGGACGACAACAACCTGGTGCGTAACCGTGCGGTAACCACCCTGAACACCGGCGGTGATTTCGTCTATGTATCGGCCGGCCTGGAGAATGGCGACGAGGTGATACTTACCACACTCGACAGAACACTCACCGGCGCCGAAGTCAGCGTGGTCTCGCGCGTCAGCAGTCGCGAACTGCGCCAGCGCAACCAGGCCGATGGGCGCCAGGCCACCACTGGCGATATTGCCGCTGATGCCGCTACTGCAGTACCCGGTGAGGCACCCCCCGCATGAACACGCATCGCCAGGGCGGCGTTATCGCCTGGTTTGCCCACAACCCCGTTGCCGCCAACCTGCTTATGGCCATCATTCTGGTGGTCGGCCTGGGCTCCGCCTTCAACATCCAGCGCTCGATCTTCCCCTCTTTCGACATCGAACTGATCTTCATCAACATGTCCTATCCCGGCGCCTCCCCGGAAGAAGTGGAACAGGGCATCGTGTTGAAAATCGAAGAGGCCATCAACGACCTGGACGGCATCAAGCGGGTAGAGTCCGACGCACTGGATTCACACGCACGGGTGATGGTGGAGCCCCAGGAAGGCATCGATATGAACGCCCTGCTGGGCGACATCAAGAACCGCATCGACGCTATCCAGCACTTTCCGGCCAACGCCGAGAAAGCCATCATCAGCCAGCCCGAGCTACAATTTCCTGCGCTGCAGTTACAGCTCTCCGGTGAGCTGGATGAACGCAGCATGAAAACCCTGGCAGAGGATATCCGCCGCGACCTGCTGACCTTGCCAGAGGTATCGGCGGCGGAAGTGGTTGGCGCGCGCGACTACGAAATCTCCATCGAAATTTCCGAGTCGCTGCTACGTGAATACCACCTGACCCTGAGCGATGTGGCCGACGTGATTGCGCGCTCGTCGCTGGACCTGCCAGCCGGCTCCCTGCGCACACGGCAGGGCGATATTCTGCTGCGTACGCAGGGGCAGGCCTACGTGCAGCAGGATTTCGAATCCATTGTGCTGCGCAGCTTCGCGGATGGCACCCGGCTCTTGCTCGGCGATATTGCAACCGTGCGTGACGGCTTCGTCGAGGACAGCGGCTTTGCACGCTTCAACGGCCGCTACTCCCTTGGCATTCAGGTGTTTGCCATGGGCAAGCAGGACATCCTCGACACAGCGAAAGCGACACGCGCCTGGGTTGAGCAGAAGCAGGGGCAGCTGCCCGCGGCGGCCAGTCTGGACATCTGGTCGGATATCACCTTCTACCTGGAAGGCCGCCTGGGCATGATGCTGAAAAACCTGGCCATGGGCGCACTGCTGGTGTTCATCGTGCTGGCGCTGTTTCTGGAAATCAAACTCGCGTTCTGGGTGATGCTGGGTATCCCCGTCTGCTTCCTCGGTGCCATGGCACTGATCAACACACCGTATATTCATGCCAGTCTCAACATGATCAGCCTGTTCGGCTTCATTCTGGTACTGGGCATTGTGGTGGATGATGCCATCATCATGGGCGAAAGTGCCTACACCGAACAGGAGCGTCACGGCCACAGTATCCAGAGTGTGGTCAACGGCGTGAACAAGGTTGCCGTACCCGCCACCTTCGGCGTACTCACCACCATCGTCGCCTTCGCGCCCACGCTGTTCATGGAGGGTGTGTTTGCCGCATTCCCCGAAGCCTGTGGCTGGGTGGTTATTCTCTGCCTGGTGTTCTCACTGGTGGAATCCAAGTGGATTCTGCCCGCCCACCTGGCGCACAGCACACCCACACGCAACCGTTTTCTGCTCGCCGTTGACCGGCGTCAACAGAAGGTCAATCACGGCCTCAAGCGCTTTGTCGAACAGCGCTACAGCCCCCTGATGCAGCGCTGCATCCGCAACCGCTACGTTACCCTGGCCGCATTTATGGCGCTGCTGGTGCTGTGCAGCGGGCTGGTCGCGGGCGGGATTGTGCGCACGGTCATTGCCCCGGATGTACCCGGCGAGTTTATCTCCGTGCAGCTGGAAATGACCGAGGGTACCCCCGAGGAACGCACACTGGCGACCATTGAGCATATCGTGGCAGCGCTCGACTCGGTCGAGGCTGAACACCACGAGGCAACGGGCGGCAAGGAACACCTGGTCAATCATGTGTTCGCCTACGGCAGCGGCCGCACCATCGGTGGCGTGGATATCGAACTGACCAAGGAAGACCAGCGCAGCATTTCCACCCGAGAGGTGGAGCGTCGCTGGCGCGAGGCGGTAGGTGTGCTCCACGGTACCAAGGTGCTGTCCATAACCAGCGCCGATGGCCCGGGCTTTGGACCCGCGATCGCCTTTGACCTCATGCACCGGGATTTTTCCACGTTGCGCGCGGCGGCGGCAGAACTGGAATCAGCGATTCAACGCTACGACGGCGTGTATGACATACGCAATGGCGCCAGCGATACGGCAGATGAGTTCCACATTGAACTGCTGCCTGAAGGCGAGGCCCTGGGGTTGTCGCGCTACGCCGTGGCGAACCAGGTGCGCAGTGCTTTCTACGGCGCCGAGGCCCAGCGCATGCAGCGTGGCCTCGACGAAGTCAAGGTGATGGTACGCTACCCGCGGGCCGACCGCGAAGCCGTCGACACACTGCAGGGGATGTATATCCGCACACCGGATGGCCAGGCAATCCCCTTCCAGACCGTCGCCACAATGGAGGTCAAGCAGGGCCTGCGCAAGGTCACGCACATCAACTACCAACGTGCCGCCGAGGTGACTGCTGAGGCCAACAAGGACCTGGTGGAGCCGGCGCGCATTGTCGCCGACCTGAAAAAGTCCGTACTGCCCAACCTGTTGCAGAAGTATCCCGGACTCAGCTATGCCGTTGCCGGCATGGCTGACGAGGAAAGCAAGATGGTAAACAGCATGCTGATCGGCTTTGGTCTCGCCCTGTTTGGCATCTATGCATTGCTGGCCATTCCTACCCGATCCTACCTGCAGCCGTTGATCATCATGGGGGTGATACCGTTTGGCATGATCGGCGCTGTTGTCGGCCACTGGCTCACGGGCTACCCCCTGAGCATGATGTCACTAATGGGCGTGATTGCCCTGAGCGGCGTGGTGGTGAATGACAGCCTGATTCTGGTCGACCACATCAACAATGCGATCAAGAGCGGTGTGGAACCTCTGCGCGCCGTGGTGGAGTCGGGCACGCAACGCTTCCGTGCCATTCTGCTCACCTCCCTGACCACGTTTTTCGGCCTCGCACCGATGCTGCTGGAGCGCAGTGCCCAGGCGCAGGAAATCGTGCCGATGGCGGTATCCCTGGCCTTCGGCATCGTGTTTGCCACGGTGATTACGCTGTTGCTGGTCCCCGCCCTTTATATGATCCTGCTGGACTTGAAGCACTGGCGCAGGCCCGTCACCGGAAACGACCCCCTACCGGCGCAATAAACCCGGTCAGGGCGCCACACAACCCACGCAGCGCATGTACCGATGCGTGGGGTCATTGAGCTCGGTGAGTGTGCGCGCCGCCGTTGCCACGGGCTGCAATAACTGCTGTAACCCCGTATCCATGAAGGGCAAGCTGCCCGACATACCGACCCGAGAGGCGAGCTGTCGCAGCAGCATGTCGCGGGGTGACAGGGGTTGTTGCACGTACTCTACCGCGTGGTTGCTGCGGTCCAGGCCGCCGAGCTCCGCCGCTGCCGCGACCGCCTCGCGCAGTGAACCGAGTTCATCAATCAGGCCCAACGCCTGGGCATCGGGTGCACTCCACACCCGGCCACCGGCCGCAGCCTGCACGGCCTCCTCGGTCAAACCACGGCCATTGGCGACAATGCCCAGAAACTCCCGGTAGGTGAAATTCACCCCCGTCGCCAGCGTTGCCGCCACCTGCGGATCCAGCGGACGATCCAGGCGCAGCGACCCCGCCAGCTCAGTGGTGCCTACACCATCGGTACTGACCCCGAGGCGATCCAGTAGACGTTCGAAGGTCGGAAAAGCAGCGAAGACGCCGATACTGCCGGTGATGGTGGTGGGCGTCGCCCAGATCTCATCCGCCTCCGCCGCGATATAGTAGCCGCCCGATGCCGCGATGGCGCCCATGGAGATCACCACCGGCATGCCGGCTTCGCGAATGCGCCCGATGGCCTGCCGAATACGCTCGGCGGCCAGCACGCTGCCGCCGCCGGTATTCACCCGGATCACCAGGGCCTTCACCCCCGGCTGTTCGGCAGTCTGGCGCAGCAAGCGCGCCAGGGAGTCGCCACCGATGGTACCAGGGGGCTGTTCACCGGTCATGATATTGCCCTCGGCAGTCACCACGGCTACGCGGTCCTCCATGATGGGCGTCAGCCCCATAGGGCGCTTGCTGTTGATATAAGACTCAAAGAAAACGGCCTCATAAAAGCCTTCTTCATTCGCCGCACCCACCTGCTCCACCAGGTAATCGTTGGCGTCTGGCCGCGACAGCAAGGTGTCAACCAGGCCCTGCTCCTGCGCCACACGTGCCGCATCACCGCCCGCCGCCGCCATACGCTCGGCGTAACGGTTGATATAACGCTCGATACTCCCGGCCGGGAGGTTGCGCCGGGACTCCACTACGCCGACATATTCCCCCCACAGGTCCTGCAACCAGGCCGATGTGATGACTTTCTCTGCCGGCGACATGTCGTCGCGAAGGAAGGGCTCGGCCATCGACTTGTGCTCGCCGGCATGAAACACATGCATGGAGACCAGGGCTTTATCCAGTGCCTCACGGAAGTGATTGCGGTAGCTGGCGAACCCCTCCAGCGGCACCGCGCCCATGGGGTGGAGAATCACCTCATCTGCCTGGCTGGCCAGCAGATACTGGTCTTGCGTGAAATAGTCCCCGAGGGCGATCACCGGCTTGCCGCTGGCCTTGAACGCATCGATCGCCGCCGAAATCTCCATACTCTTGCTGATACCTGCCGACACCAGGAAGTCGAGCTCCATGACGAGCGCAGTGATGGCTGGGTCCTGTGCCGCCTCGCGTACCGCATCCAGCACATCGCGCAGCGCGATCTCGCGATCCGCCGGAGAGGGCTCGCCGGCAAGTGCCTGCAGCGGATTCACGTCCGATTTTTCTTCCACCAGCGTGCCACTCAGGTTCAGCAGCAGAGCGGCTTTTTCCGGCTGGGGCGGTGGCCCGCCGCTGAAATACAGCGCATAAATGAGCACAAGAAAAGCCAGAAACAGCAGGTTCGACAGGGCCAGACGAAACCAGGTCAACCCACGCCAGAGGGCGGAGAAGAAGCGGCGTATCGGCGAAGGGCGGCTCATGACAATGACTCCGGAGAAGGTACAGGGGCGGCGGCCTGCCATTCGCGGGCGCGCGCACGCACATAAAGCATGGCACTACAGAACAACAGCACAACAGCCACCATGCCCACCCAGGGCAACGGCGCCCAGGGTGTTGCGAACAGCCGCTCCACCAGCGCGATGAAGTAGAGCAGGGAGACAAAGCACAACCAGATAAAGCTGCGCAGGCGATCATGTAACATGCCGTGGACAAACAGCAGCAACGGCAACAGGCTACCCAACCAGATTATCCACGGAGGTTGGGTCAAGGCGAGTGACCCTGTTGTCTGGACGATGAGTACCCCCCAGCTCAACCAGGTGAGGCGCCATAACCACAGGCTGGCACCTCGACGTTGCGCACTGCTATTCATGACGCGTCTCCCGAGGACCGGCCCAATGAAAGAGCGAGGCGGCCGACGCGGGCGCCCAGGGCACGACAGAGCGCCGCTTCCTGCGGGTCCAGCCGCTTCTGGTTATCGGGGCCGGCCCAGTGGGAGGCCCCGTAGGGTGTGCCGCCCGCAGTGGCCGTCATCAAACCCGGCTCGCTGTAGGGCAGCCCGGCGGCCACCATCCCGTGGTGCAACAAGGGCAACAACATACTGAGCAGGGTGGACTCTTGGCCGCCGTGCAGGCTTGAGGTCGAGGTAAATACGGCAGCGGGTTTGTCGATGAGTGCACCGCTCAACCAGAGGCCGGAGCTCTGGTCGAGGAAATACTTGAGCGGTGCCGCCATATTGCCGAAGCGTGTGGGACTGCCCAACACCAACCCGGCGCAGGCCGCCAGCTCGTCAAGCTCACAATACAGGGGACCCTCTGCCGGGATCACATCCTCCACCGCCTCGCAGGTCGCCGAAATTGCGGGCACCGTGCGCAGGCGCGCGCTCACCCCGGCTATCGTTTCCACACCACGCGCGACCTGTGATGCCATCGCTGCGGTAGCGCCGTGACGGCTGTAATACAGCACCAGAATATAGGGCTCCGCCATCAGTCGAGCAGCGCCAGCACATTCTCCGGTGGCCGGCCGATCACGGCCCGCTCACCGCGGGCCACCACCGGCCGCTCCATCAGCTTGGGATGAGCCGCCATGGCAGCGAGCAATTCTGCCTCGCTACTGCCAGCGTGTAATCCCGCTGCCTTGAACTCGGGTTCCCCGCGCCGGATCAACCCGCTCGCGGGCACGGCGAGCTTTTTCAGCAACCGCTTGAGCGCCGCTGCCGACAGCGGCTGCTCCAGGTAGGGAATCACCTCAGGCTCGACGCCGTGTGCCTGCAGCAGGGCCAGCGTTGCACGCGACTTGGAGCAGCGCGGGTTATGGAAAATCTGGAACTCGCTCACGGAAAACTCCCCACAGAAAACGGCATATATTATAGCAAAAGGAATGCGTGCGGCGCCGCCATCCAATCATGGCATACTGCGTCCGCCCGCTATGAACCCGCGCCATAAACGACGAGAGGAGTGCAACACCCGTGAGAACCGCCTGCCTGACCCTGCTACTGCTGACGCTGGCAGCGTGCCAGCCATCCGCACCCCAGAGCAATGCCGACCTCCTGCGCGATCTTCGCGGCCAGTGGGTTGTGATCAACTACTGGGCCGAGTGGTGCAAACCCTGTATCAAGGAAATACCGGAACTGAACGCGCTGGACAGTGACTACGACGCAATCACCGTGCTGGGCGTAAATTATGATGGCGCCACTGGCGAAGACCTGCAAACACAACTGGAGACACTGCAGGTCGGTTTCAGAACACTGGCAGAGGACCCGGCGGCAATGCTCGGCCTCAATCGGCCCACGGTACTGCCCACCACGCTGATCATCAATCCCGAGGGGGAACTGCTGGATACCCTGATCGGGCCACAAACGCTGAAGTCACTGCTTGCGGCGACGGTGCATGCACAGGGAGCAGACTGAGCGGCTCCGACGGGAAAGCGGGTCGGCGCTACGGCGCACCGACCCGGCAAGGCTTACAGGCTCTGGTAGTAGTCCATAAGGATTTTCGCCACTTCCGGACGCGAGAACTCGGGCGGTGGCGCAATGCCGTTACCCAGCATTTCACGCACCTTGGTGCCTGACAGCAGCACGAAGTCCTCCGGACTGTGGTCGGGCGCATCACGCATCATCACCACCCGGTCCAGTTTCTTGCTGTAGGCCGTGTGATCCGCACGGTAGATCTCCAGCTGCAGCGCGCCAGCGGGCACTTCTTCATCAAAAATGGTCTGCGCGTCGAAACCGCCGTAGTAGTCACCCACCCCGGCGTGGTCACGGCCGACGATCAGGTGTGTGCAACCGCAGTTCTGGCGGAAGACTGCGTGCAATACTGCCTCGCGTGGCCCCGCGTAGAGCATGTCAAAGCCGTAGCCTGTCACCATCACCGTATTGGGTGGGAAATACACATCGACCATTTTGCGAATGGAGGCGTCGCGCACGTCCGCAGGAATATCGCCCGGCTTCAGCTTGCCCAACAGCATGTGAATGAGGATGCCGTCCGCATCCAGGTCTTCCATGGCCATGCGACAGAGCTCTTCGTGAGCACGGTGCATGGGATTGCGGGTCTGGAAGGCCACCACCTTGTTCCAGCCGCGCGAGGCAATTTCCGCGCGAATATCGACCGCGGTGCGGAACGTGTCAGGAAACTCGCCGGGGAAGTAAGAGAAGTTGAGCACCTCAATCGGCCCGGAAAGCAGCGTGCGCCCCAGGGACTTGAAGGTGGCAACGCCCGGGTGTGAAGGATCCAGCGTACGGAACACCTTCTCGGCGATAAAATCGATCTGCTCATCCGCGACATGCTCGGCCGCCTCCACCTGCATCACCGCCAGCACCGGGTGGCCATCCACGTTGGGGTCGCGCAGGGCGATGCGACTGCCGGACTGAATGTCGGTAGCCTCTGTCAGGTTGACGATAGGTACAGGCCAGAACAGACCCTCAGACGTCTGTAGCTTCTCCGCTACGCTCATGCTATCGGCCAGGTTCATATAACCCGTCAACGGGTTGAAATAGCCGGCGCC
This sequence comes from uncultured Halieaceae bacterium, assembly GCA_964022665.1. GTDB lineage: Bacteria > Pseudomonadota > Gammaproteobacteria > Pseudomonadales > Halieaceae > Haliea. The sequence continues at coordinate 221,589 of CAXIDF010000002.1, forward strand.
GAGCATGACGGCGTTCGCGGCCGCAGCGGAGTTCAGCAGCAACGACGGCAGTTGCTCGGCCTCCTTGAGCAGCGCCTCGCGAGGGGCGTCATCGGCAACGTATAAGGCTTGCAGCTCGTCTGAGCCGTGTGGCTTGATCATGATTGTCTCCGTTCGGGGTAAAGGTCAGGACTTGATGATGCCGCGCTCGCGCAGCAGGGCAATGATGGCATCCACCTCTTCAGCCAGCGTCTGCTGGTCCGAGTGCAGGTGCACCTCCGGCTTGAACGGGGCCTCGTAGGGGTCATCAATGCCTGTGAAGTTCTTGATTTCACCGGCGCGCGCTTTCTTGTACAGGCCCTTGGGATCGCGGGCTTCAGCCGCTTCCAGGGAGCAGTCGACGTGGATTTCAATAAAATCCATGCCCGCCGCCTCGTGCAGTTCACGCACCTGATTGCGATCGCTGGCATAGGGGCTGATAAAGCTGCTCAGGGTAAGGATACCGCAATCCACAAACAGCTTGGAGATTTCCCCGATGCGACGGATGTTTTCCGTGCGGTCGTCAGCGCTGAAACCGAGGTTGCGGTTGATACCCAGACGCACGTTATCGCCGTCCAGACGATAAGCGAGTACGCCCATCTCGTTCAGGCGACCTTCCAGCTCGACCGCCACCGTGCTTTTGCCACTGCCGGACAGACCGGTAAACCAGAGGGTTGCCCCCTTGTGGCCCAACAGCTTCTCCCGGTGCTCACGGGTGATGTCACCCTCGTGCCAGTGGACGTTTGTCGCTTTTTGCTCTGCCATGTGCTCCCTCTCGTGCAGTGATGCAGGTTGTTCGCCGCTCGCCCGGCGAAGGTGGTGTTACTTCAGGATAAAGGCTTCGCGATAGCCCTTGAATTGTTCCTTGAGTCCTTCCTCGGTGAGGCCGAACTGGTCCAGGGTATAGGCGTGGGCCGGGCGCAATTCACGTCGATTGGAATCCTGCCAGCGCGCCATTTCCACACTCGCCTGGGGCGTCAGGTCCATACCGAGGAAATCATAGACGCGACCAATCTCCACCAGCGGCTGGCTTACCGTATCCTTGAACCAGAGGTCGAGGAAGCGTTCGGGGCCGAGCTCGCGGCGCACGTCGATCGTATGCTGCATGCCCTTGGCAAACTTGCGCGCCCACTGCCGACCCACTTCCGTGGGATCGGCGGAGTCGGAATAGACCTTCCACACGTTGGCAATCATGCTGGCCAGCGAGGGAATGGTCTCGACCGGATCGCGGTGCGATTGTACCACGCGGGCGTCCGGGAAGATGCGAAACACGAGGTCCATGTAGTGCAGGTGATGCGGCGCCTTCAACGCCCAGCGTTCACCGCTCTGGCCACTGCGCTTCTTCTGCCACTGCAGGAATTGCAGCAGCAACTTCAGGTATTCGTAGCCGATGGTGTGGTCCTGCGCTTCAATCCAGGCATCAAAACTTGGCACATGCGCCAGCGCCTGGATATTGAAACTGTAGAAGGACTGTTCCAGCAACATGATGTCCTCGTCCGGCTCCATCGCATCCAGCGGATGCACGGCGAGCAGGTCGGGGTTGCTGTCGACCATCATTTTCACTTCGGCCTTGGCATCACGTATGCGACGATCGCCAGCGGCCGTGAAGTCCCAGTCGAGGTCCGGGCAGGGAAAGCGTGTTTCGTACCACAGGGGGGCGTACATGCGAACGTCCGCCGCAATCGTGCGATGCAGCATGGTAGTGCCAGTGCGTGGCAAGCCGACAATCACCAGGGGAGCAACAATCTCTTCATCGCGAATTTCCGGGTGGCGACGCAGCCACTCCTGCACGCGCAGCCGGGTGGAAAGAATATCCAGCAGCCGTTGTGCCATTGCCGGGCGCCCGATGGCGTTCAGGTCTGCCTCGTTCACCAGTGACCAGACCAGCCGCTCCAATGGTTCGCGATAACTGTCATCGCCGAAATCCTCGAGCCCATCTACCGCTTTCGCGGCGGCAACCAGTGCATCGGCATCCAGCGCCAGCTCACTTGTGGTCATTGAGTTCTCCTGCCTTGAGTGTGTCCAGCGCAACTACGCGTGTGCGCACCGGAGGATGATCGGAGGCTTCCACATAGCGCAGCAGCATGCTGCCGCAACGGTGGCCAGCGGTACTCAGCCAGTTGGGGAAGGCACTGCCGGGGTTTTCGCTGGCCACGACGATGCGCACGCTGCCATCCGCCTCGTAGCGCGCACCACTGCGGTTGATGTGAATGCGCTGGAAGCGGTAATCCAGCGACTCCATCCAGAAATTGGATAACTGAAAGTTCCATGTGCGGCAGTCACTGGGCGGCGTGAACTCGATCACCAGTGCCTCGTCCGGTGCGAGTTGCCAGTAACTGTTGTGGTAGAAAATGGCCGGGTCGCCGCCGGCACGCAGGCACATCTGCTGATCGTTGGGCGGCAGTTCGTTGATGTGCTCGGCAAAGCCCAGCATCCAGTTGCGGAACAGCCCGGCCGTGCCGTTGACGAAGGGCACCACACGCTGCAACTGGCTGGCGAACTCTACGGGGTCAAGTACCGGCGCAACCTGCTGATCCAGGCATTCAATACGCAACTCGAGCTTGGGCTCCCGCGCGCGATCGCGAAAAGTCTGACGCACCAGGATATTGTCTGACGCCTCGGTCATGGGCAGCCAGTTTCCCGGTTGCGGCGTGGCGCTGACCAGCAGCTCAAACTCGCCATTGGGGCCCAATTCCAGATCATCCAGGGTGACATGCCCGGTGGGCGCCATATCACCCTGCCCGGCGAAGGAGCCGGCCTTGGTTTCCATGCTCAGGTATTCCACCTGGCCCGCGTTACCGGTAATACGATAGCTGCGCTGCCCATCCACCGCACAGTTCTGGTAGAAGTTGTCGGGATTGTCATTGCCGATCTTGGCGGTTTCGTGAGACAGGGAATAGAACTGGGGGCACGCTGGATCGTTGAACTCCAGGTGTTTCTCCAGGCTCAGGCGCAGCAGGCGCGTCAGGTAGCGGTAACCCTCAGCCCGGCTGAGATCATCCTCGGGTACGCCAGCGGCGAGAATTTCCTTGCCGGCACTTTTCAGGCCTTCACAGAATTCATCCCACAACTGGCCACTGCGCAATGCTTCGAGTTCGGACGTCGACATAATCAGCCTCCCCGGGGGCAACCATACTTATTATCGGAACGTGGCAGTGTGCAGCTTTTTGCGCCCGAGCGCATCACCCTGAAGGGTGACCCGTCTACCAGTACTGGCTGGCGAGAGACAGCAGTAACATCAACCCCACCAGCGGCAAGAGCCAGCGCTGCAGGCGCCGCACCCGCTCCGCCGGCATGGGCCGGGCAAAACGTTCACCCAGCACTACCATAAGCGCGACGGCGCTGAACACCAGCACCAACAGCAGCAACAATTGCGTCACCCGCCGCCCCCTGCCCCGCCAGCTTTCAGGCGCCAGACTTGAGCAAATGTGGCGAGAGTGCTGCGACCATGTTGCGCACCCCTTCGCGCCAGTCCACGCGGGTCGGACCGATCAAGTCATGCATACGGGTGGTGTCGATCGCCAGGCTGCCGAAGGCGGTGGGGCTGTCGCGAAACTCGGGCTCCAGCCCGGTCAGCTCGGTCAGCCAGGCACACCAGTCCTCGATGCTGACGGCCTGCGAGCCGCCAAAGTTCACGGTGGTCACCTCGTTGCTCGCAGCACCGAGCAGTAGCGGCAGCTTTTCGATGTAATCATCCGTATGCAGGAGGTTGTACAGATTTGGGCGTTCGGGATGCACGTCAATGGGAACGCCCTGCTCCATCATCAACAAGTGGTACCAGGGCCAGCCGCCGTTGTTGCCGTAGGGTACGCTGAGTCGGGCGATCGTTGCCGGAATGCCGAACTGGTGGGCCACGAAACGGCACACGGTTTCCGCAGCGATCTTGCTGATGCTGTAGGTCGGGAACATGGAGCGGTGGTTGTCGCCCAGCGGCGCGTCCTCGGCCCGCGGTGCATGGCCGGCGTACTCATACACTGCAGTTGACGACAGGTGCAGGAAGGCCTTGACGCTGCGGCAGTGCAGCATCAGCCGCCCCAACCCCTCGGCATTCGCGGCCAGGTCGTAATCAAAACTGTCGGTTTTCACCACGGCAAAGTTCAACACGTAATCGAAGTCGTCGGCCAGGCCGTTCAGCGCCGTGGGGTCTGCGAGGTCGGCCGCCACGCAGCGAACCCCCTTTTCCTCCAGCGCGCTGCGCTGCGCGGGATCACTGAAGCGTGCCAGCGCGGTCAGTTCCGCTTGCCCGGCCCAGGCGTCAATGACCGGTGCCGCCACCTGCCCGGTAGGGCCCGTGATAAGGATTTTACTGCCGGCGATATTTACTGGCTGGGCTGTCATGGCTTACCTCCTGTGGATGCTCAGGGCGCAGTCTAGCCTGCCGGAGCCCCCTACGGCTCACCCGTTCGGGGGATCAAAAGTCCTCGCGGTCCGGCAGTACACGGTACACTTCGGATATCTGTTCAGGGCCGGTCACCGTGCATTGTAGATCCTGGATGAGACCGTCCTTGAGGCTGTACACCCAACCGTGTACCGACAGCGCCTGATTGCGCGCCCACGCGTTCTGCACAATGGTGGTATGGCACACATTCGACACCTGGCTGATGACGTTGAGCTCACAGAGAAGGTTCACCCGCTCTTCGTCGCTCTCGAGTGCGGCAATGCGTCGACGGTGGCGTTGCTGAACATCCTTGATGTTGCGCAGCCAGTTGTCGATAAGGCCGTTGTCGCGATTCTCGAATGCGGCGCGCACGCCGCCACAATTGTAGTGCCCCACCACCAGAACGTGTTTTACCCGCAACACATCCACGGCGTACTGCAACACGGTCAGGCAATTGAAGTCAGTATGCACGACCATGTTGGCGACGTTGCGATGAACAAACACCTCGCCTGGCAGGAGGCCGACAATCTGGTTGGCCGGCACGCGGCTGTCCGAGCAGCCAATCCACAGATACTCCGGGCTTTGCTGGTTCGCCAGCTTCTCGAAGAAATCGGGATCAGAGGTTTTTACGGACTGCGCCCAGGCACGGTTGTTGTCAAAAAGGTCGTCGATACTCCTCAAGGGCACAGCCTGTCTCCAAGGTCAAATCATCAGGGTGGAGAGACGGCCGAGTTTGAGTTGATTACCATTACCCGCAACCGCGCTCTGTACAGCTTTCGAGCTGGCACTCTGCATTTGCCGCGCCAGCTGCGCCATGTCAACCGCGGGATACTGCTCAGGCTCCCACGTGACAAGACCGAGGCTAAGCGTAACCTGAAGCACCGCGCCACGGCCATCATCTATCAGGAAATTTTCGATGTCCCGGCGAATGCGTTCTGCCACATCGATGGAGGGTGACTCACTGGTGCCAGGCAGAAGCACCGCCAGGCGGGAGTCCGACAGGCGGGCGAGGTAGTCGGTGGCGCGCAGGCCTGATGAGACGCGCTCGGTGACCTTTTTCAACACGAAACGGCCCGTGATCTCGCCGTAGTGCCGATACAGCTCTTCAAACTCATCGACCTCCAGCATGAGTACGGACAGGGCCTCATTGCCGCGCCTGGCGCGGGCGATCTCGCGTGCAATATCTTTCTCGAAGCCGCGCAGGTTACTGATCTGGGTGAGCGGGTCCAGCATGGTCAGGCGGGAAATCTGCTGCCGACTCACCGCATTCTTGAAGCTCTGGGATACCACCGAGGCCAGATGGGTTACCACCTCGCCATCCGCCGGGGTGGTTTCCATGGGCCGGTCGACAAAACCACAGTGATAGCTACCCAGGAGCCTGCCCGAATCCATCAGGGGTACCAGCAGTGCATGCTGAATACCCTGGTCCGTTTTCAACACCTCAAACATGCGGGAATCGGTGGCGTCCAGCAAAATCACCTCGGGCTCCATGTCGTAGAGCTCCTGCATTTCGAAGACATCGTGATGCAGCTGCAGGTACTCGCCGTAGCGATGACCCGATACCATCAGGCCCGCCAGCACATTCTCGGGGTCATAGAGCCAGAGCTCCGCAATACGGAACCCGAAATGCCGGGGCATGCTGACCAGCAGCACTTCAAGCAGTGCGCCGAGATCAGGCGCGTCGAGCATCATGCGTTGCATCTGCCTGGCCTGATCGACCAGCCAGCGGTTCAGCTGGATGGTTTCGGAACGGCGCTGCTCGCGCACTTCCGCAGGGCTGGCAGGTGCTGGCGCCGCTTCAATTTCCTCGCCAGGGAACACATCGTACACAGAGTCATCCGACATTCGGGATCCCGCCGTTAGCAGGACAAAATACGCCTGCAATGGACACAGTTATTGGCTTGTCAGTGTAAGCGGCCTATACTCGCGTTGCAAACACAGCCCGCCTTGCAATGTAACAATCTGTTACCCAGAGTCGGCGGGCATGTTTGCAAACCTGGGGGTGGCTTCGGCCTGAGATACCGCTTGCGGTAAACCCTTTGAACCTGACCCGGTTAGGACCGGCGTAGGGATAGGTGCACGTCTCCTGTTCATTCCGCATATCCAACCGGTTCTCTTGCTGTTCTTAATGGAGAACCCGATGAAGACATCTTACACGTTTGGCACCACGCTCCTAACCACCCTGCTCGCCGCTACCACGGCCACGTCGCAAGAACTGAGCGAGGTTCTGGTCACGGCTGAGTGGCGCGACACACCGCTTTTGAGCCAGTCCACGTCGACCAGCGTGCTCACCAGCGACGGCTTGCGCGAGCGCGCTGCACAGCATCTCGAGGAGGTGCTCAATGTCATTCCGAACCTCAACTACGCGAGCGGCGCCGCGCGCGCACGCTACTTCCAGATCCGCGGCATTGGTGAGCGCAGTCAGTTTCAGGAACCCCTCAACCCGTCTGTGGGATTGTTGATCGACGGCATTGATTTCAGTGGACTCGGTGGCATCGGCACTTTGTTCGATATCGCCCAGGTCGAGGTACTGCGCGGACCCCAGGGCACGCTGCATGGCGCCAACGCCCTCGCCGGCCTGGTGAACATCCGCAGCGCCGCACCCGAGGCCACACCGGGGCTGCGTCTGGAGGCGACCCTCGCCGACTACAACACGCAGGCAATGGGCGTGGTAGGCACTGGCCCGCTGGCGGGTGAACAGCTGCTTTACCGCGTGGCGGTGCAGCAATACCGCAGCGACGGCTACTACAGCAATGACTTCCTGCAACGCGACGACACCAATGAGCGTGACGAGACGACTGTGCGTGCGCGCCTGCGCTGGCTGGCCTCCGATTCGGACACACTCGACCTGAGCCTTGTGCTGGCCGACATCGACAACGGTTATGACGCGTTCTCGCTGGATAACACGCGTCGCACGCTGTCCGATGAACCCGGTCGCGACCGGCAGGAGACCAGCGCTGGCAGCCTCGAGTGGAAAGCCGCACGCTCGTCGCTGGATATCGAGGCGCTGCTGACCGTCGCCACAACCGACACCGAGTACAGCTTCGACGAGGACTGGAGCTTTGTCGGCATCGCGCCGGAACTGGAGTACAGCTCTTTCGACCGCTATCTGCGCGAGCGCGACAGCGTCAGCGGCCAACTGAGGTTACTGTCCAACGAGCAGTCGCGCCTGTTTGACGGCCGTTCAGACTGGGTCGCAGGCCTCTATTGCCTGGGCGACCGCGAGGACCTGGATCGCCAGTACACCTACCTCGACGCGCCGTTCAACAGCCGGTACGACACCGACACAGCGGCCGTGTTCGGGCAGCTGGATACCCGCCTCAGCGACAGCCTGACACTGTCCAGTGGCCTGCGTCTGGAGCAACGCCGCACGGACTACACCGATAGCAATGGCGTTGACGAACAGGTTGAAAAGAATCTGTGGGGCGCGCGCCTGGCACTCGAGTACCAGCCCGCTGACGGCGCGCTGTGGTACGCCAGCATCTCGCGCGGTTACCGCGGCAACGGCGTGAATGCCGTCGTTCTAGCCAGTGCGGGCACAGCAGCCAACCCCGAACAGGAGGCTCTGCTGGCTGGCCTCGGCCGTTTTGACGAAGAGACACTGCTCAACTACGAGCTAGGCTACAAGGCCGAGGCACTCGACGGCAGGTTGCGGAGTCGATTGGCCCTGTTCTACATGGACCGCAGCGACCAGCAGGTGAAAGGCTCCGTGCCTTTGCCGCGGGAGGACGGCAGTACCGCGTTTTTCGACTACATCAACAACGCCGCCCGGGGGCACAACTATGGACTGGAGCTCGAACTCGACTGGCTGGTGAACGCGTCGCTGGAACTCTACGCCAACCTGGGGCTACTGGATGCCAGCTTCGATCGCTACATCAACGCCGACGGCGTCGACCTTGCGGGTCGCGAGCAAGCGCATGCGCCGAGCTACCAGGCGGCGGTGGGCGGCCGCCTCGCGCTGACCGAACATCTTTATGCGCGTATGGATGTGGAGGCACGCGACAGTTTCTACTTCTCTGACCGTCACGACGTGCGCTCGGGGGCCTACGAACTGGTGCACCTGCGCCTGGGCTGGGCCGCCGGCAACTGGGACGTAGCACTGTGGGCCCGCAACCTCGGCGACAGGGACTACGCCACGCGAGGCTTCGGTGCCTTTGGCAACGACCCCCGCAATGGCTATGCGGTTGAACCCTACTACCAGTTCGGTGAACCACGCCGCGTTGGTGTGAGCGCGAGCTACCAATTCTAGCGACAGAGAGGATTCCCAGCATGGACGTTACCGCAGAACTCAGCCTGTACCCGCTTCAGGAGGACTACATTCCCGTCATCCAGCGCTTTATTGAGCAACTGGCCGCGGCGGGCGATAGCGCCGTCGTGACCAACGCGATGAGTACGCAAATCAGCGGCGATGCCAGTACCGTATTCGGCATCGTGCAGGCGGCGCTGGAGGCGAGTTATCGCGACTTCGGCAAGCAGGTCCTGGTCTGCAAGTTCATCCCCGGATTGCTACCCATTCAGTCGCCATGACAACCGACACCTGGCTCGCACAGCTGACCGCCGCTGCCGCCAGCCTCTCCGGGTGGGAGCTGGCTGCCGTTCTGCTGGGCGTCGCCTACCTGCTGCTGGCGGTGAGGGAAAGCCTGTGGTGCTGGTACGCAGCCTTCGCCAGCACGGCCATTTTCCTGTGGCTGTTCTGGCAGGTGGGGCTACTGATGGAGTCCGCGTTGCAGGTGTACTATCTGGCGATGGCACTCTACGGCTGGCATCAGTGGCGCGGCGGCAGCGCGACAGCTGCGGCGCTCCTGCAGCCATTGCCCATCGGCACATGGCCCCTGCGTCATCACCTGCTGGCTGTTGCCGCAGTCCTGGTTGCCAGCGCGACCAGCGGCTTTCTCCTGGAACGCCACACGGATGCGATGTTGCCCTATGTGGATTCATTGACTACCTGGGGTAGCATTCTCACCACGTGGATGGTGGCGAGAAAACTGCTGGAGAACTGGCTGTACTGGCTGGTGATAGACAGCGTTTCCATTTACCTCTATCTGGAGCGCGGGCTGTTTCTTACCGCCGCACTGTTCGCTGTATATCTGGTTATCGTCGTCTTCGGCTACCGACAGTGGCGCAAGCAATACCTTCTGCAATGCTCGAGCGGCTGAACCGGGCTCTGCAGACCTGGCGTGACTGGCAGGTCGCGGATCTGCACACAGCGCCGCGCCTGCTGCGACAACTGGGTTGCGGCCTGAACAATCACAGCTATCTCATCGCCAGCGATAGCCGGCGGTTTGCGTTGCGGCTCGCGGGCAAGAAGTTGGCGGCAAACCCCGCATGGCAGCGCACAGAATGGCAGGCGCTGGCCCTGGCCCACAGTGCCGGTCTCGCGCCCGCACCGCGCCATCTCGACACCAAAGCCGGCGTGCTTGTGTGCGACTACCTGTCCCCGGATGCGAACGTTGCGGAGAACCTTGCGACAGTGGGCGCCCTGCTGCGTCGAATCCACGCGTTGCCGCAACTCACACCGGGGCCGACGCTGGCCGAGCGCTGCGAGGCTGCTGCCAGCGCCGTGCGCTCTGTACAGCCCGGCACCTGGCAGCAGCTGCAAGCACTGGCGGCACGCGTCGGACCGCTGCTCACCCGGCTCGAGGACACGGGCCCGCAAGGGCTTTGCCACAACGACCTGTTGCGCGCCAACCGCGTTACCAGTGGCGGTGAGCTGTGGGCAATCGACTGGGAGTATGCCGCCACCGGCCCCGTGTGGTTCGACCTCGCCGCGGTGTGCGCGGGCGATGAGCTCGACAGTCCGGCACGCCACGCGCTGCTGACGGGCTACCTGCACACCGCACCTGCGGCGCCGGACTGGCAACGCCTGAATCTGTTCGAGTGCGGCTACCGCTACCTGGAATTACTCTGGCACATCGAGACTGCGACCGATCCCGCTGCCGCGCCACTGGTGGAAAAACAGTCTCGTCTTGCGCAGTGTATAGACGCTACCGAGGCCCACTGAGCGGTAGCGCTGGACGGTTCAGCGCCAGAAGCAGCCTCGCATCAATCGCGGAAGTTGATGAACTGCAGCGGGAGGTCGATGTCGCATTGACGCAGGAGCGCAATGGCCTGCTGCAGGTCGTCACGCTTCTTGCCTGTTACCCGCACCTGATCGCCCTGCACTTGTGCCTGCACCTTGAGCTTTGCTTCCTTGAGCTGCTTGACGATGGATTTGCACTGCTGGCTGTCGAGCCCGTTGCGCAAGGTCACGGTCTGTCGAACCACCTTGCCACTGGCAACCGCATCACCCACTTCCATGGCTTGCGGGTCGATGTCGCACTTGATCAACGCACTGCGCAACATGTCTTCCATCTGCGCCAGCTGGAATTCCACCTCCGCGTGCAGCGCGACAGTGTGCCCGTCGCGCTCGAAACCGGCATCGATACCCTTGAAGTCGAAGCGGTTGGCAACAATGCGCGAGGCTTGATCCACGGCGTTGGTCAACTGGTGCAGGTCGACTTCCGATACAACGTCGAAAGATGGCATAGTGCATTTCCCCAATTCAGGCGATGAGACAGGACCAACATGGTAATCGGCCGGCACCGCATTGCAATCCCTGCAGACCGCTAATATGCACGAGCGCCACTGGCATATCCTTGGCGCCGGCGCCATCGGCAGCCTGTTCGCCTGCCTGTTTCAGGAGGCCGGCATTCGCTGTTCCCTGCTGCTGCGAGAGGGGCATGCGGCACCGGAGAAGGGCACCCGGCAAATATGCCTGCAGGAAGGCGAGCAGAGTCGCGCGCACATATTCGAGGCAAGCCCTGCCGCAGGCACCGAACCCATTCACTATCTGCTGGTGTGCACCAAGGCCTACGACCTGCTTGCAGCGCTCACCAGCGTGCAGCCGTGCCTGGCCAAGGGCGCCGTTGTTCTGCTGCTCGCCAACGGCCTCGGATACCAGCAGCGCATCAGCGCGCAATGGCCGGAGCTTACCGTGTTCAGCGGCAGCACCACCGAGGGAGCGTTCCGCGAAGGCGGCGACTGCGTACGTCGCGCCGGACGGGGAACCACCTGGCTTGGCAGCAGTGGCCTGATGCGCCCACCCGCGTGGTTCAGCGACTGGCAGGCACTGGACGCAGATTGCAGCTGGGCAGCAAACATCGACACCATCCTGTGGCGCAAGTTTGCCATCAACTGCGCAATCAACCCGCTCACGGCGCTACATCGCTGCCGCAACGGGCTGCTCGCGGACGACAGCGCACTCACCGATCAGGTGCGGAACCTGTGCCTGGAAATTGCCGCCGTTGGCGCGGCGGCGGGGCAGCACGAAGCCGTGTCCAACCTGTATGCCTCGGTGATGGAGGTGGTTGCCGCCACCGCACACAACCGCTCCTCCATGCTTCAGGATGTACTCGCCGGGCGCCGCACCGAGATCGACTATCTCACCGCCTTCCTCGTGGCAACAGCAGACAGGTTGGGCCTTGCCGTACCGTATAACCGCGCCGTACTCGCCGCCCTGCGCACAGCGAGGACGGCTATGCCGCAGCCCGACTGAATCAGGGGTCCGCCGCGAACAGCTCCGCTACGGCCCTGCCAGTCAGTTCCTGCCATCGATGTGCGGGCGACCCCTGCGGCACCAGCGCCTGCCGGTAGCGATACGCCCCGCCACGTTCCCGTTCAAGGCCGAGCACGCACAGTGCCGGAGAACAGTGCAGCGTGATCTGCAGCGTTTCCTCCGGCGGACGCCGGGTATGGTCAAGTGTGCTGGGATAGAACGGCGCCGATTCTCCCTGGAACAGCAGCCCCGGCCTCACGTCCAGCATTTGTTCGCGCAAGGTCATCAGCAGGCCCTCAACACCATCACTCCCGGGCAGGGCTGCGTGCGCGGGCTCCAGTACAACCAGCGGCCGCGGCACGGCAAGCCGCTGATCCCGCGGCCAGAGCGCAAACAGCACTACCGCTAGCGCACAGGCCACTGTAGCGGTCGCCGTGAGCCAGTGCCGCCGCCGCCAATACCGGCCAAAACCGAATACTGCCCATTCACCCGGCCGCGGCGGCATGCGCGAGCGCGCCTGACGGCTGAGGCTGCGCGGAATCTGCAATGGCAGATCGTCACTGACCTCTTGGCGAAAATACGGCCCGGCTTCATCGCGCAACGGCGAGCGCAACTGCCGTGGTTGTGCCGCCGCCATCGCCTGCAGTTGACGCCGTACCGCGTGCGTATTTGAGGGCCTGTCTTCAGGATTCGCCGCCAACAGGCTTGCGACCAGCGGCGCCATGCCACTGGGCACCGAGGCGCCATCCGGCAGCGCCGCCGGCAAAGGAGGCGCAGCGCCGTGCAACAGGGCATCGGCATCCAGACCGTGACGCCCCTGAAAGGGATGGCGGCCCGCTACCAGGCGATAGAGCAGGCAACCCAGGGCAAACAGATCCGAGCGAACATCCTGCGGCTTGCCCAACAACTGCTCGGGCGAAATACAGGAGAGGCTGCCACGTGCCGTAGCGACAGAGCCCTGCTCCGCTGCGAGACCAAAGTCGGTCAGCTTGACACGCCCTTCCGCCGTGACCAGCACGTTCCCCGGCTTGATATCCCCGTGCACGATACCGCGCTGGCGACCCGCAGCAATCGCCGCTGCCACGTCACTGGCCACAATCAGAATGCTGGCAAGGGAGAGCTCTCGCTCAGCGAGCAGCTCCTCCAGGTCGCACCCGGGCACGTATTCCATGATCATGGCCAGATGCGTATCGCCAACGATCACGTCGTGCATCTTGACCACACGCGAGCTGTCCAAAGCGGCGACGGCCTGAGCCTCGCGCAGGACTTTGCGGCTGCGCGCCGGCTCTGCTGGCAGCGCGTGTATCTTGGCGACGATGCGTCGACCCAGGCGTTCATCAACACCGAGGAACACCGAACCCTGACCACCACGCCGAATAAGCCGGAGAATGCGGTAGGGCCCGATGCGCTCAGCGCCCCTCAATCTGCGCTATCCATCCCGACCCGCGCAACGCTACGGTGCGCCAGTCGACTGCGCAGTGCGATCGCCGACACCCGCAAGTCGCGTGCAGCGGCGGTGACATCCTGCCCGGTGCGCGCAAGCGCCTCGTCCAGTTCCACGTCGGGCACCTGTGCGGCTAACCGCAAGCCCAGCGAAGGCAGTCGCCGGTACAGGGCCTGTCGACTCATACCCGCGCGCCGCGCTGCGGCGCTCACCTCATAGCGCTCCTGTTTGAGCAGGGCGCGCAGGGCTTCGTCACCAAGCTCTACCGGGGCTGAGGCTGGCTCCTCCACCGGGGTATCAGCCACGCCCTCTGCCCCCTCCTGCCACACCAGCGCTGGGGGTAGGCCATCCTCTGCATGCAGAACAAGCTGACGTGCGCAATTGCTCAACTCGCGCACGTTGCCGGGCCAGGCGTGGCGCTGGCAGTGGTAAAACAGCTCGGCCCAGCGGGCAATGCGCAGCGGGTCCTCCGATGATGTGGGCAACACCGATATTGAGCCGATTTCCGCACAGGCCCGCTGCAGAAAAAGGCGGAGCAATTCACCGATGTCTTCAGGGTGCTCGCGCAGCGGGGCAACACGGATTTCCGCACTACCCAGCCGGTGTCGCAGGGCGCTGCGAAAGCGGCTATCGGGCCCGTCCAGGGCGGCATCCGTCGCCGAGATAACCCGCACGTCCACTTTGCGCAGAGGCCCGCCCACGGGTTGTACCTCGCGTTCCTGCAGGGCGCGCAAGAGCTGCGGTTGAACCTCTTCCGGTGTATCTCCCACTTCATCCAGAAACAGGCTGCCACCCTCCGCCTGCTGAAAATAACCAACACTGTTGCGCTCTGCACCGGTGAACGCACCCCGGGCGCTACCAAAAAGCACAGCAGCCGCTACGCCCGCAGGAATCGCCGCCATGTTCACCGGCACCAACGGACCGACTGCTCGCTCACTCTGCGCATGCAGGGCGCGCGCTACCAGCTCCTTGCCGCTGCCGGTTTCACCGCGAATAAGCACATCCAGGCCGCAAGCGGCGACCCGCGCGATGTCGCGACGCAGGCCCTGCATATAATCACTGCTGCCACACAGCTCGTCGTCTGTGTCGGCCGACGCCGTGCGCGATGATGATGCGCCGGCGGCAGCCGGCAGCTCGCGCAGTAGCAGGACCACGCTGTGAGCAAGTTGCAGCACGATCCCCCGGCGCAGGTCAGCGGCGGAAAATTCACGAGCCCCCTGCGCCCACTCCCCGTTGAAGCGGCAACGGCAGGCACCGGGCAGGGGCGTGAGGGTGACACCCGCTTTGTGAAACTGGATGCGCAGCGCCTGTCGACTGATGTAGGGGTCAGCGAGGGGGGCGCCACTGGCGCTGCCTGAGCGGGTAAACGCGGGAGACTGCCGCCCCAGGACCGCAGCCTTGCGGCTCACCCCCTGAAACAGTACGCGCTCGCCTATGCGCGCAACGTCGGGATGGAATACCAGCGTCAACGCACGCACTTGACGCGCCGGACTGGCTGTAAGCTGCGCAAATACAGAGGGTAGCGTGGTATCCGCGCGAATATCTTCCGGCATAGGCAGACCTGGCGTTCAGAGCACTCCGCTGGGTTTTATTGGAAGTCTAGCAGCTGCTGCGCCTGTTTGCGCCTGGGCGGTCACATCTGATGCATCGCGCCAGCCGACGGGCAGGCATCAGCCGGCAATGGCCAGCAGTGCGATAACCAGCACCCAAACCACAGCGCTGCGCGCAAGCAGTGCACCCAGTGCCCGCGCTTCACCGGCCGCCGTTCCCGCATCAAACCCGTCAGCCGCGGTCTGCGCCGCTGCCGCGCCGACAGCCCCCAGCATTGCGCTGGCGTCACGTGAGGAATCCATTAACGCATCGCGCATCGCGTCACGGCTGAGCATGAAGTTGCCGACCAGGGCGAAGGTCAACCCCAGGAGCCGCGCAGGCCCCCAATCGACCACAAACAGCACGCGCGCGGCGCCCGGCCCGTTGGCCTGCTGCGCATACAATTGCAGCAGGCGGTAGGCAAAAGCCCAGGCGGGCCCCAGCACGATGAACAGCAGCACCACGGCAAACCAGCGCTGGTAACCTTCGTACAACAGTCGGCCCTGCAGCTGCGCATAGGCGTCATCGATCTCACCTGGGCCGGAAGCCAGAGCCAGGTCATCTGCCCCCAGTGCATCACAGAGATAGAGCCAACCCGTTTCCACGTTCCCGCGTTCACAGTGGCCACAGTACTGCGCCACCATCGCCTCAAAGTCACCGCGACCAAAGCTGAACAGCAACACCAGGGCCGCGAGCAGTATCCAGGACAAGCCGAACAGCAGTGGTGCCAGCGCGGCCAGCAACAGGCTCAACAGCAGCGCGGGCAGCAACACCACCAGCACCAGCTGGACCGCATCCAACAGCCCATGCGCTACAATTCGCTCGCGGTAATGTTGCCACCAGTGGTCGCGATGCAGCCAGGGCTCGGCGCCGCCCAATTGTCGCAGCGCCAGCGCAAGAATCAGGGCGAGAAAGGTCATGCGGTATCTCCTGCGGATGCCAGGCTGGCGCGGTAGCGCGACCAGTCGAAAGCGGGGCCGGGGTCTGTTTTTCGCCCCGGAGCAATATCGGCGTGGCCGGCCAGGTGGTCGTGACACAACCCGGGATAATAGGCGATCAGTGCATCGGTGAGGGACGTGAGCGTTGCATATTGCGCGTCGGTGTAGGGCACCTCGTCGGCCCCCTCCAGCTCGACGCCGATGCTGAAGTCATTGCAGTTCTCGCGCTCACGCCAGCAGGACAGGCCGGCGTGCCAGGCGCGCAAATCGGTGGCGACAAACTGCACCAGCTCGCCACAGCGGCGAATCAGGAAGTGCGCGGAAACCTCAAGCCCGCAGATTTCGGCGTAGAAAGGGTGCGCCGTCCAGTCCAGGCAGTTGGTAAACAGTTGCTCAATAGCGTCGCCGCCAAAGCAGCCCGGCGGCAGGGAGATATTGTGGATCACCAGCAGGTCGACAACCGTGCCGGCCGGGCGCGGCCCGCAGTTCGGCGAAGGCACTGCGCGCGCCTGTTGGACCCAACCCCTATCGAGCGTATAGCGCATGCGAACCCCACTGCGTAAGCGCCCATCATAATGCAGCCCCCGCGGGGGCTCAACGCACCGCCGGCGGGCTGCTACAATTGCGCCCTGTTCTCACCCGCTCAATCATCATGGACGCACACCCTATGCCCGCGCTTACCGACAACGATATACAAGACAACGTGCGCGCCGCGCTGGCGGAGGACGTGGGCGGTGGCGATATCACGGCGGCACTGATTCCCGCCGCTGCGGTGGCGACGGCGCGCGTCATCACCCGTGAGGACGGCGTGCTTTGCGGACGCGCCTGGGTCGACGCCGTGTTCGCCGCAGTGGACCCCGACCTGCAACCGGAGTGGTCCAGCGCAGATGGCGAGCTGATTACCGCTGACAGCACCCTTTTCACGGTGCGCGGGCCCGCACGCGCCCTGCTCACCGCGGAGCGCAGCGCGCTGAATTTCCTGCAGTTGTTATCCGGTACCGCGACCCGCTGCCACCACTATGCCACGTTGGTTGCCGGCACCGGCGTACGCCTGCTGGATACCCGCAAAACCATTCCCGGACTGCGCAAGGCACAGAAGTACGCCGTGCGCTGCGGCGGTTGCCACAATCACCGCATCGGCCTGTACGACGCCTTTCTGATAAAGGAAAACCACATCAACGCCTGCGGGGGTATCGCCGCTGCCGTGCGCGAAGCGCACAAGGTTGCTCCGGGCAAGCCAGTGGAAGTGGAAGTGGAAACCCTGGCCGAACTGGAGCAGGCCCTCGGGGCGGGCGCAGACCGGGTCATGCTCGATAATTTCACGCTGCAGGCCATGCGCGATGCGGTGGCGCTGGTGGCCAAACGCCTTGAACTGGAGGCATCTGGCAACATCACAGAAACCACGCTGCGCAGTGTGGCGGAGACAGGTGTCGACTTTATCTCCATTGGGGCACTCACCAAGGACACCCGGGCCCTGGACCTCTCCATGCGCCTGCTGGACTGAAGTGGGCGTTTTTGCCGCCTAGATGAGTGGTACAGCGCTGATCACGATGCCGTTGTTGTCGGCGTAGACATAGTCCCCCGGCGCGATACGTGCACCACCGAACTGCAGCGCAATATCGCGCTGCCCTTCTCCCCGTTTCTCGGTTTTCAGCGGCGTCGCGCCGAGGGCCTTGACGCCCAGCGGGGTTGCGGCAATCTCGTCCACATCGCGCACGGCGCCATTGATCACCAGGCCGCTCCAGCCGTTGCGTGCCGCCTCCTCCGCCAGCATGTCGCCCAACAGCGCGCGACGCAGGGAGCCGCCGCCGTCCACTACCAGCACCCGTGCTTCACCGGGCTCGGCAACGGCCTGTTTCACCAGCGAGTTATCCTCGTGGCACTTGATCGTGACCGCCCGTCCGGCAAAGCAGGGATGAGCGCCAAAATCGCGGAACTGCAATTCAATCACCAACGCCTCGGGGGCGGCATCAGTCAGGTCCGGCGTGGAAAAAAGCGGCATATTGCCTCCTAGAGCCAGTCGACAGGATAGCTGGCAAGCGCTTCGGGGCCCGCGGCGATGGCGCTGGCGTGCGCCCGACAACGCGGTAACACCTGGTCAGCGTAGAAGCGTGCGGTGGCGATCTTGCGCTCGTAGAAGGGGTTATCCGAACCGCCGGCGATTCGCTCCCGAGCCACCAGGGCGGAGCGCGCCAAATGCCAGCCGCCAAATAGATAGCCGCACTGCATCAGGTAATCGAAAGATGCGCCCAGCGCCTGCTCCGGCGCCGCATCCAGTGCAGCAACAAGCTGCCCCGTTGTCTCCTCCGCGCCCGCGAGGGCTGCTGCCAGAGCCTCTGCAATAGCCACCAGAGCCGGCTGTTCCGTCGCACGCAAAGCCTCCACCGTCACCGCAACGTCGGCCAGCGCATCGCGCATGGCTCCGCCCTGATCGCGCCCCAGCTTACGGGACACCAGGTCCGCCGCCTGAATGCCGTTGGTGCCCTCGTAGATCGAGGTGATGCGCACGTCACGCAGGAACTGCGCCGCGCCCGTTTCTTCTATGTAGCCCATGCCGCCGTGCACCTGCACGCCGAGTGATGTCAGCTCCTGGCCGACCTCGGTCATCCACCCCTTGATGACCGGAATCATCAGGTCGATACGGAACTGGTGCCGGGCGCGCTCGGTTTCTGCGCCGCGGTGCGCCAGGTCCATGGTAACCGCTTCTGTGTACACCAGCGCGCGCATGGCTTCGATCAGCGCGCGCATCGTGAGCAGCATGCGCCGCACATCCGGGTGCTCGATGATGGGCACGCCGCCCTGCACGCGCTCACGCGCATAGGCCACCGCCTTCTGGTAGGCGCCCTCCGCGGCTCCCAACCCCTGCACACCCACCTTCAGGCGTGCTTCATTCATCATGGTGAACATGCATGCAAGACCGCGGTTCTCTTCACCCACCAGGTAACCCAGGGCGCCTTCCTTGTCGCCAAACGCCATCACACAGGTGGGACTGCCATGAATACCCAGTTTGTGTTCGGTGGACACCGGGTACACATCGTTCCGCTCACCCAGGCTGCCATCGTCATTGACGAGAAACTTGGGCACCAGAAACAGGGAGATACCACGGCTGCCTTCAGGCGCATCGGGCAATTTCGCCAGCACCAGGTGGATGATGTTGTCGGTCGCGTCGTGGTCGCCCCAGGTAATGTAGATTTTCTGGCCGTGGATGCGGTAGTGGTCTCCCTCGGGCACTGCCCGGGTTTTCATCACCCCGAGATCCGAGCCGGCGCCGGATTCCGTGAGGTTCATGGTGCCGGCCCATTCCCCGGAGTGCATCTTCGGCAGGTAGCGCTGCTTCAACGCTTCGCTGGCATGGGCGTGAATCGCCAGCGCCGCACCCGAGCTCAGCATCGGTGCCAGGCCGAAGGCGAGGTTGGCACTGTTCCACATCTCGCAGGCGGCTGTGGCATAGAGCTCCGGCAAGCCCTGACCACCGTAGGCGGGATCCGAGGAAATACCCATCCAGCCGCCAGCGCCCAGCTGTTGCAAGGCCTCGCCGTATCCGGGGCTCAGGGTGATCGCACCATCGGCGCAGGTTGCCGGGTGCTCGTCCCCCACCCGACGCAGCGGTGCCAGCACATCGCCTGCCAGCCGCGCCCCTTCATCGAGCAGTGCAGTACTCAGCTCCGCCCCTACCCCAAGGTCTTCGAAGGCGGGCAATGCACCGAGGATTTGCCCGACATCCAGTAACTCATCAATCAAAAACGTCATGTCCTCAATCGGGGCGCGGTAGCTGCTCATGGCGATGCATTCCTTGTGGGTACGGGTGAACGGGAGTGGCACAGTATAGCGCCTGTGTGCCCGCGTCACGGACAGCACAACAATGCCCCTTGGCAATTCTAGCGAAGGGCCTATAATTTTCACAATCTATCGTCTGCATCCCCGCCATTCTCATGATGAATACACTATGTCCACCAAACTGAACCGCATCGATCTCAACCTGCTCGTCTACCTGGATGCCCTGCTGCGTGAGCGCAACGTGACCCAGGCCGCACACCAGCTGAACCTGTCGCAACCCGCCATGAGTAACGGCTTGCGCCGGCTGCGGGACCTGTTCGACGACCCGCTGCTGGTACGCACCTCCGACGGCATGACGCCCACCGAGCGCGCGCTTGAACTGGAGCCCCAGGTGCGCGACGTGTTAATGAACATTGAACAGGCCGTGCAGCCGCGCTCGGCGTTCGCACCCGAACAGGCGCAACGCGTTTTCCGCATCATGGCCAGTGACTACGCGGAGTCCACCCTGCTGCCGGCGGTACTGGGCAAACTGCGACTGCAGGCGCCGGGCCTGACGCTGGATATCATGACCCCGTCCGATGTGAGTTTCCTCGATGTGGAACGCGGCAAGGTGGATATGGTGATCAACCGCTTCGACTCCATGCCGCAGTCCTTCCACCAGATTCACCTGTGGAACGACAGTTTTTCCTGCCTGCTAAGCCCGGAAAACCCGGTGCTGGAGGACTTCACTCTGGAAAACTACCTGCAGGCGAAGCACATCTGGGTGAGCAAAACCGGCATGGGTGTTGGGGTGGGCGTGGATCCCGACGATGTACAGCGCCTCGGCTGGGTAGACAGTGCGCTGGCACGGCTGGGCAAGAAGCGTCAGATACGGGTGTTTACCCGCCACTACCAGGCTGCCATGACGCTGGCGGAGCAGAACGACCTGATCGTGACCCTGCCCACGCGCGCCGCACGCCTGAAACGCAACAACCCGCGCGTCGTACTGCGCGACCCGCCACTGGACATCCCGCCGCTGGAGTTGAAGATGGCCTGGAGCCCGTTGTTGCAGCACAATCCCGCCAACCGCTGGCTGCGTAAACTGATTGCCGACACGGCACGCGAAATGGACAACCAGCCACCGCTGCCGTGAGCGCGGGCACCTTTATTCAATTCGAGAATGACCGTGATAAAAACGATAAATTGGATAAATTAAGCCCTCAGGCCGTAGACTAGCCTTTTTCCGGTGGGCGCAGAGCGCGCCCCACAGCCAGAGGAATGAACCCCCATGAGCGAGCGCATCATCGAAGGCGGCCTGCATGTTGCAACGGCCTTGCACAACCTCCTGGAACACGACATTGCACCCGGCACCGGGGTGAGCCCCGCACAGTTCTGGCAAGGGCTGGATGCTATTGTGCGCGACTTCGCGCCCCGCAATCGCTCACTGCTGTCCACCCGCGCCGCCATGCAGGAGGAGATCGACAACTGGCACCGCGCCCACCCCGGTGCCAACTACGACCGGGCCCAGTACAAGGCATTTCTCGAAGACATTGGCTACCTGCTCCCCGAACCGGCGGACTTCACAATCACCACCGAGAATGTCGACCCGGAGGTCGCCACACTCGCCGGGCCGCAGCTGGTGGTGCCGGTCATGAATGCGCGCTACGCATTGAATGCCGCAAACGCCCGCTGGGGCAGCCTCTACGATGCCCTCTATGGCACTGATGTAATCCCCGAGACCGACGGAGCCGAGCGCGCCGGCGGCTACAACCCTGTTCGCGGCGAGCGCGTTATCACCTGGGCCCGGCAATTCCTCAACGCCCACTGTCCGCTGTCAACCGGCGACCACAGCCAGGCCACGGCCTACACCGTGGTCAACGGCGCTCTGCAGGTGGTGCTGAGCGGCGGCCAGATCAGTTCGCTGGCCACGCCGGCACAGTTTCGCGGCTACCGCGGCGAAGGCAACGCACCGACCAGCGTGCTGCTGCAGCACAATGGCCTGCACATCGAGATCCTGATCGACCCCCTCAGTGATATCGGTGCTACCGACCCGGCCGGCGTCAAGGACCTGGTGCTGGAGGCGGCACTGACCACCATTCAGGACTGCGAAGACTCCATCGCCGCAGTGGATGCCGCCGACAAGGTGGTGGTCTACCGGAATTGGCTGGGGCTGATGCGTGGCGACCTGGAAGATTCCTTCCGCAAGGGCGAGGCGACTTTGACCCGTCGCCTGAACCCGGACCGCGTATTCATCGCGGCCGATGGCAGCGAGCTGGTGCTGCCTGGCCGCAGCCTGATGTTTGTGCGCAACGTCGGTCACCTGATGACCAACGATGCGATCACCGACGACGATGGGCGAGAAATCCCCGAAGGCATCATGGACGGCATGTTCACCGCCATGATCGCCCTGCACGACCTGCGCGGCGAGGGCCCCCTGCATAACTCCCGTAAAGGCAGCATTTACATCGTCAAACCGAAAATGCATGGCCCGGATGAAGTCGATTTCACCTGTGCGCTGTTCGACCGCATCGAGGACGCGCTGGGCCTGCCGCGGTACACAATCAAACTCGGCATTATGGATGAAGAACGCCGCACCACCGTCAACCTGAAAGCCTGTATTGAGCGCGCCAAAGAACGCCTGGTGTTCATCAACACCGGCTTTCTGGACCGCACCGGTGACGAAATCCACACCAGCATGGAAGCCGGCGCCATGACGCCCAAGGGCGCAATGAAACAGGAACCCTGGATCAACGCCTACGAAGACTGGAACGTGGATACGGGGCTGGCCTGCGGTTTGCTTGGAAAGGCGCAGATCGGCAAGGGCATGTGGGCCATGCCAGACCTCATGGCGGACATGCTGCAGGCGAAAGTGGCGCACCCCAAGGCGGGTGCGAGCACGGCCTGGGTGCCTTCACCCACCGCTGCCACCCTGCACGCCACGCACTACCACGATGTCAATGTGGCCGCGCGCCAGCAGGAACTCCAGGCGCGGCCACGCGCCTCGCTGGACGATATCCTGACCATTCCCTTGAAGGGCGCTGCCGGCCTGAGCGCTGACGACATCCAGCGCGAACTGGATAACAACGCCCAGGGCATCCTCGGTTACGTGGTGCGCTGGATTGATCAGGGGGTGGGCTGCTCCAAGGTCCCGGACATCCACGACGTGGGGCTGATGGAAGACCGCGCCACCCTGCGCATTTCCAGTCAGCACATTGCCAACTGGCTGCGCCATGGCGTTTGCAGTGAGGCGCAGGTGCTGGAAACCCTGCAGCGTATGGCGGCTGTGGTTGACCAGCAAAACTCGGGAGACCCGGTCTACCGCAACATGGCACCGGATTTCGACGACAGCATTGCCTTCAAGGCCGCACTGGAGCTGGTGTTACAGGGGTGTGAGCAGCCCAGCGGCTACACCGAGCCCGTACTGCATGCGCGGCGCCGCGAGGCCAAGGCCAAGCACGGCGGCTCAGAGACGCGGCCCCGCTAACGCGGGGTAAGATCAAACCAGATTGCGCAGTGCCTGCATCGGCTCCATGAACGGAAGGCCCAGGGCCTCCGCCACCGCCGCATGGGTCACCTGCCCGGCATGCACGTTGAGGCCGTTGCGCAGGTGCTCATCCTGTTCCAGCGCGGCGAGCACACCGTGCCGGGCCAGCTTCACCGCATAGGGCAGCGTGGCATTCGTTAATGCCATGGTGGAGGTTCTGGCCACCCCACCTGGCATGTTCGCCACACAGTAGTGGACCACGCCGTCCACCACATAGGTCGGGTCCTGATGCGTGGTCGCCCGGCTGGTTTCGAAACAGCCACCCTGATCAATGGCCACATCCACCATCACCGCGCCCTTCTTCATTTTCGCCACCAGGTCGCGACTGATCAGCTTGGGCGCTGAAGCGCCCGGGATGAGCACAGCACCGACCACCAGATCAGCCTGCAGCGCATAGCGCTCCAGCGCCTCCTTGGTGGAGTAGACGGTTTTCAGACGGCCGCCAAACAGCATATCCAGTTCCTTCAGGCGGTTGAGGTCGCGGTCCAGCAGCGTGACATCCGCGCCCATGCCCATGGCCATGCGCGCGGCGTTGATGCCTACTACGCCCCCACCGATCACGATGACCTGCGCAGGCTCCACGCCCGGTACGCCGCCCAGCAGTACGCCATTGCCGCCCTGGGCCTTTTCCAGGTTGTGCGCACCGGCCTGAATGGCCATGCGACCCGCTACTTCGCTCATGGGGGCCAGCAGGGGCAGACCGCGGTTCACCGAGGTAACCGTCTCGTAAGCGATGCAGGTGGCGCCGGATGCCAGCAGCGCCGCTGCCTGTTCCGGGTCGGGCGCCAGGTGCAGGTAGGTAAACAAGAGTTGGCCGGGGCGCAGCATGCGGCATTCAATCGGCTGCGGCTCTTTAACTTTGATGATCATTTCCGCCTCCGCGAATATCGCTTCGGCGTCAGCAATGATGTCGGCACCCGCATCCCGGTACTGGGCATCGTCAAAGCCTATCGGCTCGCCGCCATCACGCTGCACCAGTACACGGTGGCCATCGTGCACCAGTTCTCCCACACCGGCCGGCGTGAGACCAATGCGATACTCGTGATTCTTGATTTCCTTCGGTACGCCAATCAGCATGTGCCACTCCAAAAGCAGATTAAACTACCCGGCATGCTAGACGGGCTGGTTGCGTTGTTGCAAATATGCCTGAATCGAAACCCGAAAGAAATTTTGCAGCTGAAAATGGAGCAAATTGAGGCCACCTTGACGCCGCAGCGACCCGAAGGAGCAATGACACTCAATCCAGGTCGTGATCGATGTCCTTGTACTGCAGGTTGGTCAGCTGCTCGGCGATCAAACCGATGAAAAACACCACCAGACCCGCCAGCAGCAACAGGGAGCTCATGTTGCTGAAACGCAGCAGCCCGCTGCCGAACGCGCCCAGCAGATAGTTGGCCAGCCCCAGGCCCGCCAGCAGCACTGACAGCGGAAAGTACACCTTGAGTGGGGAGTACAACGTGCCGATCTTGAAGATGATCAGGAAAAAACGCACCCCGTCTCGCAGGGGGCTGATGTGGCTCTTGCCCACCCGCTGTTCTACCGCGATGGGCACAAAGCCCACCGAATAGCCCGCGCGGAAGAAGGCCATGGTCGACGTGGTGGGGTAACTGAAGCCGTTGGGCAGGAGGTAGAGAAAGCTCAGGAACTTGCGCCGGTTTACCGCCCGAAATCCGGAGGTGAGGTCGTCAATGCGCCGGTTCACCATCCAGCTGGCCAAGCGGTTGTACAACGTGTTGGCGCTCCAGCGCGCAATGCTCGCCTGGGACGACAGCCCCGAGCGCGCACCCACGACCATATCATAACCCTGAGCCATGGCCGTGAGCAGACTGGCGATATCCGCCGGGTCGTGCTGGCCATCACCGTCCATGAACACCAGTACATCGCCCGTTGCCACACGCGCGCCGGACTTGATCGCGGCACCGTTGCCCTTGGGGTAGGGGTGCGAAACCACCGTTGCCCCCGCACTGCGGGCCACCGCGGCAGTGTCGTCCTCGGAGCCGTCGTTGACGACAATCAGCTCGGCGTCGGGATAGAGGGTGCGTAGGCGTGGCAGAATCGGCGCCAGCCCGAGTTGCTCATTCCTGGCGGGTATTACAATGGAAATTCGCAACTAGTCAGTCTCCAGGTAAAGCGCGAGTGTCTCTTGGTCTACAACAGACAACGCTCCAGCGTCCTGCAGCGTCAACAACTGCTGCTTGAGCCCGTCAGCCTCGTCCACTTTACCCAATGCAGTACTGAAATGCAGCTGCATTAAGAGCCCTCTCGTTGCCTGGGGCGACTCGGCGAGAAATCGTGCCGTGTATTCATAGGCATTGGCATAGCGGCCCAGCGCGTTTTCCAGCACCGCGAGCAAGGCGTAGATATTGCCTGAAGCGGTCGCTTCTGCCTGAGGCTGCAAATATACCGCTGCAAACGTGTCTGCCAGTGCAGGACCGTCCAACAGGCGGCACTCGTTGTTTTGCAACATCTTCACCAGGGTGTGCAACGTGGGTACGGAGCTCAAAGGTCGCTCGGCCAAAAGTGCCTGCCGATTCGGCTCACGCGCTGCCGACAGCGGTTGGTCGGCAATACAACTGAGCGCAAGATTGCGCATGTAATGGTCGCCAGCCCGCTCTCGCGTGTAGTCATGCGCACGCGCGGAGTATTCGAGCGCACGTTCGAGGCTACCCACTCTCGCATACATCACAGCCATATCAGCATTGGCACGAAAAGAAGTGGGGTGTGCATTGATCTGATTGAAACGCAGCAGGTAACTGTTTGACCAGATCTCCACCTGGGAGCTGGTATTGAAACTCAACACAACCAGACCGAGCGCAAGATACGCCATGACCGGCGGTGCCACCCTGGGCCACCGCTGCTGCAGCTCGGCGAGCAAAAGTGCCGCCAGCAGGAAAACCGCGATCCCCGGGAAATAGTTGCGGTGTTCAAAATACAGTTCCAATGGCAGCACACTCGACTCGACGCTTTGCCCCACCAGATAGAAAAGAATACAAAAGGCCACTCGGCGCCCAGGCACGAAGACGGACGACACCGCGACTGCAATCAGAACCCCACCCCAGGCAAGCAGCGCATGCAGCGTTGTTACAGGGTTCGTTAATGAATGAGATAGCAGAACATCGTCGTGATAAAGCCCCATGCGTGCTGTCTGCGGCCACACCAGCTGAGCGAGGTAATCCCACAGAATTCTGCCTTGCGTCAGCAACCGCTGCTCAAGGGTGAATTCGCGCAAGGTGTAGTGCGCCAGAAAGCGCTCGGGGGCCAGCAGGAAAACCGAGACAACCGATACCGCCCCCAGGACCAGGAGACCCAGCGCGATGGCACACAGTCTGCGATCAACAACCCCGGAGCGCCGACAACCAAACCAGAGCAGCTCGAGAAGCAGCAACACAGGAAGAACCACAATGCCGTTCTCCTTGGCGAATACCGCCAGCGCTGCACAGACAGCAACAACGGTCATGCGCCAGATGCCACGCTGCCCGCGAACATAAGCCGCTCGCCAGTGCAGATAGGCGATCAGCGTCAGCAGCATGAAGGTGCACGCCAGCATGGCCATGCGTTGCACGGCGTAGAGCACCGTACTCACCCACAACGGCGACACCAGCCACAGACCTGCAGCCAGCAGTGCTACCGCCAGACTGCGCGCATACCCGGAGCCACGCAGCAGCAAAAAAATAAACCACGCAAGCAACACGCCATTGACCACATGCAGCGCAATGTTGATCGACTTGCTCCAGCGCAAATCCGCACCCAGCAGCGCGCGCTCGGCAACGAAGGTGGCCATTGTCACAGGCCGCCCCAGCGGCCCTGAGCCGTCACCCAGTACCTGCTCAACGAGCTGTCGGGAATCCACGTCCGTTTCCAGCAAGGTGACGCTGGTCCGGTCATCGAGCAATGCCGGGCCGTGAATGCCCGGGGCATACAGCCATGCCGTAGCAGCCAGTAGCAAGCCGAACGTTGCAATCAACCAGAAGTTGGTGAAACGAACTGACATCAGGGGTTCGCCCCGGCGAAGAGCTGACGTTGCAGTGGTAGCTGCCGACGATTTGTGTCGTACTGCATCCATTGCCCGGCGGAGCGCAAGAGTCCTTCGGCGTCACCGAGCTCACTGTACTGGGCGAGCAGATACGGGTAATAACTCAGCTGTCCCGGTGCGCGTGCAAGCGCATCCTCAAGGACGGCAAGCAACTCGCCTGGCGGTGCGCCACTGGCTTGCAGGTACGAGTAACGGAGGCTGTCAAGATCAGACGGCGTAAGAGAATAGCGCCCCAGCGCTGCAAATAACCTGTCCACCTCGTCTTCCTCCGTAGCGCACTTGCCGTCACCCATACACTCGGCCAACACCTGCAGGGCATTCCTGTCCGATGCCTTGAGTACGCGGCCAGGCAAGGCCGCCTGCAGCGTTGAAAGCCAGTCGGTTTGCGCACCCAGTTCCGGGAAGAAAAGGCTATCCAGGTAGTACAGCATCACCAACGCACCGATATCCGCCGGGTCCCGCTGGTGCATCAGCTCCATATAGTGTCGCCCAATGGCCAGGCTTGCTTGTGCATCCTCCGCGGAAAGACCCAGCGACTCACGCAAGCGATATTGGCGCAACAGGGCATTGCCATAGAAATAGTTGGAACGCACCGAGGCCGGATGACGAGCAACGTTGGTGCGCGACAAGGTGAAGTCATCGGACCAGGTGTGACTGCGCACACCCAACAGCAGGGCAAACACCGCAACCAAGGCAACGGACGCTGCTGCACAACGGGCAGGCGATAAACGGCGCAGCAGTTCAACCAGCGCAAAACCCAGCAGCAGGCACACGCCAATACTCGGCAGATAGTTGCGATGCTCGTAAACCATCTCCAGGGCGAGAAAGCTGGACTCCATGCTGTGGCCAACGAGATAGATCAATACCGCCAGCAACAACAGCGGCCAGCATGAGCGCTGCCAGATGGCCAGCACCAGCAGCGCCACCCAGGCAAGCACCGCAATCAGCGTCGACACGGGATTGAGCCAGCCCGACGACAACACAATATCATCGTGCTGAAAACCCATGCTCAGAATATTGGGCCAGGCGATCCAACCCACATACTGCCACAGCACACGGGACTGTGTGAGGAGACGCTCCTCCAGCGTAAAATTACGCTGCGCATACCCCCCCAGAAACGTTTCCGGCGAGAGCCAGAAAATCAGTGCAATCAACGCCAGCGGCAGCAACAGCAAGAACCAGCCGGCGAACGCCAGTAGCGGCTGGCGACGCCCCGCCCAACGGCCACGGTATACCGCAACCTCCACCGCGGGCACCAGCCACAGCAGCAGCGCACCATTTTCCTTGCTCAGCACGGCAAACATCACCACCAGGAACAGCCAGAGCGCCGCGGCGACCACCTCTTCAACACCCGCGCCCTGCACCGCCCAGCGCGAACGCCAACGCACAAACAGGAACAGGCCCAGCACGACGAACAGCGTCGACAACTGCGCCATGCGTTGCACGGCGTAGAGCACTGTGGACACATGCAGCGGGTGCAGCAGCCACAGCCCCGCTGCCACGGCTGCGACCCATCCAACGGAAGTGTGTAAACGGCCTTGCGACACCCATTCCGCGAGCAGTGTGCGAAAGAGAAAAAACAGTAATACGCCAATCGTAAGGTGAATGGCGATATTGCCCAGCTTCAGGGAGCGCGCGCTGAAACCATCATCAAGCGCGTGCTGCAGGGCAAAGGACAGCATGGTCAAGGGGCGGCTGAGCGGGCCTGCATTGGAGCTGAATGCCGCCGTGCGCCACTCGTCAAATCGCGCGCCGGATATCTGTACCAATTCGTTGCCGCTGAGTGCGGGTGTGTCGTCAAAGAGGAAGTCGCCACCGGCGTTGAGCATATAAAGTGCCGCTGCAATACCCAGCAAGAGCGCCACCAACCCGTGGGGTTGGGCACTTTTGACGACAGTTGCCAAGGTACTGGGTTGCACGTGGCATTCTCTAAACACGGAGGTCCGGGAGTGTATACCGCTTTAGGGAGCAGGCAAAAATTCGGGGCGAAAAAAAGCCCGGCGATGCCGGGCTTTTCGGTACTTCAGCTAACTATTAGCCGCGGCAGTTGGCCGGCAGGTATTTCACTTCAACTTGGCTGGTGGTACCGGGCTTGCATTTCCAGTCGATAGAACGATCGGCTCGGGTAGTCCCTGAGAGAACGAACGAATCACCGCCGCCACCGGGGATCACACCCGGCTGTACCTTCGCACGCAGCAAAGGACCAACGTTAGCAGTGCTCGTATAAATGATCGACGCTACGATTTCCTTGTCGGGGTTGCCGTTGATACCGGCCGCCGCTGCAGTGGGGAGGTTACCATTGGCTGCGTAATACTCCGCAATCGTGGTCTTCGCTTCAGCCAGCGTCGCCAGCGGCTCAGACATCTTCGCACGCACTGTGTAGTCCTGATACGCCGGCAGCGCGATGGCAGCCAGAATACCCACGATCGCGATAACGATCATCAGTTCGATCAGGGTGAAACCCTTTTGTACATTCTGCATTTTCATGTTCCTTACTCCTGTCCCCTGCGGGGTGTTTGGTCCGCACGCTTGCTCGGAGAGCGCGTAGCCAGCGGAACGAAGCATGAAACGTGCCACATGCAATCAAGCTCAGTAGATGCAGATATTTTTCAATTAAAACAATACGTTAAGGTATGTGATCGAGCGCAGGCCGCGGCGGCTCCGGCGCTGGCCTGCCCATTTTGGGTCATAGAGCGACCGGATGTGACAATTTTTGTCATAGTTTTACAGTCGCGGTTTGGCTCCGCCGTCAGAAAACGACAGCCGAAATCGGCAAAAATCCATATAAAATCATGCTTTTACAACGTATTCAGGGTATTAGCATGAACTTTCTGTGGGTATACTTGTTGGAGAGTCAACGAAAATAATGCGACCCCCAGGGATGCAGGCAGGATGAACGAGAGAGCAATTGGGCAGCTGAGTGGCCTGGCAGGACGCCTTGTCGTTGAGGGGCTACTGAGCGCAGAGGCGGCCAAGGAAGCACAACGCGAGTCAACGTTTCAGCGTGTGCCTCTGGTCAAGTACCTCGTTGACAAGCTCGACCTCGACAGCCACAAAATTGCCGAGGTCGCCTCCAATGAGTTCGGTGTACCCCTGTTCGACATCCACGCTTTCAATATGGCCACTCTGCCCACCGGCCTGGTCGACATCAACCTCGTTACCAAGCACCACGCACTGCCACTGTTTCGCCGTGGCAACCGCCTGTTCATTGCCGTTTCCGACCCCACCAATCTGGCCGCGCTCGACGAAATCAAGTTTCACACTGGCGTAAACACCGATGCCATCCTGGTGGAGGAGCGCAGCCTCAACACGGTCATTACCGAGTGGACGGAATCGCAGGACAATCTCTCCGAAGGCCTGGGCGACCTGGAGTCGGAAGACTTCGAGAACATCGATATCTCCGGGGGCGAGGACAGCAGCAAGGAGGATTCAGGGGCCGAGGCGCTGGATGAAACCCCCATCGTGCGCTTTATCAACAAGGTGCTGATCGACGCCATCAAGCAGGGCGCTTCGGATATTCATTTCGAGCCCTACGAGAAAAACTACCGGGTGCGCTTCCGCACCGACGGCATTCTGCGCGAGGTGGTGAAGCCACCCAAGAACCTGTCCGCACGTATGGCGGCACGCCTGAAAATCATGTCGCAGATGGACATCTCCGAGCGCCGCGTGCCGCAGGACGGTCGCATTCAGATGAAGCTGTCACGCAACCGGGCCATCGATTTCCGGGTGAACACCCTGCCCACTCTGTTTGGCGAAAAGGTGGTGCTGCGTATTCTGGACCCGAGCAGCGCGCAAATGGGTATCGATGCACTGGGCTACGAAGAAGACCAGAAGCAGATGTACCTGGACG
Organism: uncultured Halieaceae bacterium; assembly: GCA_964022665.1. Classification (GTDB taxonomy): domain Bacteria; phylum Pseudomonadota; class Gammaproteobacteria; order Pseudomonadales; family Halieaceae; genus Haliea. Next base: position 252,674 of record CAXIDF010000002.1, read on the forward strand.
CCTTGAGCAAACCGCAGGGCATGATTCTGGTCACCGGCCCCACCGGCTCAGGTAAAACGGTGTCGCTGTACACGGGCATTAACCTGCTGAACCAGCCGGAACGCAATATCTCCACCGCGGAAGACCCGGTGGAAATCAATATGGAAGGCGTCAATCAGGTACACGTGAACCCCAAGGTGGGGCTCAATTTTGCCGAGGCCCTGCGCTCCTTCCTGCGCCAGGACCCGGACGTGATCATGGTGGGTGAGATCCGCGATCTGGAAACCGCTGAAATCGCCATCAAGGCGGCGCAGACAGGCCACTTGGTGTTATCCACCCTGCACACCAACAGCGCCGCAGAAACCGTGACCCGTCTGCTCAACATGGGGGTGCCCTCGTTCAACCTGGCCACTTCCGTCAACCTGATTATCGCCCAGCGTCTGGCCCGCCGCCTGTGCAAGGAATGCAGTGAGCCGGCCGAGCTGCCCACTGAGGTTCTGCTGAAAGCCGGCTTCACCGAGGAGCAGCTGGAAGGCGCCGATATTCGCCGCGCCGTGGGCTGCGACCTCTGCACAGATGGCTACAAGGGCCGCGTCGGGATTTACGAGGTGGTGCGCGTCACCCCGACCATCGCCCAGCTGATCCTGTCCCAGGGCAATGCCATGGAAATCCACAAGCAGGCCAGGGCCGAGGGCTTCCACGACCTGCACCAGGCGGCACTGGTCAAGGTGCTCAAGGGCATGACCAGCCTGGAGGAAGTACACCGGGTGACCACCGATTAGAAACAGCGTAACCACGTGCTGAACGGACGAGACTATGGCAACCAACGCGGCAAAAAACGTATTTGTGTGGAACGGCGTCGATCGCAATGGGCGCACCACGCAGGGTGAAATCACCGCCCAGAGTTCGGGGGTAGCCCGCGCCCAACTGCGCACCCAGGGCATCAAACCGAAAACGGTCAAGAAAAAGGCCAAGCCCCTGTTCGGCGGCAGCGGCAAGCCCATCAAGCCCGCAGACATTGCCATTTTCACCCGGCAACTCGCCACCATGATGAAGGCGGGTGTGCCTCTGGTGCAGAGTTTTGACATTGTTGCCGAGGGGCTGGACAAGCCGCGCATGCGCGAACTGGTGGTCAGCATCAAGAACGATGTGGCCTCCGGTTCCGGCCTGGCGCCCTCGCTGGCCAAATATCCACGGCAGTTCGACGATCTCTTCTGCAGCCTGGTGGCCTCGGGTGAAGCCTCCGGTACGCTGGAAGTGATGCTGAGCCGGGTGGCAACCTACAAGGAAAAAACCGAGCAGCTCAAGGCCAAGATCAAGAAGGCCATGACCTACCCCACCGCCGTGGTAGTCGTGGCCATCGTTGTGACAGCCATCCTGTTGATCAAGGTCGTGCCGCAGTTTGCGGAAACCTTCCGCAGTTTCGGATCGGACTTGCCCGCGTTCACACTGATGGTACTGGGGCTATCGAATTTTGTGCAGGAGTGGTGGTTCATCATCCTCATTGGCTTGATCGCTGCTGGTTTTGGTTTCAAGGAAGCCAAACACCGCTCCGTGGCTTTTTCGGAGGCACTGGACCGATTGGCACTGCGCCTGCCCGTGGTTGGCGGCATCGTGCACGATGCGGTCGTGGCCCGTTTCTCGCGCACACTGGCCACAACCTTCGCCGCGGGTGTGCCGCTGGTGGATGCGCTGAACTCTACAGCCGGTGCCGCCGGCAACTCGGTGTACAGCAAGGCGATTTTGCAGATCCGCGATGACGTCACCACCGGTACCACGCTCTACCAGGCCATCCGCGCCACCGGACTGTTCCCCAACATGCTCCTGCAGATGGTTTCCATTGGCGAGGAATCCGGCGCCCTGGACGACATGCTGGACAAGGTTGCCCAGCATTACGAAGAAGCGGTTGATAATGCGGTGGACAGCCTGAGCTCACTGATGGAGCCGATCATCATGTCGGTACTCGGCGTGCTGGTGGGCGGGCTCATGATCGCCATGTACCTGCCGATCTTTATGCTGGGTTCGGTCATCTGAGGACAACGCCGCGTGCTTGACGTCTTCCTTGAGCAGCCCGGGTGGCTGGCCACCTGCCTGCTGCTGTTCGGGCTGGTCGTCGGCAGCTTTCTCAATGTGGTGGTGTACCGGTTGCCCCTGATGATGCAGGCGCAATGGCGCAGGGATTGCTGCGAACTATTGGAGCAGCCCGCGCCCGAGACTGCGCCACTCAGCCTGGCCGCACCCAACTCCCATTGCCCCCAATGCAAGGCGCCCGTGCGCCCCTGGCAGAATATACCGGTCGTCAGCTACCTCTTGCTCGGCGGGCGCTGCGCCCAGTGTCGTGTGCGTATCTCCCCGCGCTACCCCATCGTGGAAGCCGTCACCGGGCTGACGACACTGTGGCTGGGGCTGCACTATGGCCCCACGTTACAGCTGGCCGGCGCTGTGCTGCTGACCTGGGCGCTGATCAGCCTCACCCTCATCGACTTCGACACCCAGCTCCTGCCCGATGACATCACCCTGCCGCTGCTCTGGCTGGGCCTCGCATTCAACCTCTCGGGCACGTTCGTGCCCATCGCGGACGCTGTCCTCGGCGCCATGGCGGGCTACGGCATTCTGTGGAGCGTGTACTGGCTGTTCAAGCTGGCCACGGGGAAGGAAGGCATGGGCTATGGCGACTTCAAGTTGCTCGCAGCGCTGGGCGCCTGGCTCGGCTGGCAGGCGATGCCGCTGGTGGTTCTGCTCTCGTCGCTGGTGGGCGCGGTGGTGGGTATTGTGCTCATCGTGGTGCAGCGCCGTGGCCGCGACATCCCCATGCCCTTCGGCCCTTATCTGGCCGCGGCTGGCTGGCTGGCGCTGATCTGGGGTGAACCCATTCTCGATGCCTGGCTCGGTGCCAGCGGCCTGCCCGGGTAACGGCATGCAGACCAGGAAAGAGCCCATGCGTTTTATTGTAGGGATCACCGGCGGTATCGGCAGCGGCAAGACGGCGGTGACCGACCGCTTCGCGCGCCACGGTATTACCGTGGTTGATGCGGATATCGTGGCACGCATCGTGGTGGAGCCGGGCACGCCGGCACTGGCGGCGATCGCCGAGCGCTTCGGCGCCGAACTGTTGCAGCCCGATGGTGGCCTGGACCGCGCCGCCCTGCGTCGCATCGTGTTCGCTGACCCGGCGCAACGCGCATGGCTGGAGCAGCTGACGCACCCGCTTATCGGCGAGGAAATCCAGCGTCAGCTGGCCGCCTCGCGCAGCCCCTATACCCTGCTCAGTTCACCCTTGCTGCTGGAGTCCGCCACGCAGCGCGCGCTAACATCGCTGGTGGTGGTGGTGGATGTCCCCGAAGCAGTACAACTCGCCCGCACCGTGCAGCGCGACAGCAATGACGCGGATCAGGTCAAGCGCATCATGGCGGCGCAGCTACCCAGAGCACAACGGCTGGCGCTGGCGGACATCGTGCTTGATAACAGCGGCCCGCTGGACGCGCTGGATGGGGTGGTGGCTGAGCTTCACAAAGAGTTTCTGCAGCGCGCGGAGGAAGCGCGCCAGGTCTGATGCACCAGGTCTGATGCGCCAGTTCATGTGCCGAAGGAGGCGTGTGCCAGATGCTGGCGCACAGCAGACACGATCGGTGCATTGGCGGCAGGAAACTCATAGCGCGATAACTCATCAGCGCTGACCCAACGCAGCGGCTGGCCCTCCAGCCCGCGCGCTTCGCCCGCAAGCGCCGTAACCAGGTGTACATCCAGCAACACGGCCTTGTCGCCATAATTGAACGGCACCAACAGCAGCGGCCGGGATGCCGCAAAACCTATGCCGAGCTCTTCGCGCAACTCGCGCGCGAGGGCGTGTTCCACTGACTCACCAGGCTCTACCTTGCCGCCCGGGAACTCCCACAGCCCGCCCTGGTGCGCCGCACTGGCGCGGCGGCTGATAAGAATATTACCTTGCTCGTCCAGCAGCACACCGACGGCGACATGCACTGCCGCCATTCAGGTACGGTACTCCGCATTGATGCGCACGTAGTCGTAGGAGAAGTCGCTGGTCCAGACGGTGGCTGCGGCAGGTCCGCGCTGCAGTTGAACACGGATGGTGATGTCCTCTGCGGCCATGGCAGCGGCGCCCTGCTGCTCTGTATAGCTCGCCGCCCGGCAGCCCTGCTCGGCGATCAGCACATCGTTCAGGTAGACGGCCACACGCGTCACATCAAGATCGTCCAGCCCGGCGCGGCCGATAGCGGCCAGCAGGCGGCCCCAGTTGGGGTCGGAGGCGAACAGGGCGGTTTTCACCAGCGGCGAGTGGGCAATGGTAAAGGCCACATCAAGGCACTCCTGCTCATCGCCACCACCGTTAACCTGCACCGTGACAAACTTGCTGGCGCCTTCGCCGTCGCGCACCAGTCCCTCGGCCAGCGTCACGCAGGCTTCCTGGAGGGCATCGCGCAGCGCCGCGTAGAGCGGCTCATCGGTCGACTCCAGCAGGGTGTTGCCGGCCGCACCGGTCGCCACCAGCATGCAGGCATCATTGGTGGAGGTGTCGCCATCTACCGTTATCCGGTTGAAGGACATTTCCACCGCGTCTGCCAGCAGGGCCTGCAGCAATGCCGGGCTTACCGCCACATCCGTGGCCAGATAGGCCAACATGGTGGCCATGTTGGGCCGCAGCATGCCGGCGCCCTTGGCCATACCCGTGAGCACATGGCTACGCCCGTTACAGCTGAAACGGACCGAGCAGGCCTTGGGCCGGGTGTCGGTGGTCATGATGCCGTGCGCCGCATCGAGCCAGCCGTCTTCACGCAGTTCGGCCAGCGCCTGTGGCAATACATCCACAATCTTCTGTACCGGCAGCGGCTCACCGATCACGCCGGTGGAGAATGGCAGCACCGCTTCAGTGGGCACCCCGGTGAGCTCGGCAACGGCGCCGGCACAGCGCCGCGCGTCCGCCAGGCCGGGTTCACCGGTGCCCGCATTGGCGTTGCCGGTGTTCACCAGCAAGTAGGCGCACCGTTGCTGGCTGGCCGCGAGGTGCGACCTGGCCACCACGACCGGTGCCGCACAAAATGCGTTGCGGGTAAACACGCCGGCGACATGACTGCCAGGCGTCAACGCCATCAGCACAACATCCCTGCGCCCGGGCTTCTTGATACCCGCCGACACCGTGGCCAGGCGCAAGCCCGCTACCGGCAGCAATTCACCAAGGTTTGCTTCACCCACCGCCATAGGCGTTCTCTCCCGCTATGCTGCCTGCGTTAATCAATGCGCCCGTGGCATTGCTTGAACTTTTTCCCGCTGCCGCAGGGACAGGGTTCGTTGCGTCCCACCTTGGGCTGCTCGCGCGTGAAAGTTTGTGGCGTTTCAGCGGGTGCCGGCTCAGCTGAAGCACTGGCCAGCGCCTCCTCCGCCATGGCGGATGCCGCAGCGTGCTGGAAGGCCAGCTTCTCGCGCTCCGCCGCTTCGCGCCGCCGCGCCTCAATCAACGCCGATTCATCCTGGTGCTGGATTTGCACGTGGCTTAAGAACTTCACTACTTCGTACTTGAGGTTCTGCAGCAGCTGCTCGAACAGGGCGAAGGACTCCCGCTTGTATTCCTGCTTGGGATTCTTCTGAGCGTACGCGCGCAGGTGAATACCCTGGCGCAGGTGATCCATGGTCGCGAGGTGATCCTTCCACAGCGTGTCGAGCACCTGCAGCATGATCTGCTTCTCGATCTTGCGCATGGGCGGGCCCACGTCCGCACTCTTGGCATCGTAGGCAGCCTGCACCGCAGCGACGATCTTTTCACGCAGCGCCTCTTCGTGGAGGCTGTCATCCTCGTCCAGCCAGGCCTGCACCGGCAGGGTCACGGCAAACTCCGCCTCCAGCTGCCGCTCAAGGCCGGGCACGTCCCACTGCTCTTCAACACTCATCGGCGGGATATAGCTGGAGATCGCCTCGTTCACTACATCCTCGCGGATGGCGGTGATGGTCTCGGCGATATCGGCTTCGCTGAGCAACTCATTGCGCTGCTGGTAGATGATCTGGCGCTGGTCATTGGCGACGTCGTCATATTCCAGCAGCTGCTTGCGGATGTCGAAGTTACGGCCTTCCACCTTGCGCTGCGCTTTCTCGATGGCATTGGTGACCATGCGATGCTCGATCGCCTCGCCCTTCTCCATACCCAATTTCTGCATGAAGCCTTTCACCCGGTCAGAGGCGAAAATACGCATGAGATTGTCTTCCAGTGACAGGTAGAATCGCGACAGCCCCGGGTCACCCTGACGGCCGGCACGGCCACGCAGCTGGTTGTCTATGCGCCGCGATTCATGCCGCTCGGTACCCAGAATGTGCAGGCCACCCGCCGCCAGCACGGCCTCGTGCCGCTCACGCCAGGCCGCCGTCAACTCGGCGCGCTGCGCCTCTGACACCTCGTCCAGCACTTCAAGCTCAGCCTCAAGGCTGCCACCCAGCACGATATCGGTACCGCGACCCGCCATATTGGTGGCGATCGTCACCACGCCGGGCCGGCCGGCCTGGGCGATAATCTCCGCTTCCTGCTCGTGGTACTTGGCGTTCAACACCTTGTGCGGAATCTTCGCGGTGCGAAAGCGCTGGGACAGCTCCTCTGAGGTTTCCACTGATGCGGTACCCACCAGCACCGGCGCGCCCTGCTCGATGCAATCCTTGACGTCGGTGACAATGGCGTCGAATTTTTCCGCGCGCGTGAGGTAGACGAGGTCGTTAAGGTCCTTGCGCTGACGCGGCTTGTTGGTGGGAATCACCAGCACGTCCAGGCCGTAGATCTGGCGGAATTCAAACGCCTCGGTATCCGCTGTGCCGGTCATGCCCGCCAGCTTCTTGTACAGACGGAAGTAATTCTGGAAGGTGGTTGAGGCCAGGGTCTGGCTCTCGTTCTGGATGCGTACCCCTTCCTTGGCCTCAATGGCCTGGTGCAGGCCTTCGGACAGCCTGCGACCCGCCATCGTGCGCCCGGTATGCTCGTCGATCAGCACCACCTGATCACCCTGAACAATATACTCGACGTCGCGGTGGAACAGGGCATGTGCGCGCAGCCCCGAATACACGTGGTGTAACAGGTTGAGGTTGGTTGCGGCATACAGGCTGTCGCCTTCCTGCAACAGACCCTCGCCGGTCAGCAGCTCCTCCACGTACTCGTGCCCCCCCTCGGTCAGCTCAATCTGGCGCTGCTTCTCATCGACCGTGAAATGGCCCTCCTCCCCTTCCGTGTCGCGCTTGAGCAGGGGAATAAGCTTGTTGATACGCTGATACAGCACCGAGCTGTCTTCAGAGGCGCCGGAGATCACCAGCGGCGTCCGCGCCTCGTCAATCAGAATCGAGTCCACTTCGTCGACAATGGCAAAGCTCAAGTCACCCTGGAGCTTGTCCTCGAGGCGAAAGGCCATGTTGTCGCGCAAATAGTCGAAGCCGAATTCGTTGTTGGTGCCGTGAATGATGTCCGCGTGGTAGGCCTCGCGCTTCTGTTCCTGGCTCTGGCCGGAACGCACCACGCCGACCGACACGCCGAGGAAACGATACAGCGGTGCCATCCATTGCGCATCGCGCCCGGCGAGGTAGTCGTTGACGGTAATCAGGTGGACGCTGTTGCCGGACAGCGCGTTGAGATAGGCCGGCAGCGTGGCCACGAGCGTCTTGCCCTCACCCGTACCCATTTCCGCAATCTTGCCTTCGTGCAGAGCCATGCCACCGATGAGCTGGACATCAAAGTGCCGCATGCCCAGGGTGCGCTGGCTGGCCTCGCGGGCCACGGCAAACGCCTCCGGCAGGATCTTGTCCAGGGTGGCACCGTCCGCCAGCCGCTGGCGGAATTCGGCAGTCTTTGCCGCCAGCGCCGCATCGTCCAGTGCCTGCATGCTTTCTTCCAGTGCATTGATCTGGCGGACGATCTTGCCCATGCGCTTCAGCTCCCGGTCATTGCGGGTGCCGAAGATCTTCTTCATTGTAGTCGTAATCATTAGGAAATCACTGCGTTAGACATCAGGGCATCACCCACCCGGCTCAACACCCGGCGGGGAACAAATTCAGCGGTAGTGAAAATTCAGCGTCGGGTGCGATGCACGTAGCTGGAAGGGTCGACCGGACGGCCGTGTTTGTAGACCTCGAAGTGCACATGCGGGCCCGTGGCGCGGCCACTGGAACCCATGAGGGCGACAGCCTGCCCCTTGCGCACAAGATCGCCAGGCTCAACGAGGTTGGATTGATTGTGTGCATAGCGCGTGAGCAGACCATCGCCGTGGGAGACCTCGACCATCATCCCGTAGCCGTTGCTGTCGTTGCCGGCAAAGGTCACGACGCCACCGGCTACGGCGATCACATTCGAGCCGGCCTTGCCCGCATAGTCGATACCGTAATGGGCGGAGCGCTTGCCGGAAAAGGGGTCCGTGCGCACGCCAAAGCCGGAAGACACCCAGCCCTTCTCCACGGGCCGCCCGGAAACCCAAGCTTCGTCGTCCAGCTTGCGGTGGGTCAACAGCGACTCGAGTATCTCCAACTGCTGTTCGCGTTCGGTGAGACGCTCGGCAAAATGCTGCAGCTCGCCGGTCAGGTCGGGCGCCAGATACTCCACGCTGAAGTCTGCGGCCAGAGGACCACCCACGGCGGGCGGCTGGCTGAAATCGAACTCGCCGTCCTGCAGGTCGGCCATGACGGTGAGGTGCTCGCCCAACGCGTCAAGGCGTGTCATGCGTGCCTGCAACTCGGCAAGGCTCAGGGTCATGGCCTGCAGCTTGCGCTCGGCCTCTAACCGAAGCCCTTCGAGTTCAGTGGATTGGGTAGCGAGTTCGTCCTGCAGGCTGTCCAGGGAGTTGTCGCGTACATCGCGTGCCTGCGTCTCCTGGCCCACGAAGTACCCGAGCGCAACCATACCCAGCGGCAGCCCCAGACAGCACAGGGACAACAGGGCACGGGACCAGCGACCCAACTCCAGGGAGCGGGACCCGCCGTGCTTGCGGCTTATCAGAATGACTTTCATTGGCAACCGGTTGCAATGAACTGACGCGCGAGTGTGCCATAGTCACGGGAATATTACCAATGACAATTTCCGCGTCAGGCACCGCGGGCAGACGCCGCAGGCCCCCGCTGCCCTGTCCCTGCTGGCGGGCCGGCTATCAGGCTGCCGCAGGGCTCAATGAGTAGGAAATGGGGGCCGTCGCTTCATCTTCAAAGGTCACCATCTCCCAGGCATCCGGCTGGGCGATCAGGGCGCGCAGGGAGGCATTGTTGAGTGCGTGGCCGGACTTGTGCGCCCGATACTCGCCGATGACACTGTAGCCGAGCAGATAGACGTCACCGATGGCGTCGAGAATCTTGTGCTTCACGAATTCATCATCGTAACGCAAGCCGTCCTGGTTCAGGATGCGGTATTCATCCACCACGATCGCGTTGTCCACGCTACCGCCACGGGCGAGGCCCTGAGAGCGCAGATACTCGATTTCGTGCATGAACCCGAAAGTGCGCGCACGGCTGACTTCCTTGACGAACGAGGTGCTGGAAAAATCGATTTCCGCATGCGGCGAGCGCTCGCGGAACACCGGGTGATCGAACTCGATGGAAAACGAGACCTTGAAGCCATCAAAGGGGAGAAAGCTGGCTGTCTTGTCCCCGTCTTCCACCGTGACCGGACGCTTGATGCGGATGAATTTCTTCGCCGCCGGTTGCTCCTCAATCCCCGCAGACTGGATGAGGAATACAAACGGGCCCGCACTGCCATCCATGATAGGCACTTCCGACGCACTGACATCGACGAACGCGTTATCGATACCCAGCCCCGCCATGGCTGACATCAGGTGCTCGACCGTCGACACCTTCTCGCCATTGGCGATCAGGGTGGTAGACAGCGTGGTTTCCCGCACATTTTCCGCGCGGGCCGGAATTTCCACCACCGGGTCGAGATCCACCCGGCGGAATACAATCCCGGCGTCTACTGGCGCGGGCGAGAGGGTGAGGTACACCTTTTCGCCCGTGTGCAAACCAACACCTGTTGCCTTGATGGCGTTGCGTAATGTGCGCTGTCGAATCATGCCTTCACCCATCTCCTCTGCCCCGAATCCACCGAGGCAGCCGATCGGTGTGTCGATCCTGCCTCGCTAGTCCGCCTGGCGCCGCAAAAACGCGGGGATGTCAAAATAATCGTCGCTCGCCATCGCCGCGGCCTCGCCACCGGCAGACATGGCGCGACGCATCTTGGTCGGCCGCTCCAGATCGCGGTAATCGGGCTCTTCATCCGCCGCTGCAACCGCCGCGCGTGGAGCCGAATTCACCACCTGCAGCGGTGCCGCTCGCGCCACCTCGCTGCCCAGACCCGTCGCCACAACCGTCACTTTCAGCTCGTCGGTCATGTTCGGATCAATCACGGTGCCGACCACTACTGTGGCGTCATCCGATGCAAATTCCTCAATTGTGTCGCCAACTTCGGAAAACTCTCCGAGCGACAAATCCAGGCCTGCCGTAATATTCACCAGGATACCGCGCGCCCCGCGCAGATCGATATCATCCAGCAGCGGGCTGTTGATGGCGCGTTCCGCTGCTTCCCGGGCCCGGTTTTCACCGCGCGCAGAGCCGGTACCCATCATCGCCATGCCCATCTCGGACATGACCGTGCGCACATCGGCAAAATCCACGTTGATCATGCCGGGGCGGATAATCAGGTCAGCGATACCCTGAACTGCGCCCAACAATACATCATTCGCTTCTTTGAAGGCATCCAATAAACTGGTACTTTTTCCGAGCACTTCCAGCAACTTTTCGTTGGGAATGGTGATCAGGGAATCAACGTGTTGCTGCAATTCCTGCACCCCGTCCAGCGCAATCGCCAGGCGCTTCTTGCCCTCGAACGGGAACGGACGGGTGACTACAGCAACCGTGAGAATACCCATCTCGCGGGCCACTTCGGCCACAATCGGTGCACCGCCCGTGCCGGTACCGCCGCCCATGCCGGCGGTGATGAACACCATGTCGGCTCCGCGCAGGGCATCGGCAATGCGCTCGCGGTCCTCAAGCGCAGCGGCACGCCCGATTTCCGGGTTTGCGCCGGCACCGAGCCCCTTGGTGATGGCACCACCCAACTGCAGCACGGTCTTCGAACGGATGTCCGAGAGCGCCTGCGCGTCGGTATTGGCACAGATGAAATCCACACCTTCCACGGAATTCTCGATCATGTGCTTGACCGCGTTGCCGCCGCCACCGCCAACACCAATGACCTTGATGACCGCGTTCTGTGGTACGTTGTCGATAAGTTCAAACATAGCGTTTCTCCCCTTTCCTTTATGTTGCCACGCCGTGGCGTGACGGTTTACCGCAAAAAATTCTAGAAATTGCTCTGGATCCAGTTGCGCAGGCGGGCCACCAGGCCATCGCCGCTGGCCGCGCTGCGCTGGGCACTGCCGGCGCGCTCTCCCGCCTGCTTCTGCCCGTACTGCAACAGGCCTACCCCGGTGGAGTAGATCGGGTTGCGCACAATGTCGTTCAAACCCTTCACCGACTGCGGGTAACCCACTCGCACCGGCATATGAAAAATCTCTTCGGCCAGCTCGACCACACCTTCCATCTTGGAGGTGCCACCGGTGAGCACGACACCGGCCCGAATGGCTTCTTCGTAGCCACTGCGGCGTAGTTCGCCCTGGATCAGTGTGAACAGCTCGTCGTAACGTGGCTCCACCACCTCGGCCAGCGACTGCCGGGAGAGATCCCGCGGCGGGCGGTCGCCCACACTCGGCACCTTGATGGTTTCGTCCGGGCCGGCGAGCTGCGTAAGGGCGCAGGCATACTTGATCTTGATCTCTTCGGCATGCTGCGTGGGCGTGCGCAGCGCGGTGGCGATATCGTTGGTGACCTGGTCACCGGCAATCGGGATAACGCCGGTGTGGCGAATGGACCCTTCTGTAAAGATGGCGATGTCCGTGGTGCCACCGCCTATGTCCACCAGGCACACGCCCAGCTCGCGCTCGTCTTCCGTCAGCACGGAGTAGCTGGAAGCCAGCTGCTCGAGAATCACCTCTTCCACTTCCAGGCCACAGCGCCGAATGCATTTCTCGATGTTCTGTGCCGCATTCACCGCACAGGTTACGAGGTGCACCTTGGCCTCGAGGCGCACGCCGGACATGCCCAGGGGCTCCTTGACGCCTTCCTGGTTATCGATCACGTATTCCTGGGGCAGGATGTGCAGCACTTTCTGATCGGCGGGAATGGCCACCGCCTGCGCCGCGTCCAGCACCCGCTCGAGGTCGGGCGGCTGCACCTCACGATCACGAATCGCCACAATGCCGTGCGAGTTCAGGCTGCGGATGTGACTGCCGGCGATGCCCACGTACACCGAGTGGATCTGGCAGCCCGCCATCAGCTCCGCCTCCTCCACGGCACGCTGGATGGACTGCACGGTTGACTCGATATTGACGATCACGCCCTTTTTCATGCCCTTGGACGGATGAGAGCCGATGCCCACGACTTCCAGCCCACCTTCAGCGCCGATCTCCCCCACCAGGGCCACCACCTTGGATGTGCCGATATCCAGCCCTACGATCATCCTTTTGTCCTGAACGCTGCCCATGGCAGTGACACTCCCCACTGAATTATTTATCGACCACACTGGCCAGTTGCGCGGCTTCTGCTTCCGGCTCGCGGAACGCCACCGCCAGTCCGCTCTCGTAGCGCAGGTCCACCCGCTCCACTTCGCTCCAGCGCGCCGCCAGCTCGCGGTGGTAGACCGTTGCAAACCGCTCGAGGCGATCGCCAAAATCCACGTTACCCAGAGCCAGTCGTGTGCCGCTATCGAGCTCGGCGCTCAGGTGCCCGCGATCGTCGAGTGACAGGGCGTGCAGCACCAGCCCCATCGGTTGCAGCAGGTCACCCAGCTGCTGGTAGCTGACGATCAGCTCGCGCGCTGAGCCCGGCGGGCCGTCGAGTCGCGGCAGCGAGTCTTCACCCGTCACGCTGGCAGACTGGAACACCTCACCCTCGTGATTCAAAAAGCCCCCCTGCCCCCAACGGGCGATGGGCAGCTGCTCCTGCACGCTGATCTCCAGAGTGCTGGGCCAGCGCCGGCGCACACTGACCCGATAGATCCAGGGCAGGTCCTGCAGCCGGGCGCGCACCTCGTCCAGGTTCGCGCTCAGGAACCCGCCCACCAGAGCGGGCTGGACCATGTCCTGCACCACCTCGGTCTGGGTGCGGTGCAGCGAACCGGTCACCGCGATGCGCTGCACCGGTATCTCCTGCAGGGCAATCCATCCACGCAGGCCGACCACACACACCACGCCGGTGGCGAGCAGGACCAGCAGGCGGTTGACCCAGCCGTCGAGCAGGCGCAGTCCCGGCTGCACGCCCGGACGCGGCGCACGCACGGGCCGCCGGCGTGTTGCCCCCGCTGAACTGCGGCGCCGTGTGGTCGCTGCCTTGCGCGGCTCAACCATGCGCGCGGCCCTCCCAGCTCAATTCGACAATGCGCTGTACCAGCGCTTCGATGGACATGCCCACCGCGCGCGCGGCCATCGGCACCAGGCTGTGCGAGGTCATGCCGGGGATGGTGTTGACTTCCAACACATAGAACCGTCCATCGCTGTCGCGCATCAGATCCACGCGACCCCACACAGAGCAGCCGAGGCTGCGGAACGCCGCCAGCGCCAGCGCGCCCGCTTCTGCTTCATCCGCGGCGCTCAGACCACTGGGACAGTGATAGCGCGTTTCGTCCGACAGATACTTCGCCTCGTAGTCGTAGAACTCGCGATCGGTTTCCATGCGGATCGACGGCAGCGTGCTCTCACCGAGCACCGCCACGGTGTATTCCGGACCCTGGATAAACTGCTCCGCCAGCACGGTGCCGCCAAACGCGGAGGCCTTCTGCCATGCCCCGGCGAGCGCCTCCGCCGAAGCAGCCGGTGCCATGCCGACGCTGGAACCTTCACAGGCCGGTTTGACAAACACCTTGCCGAAGCGCGCTATCACCGCCGCCCAATCGCTGTCTGCGTCGAGCATCACAAAGCCGCCGGTGCTGACGCCAACACCCTGCCAGAGCTGCTTGCTGCGCTGCTTGTCCATGGCCAGCGCAGAGCCCAGGACGCCGGAGCCGGAATAGGGAATCTGCAGGGTTTCCAGCGCACCCTGAATCACGCCGTCCTCACCACCCGGCCCGTGCAGGGCATTGAAGGCAAAGGTCACGTTGTCCAGCTGTGTCACCCACCCGGGCACTGCGGGGTCCACCTCGCGCACCTCACAGCCCAGCGCGCGCAGGGCAGTGACAATCGTCGCACCGCTCTGCAGCGATACGTCGCGCTCGGCAGAGCGCCCACCCAGCAGCACCGCCACGGTGCCAGCACTCGCCTGCTGCCAGCTCATGCGCGCACCTCCGCCAGGTTTCCCAGGGCCAGCAGGTCCTGGGCCAGCCGCGCGATGTTGCCAGCGCCCTGGGTGAGCACAACATCACCGTCGCGAAGCATACCGCCAAGCACGTGCGCCACTTCCTCAATACTTTCCACAAACACCGGTTCTACCTGCCCGCGCTGGCGGATACTGCGGGTCAGGCTGCGGCTGTCTGCGCCGGAGATGGGCTCTTCGCCCGCCGGGTAGACGTCCAGCAACAACAACGCATCACAGCGCGAGAGCACCGCAACGAAATCTTCATACAAATCGCGCGTACGCGAATAACGATGCGGCTGGTAAACCATGACTACGCGACGCTCTGGCCAGGCCTGGCGCGCCGACTCCAGCGTGGCGCGCACTTCAGTGGGGTGATGGCCATAATCATCCACCAGCAGCACACTGCCCTGTGCAACCTGCAGGTCACCGAGCACGCTGAAGCGGCGCCCAACGCCGGCAAAGCCTGCCAGACCGCGCTGGATTGCCGCATCATCCACGCCTTCATCGCAGGCCACGGCGATCGCCGCAGTTGCGTTCTGCACATTGTGCTCGCCGGGCATATTCAGCTGCACTGGCAGCGGCGGCAAATCACCGGGACGCAACACCGTGAATTCAGTCGTCAGGCCCAGCTTGCGCACGTTGGTAATGCGGTAGTCTGCCGCGTCATCAAAACCATAGGTCAGGAACTGGCGCGACAGATCCGGCAGCATCCCGGCGACCACCGGGTCGTCGATGCACATGACTGCCAGGCCGTAGAAAGGCAGGTTGTGCAGGAACTCCAGGAAGGTGCCGCGCAGGGTCGCAAAATCACCGCCATAGGTTTCCATGTGGTCGGCTTCAATATTTGTCACCACGGTGACCATGGGCTGCAGGTGCAGGAACGAGGCATCGCTTTCGTCGGCCTCTGCCACCAGGAAACGGCTGGCGCCCAGCTGCGCGTTGCTACCCGCGGAGTTCACCAGGCCGCCAATAACGAAGGTCGGGTCCAGCCCCGCTTCGGCAAACACCGCAGCGATCAGGCTGGTGGTGGTGGTTTTACCGTGCGTGCCCGCCACCGCGATGCCGTGGCGGTAACGCATGAGCTCCGCGAGCATCTCGGCGCGCGGCACCACCGGTACGCGTGCGCTGCGCGCGGCCACAACTTCCGGGTTGTCCGCACGTACGGCGCTGGAACTGACCACCACATCGGGATCGCGCACGTGCTCAGCGGCGTGTCCGATAAACACCTCGATACCCAGCTGCTGCAGCCGCGCGGTCACCGAACTGGGACGCAGGTCAGAGCCGGACACCTGATACCCCAGGTTAACCAGCACTTCGGCAATCCCGCTCATCCCCGTACCGCCCACACCGATCATGTGGATCCTGCGGATACGACGCATTTCAGGTACCGCATAGGCGCTGCGTTCAGTCATGGCGAATCAGCTCCTCACACAGGTCGGCAACTTGCGCCGTCGCGTGCGGCTGCGCAGCGGCCGAGGCCGCTGCTGCCATCGCCGCGAGACGCCTGGGATTGGTGATGTAGCCAGCCAGCGTGACGGCGACATCCTTGGCGGAAAGCTCTGCCTGGCGCAGCATCAAAGCCGCGCCGCGATCGGACAGCGCACGCGCGTTGGCGGTCTGGTGGTCGTCGATGGCATGCGGCAGTGGAATCAGCAACGAGGGGCGCCCCATGATCGCCAGTTCGGCCACGGTCAGTGCCCCGGCACGGCAGATCACCACATCAGCCCAGGCATAAGCTGCCGCCATATCTTCAATAAAGGCGCTGACTTCGACGCGCTCGTCGAGTTGCACACCGTAATCGGCGCGCAGGGTTTCCACGTGCGCCTGCCCGGACTGGTGCCACACCCGCACGGCGTCGTCACCCAGCCGCTTGCGTACATGCCGCAACACCTCGGGCATCAAGGTATTCAGCGGCTGCGCACCCAGACTGCCACCCAGCACCAGCACCTGCAGCGGACGCTGCCCGTGGTAATCCCACAGCTGTTCGTCTGCCGCTTGCAACAACGCCCGACGCACCGGGTTACCCACCACTGCCACCGTGTGCTCACGCGGGAAGGCCGCCGGAAAACCGGCAGCCACCCGGCTGGCCAGGGGCGCCAGCAGGCGGTTGGTGGTGCCAGCCACAGCATTCTGCTCGTGGATCAGCAGGGGTTTGCGCAACAACCAGGCCGCCAGCCCCGCGGGCCCCGCCACATAGCCCCCCATGCCCACAACACAGGCCGGCGCAAGCCGCCACACCAGATACACCGCCCGCAGGCAGGACCAGAGCAGCAGAATCGCGCCGAGTGCCGTTGCCGCGACATTCTTGCCGCGCACACCGCGCACGGGCAGCAGGTGCAACGGATACCCCGCCGCTGGCACAACCCTCGCCTCAAGTCCGCGCGCCGTGCCCGTCCAGGCGATCCGGTAGCCGCGCTCGCGCAAGGTATCGGCAACGGCGAGCGCCGGATAGACATGCCCTCCGGTACCGCCGGCCATGATCAACACGAGAGGTGCCTCACTCATGAGCGACCTCCTTTGCCGGCGGCGAGGGGCGCTGCTGCGGGCAACTCGTTGCCGACGCGCAGAACCAGCGCCAGCATGCAGCAGCAGATAATGAGGCTGGTGCCGCCATAACTGACAAATGGCAGGGTGAGCCCCTTGGTGGGGAGCAAGCCGGCGCTCATGCCCATGTTCACGAAGGCCTGACCGGAAAACACCAGAGCCACGCCGTAGCACACATAGGCGCCAAACAACTGCCCCGCGGCCTCCGCCTGTCGCGCAATCCACAGGATGCGGGCAATAAGTGCTGTAAACAGCAGAATGACTGCGAGAGCTCCCACGAACCCGGTTTCCTCAGCCCAGATGGAAAACACAAAGTCCGTGTGCGCTTCCGGCAGATAAAACAGTTTCTGCACACTGTTACCGAGGCCGACACCCAGCCATTCACCGCGCCCGAAGGCGATCAGGGACTGAATGAGCTGAAAACCGCTGCCATACGGGTCCGCCCAGGGGTCAGTGAACGAGGTCAGGCGCTGCATACGATAGGGCGCGGCAAAGACCAGGGCACCGACCACCACCGGGCTCAGCAGCACAATCGACAGGAAATGCGTGATTTTCATACCGGCGAGGAACAGCATGCCAAACGATGTCGCCACCACAATCACCGTGGCGCCGAAATCCGGCTCGGCAAGCAGCAGCAACGCCACCAGCGCGAGTACACCCATGGGCTTGAAGAAGCCACTCCACTGCTCACGCACCTCACGCGCCTGGCGCACCAGATACCCCGCCATATAGATCACGACCGTAAGCTTGGCGAACTCGGAGGGCTGAAAGGTAAACGGGCCCACCGGCAACCAGCGCTGTGCACCCTTCACTTCCTTGCCGATGCCGGGCAGCAGTACCAGCACCAGAAACGCCAGCCCGACCAGCAGCCACATCCAGCCTGTTCTCAGCCAGAAACTGGACGGAAAACGGTAGACCACGGCCGCAGCCACGACTGCAAGCACAATGTAAACGAGGTGGCGTCGGGTCAATTGCCAGGCGTCCTGGTAGTGCCAGTCCGCGTATTCCACCGACGCCGAACCAATCGCCACAAGGCCAACCAGCAACAGTGACAGCGCGAGCAGAAACAGGGTCGGATCCAGCGCGAAGGTCACGGGTTGGGCGAGCCTCATGCCTCACCTCCCCGGTCCAGACCCTGTACTGCGGCCGCAAACGCGTCTCCGCGGGCCGGATAGCCGCTGAACATATCGAAGCTGGCACAGGCGGGTGAAAGCAATACCACATCACCCGCCTCGGCACAGTCAGAGGCCAGGCGCACGGCATCGGCCATATCCTGCGCCCGCTGTACCGGCAGCAGATCACCCACGGCGCGCGCGATTTCATCGGCCGCCTCACCGATCAGGATCAATGCCTTGGCGGTTGACTGCAGGGCCTGCCGCAGGGGACGGAAGTCCTGGCCCTTGCCCACACCGCCCGCGATCAGCACCACCTGGGCGCCCTCGCCAAAGCCGCGCAGCGCCGCCGCCGTCGCGCCCACATTGGTCCCCTTGGAGTCATTCACGAAGCGCACCCCGGCGTGTTCTGCCACCAGCTGGCACCGATGTGGCAGGCCCCCGAAGGAACGCGCTGCCGACAGCATCGCGGGCATGGGCAAACCGGCGGCGTGGCCGAGCGCAAGCGCGGCGAGGACGTTGGCGACGTTGTGGCGACCCGGCATACCCAGCTCATTCACCGCCATCAGGGCATCGAAGCCCAGGCACAACATCTCTTGCCCGTCCATGAGGCGCAAACCAAAACCGTGCAGCTCGGGCTCTTTCATGCGCCAGCTGGAGACTGCCGTCTCCGCGCCAACCAGCGGCAGCGTCAGCGGGTCATCGCGATTGACAACGGCGTGTGCACAACCGCGGAAAATACGGTGCTTGGCCTGGTGGTAGTGCTGCAGACTTCCGTGACGATCCAGGTGATCTGCCGACACATTGAGCACCGTGGCCACGGCGAGCCCAAGGCTGCCCGCGCGCTCCAGCTGGAAGCTCGACAGCTCCAGCACGTAGAGCTCGCGCTCCGCTGCCAGCAGATCCAGGGCCGGCACACCGAGATTACCGCCCACGCCCACGTTAAGGCCTGCTTCTGCAGCCATGGCGCCGAGCAGTGCCGTCACGGTGGATTTGGCGTTGGAACCGGTGATGCCCACCACGGGCGCACTGGCTGCGCGCATGAACAGGTCGATATCGCCACTTACCTGCGCGCCAGCCGCGAGCGCGCGCGCTACCACCGGGTGATCCAGAGCGATGCCGGGGCTGACCACCCAGGCGCCACCCTGCTCTACCACCGCGTCGGGAATCGCTCCGGCAAACACTGGCACATCGGGCATTTCGCGCTGCAGCACAGCCAGCTCGGGCGGATTGTCACGGGTATCAATCACTACGAAACGCCGACCGTTGCGGTGCAGAAAGCGCGCACAGGACAAGCCTGTAGCGCCGAGGCCGAAAACCACCTCGTCGCCGCTGCTTGCTATAAGCCCCTGTGTCATTGCTCCGCTCTCTCCTTGCCTAGCGCAGTTTCAACGTCGCCAGCCCGAACAGGACCAGCATGACTGTGATAATCCAGAACCGAACGATGACCCGTGGTTCCGGCCAGCCCTTGAGTTCAAAGTGGTGGTGTATGGGCGCCATGCGGAAAATCCGTCGGCCGGTCAACTTGAACGACGCCACCTGCAGAATCACGGAGACGGTCTCCAGCACGAAGATGCCGCCCATGATGAAGAACACGATTTCGTGGCGGGTGATAACAGCTACGGTACCCAAAGCCGCACCCAGTGCCAGGGCACCCACATCGCCCATGAACACCTGTGCGGGATAGGTGTTGAACCAGAGAAAGCCCAAGCCGGAACCGGCGATGGCACCGCAGAAAACGGCCAGCTCACCGCTGCCTGCGACATAGGGGATATGCAGGTAGTCGGCGAAGTTCACGTTGCCGGTGAGGTAGGCAATGATCCCCAGCGCTGACCCCACCATCACAGTGGGCAGAATCGCCAGACCATCCAGCCCGTCGGTCAGGTTGACCGCGTTGCTCGCCCCGACAATGACGAAATAGGTGAGCAGGATGAACAGCGGGCCCATACTCCAGGCAAAGTCCTTGAAGAAGGGGATGTACAGCTCGGTGGTCACCGGTGTATCGAAAGCAAAATAGAGATAAAGGGCCGCCGCAAGGCCGGCCAGCGATTGCCAGAAATACTTCCAGCGCGCGGGCAGGCCACGCGAATCACGCGCGACCACCTTGCGGTAGTCATCTACCCAGCCGACCGCACCGAATACCGCCGTTACGCCCAGCGCTACCCAGATGTACGGATTACGCAGATCCGCCCACAGCACGCTGCTGATACCGATGGCGACCAGAATAAGGGCACCGCCCATGGTCGGGGTGCCGGATTTACTGAGGTGTGACTGCGGCCCGTCACTGCGCACGGACTGCCCGACCTGATAGAAGTTCAGCCGCCGGATCATGGCGGGGCCCACCAACAGGGAAATGGCCAGCGCTGTGCCGGCCGCGAGAATGCTGCGCAGCGTGAGGTACTGGAAGACCTGGAAGCCGCCGGCAAAGTGGGTCAGGTATTCGGCCAGAAATAACAGCATGTCAGTTCCCCGTCTCGCGCAAGGTCGCCAGCAGGTGCTCCATGGCAACGCCGCGAGAACCCTTGATCAGTACTGTATCTTCGGCACCGAGGTCCGCGCGCAGCGCCGCAGCCGCCTCGTCGCAATCGGCAAACCATTCACCACCGAACTTCTCCACCGCACCCCGCAGATCAGACCCCACGGCATACCGGCGCTCGATACCCCGCTCTCTGGCATAGGCCCACACGTCTCGGTGCAGCTGCTCACTGCCTTCCCCAAGCTCCAGCATCGCACCGAGCACCAGCGTGCGGCGCCCGGGGCAACCGGCAAGCACATCGATGGCCGCGCGCACAGAGCCCGGGTTGGCGTTGTAGGTATCGTCGATCAATACCGAACCACCCAGGCCGGGCACCCGTGTACCGCGCCCCGCCGTGGGTTCGACACTGGCGAGCGCCGCAGTGATATCGGCAAGACTGAGCTCACAGGCCAGGCCCACGGCGACGGCAGCGAGCGCGTTGGACACGTTGTGCCGACCGGGCAGCTGCAGGCGCACCGGTGCTTCTCCAGACGGCGTTGTGACGACAAACGTCATACCCGCCGCACCACGTGGCTGTATGCTGTGCGCACTGATTGCAGCGGCCTGCTCCAGGCCATAGTCGAGCACCGTGGCGCCTGCGGCGCGGCTACGCCAGCGCGCCGCCCAGGGCTGATCCGCGTTGACAACCGCGACACCCGCACCCTCCAGGCCCGCGTAGATTTCACCCTTGGCGGACGCGACGCCCTCCAGGCTACCGAAGCCCTCAAGGTGGGCCGGCATGGCGTTGAGGAGCACGGCGATGTTCGGGCGCGCCAGTTCGCACAACCAGGCCACATCACCCTCGCGACAGGCGCCCATCTCAATCACCGCAAAAGCGTGCTCAGGCGTCAGGCGCAACAGCGTCAAAGGCACGCCGATTTCGTTGTTGAGGTTGCCCTCGGTTGCCAGTACCGGGCCGCGGCGCGACAGGACGGCTGCAATCAGGTTCTTGGCGGTTGTCTTGCCGGCGCTGCCGGTAATCGCCACCACCGGTGCCTTGAACAATCCGCGGTTGAAAGCACCCAAGTGGCCCAGCGCGTGCTGCGTGTCGGTCACCTGCAACAGCGCCAGCGGCGTATCCACCTCACGACTTACCACTGCGGCGCCGGCGCCGGCACTCGCAACGCTTGCCAGAAAGTCGTGACCATCGAAGTGCTCGCCCTGAAGTGCAACGAACAAATCGCCCGCTGCCACCTTGCGGCTATCCGTGGTAATACCACTTACTGTGAGGTCGCCGCCGCACAGGCGCGCCTGCAGGGGCTCACGCAACTCACCGAGATGGAAGTCGCGCATCATGATGCTGCCCTCCGCTGCAGGGCCTGTGCCGCACAGTCCACATCGCTGAACGCACAGCGCTGATCACCGATGATCTGGTAGGTTTCGTGCCCTTTGCCGGCAATCAGCACACAATCGCCTGGCTGCGCCTGATCGATGGCCAGGTTGATAGCTGCTGCCCGATCCGCTTCCACCAGCGCCACCCCCTGGCAGCCCCGCTGGATGTCGTCGAGGATCGCCTGCGGATCTTCGCTGCGTGGGTTATCGGAGGTCAGGACCACGGCATCCGCCGCCGCACAGGCCACGCGCCCCATTACCGCACGCTTGGCCGGATCGCGGTCGCCGCCACAGCCGAACACCACCAGCAAACGGCCTGCAACCTGTGGCCGCAGGGCCTGCAGCGCCTTCTCCAGCGCGTCGGGCGTATGGGCATAGTCCACGACCACCTGTACACCCAGGGTATTCGCCACGCTCTGCATACGCCCCGGCACGGGCTGCAGGCTTGCTACCGCTGCCAGCACCGACGGCAAGTCGCCGCCGAGCAACACCGCGCAGCTCAGCGCTGCCAGCGCGTTGGACAGGTTGAAGTCACCGGGCAGGGGCAGCGACAGGGTCGCCCCGCCCCAGGGGGTTTGCAGTTGGGCGCGGGCGCCACCGGGGAAAAACTCCGCTTCCACGACACGCACATCCGCCGGCTCACCGCGACTGGAAAAAGTCAGCGACTCGACGTCCGCCGGCAGGGCAGCCAGCATCTGCGCGCTGTAGGGATCATCGGCATTGACCACCGCAAAGCGCAGGCCACGCTGGGAAAAAAGCTGCTGCTTGCTGCGCGCGTAGGCCGCCATGTTGCCGTGGTAATCGAGATGGTCGTGCGAGAGATTGGTAAACACGGCAGCGTCAAAATGCATACCCTGCACGCGCCCCTGGTCCAGCGCGTGGGATGACACCTCCATGCATACGGCATCTACACCCTCGTCACGCCAGGCTGCGAGCTGCTGCTGCAGCGCGATAGCATCCGGCGTGGTGTTGCGGGCTTCTGTTGCGCTGTCATCCAGCACGGCGCCCAGCGTACCGATAACGCCACACCGGTAGCCGGCGGCGCGCAGCAACTGCGCCAGCAGCCGGCTGGTGGTGGTTTTGCCGTTAGTGCCGGTCACCCCCACCGTGATCATCGCCGCGCTGGGATCGCCATACAGGCGAGCGGCGATTTCGCCTGCCGCCTGCGCCAGCTCTGCCTGCTCCAGCAGCGGCACATGCAGTGCATCGACAAAGCCGGCTACCGGTGGCTCTGCCACTACGGCGACGGCACCCTGCGCCACTGCCTGCTCGATAAACTGGCGGCCATCATGTGACGCGCCAGGCAAGGCCAGGAACAGATCGCCGGGACCTACGCGGCGGCTGTCCAGCTGCACGCCGGTCACCTGAACGTCTGTCCAGGCTGCGGCCCGGGCACCGAGCAGGTCAGACAGCGACATGCGTGGCTGAGAGGCTGCGAGTGCGTTCATCCCGACACCCCCGCGCCCTGCGCCGCGAGTGCCAGCGCGGCGTCGTGCTCGTCCGGCGGCAGATTCAGCAAACGCAATGTGCCCTGCGCGACCCGCGAGAACACCGGCGCGGCCACTGCGCCACCGCCGGTCGCTTCACCCTGGGGTTCATTGATCACCACCACGGTAACAAAACGTGGATCGGCAATCGGCGCGATGCCGGCAAAGAAAGCGATATGCTTGTTGTCCTGGTAGCCGCCGGGGCCCACCTTGCGCACGGTGCCCGTTTTACCGCCCACCGCGTAACCGGGCACCTGGGCGCGCCGTGCGGTGCCGTGCTCTTCGGTCACCCGCTGCAGCACCTTGCGCACTTCGCGTGCGATGTCGGCATCCACCACGCGTGTTCCAACGGGCGCCGTTTCATTCGCCGCAAGCAGGGACACCGGTGGCATCACCCCGTCATTGGCGAACGAGGCGTAGGCGTGCGCGAGCTGCAGTGGGGTCGCGGCGAGGCCATAGCCAAAGGCCAGGGTCACTTTTTCGATATCGCTCCAGCGGCGCCGGTTGGGCAGCTGGCCGGCACTTTCGCCCGGGAAACCCGTGCCCAGTGCAGCACCGAAACCGAAACGGCGGAACACGTCCTGTATCGGCTCATGGCCAATGTCGAGGGCAATCTTGGTCACGCCCACCTGGCTGGACTTCTCGATCACGCGCGAAACGGAAATCTCGCCATAGTTGCGAGGATCCGGCAGCGTCTTGCGACCCACGCGGATACGCCCCGGCGAGGTATCAATCATGCTTTCGGTGGAATAGCGGCCGCTCTCCAGCGCTGCAACCAGCGTGAAGGTTTTCATGGTAGAGCCCGGCTCGAACATGTCGGTCACCGCGCGGTTGCGGGTCTGATCGGGGCTGATGCCGCGGCGGCCATTGGGGTTGTACACCGGGTGATTGACCATGGCCAGCACTTCGCCGGTATGGCTGTCGAGGGTGACGATGCTGCCGGAGGTGGCGCCGGTGAGCGCCATGGCGCGTTGCAGCTCCTGGTGATGCAGGTACTGCAGGCGCAGGTCGATGCTCAGCCGCAGGTCCTTGCCGGACCGTGCGGGTTCGAGCACACCGATGTCGCGCACAACATCACCGCGCAGGTCCTTGATGTACTGCTTCTTGCCGGGCGTACCCTTGAGCCAGTCGTCGTACGCCAATTCCAGCCCGGCGATGCCGCGCCCATCGAGATTGGTGAAGCCCACCAGATGGCCCGCCACTTCTCCCGCCGGGTAATAGCGCTGGTATTCACGGCGCCCGGATACGCCGGGCAGCTTGAGCGCAAGGACTTCACGTGCGGCTGCCGGCACCATATGGCGGCGCAGGTACATGAACGAACGTCCCGAGAAGCGGTCCAGACGTGCCTGCAGGTCCGCAAGGGGCATATCCAGCGCTGTGGCCAGCGGCGAGATGTCTTCTACTGCGGTGAGCAAGCGGGGATCGGCCACCAGCGAAATCACCGGGGTACTCACGGCGAGGGGTTCACCGCGACGGTCTGCAATCACGCCACGGTAGGCGGGAATTTCCGCGTTGCGCATGGCCCGGCTCTCGCCCTGGTCCTGCAGGAAACTGCGGCCATGTTCGACATCCAGAACCTGCAGCGACAGCACGCGCCCCACCAGCAATGCGAGCATGGCCAGCAAGGCGATAGCCACCAGGTAAAAGCGCCAGGGCGCTACGGCAGCGAGGCGCGACCGACTCATGGACGCACCACCTTGAGGCTTTCCAGCACCGGCGCCTGCATCTGCAATTCGCGAGTGGCCACGCGCTCAACCCGATAGTGCGATGCCCAGGTGCTCTGCTCCAGCAGCAGGCGCCCGTAATCTTCCTGCAGGTACCACTGATCCGCCTCCAGCTGCTGCAAGACGGCATAGAGCTGACGGCAGCCATGTGAGCTGTGAATAACACCAAACGCAGAACCCAGCACCAGCGCCAGCAGGGTGCCAAACAGCGCAAGGGATTGCAGGCTCATGCTGCGCTCCGGGGCGATTGCCGGGGATGTGGTGCGGCCGGCCATCAGCTGATCTTCTCGGCGACGCGCATGATGGCACTGCGCGCACGCGGGTTTGCAGCGACTTCGTCGGCGCTCGCGCGCACCGCCTTGCCGACCAGTCGCATATGCCGGTTGAGCGCGCTGTCGCGCACCGGCACACCGGCGGGCAGCGCATCGCCACGCGCCATATCGCGCATGTAACGCTTCACCAGCCGGTCTTCCAGGGAATGAAAGCTGATCACGACCAGCCGCCCGCCCACCTTGAGCAAGCCCAGCGCCTGCGCCAGCAGCTCAACCAGGTCATCCAGCTCGCGGTTGATATGGATTCGAATGCCCTGGAATGCCCGCGTCGCCGGATGCTTGTGCTTCTCCCAACGCGGGTTGGCCTCACTGACAATCTTCGCCAGGCGACCCGTGGTCACAATAGGTGCCTCGGCGCGCGCTGCAACGATGGCACCGGCGATCCGGCGTGCAAAGCGCTCCTCGCCGAACTCTTTCAATACCGCGGCGATATCCTGCTGCGCCGCTCGCCCCAGCCACTGCGCTGCGGTCTCGCCGCTGCTGGTGTCCATACGCATATCCAGCGGACCATCGTGCTGGAAACTGAAGCCGCGCTCGCTGTTGTCGAGTTGC
This sequence comes from uncultured Halieaceae bacterium, assembly GCA_964022665.1. Taxonomy (GTDB): domain Bacteria; phylum Pseudomonadota; class Gammaproteobacteria; order Pseudomonadales; family Halieaceae; genus Haliea. The sequence goes on from CAXIDF010000002.1 coordinate 278,612, forward strand.
GGGCTGGAGACCCCGAGGTCGAGCAGGATGCCGTCGACACCCTCGATATCACGCGAGCGCAGCTGGGCAGGTAACGCGGCAAAAGAACCATGAAAGAAACTGAAGCGTGCGTCTGCAGCGCTGAGTTCGGACGCTACCAGTGCGGCTGCCGGATCCTTGTCGACACCCAGCAGCCGGCCATTGGGCGCCAGTTGTTGCAGCAAGGCGCGGCTGTGACCACCACGACCGAACGTGCCATCGACATAGATACCATCGCTTGTCGTCACCAGAGCATCCACCGCCTCTCGCAACAATACTGTTTGATGCATGTCGCTCACCTACAGGGGGAGAGACACGAGTTCGTCGGGCAACTCCGCTTCGGGGCCGGACTCCAGCAGCGCCTGTTCGCACTCTGCCAGCCACAGCTCCTCCGCCCACAACTCCATCTTGTTGCCCTGCCCCACCAGCACCAGCTTCTTGTCCAGATGCGCGTAATCACGCAGCGGCTGAGGCAGCAGGCAGCGGCCGTTACTGTCCATCTCGATGTCCGTGGCGTAGCCCAGCACCAGGCGCTGGAAGCGCTTGACCGCCTGCTTCAGGGCGGGCAGGGCCTGTATGTGCTTTTCGATGCGCTCCCAGTCGGGCAGCGGATAGATGACGAGGCATTTCGCCTGCGTGTCGATGGTCACCACGATCTGGCCGTCACAGAGGGCACGCAATGGCTCGCGCTGGCGCGCTGGCATGGCCAGTCGCCCCTTGGCGTCCATATTGATGTGCTGTACCCCGCGAAACACGCCAGTTTCCCCCGCTTATCCGGCTCTTCAAAACCACAAAAAACCAGATATATCCACTTCTTCCCACTTTTCGACACTATAGGGGCGCAGCAATTGGAGTGTCAAGCGAGCCAGTCGCGAAAAACGTTTTAATTTCAGCTAATTAGCGCTGATTGACGGGTGATTCTTCAGCTTCTGAGAGGGTAAGTGAAAACAAAAAATACATTAAAACAGACCGCTAACATCGTATATTAAGGATTCACTTTAAGTTAAAGGTTATTTTCTTCTGCCAGCAGCCACGTTTTAGTAGAAAAAAACATAAGCGGCGACGTCGGGCGCAAGCAACGCGACGGCACATACTGCCGCCGCGTTGGAAAGGGGATAAGTGAGTCGGTCGATAAGCCGGGTTCTGTCGTGGACGATCATTCATCTGCGACCGGCGTCGCCGCCGGCCTGTAGCGACCTACCCGAATCCACTGCGGGCCGCAGCATACGGATTCCTATTTGGTCTTGCTCCGAGTGGGGTTTACCATCGCCACGCCTGTTGCCAGCCGCGCGGTGCGCTCTTACCGCACCTTTTCACCCTTACCCGACTCGCGCCGGGCGGTATCCTTTCTGTTGCACTTTCCGTAGGCTCACGCCCCCCAGGCGTTACCTGGCACCCTGCCCTGTGGAGCCCGGACTTTCCTCCCCTGGCCGAAACCAGAAGCGATCGCCTGACCGACTCGGCGGCAAGCCTACCCGCTGCGCGGCCGCCGGGCAACACAAACTTCCCCGGCGTGAATGGCCGTGCAGGAAGCGCCGGCGCTGTGGTCAGCCCTTTTGCCCGAGGAGATAGTCGTACAGCACCTTCTTGCGCAGCCCGGTGAGATCGGCAACCACAGCGGAAGCGCGCTTGGCGGGCAACTCTTCAGCCAGTCGCAGCAGCATACGGGTGACATCGGGCGTGAGCGCCTCATCGCGCCCGCGCTGGCCGCTGACAGCGAGCACAATCTCGCCACGCTGCTGGTTGCTGTCGGCTGCCACGAAACCAGCCAGGTCACCCAGGGTCGCCCGCTTCAGCGTTTCGAAGGTTTTGCTCAATTCCCGCGCCAACAGTGCCTCGCGCTGGTCACCAAAGGCCGTCACCATGTCCTGCAGGGTCTCTGCTACCCGGTGCGGTGCCTCATAGAACACCAGGGTGGCCGACTCTGCCGCCAGGTCCTGCAGGCGGCGCGCACGGGCGCCCGCCTTGGCGGGCAGAAAGCCTTCAAACAGGAAGCGGTCAGTGGGCAGGCCAGAGGCGCTGAGTGCGGCGATCGCGGCACAGGGCCCGGGCAGTGGAATCACCCGGTGACCGGCGTCCTGCGCGTCGCGCACCAGGCGATAACCGGGGTCGGAGATCAGTGGCGTGCCGGCATCCGACACCAGCGCCACCACTCCACCGCCGGCGATGCACTCCAATATGCGAGCCTGCGCCCGCTCGCCGCTGTGCTCATGGTAAGCCAGCAGCGTCGCCGTGATGGAAAAATGCTGCAGCAGGCGCGCGGTGTGCCGCGTATCCTCTGCTGCGACAATATCCGCCGCGGTAAGTACCGCCAGGGCACGCGAGGTCATATCTCCCAGGTTGCCGATTGGCGTGGCAACAACATATAGTCCGGACTCCACTGATCACCCCTGGCCCTGTATCATTTACCTGGCATGGACCTCACCGCTGGTGGCTGCGGTCCCGTTGCAGCCGGAAGGATAGCATGACGCGTACAATGACCCCGACCACCGCGGGCGGTAAAACAGCAGCGGCGGCCATTCTGCTGCTGGCCCTGGCCACTGGCTGCACCACCGCGCCCCCTGAGCCGGTCGCGCCCAGCACACCGACAGTGGTGCCAGAGGCTCCAGCAGAGCCCTCGCCTACGTTGCCTCCGCCCATGCCCACAAGCCGTTGGGACACGACCTTCGAGCAGACCCGCGCCGCTCTGCGGGCGCGCGACTGGATGACTGCCGAGCAGACCCTTGCAAGCCTTCCGCAGGACCTGGACTCGGCTGACCGCAGCCGACGGGACTTCCTGCTTGCTCGTGCGGCATTTTTGCGCGGCGACCTCGATCGCACAGACGCCCTGCTCACCGCCAGGCCAGAGGAAGACGTACCCGCGGCACTGCGCCTGGAGCAGGCCGAGTTCACCCGGGAGATCGCACAGCTCGCCGGGGACTGGCTAACAAGCGCCCGGATTGGGGCAGAGATACTGAGGCAGCAACCCGCCGATGCAGGTCTGCGCCGTGCTATCTGGCGCGACCTCAACCGCAGCAGCGAGGCCGCTATCACAACGGCCCTCGCCGCCGCGCCCGACGCTGACTGGCGCGGCTGGCTGGAATTGGCATTGCGGGACCGGCGCGCCGAAAACCCGCAATCTCTGCAGGAAGCGCTGTTGGAGTGGCGCAGCCAACACCCCTCTCACCCCGCCGCCATGCAGCTGCCGGGAGGCCTCGAGTATATTGCCCGGGGCGTGCGCACACCGCGGAAGGTGGCACTGCTGTTGCCACTCAGCGGGCGCCTGGCGCCTGCCGCACGTGCGGTGCAGGACGGCTACCTGGCTCATTACTTCGCCGCCCGGGCGCGCGGGGAGACTCCCTATTCGCTCAACGTTATCGATACCACCACCCATGCATCCGCTGCCGCCGCGTACGACCAGGCAGTTGCCGACGGTGCGGAGATCGTCGTCGGACCACTGAGCAAGGAAGCGGTCGCAGAGCTGGGGCAGATACCCGAGCGCCCTGTACCTATCCTGGCCCTGAACCGCACCGACAGTGACGCCCTGCAAAGTGGCAGCGCACTGGTGCAGCTGTCGCTGGCACCCGAGGATGATGCACAGCGCATCGCCGAACTGGCCTACGGTGCCGGCGCGCGCAAGGCACTGCTGCTGCGCCCCGCCGGCGAGCGCGGAGCCAGGCTCGAGGACGTCCTGCAGCAACGCTGGCAGGCACTGGGGGGCCAGATTGTCAGCACCGCGAGCTACACCAGTGCCGAAGCCTACTCTGACAACATCAAGAATGCGCTCAACCTGAACGCCAGCGAACAGCGTGCCAGCGACATCCGCAGTATGCTGGCCACCAACATCGAATTCACCCCGCGCCGGCGACAGGATATCGATGTCATCTTCCTGCTTGCGGATTCCCCGGTTGAGGCGCGCTCCCTCAAGCCCCTGCTGGCATTTCACTATGCCGGTACGGTCCCCGTCTACGCCACATCCAGCGCCTACAGCGGTGTTCCCGACCCGAGAGATCGCGACCTGAACGGCATGCGCCTCGCCGAGATACCCTGGCTGCTCGGCAGCAACCCGGGGCTGCGGGTTGCCATTGCCGCCGGCGACACCGGAAGCGACAGCCTCGCCCGCCTCAACGCACTGGGCGCGGATGCGTGGCTGGTGCAGTCCCGCTTCGCCCAGCTGCAGGCCGGCGCCGATGCCCTGCTGCGAGGGGACACGGGGCTGCTGCGACTGGACCCCGGCCTGCGTTTACAGCGTGAGCCCGTATTGGCGGTATTTGATGGCAGCGACCTGGCCCAACCGTGACCTATACTGCCACCGAGGCAGGGAGGCTTCGGTATGCAGGGCCCGGGAGACTGGTATGAGGACGCAGCCGCACGCTGGCTCTGCGCACACGGATGGCAGCTGGTGCAGCGCAACTTTCGCTGCAAGCTGGGGGAAATCGACATTATCGCCCTCGACGGTGAGTGCCTTGTGTTCGTGGAAGTACGCGCGCGCAGCAACCCCCGCTTCAGCTCCGCCGCCGCATCGGTGGACAGGCAAAAACAGCGCAAGCTGCTGCGTGCCGCCCGCGTGTTCCTGCAACGCAACGCGCAGTGGCAAGCCAGGCCCTGTCGATTTGACGTGCTTGCCTTCAACCCGCGACAATCCATGCCTGAACCGGCGCCGCTGTGGATTCGCAGCGCTTTCAGTGCCTGACTCCCCAGCGATGGACATAGTGCATGGATGATGACTACGGGCTGATCGCCGATACCGTGCAGGACACCATCAGCACACTGGCGATGGCGGTAGATGAGCTGGCCGACCCCATTCAGCGGGCCGCCGCCAGTATGGTGGCAACGCTGCTGCGGGAGGGCAAGGTGATGGCCTGCGGCAATGGTGTGGATGCAGGCTTGAGCCAACTGCTTTGCAGCAGCCTGCTCGCCGGGCTCGAGCGCGACCGACCTTCCCTCCCCGCCATGGCCCTGTCAGCGGACGGCGCCAGCCTCACCGGTATCGCACACGAACACGGACTCGATGAGATCTGGGCGTGCCAGGTGCGGGCGCTCGGGCAACCGGGTGACACGCTGGTTTGCTTCAGCAGCGCCACCGCCGCCGGCAGCCTGTTGCGGGCCATCGAAGCGGCACGGGAACGCAACGTTGCCGTCGTCGTGCTGTCCAACGCGCAAGACGCCTCGCTCAGCCAGCTTCTGGAGGGCACGGATATCGCCATTGCCTGCACCGCCACACGGCGCCCGCGGGTGATAGAATTGCACACGGTGGTCATTCACTTGCTTTGCGAACTGATTGACCGCAGCCTGTTCGGCAACTACAACGGAAACTGACCATGAAACAACTTGCACCGCTCCTCACCCTTCTCGGCAGCCTCCTACTCACGGGCTGCGGCAGCATGCTGGCGGCCGTTGAGGCCGACTCCATCGAGGATCAACCCGACGAGCGCAACATGGCACAGCGGCTCGAGGACGAGAGCATCGAAGTCAAAGCCATCGTCAACATCCACGCCGCGAACACCGCCTTCGACGACGCCCATCTGATCGCCGTAAGCTACAACGGTTTCGTGCTGCTTGCCGGGCAGGTGGGCACCGCTGAGCTGAAAGCCCAGGCGGCCGATGAGGTGCGGAAAATACGCGGCGTACGGCGCATCTACAACGAAATCGACGTGAAGGCACCCACCGGCGCTTTGGTGCGCACCAGTGATGCGTGGATCACCACGAAAATCAAGTCCTGGCTGCTGACCAACATGGATACACCCGGCATGCGCACCAAGGTGGTCACCGAAAACAGCGTGGTTTATCTGATGGGGCTGGTATCGAAAGAAGAGGCGCGCAGGATAGCGGATGTGGCCGCCTCGGTCTCTGGCGTGACCCGCGTGGTGCAGTTGTTCGAAACCATTCCGTAACCGCGGCGCACAGGCGCCCCGCCAGGTTAGGTCACTACTTGACGATCTTCAGTGACGGCCGACCTTCCGGTTTCGACGTGGAGCCCCCCGCATCGTCACCGGAGGGGTTATCGGGCGGCTCGGGTGACTCTTCCGCCTCAAAGACCATGCCCTGGCCATTCTCACGGGCATAAATCCCGATTACAGCACCCACCGGCAGCAGGATATCGGTGGGCGTGCCGCCGAACCGGCCATTGAAACTGATCCACTCATTGCCGATCAGCAGCTCAATCACCGCGCTCGGGCTTACATTGAGCACAATCTGCCCGTCCTTCACATACTGAGAAGGTACTTCAACGCCCGGCCGTCTGGCATCGACCAGCAGGTAGGGCGTACAGTCATTGTCGACAATCCACTCGTACAGCGCCCGCATGATGTACGGGCGGCTGGGTGTCATTGTCGCGTTGTCGTCACTCATGCGTTGGGTTTACCCCTTCGTCGTTTCCCCTAGGGGCGCATCTCACGTTCCTGCTCGGAGAGGCTCTCCTGGAACGATTCACGGCCAAACAGCGCGTCCATATACGCCAGCAACGGCTTGGTCTGCTTGCCAGGGCGCACATCGATGCCCAGGGAGGGCAGGCGCCAGAGGATGGGTGCCAGGCAACAGTCCACCAGCGTGAACTCGTCGCTCATGAAGAAGGGCTTCTCCGCAAAGATAGGCGCAATACCCACCAGACCATCGCGCAATTCCTTGGTCGCCTTGCTGACCACGTTGTCGCTGCGGGAATGCTGAATGGAATCCACCAACGAGCACCAGTCCTTCTCGATACGGTGGATATACAGGCGACTCTCCGCGCGCGCGACCGGGTAAACCGGTAGCAGGGGTGGATGCGGGAACCGCTCGTCCAGATACTCCATCATCACCTTGGACTCGTAGAGTACAAGATCCCGATCAACCAGCGTCGGCAGTGAATTGTAGGGGTTCAAGTCAGCCAGCTCTGCAGGAGGGTGGGCGCTATCCGACTCGATCATGTCGACCGTCACGCCCTTCTCGGCGAGCACGATGCGCACGCGGTGGCTGTATTGGCTGGCACTGTCAGAGAAGAAGGTCATGGAAGACCGTTTCGCCACCACACCCAGTGCGTTGTCATCAGCTCGTTTCATAGTGCATTCCAGAACGTGGGGGAGACCGGCAAAATGCCGGTCCCGGGGGCATATCAGTGAACGTCTTTCCAGTACTCGCGGTTCAGCAACCAGGCGAAGACGAAGAACAGCAGGATGAACAACAACACGTACACGCCAATGCGCTGCCGATCCGCCGCGCTCGGCTCGGCCGTGTAGGCGAGGAAGTTCACCAGATCGTACATGGCGCTGTCGAACTCTTCGGGCGACATGGAGCCTTCCTGCACCAGATTGAACTGACCGCAGGGTTCCTCCAGCAGGGGTTCACCCGTCAAGGGGTCGCGCCGCACGCCGCCGTTGTTGGCTTTACCGGGCCCCATGGCACACGCCTGCAGGCCCTGCAGCTCCAGCAGTACGTGGGGCATGCCCACATCCTTGAAGACCTTGTTGTTGACCCCGTATGGACGACTCTCATCCAGATAGAAGGTGCGCAGGTAGGTGTACAGCCATTCCGGCTGACGGGCACGGGATACCAGCGTCAAATCCGGTGGGGTAGCGCCAAACCAGGTCTTCGCCAGACGGTCATCCATCGCATTTTCCATCAGCGACCCGATGCGAACATCAGGGTCGAAGATCAGGTTGTCGCTGAACAGGTCCTCGGGGATGCCGAGGTCCTCTGCGGTGCGCTTGTAGCGAGCATACCCGAGTGAATGGCAGGCCATACAGTAGTTAATGTACAGCTTGGCGCCATTCTGCAGCGAGGGCTGGTCGTGAGGATTGACGCTGATTTCGTCACAGGGCATGGAGCCACAGTTGTATTCACCGCCGGCGCCTACAGCCTTCAGCGGCAGAATGGTCAGCGCAAGAATCAACGCCAGCCCGGCAAGGCTACCCCAGAATCCTATGCCGCCGTCCATCGTGACGCGCTCGGGAACCGGCTTGGTCTTGTCCAGCGTGGACCAGATCGGCATCAGCAGGAAGAAGGCGAAGTAGAACACCGAACAGATCTGCGCCAGCAGGGTACGCTCCGGTGTCGGCGACTTGACACCCAGCACGCCGAGGATCAGGAAGCTGGCCACAAACAATACCAGCATGACCTTGTTCAGCGTGCCACGATAGCGCCAGGACTTGACCGGGTTGCGATCCAGCCACGGCAACAGGAACGGAATCGCGACTGAGGCGGCGAAAGCGATGAAGCCCCAGAACTTGTCCGGCACTGCACGGAGCACAGAGTAGAACGGCGTGAAGTACCACACGGGCGCAATATGGTCCGGGGTCTTGAGTGCGTTCGCTTCTTCAAAATTGGCGTATTCGAGGAAGAATCCGCCCATTTCCGGCATGAAGAACATCACCGCACAGAAGATGAACAGGAACACGCCGATGGCCTGCAGGTCATGCACTGTGTAGTAGGGGTGGAAGGCCACGCCGTCCAGCGGCACACCATCCGGACCCTTGTGTTTCTTGATGTCGACCCCATCCGGGTTGTTCGAGCCCACTTCATGCAGCGCGAGTAGGTGGAGCACCACCAAGGCGAGCAACACGATCGGCAGTGCAACCACGTGCAGGGCGAAGAAGCGGTTCAGGGTCACGCCTGAAATCAGGTAGTCGCCACGAATCCAGGTCACCAGATCCTCGCCGACCACCGGAATGGCACCGAACAACGAAATGATTACCTGCGCGCCCCAGTAGGACATCTGGCCCCAGGGCAGCACGTAGCCGACGAAGGCCTCGGCCATCAACACGACAAAAATCAGCATGCCGAAGATCCAGATCAGCTCACGCGGCTTCTTGTAAGAGCCGTAGATAAGTGCCCGGAACATGTGCAGGTAGACCACCACAAAGAAAGCGGAGGCACCCGTGGAATGCATATAGCGCAGGATCCAGCCGTAATCGACATCACGCATGATGTATTCGACCGAGGCGAAGGCCTGTTCGGCACTGGGCGTGTAGTTCATGGTGAGCCAGATACCGGTCAGCAGCTGGTTAACCAGAACCAGCAGTGACAGCACACCAAAGTAATACCAGAGATTGAAGTTCTTGGGCGCGTAGTACTGTCCCATGTGGGTGTTCCAGGCGCGCATGATGGGCAGGCGTTCGTCGACCCAATCCCGAAGTCCTACAAGCATATTGATCATCAGGCTGCCTCCGCGTCCACGCCAATTACCAGAACCGACTCGGTCTCATAGGAGTACGGCGGCACCACCAGGTTGGTGGACGCCGGGACGCCGGCGTAGACGCGCCCGGACAAATCGAACTTGGAACCGTGGCAGGGGCAGAAAAAGCCACCCAGCCACTCGTCGCCACCCAGGTCGGCGGCGCCGACCTCAGGCCGATATTTGGGCGCGCACCCCAGGTGCGTGCACAGCCCCTCGGCAACAAAGATCTCCGGGCGCAGGGCGCGCGCCGGACCATCGATATAGGCCGGTTGCGTGGATATCGAGGAATCCGGATCTTTCAGCTCACCGGTCAGTTTGTCGAGATCGGCCAGCATGGCCGCAGTGCGATGGACCACGTAAACCGGCTTGCCCCGCCACTCCACAACGACCATCTGGCCGGGTTCCAGTTTGCTGATATCCGCCTTCACGGGTGCACCTGCGGCCTTTGCCTTGGCCGAGGGATTCCACGACCCGACGAACGGCACCGCGATTCCCACTGCGCCGGCAACGCCAACCACACTCGTCGCGGCGGTCAGGAAACGTCTCCTGCCGGTGTTCACGCCATCGCTACTCATGCTCTTCACTCCTGATTACCGGGCCGCCCACTCGCGTTGGCAGACTCGGAAGACGACTTCGCAAAAAATGCTGCAAATAGTAATGATTTTGCCCGTTGCTGGCAACATAAAGCCCCGGAAAGCGCGTGGCCTTTGCCAGCAAGCTACTGTTTTTTCAGCACAAAAAAACGCCCGGCCTGAATACCAAACCGGACGTTTTCGAAACAAGGCAGCCGGCCCAATTGGCCAACCGCACGCTCAGCGCTTGGAGTACTGCGGACGCTTGCGCGCCTTGCGCAAACCCACTTTCTTACGCTCAACCTCACGCGCATCACGCGTCACGTAGCCGGCACGGCGCAGGGTGCCGCGCAGCGCTTCATCGTAATCCATCAAAGCGCGGGTGATACCGTGGCGAATGGCGCCGGCCTGGCCAAAGCTGCCGCCGCCCTCAACGGTCACATTGACGTCAAACTTGTCGGACAACTCCACCAGCTCAAGCGGCTGGCGCACAATCATGCGCGCCACTTCGCGACCAAAATACTGGTCGAGCGGACGCTTGTTGACCGTGATGTTACCGCCGCCGGTCTGGATGAATACGCGCGCCGTAGAGGTCTTGCGGCGGCCGGTTCCGTAATACTGGGTTGCTGACATAAGAGAGTTATCCGTTAGATGTTCAATGCTTGCGGCTGCTGGGCGGTGTGCGGATGCTCTGCGCCCGCGTAAACCTTGAGCTTCTTGAACATGGCCCGACCCAGCGGATTGCGGGGCAGCATGCCCTTCACCGCGGTCTGCAAAACACGCTCAGGCGCCTTGTCGATGAGCTTCTCGAACGAGATGGACTTGATACCACCGATAAAGCCTGTGTGGTGGTGGTACATCTTGTCCGTGGCCTTGGCTCCGGTCACGTGGATCTTTTCCGCGTTGATGACAACGATATAGTCTCCGGTATCAACGTGCGGTGTGTACTCAGCCTTGTGCTTGCCGCGCAAACGGTGAGCAATTTCGCTGGCCAGACGCCCGAGGGTCTTGCCTGATGCATCGACGACAAACCAGTCGTGGCGCACGTCTTCGGCTTTGGCACTGAAAGTTTTCATTAATAAACGCCTCTTGGAGGGCTCCAATTTCGAGAGCGCGAATACTACTGCTTCGCACCCGGCTTTTCAAGCACCGCTGAAAATATTCTGTCGCCGGACAGAATCACTCGCGCTCAGGGACGGTGCTCCCTGGCGAGATAGTCGTGAGACTGCATTTCCTGCAAACGGGACACGGTTCGCTGGAACTCGAACCGCAGGCGGTGGCCATCATACAGGTCCATCAGCTGCCTGTCAGCAGCCATCACCAGCTTTACATTGCGATCGTAGAATTCGTCGACCAGGTTGATAAAGCGGCGCGCGGCATCATCGTTGCCGGCACCCAGGGCCGGCACACCGGACAACACCACCGCATGGAATTCCCGAGCGAGCTCGATGTAGTCATTCTGTGAGCGCGGCCCGCCACAGAGTTCAGCAAAATCGAACCACACCACATCATCGGCGAGGCTACGGGTGCGAATGGCGCGCCCGTTGATCTGCAGGCTTTCCCCTTCCGTGGCTGCATGCGGTGCCAGCCGCTCGAAGCTCTCGCGCAGGCTGACGTCTGCCTCCGCATCCAGGGGGTAATGGTAGAGCTCGGCCCTCTCCAGGGTGCGCAGGCGATAATCCACCCCCGCGTCCACATTCAGCACCAGGGTATGCTGCTCAATCAGTACAATTGCCGGCAGAAAACGCTGCCGCTGCAGGCCGTTTTCGTACAGGCGGGCAGGCTCGATATTGGAGGTCGCAACCAGGGTGACGCCGCGCGCGAACAGCGCCTCCATGAGACCGCCGAGGATCATCGCATCGGCAATATCGGTGACAAAGAACTCGTCGAAACAGACCACTTTGGCCTCCGCCGCGAGCCGGTCCGCCACGCGCCGCAGCGGATTCTTCTCCCCCGCCAGCTGTTTCAGCTCGGCGTGCACCCGCTGCATGAAGCGATGGAAGTGCACACGCAATTTGCCTTCGGCGGGCAGGCAGTCGAAAAAAGTGTCCATCAAATAGGTTTTGCCGCGGCCCACGCCGCCCCACATATACAGGCCACGCTCGGGCTGCGGGCGCTCACGACGCAGCCGCCGCAACCACCCGCCGCCGCGAGCCTCGCGCGCGAGCAGACGCTCGAACAGATCCTGTAACTGACGCACAGCGGCCTCCTGGGCAGGGTCACGGGAAAACCCCGGCTGCTGTAGATCCGCCTGATAACGCCCCCAGGGCGTCTGTTGCGCTGTATTCACGCCGGACTCCGGCCTCCCGCTGAAGGTAAAACTGGCGGCACACTCTATCCATGCCTCGCCACCTTGGCAACGCCCGGGATCGGCGGGCGCGCCATTCAAACGCCGCTGCGTTCCGTGCACCTGCCCGGTCTGCGCTAGAGTCGAAGCCAGTTTGAGGTATACTGGCCCCGTCACACCCCCGCGAAGAAGAGGTAACCCTGTGTACAGTTTGACCATTCTGATCGCCACCGGCGCCATCACTCTGCTAGTGGGTGGCGCTATCGGCCTGCTTATCGGCCGCCGCCTGTCCGCCGACGGCCAGCGGCTGCGCGACACGGAGCGCAAGCTGGACCAGATGACGCAGGACAAGCGCGCCTACGAAAATTCCGTTGTCGAGCACTTCTCGCAAACAGCACGCCTGCTGAACACCTTGACTGACTCCTATCGCAATGTGCACAACCACCTGGCTGCCGGGGCCGAAACCCTGTGCGAAGACAAGGGCCCGGTGTCGCTGGAGCGACTGCAGGGCGGCGCTGAAGACGACGCGGAGATACCGGCGCACCTGGCGCAAATCCAGCCGCCGCTGGATTACGCGCCGAAAACCTCTCCCGGCGAGAAGGGCATGCTCAATGAAGAGTTCGGCATAGAGCGCCAGCGCAAACCGGTTGAGGAGCGCTGAGCCCCGCTATACAGGGTTGTCGATATCGATGAAGCGGTGCTCCAGACCAAACGCTTCCGCCAGGTACGCGCCTACCGCCTGAACGCCGTAGCGCTCGGTGGCGTGGTGCCCGGCGGCAATGAAGTGAATACCCTCCTCCCGCGCAATGTGCACCGTTGGCTCTGACGCCTCGCCGGTCAGGAACAGGTCTGCACCCGCCGCAACCGCATGCTGGATATACGACTGCGCCGCGCCCGTGCACCAGCCGATGCGTTGCACGAGCTCCCCGGGGTTACCCACGTGCAGTGGCTCACGTCCGGTCAAGCGCGCGATGTCAGCGACCAGCCCGGCCGCGCTGCGGGGCTCCGGCAACTGTCCAATATTGCCAACCGCATCGGCAACATCAGCGCGCAGCGGTTGCGCATCGGTGATCCCCAACAGCGCGCCCAGCCGGGCGTTGTTGCCCAGCTCAGGGTGGGCATCGAGGGGCAAGTGGTAAGCCAGCAGGCTGATATCGTGCTGTAACAACGCAGCCAGCCGTCGCCGCTTCATCCCCACCACCGGCTCGGCCTCGCCGCGCCAGAAGTAACCGTGGTGCACGATGATCGCATCCGCCTGTGCCGCCACCGCAGCGTCAAGCAGCGCCTGACACGCAGTCACGCCACTGACCAGCCGCCGCACCTCTCCGCGGCCCTCAACCTGCAGCCCGTTGGGGCAGTAATCGCGAAAGCGCCCCACGTCCAGCAACTGGTCGATGTAGTGTACGAGTTCCTTGAGCGATACAGACATGAGGCTATTCCGGGATTTCTGCGGTTTCTTGGCTGTGGAGGGACAAGCCATCATATACAATAGCGCTGCGAATCGACACACGGCCGCCACCCTATGACCAACAGCCTGCGCTATTTTGCCTGGCCCGCGATTGCCGGCCTGCTGGCGGCCCTGTTGATCCTGGATCGCTGGGTACTGCCCCGCAACACCGTGGAGCGCGGCGCGGATACGGCCATGAGCTATGCCGCAGCGGTGCGCAGCGCCACACCCGCGGTTGTCAACATCTACACCGCAAAGCTCATTTCATCGCGCAATGATCCAAGCCCGGGCGACCTGTTCAACCGGCCGTCGAGCAGGATGCCAGCGCAACGCCAGCGCATTGAACGCTCACTGGGCTCCGGTGTGATCATGACCGCCGAGGGTCACATCCTGACCAACAATCACGTCATCCATGAAGCCGATGCCATCCAGGTTCTGTTGCAGGACGGGCGCTCGGCAAATGCCGTGGTGATTGGCACGGATCCGGCCACCGACCTCGCGGTCCTGCAGGTGCAACTCGAGGAGCTGCAGCCGATTACACTCGGCAATTCCGATGCCGCGCGCGTCGGCGATGTGGTGCTGGCCATTGGCAACCCGTTGGGCTTCGGCCACTCGGTGACCCAGGGTATCGTTTCCGCGCTGGGCCGGTATGGTCTGCAGCTGTCGGCCTACGAGGACTACATCCAAACCGATGCCATCATTCATCTGGGCAACTCCGGCGGTGCACTGGTCAATGCTCGCGGTGAATTGCTCGGCATCAACACCCTGATTTACACCGGCACCGATCAGTCGAGAGGCGCCGCAACCGGTATCGGTATCAGCCTGGCGACGCCAGTCAATATGGCACTGTTCGTGATGGAAGACCTGATTCGCTACGGAGAAGTCATCCGCGGCTGGCTGGGTGTGAGCGTCGCACCGGTGCGCGGGCTAGATGAACGCCGGCCGGGCATGCAGTTACTGGAAGTCACCGCCATGGCGGAAGACAGCCCTGCGCAGCGCGCCGGTATTCAGGTGCGCGACATCATTACCCATATCGACGGTGAACCGGTGCAGGATGGGCGCATTACCATGCACCGGATTGCCCAGCTGCGCCCCGGAGAGAACATCGACATCACCGTGCAGCGCAATCAGCAGTCCATAGATCTGCGGGCCATTGTTGGCACCCTGCGACACTCCCCCACCATCTGACCACACCGCTCGCTCGCCATCCTGTGGCGGGAAATCAGTCGTCGTGCAGACGCAGTTCCGCGCTGCGGGCGTGAGCCGTCAGGCGCTCGCCGCGCGCAAGCGTCGAGGCAACACGACCCAGGGTTTGCACCCCGGCCTCACTGCACATGATAAGCGAGCTGCGCTTCTGGAAGTCGTAAACGCCAAGCGGTGAAAAGAAGCGGGCCGTGCGCGAGGTGGGCAGCACGTGGTTCGGACCGGCGCAATAATCGCCCAGGCTTTCCGAGGTGTAGGCGCCCATGAAAATCGCGCCGGCGTGGCGTATCTGCGGCAGTAGCGCTTCCGGGTCCGCAACCGACAGCTCGAGGTGTTCCGGCGCCAGGCGGTTGCTGACTGCGACCGCCTCGGCGAGGTCGCGGGTGAGGATCAGCGCGCCACGGCCCGTCAGGGATGCGCGGATAATGTCGGCGCGCTCCATTGTCGGCAGCAGACGCTCGATACTCTCTGCCACGCGCTCGATGTAGCCCGCATCCGGGCACAGCAACAGGGACTGCGCGTTTTCATCGTGCTCCGCCTGCGAGAACAGATCCATCGCGACCCAGTCGGGGTCGGTGGAGCCATCGCAGATGATCAGAATCTCCGAGGGGCCGGCGATCATGTCGATACCCACGCGGCCGAACACCTGCCGTTTGGCTGTGGCTACATAAATGTTGCCGGGGCCAACGATCTTATCCACTGCAGGCACCGTGGCGGTACCGTAGGCGAGCGCCGCGACCGCCTGGGCGCCGCCCAGCGTGAACACGCGATCCACTCCGGCAATCGCGGCGGCGGCGAGCACCAGGTCATTGAGCTCGCCGCCCGGAGCCGGGACGACCATGATGATCTCTTCCACCCCCGCCACGCGCGCCGGCAGGGCGTTCATAAGTACCGACGAGGGGTAGCTGGCCTTGCCGCCAGGGACGTAGATACCGACGCGCTCCAACGCCGTGATCTGCTGGCCGAGCAGATTGCCCTCGTCATCCCGGTACTGCCAGCTGGCCTGCCGTTGATGCTCGTGATAACTGCGCACCCGCGCAGCGGCCTGCTCCAGTGCCTCCCGTTGCGGCGCAGGGATCGCCGCCAGTGCCTCCTGCAAGCGCTGCGGCGACACCTCAAGTTGCGCCGCGCTGGACAGCGAGCGGTCATCGAAGCGCGCTGTATATTCCAGCAGGGCGGCGTCACCGCGCTGGCGCACCGCCGCGATGATCTCGGCCACAGCCGCTTCCACCGAGGCGTCCAGCCCGGCTTCCCAGGCTGTCAGTGCCTCCAGGCGCTGATCAAAGTCTGCACTGCGGGTATCCAGGCGCTGCATGTCAGTTGTCCCCGGCTGCCGCCGCCAGGCGCTCAACCAGATCCTGTACAACACCGTAGCGCGCGCGCATCGAGGCCTTGTTGACGATCAATCGGGAACTGATGTGGGCGATCTCGTCCAGAGGCTCCATGCCGTTGGCGCGCAGGGTATTCCCCGTATCCACAATATCCACAATCAGATCCGCCAGATTCATCATCGGCGCGAGTTCCATCGCACCGTAGAGTTTTATCACATCGGCATGCACACCTTGCGCGGCGAAGTGCCGACGGGCGATATTGACGAACTTGGTGGCCACCCGCACACGCGCGCCCGAGGCCGACCAGCCTACAGGCCCGGCAGTCATCAAACGACAGCGGGCGATGCCCAGGTCGAGGGGTTCATAGAGCCCCTCGGCCCCGTGTTCAAGCAGAATATCCTTGCCCACCACACCTATGTCCGCCGCGCCATGGCGCACATAGGTGGGCACATCGGTACCGCGAATCACCACCAGCTGAATGTCCTCGCGCGTCGTCGCAAAGATCAGCTTGCGGCTGCTGTGAATATCCTCCAGCGGCTCGATGCCTGCCCTGGCCAGCAAGGGCAGGGTTTCCTGAAGGATGCGCCCCTTGGTCAGGGCCATGGTCAGTGGTTGCGCCATAGCGGCCTCAGCTCGACAGACGGCGGATATCCGCCCCCAGTGCCTGCAGTTTCTCCTCGATGCACTCGTAACCGCGGTCAATATGGTAGATACGATCGATGATCGTCTCTCCCTGGGCCACCAGTGCGGCTATCACCAGGCTCGCGGACGCGCGCAGGTCACTGGCCATAACCGGCGCGCCCTGCAACCCCGGCTGTCCGGTGATGATCGCTGTGTTGCCCTCGATGACGATGTGCGCGCCCATACGGTTCATTTCATGGGTCTGGATCAGGCGATTTTCAAAGACTGTCTCGGTCACCGTTGCCGTACCCTCGGCAATGGCATTCATCGCCGTGAACTGGGCCTGCATGTCAGTGGGGAAACCCGGGTAAGGTGCGGTCTTCACGCTCACCGCACGCGGCCGCCGGCCTTCCATATCCAGCGAAATCCAGTCTTCCCCCTGGTCCATCTGCGCACCGGCATCTACCAGCTTGGCCAGCACCACCTCCAGCGCGTGAGGACAGGTGTCGCGCAGCATGATGCGCCCGCCGGTCGCGGCGGCGGCCACCAGATAGGTCCCGGTCTCTATACGGTCGGGCATCACGCGATACTGGCAGCCGTGCAGACGCTCCACCCCATCAATAATGATGGTATCGGAACCGTGACCGCTGATGCGCGCGCCCATGGCGATCAGGCATTCGGCAAGGTCCACGACCTCCGGCTCGCGGGCAGCGTTCTCGATCACCGTGCGCCCGGTGGCCAGCGCTGCCGCCATCATGATGTTCTCTGTGCCACCAACGGTGACGGTTTCCATCACGATGCGGGCACCGCGCAAGCGGCCATCGACCTCGGCGTTGATGTAGCCGCCGTCGACGGTGATCTGCGCACCCATCGCCTCCAGGCCCTTGAGGTGCAGGTCCACAGGGCGGCTGCCAATGGCACAACCCCCGGGGAAAGACACGTGCGCGCGGCCAAATCGAGCCACCATGGGCCCGAGCACCAGAATTGAGGCGCGCATCGTCTTGACCAGCTCATAGGGCGCGGAAAACTCGGTGACGTCACTGGCGTCCACCTCGATGCCCATTTTCTCGTCCAGCGTGAGCTTGACGCCCATGCAGCCAAGCAACTCGATCATGGTGGTGATGTCATGCAGATGCGGCAAATTGCTGATCGTTACCCGTTCATCGGTCAGCAAGGTGGCTGCGAGGATAGGCAGTGCCGCGTTCTTGGCACCGGAAATGCGCAGCTCGCCGTGCAGGCGATGCCCGCCGCGAATAGCCAGTTTGTCCACTAGATGCTCCTGCCGAAGGGACTCAACTGTCCGCGGCCCATTGTTCGGGGGTAAAGGTGCGAATATTGACCGCGTGTATGCTGCCGTCGGCGATTTGCTCAGCAAGGCCCGCGTACACCAGTTGCTGCCGCTGCACCGGGCGCTTGCCCTCGAATACCGCACCAATCACTGTGATATCGTAGCGGTTGCCCGCCCCTTCTACCTGCACCTGGCACCCCTGCAGATGATTCTCGAGCAGCGCTGATACCGTTGCCGCGTCCATCATGTATTTTCCCCGAAATATCTCAAACTGGCGCAAAGCGCCGCATTTTAGGCGAATCGCCGGTCAGTGGCGAGCGCTGCGGCAGCCGATGCTGCGGCAGCCGATGCTGCGGCAGCCAGCGCGGTGGCCGGCCAACCGCCTCGTCTTCAACTGTCGATGTCCACTGCCGACCACTGTGCAATGACGGTATCGAGGTCGCCGTCGTGTTTACGCGCAGACGCCACAAATTGGCTCCGATAGATCTCCCCCAGGTTGACGTCTTCGATGACCAGATTGCGCAGCTTCCAGCTGCCATCGCGATCGCGACCCATGTGGTACACCAGAACATAGGGCTCCGCACCGCTGTTGTAAATCAGCTGTCGCACCGCGGCGCGAGGCCCCGCCGCTTCTTCCTCGCTCAGGTCCGGCACTTCGATCCTCGAGCCGCCAAACGCCAGCAGGCCCTTGCCATAAGTGCGCACCAGGCCCTCGCGCATTACATCGGTGAAGCGCTCCAGCTGCGCTCGCAGCTGCTCGCGCCCCGCAGCATCCAGCGAGCGGTAACGCTCCACACTGGCGTAGGGGCCCATCACGCTGCGTGCGAAGCCGCGAAAGTCCACCACGTCATCCAGAATGGACTGTAAATTGTCGTAGAAGCGTTCCGGCTCTGCGTCCACATAGTCATCAGCTTCACTGACCGCCGACATGACCTGGTCCGTGGCCTCGCGCACCACATCGTGCGCTCCCCGTGTCGCAACCGACTCGGAAGCCTGTACGTTAACGGCCACAACCATGAACAGGGTTGCAACCCACTGCAGCAATTGCGTCATACGTTATCCTTGAATGTCATTACATGCCGGCCGGCGCTCTGTATACTGCGTACCCACAACCCGGTACCAGAGGCCGCTGCGATTTTTGACACCGTGGCGCCGGCTGCAGTTCCATGGTTGTAAGAGCGCGCTACTTTAACAGGATTTGCATGTTTATGCTGTTAGCAACAGCTGCCATCGTTATCGGTTTCCTGATTCTCATCTGGAG
Source organism: uncultured Halieaceae bacterium (assembly GCA_964022665.1). Taxonomy (GTDB): domain Bacteria; phylum Pseudomonadota; class Gammaproteobacteria; order Pseudomonadales; family Halieaceae; genus Haliea. The sequence goes on from CAXIDF010000002.1 coordinate 297,770, forward strand.
CGCCGACGTGTTCATCGCGGGCGCCGCTGCGCTGGCGGCCAACCTCGGCATGTCACCGATCATCATCGGCTTGACCATTGTGTCCATTGGCACTTCGGCTCCCGAAATCCTCGTCTCTCTGACTGCCGCGCTCACCGATGCCGGCGAACTGGCGATCGGTAACGCCATCGGCTCCAATATTGCCAACATCGGACTGGTTTTGGGCATGACCCTGCTGATTGCACCGCTGAAAGTGCATCCCGGCTGCATGCGGCGCGAGCTTCCCACCCTGCTACTGGTCACGCTGGGAACCGCAGTGCTGCTCATTGATGGCGAACTGTCCCGCGTCGACGGTATTGTCATGCTCGCCACCCTTGCGGTCATCATGACCAGCATGCTGCGCGGCGAAGCCACCGACCCCGAGCTGCTGCAGGAAGCGTCCGAGCTGACGCGCCAGCCCGCCCCCCTGCGCACTGCCTGGCTGAAGTTCGGCGGCGGCCTGCTACTGCTGGTCGCAAGCTCACGCTTGCTGGTGTGGGGCGCAATCGGTATTGCCGAGCAACTCGGCGTGTCACAGCTGATTATCGGGCTGACCATCGTCGCCATCGGTACCAGCCTGCCGGAACTCGCGGCAACCGTGGCCAGCGCCCTGCGCGGTCATGCCGACATCGCCGTGGGCAATGTCATCGGCTCCAACCTGTTCAACCTGCTCGCCGTGATGGCCATTCCCGGCCTCATCGAGACGCAGGCCCTGAGCGAACTGGTGTTGTATCGCGACTACCTGACCATGGCCGGCATGACCCTGTTGCTGGCCGCGGCGGTGTACCTCAGCCGCGGGCGGCGCAAATCCGGTGCCGGAGGCTACGCCTACATCGGCCGCGGCCTGGGACTACTGTTACTGGCGGGTTACGGCCTGTACTATTACTGGCTGTACCGGACCCGCCAGGCCTGAGCCCTGCCATGCACGCACACGACCCCGATGCCCACATCGCTTCCGCGCAGCGCACCATTCGCATGGAGCGCGATGCCATAGCCCAACTCGAGCCGCGCATCGATGCCAGCTTCGCCCATGCCTGTGAGCTGTTGCTGGGCGTCACCGGCCGCGTGATCGTGACCGGCATGGGTAAGTCCGGGCATATCGCGAGCAAGATTGCCGCGACCCTGGCGAGCACAGGCACCCCGGCATTTTATGTGCACCCCGCCGAGGCCAGCCACGGGGATATCGGCATGATCACCGCCGACGATGCGGTGATTGCACTGTCCAACAGCGGTCGTTCGCCCGAGGTCGTCACCCTGTTGCCGCTGCTGAAACGACTCGGCATTCCGCTGGTCAGCATGACCGGCAACCCGGCCTCACCGCTCGCTGAAGCATCCGATGCCCACCTCGACACGGGTGTGGACACCGAGGCCTGTCCACTCAATCTGGCACCCACCTCCAGCACGACCACCGCGCTGGTGATGGGCGATGCGCTGGCCATCGCGCTACTGGAAGCACGCGGCTTCAGCGCTGAGGATTTTGCCTTTTCGCACCCGGGCGGCACACTGGGCAAGAAGCTGTTGCTCAAGGTGGAAGATGTCATGCACACCGGCACGGCTATTCCCCGCGTGGCCCCCTCCACCCCACTCTCCGCCGCGCTGTTGGAAATCAGCCGCAAGGGCCTCGGCATGACCACGGTCACCGGCCCGGAGGATGTGCTGCTCGGTATCTTCACCGATGGCGACTTGCGGCGGGCGCTGGATGAGGCCGTGGATGTGCGCAACACCCCCATCAGTGAGCTCATGACGCGGGGCGCCAAGACCATTGGCCCCAACATGCTGGCGGCGGAGGCACTGCGTATCATGGAGGAAAACAAGATCACCTCCCTCGTGGTGCAACGCGGTGACCACATGGTCGGAGTCATTCATTTAATGAACCTGTTGCATGCGGGCATCGCCTGATATGGCCACTGCGCCACACCCTGCTCTGGCCGTGCAGCTGTTGGCACTGGACGTTGACGGCGTACTCAGCGATGGCCGCGTGACGTACGCCAGCGATGGCAGCGAGCTGAAGTCCTTCAACATCAAGGATGGACTCGGTATCAAGCTGCTGCAACGCTGTGGCGTACAGGTGGCGATCATTACCGGTCGACGCTCCGAGATGGTCGCCAGGCGCGCCCGCGAACTCGGCATCGTCGAGCTGATGGAGGGCCGTGAGGACAAACTCAGCGCGTTGCAGGAGCTCTGCACACGGCTGGCTCTCACCCTGGCGGAGTGCGCGTACATGGGGGACGACCTCCCCGACCTCGCCGCCATACGCGCTGCGGGCCTCGGCCTGACGGTGGCTGATGCCGTTGCCGACGTGCGCGCCGCCGCAGACTGGTGCAGCCTCGCCCCCGGCGGCGCGGGTGCGGTGCGCGAAGCCGCAGAATGGTTGCTGCAGGCGCGTGGGCAATGGGACAACCTGCTGGCGGAGTTCGGCTGATGGAGCGGCGCAAGCGTCCATGGCTGCTCGCTGTCGCGCTGCTCGGCGTGGCCGCCTGGTACCTGGGATTCACCGGCGGTGGCCCCCTCGAACGCCGCCCGGCCTCACAGCCGGCAGATATCGTGCAAACCTATCTGTTAAACTCGCGCAGCCTGACCTATGCGGAAAACGGCTCACTGACCCAAGTCATGGAAGCCGCGCGGGTGGAACATATCGCAGATACGCAGGTCTCAGACCTGATCGAGCCGAGGTTCTACTCCCACGATGGCGATAACCAGACCTGGTCGGCCAGCGCCGCGCAGGGCAGGCTCCAGCACCGCACCAGTGTGCTCATCCTGCGCGACGACGTGGTGCTCACGGACGACGAGGGCGGTGGCGTGCTGGAGACCAGCACCATGACGCTGAACCTGCGGCTACGTATCGCCCAGTCACAGGCCCTTGTCACGGTGACGCAAGGAAACAATATGCTTACTGCCGACGGGATGTACTCCGACCTGAAGCGCCAAACCATACGCCTGTCGCCTAACGTGGAGGGCATCTATGTTCCTGAGGGCTCCTGAAATATGTCGCATTGGCTCGCGTACTGTCAGCATCGCACTAGCGGTCATTGCCGTGCTGCTGCCGAACGCCAGCCAGGCCCTCCCCGGCGACCGCGAGCAGCCAATTCGGATTAGCGCCGACCAGGCCCTGCGCGATGAGCGCGAGGGCTTTACGTTATACACTGGCAATGTGCGCCTGCAGCAGGGCAGCCTGCAGATTCAGGCCAACAGGCTCACCATCTTCCACCAACAAGAGTCTGCTGACCGTATCGTGGCTGAAGGCAGCCCCGCGCGGCTGCAACAGCAGCCCGCCACGGACAAGGCCGTCATCCACGCCGCGGCGCTCAGCATTGAGTATTTCAAGTCGCAGGAGCGGGTGAAACTGAGCCGCGAGGCGCGTATCGAGCAGGAAGGCTCCATCGTGACCGGCAACACTATCGACTATTTCATGGCGGAACAGCGGGTCAGGGCAGATGCCGGGCGCCGCGAGGATGGCGGCCGTGTGGAAGTCGTTATCCCAGCGGGCGCACTGGACGGCGACGGGGAAGAGGCGGCACGTGGCGCAACTGAAAGCGAGTAACCTGGCCAAGGCCTACCGCGGCCGTAAAGTTGTGATCGATGTGTCGCTGGAGTTGTCCAGCGGGCAGGTGGTGGGGCTGCTGGGGCCCAATGGCGCCGGCAAGACGACCTGTTTCTACATGGTGGTCGGGATTATTGCCGCGGATGCCGGGCGCATTGAGCTCAACGGCGAGGACATCACCTCCCTGGCGATGCACGATCGTGCGCGGCGCGGCCTGGGCTACCTGCCACAGGAGGCCTCCATTTTTCGCAAGCTCAGCGTACAGGACAACCTGCTCGCCATTCTCGAAACGCGGCCTGATCTGGGCAAGGCGGAGCGCCTGGCCCACTGCGACCGGCTGCTGGAGGAATTCCACCTGACCCACCTGCGCAGCAGCCTCGGACAGGCCCTTTCCGGTGGGGAGCGACGCCGGGTGGAAATCGCCCGGGCCCTGGCCACCGAACCCGACTTTATCCTCCTTGATGAGCCATTTGCCGGTGTCGACCCGATCTCGGTATCCGACATCAAGGACATCATTATCCACCTGCGCAAACGCGGCATCGGCGTTCTGATTACCGACCACAACGTGCGCGAAACGCTGGATATCTGTGAGCGTGCCTACATCGTCGGCGAGGGTCATATCATTGCCGAAGGCTCCGCGCAGGAAGTGCTGGACAACCCCCGGGTGAGAAAAGTGTACCTGGGTGAGCACTTCAGGCTGTAGATCATCCCCATGCAGCCAAGGGGTCCGCGCAGCGCTTAAGCAAATTTCGCGCCATCCTGTTGCGTGGCCGCATCCGCCGGCGCTACACTGCAGACAGTTGCCAACCCGAGGCGGTACCCGGGATGAATTCAGCCCTTTGATGAAACAGTCGCTCCAACTCAAGCTCGGCCAACAGCTGACCATGACGCCTCAGCTGCAGCAGGCTATCAAGCTGCTTCAGCTAAGCACCCTGGATTTGCAGCAGGAGATTCAGCAGGCCCTGGACAGCAACCCGCTACTGGAGCTGGCTGAAGACGACTACGATGCCGAGACCGAAGCCAGCGCGCAGGCCACGGAAAACAGCCAGTCCACCGGCGAGGCAGGCGCGGAGCACACGGCGCCCGAGCGCGATACCAGCGCCAGCACCGAGGAGTGGCAAACCGATAACCTGCCTGACGAGCTCCCCGTCGACACCCAGTGGGATGACCTGCTGCCCTCCTCCTCAGCCCCGGCCAGTCAGGGCGACGATGCCTTCGACGGCGACTTCGACGCCCGCAACAACGCGCGCGACAGCCTGCAGGACCAATTACTGTGGCAACTCAACCTGACCCGGCTGTCTGACACCGACCGCATTATTGCCATGGCGATCATCGACGCCACCGATGCCAACGGACGCCTGCAGAGCACTGTCGAGGACATTCACGAAGCGCTCACCCCGGAACTGGATATCGACCTCGACGAGGTCGTCGCCGTGCTGCATTGCCTGCAGCAGTTCGAGCCTGCGGGGGTCTGCACGCGCGACCTGCAGGAATGCCTGCTGGTGCAGCTGCAGCAGTTGCCAGCCACTACACCCTGCGTTGAACAGGCGCGGCTGATGATCAGCCGGCACATGGCACAGCTGGGCAGCGGCGACTACAGGCAGATCATGCGCCGCATGCGCCTCACGGAAGAGCAGCTGAAAGCCGTCCTCGACCTGATTCGCACGCTGGACCCGAACCCCGGCCAAGGTGTCGGCGAGGACACCACGGAATATGTCGTACCCGATGTATTCGTGAGCAAGCGCAACGGCCGCTGGGTGGTCGAACTCAACCCTGACATCGCGCCGAAACTGCGTATCAACGACAGCTACGCGAGCCTGATTCGCCGCGCGGACAGCAGCGCCGACAACACCTTCCTCAAGGACAACCTGCAGGAAGCGCGCTGGTTTCTGAAGAGCCTGCACAGCCGCAACGAAACCCTGATGAAGGTGGCCAGCAAGATTGTGGAACATCAGCGCAACTTCCTCGAGTTTGGCGAAGAAGCCATGAAGCCCCTGGTGCTGCACGACATCGCCGAGGCCATCGAAATGCACGAGTCCACCATATCCCGCGCCACAACGCGCAAGTACATGCACACGCCACGGGGCATCTTCGAACTGAAGTATTTCTTTTCCAGCCACGTGGGCACAACTGAGGGAGGCGAGGCCTCTTCCACCGCCATCAAGGCCCTGATTCGCAAGCTGGTGGCAGCGGAGAACCCGCGCAAGCCGCTGAGCGACAGCAAAATTGCCGGCGTACTGGAGGAACAGGGCCTGCAGGTGGCGCGGCGCACGGTGGCCAAGTACCGCGAGATGCTGATGATCCCGCCATCCAATGAGCGCAAGAGATTGGTCTAGACTATCAGTGTACTGCCCCGCAGTACGTTGTCGGGTGTGCCGCCAATCGTCAGCGACACGCCGGTTCCGGGCAGCCAGCCCGGGTTTCATCTGAAGAAGGAGTCAGGTATGCAATTGAACGTCAGCGGCCACCACGTAGAGGTTACCAACGCGCTGCGTGAGTATGTAGAGAGTAAGTTCGAGCGCCTGCAGCGACATTACGACCAGATAACCAATACCGAAGTCACCCTGATTGTAGAAAAAATGGTACAGAAGGCGGAAGGCAAGATTCACATCTCCGGAGCGGACATTTTCGCCGCCGCGGAATCCGAGGACATGTACGCAGCCATCGACGCGATGGCGGACAAGCTCGACCGTCAGCTCATCAAACACAAAGAGAAGGCGCGAGCCCGCTAGGAACCACCCATGCATGTTCTTTCTGAACTGCTGACGCCGGGGCGCACGGTTTGCCGGGCCCCCGGCAGCAGCAAAAAACGGCTTTTCGAAACGCTGGCCAGCGTGGTGAGCGAGGACAGCCCGGGAATCACCGAGGCAGACATCTTCGCCCAGCTCATCGCGCGCGAGCGCCTCGGCAGCACTGGCCTCGGTGCAGGCATCGCCATACCCCATTGCCGTATCGCCAACTGCAGCCAGCCCATCGGTTGCCTGGTCACGCTTGAAGAACCCATCGATTTTGATGCGCCGGATGATCTGCCGGTGGACATTCTGTTTGTGCTGCTGGTACCCGAAGAGGCACACCAGACCCACCTGGACATTCTCGCCCGCATCGCCCGGCTTTTCAGCCAGTCCAGCTTCTGCGAAGCCCTGCGCGACGCACCGGATAGCCGCGTACTGTTCCAGCGCGCTACCGAATGGCAGGCCTGACCTAAACCATGCATCTGGTCATCATTTCCGGGCGCTCAGGATCAGGCAAGAGCACAGCGCTGCACCAGCTCGAGGACGAGGGCTTCTACTGCATCGACAACCTGCCAGCCGCACTGCTGCCGGCACTTGTGGACGAGGCCAGCCGCCCGGGGTTCGAGCACTTTCGCGGCGCGGCGGTGTGCATCGATGCGCGCAACGCCTGGCGTAACCTCGAGGATTTCAACGCCATTGTCGATGCGCTGCCGGACACGGTAAACAGCGAGATCCTGTTCCTCGAAGCGCAGGACAGCGTGCTGATCAAGCGTTTCAGCGAGACCCGGCGCAAACACCCACTGAGCGGCGAGCAAATGCCACTCGCTGAGGCCATCGAGCGTGAGCGCGAACTGCTGGAGCCTATTGCCAGCGCCGCAGCGCTGGTGCTGGACACCAGCCAGATGACCATTTATGAACTGCGCGATGCGGTGCGCCAGCGCCTGATTGGCGAAAGTTCGGGCAGCATGTCGTTGCTGATTCAGTCGTTCGGCTTCAAGCGCGGCGTACCCACCGATGCCGACCTGGTGTTCGATGTGCGCATGCTACCCAACCCGCACTGGGTGAAGGAGCTGCGCCTGCAGAACGGGCTCGACCCGGAGGTGCGCGACTTCCTTGAATCCCAGGCGATGACCGGCGATCTGTTCGACAGTATTTGTGCCTACCTGGACCGCTGGCTCCCCAGCTACCGTGACAGTAACCGCAGTTATATGACCGTGGCGATCGGTTGTACCGGTGGTCAACATCGGTCAGTATATCTTGCGGCCAGGCTCTACCGGCACTACAAGGAGCAGTACCCGCAGGTTCACATTCGGCACCGGGAACTGCAGTAGACGTGATACAGACACAATTGACCATCATCAACAAACTCGGCCTGCACGCGCGCGCGGCGGCCAAGTTTGTCAGCTGCACCGCCGCCTACAGCAGCAGCGTCAGGGCGGGTCGCGATGGCGAGATGGTCGACGGCAAAAGCATCATGTCCATCATGATGCTGGCAGCCGGCCAGGGTACCGTGCTCGACATCGAAGTGGACGGCCACGATGAAGAGGCGGCACTGGAGGCCCTGCGCACACTGGTCGAGAACCGCTTCGACGAAGGTGAATAGGTCACACTGACCCGCTGCCACGTTGTTCCGACGGTCGCTTTGCCGGATAATCCTGCACTCACTGCCACCAGCCCTATTTCCGCGGATTCGTGACTCATGGCGCAGCCCTCATCATCACAGGCAAGACTTGAACGCCTGTCCCAGGCGCTGGGGAGTGGCACGTTTGCAGACGTCAAGCGCATGCTCAACGGGCTCCCCGCCGCCGATGTTGCGCACCTGCTGGAATCCTCTCCGCCCAAATTCCGCCACATTCTCTGGCAGATGGTGGAGCTGGAGAATGAAGGTGACGTCATCAATGAGCTTGGCGACGAGCTGCGTGCGCATTTTCTCAGTGACATGGATGCGGCGGAAGTCGCACAGATCACCGAACACCTCCAGGACGACGACCTCGCCGATATCCTGCAGCAGCTGCCGGACCGGGTAACCCGGGAAGTTCTCGACTCGATGGACCAGCGGGACCGCACCCGGCTGGAACAGGTCATGAACTACCCGGACGATACCGCCGGTGGCCTGATGAGCACGGACACCATCACCATACGTCCGCCACTGACGCTGGATGTGGTGCTGCGCTACCTGCGCCGACACAACGAAATCCCGGCCATGACCGACAACCTGATTGTTGTAAATCGCAACGACCAGTTCATCGGGCTGCTGCCGCTGAACACCCTGCTGGTATCCGATCCGTCGGCCACCGTGCGCGAAATGATGCTCACCGATGTGCCGCCGATTCCTGCCGCCATGCCCGACGACGAGGTGGCGCGCCTGTTTGAGCGCAACGACTGGGTATCCGCCCCCGTGGTCGATGACGATGGCCGCCTGCTCGGCCGTATCACCATTGACGACGTGGTGGACGTGATTCGGGAAGACGCCGATCACTCGCTGACCTCGATGGCCGGCCTGGCAGAAGACACCGACACGTTCGCGCCGGTGCTCAACACCGCGAGCCGTCGCGCAATCTGGCTGGGCATCAATCTGCTCACGGCGTTTATCGCGGCGTCGGTGATCAACGTATTCCAGGACACCATCGAAAAAGTCGTGGCACTGGCGGTGTTGATGCCCATCGTAGCCTCCATGGGGGGCATCGCCGGCACCCAGACCCTCACCGTGATGGTACGCGGTATTGCCCTGGGCCAGGTCAGCAAGAACAACGAGTCCTGGCTGATCCACCGGGAGGTGGGGGCCGGCATCCTCAACGGCCTCCTGTGGGCTGCCGTGGTCGCGGTGGCGGCATCCGCCTGGTTTCAGGACTGGACGCTGGGCCTGATCATCGCCCTGGCCATCATCATTAACCTGGTGACTGCCGCCTTCACCGGCGCTGCCCTGCCGCTGCTGCTCAAGCGGCTGAAAATCGATCCGGCACTCGCGGGCGGCGTGGTGCTGACAACGGTGACTGACGTTGTTGGATTCTTCTCATTCCTTGGCCTGGCGACCTGGTTCTATGCCTGATTACACCCCCCCGCAGGATGACCCCGATGCGCTGGAGCCGCCGAGTAAAAGTGAGCTCAAGCGGCGCATGACCGCGCTGCAGAATCTCGGCGAGGCACTCACCGCACTGAGTGACAAACAGCTGCAGAAAGTCCCCATTGAGGATGCGCGCCTGCTGGAGGCCATTCACGAAGCGCAGCGGATATCCTCCAACAGCGCACGCCGCCGTCACCTGCAGTTTATCGGCAAGCTCATGCGCGACATCGACGCCGAGCCCATAGCCGCGGCCCTCAGTGCCATGGATCAGGAACAGCATCGCCATGCAGCGCACTTCAAAGGGCTGGAACAGTTGCGTGACCGGCTCCTCAAAGAGGGCCCGGACACCATCGGGGACGTGGTGGAGCGCTGGCCGGCAACCGATCGTCAACACCTGCGCAACCTGCTGCTGCAGGCGCAGCGAGAACAGAAGCGTGGCCAGGCCCCCGCCGCTGCGCGCAAGCTGTTCCGCTATCTGCGCGAGCTCTCATCGGCCGCCGGCGAGGGCGCGGCGGCGGAAGCGGGCGACGACGACGCATCCTGAGTCGACTCACCGTCTGCGGCTGGCTCGGGCGCAGGCACAACAAGATCCTGTGCAGCGCCGTCACGCGTATCGAAGATTCGTTCCAGCCGCACCGCGGGCTCCTGCCACGTTCCAGAAATGCGGTAGACGGCGCTGGACAGCTGCGAGACCTGCTTCTCGAACAGCTTGCTGACCACGAACACCCCCGCCGCCACGGGCAGCCCCGCAGTGAGGGCGGCGACCCAGGGCAGGTTATTGGCGACAGGCAGCGTGGCGACAAGCTCCCCATCAAGCTCCCGCGAGGCGACATTCGAACGGCCACTGAAACGGAAGCTGGAGCCAGCGCCGGTTACCGCGATCTGCGGCACGCGAATAACGCCGTCCTGCACACGCAATTCACCGCGCATGCGGTCGAAGGGAATCCCTGACTCAAACCACTGCGTCAGGCTCAGGCGCTGCACAATATCCGCCAGGTCCAGAATACTCACCACGCGCAGCGCGCCCGACGTGCCCGCTGAGGCACTCAGGAAACGACCGTTCTCAAGCGCCAGCGTCAGGCCACCGCTGGCATCCGCCAGGGAGAACTGCTGGGGCGCGCCGGGCCACTGCATATCGACGTCGAAACGGCCCTGTTCCGTTTCGAGAATGGCCTCGTAACCCAGCGCGGTCAGCGTATTCCCCAAGTCACCGGCGACCAGATCCATACGCAGGTTCGTCCCCTGGTCAGACCAGGACAGCTCGGGGGCAGGGTCAGCCGCAATCTGCAAATCGGCTAGCCGGCCCTGCAGTTGCTGCACCTGCAGACGTCGTTCTCCCGGGCGCAGGGCGAACGACAGCTGGCCCAGAGGGCGACCGCCACGCAACAGCTCGGTAATGGCAACATCAATATCCGGCCAATCGCTGATGACGCCGGGATCGAGGGCATCACCGCCGCTACCACCCAGGCCGGCAACATCCAGCCAGTCGACATTCAACACCAGGCTGGACAGGTCCGTGTCGGCACTCACTGCCGTACGCAGCCAGGGCGCCTCAAGGGTACCGCGCCAGCCTGCGCTCGTTTGCTGCACATCAATCAGTGTGTCCCGCCAATCCTGGCCGGCAAACAGCAGGCTATCCACCAGAAGCTGCTCCACGTTCAGCTGCAGGGGCGCTGCAGCGGTTGCGGGCGCCGTTGTGGGCGGCATTAGCGGCGCGAGAACGGCGTACCAGGCATCAATGTCCAGCAGGGCGGCATGACCGGAAAGGCGCAGAGTCCCCGACACAGGCGGCAGCGGCTGGTCCTGCAGGCCGAGGGAGACGGCATCCAGCTCGCCGTCACGCAGCACCGCCCGCGCCCACGCCCGATCGGCGGCTCGCAGTTCCAGCATCAGCGGACCGCTGCCCAGGCTGCTATCCAGCGTAAACGGGAGGGCTTTGTCGGGCGGCTTACCCCAGGTTTCCGGCAGTGCCAGCGCAATGCCGAGCAGGGATGAGCGCGCCCGTAACTGTGGCCGGGCTCCGGGCACAAAATCCAGTACTGCCGTCACCGGTGCTTCACCCGTCACCCACTGCGGGAGTGCGCCCCCCAGCCAGTCACGCAACGACGCCATGGCAATATCGCCGGCCAGCGCCACACTCACCCCCGGCGCTTCTCCATCGGCGCGGTCGGCATGTTGCGTCAGTGTGACATCGAGCTCACGCCCCCACAGCCGGGCCGTGACGTCTTCGACGACGAACCCCGCCGCGCTGGTATACCGCAATTGGCCCGCCAGCCCGTCGATATCCAGCCCCCCGGGACGAATGGCGAGCTCACCGTCTGCCAGGGCAACCTCCAGTGCCACCTGTGTTGGCAGGCCGGCGTCCTCAAGTGGTAAATCTAGCGAGAGGTCGAGCTGCAGGTCGCCTGTTGCAGACCATTGCTGCAGTGCGCCTTGCATCGTATCGTCGAGGGGCGATTGATTGATGACCCTGAGCCCATCTGCGGCGCTGCCCTTGCCATTGGCCGTAAGGGCCAACCGCATCCCTCCCCCCGGTGTGCGCCAGGTTTCCGCAGACACGCCGCTGACTGCAGAGGAATAGAGCCGGGCCTGATCCGCCCACACACTGACCCGTGCATCATCAATCAGTACGGTGCCTTCGGGTACGGACAGGACGGGCCACCGAGGGTGATAGGCCAGCTCGGCATCACGCAGCGCAAAGAACAGTTGCACCGTGCGCCGTGTAGACAGGTCAGGACGCAGACTACCCCGCCAGATAAATCCGCCCGCGTCGAGCGTTGCCTGTTGCACGCTGCTGTCGAGCCATGTCAACAATTTGTCATCGAGGATATACGGCAGGTAGCGCTGCCGATAGCGCGCATCCGAATCGCGCAGACCCACCAGCAAATCCATTTCTATCCCGGTCTGTGTGGCCGCCAGTGGAATCCACAAACCCAACAGCGCGTGCGCTTCCCCCTCCTCACCCACGGCGGTAAGCAGGCCGCTGTCGAGCGCCACGCCGGTCTCTGACCACGCGATGTCCAGGCTGCCAAACAGCTCCCGGTAAGCCAGCGCCTCACTGAACACCGTGGGGAAGTCCAGCGCGATATTCTCGCTGTCGAGCGTCAGATGGCCGCGCGACGGCACCAACTGCAGGTGACCACTGGCGCCCGTGACGCCAGGCGCACCGCGCCAGGACGCGAGGGATACATCGGCAAAGCCGAGCGACAGGGCCCACGCAGGCTGGTCCGTCGTCATGTCGTCGAGGGTAAACTGCAGCTCGCGCAACGCACCGCCGGGCTGCAGGTCACTCAGTACAGTGGCGAGGCCCTCCGGTAACACGCCGGCCGCTTGCACCAGACCTGCGGTTTCGGTCAGCGGCAACCCGCGCCCGCGCACACGCAGGGAATCGCCCCAGACGTCAATCTGCAACCGCGGTACCGCGAGCTGACTGCCCGCGTGAGCAATCTGCAGGTCAGAGACGAACACACCCAGCCGCTGACCCTGCAGCTGCAGGCCCGCCTCCAGACTGAGTCGGTCCACCGGCAGCGACCACCCTTCCGCTGCACCGTGCAACACCAGATCCTCGCCCGACAGCCTCCAGCGCAAATCCGACATCTCGCCGTTCCAGTCCAGCCAGCCTTCCACCAGCGCCTTGCCAGAGGCACCGAGCGGCAACGGCTGCCCCCAGAGCGGCCGCCAGCGGTCGAGGGTGGCGAGGTCGACGAGTGCCGCGTTGATATACACCACACCGTTATAGCGCGCGGGGGACAGCGGATCGCCAATGCCATCTGCAAGTATGTGAATGCGGCTGCCATCCTCTGCGTCGAGCGTGGCCCGCAGTTGCCGACGGCTACCGTCGCGCTGCAGGGCCAGGTTGAGGCTCAACACTTCCTGTTGCGCAGCCGGAGAGTGCAGGTAAAGCGTATTGTTTTCGAGGGTCACATGCCGGCTATCGAGCAACAGAGCCTGCAAGCGCGCTGCAGCATCGCCGCCGCCACCGCCCAGCCCCATGAGCCTGAATTCACCGCTTGCCGTAATTTCCCCGGACAGCAATAACTCGCTGAGACGTAAATGGCCAATACGCAACGAGCCCTGCAACAGGCTACCCCACACATCAATGGCGACACGGCCACCGCCGAGCGTGAGTGGTTCACCGTCCGCGAAAACCAGTTGCAGATCGCGGAAAACCAGCTCGGGGCCGAAGCCGTGCCATTCTGCCGCCAGTGCACCGCGCTGGATATGAAACGGCACGCGCGCACTCAGGTTCTGTATAAGCCACTGCTGGTTTGCTGCAACCATACCCACCAACACACGACCCGCGCTGACATACACTGCCAGCGCAACCACCGTGGCAACCATACCCCGCCACAGCAAGCGGCTTATGCGATGGTAGATGGACAGGGCTTCAGTCACCGGTAGCGACCACTGCGGAAAGCGAGGGGCCCGTTTGCTTACGGGTGAAAAGTACCACACCGAGCGGGTCTGCCCGGTGCACACGACGACAGCTGCCATCCTCTGCCAGCAGCCGCTGCAACAACGCCACCACCCGCCGCCACGCCGCGGGATCAGCGAGCGAAATGAAATCGACCGCCACCAGACCGCCAATGCCGCGCAACCGTATTTGTCGGGGAATGGCTTCCGCCGCTTCCAGGTTGGCCGTGAGTGCGGCACCGCTGCGGTCACTGCTGGCGCCGGTGTTAACGTCCACGGTCGTCATCGCTGCGGTTTCCTCAATGATCAAACTGCCCCCGGAGGGCAGCGCAACCCGAGGCTGCAGCAGCGCCTCAATGGCCCTGTCCACACCGTGTCGTGCAAACAATGAACGCCTCCCGCCGTCGTGTTCTACCAGCGGCGCAAGGGTGGGTCGCTGCAGCGCGCACCAGGCGCGCAGCGCGTTTGCCGTGTCGGTGTCGTCCACCCTAATCGCGCGCGGCACCGGCCCGGCGTAGTCCCGCAACACGCGCTGGGCAAATGGCAGCTCCGGCCAAACTCGCTGCGCGGGCGCATCCCGCGTGCCCGCGTCTTGCAGCTCGCGCCAGGTCGTCGCAAGCCGGGCAGCCTCGTCGCGCAGTAGCGACTCTGCAACATCTGCCGCCGCTGTGCGCGCCAGCAGCGACGCGCCCTCGAAGTCCGCCGCCAGCCCTGCCATAAGGTTGCCCAGCCGGCGGCGGGTTGCCGGATCTTCGATACGGCGCGAGAGGGAGGGGCGCGAGTGCCCCGCCAGCAGTACAAGGTGGGGGCCGGGCAAGGCCAGATCGAGATCAAGACGGGGCTGCTTGTCTCCCACCGCATCCCGGGTAACCTGCACCAGCAGCTTCTGCCCCTGCCGCAGCGCGGGCGATGAGCGCCCTTCAGGCGGCCGTTGCGACAGCGACAACAGGCCCTGCACCCCGGGCGCCAATTCAACGAAGCCGGCCTCCATTCCCGGGAGTAGCCGCGTCACGTAACCGCGATAAATGGCGCCGACCCGGACGGGGCCGTCGCGCCGCTCAAGACACAACTCCTGCAGTGTCCCGCCGCTTACACGCGCCATACCTTGCCGATCGGCGCTGGCGCTGATCAGTATCTCGTCATGCATCGACGGGCCCGAGGCGACCGGCGACGCCGTGAGCAGCGAGCAGCTCCCGGGTTTCCGCCAGGGGCAAACCGACCACGTTGCTGTAGCTGCCCTCAATACCGCGCACCAGGGCACCACCCAGCCCCTGGATACCGTAGCTACCCGCTTTATCCCAGGGCTCATCGGTTGCGAGATAGCTCTCGCAGAGCTCCCGGGTCAGGTTGACGAAGGTTACGCGGGTTTCCACGGCAAACCCGGCGTAGCCATCCGCATGCGCCAGGCAGACAGCCGTGATGACCTGGTGGGTGCGCCCGCTAAGGCGGGCGAGCATGCCGAGGCCGGAGAAATGGTCGGCGGGCTTGCCGAGAATATCGTCGTCGATCACCACGGTAGTGTCCGCGGCGAGCACAAGCTCGCCGGAGCCGCGGCGGCTGCGCACCGCGGCGGCCTTTTCCCGCGCCATGCGCACAACGTAGTCCTGCGCCGCCTCACCCGGTTGCGCTGTTTCGTCGATGTCAGCCGGGTCCACCGCAAAATGCACCCCGAGTTGGGTGAGCAGTTCCTGGCGGCGCGGCGAGGCAGAGGCGAGAATCAGCAGTGACATGATCAGGTAATCCGGTAATAGCGGCGCACACTGCGCAACACCTGCAACACCACCGGCCAGAGCAAGGCACTGGACAGTGCGGGTAGCAGGAACAGCAGGCTGCGCGCACCTGCTCCCTCGAGGTTCTGCACCCACTGACCGATCAGTTGGTGCAACCCAATAATGACAAACACCACACCACACTGTTGCCACAGGCTGAAGACCCGCAGGCGCTGGTACACCAGCAAGGCGCATAGCGCCAACACCGTGAGCGAAAATGCATTCTGCCCGAGCACTGCCCCCTCCAGGGCGTCCATCAGCACGCCGAGCAACAGCGCGGTGAATAGGCCCACCCGGTGCGGCAGCGCAAGGCACCAGTACAATAATGTGAGGGCAACCCATTCCGGGCGTGCCCATTGCAACCACTCCGGCAACGGCACCACAGCCAACAGGGCGGCAACCAGAAAACTCGCCACAACGACGGTAAACACCACCCCGTTGCCGGCCGTCACGGTAGATCCTGCGTGGGCGCCGCTTCCTCTGTCGCGTTGGTGAATACCAGCAACACATGACGACTGCGGTTGAGGGCTGCGGTGGGCCTCGCCAGCACGCGGGCGAAGGCCTGACCAGGGTCTCTCTGCACCAGCACAACCTCGGCGATCGGGTAGCCCACAGGGAAACGGCCCCCGAGGCCAGAACTTACCAGCAGGTCGCCTTCACGAATATCAGTTGTTGCCGAGATGTGCTGCACTTCAAGTGCATCCAGCGAGCCGGTGCCCTCGGCGATAGCGCGCACACCATTGCGGTTCACCTGCACTGGCACGGAGTGCGTAAGATCAGTCAACAGCAACACACGAGACGTCACTTCGCCAACCTCAACCACCTGACCCATCAGCCCGTCGGCGTCGATCAGTGGCTGCCCGACATACACGCCATCCGTGCCGCCCTTGTTCAACACCAACTGGTGCCGCATGGGGTCGGGGGAGACGCCGATCAGCTCAGCCACCAGCACGTCATTGCGCAGCATGGCCGTGGAGTTGAGTAGCCCGCGCAGGCGCGTGTTTTCCGCCTGCAGTGAGGCCATTTGCAGTGAACGGCCCTGCAGCAGGAGGTTTTCCCGCTGCAGCCGGGCATTGTCTTCCAGCAAACGCCCGCGGGAGCGAATATGCGTGTCCTGCCACTGCACGAGACGTGCCGGGATGTCCGCGATCCAGATCACGGGGGCCACCAGCGTGTCGAGTATCGCACGGCCGTGCTCAAGCTTGTTATAGCGCAGGTCAGCGGCGATCAGGCACACCACAACCAGCGCCGCCAGCGAGATGCGCATCCCAAGATGGGATTCCTTGAGGAATAGCGGCTTGATATCAGCCCCCGCCGCGTGCCTTACTCGGTAGAGAGCAGGTCAATCGTGTGGCGATCCATCTGCTCCATGGCACGACCGCCGCCCCGTGCCACGCAGGTCAGGGGGTCTTCGGCGACAATCACGGGCAGGCCGGTTTCTTCAGAAATAAGACGGTCGAGATCGCGCAGCAGCGCACCACCGCCGGTGAGCACGATGCCGCTCTCGGCGATATCGGCGGCCAGTTCGGGCGGTGATTGCTCCAGCGCCGACTTCACGCCCTGAACAATGGACTGCAAAGGATCCTGCAGGGCCTCCAGAATTTCATCGCTGTTGAGGGTGAAACTGCGCGGCACACCCTCGGCGAGGTTGCGGCCACGCACATCGATCTCGCGCAATTCGCTACCGGCAAATGCGCAGCCGATTTCCTGCTTGATGCGCTCGGCCGTGGCATCGCCAATCAGGCTGCCGTAGCGACGACGCACGTGCGAAACAATCGCCTCGTCGAAGCGGTCGCCACCAATGCGCAGCGAATCGCGGTAGACCACCCCGTTCAAGGAAATGATGGCGATTTCAGTGGTGCCACCGCCCACGTCCACCACCATGCAGCCGGTGGCTTCCTCGACGTTCAGACCCGCGCCGATTGCCGCTGCCATCGGCTCCTCGATCAGGCGCACTTCACGCGCTCCGGCGCTGAGTGCGGATTCGCGGATAGCGCGACGCTCGACCTGAGTCGACATGCAGGGCACGCACACCAGCACACGCGGGCTCGGGCGGATGAAGCGACTCTCATGCACCCGGGCGATGAAGTGCTGCAACATTTTCTCGGTTACTTGGAAATCGGCGATAACACCATCCTTGAGTGGACGGATAGCAGTAATGTTACCCGGTGTACGACCGAGCATACGCTTCGCCTCGGTGCCCACCGCCTCAATGGTCTTCTGCCCGTTGTGAAACCGGATAGCCACCACCGAGGGCTCATTGAGCACAATTCCTTTGTCGCGCACATAAATCAACGTGTTCGCTGTACCCAAATCGATAGAAAGATCGTTTGAGAACACGCCGCGCAGCTTCTTCAACATGAATTTTGACTACCTTGTGAATAGATCGGGGAACTCCATACCGGAGCTCAGCGACACCCCTTGCGGCGGCCCTTGGGGGCCGGGACTGCCCTCAGCTGAGAGACCGCCTCACTCATTATTCTGCGGTGTGTAACTTAGCGAATAACTGTATCAATGGCGGGGATTTTGGGCAAGGCGCAAATGTGATAACTTTACGCCCCCGCCGCGAAGGCGGCCGGCTTGCTGACGGTAGTGAAAGTAATGACAGTACACCAGGACGACATTGAAAAACTGGCCGAACTGGCACGGGTGCGTATCCCCGCCGAAGAGGCCGCAGAGGTCACGGCACGCATCGCCACCATTCTCGGCCTCGTCGATCAGCTGCAGTCTGTAGACACCGCAGCCGTGGAACCCATGGCCAACCCGCTGGATGCCGTGCAGCGCCTGCGCGCGGATGAGGTCACCGAGGCCAATCAGCGCGAGGCCTTCCAGGCCATAGCCCCAGCGGTGGAAAATGGCCTCTACCTGGTACCCAAAGTCATTGAATGAAGCGGCAACGCCGCCCTCGGGACATCACATGCATGATCTTTCTGTCGCAGCGCTCGCGCTCGGCTTGCGCAACCGGGATTTTTCCAGCACCGAGCTGACCCAGCATTGCCTGCAGCGCATCCGGGCGCTGGATCCCCACTACAACAGCTTCATCTCGGTTGATGAAGTGGGTGCCCTGGACGCTGCCAGGGACGCCGATGCGCGCCTGGCCGCCGGCGAGAAGGCACCCCTGCTGGGTATCCCGCTGGCGCACAAGGATATTTTCTGCACCAGCGGACTGCGCACCAGCTGCGGCTCGAAAATGCTCGACAATTTCGTTCCCCCTTACGACGCCACAGTCACCCGGCGCCTGCGGGATGCCGGCACGGTGCTGCTAGGCAAGACCAACATGGATGAGTTCGCCATGGGCTCATCCAGTGAAACCAGTTTCTACGGGAGCAGCCGCAACCCCTGGGATACCAGCCGGGTGCCCGGGGGCTCGTCCGGCGGCTCCGCTGCGGCGGTGGCTGCGCGCCTCGCACCGCTGGCTACCGGCACTGACACCGGCGGCTCCATCCGTCAGCCAGCCGCCTTCTGCGGTATCACCGGGCTCAAGCCCACCTATGGCCGGGTTTCGCGCCTGGGCATGGTGGCCTACGCCTCCAGCCTCGACCAGGGCGGGCCCATGGCGCGCAGTGCCGAGGATTGTGCCCTGCTGCTCAACGCTATCGCCGGCTTCGACCCCCAGGACTCAACCTCCTCGGAGCAGCCGGTAGAGGACTATACGGCCCAGCTTGCCCAGCCGCTGTCCGGGCTGCGCATAGGGCTGCCGCGGGAATATTTCGGCGAGGGTCTGGAACAGGCTACCGGTGAGCGTGTTCGCGCCGCCCTGGCCCTGCTGGAGCAGCAGGGCGCAACGCTGGTGGACATCACCCTGCCCCACACCGGGCTCAGCATTCCCACCTACTACATCATCGCGCCGGCTGAAGCCTCTACCAACCTGTCTCGCTATGACGGCGTGCGCTACGGGCACCGCTGCGAGAACCCCCGCAACCTGCACGACCTGTATACGCGCAGCCGGCAGGAAGGCTTTGGCGACGAAGTGAAGCGACGCATACTGGTCGGCACCTACGCCCTGTCCGCCGGCTACTACGATGCCTACTACCGCAAGGCACAGCAGGTGCGACGACTGATCCGCCAGGATTTCCTCGATGCCTTCACCGACGTGGATATCATCGCCGGCCCCACCACCCCCGGCCCCGCTTTTGGCCTGGGCGCCAAAACCAGCGACCCGGTGGCCATGTATCTGGAGGATGTTTACACCCTGGCGGTCAACCTGGCCGGCCTGCCCGCCATGTCGGTACCCGCTGGCCAGGTCAATGGACTACCGGTTGGCCTGCAGCTCATCGGCCAGCATTTCGACGAGTCCCGCCTGCTGAATGTGGCGCACCAGTTACAGCAGGCGAGTGACTGGCACCTGCAGTTACCGCCGGAGGCAGGCCTATGAACTGGGAAGTGGTGATCGGGCTGGAAGTGCACCTGCAACTGGCCACCGAGTCGAAGATTTTCTCCGGCGCCGCCACACGTTTCGGCGCTGAGCCCAACACCCAGGCCTGCGCCGTCGACCTCGCCATGCCCGGTATGCTGCCGGTACTGAACGAGCAGGCGGTGCGTTACGCGGTGATGTTCGGGCTGGGCATCGGCGCGGAAATAGGGCTGCGCTCGGTGTTTGACCGCAAGAACTACTTCTACCCCGACCTGCCCAAAGGCTACCAGATCAGTCAGTTTCAGGAGCCTGTCGTGGGCCGCGGCCACTTCGACATCCAGCTCGAGGACGGTAGCGTGCGGCGTATTGGCATCACTCGCGCACACCTCGAGGAGGACGCGGGCAAGTCGCTGCACGAGGACTTCCACGACCAGACCGGCATCGACCTCAACCGCGCCGGCACACCGCTGCTGGAGATTGTCAGCGAGCCGGACCTGCGCAGCGCCGAGGAAGCCGTTGCCTACCTGAAAACGCTGCACAGCCTGGTGACCAGCCTGGGCATATCCGACGGCAACATGGCCGAAGGTTCCATGCGCTGTGACATCAACCTGTCACTGCGGCCGGCTGGCAGCGAAACCCTTGGCACGCGCGCCGAAATCAAGAACGTCAACTCCTTCCGCTTCGTGGAAAAGGCCATCCACCACGAGGTGGAGCGGCAGGCCGATATTCTCGAATCCGGCGGCAAGGTGGTGCAGGAAACACGGCTCTACGACGCCGACCGCGACGAAACCCGCTCCATGCGCAGCAAGGAAGTCGCCAACGACTATCGCTACTTTCCAGAGCCGGACCTGCTGCCGATCGTGATTGAGCAGAGCTGGGTAGACAGCATCCGCGCCAGCCTGCCCGAATTGCCCGCTGCCCGGCGTGAACGCTTTATCGCCGACTACGGACTCGGCGCCTACGATGCCACGGTACTGGCCGCGGAACGCCCACTGGCCGAATTTTATGAAGCGGTGGCGAAGGGCTGCGGCGATGCCAAGATCGCGGCCAACTGGGTGCAGGTGGAACTGCTGGGGCAACTCAACCGCAACGACCTGCAGCTCAGCGAGAGCCCGGTGGATGCACAGGCGCTGGCGGCGCTGTTGCAGCGCATTCTGGATGGCAGCATTTCCGGCAAGATCGGCAAGCAGGTGTTCGAGGCCATGTGGGCCGGTGAAGGCGACGCCGACAGCATCATCGAAGCGCGTGGGCTGCGTCAGGTCAGTGACAGCAGTGCGCTGCAGGCCATGGTGGCGGAGGTCATCCGCGACAATCCGGAGCAGGTTGCACAATACCTGGCGGCTGATGAAACGCGGCGCAAGAAGCTGTCCGGCTTCTTTGTCGGCCAGATCATGAAGCTGTCCCGCGGACAGGCCAACCCGCAGATGGTCAGCAATCTACTCAACGAGCAACTGGCAGACGCCGGAGAAAACGGAGACACATGAGAAAAGACAAGGAAAAGGTCATCGACGAGGTCTGGACCGAAGACCACATCCGCAGCTTTCTCGGCGTACGCGCGCACGACGGCTCTGACCACGACTTTCATATGCTGCTGAAAGCCTACCAGAGCATGCGCGCCGCCGACTTTGAACTCTTCGTCGGCTTTTTCGTTGCCGACGGACGCAACCTCGCGGCCACGGGCAAGGACGGCCGCACGGTAGTGGAGATCATCGAGGAGCACCGTCACGGCGCCGAGTACGCGCATATCCTGCGTCAGGCCGGCGGGCACTGACACGCGAACGCGCTGCCTTGCCCCGGAGGCTCGCCGGGGTCAGCGATCGATCGGCACGCGGCCTTTCATGAAGCGTTCACGGTTTTTGCGTTTCTGCTCTTCGCTCTTGCGCAACAGTACATAGACCGCGCCGGTGCCACCGTGTTGTGGCTGGGCGCTGTGGTAGGCCTGCACGATGGGTACTTCCTGTAGCCAAGCGTGCACATGCCCCTTCAGCACCGCACTGCGCTCTCGCTCCACCTTGCGTTCGCCCTTGCCGTGAATCAGCAATACGCTGCGCAGGCCCAGCTCGTGGCACTGCTCGAGAAAGGCAAACAGCTCCCGCCGCGCCACGGCCACCGTCATGCGGTGCAGGTCCAGCCGCGCCTCCTGCTCATAGCGTCCCTGGCGCAGCTTCCGGTACACACCGTTCTGCACGCCGGGACGCTTGAACTCCAGCACATACCACGCATCCAGCGGCTCCGCATCGCGGTCGCTGAGGGTGTTCCTGTCCGCTTCGCGGCCGGTAACCGCCGCTTCCCGACGCTCCGCGAGCGAGCGGTCGCGGTCATCGCCACCGGGGGCCAGTTGCACCCGGTGCTCGCGTTTGAGTGGCTTCACATCCGCCACTTCCTGGAAAAACAGCTCAGATTCGTCGTCGGCCATGGCTTCCCGCTCCCATGCAGTGCATCATTATAGCGCGCCAGCCCATCGGGTTTCACGCCCACCAACGAGGAGTCACACTCAGAATGGAAGGCAACCTTGCTCGCGGCGCGGACTATCTGTTCCGCGGGGCCCGCTTACTCACTCACCCCGCACTGCGTCTGTTCGTCATCGTCCCCCTGTTGGTGAACATCATCATCTTCGCCTCGCTGCTGGGCTTCACCTTCAGCTTTCTCGGGCGCACCATCAACGAGTGGATGGCAGCCCTGCCCGGCTGGCTGGGTTTTCTGGAATGGATTATCTGGCCAGTGCTGGTGGCCGTATTCGGCCTGATCGCCGGCTACACGTTTACCGCCGTGGCGCTGCTGATCGCCTCGCCGTTCAACAACCTGCTCGCGGAAAAAGCCGAGGAACTGCTCACCGGACAGCCCGTTGATGCTCTGGAAGGGCCTGTGGCAGCACTGCTCTCCGTGCCCCGAGCGCTGCTGCGGGAACTGGCCAAGCTGGCCTACTACATCCCCATGGCATTACTGGTGCTGATCCTCAGTTTCGTCCCGGGAGTCAACCTTGCGGCACCGCTGCTCTGGTTCCTGCTTGGCGCCTGGATGATGAGCATCCAGTTCGTGGACTACCCGGTAGACAACCACCAACTGGGGTTTGCCGCAGTGAAATCCGCGGTGGCTCGCAAGCGGCTGAGCAGCCTGGGTTTTGGCGGCGTGGTCGCGCTCTGCGCCGGGATACCGGTGATTAACTTCTTCGTGGTACCCGCGGCGGTTGTCGGCGCCACCCTGCTCTGGTGCGAAGAATTACGCGAGCAGTGATTTCGGCGGGTGTGTGCACTCGAGCCGCTCACCCAGCAGGGCTTCGATGTCCGGCAGGAGGAACGCATCGTCCTCGCTGGCGAAGCTGATGGAAATCCCCGTCGCACCCGCCCGCCCGGTGCGCCCGATGCGGTGCACGTAGTCGTCGGGATCTTCAGGCAGGTTGTAGTTCACCACATGGCTCACGCCGTCGACGTGAATACCGCGGCCCGCCACATCGGTGGCCACCAGCACCTTGATATCACCCTTCTTGAACTGCGCCAGGGTACTCGTGCGCTTGGCTTGGGGGATTTCACCGGAGAGGATACCGCAGGATACGCCGGCCTTCCGCAAGCGCTCATGCAAGCGGCGCACCTGGTCGCGACGATTGGCAAACACGATCACGGCGCTGGCTTCGGGGCTGCGCACCAGGTTGACCAGCAGCCGGTAGCGCTGCTCGCTGCTGACCAGGTACACCTTCTGGTCCACGGAGTCGGTGGCCACATGATCGGGCTCGATTTCCACCGTCACCGGCTCCCAGGTCCACTGTTGCGACAGGTTGATGATGTCCTGGGTGAAAGTCGCTGAAAACAGCAGGGTCTGCCGGTCCTGTTTGGCCGGCGTGGCACGCACAATGCGTTTCACCTGGGGAATAAAGCCCATGTCCAGCATGCGATCCGCTTCATCCAGCACCAGCGTTTCCACGCGATCCAGGAACAGGTCGCGGCGCTGCATGAAGTCGATCAAGCGCCCCGGAGTGGCCACCACGAGGTCGACCACATCGCTGTTCAGCCGGTTGAGCTGCTTCTGGTAGTCCATGCCGCCAATGAGCGTGACCACTGTAAGGCCGGAAAAGCGCGCCAGATCCTCGGCATCGGCGGCAATCTGCATGACCAGCTCCCGCGTCGGTGCAATCACCAGGGCCCGTGGCTCGCCGAGGAAACGCTCACCTTCCTGCGGATGGCAAAGCAGGTCGTTGAACACAGTAATCAAAAATGCGGCGGTCTTGCCGGTGCCGGTCTGCGCCTTGCCGATTGCGTCGTGACCCTGCAGTGTGTGCGGCAGAATTGCCGCCTGGATGGGCGAACAATAGCTGAAGCCGAGGCCGGCGATGCCGCGCATCAACTCGTCCCGCAAGCCGAGATCATGGAAGCGCGTTTTGCCCTCCTCGGGCTCCACCGGGAAGTCGTCCAGGCTCCAGGGCTTCTCGGGCGCCGCGGCCTTGCGCGAGCGCTGCTTGCCGGGCTTGCCCTGGCCGCGGTCACTGTGGCCGGGGCCACGCGCGGGTTTGCCATGGGTTGAATCATGAGTTGAATCGTTGCCGGAGGTTATCGGGGGCGGCGGCGTGGCTGAGTCGCTATTGGCGCTCTTGCTACCACGGCCGAGTAGGCTCTTGATCAAGGTTGCGTCCTGTCTGGGTTCAAGCATGCAAAGGTGCGCTAGTCTAGCATTTTTGTCCGCGCCGTGCTGCTGCGCGGATACAGGCGCGCGAGGAAGTAATCGACGCTGACAAAACGCCCGCCGCCGGTGAACAACAACGCCAACAGCATGACGAAATAGGTCGCGGCAAACTCGATGCCATTGTTGAGCACCACCAGGTTACCGTGTTCCGTGAGCCAGCTGTAGTTGCCGTGCTCACGCAGGATATCGCGCGCCGTGCCAAGGCGCACAGCTATCTCCTCCGCGCCCGAGTCGGCAATTGCGGCCCAGCCGTTCTGCCAGTGCACCGACCAGGCGGCGACCAGCATGGTGATCAGCAGCGGCAATGCCACCCAGCGTGTCGCCAGGCCGATCAGCAACAACAGGGCGCCTATCGCCTCAGTATAGGCAGCGAGGTGGGCAAGTACCGCAGGGAACGGCAAGCCGAGGCCCCACTGTGCATTGCCGAACCACTCGATGGTGCTCTCCATGCCAGCGATTTTCTGCGTGCCCGCCATCCAGAACACCGGAACCAGATACAATCTGAGCGCCAGGGGCGCCAGCCAGTCCACGTGGCGCAGCGCGCCGAACAGCCCATTGTGCAAACGGTAGTATTGCCCGACCAGCCAATTCATAGTGCATTCTCTCCCGTGCGTGACTGTGTGACCCCGCAGCGGGCAAAAAGTTTGCCGCCCCTTACATTCACGGCGCCGTGCCGCTGCCACAATCGCTGCAGTCAGGACGTCGCTGCAGCCGCAGACGGTACTGGCCGAGGGTGCGTAAATCCAGCATCAAGACCTCGTCACGCAAGGTCTGCATACCCGCCAGGAATTTCACCGCCTCCAGCGCCAGCAGCGACCCCAGCACACCCACCACCGGCCCGAGTACGCCGCTCTCGGCGCAGGCCTGGCGCTGGTCATCCGCCGCGGCCAGCGGATACAGGCAGCGGTAACAGGCGCCACCCGCGCGCGTGTCGAACAGGGCCAGCTGCCCTTCCAGGCGCACTGCCGCGGCAGACAACAAAGGCACACCCGCATCGAGACACGCCCGATTGAGGGCATAGCGGGTGGCAAAACTGTCGCTGGCGTCCACCACCAGGTCCGCCCCGGCGATCGCGGCGGCCAGCGCCCTGCCCTGCAGGCACTCCTCGAAAACGTGCAACTGCGTGGCGCTGTTCAGAGCCGCCAACCGCTGGGCCGCGGACCGCGCCTTGTTCACCCCCAGTGAGGCCTCATCGTGTACGATCTGTCGCTGCAGATTACTCAGCTCCACCGTGTCGCCATCAGCGAGCCGCAGGTGACCCACCCCGGCCGCGGCAAGATACAGCGCCGCCGGACTGCCCAGGCCTCCCAGGCCCACAATCAGCACACAGGCCCGCCCCAGTGTCTCCTGCCCCACAATATCGAAATCGGGCAGCAGAATCTGCCGGCTGTACCGCGCCAGTTCGGATTCAGTCAGCACGCCAGCAACCGCCAGTGACCCGCTCATGGCCCGCGAGGTCGCTGCGCGTCTCAACGGCAACAAAGC
The DNA here is from genome assembly GCA_964022665.1 of uncultured Halieaceae bacterium. Classification (GTDB taxonomy): domain Bacteria; phylum Pseudomonadota; class Gammaproteobacteria; order Pseudomonadales; family Halieaceae; genus Haliea. Next base: position 323,820 of record CAXIDF010000002.1, read on the forward strand.
CGCTCGCCCGCATCAGCTCGCGCACCGCCGCCCCCTGCTGGTAACCGTGCTCAAGCAGCAGCCAGCCGCCGGGCGCCACATGTGCGGGTGCCGCCGCACACAGTGCCCGGAGATCATCCAGCCCCTGCTCCCCGGCGACCAGTGCCGAGGCCGGCTCGAAGCACACATCGCCTTGTGCCAGCCAGGGGCTGTCGCTCTCCACGTAGGGCGGATTGCTCACCAGCAGGGCATACTGCCGGCCGGCCACGGCGGCAAACCAGTGCGACTGCAGGCACTGCACACGGCCCGGGCAGAGCCGCGCGACATTGCGCTCAGCCACGGCGAGGGCGGGCGCGGCAGCATCCAGCGCGGTGACGTCCCAACCGGTGCGCTCCACCGCCAGGGCGATGGCAATGGCACCGGAACCCGTGCCGAGGTCCAGCACACTGGCGTCGGCTGGCAAGGGCAACGCCAGCGCCCAGTCAACCAGGATTTCCGTCTCCGGCCTCGGAATGAGTGTGGCCGCGGTGACCTCAAGGTTCAGCGACCAGAACTCGCGCGCGCCAGTCAGGTAAGCCACTGGCTCCCCCGCCCGGCGTCTGGCCAGCAGCTCGCTATAATGCTCGGCCTGCGCGGGCGTCAGCTGCGCATCCGGCCAGGCGTAGAGCCAACTGCGGGGTTTGCCCAAAACGTGGGTGAGAAGAATTTCAGCGTCGCGGCGTGCGCTGTCACCCGGCAGATCGTTGCCGGCGCGCAGGCAAGCCTCGACGGCGGACATCAATGCGCCGCCAGAGCCGCCAGCTGATCGGCCTGATACTCCTGCCGCAGGGGGCCGATGACGGCGCCCATCTCGCCCGCAATCACCTCGTCGAGTTTGTACAGCGTCAGGTTGATGCGATGATCTGTCACCCGTCCCTGGGGGAAGTTATAGGTGCGGATACGGTCCGAACGATCACCGGTACCAACCAGGTTGCGCCGCTGCTCGGCCTGCTCGGCCGCCTGCTTGTCCTGCGCCGAAGTCTGCAGTTTCGCCTGCAACAGGGACATCGCCCGCGCGCGGTTCTTGTGCTGCGAGCGTTCGTCCTGGCACTCGACCACGATGCCACTGGGCAGGTGGGTGATACGCACGGCGGAATCGGTTTTGTTGACGTGCTGGCCACCGGCGCCAGAGGCGCGAAAGGTGTCCACGCGAATGTCGCCCTTGCTGATGGCGCCCACCGCCACCTCATCCGGCTCCGGCATCACGGCCACGGTGCAGGCCGACGTGTGGATGCGCCCCTGCGACTCTGTCTCGGGAACCCGCTGCACCCGGTGCGCACCGGATTCGAATTTGAGGTGGGCGTACACATCGCGCCCTTCGACCAGGCTGATGATTTCCTTGAAGCCACCGTGCTCGCCCGGGCGTTCCGAGAGAACCTCGATTTTCCAGCCCATGGTCTCCGCATAGCGGCTGTACATGCGGAACAGGTCACCAGAGAAAATCGCCGCTTCGTCACCGCCCGTGCCTGCGCGAATCTCCAGGAACACGTTGCAGGAGTCTTGCGGGTCACGGGGCAGCAGCAGCGTCTGCAATTCCCGCTCCAGCGTCTCAAGGCGTTCGGTACCACTGCTGATTTCCTCTTCGGCCATGGCCACGAGGTCGGCGTCGGCTTCCTGCAGCATGCTGCGCGCCTCGTCGAGGTCTGCGCGCACACGGCTGTAGTCGTGGTAACAGCTTACCACCTGCTCCAGCTCGGAGAATTCGCGGGACAGCTCCCGAAAGCGGTTCTGGTCGGCGATGGTCTCGGCATCGCCGAGCAGCGCCGATACCTCCTCGTGGCGATCAGTGAGGGCATCCAGTTTGGTCAGCAGGGAAGCTTTCATTGCAGGGTTCGATCTACTCGGGATTGGGCTTGCGATGTGACAGGCAATGTTGAGTCGCCGTCGGCGGGCTGGTCTGTGCCGGCATTGTGGGTGGCAGGGCCGGCACCTTCCAGCCCCAACAGTCGGCGTGCGCCAGCCAGAAGATCCTGTCGGCCCTCCGCACTGGCGCGCTTGAGACCGGCGGTGGGGGCGTGAATCAGCTTGTTGGTGATGCCGCGTGCAAGCAGCGCAACGATTTGCTGCGGGTCATCGCCGCGGGCCAGAGCGCGCAGGGCACGCTGCAACTCCAGCTCGCGAATCGATTCTGCCATGTCACGGTACTGGCGCACGCTGTCGACCGCGGCGAGGCTGCGCAGCTCTTCCAGGTACTGGCTGACGCCTTCTTCTATCAGCTGGTCGGCCTTGCGCGCCTCCGTCTGGCGGCTGCGCAGGTTCTGCTCGACGATGTCCCGCAGGTCATCAACCGTGTAGAGATACACGTCCGGCAGATCGGCCACCTGCGCTTCAATGTCCCGCGGCACAGCGATGTCCACCATTAATACCGGCCGATGCTTGCGCACCTTGATCGCCTGCTCCACCGCGCCCTTGCCCAGAATAGGCAGCTGGCTGGCCGTGGAGGTAATCACGATATCCGCGTGCGGCAAGTGTTCGGGAATTTCCGCCAGCAGCACAGCCTCGGCACCGAACTTCTGCGCCAGCTCACGCGCCCGGCCCAGCGTTCGGTTGGCGATCACAATGCGCCGCACACCCGCCTCGATGAGGTGCCGGGCCACCAGTTCAATCGTTTCACCGGCACCGACCAACAACGCATCGCAAGCCGCGAGGTCGGAAAAAATATGCCCGGCGAGGTCGACCGCCGCGTAGGCAACCGAAACCGGGTTTTCGCCGATGGCGGTGTCCGTGCGCACCCGCTTGGCCAGGGCAAAGATCTTCTGGAACAAGCGGCCCATGTCCGCACCGATCGTGCCCGCCTCGGCAGCGACGGCGTAGGCCGACTTAAGCTGGCCGAATATCTGCGGCTCTCCCAACACCATGGAGTCCAGGCCGCTGGCCACTTTCACCATATGCCGCAGCGCATCCGCGGCTTCGTAGTAATAGGCAGCGCGGCGCAGTTCATCGCGGGATAGGTGGTGGTAATTGGCAATCCAGTCCACCAGCTGCGCCGACTTCTCGGCGCCCCGCGCGGCCTCCGGCACCATGGCGTAGAGCTCGGTGCGATTGCAGGTGGACAGGATCACGATCTCGTCCAGCCCCGCGTGCTCACAGGCGTCCTCAAGCGCTTCCGTCACTTGCTCCGGCGCAAACGCCACCCGCTCGCGCACTTCGACGCCAGCCGAGTTGTGGTTGATTCCGAGGGCAATGAGGTTCATAACCGCGTGCGAGGCTCCGAGAGTGGCGGGCCGGGAAGACGCCGCGAACCGGACCACATCCAGTGTTGAGAGGCGACAATTCTACCAAGTTATACGCCGAATGACAGGCATGTTACGCCCCCGCCACGGCAAAGACCCGCACGACACTTGGGATTCACCCGCCGAGTGTGTCAATATTGCAGGCCCAAGCTGGAACCCTATCGCTGCCCCGACCATGCTCCGACTCTTGCTGACAAGTGCGCTCCTGCTGGCGCTGGGGGGTTGTGCAACCAACCCGACCCCCGCCCCTTCGCCGGCAACGGATCCCGACGCCACGGCGCCAGCAGCGGCAGAAGCACCCGAACCGCCGGAGCGCGCTTTCCCGGCCGACAGCGTCTACCCCCTGCTGCTGGCTGAGTTTGCCCTGCGCCGCAACGACTACGACACGGCACTTTCCACCTATCTGCAGCAGGCGCCGAAGCTGCGCGAAGCGGCAGTCAGCGCACACACAACTCACCTCGCCCAGTTCATGAAGCGCGAGCCCGAAGCCTACGAGGCGGTGGGCCTGTGGGTTGAGCTGGAACCCGATAGCGCCGAGGCCAACAACACCCTGGCAACCCTGTTGATCCGCAAGGGCCAACCCGCACAGGCGGTGCCACACCTCGCCGTGGTTGCCCGCAACGACCTGCAAGCCAACTTCCCGATGCTCTTGAGCGGCTTCCGCGACCTGCCGACAGGTGAGAAAGCAGCACTCGCCGACGCCGTTGCCGCACTGCTCAATGAGCGCCCCGAGGACACCGGACTGCTGCTTACCCACGCCCTGATTCTCGATGAACTCGGAGACACGCCCGGCACGCGTGCCACCGTGGAGCGCTTGCTGGCAGAGGAGCCCGGGCAAACCCAGGGTCTCATGCTGGATGCCAAACTACGCGTGGAGGCAGAGGAGGAGCAGCCCTTCCGGCGCATCGAGGCCGCGCTGGCCGAACAACCCGACAACAATGTCCTGCGCCTGCAGTACGCGCGCCTGCTGACCCGCTCGGACATCGATGCCGCGCGCCGCCAGTTTGAAATTCTCTCCGCGCGCTCCCCGCGTGATGGTGATTTGCTGCTCTCTCTTGCGCTGCTCAACCAGGACGCCGGAGACACTCTCGCGGCCAAAGCCTATTTGCGCCAGGTGCTGGCATTGGAGCAGCGGGTTGATGAGGCAAATTACTACCTGGGCCGCGTGTTGGAGCAGGAGGATCGGCCGGACGAGGCGATCGCCGCCTACCGCAAGGTAGAAGACCCCGGCAGCCGTGAGTTTTTCAATGCCCGCGGGCGCGTCGGGCGCCTGTTGATTGAACAGGGCAACGTCAGTGAAAGCGCGGCATTCTTCGATCAGCAGCGTGATGCCTACCCCGCCGTTGCTGAACAGCTGTTTGCCCTGGAGTCGGAACTGCTCACACGGGCGGACCTGCTCGACGCGAGCGTGGCACTGCTGGATCAGGCCCTGGCCGCGCTGCCGGATTCCAGCTCCCTGCGGTACAGCCGCGCCATGCTGCGCGAGCAGCTGGGTGACCTGGAAGGCATGGAGGACGACCTGCGTGACATCCTGCAAGGCAACCCCGACAACGCGACGGCCCTGAATGCCCTGGGATACACACTGAGCAACAACAGCAACCGCTTTGCAGAGGCCGAACAACTGATTTCTCGCGCGCTCACGCTGGCGCCAGAGGAGCCCGCCATTCTTGACAGCATGGGCTGGGTACTCTTTCGGCAGGAACGGGCCGAGGAGGCACTGCACTACCTGCAGCGTGCCTGGGCCGGCTTGCAGGACCCGGAGGTTGCGGCTCACCTGGGCGAAGTGCTCTGGAGCCTTGGGCGCGAAGACGATGCCCTGGCCGTCTGGCGCAGCGGCCTGCAGCTTGACCCCGAACACCGCACCCTGCTGCAGACGCTGCAGCGCCTGCAGGTGCCACCCGCACAGCTCAGCGGCGAGTGAAGCGGCGACTGCCCCACCGCAGATGCGTGGCCCTGTTGTGCATGGGGCTGTGGCTGACCGGGTGCGCCACGGCGCCAGCGCCACTCCCGGAGGATCCCTGGCTGCAGCGCAAGCAGCAGTTGCTGGCTCTGGAGCACTGGTCTGCCACAGGCAAGATCGCCCTGCGCAACGGCCAACAGGCCGAGTCCGCCAACCTCAGCTGGCAGCAACAACAGAGTGACACTACCGTGCAACTCAGCGGCCCGCTGGGTCTGCAGGCGACCCAGCTGCGCAGCGACGGGCGCACCCTGGAAGTCACTCAGGGAGAAACCCTGCGACGCTTTGACCTCTCCTCACCGGACGTGATGGCGCGGGAAACTGGCTGGGATCTCCCGCTCGCGTCCCTGCCCTACTGGCTCAAGGGCATACCGGCGCCGGAACCCGCCCCTGTCACCCTGGATGTCGCCGACAACCTGCTGCAGCTGCTGCTGCAATCGGGCTGGCAGATCCGCTACGAGCGCTATCAACAGGTAGGCGCTCATGTTCTGCCGACGCGGCTGACACTCGAGCGCGGTGCAACGCGCGCCAAAGTCATCATTCAGCACTGGCAGGCAGGCGGTACGCCATGAATCGCATACTGACACTGATTTCGCCGGCCAAGCTGAATCTGTTCCTACAGGTCACGGGGCGCCGGGCGGACGGTTATCACACGCTGCAAACCGTATTCCAGCTCCTGGACTGGGGCGACAGGATGACGTTTGCCGCGGATGACAGCGGCGCGCTGCGGCTGGACATGCCGGGCAGCGACATTGCACCGGCCGATAACCTCATTCTGCGCGCGGCGCGACTGCTGCAGCGCGACACGCTGGGCGCCACCATTACCTGCGATAAACAGATCCCCATGGGCGGCGGCCTGGGCGGCGGCTCATCGAATGCGGCCTCCACGCTGTTGGCACTGAACCGGCTGTGGGGCCTGGACATGAGTACGGCCGCGTTGCAGGCGCTGGGGGCCACCCTCGGCGCCGACGTACCGGTATTCGTGGCCGGCCACAGCGCCTGGGCGGAGGGCATCGGCGAGGTGCTGACCCCGGTCGAGCTGCCGGATACCTGGTACCTTGTTCTCAAGCCGCGCTGTGCCGTGCCCACCGCAGAAATTTTTTCCGACCGGGAATTGACACGAGACAGCCTGCCGATCACAATGGCCGCCTTTTTTCAGGGGGTACATCGCAACGACTGCCAGCCAGTGGTTGTGGCCCGCTACCCTGAAACAGGTGACGCGCTTGACTGGCTTGGGCAATTTGCCGAGCCCCGGCTAACCGGCACTGGCTCCTGTGTATTTGCCGCTTTCGGCACCCGGGAACAGGCGCTCGCCGTGCAGCAACAGGTACCCGAACCTTGGGCAGCCTTTGTTGCACGAGCAGCCAACGAATCACCAGCACTGAGGGCACTGGCCTGAAGTCTACAACGAATTATTGGGGTGTCGCCAAGTGGCAAGGCACCGGGTTTTGATCCCGGCATTCGTAGGTTCGAATCCTACCACCCCAGCCATATCCCCCCAGGAGAGAAGTGCCGTGTCCTCCAAGCTGATGGTCTTTACGGGTAATGCAAACCCGGAACTGGCCCAGAAGATTGCCAACCGACTCTATCTTTCCCTGGGCAAGGCCAGCGTGGGCAAGTTCAGCGACGGCGAAATTGCGGTCGAATTGAATGAAAACGTGCGCGGCAAGGATGTGTTTGTCGTCCAGCCTACCTGCGCACCCACCAACGACAACCTGATGGAACTGTTGGTGATGATTGATGCGCTGCGCCGCGCGTCGGCGGCACGCATCACTGCCGTAGTGCCCTACTTCGGCTATGCCCGTCAGGACCGCCGTGTGCGCTCCGCGCGCGTGCCCATCACCGCCAAGGTGGTAGCCGACATGATGGTGTCCGTGGGTGTCGATCGAGTACTCACCGTTGACCTGCACGCTGAGCAGATTCAGGGCTTCTTCGGTTGCCCGGTGGACAACGTCTACGGCTCCCCCATCCTGAATGCGGATATTCTCGACTGCAACTACGAGAACCTCATTGTGGTATCACCCGACATTGGCGGTGTCGTGCGTGCGCGCGCTATCGCCAAGCAGCTTGACGACGCCGACCTCGCCATCATCGACAAGCGCCGCCCGCAAGCCAACGAGGCGCAGGTCATGAACCTGATCGGTGAAGTGGATGGCCGCATCTGCCTGCTGGTCGACGACATGGTCGATACCGCCGGCACTCTGTGCAAGGCCGCCGATGCGCTCAAGGAGCGCGGTGCGAGCAAGGTTGTTGCCTACTGTACCCATGCGGTGCTGTCTGGCCGTGCGCTGGATAATTTACGCAATTCCCAGCTCGACGAGCTGGTCGTCACCGACACGATTCCGCTGAGCGCGGACGCCCGGGCCGTCTCGAAAATCCGCCAGCTGACCATTTCGGACCTGCTGGCAGAGTCGATTCGCCGGGTATCCAACGAGGAATCCATCAGCGCGCTGTTTCAGTAGGAACAGCGCTTAACCCACCCACTGTGTAGCCGGTCGCAGGCGAAGCAGTGAGTCATCAAAGGAGTGCAGACAATGTCTGACCAATTTGAGTTGTACGCAGAAGTGCGTGAGGACATGGGGAAAGGTGCGAGCCGCCGCCTGCGTCGTCTCGCCGACCAGGTCCCCGCTATCATTTACGGCGGCGACAAAGACCCCCAGCCCCTGTCCATCATCCGCAAGGATCTGGAAAAGTCGCTGGAAAACGAGGCGTTTTTCTCTCACGTGCTGGTCATCAACATCAACGGCAAGAAAGAGAAGGCCATCCTCAAGGACCTGCAGCGTCACCCGGCACGCAACAGCGTTACTCACGCTGACTTCATGCGCGTCAATGAAAAAGTGGCCATCAAGGTGCACGTGCCAATTCACTTCCTGAACGAAAAAACCTGCCATGGTGTCAAGGTTCAGGGTGGCATGATTCAGCATCAGGCTACCGACATCGAAGTACTGTGTCTGCCGAGCGACATTCCCGAGTTTATCGAAGTCGACATGGCCGAGGTGAAGACCGGCGACATCATCCACCTGTCGGATATCGCGTTGCCCTCCGGTGTTACCTCTGTTGCCCTGTCACTGGGTGAAGACCACGACCTGGCGGTCGCTTCTGTTGTTGCCCCCAAGGGTGGCAGCGATGCGGAAGAGGACTCTTCCGAAGACAGCAGCTCGGACAGCAGCAGCGAGGACTGATCTCTCGCAGCGGCGAGGCACTGGCGTTGGCAAGCTCTATCTCCATGATTGCCGGACTGGGCAACCCGGGCAGCGACTACCGGGGAACCCGTCACAACGCCGGTGCCGACTTTGTTGAGGCACTCGCGCGCCAGCACGGCGCCACACTGCAAGCGGAATCCCGTTTTTCCGGCCTGACCGCACGCATTCAGTGTGCGGGCCAGGATATCCGGCTCATCATTCCCACCACCTTCATGAACCGCAGCGGGCAGTCCGTAGCGGCCATGGCAAATTTCTTCAAAATTGCGCCAGAAGCCATTCTGGTGGCACACGATGAACTCGACATTCCAGCGGGTACCGCGCGCTTCAAACGCGGCGGCGGCCACGGCGGCCACAACGGTTTGCGCGATATCGTTTCCCGGCTGGGCAACAACAACAGTTTTGCTCGCCTGCGTATCGGCATTGGCCATCCCGGCCACGCATCTCAGGTAACCGGTTACGTCCTGGGCCGGGCCAGCGCAGTTGACCAGGCACGTATCGAGGCCAGCATCGATGCCGCAATCGACGCCCTGCCACAGTTTCTGGCCGGAGAGGACACGCGGGCCATGACCCAATTACACAGTTTCAATGCGCCCTGAACCGCACGCGTTGCACAACATTCGCCCCACGACATTCGTTTAGCAAAAACAGGAATCAGACATGGGTTTCAAATGTGGCATTGTCGGCCTGCCCAACGTGGGCAAATCGACCCTATTCAACGCCCTGACACGGGCCGGCATCGATGCCGAGAACTTTCCCTTCTGCACCATCGAGCCCAATGCCGGCGTGGTACCGGTACCCGACCCGCGGCAGAAGCGCATCGCAGAGATCGTCAAACCGCAGCGCGAAATATCCACCACCATGGAGTTCGTCGACATTGCCGGGCTCGTTGCCGGTGCTTCCAAGGGCGAGGGCCTGGGCAACCAGTTCCTGGCCAATATCCGCGAAACCGACGCCATTGCCCATGTGGTGCGCTGCTTCAACGACGAGAATGTCATTCACGTCGCAAACCGTGTCGATCCGCGAGCGGATATCGACGTGATCAATACGGAGCTGGCACTGGCCGACCTGGAAAGCTGTGAGAAACAGCTGCAGCGCGTAACGCGCAATGCCAAAGGTGGCGACAAAGAGGCCATTGCCCTGAAGGCGCTGTTGGAGAACAAACTGCTGCCGCACCTGAACGAAGCGCTGCCGGTGCGTTCGCTGGCTTTTGATGACAGCGAACAGGCACTGGTGAAAACGCTGCATCTGCTCACGATCAAGCCCACCATGTACATCGCCAACGTCGATGAAGAGGGGTTCGACAACAACCCCTACCTCGACACCGTGCGCGATATCGCCGCCAGCGAGGGCGCCATTGTGGTGGCGATCTGCAACAAGCTGGAGTCCGAAATCGTCGAGTTGGAGGATGCCGAGCGTCAGGAATTCCTGCAGGACCTGGGTATGGACGAGCCGGGGCTGGACCGGGTGATCCGCGCCGGTTACGAGCTGCTGAACCTGCAGACCTACTTCACCGCCGGCGTCAAGGAAGTGCGAGCCTGGACCGTGCGAGTGGGGGCCACAGCGCCAGAGGCTGCCGGCGTGATCCACACGGACTTCCAGAAAGGCTTCATTCGCGCCGAAGTTATCGGCTACGACGACTTCATCGCCCACAAGGGTGAGCAGGGCGCCAAGGATGCCGGGCGCTGGCGCCTTGAGGGCAAGGACTATATCGTTCAGGATGGGGACGTCATCCACTTCCGCTTCAACGTGTAGGAGGCATCCCCATGGCACGCACAGTGACCGTCGCCGCCACTCAAATGGCCTGCAGCTGGGATCGCGAGGCCAATATCGCCAACGCCGAGCGTCTGGTGCGCGAGGCGCACCGGGCCGGCGCACAAGTCATCCTGCTGCAGGAGCTGTTTGAGACGCCCTACTTCTGCCAGAAGCCGGACGAAGACCACATGCTGCTGGCCACTCCGCTGGCAGAGAACCCCGCCATCCGTCATTTCCAGGCCGTGGCTCGCGAGCTGCAGGTCGTCCTGCCGATCAGCTATTTCGAGCTGGCGGGTCGCGCGCGCTTCAACTCCGTGGCCATTATCGACGCCGATGGCAGCCTGCTCGGCAACTACCGCAAGAGCCACATCCCGGATGGCCCCGGCTACCACGAGAAGTTCTACTTCAACCCCGGCGATACCGGCTTCAAGGTGTGGAACACCCGCTACGCGCGCATCGGCGTGGGCATCTGCTGGGACCAGTGGTTTCCGGAAAGCGCCCGCAGCATGGCATTGCTCGGCGCCGAGCTGCTGTTCTACCCCACCGCCATCGGCAGTGAACCCCACGACCCCGATATCCATTCGCGGGAGCACTGGACGCGGGTACAACAGGGCCACGCCGGCGCCAACCTGATGCCGCTGGTTGCCAGTAACCGCATCGGCCGCGAAGTACAGGAAGACAGCGACATCACCTTCTACGGCGGTTCGTTTATTGCCGACCATACTGGCGAGCTTGTTGAGCATGCCGACGGCGGGCACGAGAGCGTGCTGTTGCACACATTCGACCTCGATGCCATTGAGAAAATGCGCACGGCCTGGGGCGTATTCCGTGACCGCCGCCCTCCCCTGTACGCGCCCATCAATACCCTGGACGGCGAACACGCGTGAGCCTGGAAACCGGTACGCCGCGTGCCGACGGCTATCACATGCCGGCAGAGTGGGCACCGCACAAGCGGACCTGGATGCTCTGGCCGGAACGCCCCGACAGTTGGCGGGCCGGCGCTGAACCGGCGCAGACCGCATTCAGGGCCGTGGTCGCCGCCATTGCGCGCTTCGAACCCGTCACGGTAGGCACCTCACAGGCACAGTTCCTGAACGCCTCAGAGCAGCTGTCTGACATCCCTGGTGTCACTGTTATTGAGCTTTCCAGCGACGATGTGTGGATGCGCGACTGCGGCCCCACCTTCGTCATTGACGACAACGGTGGCCTAGCCGCAGTGGATTGGGACTTCAATGCCTGGGGGGGCCACGATGGCGGCCTCTACCCCACCTGGGACATCGACAGTCAGGTAGCGCGCAAGGTGGCCCAACTGGAAGGCGTTCCCCGTTACGCAACGCCCGGCTTCGTACTGGAAGGCGGCTCCATCCACGTGGATGGCGAAGGTACGCTGATCACCACGGCCGAGTGCCTGCTGCACCGGAACCGCAATCCGCGGCTGTCCCAGGGCGAGATCGAGGCCTACCTGCGCGACTACCTGTCAGTGGACACGATCATCTGGCTGCCCGAGGGTATGTTCAACGACGAAACCGACGGCCACGTCGACAATTTCTGCTGTTTCGTGGCGCCCGGCGAAGTACTGCTGTGCTGGACTGATGACGCCAAGGACCCCAATTACAGCCGCTGCCGCGCCGCGCTGGAGGTGCTTGAGGCCAGCCACGATGCCAAAGGCAGAACCCTGCGCGTCCACACCATCCCCATTCCGGCCCCCCTATATGCCATTCTTGAAAGCGAAGGCGGTGCTGTCGGCCAGGTGCCTGATGAACACGGCCGACCCGAGCGGCTGGCGGCCTCGTATGTAAACTTCCTCATCGTCAATGGCGGCATCGTGATGCCGGGTTTCGACGACCCGATGGACGCGGTTGCTCGCGAGGCGCTGGAGAGGCTTTTTCCTGAGCGCGAGGTGGTGATGGTGCCGGGTGGGGAGATCCTGCTCGGGGGAGGCAACATCCACTGTATTACGCAGCAACAACCACGCCCCTCAGGCGCTTGACTTGCCCCGGCAAAATTAGGAAAATGCGCGACTTCTCGGGACAGCAGTCCCACGCAGTAATTGTGGCTACGTAGCTCAGCTGGTTAGAGCACAGCATTCATAATGCTGGGGTCGGTGGTTCAAGTCCACCCGTAGCTACCAATTTTTCCTTTTAAAAACAGTCACTTACGAATCGATCAAGCCAATTTTACGTTTTCCCGCCTCCCAATTGCGGGAGATTTGCGGGAGTTTTCATTTTTGATCAAGGTCAGGGTCGGCGCCGAACTACCCGACCAGCTCACTTTCTCCACTGCCTCTATCAGTTCCCCAACTTCTGCAGCGGAATAATGCGTCGTGATCTGGCCGTTCTTATGGCCCAGGAGAACCTGCCGGGTTTCATGACTGACACCTTTGGCCCGCAACCGGCGACCGAAGGTATGCTTCAAATCATGCACCCGCACTTGCAGTAATCCAGCCTCCTCCCGCGCCCTGCGCCAAGCTTTGGTATTGATACGATCTACCGGCTTACCCTTTGAGTAGGTGAATACATAGTCTGAGTTCTTCCCGCGCTGACGATTGATCACCGCTCGCGCCTCAGCATTCATCACCACCAATCGATCCTCACCATTTTTAACGCCATCACCGGGGACAACAAACACACTGGTTTTCAGCTCAGGAATCGATACTTCCCAGCTCCACTGTAAACAAGTCACTTCCTGGTCCCTCGTTCCAGTATTGACCTTGAACAAGGCCATTTCCCTTAAGTGTTCCGGCAAGCGCGCAAACAACCTCAACTGCTCGTCCCAGGATAAGGGATACGGCTTTCGGGCATCGTCACAATCGAGTAATTGCAGCAAAGGGGCCGTCTCGAGCCAGGTCAATCCGGAATCATCCCGCCACAATCGGGCGGCAAGCGTCAGAATTCGCCGCACCACCGCCAGATCGCGGTTAATGGTGTTGGCTCGCATACCCTGCTTGCGACGATGCCGGATAAACGCCTCCAGCGTGCCCTGATGGACCCGGCGCAAAGGCAGATCACCTATATGCGGGTCCAGAATTTTCAGGGATTGTGCATAGCGGCCAATACTGCGCTTATGCTGGTAATCCAGCAAAAACCTGGTGGCCGCCTGCCGAAAAGAACGCTCCACTCGAATGCCATAAACATTCGCATTACGCATCTCTTCCAATCGTCGAATCAGGTACCTTTCCGCCTCCCCGAGCTCACTTGTTCCAGTGCTCTCGTGAAGTCGGCCATACCCCCTGACGCATTTATCGATGTGCCAGATGCCCTGGGTGCCTCTCTTGTAGAGGCCCGGGATTCGCTTTGACATAGGAAATCTCCTCTATGCTTTGGCGAACACCCACAGCGGTTCTTATATTGCTCCGCCCAGGCGTCCATTTCAAGCCGGTCAAATGCAATGCCCTGCTTACCGATCGGAATGTCGGTGAGGCTTATCCGAACCTCCCGGTTGAATCGGTTCTTGTCCATTCCCAAGTAGCCGGGGGCATCACGCAAACGAATGAATCGGGGAAGAATCGAAGTCATCTCTCAGCGCCCCAGGTACACAGCTGTGATTTGCTCTCTGACATGGCCCAGCTCTTTGCTTATGGTTAAGCGGGCCTCGTGATCCCTTCGTCTTTGAGCGTCGCTGAGTTTTGCTTTGGAAGGCCCACCCGCATGGGGCGATGGCCAGCCCGTGAGTTCTTGGTAGCGTTGCTGGGCATAGGCGTGGCGCAGGCCATGCATTTTCGATAACCCGGCGTTGGCAGTGTGGCGCTCGTAGATTCTCAGCTGCTCGATGTACTGCCGACCGCTAGGGATCAGGGAGCCCAGCCCGGCCAGTTGTTTTGCCTCTTCCAGTAAAGCTCGCTGCTCTAGGGTGCGAATGGGCACCGTGCGTTCCCGTCCGCCCTTGGTCCAGCTGGCCTTGAGATGCAGGTGATTGCCGCGATCCGCCCAGCGAGGTTGGATCTTCAGCGCTTCCTCCCGCCTTAGCCCAAAGGCCTGTTGCAGGCGCAGGCTCATACGAACGTGTTCATCCTTGACCTGGGCGAGTTGCTCCTGGGCCAGGCCTTTCGCCTTGCTCTGCTCGGACACAAACTGCCGGTCCGGTATGCCATAGAAATCGTTACCGCCGGCTACTACAGCCCGTTTGTTCACTTTCTCTGCCCACCAGCGCAAACAGCTCATCCGGTTCTTGATGGTGCCGGGGGAAAGGTTTTGTTTGAGCCACAGGTCCACCAGAGACTGGACATGCTTTTGCTTGAGGGACGTAGCCTTTAGTTGTCGGAACCCCAAGTCGTGTAACTGGTTGGCGATAGCGCTCAACTGGCGCTCTCGGCCCACCCGGGTTTCGAAGCTGCCTTCGTGACTGTGTTTGCATAACAATTTCAGTTGGTAGTTCAGGTCTCGCATAGTGTTGCATCCGTAGGTGAGTGTTTCTGACCACCTGGCAACATTGCTGCGCAGGCCTGCCGAAGCAGTACGATCACGGGACACCAATCCCGGTTGACCTGAATGTGTCTGGCCATAGACAACACGGTGTGTTTTCGAGAGAAAACTGGCCCGTGCAAACCAACGGTCATCCAGCCAAAGGCTGGTGGTGGATTTCTCCTTTTTAAGTTGAGCAGAACGCACTGACCGCCAGTGTGTTTGCGTGGTTGAAGAGACTGTCGTTTAAACCGGGCAAGAGCGCCCGACTATCAACAGTGGTTTTAGAACAGATCCCCATAACGAGCGGGAGAGGCTTGAATGAGCGCTACCCGGATGATGCGGCACCGCGATCGTTCTAAGATGGACCCGGTCATTACTGACCGTTGCGTCTAAATTGGCCCTGGGTGACGCGTTCAGCAGATTCCAAAACAACGAGATTCTGCCTACCCCTTTCGCTTGCGCAAGGTGGGGTCGTCCTTGCCACTTTTCCGCAGTGGCCGGGTAGTGTCCCCATGAGTGGTGTAAATCTTGACGGTGGGGTGGCGGCCACCGTGG
>CAXIDF010000003.1:0-288217 GCA_964022665.1 uncultured Halieaceae bacterium
ATACTCAGCACAACAACTTCATCAGCTTCCTGCGCTCCTGAGGCGCCAGTGCAAAACCCAACCCGCCCCAGTGGCGGGTTTTTTTATGCCCGCGATTTGTTTGCCGGATCTTCGTGTTGCTTCTTCGGCGACTAATCCGCCGAGTATGTCGGGTAAGCTCAAACAAATAGTTGCGATGCACTTTCGGATTCGCGCTCCAAGGGCGCGGAATAAAATTTTTTATATTAATAATATCAAACACCTATCGATTTTTCTGAGTGGAGATAAAAAGTTGGCACTGTTTCTGCTTTATCTAAGACAGGATCGCCAGCACGGCGAAAGACATTGCAACCTGGTAACGCACGACAACGTAGTCAAGGAGAGTTCTCATGGCCCATATCACAATCAACGACCTGGAAGACAGCCGCGACCTCGACAAGCAAGCCCTCGCGACAGTGACCGGTGGCTGGTACTGGTTGTACCAACCAGCCTACAGCTACTACTACAACCCGTTTGTATCCACGATGCAATCATCGTGGGCGTCGCGTGGCGCCTCATTTGACACGCAACACAATAATTTCATCAGCTTCCTGAGATCCTGAGTTCGCGAAGGAGGACACCATGTTCAAGAGATCGAGCAATCTGATAGCAGCAGCGGGAGTGGTGGCGGCTCTCGCTGCACAGACGGCTGATGCCGCCATTCCCTGTGCAGACGGTAAGCGCTATTACGATCTTGCCCGCAAGGCTGGTGCACAGCAGGACTTCGAGAAGGCAACAGAGTGGTTGAACAAGTCCGTTGGGGCCTGCGACTCCTATGCCGCGTGGCATTTGATGGGCACAGCCTTCCAGAGGGAACGCAAGCTGGAAGAATCGCTGCATGCCTACGAGCAAGCGGTAGTGCATGCCGCCACGCAGGATGAAGCCGCTGTATCTCTCGCACGCTACGGTCAGGTGCTGGCGCTCAACGGCCAACGCTTCGAGGCTTTGGCGACCCTGGACCGCGCCATTGAACGCCACTCGAACCCGCCGTCCTGGATGCGGGAGAACGCCAGGCAGCTTGATCACAGCTTGGTCGACACGCCGATTTCAAGCGATTCCATCAAACGCAGCCTGTCCAGCCAGGAGTTTGGATTGCTCTCTACAGATAGCCTGGCTTCCAGCGGACTGGCCGGGGGTGATGCGGAGAAGACGCGAGTGCGCATTCCCATCAATTACAAACTTGACAGTACTGAGCTGGATACGCTGACCAGCGAGAACATCACGGAGCTCGGCAAGGTGTTGGCCAGTGAAAATTTTGATGGGCGCGCATTCACCCTTGTCGGGCACACCGATGTGCGTGGCAGTTGGGAGCATAATATGAGCCTTTCTGAACGTCGCGCGCAGGCAGCCCGCGATGAGTTGGTGCAGAAGTTTCCCACCCTGGCGGGCCGCTTGCGCGTGGAGGGCGCGGGAGAGGCGAAGCCAAAATACCGCGGGGATAGCTTGCCGGAAGCCGATCATCGACTGAATAGACGGTTGGAGGTCCTCGTCGATTGAAGTATCGGGCCACTACAGCGCAGCCGTCATGACAGACGTTTTACCTGAAATCCCCGGGTACACCATCGAGCACCTGCTTGGTGAGGGAGGTATGGCCCGGGTGTATCTGGCCATTCAGCGCGGCTTCGAGCGCCCAGTGGCGCTCAAGATCATCGCACAGGAGCTCGCGGCGAACGAAGAGTTCGGCAAGCGCTTTCTGCGTGAGGCGCGAATTGTTGGCATGCTGTCTCACCCGCACATTGTACCTGTCTACGATGTCGGCGAGCATAAAGGGTTGCTCTATCTGGCGATGGAAATTCTTGCGGAAGGTGACCTGCGCAGCCGGATGGTCGGGCCCATTCATGAGCAGATTGCCCTGGATATTACACGCCAGCTGGCGAGCGCTTTGGGCTATGCGCACAGGAAAGGTTTTATCCACCGGGACGTCAAACCGGACAATGTTCTTTTCCGGGATATGGACACCGCAGTGCTCACTGACTTTGGTATCGCGCGTGCAGCGGAGGACTCCGAGGACGTCACGCAGATCACCCAGGTGCAATCGGTCATCGGTTCGCCCAAATACATGAGCCCCGAGCAATCCTTGGGTCATAAGCTCGATGCGCGTACAGACATTTACAGTCTTGGCGTTATGCTGTTTCAAATGTTGAGTGGCGACGCTCCCTTTGGCGGGCGCAACTTGACCGAGATCGCTATACAGCGGTTCGAACACCAGTTGCCACAGTTGCCGGGACACTGGCGACATTTACAGCCCTTGCTCGACCGCATGCTGGCCTATGACAGGGATCAACGCTTTGCCAGCTGCGAGGAATTACTCATTGCGCTGGACAACCTTCCGACCGGACCGCCTCCAGTCGTTGCCGGTAGCGCATTCGACGCCACCGCAATCATGACGGCTCCCGAGGCGAGCCCGCTGCAAGGGAGCGAGCAGGTTTCCGTCGCCGAAGGGCCGCGACGGCACCGTGCTGCCGGGCTCGGAGCTCTTGCGCTGCTGTGCCTGTCCGCCGCAGCGGGATGGTATGCACTGCGCGGTGATGAACCGGTGGCGGCAGTTGAGGCCGGTGGCTCGCCTGTTGCGCTGCAGGCAGAGGCGCTTGTTAGAACCGCCGCGGAGAGCGAGTCCGTGGTGGCGGTTCGCGAGCGAAGTGAGCCAGCGGACCTTGACGCCGGTGTACGGGAGGATGAGGTGGGTAGTGCCGGCGACCGCGCCGAGTCAGCACGCATCCCTGCTTCCGAACGGCCCTCCGCCACGGCATCGACAATACCTTCCACACCCGTATTGAGCCCCATGTTGCCTGAGCCCGATGAATTCTTTGCTTTCTACGATGCCGTCAACCTGGGCTTGCCAGGTGCTGAGAAAGAATTTATTGCTGCCTATCCGCGCAGTATCTTTGCCGATATCTTGCGGGTGAAATCGACGGGTGACATGGCCTCGGTTGAGGAGTTGCAGCAGCAGGCGGCGTCGGGCTCTGCACGAGCCATGTCGGTATTGGGCGAATTGTATGATACCGGCTGGGTTGTCGGGAAAGACAAGGAGACCGCGTTGCGTTACGCGGAACGTGCCGCGCGACAGGGCTCGCCACTTGGTTTGTATCAACATGCAACGCTACTACTTGCGTTAGCGCAGACCGATGCACAGCGGCGTGCGGCGCTGCGTATCCTCGAGAAGTCCGCCGAGCAAGGCTTCTTCCTCGCGCAAACGCTGCTGGCGAATCACCTGTTTGACGGCCAGTTGTTGGGGCGTGATATCGATGAAAGCCTCCGCTTGTTTACCCGGGCGGGCGAGCAGGGCGACCGGAACGCATTATTCAACCTGGGCAGAATTTACGACGCAGGAATTCATTTGAGCGAGCCTGACACAGCGCGTGCCCGGGAATATTTTCTTGCCGCGGCGCAGCTCGGCCATCCGCAGGCCCGTAACTACCTGCAGGAGCCAATATGAACGACGAAATGAACCGCTGCGGAAAAATACAGCCGTACGGCTCGGTATTTTCAACCAGGTTGTACATGCGTCCTATACTTCAACCTGAACACGCTTTACTCGCAATGGGGCCGTATGCAGAACACTAAGCGATTTTTTTGGGGGCGTCGGCCGCATGGTTTGTGTGTGGCGTGTTTACTCGTGCTCACCACAGCATCAGTCAGCGCGACCGGGAGCGACCTGCGTCAGGCGATGGCATTGAGTGCAGATGGAGAGTTGCGCGCGGCGCTGGCATTGCTCGATCAGGACCAGAACCTGGTGTCGCGACAACTGGAAGGAGAGTTGTCGCCGGGAGAGATTGATGCGCGTTTGCTGCGTATTGACCTCCTTCGCCGGCTCGGCTCGCTGGCGCGTGCCGACAATGAGCTCACGGCATTACAAGGTTATTTCGGGAGCCTGACCGCCGCTGTGCCAGCACAAGTTGCGCAGGCAGAGCGGCAACGCGCACTGTTGTACTACCGCGAGGGGGCAACTCGGCAGGCGTCGCTCGCGATTGCGCGAGCACTGGAATGGGAGGGCTCGCTGGCTCCCGCGTTGCTCAGCCAATTGCGCAACGACGAGGCACTCATTGTGCAGCGTGAAGGCGACCACCGCGCGGCGATCGAGGGCTTTCGAGCCGCGGCGGAACTCGCTCCGGACGACGCTTCTCGCGCGATCTACAGAGTTAACAGCGCGCGCGCCATGCTTGATGACGGACGTGTAGAGGACGCTTTGGTGACAGCGCGCCAAAGTGCAGATGCGCTCGACCAGCTGGCGACGAATGCACCCAGTCGCGCGCGCATGGCCTTGGCATCCTTGTACCGCAAGGCGGTGAACGAGTTCGGTGCCGAGGCGTCCTACCGTCTGGCGGCCCTGGAGCAGTTGCAGCGCGCGGGGGAAGCGCAGGATGTACCACCACGCATGCGGTCTATGCTGAACGGCTACACGGCTGAACTCTACGCGGATGATCGACAGTATGATGCGGCGATCAACTATGCCCAGCGAGCACTTCAGTACGCGAACCAGGTACAGGTAGATGGCCTGGAGTATCGCTGGGAATGGGTGCTGGCCCGTTCCTTTGGCGAATTGGGCAATACCCGGGATTCCCTGGACGCATACGCCAGAGCTGTCGCATCGCTGCGCACGCTACGCAGTAACCTCGAGTCACTGGATCCGGATACCTTTACAGACGTTGTACAGCCTCTTTACTACAGTTATGCCGATGCTCTGCTGACGCAAAGTGCGATCGAATCAGAGGCGGATGCGCAGCAAAAACTGCTGCGCGATGCGCGTTTCGCACTGGAGGAACTGAAGCTGGCGGAGGTGCAGGATTACTTCGATGAACAATGTGTTGGTGACGAGAGCGTGGTGCTCGACCAATTGGCCGGGAATGCGGCGGTGCTGTACCCGGTCGTGCTGGCTACACGGCTGGAACTGCTCTTGACGACGGCTAGCGGCATCCACCAGATCACAGTACCTGTCGAACGGTCGCGCTTGATTGCCCGTATACGTGATTTTCGTCTGAACCTTGAAGTCGACAACGGTACCGATGGGTATCTGGTGCATGGCCAGCAGCTGTATGACTGGCTGATAAGGCCCCTGGTGTCGGTGCTGGAAACACACAGTATCGCCACGCTGGTGGTGGTTCCGGACGGGGCTTTACGGACTATTCCTCTCGCCGCACTTCACGATGGCGATAGCTTTCTGGTTGAAGACTACGCGCTGGCAACCACACCCGGCCTGACCCTGCTGGATCCCAAGCCGTTTTCCGGAGAATCGTATCGTACGCTGGCGGGTGGACTGTCGGAGTCTGTGCAGGGGTTTGCTGCCCTCCCCAGCGTCGATCGAGAGCTGCGCACGCTGCGCGAAAGTCTCTCCGCGAACGTTCTGCAGAATCAGGCCTTTACCTTGCCCACGGTGAGGTCGGAGCTTGCCAATGGCGAATACAGCATTGTGCACTTTGCGACACATGGGCAGTTTGGCAGCAGCTACGATGATTCTTTTCTCCTGACCTATGACGACAAGTTTCTGATTACCGATCTCGGCAAAACGATTCAGTCCCGTGCTGCGGCCAGTGGCACGCTCGAACTGCTGGTGCTGAGTGCCTGTGAAACAGCGGCGGGTGATGATCGCGCGGCACTGGGCTTGGCTGGTGTTGCACTCAAGGCCGGCGCAAGAAGTGCGCTGGCGACGTTGTGGGAGGTCGACGACAAGGCAACCGTCGAAGTGGTCAGTGAGTTCTACGCGCAACTCGCGACAGGCAATGTATCCAAGGCGCAGGGGCTGCGCGAGGCACAGGTGAAATTGATCAACGATCCCTCCAATCAACATCCGAGCAAGTGGGCTCCTTTCCTGCTCATCGGGAACTGGTTGTGAATGAGTGCCTGTCGGTAGCAGAGGTTCGACTATGAGGAAAACGAACGTGGCCACAACAGTACGACAATCGCGGTTGATTATGGCGCTGCTCACCGTTCAGTGCCTATGGCTATCCAGCGCCCAGGGAGCGGCTGTTTTTGATGGCACCGTTGGTTCCAACATCGAAGGCACAACCCGTGGCGGTATCTTCGAGATTGGTCAGGGTGACGGCGAAGTGGCTGGGAATAACCTGTTTCAAAGTTTCTCCAGTTTCAGTCTCTCCCCCGGTGAGGAAGCGACCTTCACCCACAGCGCGGCCAACATCCAACATATCATTGCCAGAGTGACAGGCGTTCAGCCGACAGAAATCTTTGGTGCCCTGCAGGTGCGCCGCACCTCTGGGGAAACTTTGTCACCGACTTCAGCCGCGTTGTGGATGCTAAATCCCAATGGTATTTTCATCGGCGATGGCGCTGCCTTTGACCCCCAGAGCACATTTGTATTCTCCAGCGCGAATCGGCTGGGCTTTGACGACGGCGACAATTTTTATTCGCACGAAACGACCATAAGCTCGGAGTTGTCGATAGCAAACCCGGCAGGTTTTGGTTTTCTCGACCATCAGGATCTGCCCTCCGCGGTGACGCCGCGAGGCATCGTGCTGGCGCTGAGCGACGTCGACGGCACGAACACGCCGCTGTTGCTTTCTAACATGGCGTTGGTGGGGACCAGTGCTGATCCGAACTTTGCCGGAGTGACGGTGGTCGGTGATATTTCTGTTGCAGTAGATCCGGGCAGCCCGCTGGCACCTGCTGACAGTTCGCAATTTCAGGCGTTCAATCTTGGGCTCGGTGCGCTCGCACCGGGCGGCGCTCTTACTGTCGACACGTCTGCCGGCTACACCTTGAGCGCGGCCGAGGATGCCGCGCTCGCTGACATAACCATTGAAAACAGTAACCTGCTCTTCTCGGATAATGCTGTGGTGCCGGTTTCCCGTTTTGCACTACTCGCAGATCGGCTGCTGATCCAGAATTCTTTCATAAGCACCTTCTCACTCCTGCAGCCGACGGACTTTTCCTTGCGCGCGCTGTCCAACATGCAACTGCGCGGTAGTGTGGTGCAAACCGCTACGGCAACTCTGGCGAATGCCGGCACCATCCGCATTGATACGAGCAGCTACCAGCAGATTGGCGGTCTCGTTTCCAGTCGTGTGCTGGACTTCGGTGCGGCAACGGGAGACTCCGGCAACATCATTTTTGGCGGTAGTGCATCGCTGCCCATGACTGAATTCCTGTTACAGGAGGGGCGGATTCAAACCAGTAGCATCGATGCAGGGAGTGCGGGGGATATTGTCGTACTTGCGACAGGCGACGTGTCGTTGCGAGGCGCGAGTGACAGCAGGGCCTTTATCGCGAGTCTCGCCGATGGTTCGGGTGACGCCGGGGACCTGCTCTTGTTTGGAAACCGGATTAGCGCGGAGTTCTCTGATATATTTTCCGGCGGGTCGAACTTCACGGCACCGGGCCTGATCAGCCTGCAGTCGGGTTCAGGGGGGCTCTACCTGCACAACACGTCCTTGCTCGGCGGATTCAATGTACAGGGCGTGGGCGCTTCCATTGCGTTACTGTCGGAGGGGGATATCGCGCTCACAACGGATGCAGAACGCGCGGTTATCAGCACCGGCACTGGGGGCGAACAGGACGGCGGCGCGATCCTCGTTGCGGCGACGGGTGACCTCACGCTGCGTGGACAGTTTGATATCAGCAGCAATGCGCTGGGCGCAGAGAGTGCCGACGGATCGGGCGGGGAAATTTCCTTGCAAGGTCGCAGCGTACTGCTGGAGCAGACCCAGGGTGCCGCGAACGCCAGCAGCATCTCCAGTTTCACAGCCACAGCTGGAACAGGGGCAAACGTCTCAATTGTCGCGGAGGACGCGCTCATTGTCAGCGGCGAGCACGCGATAACCAGCTCTACCGTCGGCACCGGGATGGCGGGCGGCGTGGTGTTGCGTGGGGGCGATATCACTATTTCCGCCCCCAGCCCCACGACACTTTCCTCTTCTTCGCTCGGAGTAGGAGACGCCGGTCGAGTGGATATGCAGGCAGCAGGCGCTCTGTCCCTGTCGGCTGTTGAGGTTGGCAGCATTGCAGCCGATCAAGGCGCAGCCGGCGTGATAAGAGCGACGGGCAGTTCCATCAACATCGAGGATACTACCTTCAGTACGGCTACCGGCGCGAACGACGTCAACAGTTCACCGGGTCAGATCACTTTGGAAGCCAGTAGCGAGTTGGCAGTTCGCGACAGTTTTCTACAGAGTAGCACCGGTGGCCTCGCGCCGGCGGGCCAGGTACGCATGAGTGCGGGCACAGCGCTTACGCTGGAAAATGTCTCTGTGCAGTCAGCCAGCACCGGTGACGGGGGAAGTGGCAGCATCCTGGTCTCCAGCGCGGGAAGCGTGAGTATCGATGGTGGCGACACCGAATTACTGACCAACTCGCAAGGCGCCAACGATGCCGGAGACGTGAGTATCGTGGCTGGTGATCTACTGCGTTTCGACGGCGGCGGATTCGTGCAGACATCAGCCGTGGGCAGCGGTAACGCGGGTACTATTTTACTTTCCGCGGATGAAGTGCAACTCAGTCGGGCGAGAATTGAAGGCACTTCGGAGAATGCAGGTGGTGGCGATATCAATATCTTTGGCCGCGATATCTACCTGGACAGCGACCCGAGTTCTGGCGGTATCGTGTTCATTACTGCCAGCTCGGCCTCGTCCGATGCCGACGGCAATGGCGGTTCGATCACTCTGGGTGATCCCGCCGCACCGGCGGAGCTGGTGCTCGTGCGCAATAGTGGGCTCACAGCAAGTGCCAACGCCGGGAACGGTGGCCTCATCAATATCAATGCTGCCTCATTTCTGCGCGATGCGCGGTCGGTATTTCAGGTCACCTCAACACTGGGTGAAGCAGGAAGCCTGGAGATCAATTCACCGGAACAGGACATCAGTGCCGCGGTGACCGAACTGGATGTCGCGATTCTCGACGCAACCAACCTCATCCAGGACCGCTGTGCTACGAATACGGGCGCTGGTAGCAGTCTGGTAATTACCGGTCACAGCATTGTGCCGGAGACGGATGACGACTACCTGACGAGCCCATTTGTGCCCAGCGGCTCGGGAGATGGCGATGCCTCCTTCCATTTGGATCCAGCGTCCGCTTCTGGCGTGGAGCTTGCACTGACTCATAATTGGGGATCGGAATGCAATTAGTCGTTACTACACGGTGCGCACAGCCGAGTTTGAAAAGTTGGCTTCGCAGGGTGCTTTTGGGTGCTGTTTCAGTCGTACTCACTTTCCAGGTGCTCGCGCAGCCAGCGGGTGTAGGATCGGGGCTTGGACAGAATATTGAGCGCGGGTTCTCCAGCGGTACCGACGGGTTTGATGAACCGAGTTTTGAGCCGGATTTCGAGCCGAAGTCGAGCATGCCGTCTCCCCAGGTGCTGCCATCGCCGGCGCTGCAGGAGGACGGGCGTGCAGCAACGACAGTCCTGTCGCCTCTCGCCGTCACGACGATAGTGGTGAGTGGCAATAGCGTATTTTCCGCAGAAGAGCTGGATGCAATCGTGGCGCCGTTTGAGAATCGGGATTTGTCCTCCGAAAATATTCAGGAATTGCTGCGACGCTTGTCACTCTCGTATTTCAATCGGGGCTACGTCAATTCAGGGGTGGTATTGCCGGAGGGTGACCTGAAGCCGGGCATACTGACTTTGCGCGCTATTGAAGGTGAGCTTCAGGAGGTTCAGATCCTTGAGAACGAGCGGCTTTCGCCGGCCTATATCGAATCGAGGTTACGCCGGCATGTCGCAAGTCCGCTCAATCTGGACGACCTCCAGAGCAGCCTTCGCATGCTGGAGCTCAACCCGCTGATTCGTCAGGTGAACGGGGTGTTGGTGCCTGGACTGACGCAGGGCGCGGCAGACCTGCGCTTGCGTATCCGCGAGGAGAATCCATTGCGTGTGGGTATGTCGCTCGATAATTACCGCTCTCCCAGCGTGGGTGCTGAACGTGCACTGCTAACGCTGGAGCATTTAAACCTGACCAGTCGCGCAGATCGGCTTGCGCTGGCAGTAAGCGCAAGCGAGGGTTTGCAGGATGCCTATTTGTCGTATGAGCTGCCCCTTAGCAGCAGGGATACCCGCCTCAAAGTCGAGTATCAGCGAGGCAAGTCGGAAGTGGTGGAAGCACCTTTTGATGAACTCGACATTGATAGCGACACCGAGTCGTGGGCAGTTTCCGTTAGTCATCCCCTGATCAATAGTGTGGATCGCTATGTCACGCTCACAGCGGGTCTCGCCCACAGTGCCTCGGACACGTCACTGCTGGGCCGGCCGTTTTCGTTTTCCCTGGGCGCTCGCAATGGCGAGATAGCCGCCACCAATGCAAGTATTGGCGGCGAGTGGATCGAGCGTGGCGAATTCCAGGTACTGGCCATGCGGGCCACGCTGCGCTACGGTCTCGACCTGTTTGGTGCCACCATGATTCCCGACGGCGCGCCGCAAGTACAATTTGATACTGGTGCGGAAATTCCGGAAAGCGACTTCACTGTGCTGCTTACGCAGATCCAGTACGCGCGACGCCTTCCCTTTCGCAACAGCCAGATTGTCTTCAGTGGTGTATGGCAGGAAGCATTTGATCCCTTGTTGTCTGTGGAAAAGCTTGCCATCGGCGGTGTGTATTCGGTGCGCGGCTTCCGGGAGAATCAGTTGGTACGCGACAACGGTATCGCCGCATCTCTGGAGTGGCGTGTTCCCATTTTCGTCAATGACTCTGGTTACAGCCGCTGGAATCTGACCGCGGTTCCATTTGTCGATTATGGACGCAGCTGGGACGAAGATGACAATTTGTCTACCAGCAGTGCCGCAGTGCTCAGCAGTGTTGGCCTGGGGTTGCGCTGGCAGCCAAAGGAATATATCAATGCGAGCCTGTACTACGGTGAACGTATTGATGAAGATGACGTCACCACCGCAGGTAGCAACGATCTGCAAGATGATGGCTTTCATTTCGCAGTCGTTTTCCACTGGCCGTTCGATTAGCCGGTGAATGTTGCCGCGGCAGGGGTGCGTGGCGACTTAGTCGTCTGCGATCAGGGCCAGTATCGACCTTAGCGCGGTGGTTCGCTCAAGTGCGTAGATCAGCCCGGCCACGAGCATCAAGCTGAAAGTGGTGCCCGTGAATATGCGCAACAGGCTGATTTTTTTCTTGACGTGTGGGGGCTGCTCCGCCTCCGCGGGGAGTGCCAGTGTCTGGGTGGGATCTGCCACTTTGGGGTTGACCTGGGTGTCGCCGGCTGCAACTGTATCTGCCAGGTGCCAGCGGTTGTCTGCGCCATAGCGCATGAACGCCAACGTTCGCTCGGTATCGAGAGGCACACCCATTTTCGGCACACGTATGATGATGCAGCTCGCGTTGTCCTGTCCTCCTCCACCGACCGCGGCTTCGACCAGCGATCTCGCACAGGCCTCTGCACTATCTCCGGAAGCGAGAGTGTCGATTAACCTGCCCTCGGAGAGTTCGCCGCTGACCCCATCGCTGCACAGCATCAGCACACAGGGGGTTTTCAATAGACCTTCCTTGTATGCAGTAACGGGCGTGCCGCTGCGGCTTCCCAGTGCCTGGCTGATAACGTTCTTCTGCGGGTGATGCTCGATCTCGGCAAAGTCCAGTTGGGCTGTGTCCACCAGGGACTGCACCAGAGAGTGGTCTTTGCTGAGTAGCTTAAGCTCGCCATCCCAGACATAAGCGCGACTGTCACCTACCCAGGCGAGTTGCAGGCGTGCCTTCTCTAGGGTTACCGCGACTGCGGTAGAGGCAGAGCCAGGAACGCCTTCTCCGCGGGCGGCTGCGCTCAGGACTTCTGCATGCGCCTGATCCATTGCCGCGCTCAGCGAAAGGCCCGCACGCAAACCCGCTTCCAGGGTGTCGCAAACGATGCGACTGGCGACTTCGCCACCCTGCAGGCCGCCGACGCCATCGGCTACTGCATATAGCCCCAGGTCGTCACACAGCAATAGTGCGTCTTCGTTGTGACGCCGGGCGCCTACGTGGCTGAACCCAGCTGTGTCTAATGTCGTCACCGATCCTTTCTCCCGAGCTTCCTGGGCCTGAGCTGCTGCCTACTGCCCCTATTGGACTTCTTCATACTCGATCCACTCCTGCTGGTTCATGCTGGGGTCCAGGCGGGGATCGTAGTTGGGGTTGTCACTCCCCAGGTAGCGGTCATTTTGATTCACCCAGTATTGATTGCTGCCGCTTTGGACATTGTAGCGGTTGCCGGTTTCCGGATTGGCAATGACAGTACGTTCGCCAATGGCGTTGATGGTGCGCTGGTGCCCTGCACTGTTCATCTGGTCGCGATTCATATAGCCCTGATGGTTGATGTCAGAGATTTCGCTGTAGATTCTCCCCGTTTCCGCGGCCGCGTTGCCCGCGGCACGCAGTGAGTTCATGCGCGCGACATGTTGCCTGCTGCTGGCCTGTGACCGCTCTCTATCCTGCTGGTTTCTGAGTGCCAGCCACTGCGGATTGGTCTGGGCATTGATGAGGCCGTTGATCAGGGCATCTCGTGCTGCCGGGAAATGCTCGTGCGGAGCTTCCAGGTACTGCGACATCAGAATCCAGTACGAGGAGGGCTGGCTATAGGCAATGTTGATGTTGACCACGGAGACGTATGACATACCCTGGTTATCAGTCCACTCCAGTGCATACGATTTGGCGTCAAGTTGCTGCGGCATGGCGCTGTAGTACTGCGAACTGTCTTTTAGAGATTTGCGCGCCAGTTGCGGAAGTTCATAGGTTCTGGTCAGCTTCCTGTTGGTCTGCTGCGCGATGGGCATGAAGAACCTTTGCGTGATCGCTTCTATGGACATGGGCGGCTGATTGCTTGTGCCCTGCATTTGGAACATCTGTGCCATATCCGGATTGTTGGTGAATTGAAAGGTGGCTCCACCGGCAGCGCTGACCCGGATGTTATTCGGACCCTCATAGGTAAACTCCTTGTTGTTGGTGAGTTGCGTCCAGTCAGCCGGCAGTGGAATACGGCTGCTGGCCATGCCGGTTTTGGCATCCATCGTCACAAAATACTTGATAGGCGCCGGTTGCCCCGCACGGTTGTTGTCTGTTGCCCGGTTAGCCTGCAACCCGTTGTCGGCCAACTCATTTGCGGGCGTATTGGGCCGGGAGTGGACCGCCTGGCCGACCGCGCTGCGGTCAAGCCGGATTCCGAAGTTGTCGAAGCGATAGCTACCCAGGTGGCTGGCGACAATACCGACGGCGCCACGGCCAAGCCTGTCATTGCCCAGGCTGGCTTTTTCCACACCGTTCACCAGCAGCGCGATTTCGTTTCCCCGTTCGACAATGCCGAGGGTGACTGTCTCTGTTACCGATGTACTCAGAGAAAAAGCTGTTTTCTCATGAAAACCGCTACTGTCCATGGCATGCAGGCTTGCCAGGCCGTCTCCCCGTACCGTGAAGACAAAGTAGGACTTCGGGTCCTCCTGAAACCCATAGAGCAACCCTGCCTGCGAGCCCGGTTCGGACTGCAGCAGCGTGACATCGGCAGACATTTCTCTGCGGCCTTCCTCGGCGGCGCCGGCGTTGACGTAGTAGTAGCGGATGGCGCCAGGCTCCGTCGTGTTGGTTAGTGTGATGCCGCCGTCGGCATTGCGTACACGCCAGCCACCGTCGTCTGTTTCCTGGATGACCGGGGTCAAGGGCCCCATGCCCGCAGTAGCAGGTTCGTCCGAGCAGGCCAGCACAAGGGCGGCGCAGGCGGCAAAAAGGCAAAAGTTCAAACGTTTCATAGTGAATATCCTGGAAGTGAAGCGGCTATGCTTGGAAGTCATTGCAGAAAAGGTGCCAGCTCTGTGGTGATACTCCAGAAAAAATCTAACGTTCTGTTTTTCTTTGAAAAACGATCACCGTTGGTGAGTGTGTGCGCAGCGTAGCCCTCATGATATGTGGCGAAACTGTGCGGCCCATAGAGACAAAATTGTGCACATGTTGTGATCGTCACAACTTTTTTCAAAGCATGGGCCCTGCGCGTGCGTGAGCGTTCCTTGCGTGGAGCAGCCGCCTCAGCGGTGAGTCCGTGTGGGGCTTCTGCGGCACTCCTACGCGTGGAGCATCCAGTATGCGAGGCGCGGGTGTGCAAACAATCCGTGCCGTTTCCGGGACGAGATGTATACTAATGTCAGGTGCTGGGCTTTTCGTTTGCCTCAGTCATACAAATAATAAATAAAGTTTGAATTATAAGAACAATAGGCAGGCAGCTGTCCCCCTCTGTTTCGGCTTAGGGTGAGCAAGGCTGCGATGAGGAGGTGGTTTCCGTGTTTAACCCCGCCAGATTTTATGCGTTTCTTCGTTCGAATTACCGCCCCGGATGTTTTTTCTCCCAGCCGTTAACAGATTGGCCCGGGTCTTGCTTTCCATTTTTCGGAGAGAGTAGGTCTGGAAGCCATCAGCACGGCCTGATGACGGCTCGCTTTCGCCGGATTCGCGAGGCGCTGACTGAGCGTGTGAGGGGGAAATGATATGCAGCATTTGAGCTTCTATAAGCGGCACCGCAGGTGCGCCCATGCAGCGGTGGTCAGCCTTGTGGCAGGCGGCCTGATGGCTTGTGCTGCGGGTGGTGGTGGCAGCGGTGAGCTGAAGCTGCCGGAAATCGAAACACCGGCCCGGTGGTCCACACCCGCCGGCGTCAGGACATCGGCGCGGGAGACTATCCAGCCGCAATGGTGGCACGGTTTTTCTGATGCATACCTCGATGGCCTGGTGGCCGAGAGTATCGATGGCAACCTGGATCTGCGTATTGCTGTGGCTCGGGTAGGTGAGGCGGGAGCAGCGCTGGGGCAAGTCGAGGCGGGGCGTTTGCCTACGGTCTCCGCAGGCGTTGGTGCTACTGTACAAGGTGCGCGCAACCCGATGACCGGTGACATGGAGACCTCCAGCAGCTACAGCACCAGCGCCGAACTCGGTTGGGAAATCGACATCTGGGGCAAGCTGGAAAAAGGGGTGAGTGCGCGCAAGGCTGCCTATCAAGCCGGAGAGGCGGACTGGCGTGCCACGTATCTCACGACAGTGTCGCGTGTAGCCACTACCTATTTTCTGATCCGTAGCCTCGACGAGCAAATTGACCTGCAAAAGAGGTCACTTGCCGCCGCTCAGCGCATTTACACGATCTACGAGAATCAGCACCGGGAAGGTATTGGTTCCAACACCCCGGTGCTACGACAAAAGGCGGAGCTGAATACCTTGAAACGCCGCCTTCTTGACCTGCAGCGTGAGCGCGAGATCGCGGAAAACGCCATCGCGACTCTGCTCGGTAAACCGGCAGGCAGTATCAATGTGCCGGTCGCTTCGTTGCGCGAGACTGTAAAATTAATGGACATCCCGGGGGGGCTGCCTTCAGACCTGCTGACCCGTAGACCGGATATCGTGGCCGCGCAGTATCGTGTGCTGGAATCGTATGAGTTGGTTGGTGAGGCCGAGTTGGCCCGGCTACCTTCTATAAGCCTCACCGCCAACAGCGGAGGCGGCGGCAATCTTGCAAGTACCTCCCTTTCCGCCCTCGTAAAGTCTCTCACCTTCGGCATCGGACCTTCCATAAATATTCCGATATTCGATCCCAAACTGAAAGCACGGGTCAAGTCGCGGGAAGCCTCGGCCAAAGTGAGTGAGGAGCAGTACAGGAAGACGGTGATTCTGGCTTTTCAGGAAGTGGAGAATGCATTGGTGAATCTCGGTAGCCGGCAGTTGCAAAAGCGCGAGTTGGAAGAGGAAGTTGAGCACTTGCGTGTCGTGGCGCGACAGACCCGAGCGCAGTTGGAAGTCGGCATTGTGACCCAGCTGGAAGTGCTGGAGTCAGAGCGACGCCTGTTGAATTCAAGCCAGTCATTGCTACAGAACCACCAGCAGATTCTTGGCGACACAGTCGATCTGTATAAAGCCATGGGTGGGGGCTGGAGCGATGCCATGCTAAAGCTGGGGGAATCGTGATCAATTGCAGCGATCGGGGGCAGTATATATGAAGGCGTGGTTGAAACCCCTGTTCGGAGACGGCTACGCCGACGTTGAGTTGCGCGGACTGTTGCTGTCGGTTGGCCGCGGAGATGCCCCGTTTGACAGCTATCCGGAAGAGTTTCGGCTGCAGCTTGCCGAGCGCCACGCACGGCTGTTTCTGGACGACAACACCTTGTACGTCGTCGATTTGGATAGTGGTTCGGGCACTCTGCGCAATGGCGAACCGGTTGGGGTGGACCCGGTGGCTGTGGCGGCAGGGGATGTGCTGTGCTTTGGCAAGGATCTATGCTTTGAGGCAGCGCTGGCCAAGGCGGAAGAGCCTGCTGAAGCGTCCGCAGGCTCACTCGGTGCGGGCGGCGATGAGGGTGAGCGTACACAGATACTAACGCCTTCAACGCGTCCCCGGCTGTTGTTGCTGCCGGTCCGTTCCGGGAAGGGGCTCAATCCGATCGCGGTATCGGTGTTTCCGTTCCTCGTGTCGAAGTCGACAGGGCACTTTGCGGTGTACGCGCAGCAGTTTGCTTCGGAGTCGAATTTTGTGTCCCGCCGCCACGCGCACATATATGCGAAAGGCGCGGATTTATACATCGAGGACCTGGGTAGTACGAATGGCACACTGCTAAATGGCAGACGACTGGACGGCTCGGCGGAGCAACTCAATACCGACGACACACTACAGTTCGGACACGAGCTGTTTAGCTTCAAGGTCGTTGTGGAGTCTGTTCCGGTCGATGACGGCGGTTCGGCGGCTACTCGGCGCACCGTGCCCGAGGGCACCATTCTGGTGTCGAAAGCGGCGTCTTTCCTCGATGTGTATTGTGACAAACCGGAAGACGAGGAAACCGCGGAGGAGGAGCGCCCGCTAGCCGCCGAGCAAAGTCACATTGAACGTTTCAAGTCGGTGTTTGGTGCACTGCGCGAGGCCTCGATCGCAGCCTGGGAGCAATTGCCCCTGAGCCGGGAGCTTCGCCTCGGCCTGGTGGCTCTGGTCGCTGTACTGGTGCTGGGTGGGCTGGCAGCCTGGTTGCTCGCCGACGACCGCATGGCAACGGCTACCGAGCTGCTGGAAGAGCGGCAGTACGAGCCTGCATTGCGGCTCGTGGAGGGCTACCTCGCTGATAATCCGGACGACGAAGCAGCGCAATTGTTGGCGGATGACGCATTGACGGGGTTCGTCGTGCCGGCCTGGTCGCAAGCCATGCTCAGCGGCGACTATCAGGCGGCCGATGATGTGCTGCGCACGGCACAAGGTCTGGCACCAAGCCAGGGTGATGACGGCGTACTGCCGTTGCTGCACTGGCTTGGCGCTCTACAGCACTATACATCGGAGCGTGATGCCACTGGGTCAATCAAGCTCAGCGAGGGCGATCATCCAATGGGGGTGCTGCTCGAGCGCTGGGAAGCGAACAGCGACGATAACTTGCGTCTGCTTGAGGGGCTCGCCAGGGCTCATCCGGTTTTCGAGCCTGTTCGCACCGATGCCCTGAGCCAACTGCGTGCCTTGAAGAGCGATGCGTCGGTGTTGCTCGATGCCATGACGGCAGTTCGCGATCAGGTGTTACAGCCACTCGATCCGGAAGCGGGTGCCGCGGCGTTGACGGCGCTGGACTCGTTGCAGCGCGACTATCCGAGAGTGGGCGGAATCGCCGACTGGCGCGCCGATGTTCACGCCTACCTGAGGTTAAAAGCTGCGTATGCCAGGAAAGCATTAAGCGATTACATACGGGAACGGCAGGCTGCGAGATTCAGCACTGAGTACTTTGCTGAGCTTGTTGCTTCAGAACTGCCTGCACTGGATGAGCTACAAGCACTAGCTTCGGACTACGCCCTGGCTGATCAGCAGTGGCGGGCAGGAGAGTTGGCGGCGGCGTTGGAACTTCTGGAAAAGCTAGCGCAGGGCCCTTGGGGCAAAGAGGCACAAAACCTGCTCGTCCGGCGGCAGCAACTGCGAGCCGAGTTTCTGCGGCTACCGGACCTGTATCAAACGGAGGACTATCAAGCCTCGTTGCTGGAATTTTATACGCGGATTGACCCTCAGCGAGACAAATTCATGTTTGATGCGCTGCAGTCAGACTTTAGCAACGAACAGGAGTTCGCTGAGCAACGGGTGAGCGAATTGCGTGCGGCTGCAGAGGAAATCTGGCAGGAATACCAGGCGGAAGGTGGTATCAGTGGCGCTCTGCGGCTCGAATCCGAAATCTCCCAGCGCTATCGGGAACAGGCGGGCCGCCTCAGCGAGGCGCACTCGAAGTTGCAGGAAGCGGCGCAGATCCTTGGTCTGCTGGGAGCTGTTCCCTCCGGCACGGTGAACGCGCTGAACGCAGCTGTTGTTTCTGAAGCCGAGCGCCAGCGTGCAGCGATTGAGGACTTGAGCGCAGTACTCGGTTCTGCTGCGGTTGACGATAAGTCTGCTCTATTACCCGCTCCGGCGGAGGAGGCAAAGTGATCACGAAACCACAACGTTCTCTTCGGCTTGCAGATGCGCTGCGTGACCATAGTCTGGAAGGGATCGCGATCCTGGTTTCCGAACCGTCTCGTCTGATTAAACTCACCAATATCCTGATCGTCGTGGTGCTGCTGCTGGCCCTCATCTGGGCCTTTTTTGCGCAAGCGGATGTGGTGGTGACAGCACAGGGGGTGTTGGTGCCGAAAGCGGACATCCGACGTGTATATGCCCCCATCGATGGCGAGCTGGTGGATGTTTATGTGTCACCCGGTGTTCCGGTTCAGGAAGGTGACATCATCGCGCGGATCAATGCCCGCAGTGCCATCGATTCGGCATCGAAAGCGCTGGAGTCCAAACTGCGCCTGGATCAGGCTGAACTGGAGTATGAACGCCTTCCCTCCAAGCTGGCATTGCAGCAGCGCAAGGCTGAGGCGATGAAGGCCAAGCTCGATTTCCTGCAAAAAGAGACGGACAAAAAACTTGAAGAAGGCCTGTTCAAGCTGGCGGGAGCCCAGCGCGCCAAACTCGATGAAGCGCGAACGGCGCTGGAGCAGGCGCGCCGCACGGAAGCGGCTGCGGAGGAGGAGAGAACTCAGTATGAACGGCTTGCCAGCATGGAGGGCGGTGGCGGCGTGTCACAAATCCAGGTGCAGCAGAAGGTTAACGCTTACCTCGATGCCCAGGCCAAAACGGGTGCTGCACAAGCGCGCCTTTCGTCTCTTGAATATGAGCTCAACCGCGCAATCTCTGAAGCCGATAGCAACGTGGCAAACGCGTCGCAGGAACTTGCGGAACAGCGCGTGCAATATGAAACGCTGCTGCGTGATATGGAGCAGGAGCAGGCAAAAGTCGAATTCCAGCTGCGCAGCGCGCGCATCGCTGCAGACGCGGCTGAGCGGGTCAGCTTCAAGAATTTCGATGAGAACAACTTCCTGAAAATACACGCGCCGATTAGCGGTGTTGTCACAGAGGTGCCCCTCACGCAGCGCGGCGACAAAGTCCAATCTTCAAAGCCTCTGGTGAATATTGCCCCCGCCGATACCCAGCGCATACTGCAAGTCCGGATACCCGAGAGCGAGCGTGGATTTCTGCAGGTAGGCCAGAGCGTGAAAATCAAATTCAATGCTTTCCCCTATCAGACCTATGGTTCGGTAGAAGGCAGGCTGGATTACATATCGCCGGCGGTGATGCAGGGCGAGGAGGGCGCTCCACCCACTTACGAGGGCAAGATTCAACTTGAGCGCGAATCCATTGAAACCACCAATGGTGATGTATTGCTGCGCTATGGAATGGGTGCGGCGGCTGAAATTGTCGTGCGTAAGCGTCGGGTGATTGATCTGGCGCTGGAGCCCTTCCGGAGCATCAGGTAACAAGGCGCGTTGTTTCGTCACCAATCAGAGCGTAGTAAATGGCAGTTCAGGCAACCTAAGCGGTAATTATCTTGAAAAGGGGAATACCATGGATATTGTTCGTATAGATGGAAATGTACTGAGTAGTGACGACCTGGTGGGCTGGCTGAAGCTCTCCGGTCGCTTCTCCCATGTTGTCCAGGACATCATCAAGGAAAAACTCGCGGCAACAGCTGCACGCAAGCACGGCCTCACGGCCAGCCCCGAAGAACTACAAAAGCGGGCAGATCAGCACCGGCGTGCGCTTGGCCTGCATCGGGCCAAAGAAGCCAATGAATTTCTTGACGATGCGTCTCTCTCACTTGAGCAATATGAGGCATTCCTGGAGGACGCCCTGCTGGCGGAGAAAATGCGCGCAGATATCTGCAGTGATGCCGCGATCAAAGAGTATTTTTCCCTGCATGCGCCGCAGTTTGATGCAGTGGAGCTCAGCCACTTGGTCGTAACCGGGGAGGGCAAGGCCCGTGAGATTGTCTCGCTTCTGGGGGAGGATCCAGACAGTTTTGACGAAATTGCAGCGGAGCACTCCACCGCAGAATCCGCGTCAGATGGTGGGCGCGTTGGCAAGGTAATGCGGGGGGCACTCAATCCAACCCTGGAAGCGAAACTGTTCAATGCCTCGGTTGGTGAGGTTCTCGGTCCCTTTGACGCCGACACCGAGAACACCTTTGAGATCTTTTCGGTCACCGCCAAGTACGACGCTGTGCTGGACGAGACGACGCGCGATACAGTCAGCAACCTGCTCTACAACGAGTGGCTGGAAACTGCTGCCCGTGACTTCAAGGTAGAAGTGTAGGTGCGATCCTGCGAACAGCCTGCGGAGGGCCGGCGTGACCAATGAAAAGAGTATGACCGAGGCCGATGTGGCGTCTCTGGACGAGCTTTTGGCGCAGATTGATTTCCTGTCCGCGCTAAGCGCTGAGCAACGCCTGGCTCTGGCTCAGTCAGCGAGTGTTACACACTACGAGCTCGGTGATGGCGTTCTTGCGGAGGGCGACCAGACGCAAGGTCTGCTCGTTGTTGTGCAGGGGCGTGTTCGACTCTTCAAGGAAGCAGGTGGCAAGGAAGCCAGTATCGGCGTGCGCAAATCCGGGGATGTTCTCGGCGAGCTAGGGGCATTGCGTAACGTTCGCTACGAATTTTCCTGTCGAGCGTCGTCGGCGACGGAGATCGCACTTATTCCGTCCTCCGCATTCGCCGCGGTATTCAAAGAGAATTCCGAGGCCGAGGATTTCATGAGTAGCCACGCCGCGATTCGAGCAGCGGGTGGTGTGGTCAGTCAGTTCTTCGAACTGGGTAGCGCGGTCGATGCGGACGAGCTGAAACGATTGGTCGCCAGTGTAGGGATTAAAAGCGTGGCCGCGGGTACCGAAGTGATCACGCAGGATTCGAGCAGTGATCGCCGACTCTACGTTATCCGGCAGGGGCGGGTTCGCCTGGTAAGGCGGGAGAAGGATGTCGAGTATCCGCTGGCGACCCTGGCTCAAGGCGAGATATTTGGGGAGAAGGCATGCCTGTTGCGTCAGGAGCAATTGGCCTCCGCCCTGGCCGAAACCGACCTGATTCTGCTTATCATTCCCGAGGATACTGTTCGCGCAATACTTGAGCACAACCCCAGGCTGCGTCCAGCCATCGAGGACCGCATCCAGTTTCTTGATCGGGAATTGATGCGTCAAAAACAACTCCGCGAAAAGCGGGGCTCCCAGTTCAGCCTGGATGTTGAATCCAAGGCTGGCTTTGGTCAGCGTGTGCTGGAGCGCTTTCCGCTTGTGCAGCAAGCGGAGGAAATGGATTGTGGAGCCGCATGTCTCGCCATGGTCTGCAAATACTTCGGTGTACCCATGGGGCTGGGTAAACTGCGTGATCTTGTAAACGTATCCCGTGAGGGGGCTTCGCTGGACAGCGTGGCCAAGGCCGCAGAAGCACTGGGTTTCAGTACTCGCGGTGTGCAGTCCACGCTGGGCGCCATGAAGAGTTTCGACTTTCCGTTGATCGCGCACTGGGAGGGCTACCATTTTGTTGTGGTCTACGGCATATCGAGTCAGCACGTCTGGGTGGCTGATCCGGGCCCGGGGTTTCGCAAGCTGACTATTGAAGAGTTCGAGAAGGGTTGGACGGGAACATGTCTGCTTTTCAAACCTACCAATATCGATTCGAATGCGCCAGCTCAGGAGTCACCCTGGAAGCGGTTTCTAGGCTACCTGACACCACATCGATCAACGGTTGCACACCTTTTTCTCGCCGCGTTGGTCATTCAGTTGCTGGGGCTGGCGCCACCGGTGATTACCCAGAATATCCTCGACAAAGTAATCGTGCACGAGAACACCCAGCTGTTGCTGATGCTTACCGTGGGCTTGGTGCTGAGTCAGCTGTTCGCACAGTTGACCACTGTCATGCGAGGCTATCTCTCGGCATTCATGACTCGAAGCTTGGACTTCGCCATGATGTCTGGTTTTTTCCAGCACGCGCTGGCGTTGCCGGTCGCATTCTTCGCCAACCGGCGGACCGGCGATGTGATTGCCCGGTTTCAGGAAAACCAGACCATTCGTGACTTTCTTACTGGGCAAACGGTAGGCACGGTGCTGAACGTCATGATGGTGTTCGTGTATTTGACCGTCATGTTTCTCTACAACGTCAAGCTGACGTTAATAATGCTGGCCCTGGTTATTCCCATATTCGTGCTGACAGTCCTAGTCACGCCTCGTATGAAGGAGTACAGCCGCAAGATATTCGAGACATCCACCGAAGCCGAAGGGCTTCTGATGGAAACGGTCAGCGCAGCCGAGTCAGTCAAGGCCATGGGCATTGAACGCCAGGTGCGCCTCAACTGGGAACGGAAGTACGCCAATGCCCTGAATGTTCAATACGATGCCCAAGGGTTTCAGATGTATGTGGCGTTTGGCAGCCAGCTACTCAATATCGCCGCTACGGTAGCCATCCTCTACATCGGGGCCAATATGGTGATCGCGCAAGAGCTGAGTGTCGGGCAACTGATCGCCTTCAACATGCTGGCAAGTTCGGTGATGACGCCATTAATGCAACTGGTCAGTCTGTGGGATGAATTACACGCCGCGGGCATCGCGATGGAGCGCCTCGGGGATGTCCTCGACCTTGAGCCCGAGCAGAAGCCCGAAGAAATGAGCTCGCGGATTGTGCTGCCGCACCTGCAAGGTGATGTGAGCTTCAAGAATGTCTACTTCCGCTATGGCGACAATGATACGAACTACGTGCTGGAAGATATCAACCTGGAGATAAAGCAGGGCGAGCTGGTGGCATTGGTTGGCAAGAGTGGCTCCGGCAAGTCCACTCTCGCCAAGCTACTGGTGGGGTTCTACCCCCCGACCGAGGGGAAGATTCTGGTCGACGGCTACGACCTGAATCTTATCGAGACCCAGCGCTACCGCGCGCAACTTGGTTATGTAATGCAAAGTAACCTGCTGTTTCAGGGCACGATCGCAGAAAATATCGCCATGGGCGATGAGGACCCCGATAAGCGGCGCATCGTCGACGCCGCGGAACTGGCGGATGCGCACGGCTTCATCAGTAATCTGCCCCGGGGGTACGAGCAGGAGGTTGGCGAGCGCGGTACAGGGTTGTCGGGGGGGCAGGTTCAGCGGCTGTGTATTGCCAGGGCGCTTTACCGCAATCCACGCATCCTGATACTGGACGAAGCCACATCCTCCCTTGATACAGAATCCGAGAGCAATATCCTGAGTAATATGGACGGCATATTGGAGGGTCGTACTGCGCTGGTTATAGCTCACCGCCTGAGCACCATCATGCGCGCCGATAAAATCCTGGTCCTGTACAACGGTGCAATCGCCGAAAGCGGTACGCACGACGAGCTGATTGCAGCGAAAGGAATGTATTATCAACTGGTGCAGAAGCAGATCACCGTATGAAACAGTTCAGTTTTAAATCCCAAGCGCCTGCAAGTCATGGCGGATTGATCGAAAAAGTCGAGATTGTCCGTTCACGCCTGCGGTTGGCCACCTATCTTGATAAACAGGAAATCGGCGCATTGTTGGAAGACTTCAATGCGCTGCGGGCTGACATTCTGCTTGCTTCCCGGACCGAGCGCCTGGAGAGAGCCACCACACAAAAAACCGTCGAGACAACCGGTGGGGCAAGCAAGCGCTCGAGTTACGATGAACTGGGCTTCGAGGGTGTTCTAGGCGAAAGCCCGGGCTTGCTGGAGGCCCTGGAGATTGTCCGCAAAGCGGCGCCGACGATGCTGCCCATACTCATCGACGGTGAGAGCGGTACGGGCAAGGAGCTGTTTGCCAAGGTTATCCACGCCAACAGTACCAGGGCGGACAAGCCGTTTGTTTCCATCAACTGTGGTGCCATACCCGAGAACCTGATTGAATCGGAACTGTTCGGGCACAAGAAGGGCGCGTTCACAGGAGCTACCAGCGACCGTAAAGGCCGCTTTGAAGCCGCGAATGGCGGAACGATATTTCTTGATGAAGTCGGTGAGCTGCCGATGCAGGGTCAGGTAAAGCTGTTGCGCGTACTCCAGGCCAATGAGATTCAGCGAGTGGGTTCGGATGAAGTGACCGCAGTGGATACGCGCGTCGTCGCGGCAACCAATCGCAACCTGGCCCAAATGTCGGAAGAAGGCGCTTTTCGAGAGGATTTGTTCTATCGCCTGGGTGTGATTCACGTGAGTTTGCCGCCACTGCGCGAGAGGCGCGACGAGATCCCGCTGCTTTGTGATTTTTTCTTTTCCGAGGCATCTGAGCAGTTGGGCCGGCCGCCCGTGAAGCTCTCGGAAAATCTGCACCAGTTTTTGCTCGGTTATGGTTACCCCGGGAATGTACGGGAACTGCGCAATCTGGTTTATCGCCTGTCCTGTTTGGCAGACGAGGTTGCTGACATCGTGCATCTGCCGAAAAATATCCGCACTGCCAGCTCGGCACAAGTGGCGCAGCCGGATAGCTATTCTGGTTCATTGGCTGACGTAAAACGCCTTGCCAGCGATGCCGCGGAAAAGCGCTTTCTGGAGAACGGCCTTCGGGATACCAAAGGCCGGGTTGTAGATCTGGCCAAGCAGCTGGACCTGAACCGCTCCCACCTGCAGACGCTGCTGAAAAAGCACGGTATTCAGTCCAAGGCCTTCAAGCAGCATAAAGCCAGCAGTTAGGATCCCGCGGGCATCAACACGCGGTGCGATCTTCCCACTCCTTTCACTGTAGCGAACTGACGAATCGTATACCGGTTTTCAGTCGTAAAATCAGAACGAGTCCTAGTGATGGCTCTGTAGAGCAGGGTAGCGCGGCTGATCGATACTCAGTTGCCCGGCTACGGTGAACCGCAAATGTTCCGCCAACCCTGCCGTGGTCAGCTCAAGCCCGTCGCGCAGCTCGCGACTGAGCTGCCAGCGCAAGTCATCCAGCGAGCCTTCGCCGAACAATGCGCCGAGCCGTTGCTGTTCTGCGTGGGCGAGGGATGGGCCGTACAGCAATTCCCG
Organism: uncultured Halieaceae bacterium; assembly: GCA_964022665.1. Lineage (GTDB taxonomy): Bacteria > Pseudomonadota > Gammaproteobacteria > Pseudomonadales > Halieaceae > Haliea. Next base: position 25,225 of record CAXIDF010000003.1, read on the forward strand.
TTGCGCGATACCCAGGGAATTGGCGGCGACCTTTGCCAGGAAGCCAAAGCGCTCGTCCCCGCCACCTGCAACGTCCTCTGTCAGGAACGTTCTTACCCCTTCCAGAAGTTCGGCAGGCATCGGTAGCTGTGTGCCCTCACTCAGTTTGACCTCGGTCGGTAGTTCGAAGTGGCCGGGAATCAGCAGATTCACGCAGTCCATCTGGGCTTCGGAGGAACGCCGACCAATGACCGGGCGCTCCAGGCTGGGCGTGTCGCCTGTGCGCCAGGTGTGGGCCATATTGAGTGTGGTGATAGACCACCAGAAAGAGCCGAAGACTTGCCAGAAGCGCAGGTCTTCCTCACTGACCGTGATCCCGGACGTTTCCTCGTAGCCTGCCAGAAGATCTTCGATGGTGCCGAAACCGCCAACCGGCAGGTGATCTTTGCCGAAGCGCCAGGAGTTGACACAGAGCCAGCCCAGGTCGCGGACCGGGTCGCCAATCTGGGTGAGCTCCCAGTCCAGCACTGCGACGATGCCGGATTCATCAATCATCAGGTTGCCGTTGCGGAAATCACCGTGGACCAGGGTTTGCCGCGTGTTCGCTGGGAGGTGTTCCAGCAGCCAGCGCGCGGTGAAGTCGATCATGGGCACGGGAATATTCAGCACGCGGTAGGCGTCCCAGGTTTCCTTTACCAGCGCTGCAGGGCTCACAGTAGGTAGACTGGCCGCGGTGTCTGCATCAATTTCAATGGCGTGCAGGCGCGCCAACACATCCCCGCACTGCCTGGCCAGTTGTGGCCGAATGCCGGCCAGGGCCTCGGAGCGCACGATGCGCTGGCCCAGTGTTTCGCCATCGAGCCACTGCATCAGGAAGCCTGAACCCAGCTCGTCACTGTCTTTGAGGAGGTAGACCACACCGGGTACGGGAATGCCGGCCTTTTCCGCGAGCTGTAGCAACTTTGCCTCAGTTGCCAGTCCAACCTGGCCTGGAATGGGAGCGCCATTCTCGCTGGTCGGGCTGCGGCGGAATGCGTAGCGCCGCGGCCCCTTTTCAGTCGCAATGCGCAGGCGGTAGGTTTCCTGGCTGGCACCGGCCGTCAACTGCTGACACTCTTCGATGCTCTGAAAACCGTCCAGTTCACGTTCCAGCACCGTCTTCATTGCATTTAGGAAGCGGGAATCCACTGACATCAACTCACACCTTTTGGTTTGTCTTGTTTCATGAAGCCGAACAGATAACCCGCCACACGACGCATCTGTATCTCGTCCGCGCCTTCGGTAATGCGATAGCGGCGGTGGTGGCGGTAGATATGTTCAAACGGTTTGTAGCGGGAATAACCCATGCCGCCGTGAACCTGCATCGCGGTGTCGGCGGCCTCACAGCAAAGACGGTTGGCCTGGTAGTTGCAGATGGATACTTTGTCGGACACGGAAAATGCCCCGTCCCGATCCATAAGCCACGCTGTCTTGTGAATCAGTGCGCGCAACATTTCGCAGCGCGCTTGCAGGTCGACGAGCGGGAATTGAATGGCCTGGTTGGTTGCCAGCGGCTTGCCAAAGGGTTTCCTTTCCCGCGCGTGCTGCACCGCTTCATTCACACAGTATTGCGCGGCACCCAGGCTTGAGGCGGCCTGCCGAATACGGTTTTCATTGAAGAAATGTTGCACCACTTGCAGGCCCTTGCCCTCACCGCCGAAGATGGCCGACGCTGGCACACGCACATTGTTCAATGAGACGCGCGCGTGGTCGGAGGGCATATTGAAGGTCCACAGGTACTCTTCAACCTTGAGCCCGGGCGTATCCATGGGCACGAGGAAAGCGGTGATGCCGTTGCCGTCACCGGGTTCCCCAGAGGTTCTGGCCATGATCATGTCGGAGTGTGCCGTGTGCACACCGGTATTCCAGGTTTTCTCCCCATTGATGACCCAGTGATCACCGTCCTTGATGGCGCTGGTTTCCATCCAGGTGGCATCCGAGCCGTGTTCGGGCTCGGTAATCCCGAAGGCAAAGCCGCGGGTCGCGTTCTTCAGCCCGTCCAGCCATTCGGCTTTTTGCGCCTCGGTGCCGTATTCAAGCATGAGCAGCAGGCCGATATTGTTGCCGACGATCGAGTGTTCATTCTGCAGGTCGTTGTGCAGCCCCAGACCTTTGGCGGCCAGGTGCTCGCGTATAATGGCCATGCCGAGGTTGCTGCCGTCGCGACCACCGTGTTCGGCCGGGAAGGGGTAGCTGAAAATGCCCGCGCCGATCGCCAGCTGCTTGGCCTGGTGCAGCAATGCTTCCCATTCCTCGTTGGGAAGGCCGTCTCGTTCCCAATCGGTTCGCGCGTCCTCCCGGCGATGATCAAAGAAGCGGATGTTGTCGCCGGCCTGTTCGAGTGGCCTGATCTGCGCCTCGATGAAGGTGTCGAGCTCTTGCAGGAAGGCGCTTATGTCTTCTGGAATGTCAAAGTTCATTGTTTTGGTCCAACGATTACCTGACCAGTTTGGCATAACGTTGGCTTGTTTCCGAGAAGGTTTCGCGAAGTTCGACGTTTCCTGGCTCAGCGCCATACCAGCGTGGATTCGCTCCGCGCGGTTTGCGACATCCCTAAACTGGTTTTCAGAGGGTAAAAGGGTTCCGAAGCTTGAACTTAACGCCGGGCGTTACAGTTGTGTTCATGGGCAATGGATGCCCGAATTGAGTCTGACGATGCACCCGCATTGAGCGCCTCCTTGATCAGCGCTAGCACCTTTGGCGAAGCCTGCGCCATCGTCTCAGCCAAGGTCATGGCCGCCCCAAGCAATTTTTCCGGCGGGTGCACCTGCTCTACCAGGCGCATATTCAATGCCTCTTGAGCGTTGATTCGAAGCCCTGTCAGCGTCAACAGGCGGGCATTCCCGGGGCCCGTCAGGCGTGGTAGCAGATAGCTGCTACCCAGCCCGGGCACAATACCGAGTTTGGCGAACGGCATGGCAAAAGTGGCGTCGCTGGCTGCCAAACGTATATCGCAGGGCAGGCACATGGTGACACCGACGCCCACGGCAGGACCATTTACCGCAACGATAACAGGTTTGGGATAGTGGTAGAGATCTTCAGCGAAACTCTGTACGAATCTCTCCTGACCAAGTTGGGGTAGGTCACCATCCTGATCCTCGATTGAGCTGTTCTGCAGAGCTTTCAGATCGACCCCTGCGCAAAAGGCCCGCCCAGCTCCAGTCAAGACGACGGCATGAACTGATTCAGTTCCCTTTATGGTGCCGAAAGCATGCACCAACTCTTCCCCCATACGTACCGTGTACGCATTGAGCTTTTCGGGTCGATTCAGCGTGATAACGGCGACAGAGTCGTGTTGTTCAAGAAGGAGTGTTTGATACATCAGGTCATCCTGCGTTAGCTGAGGCCAGTTATTTCTTCAGTTTTCCGGGTATGCTGCTCCATGTTGGAGGTCGCCTCTCTACAAAAGCCCTGGCACCCTCGCTCGCATCCGGATGGGACTGGTGCTCGCCGATCAGGCGCCAGGCGTTTTCAAGGCCGTTGTGCAAGCCCCGATCCAGAGACTGCCATATGGACTGCTTGGTACGCATAAGGGCTGTGGGAGAGTGGCGGCTGATCTTCTCGGCGAGATCCAGGGCGCGCTGCATGAGTTGCGCGGCCGGCACAACCTCTCCCACCAGGCGCGATTGAAATGCCTCTTCGGCACTCATTCTTTCTGTGCCGCCGAGAAACGCCAGGCGAAAGACCGTTTCCAGGGGAATACGGCGGCTCAGTGCTACCGGTTCCAGGCCAGCCACCAGCCCCATGGCCACATGATTGTCAAAAAAGGTAGCGTGTTCTGCCGCTATCACCAGATCGCTGTCCACAAGAAAGTGGAAGCCTCCCCCGCAGACCATGCCATTGATGGCCGTAATAACCGGTTTCCAGCATTGGTTCTGTAACGCGGTAAGACGAAACACCGGGGACTCTTCCAGGGCTACATCAGTCGTTGCCACAGCGCCTTCATCGGCCTCCGGGATCGTCGCAAGGTCCATGCCGGTGCAAAATGCTTTGTCGCCACTGCCCGTGACGATCACACAGCGGACCTCATCGTCTTCGGTGCATTCTCGCCACACCTCCCCCAGTGTGCTCATCATAGGAAAATCAAAAGCATTGTGACGATGAGGTCGATTGAGCGTCAGAATTGCCGTATGACCCTGACGATCAACAAGAACACTATCTGTAGACACGGTGTAGGTACTCCCCCGACGGACGATGTTGCACACCAACGAGCGATTTCAACGCGGGTTGCCATAAGGTGAGCATAGCGAGCAGTCCCGCTCAGGTCACAGGTTGAATGGGCCGCCATGCATATCAAATATGGCCAATCGGGGGTCGTTCCCAGAAAACGATTGATCCCACAATTTACAGCCCGTGGACAACGCTCCTACTATCTGCAGCTGACTCACAACAGCCTGAACCTGAAACACTATGTCCGGTATCTCCGCAATTGGCATTCACATTCCGCGTCTGCGGTTGCCACTGAGTATGATCAATGCCCCTGACAGGAAATCATCCGTGGCGGAAAAGGCCGTAGCCGGTTTTGACGAGGATGCCATCACCATGGCCGTCTCTGCCGCCCGTGATTGCTTGCGCAACGCCGCGGCGGGTCCTGTTGATGCTCTCTACATGGCATCGACGACCTCTCCTTTCGTCGAGAAATCGGCCGCTGCAATCGTCGCCAAGGCCCTCAATCACAGTGAGAATATTTTAACTGCGGATTTTGGCGGGAGTCTGAGATCGTCAGCTAACGCTCTACGGGCTGCTATGGATGCGGTCGCGGCAGGCAGTGCAACAAGAGTGTTGGTTGTTGCTAGCGACATGCGTACCGCAGAGCCTTATTCGGCTCAGGAGCAACAGCTCGGTGACGCCGCCGTGGCGCTGCTGGTTGAGGGCAATGGCGCATTGCGCCTGGAGTCTGATGCGGCAATCAACCGGCAGCTCTACGACGTCTGGCGCGAAGATGGCGCGACCACGCTAAGAAATTGGGAAGATCGATTTATCGTTAAGCACGGCTACCAAGAAGGCGTGTTGGCTGCGATGCACGCACTTGCCGACCAGGGTGGCCCCGCCGCAGAGTCAGTGCGCTATCTCGCTTGTTATGCACCGGATCCACGCAGCGGGCGGAGCCTGGCCCATCAATTGGGCTTCGAACCTGAGCAGCTTGTCTCCTCTCTGTTCGGTCGCATTGGAAACTGTGGTGTAGCCATGGTGCCGCTCATGTTGGCGCAGGCGATGCAGGACATGAAGTCAGGGGATCGCTTGATCACGGTTTCTTACGGCGATGGTGCGCACGCGATGAGCTGGCGGTTGGAGGACAGCGACCAATTTTCTCACGGAAGCCTGTCGGCGCAACTCGGTGCCGGCATTCGTATGCGCAGTTACCGCCAGTATCTGCAATGTCGCGGTTTGGATGTTGCCCGTGCGCCGGTGAATCCGGCCGATGGCATATCAGCCACCACGAGCTACCGAGAGCAGGATTCCGATATTGCGTTTCTGGGCGTCCGTTGTCTCGAATGTGGTACAGAGCAGTTTCCTGCAGCGCGCCTTTGCTATCGCTGTCACCAGCGCGACAACTTTGAAGCCGTTGCATTGGCCTCTCGCAGCGCTCAAATCGCGAGCTACACGCGCGACTACTTTTTCCCCTCTCCTGTTCCGCCCGTAGTTGCTGGCATGTGCGAAGTTGAAGGTGGTGCTCGAGTATACGTTCAGATGGCCGACTATAACGATGAGGAACTGTTTACGGGAATGCCCGTTGAGTTTGTATTCCGGCGAATCCACGCAGCGGGGGGCAAGCCGGCCTATTTCTGGAAAAGTCGATTGCTGCAGTCAGTAGACTATCTGGAAGAGAACACAGAGAGACCAATGGAATGACGGATACCATGCGTGACAAAGTCGCCATCGTAGGGGCAGGGTGCTCGCGTTTCGGTGAAAACTGGACGTCTTCATCTGAGGACATGATTGTTGAGGCCGCGTTCGAGGCTTATCGGGACGCAGGTATAGAAAATGCTCAGCGTCAGATCGATGCCGTTTTCTGCGGCGCCCTGTATCCATCGCGCGGTACGGCAGAAGTAGCGGAAGCTCTGAAGTTATACGATTTGCCGATTACTCTGGTGCAGAACTACTGCGCAACAGGGACAGATGCCTTTCGTTGTGCCGCCATGGCGATAGCCGCGGGCCTCCACGAAACTGTTCTCGTGGTGGGATTTGATAAACCGAAAGACCGGGGAGTTTCGGGGCCAAGCGTGTCCTTGACCACCAGTCGTGGTCTGCCAATGACACCTGCCGCGTGGTTCTCACTGTGCGCTGCCAAATATTTCGAAACATACGGTGCCGGGCGCGAGACGCTGGCTCGAATTGCAGTCAAAAATCATCACAACGGTACCCTGGCGCCCAAGAGCATGCTCAAGAAGGAAATTACCGTAGAGGATGTTCTCGATGCCAGGATGATCTCCTGGCCGTTCGGATTGTATGATTGTGCGGCACAGTCCGATGGTGCTTCGGCGCTGGTGCTGTCGAGCGCCCGCTCGGCCCGCGCCTACCCCAAGCGACCGGTTTGGCTCAAAGGTGCGGCAGTGACTCTGGGCCGAAACCCGCAATCCGATCCCGACTTTGATTTTCTCGGGTGGCAGCCTACGCGTAGCGCCGCTCGAGAATGTTACCGACAGGCGGGAATCAGTAACCCGAGACGTCAAATAGATATCGCACAGCTGCATGATTGTTTCACCCTGACAGAGCTTCTGAGCTATGAGGACCTGGGTTTCTGTGCCCGGGGTGCGGCAAAGGAACACATCGATCAAGGTACGTTCGAGCTTGATGGAGAGCTGCCTGTGAACACGGATGGTGGCCTGAAGAGCTTTGGACACCCGACTGGCGCTACCGGCGTGCGCATGCTCTACGAAAACACACTACAGCTGCGCGGCGAGGCCGGGAAGCGTCAGGTTGCGGGCGCTAACACCGCGTTAAGTCATAACATCGGGGGCACGCCGCAGGCTTGTGGAGTAGTGATTCTCGGCGCCGATTGAAACAGCGGCATTCCTGTCGCCCGAACGAAAGAACAGAACGATGAGCAATGCAGAAATGCGGAATATCGAGGTACATGACACAGCGGCGCTCCAGGCGCTTGTCAGTGACGAATTCGGTCAGTGGTCAGACGACCTGACCATCACCCAGGAGATGGTCAATCAGTTTGCCGCGTTGACCGGAGACCGCCAGTGGATACACGTGGATGTGGAGCGCGCCAAGCGTGAGAGTCCTTTTGGTGGCCCCATCGTCCACGGATTCTTGTTGTTGTCGCTGATGCCAAGCCTGCGTCCACCACAGGATTACCAGCTCAGTGGCTACAGCAGTGCGGCGAATTATGGTTCTGACGGCTTGCGCTTCCTGTCGCCAGTCGCGGTAGGGCAAAGCGTCCATTCCAGGCAGCGTGTGAAGCGCGTGGAAGAGCACCGTCGGGGGGTGTTGCTGACCAGCGAAGTCACTATTCAGCAGGTCGATAAAGACAAGCCGGCGCTCGTTTATGATCTGCAAGTGTTGTATGCCTACACGTCAAGCTGAGCGACAGGAGCTGAATCAAGCATATGGATCGTAAAAAAACGCTATGGCAGTTGATTGCCCTTCGAGCGGTGCAGTCGCCAGATAGCATCTTTCTCCGTGATGAGAGTGGCCAGATACTGACGTATCTGGATTATCAGCGCGCGGCTGAGAAGGTGGCCTCCGCGTTGTCAAAGCGTGGCATCGGTGCGGCAAGTACAGTTGCGTGGCAGCTCCCCAATTGGCAGGAAGCGCTACTTTTGGCGGGGGCATTGAGTCGCCTGGGGGCGACGCAGGTGCCGATGTTGTCAATTCTGCGTGATGCGACCGTCGGCTTTATCTGTCGTCAGGTGAGCGCCGATCTTCTGGTGACCCCCCGGGTATGGAAAGAGTTCGACTACGCAGGAATGGCCGCTCGAATAGCCAACGAACAAAATGGGCTCGCGACACTTGCGTTTGATAGCAGGGCTTCAGGTGGTGAAGGCTTGCCCATGTGCGAGGACGTGCTGCCGGTGCCGGCCACAGAGCCGGCAGAATCGGCTGTGAAATGGGTTTTCTACACTTCGGGGACCACCGCTGATCCCAAAGGTGCAAAACATACTGATGACAGCTTGATCGCCACTGGCAGTGGTATGGTTGGCGTACTCGAACTGTTTGCTGACGATGTGGTGCCCCTGGTATTTCCTTTCACTCATATTGGGGGATTCTCCTGGCTGGTAGCGTTCCTGCTCACAGGGTGCGAATGCCTTCTGGTGGAAGCGTTCTCGGCTGATGTTATTCCTTATCTAAAGAAGCATAAAGTCACGGTGGCGGGTGCCGGGGTCGTCTTTGCTCAAACCTACCTAAAAGTTCAGCGTACACAGCCCGACACACCAATCATGCCAGCGCTGCGCTATGTGACGGGTGGCGGTTCGACCAAACCGCCTCAATTGCATGAAGAGGTGAAAGAAGGGCTTGCTTGTGCAGGTTTTATAAGCGGCTATGGCATGACGGAATGTCCGATCGCTGTGATGAACACAGTGCGAGACCCCGACGATCGCCTGGCGAATACCGAGGGCCGACCTCTGCCGGGAATGCAGATAAGGATAAAAGGGCAGGATGGGCAGATTCTCGGGCCGGGTGAGCAGGGAGTAATCTGGTTGCGAGGGCCGCATCAAAGCCAAGGCTATGTCGATAGCGCGTTGGATGCCGAGGCATTTGACAGCGAGGGCTTCTTCAATAGTGGCGACCTCGGCCAAGTGGATGTGGAGGGCTGGCTCTCTGTGACCGGGCGCGCCAAGGACATCATCATACGCAAGGGTGAAAACATCTCGGCCAGTAAGGTCGAGGGCATTCTCTACTCTCATCCGGATATTGCTGAAATCGCCGTTGTTGCCTTGCCGGACGAGGAGCGTGGCGAGCTCTGTTGCGCCGTGGTCGAGTTGAAAAATCCTGACAAAGCCCTGTCTCTGGAACTGCTCTCCAGATTCGGTCTGGAGCAGGGATTGCTCAAGCAGGAACTTCCGGAACGTTTGGAGATCGTTGACTCTTTGCCGCGCAACCCTAGTGGAAAGGTGCTGAAAGAAGCTTTGAAGAAGCGCTACGCATAACGTGCCTGTGCTGCCCCGCGGTTGCGCCGGAACAGAGGTTTCCTTGTCCGCTTCTGACCTCTGGTCGACCAGTTTGGAGCCAGCGTGGTGGGCTCGAGCACGGGCTACCGGTGCTAGTATTTGGCGCGTGAGTTAGTGGCAGGAATCAGCAATGGATTACGAGTTCGCAGCGGAAGAACTGGCCTTTGTCCGCGAGGTTGACGAATTTCTCCAGCTACACCGAGAGCCCGGTGTCATGGATGTCACTCGCGAGAATATGGCGCAAGTGAGTGATACGCCCGAACGACGGGCCTTCATGAGAAAGCTGGCGGCAAAAGGCTGGCTGGGGCTTACATGGCCAAAGGAATTCGGCGGTTCCGAGTCGAGCGGAGTCTATGAGTACTTGCTGAATGAAAAGCTGGCGTCTGTCGGTGCCCCGCAGATCGGCAAGGGTGTGGGCATTATCGGGAAAACCCTGATCCGCCATGGCAATGAGATCCTGAAAAGTGAATTTCTGCCTAAGATTCTCAATGCTGAAATAGAGTTCGCTGTTGGCTATTCCGAACCTAATGCGGGCTCGGATGCCGCTGCAATGCGCCTGAAAGCTGTGCGCAAGGGCGATGGCTGGTTGCTGAACGGCCAGAAGATGTTCACGACCTCTGCACACTTTGCAGATTGGTATTGGGTGGGGGCTCGTACCGATCCGGATGCAGCAAAGCACTATGGCATCACCTTGTTTCTGGTTGCGATGAATGACCCTGGTTTGACCATCCACGCCATGCCGACCATGGGGGGGGAACGCACGAATATGGTCTTCTTTGATGATGTATTCGTGCACGATGACTATCGCGTGGGCGATCTCAATCGTGGCTTTCAGTATATCTCAGAGGCTCTCGACCTCGAGCGTTTTACCATGTTCACCTTTGCGCCGATCCGTGAGCGTATGGATGTCCTGCTCAATTACGTCAGGCAGGAGTGCCGAGATGGTAAACCCTTGATTGAAGATGCCGTGATTCGCCAGCGTGTCGCCCGACTGGCGACTGAGTGTGAAGTGGCGCGTCTGCTGGGATTAAAGGTGGTATCCGCTGCTCTGGGACACGATACCCCGCCGACCAGTGAAGCTTCTGCCTATAAGCTATACGCTACCGAGCTGTCGAAAAGGCTGGCCGACGCCAGCATGGATATTGCCGGACCCGGTGCGCAGTTGTCTGTCGGGAACGCTACAGCGCCGATGGCGGGCCGCGCAGAAAGTACTTATACCTATACCGTAATCGATACCATCGGTGGCGGCACCTCGGAAATACAGAAGAACATTATTTCGCGCCGCAAGTTGGGCCTTCCGAAGAACTTCTAGGGAAAGCACCGATATGCTGGATGACATAACGGTTCTTAACCTGGCGAGTGTTGGCCCGTCCGCTCGCGCCGCGCAGTGGCTGGCTGATTATGGGGCGCGAGTCATACAGATAGGCAGTATTGCGAACGGCCGCCAGATCGAGCCCGCATTCCACGCCTACGGTGCACGACGGGGTGTGCAAAGGCTGAATTTGGATCTGAAGCTGGAAAGCGGCCGCGAAGTGCTGTATCGACTGGTCGCAACATCGGACGTGTTGCTGGAGAGTTTCCGGCCTCAGGTCGTGAACAAACTGGGTATTGATTACACCACCCTGTCGAATATCAATCCGCGCCTGGTGTACTGCTCTACCAGCGGCTACGGTCAGTCGGGGCCCTATGCGCAATGGGCCGGACACGATATCAACTATCTCGCCCTGGGTGGCTTCCTCGAGTGTACGGGCCGTGCGGCAGATGGTACGCCGGCATTGCCCGGTGCCACGGTGGCTGACAGTGCCGGTGGTGGTATGCAGGCCTGTATGTCGATAATGGCGGCGCTGCTGCAGCGAGGAAGTAGCGGGGGGGGAAGATACCTTGATGTTGCTGTAATCGATGGTGTGTTGTCGATGATGTCGTTGTATGTCGATCAGTATCTGGCCACTGGAGAGTCTGTTACGGCAGGTAGTGCCCTATTGACGGGCCGCTACGCGTGGTACGGCGTGTACCCGACACGTGATTCCCGGTTTGTTGCGGTGGGGGCTATTGAGCCACGGTTCTATTCCAACCTGTGTGCTGCGTTGGGCTTGGAAGGTTTTGAAGAGGCCCAGTATTGTGATGCGCGCCAGCCCGCGCTTCGCGACGCTCTGCGCGACGCTTTTTCCCAGCGTGACCGGGACGAATGGGTCGCTCTTCTCGCTCACCGCGATACCTGTGTGGCGCCGGTCCTGTCGGTCGCCGAGGCCACCGTTGACCCGCACTTGCAGGCTCGACGCAGCGTGTGTGAGGTTCAACACGCGCAACATGGTGTGTTCAAGCAACTGGCACCTTTGTGGGCGGGTATTCCGCGACCGGAACAGGTGAGTCTTGATGGTAGGAATGACAGCGCGGTGATCCTGCGTGGAGCCGGATATAGCGAGTCACAGATCGTTGATCTACTGGAGAGCGAGGCGGCGGAGTGAGCGATGCTTGAGGTAATTCCCGAATCTGTTTCTGCGCTGATTGACCAGCCGCAATATCGAGAACGCTGCGAGATAGAAGTGGAATCCGGCTATATCTTCAGTGCCTGCGCCGCTGCGATGAATGGAAACCCCCTGTTCTGGGACAAGGAAACCGCAAACAACCTGACCGCCGGCCCCATTGCCCCCCCGACGATGTTGTCGACCTGGTTTCGGCCCCATTATTGGTGTCCGGGAGCAGAAGATGAACGGCTTGCCTTGCAAGCACATTTCGACCTCAAGAATTTTCTGCAATTACCTGAGGCTGTAATCGCCTCGAACGAGCTGATACTTGGAGCGCCCGTGCGCGTTGGTGATCGCTTGAGCTGCTGGCAGGTGGTTCGTTCCATCAGCGGTGTGAAAACGACCCGTTTGGGTCGAGGTCGGTTTTGGGTGGTAGACGTGGTGTTTGAAAACCAGGCTGGAGAATATGTCGGTAGCGATAGCTACACCGCCTTCGCCTATGTACGCGGTACGGAGTCGGAAGCGTGAATGAAGCTATCGACAACCGGATTTTTGCAGACGTGCTGCATGCACAACAGCTACCCGCATTGCAGCACAGCGTTAGCGCCACCACGATCGTGCTTGGTGCTATGGCCAGTCGTGACTGGCGTCCCATGCACCATGACAAGGATTTCGCCATTGCTCGCAACGGTGTGCGCGATATCTTTCTGAATACACCGTCTCAGGCAGCATGGCTGGAGCGTTATATCACCGACTGGACCGGCCCCAAGGGGCGGATCGGTCGCATGCGCTTCGAAATGAAGAACTCCATATTCCCTGGCGAATACATGGTGATCAGCGGAGAGGTTGCTGCGTGTAAGGCCACGGACTACGGCTATGGCTGGATTGATCTAGTGCTCGCTATCCATTCCGGTGAGCGACTGGCGTCGCGATGCCAGGCTCGTGTAGCACTGCCACTGTCCACGAGCGACAATCCTTGGAGTGTCCCGGCGGAGCACTGGCTTCCCTGATCGCTCGCCTGTGCAAGTTATTACACACATAAAGGACCCTGTACATGAACCTTGACGATAGTGAAGATCAATCGGCACTCGGTGATATGGTGCGCAGTATCTGCAATGACCATTGCAGTACCGCCGTAGTGCGCCAGATGGAAAATGACCCTTTCGGCTACCCGACAACACTGTGGAGCAAGTTCTGTGATGCGGGGCTGACTGGAACATTGATCCCCGAAGAACAGGGAGGCAGCGCGGTGTCGATGCTCGACAACGCCGCGATTCATGAGCAGCTCGGGATGGCGCTGGCGCCTACTCCAATGTTCGTGAGCTCTGTGATCAGTGCGTTGGCTTTGCGCAAGGCGGCTGCCGGCCAGCTGCAGAATGAGCTCTTGCCCATGCTTGCAAGAGGCGATGTCATCGTTACCCCTGCCTGGTTTGAGCCCGGCAATGGCTGCTCGCAGTCAGGTGTGCAGATGCGTTTTACCAACGACGTCAATGGCTATTGTCTGCAGGGCACGAAACGGCACGTGTTCTTTGCCGCAGCTGCGGACAAGCTATTGGTCCTGGCTCGGGGAGAGGGTGACGGTGTTGATCTGTTTCTCGTCGATCGGGATGCCCCTGGGATTTCGCTGGTCCAGGAGTCCAGCATGGCTTCTGATACGCAGTATCTGGTCCAATTTGACCAAGTCAGGGTTGCGCCCGAGCATCGTCTTAGCGAACAGGGATCGGGTTGGGATATCTGGGATTCTGTCATGTCCGAAGCGATCATACTTGATGCGGCCTACGCAGTGGGTTTGGCCCGACGTGCGCTGGACATAACCGTAGCCTACGCCGGTGAGCGCACCCAGTTTGACAAACCACTGGCCGCGTTTCAGTCGATCAGTCACTATCTTGCGGATGGCAGCACAGCTGTCGATGGTGCGCGTGTCCTGGTTTACGAGGCGGCCTGGGCGCACAGCCAGAACAAGCCGTTCCGTACTCTCGCTGCAATGGCACGGCTGTTCGCCTGCCGCACCGCGCGCGACGTTACGGCGCAGGCGCAACAGATCCATGGGGGTATCGGGTTCACGCTAGACTACGATATTCAGTTGTTCTTTCGCCGTGCCAAGCAACAACAGGTGAACTGGTGGGACGCCCGCTACCTCGAGGAAATTATCGCCAGCGCGGTACTGGATGATAGCGAGGTTGTTGCCGTGGCCGATCCCTTTCTGGCGCGTGCTTAGGCCGTCCGTATGGCACACAGCTCACTGAGGTGTGGGCTGTGCCGCGATGGTTTCGAGCAGCTGGCGGCTGTCGCCAAACGCGTTGGCCAGAACATGAGCTCGTTTTAGAAAGTGGTGAATTGGCATCTCGCGGGTAAATCCCATGGCGCCGTGAATTTGAATGGCATGTTCGGCGTTCTTGATCGCCGCGTCACACGCGAGCAGTTTTGCCGCCGGCACATCAAAACTGGCGGCGGTACTCCTTTCCCCCAGTTCGAGGCAGGCTTGTGTCAGCAGGGAGAGCGCAGCTTCGCAGCGTAAGGCCATTTCGGCGCAGTAGTGTTTGATGGCTTGAAAGCTGCCGATTGCGCGCCCGAATTGCTCACGCTCGCTGGCATAGTCAACGCTAAGTTCTTTTACACGCTCAGCCATGCCAACCGCCATTGCAGCGGTCAGTAATTGGCCGTGGAGATAGATGTCAGTACTCTTGTTGTCTGCACAAACCTCAACAGGTAGTTGGCTCAGGGCCATGCGAGCAATGGACAGGGTACTGTCAATACTGTTGTGCTCCTGCATCGGCACATCTGCAGCACATTTCATCAGGGCACTCGCATCCTGCGATATCACCAACAGGTAATGGTTGCTGTGCGGCTTGGGTGCGCAGCCAAGGACCAGGGCATTCCCGGTGCAGCCGTCCACCGAGAGTGAGGCGCCTTGCAACGGTATGCCCAATACGACGCGGTGTTTACCGGCTATGATTTGCGATGCCAGCGCCTGATCACCCGCGTTGGCAGCCAGACGCGCGGCCAGCATTGTGGCGATCAGGGTGGGGCAGACCAACTGTTTCCCTGCCGCAATACACAGCAAGGTTTCTTCGACAGCGGACAATCCAGCGCCACCCATGTGTTCCTCAACGGCGATCCCGAACCATCCCAATTGCGCCATCTCGGACCAGTAGTTCTGATCGCTTGTGGCGCTTTCAGTTGTCTGTTGCAGGCGTTGCAAGGGCAGCTTGGCTTCAAGGAACTGCCGGAAGGTATCTGCAATGGCCGCTTGGTCGCTATCGGGAAGTAAATCCACGCCTGACTCCGAGTAATGGATGGATAAGCAATAGACTGCTGGCAACGGTTCGCCATGCGTTGGGACAGCAGGTTAACGACTCACCACCAGCGTGCAAACCGGCCGGATGTATCATTATCGGCCAGATGCTGGTTCAGGGCTGGTAGTCCGATACGCGCTTGCCAGTCCAGCTCTTGAAAGCGCGGCGAAAATTACTGACGTTGGTGTAACCCAACAAGTAACCTATTTCCTTGGGCGTGAGTGATGTGTGCGTGAGGTACTGTAGTGCCAAACCCTCCCGCGTGGAGTCAAGAATCTGCTGATAGGACACGTTCTCATGGCCCAGTTGCCTGCGAAGCGTGCGGGCACTGATGCAAAGGCGCTCGGCCATCTCCTCCATGGAGGGAAATTTTCCCGGCATGTTCAACAGGATGCGTTTTATTTTTTCTTGCAGTCTGTCCTGGCGCTCCTGCTCCTGGATCAGTGTCTGGCATTGCTGATCGCAAATCGCGAAGACTTCGTTGTCTGCCAGTGTGATCGGGTCCTGCAGGCATTCGAGGTCGAACCTGATGCGAGTCCCACGCTGGTTGTAAGACACTGGGCACTGGTAGGTTTCCTCATACAGTTCGCTATTTTCCGGCTCGGGGTAGGCCAGATGCATCTCCAGAATCGGGAAGGGGCGGTTGATGAGGCTCGTCGACAGAGCGATAGAACGGCTGACGAACTCCTCTACGGCAAACGGCAAAAGACGACCGAGCGGGAATGATTCCCGGAGCTCACTGTACCAGCAGCCGTTGCGTATGTAGTTCGAAGGCGCAAGTATGTATTCGTTCAACGTGTAATACCGCTGTATCACTTCCCGGGCCTGGGCCAGGGTCGAACTGCTCAACGCGGCGTAACCCAGCACGCCCAGGTCGCTGATCTTGAATTCCTGGCCCAGCGATATGCCCAGACGCGGGTCACCGGTTAGTCGCAGCATATTGATGATGATACGGCGGTAGGCGTCGGGTGTTGCGTTCAGTGCGCCCGAGCTCACCATTTCTTCTGTGAGGTGCGTGTCTTCGAGCACTTCCTGCGCTGTGAAACCGCGTTCATGCATACGGCTCAGATAAAATTGAATCTTATTTTTTCTGGGATATTGCACTGCGAGGTACCATCATAGTTGGCCACTGGATGATGTTCGACAGCTGTCCAGGCGCTATCGTATCGAGCGAGATCGGCATCGTAATCACTGGCCGGATCAGATTTAATTTTGGTCCATTCTGATCTTCGCTGAACATGTTTGTCAATGAGGCGGGTGACTAACATGAGTTTTTTGTTCACCCAAGAGCGCTAAACAGGAGTATCGAAGGGCTATGCAAATTCTCGAAGGCAAAGGCGCGGTAGTGACGGGAGCAGGGCGCGGTGTGGGACGAGCGCACTGTTTGCAGCTGGCGTCGGCCGGGGCCCGAGTCGTGGTGAACGACGTCGATTTGGCCGAGGCGGAAAAAGTGGTTGCTGAAATTCGTGGCCGCGGCGGCAAAGCCGTTGGTTGCGATGCAGATATCAGTACGTCGAACGGCGCCCTCGAAGTGGTAAGATCTTGTAAAGATGCGTTTGATAGCATCGATATCATGGTAGCCAACGCAGGCATCGTGCGCGACCGTACCTTCCTGAAAATGTCTGAGGAGGACGTGCGCAGTGTCATGGACGTACATTTCTTCGGTACTTTCTTTTGCTTGCAGCAGGCGGCATTGTCGATGCGGGAACAGGGCCGTGGCGGCTCGCTTATCACCACGGTATCCGCTGCCCATTTCGGCAATTTTGGACAAGCCAACTATGCTCCAGCGAAAGGGGCCATCGCCTCCCTAACCTATACCCTCGCTCTCGAGTTGGCGAGGTATGGCATTCGCGTCAATGGCATTTCACCCCTGGCGACCACCCGTATGTCAGAAACCTACAAGGGGCCGGATGGAAGAGAGGTGAAACTTCCCTACCACGACCCGGAGCTGAACGGTCCCATGTTGATCTACCTCAGCAGCGATCAGGGGAACTACATATCGGGACAGATTTTCGGAACCGGCGGTGAAAGGGTGGTTCTGCTGAACCATCCGAGCTACGGTACCGGCATGTACATGAAAGACGGTTGGACACTGGCGGCAATCGACAGCCATTTCCGCACTCACCTGGCGCCCATCCTGGAACCCATTGGTTTGATGAAACCGCCCTATCCCTTTGGGGAAGGTATTGAACCGCCGGCTGCGAAGAGCTGAAACGCATGACCGCCGAGTCAGAAATCCAATCTTGCTAGGGGCCTAAACGTTGGAAATTGCATTCACGCCGGAACAGGAGCAACTGCGCGAAGAGATCAGAGAGTGGCTGGGCTCCCATATCCCCCGTGTTCCCCGCCCACCTTCAACTGACGCCGCCGCACGCGATTTCGATCTGCAATGGCAGCAGACATTGTTTCAGGGTGGCTGGGCGGGCATATCCTGGCCGAAGGAATATGGTGGCCTGGGGCTGGACGCTCTTGAACAACTGATTTTTCTGCAAGAGTACGCTCGTGCTGGGGCGCCTGATGAGGGCTTTCGATTCAATGGGCTCAATCTTGGCGGGCCTACAATCATTGCTTTTGGTAGTGAAAAGCACAAGCGTGAGCATCTTCCGCCCATCCTGCAAGGCCAAACCATCTGGTGCCAGGGATTCTCGGAACCGGGCGCCGGTTCCGATCTGGCCGCGTTGCGCACCCAGGGTGTCGTAGACGGTGATGAACTGGTGATCAATGGCCAGAAGATCTGGACCAGTTTCGCACGCTTTGCAGATTACCAGCAGGTTCTGGTTCGCACTGATCCATCACAGCAGCGCCACAAGGGTCTGTCCTGGGTGATCTGCCGCATGGATAGTCCGGGTATCACCATACGTCCCATCGAAGACATGGCCGGTGGCAACGATCTTCACGAAGTTTTTTATGACAGTGTGCGAGTGCCCCTCGAAAACGTGGTCGGAGGCCTGAACAAGGGCTGGAGTGTCGCCATGGGTCAACTCGGTTTTGAGCGTGGAACAGCGTTCATGCCGCTACAGATAGAGTTGTCCCGCGCCGTTGACGAGCTTATCGATTGCGTCCGTGCGCAGGGTCAGGGTGGCGCTTTGTCCGCGATTGACGATGAGCACCGACGGGAACTTAACAGATTGCGCATTGAGGTACGTGCTTTGCAGGCAATGACATTGATGGCCGTGTCTCGAATACGCCGCAAGGGACTACCCGGGGCAGAAGGCTCTCTGCTGAAATTGTATTACTCGGACCTGGTCAAGCGTTTGGGGCAGTTGGCCATGAAAGTACTGGGTGCTGAGCGTTTGTGCATTGACTCAGGTGCAGGACGTTGGTCGCAATGGATGCTCTGGTCGTTCGGTGTGGCGATTGGCGGCGGCACCTCGGAAGTACAACGCAATATCATTGGCGAGCGTATGCTGGGTCTCCCGCGGTGACGCCAATGGTAGCCCCCAAATATCCTGAGCATGTTTCGCATGACTGATGTGCCACTGATTGAACTGGGCAGTGCGCTATTCTCTCTGGTCGAGCCCCACGCCGGTTGTGCTACAGAGTTCAACCGCTGGTATGAGCGCGACCATTTTTACGCCGGCTGCATGGTGGGCCCCGGCTTTTTTGCCGGCCGACGCTGGGTGGCAACGCGGGCCTTGAAGCAGTTGCGCACGTCAGACGGGCCCCCGGCTATATCCATGTCGCGTGGGTCCCTGTTGGTGTTGTACTGGATGCTGACTGGGCAGCACAAGGCCACAGTCGATTGGGCCGTGGCGCGGGTACAGCAACTGCACCAGCAGAAACGCATGAATCCTGCACGGGATAATATTTCCACCAACTTCTACCAGCAACTCTGGAGCCTGTCTCGGGCGGGCAATAGTGTGCCTCCCGAGTTGGCACTGGATCATCCCTTTCACGGATTGAGCGTGATGCTGGTCGAATCGGAACCTGACTGCGATCCAACAGATTTTGCCACGCGCTGCCGCGAGAAGTTGTTGCCCAGGTGGCTATCCAGCTCTCCGGTGAGCTTGTTGTTATGTATGGCGCCGGAGCCGTTGCCTGAGGGTGCGCCGGGTAATGTGAAGCACGCGGAGCAGACCGCGGATAAGCCCCGCTTCATGTGGCTGGGTTTTATGAATCATGCGCCCCGGGAATCGTGGACGGAATCGATGGCTGCTCTGGGCAGAGGCCTGCGCGCTGATTGTGGTGGGCGCCTGGCTTGGGCCTCACCCTTTATTCCTGCGGTGCCCGGCACTGACACCTATATGGATCAGCTCTGACCGGCATCGCCTCTGCTTCTCCGCTCAAGTAACGGGGCAGCTGCCGCCATCAACCATCAGGGTATGCCCCGTTATGTAGCGCGAATCCTGCGACAAGAGAAAGCAGACTGCTGGCCCGATATCCATCACGCTGTCGCCTAGGCGCCGCATTGGGTGACGTCCCAGGACACGCTCTTCCATGTCCGGGTCGCGTCGGAAGGCGTCGTCCATGGCTTCCGTGGCAGCCAGCGGCGCGACACAATTGACGCGAATACCGGCGCTGCCCCACTCGCGTGCCAATGATCTCGCAAAACCGCGTTGTGCGGCTTTAACGGTAGCGTATGCGGGCAGCCGGGCCTTGCCTTCGAAACCCGCTTCGGAGCTGAGGAGCACCAGCGCTCCCTGGCTTTGTTTTAGCGGCTCGAAAGCAGCGCGGGCGAGCAGGTAACTGCCGCGCAACGAAACGGTTATATGGTCACGAAGATCACTCAGGGACAGCTCGCTCGCTGCCCCTGGGCGAGGAGACAAACCGCTTGTGGCATTGTGCACCAGGCCGTCCAGACGCCCCTCGGCGTCAAGCACTGTTGCCAGTGCTGTCTCCACCGATTCCTGGACTCCGGCATCGCAGTGAACAAATTGCGCCACGCCGCCTTGTCGGGTGATTTCCGCGGCGACATTGTTACCCGCAGACTCTCGTCGGGCGGCAACCCACACGCTCCAGCCCTGCGCCGCGCATGCAAGCGCAATGCCGCGACCCAGGCCGCCACTCGCACCGGTAATCATCACCACCTTTCTTTCAGTCTTCACCATGACCTCCCGCAGTCGGCATGTACCGCGGAACCGGTTACCCCGCAGCTATCAGCGCCGAGCATCATTCGTACCGCCCCCAGTGCCTCACGGAGTAATTGCCCGGGGTAAGTGGCGAGCGCTGGCGCCGGGTTAACCAGCTTTGTTGGCGACAGCCGCAGGGGGGTTGTTACCGCATTAAACCGCACGCCACGGTTACCCTCAGATTTGGCCAGCGAGCGAATCAGTGCAATAACACCCTCGGCGACCGCGACTTCCGGTGCCCGGCCTGAACTGTCAAGTGGCGCGGGGCGCTCGACCAAAGCGACGACACTGCCACCATCGCTGCAGAGTTGTTGCGCACAGCCCAGCGCAGTAAACCACTGCGCCAGAGGCGTTTCAGCCCGCCGCGACCAGGAAGCAAAATCAGTGTCTGAACAATGCGCTATAGCCTGCTGATGCGGCCAGATCATGACCACGATACGCTGGGCATGGTGGCCTGATACCGCAGCCTCGCGCCATTGCTGCAGGGTATCTGACCAGGGCCATAGTTCATTGTCTGCGTCCTCAAGGTCAGGCAGCAGACGCATGGTGGCTTTGAGTTCAGCGCCCAGCGCCGCGACTGGTTCGGTGTTCGAACCAATAAGCAAGGTTTTGTCTTCGCTCATGTGCTGGTCTCTTTTGTCTGCAGGCCGCGTGATGGTCTCTGGAGCAAAGCATCGCATATCGACGAAGGTCGGCAAGCACACTGACCTATAATGACTTCTAACTGGCCGATCTGGCACCATAGGCCATCTTGGTTTGCACGTCCGCGGCGGCCAGAATCCTGAGCGATGCTACACAGTTGCGGGTGGTCTTCCTGCGCAGTGTAGCGACATGGCCGGTGCCAGGTATGCAAACTGCAGCATCGTCTATCGGGCAGTAGAATGTCTGTGCGAATTAGCGAATACCGATAACAGATCAGGAGCTCGATGTGCAATTTGATCCCTTCGACCCACAATTTTTTGACAATCCTTATCCTAGCTATGAAGCCATGCGCAGAAATTGCCCTGTCTACCGGTGCCCGGTAAAAAATCATCGTATCTGGCCGCACTTCTGGATGCTCAGTCGCTACCACGATGTGCGGGATGCGCTGGCGGACTGGCAGACGTTCTCCTCTGCTCAGGGCACGCTGATCGACACGGATATCAGCTTGATACCGCCCAATATTTTCAATATGGACCCGCCGCGGCACGACCAATTGCGCAATGTACTGGCCAGAGTCCTCACCGCATCGAAAATCTCCAGCATGGAGCCGGTGGTGCGTCAGCACGCGCTGGAACTGATAGATGGTTTCCGAGAGCAGGGCCACACCGACATCGCCACTGCCTACGCCCATATGATTCCTACCCTCACGATGTGTGAATTACTGGACTTGCCCAAGAGCGATCAGGCGCAGTTTCTGGGCTGGAATCTGGATACCCTGGCTGGCGCCGATTTTACCAGTCCAGCCGCGTTGCGCGCGTACAGCGAGATGGAGCAATACTGGGAGGGGCTGGTCGCGGAGCGTCGTCGCCGCCCCGGGAAAGATTTGATTTCAAAAATCATTCACAGCGAGGTGAAGGGCGAGGAGATCAGCGACAAGGAGATCGCGGGCTTCTGTTCTCTACTCCACGACGCCTCACAGAATACAACGATGAATATGATATCCAACGCGGTGATAGTTCTGGGGCGATACCCGGATCAGCGTCGCAAGTTGATTGTCGAGCCGCAACGGTGGCCAACGGCGATTGAGGAACTCTTGCGTTACATCTCGCCGGTGCAGGGTCTGGCTCGGGTCACTACCCGGGATGTGGAGGTGGCCGGAGTAACGATTCCGGAGGGCGATCAGGTGTTGATGCTCTATGGTTCAGCGAACCACGATCCGGAATTCTGTGAGCGCCCGGGGGAGCTCGACTTCGACCGCATAGTGAAGGCTCACCTTTCATTTGGTCACGGCATTCACCACTGCCTTGGACATGCGGTGGCCCGGCTCGAAGTGCGCGTGGGTCTGCAGACCTTGCTGGATACGATCGGCGAGTGGGAAGTGGATGAGCACGCTGTGGTGCGCAATCAACTGGTTCCCACGCGCGGTGTGGCCCATGCGCCGATATCATTTGCCAGGTCGTAACCGACGCTGCGCTGCTATTTTTATGAGTTTGATGAATACAGGTTCACACACATGAAATTTTCGGTGCAGCTACCCATTCATTGGCGGGGTACGCCAGAGACCTTCAATCATGGCGGCAAGATAGCCGGCTTGGCCGCGGAGATCGAGCAAGCGGGGTTTGATGCCTGCTTTGTCACCGAACATCCGGCGCCCTCACTGTCGTGGCTGGAGAGCGGGGGCCATCACACGCTGGATCCGTTCGTGGCATTGTCGTATGCCGGCGCGGGCACTACGCATTTGCGCCTGCATACCAACATTCTGGTTTTGTCTTATCGCAATCCATTGTTGACTGCGAAAGCCGTTGCAAGCCTCGACGTGCTCTCGCAGGGCCGGGTCATATGCGGTGTCGGTGTTGGCTACATGCAAGGTGAGTTTGCGGCGCTGGGAGCTGATTTTCAGCAGCGGGGCAAGGTGAGCGATGAGGCACTGGAAGTGATGAAAGCCGCCTGGACGGGCGAGCCGGTGACATACGAGGGCATCGGTTTTGATGCCTATGAAGCGGTAGTTCAACCGCGCTGCGCACAACGACCACACCCGCCTTTATGGATTGGCGGTAACAGTGAGCACGCGATACGCCGAGCAGTACGCTACGGCGATGCCTGGACTCCGTTTCCTACCAGCCGCGCCGGTGTGACCGCTGCTTTGCCGGATATTGAGGCGCTGAAGCAGCGCATTGGCGTCGCCAGGGAAATCTCTGATCAGTACGGACGACAAACCAGTCTCGATATCTGCATGGTCCCTTTCGGGTGGAGCATGACCGACACGGCGGAGGTGGATTCGACGGCGCTGGTGGATCAGCTGCACTGTTTGCGAGAGTTGGGCGTGACGTGGGCGGTTCTGGCACTGGAAGCCAACTCGGAGCCGCAGTATCGAGAGCGGTTGCAGGCGCTTGGTGAGGATGTACTCGCCCCGATAAAGGGAGAATCCGTGTGAGCGCGCCAGCGCCGGAGAACACACGAATGATGGAGGGCAAGACCTGTCTGGTTACAGGTGCAGCTCGGGGCGCGGGGCGGGCGATAGCGCGGACGTTGGCGGCTCATGGCGCCCATGTGCTCGCCAGTGATGTCCTGCCCGCAGACGCGGAGCCAGGTATCGCGTTTCGACATCTCGACGTTCGCAATGAGATGGATTGGCAGGCTGCGGTAGAAGATTGCCAGCAACGCTGGCAGGGTATTGATGTATTGGTGAATTGCGCTGCTGTTTTACATTTGGGCAGCATCGAACACACATCGCCAGCGGATCTGCGACGACTATTTGAAGTCAATACGCTCGGCCCCTTCTTGGGTATCCGTGCTGTCGTACCTGTGATGAAGGATTCAGGGGGAGGGTCTATCGTCAACATTGGTTCCGTGGACGGGTTGCACGGGCAGAATGGATTAAGCGCTTATGCCACCACCAAATGGGGGCTTAAGGGTTTGACACGCTGCGCGGCGATGGAACTGGGGAGGAGTCACATACGAGTTAACCAGGTTTGTCCATCCGATGGCAGCGGTGAAATGTTTGCCGACTGGTCCCAACAGCTTCAGGCCGCAGAGCAGGATGTACAAGCCTATTTTGAGCGTCGGGCCATGCCGCGGCCCGGAACTCTGGAAGAGCTGGCCGATGCGGTGCTGTTTCTCGCAAGCGATCAGAGCCGCTATTGTACGGGTACCGACCTGATTGTAGACGGAGGCCTCACCGCAGGACATTATCTGCCGGCTTTCAACGAATTCTGAGTTGCGAGGTAGCGCGTGGGATCAGTCCGTCGAGAGCTGCGTGACATTCCTGGCAATGGCATCGGTCATATCTTTCGCGTAGAGCAGAATTTCAATTTCTTCAATTAGGCCTTCGTTCACGCGAAACCGGGTACAAACAAGCAGCGGTTCAGGGAGGAAGGAGATCAGCTGTTCGTAAAACACCACTGCCTGATCATTCTCCACAATCCAGCGCAGATTTTGCACTCCCAGTACGGCATCGTAGGCATCGCCCTCCAGCAGCTTGCGTAGTTGCGCGGCGCCTTTTCCGGTGGTCATGCCGAGCTCTGTGCGCTCGACGCTGTCTGCAAACGGCACAAGACCGGGTTGATGGGCAACCAGGCCCTGATGAATATATTTCTCTGCCGCGCTGATAATGCTTTCTCGTGTTTGGGGCATAAGATGTCGCCTTGCCTTGTATGCGGATTCGTTATCGACGCTTTTTTACTTCGACGTCGAGGGTATTGGGGCCCAACTCCAGGAACATGGGGACATTCTCAAATTGATACCCTGGCGCCAGGCACAGCTCTCCCTCGCTGAATATGTCGATCGCGGTTTCAAGCACAACCCTGGCTTCCATTCGGGCCAGCTGATTCCCCACGCAGTGGTGGACTCCCGGAGCGAAGCTCAAATGATTCCTGGCGTTAGGTCGATCCAGCCGAAATACATCCGGTTCAGCAAACAGTCGTTCGTCCCGGTTTCCCGATGCAATACCCAGGATGACGCGTTCGCCCCTGACAATTTTCTCTCCCTGAACCTCAATGTCATTGCGCGCCGTTCGCATCATGAACATTGCCGGTGGTTCCATGCGAAGAGATTCCTCCACAGCGTTGGGAATCAGCCCGCGGTCACGGCGCAGTGCGCTTTCGAAGTCGGGGTCGCTGACGAATCGGTAGAGTAGATTTCCAACGAGATTTGATGTGGAGAGGCTGGCCAGTAGCACGTTGGCAGAGAGGGTGCGTATTTGCAGGTCTGACAACCTCTGGCTGCCATCGACCTCGGCGCGTGTCATCAGGGAAATCAGGTCTTCGCCACATACGCTGCGGGCACGACGCTCGGCAATCTGGGTGTCGAGAAACTCAGTGAATTCAGGGAAAGCACCAGCCAATCCGACGCCGCGCTCGGTGGCGTTGGTCTCGGGCCATGTACTGTGAACCAATTCGTAGCCCCACTGGCCGACCCTCTCGTTGTGATCCGTGTGAATGCCGAGAAGATGAGTCGTCACAGCGCTTGGAATGGGGTAGCCGAAATCGGATACCAGATCGGCGGACCCTCTCGCAGCAACGGTGTGCCACAGTCTGGTGATGTAGTGGCGGGCAAAATCTTCCGCTTCGCGCTCAATACCGGGCCGGAACACCTGGCGCAGCAGATTGCGCAGGTCCTGGTGCAGCGGCGGATCGATTTCCCCGAGAAAGCTTTCCTCCAGTGGAACCTCGATGCCTTCACCCCGGAACCCGTCGGCGCTGGAGTAGTTTTCAGCGTCCCGGAATGCCTGTTTGATGTCCTCGTGCCTGGCCAGATAGACAAATCCGGGCCGTGGACGTGAGACCGGTGCCTTGGCGCGCAGCTCGCGCATCAGGCGCCACATATTCTGGGTCTGGCGGTGGTCGAAAGGGTCAAAGCTGTAGTCGGCCATGGCTCTACCTCAGTCCGACGTGCGGAATTGCGCGACTGTGGGGTGGTGGCTCATCAAGCCGCCATCCACGCTGATAACCTGACCGGTTATAAATGCACTATCCTCGCTTGCCAGAAACACCACGGTATTGGCGATATGCGATGGGTCGCCGATGTCGGGTGTCAGGTGATGCGCAGCGTATCCCGCCCGCTGTTGTTCTGACATGACTTTCTGCAGAGCGGGCGTATTGACGACACCGGGTGCAATGGCATTGCAGCGAATACCCTGCTTGCCGTACTGGGTGGCAATATATTGAGTGAGTGCATTGACCCCCGCTTTGGATACCCCGTACGCCGTCAGGCCCAGGTCCCCGGCGAGAGACGACGCGGAAGAGGTATTGATAATGGCTCCGCCGCCAGCCAGAAGCATGTGGGGGAGGGCATATTTGCAACCCAGCATCACGCCTTGCAGGTTGACTGCCATGGTCTGCTCCCAGACCTCAAGATCCATCTGTACAAGATCGAGGTCGCGAGGGACAACGGCGGTATTGGCGGCGTTATTGAACAAGATATCAATTCTGCCAAAGTGATCGATGGTCCCCGTTATCATCTGGGCAATGGAGTCCGGTTGGGCCAAATCAACCTGTACCGCTAATGCTGCCCCGCCACTTTCCGATAACTCCGCGGCAACGCGTTCCGCGCCTTCACCATTGATATCCGCGATGACGAGGCTTGCGCCCTCACGGCACAATGCCATTGCCGATGCGTAACCGATACCTGATGCGGCGCCGGTGACGACTGCGATTTTATTCTTGAGTTTGCCCTCCACGGCATATCTCCACCTTGCTCTTATCAGGCCCATTCTCTGCTGATTGGGCGCTGCCTGCTCTCGGTCGGAGGTATCCCATTCGGCCATAGCTGTGTCAGAATCTCAGCCTGGCTATGCCGGACATGACTTTTTTTTGGCCTCATTGGATGCCTTCCGAGGCATGTTTCAGGCGAAAGCCCGGCGCAGAATTGCGCGTCTGTTTTTGTGGGTAGTGGTCCCGGAGATCACGGGGCTTCCACAAATCTCGCTGGCTTCGACGCATACGATGACGGGAATTGCTATGGGTATCGACCACAAATACATCTTCAAGACGGGCCTGATAGTGACAGATATCCATGCTGCCATGAAAGACCTCGATCAATGGCTGAACCTCGATTGGACACCCCAGCGCAACGTCGAGCTTGACGTCTGGACCACCGAAGGCAACGAGAGCGTCTCACTGACGTTTGCCTGCGCCAGACGCGGAGACAATGTTCTGGAGCTGATTCAGGCGCAGCCAGCTGGCTACTATCGTTTGCCGCCCGCGGCACCGCTTCACCACGTGGGCATGTGGGTTGATGACTTGGCAAAAACGTCCGCAGAACTGAGCGAGCAGGGCATGCCGCGGGAGGCCGCGGGGGTGGATGGCGGGCGTTCACCCGCGTTATTTGCGTTCCACACCAATCCCTACGGGCTGCGTATCGAACTGGTTGACTCCTCCATGCGCGAGGGCTTTGAGGCCTGGCTTTCCGGGGGCGAATTAGGCCTGTGAGTCGCGCCGTCGGCGGGCTGACCTAAAATGATCCGTGGCTGGCCGCTATGGCATCAACACATGCCTTTGCGCGTCGAGCCCGCAGCGCAAGAATTAGCGTGTCCAATTGGCCGTTGCGAGCGCGCGTAGCGCGGGAAGTCCGTTGGGGCCTGCTTCGCCAAAAAACACATGTTGCAAAACTATAATGAACCACGGGAGTGAATCATGATCGATCCGAACTCAGGTTTCCGCTGGCAGGTGTCCGCTTTGGCAGCTGCCCTGGCTGTCCTCGCACCCGCCGTGGCCAGCGCTCAATCACAAGCCAATGCCGCCCTGGAGGAAGTCGTTGTGACTGCGCAGCGCCGGGAGGGGAATTTGCAGGACACGCCGATTGCGATTTCGGCTTTTACCAACGAAAAGTTGGAGGCGCTCGGCGTGAGGAACGTATCCGAGATTGCCGCATTTGCTCCCAATACCACGGTTCAGAAGACACCGAATACCAACTCCGGTATGGCGGTATTTATTCGCGGTATCGGTACCAGCGAAACGGCGTTGCTGACTGATCCAAAAATCGGCATTTATATCGACGATATCTACATGAGCAAGACGATGGGCGGTGTATTCGACATTGTCGATATCGAGCGTATTGAGGTGCTGCGGGGTCCGCAAGGCACGCTGTTTGGCCGTAATACCACAGGTGGTGCCATATCGGTGGTTACCGCAAAGCCCACCGGCGAGTTTGCTGTCAAGGCCAACGCCAGCATCGGCAACTTTGACATGAAGCGTGCCGGCCTGAGCGTTGACCTGCCGGCGGTGGCCAATGTGGCGGCCAAGGTGTCCTGGATGGGCAAGGAGACGGACGGCTGGGCCACCAACGATTACCGGGGCGAACCGTTGCCCCCGGCGGTGAATCTGTCACGGAACCTCGGCTACGAAGACAATGATGCCTGGCGTTTGGCTCTGCGTTGGACGCCAACCGCAGCTCTGACCGTTGATTACAGTTACGATCGAACCGACAACAAGGGGTCTTCCCCACCGTTTCAGATCGTGCACGTCAAAGACAGTATGTACAACGGTTTTACCACCACACCGTTCCCCTATGAGTACCTGGGTGGCGAGCTTTACCAGCAGATGGCTGCTCTTGTCGGTGATCCAAACAAGCGCCAGGAGCGCTTCAATCTGGATACCCAGTCTGATGATTTCCTCGACGTGGAAGGTCACGCCCTGACCGTTGAGTGGCAGTTGGATGACATCACGTTGAAGTATATTTTTGGGCATCGTGAAACGGCGACGGGTTACGATGCAACGGATTACGGTGGTGCCTTTACCGCACGCGACGCGTTCTATGGCGGCGGTGCGGTGGTGGGAGTGCCTGAGTACTCTGCCGGTGTCGATAGCGAAATCGATATGACCACCCATGAGTTTCAGGTCTTCGGGGGCGGGCTCAACGACAGGTTGAATTACACCCTTGGCGCATTCGTCTACGATGAGGAGGTCTCCCAGGACCAGCCGCAAACCTTCACCCTGCCGATACTCTTTGTGGCCGGTGGTAGCCCGGAGCTACAAGCGGCCTACGAGGCGCTTGGCTTCTGTGATAGCGGTGTTTGTGTTGGGTCCCAGCGTCTGCCGCTTCCTTTTGGTGCCCCCGGTGCCGACCCCGATCTGAATGGGCTGTCGGATTTCAACTACGGCCAGCAAATGGACTCCTGGGCAGTGTATGGACAGGCTAGTTACGACCTTACTGACGCGTTGACTGCCACCTTCGGCGTGCGATATACCGAAGAAGAGCGCGAAGTGTATGTCTTCAATGAGAGTTTTGGTCATGTCACGCAGGCCGACGCCGTTGCAGCAGGCGACAAGTGGGATAACACCAGTGCGATGTTCAACCTGACCTACCGGATAACCGATGACATTTCGGTGTACGGCAAGTTTACCCAGGGCTTCAATGGGGGCGGCTACAATGCCCGGGCGGGCTCTGCTTCCGGTTTCGTCAAGCCAACCGATGAAGAAACCGTCAACGCGTACGAATTGGGCTTGAAGTCCGAGTTGCTGGATCGGCGGGTGCGTCTTAACGTCGCCCTGTTCATGAATGACTATACCGATATTCAGATCACGCAGTTTGAAGCCGGTACGGGGGGCGCCTCCAGTAACATTGTCAACGCGGGCGAGGGTACCTATCAGGGGGTCGAGATTGATCTGCTGGCAATCCTGACGGATGGTCTGACTGTAGATCTCAGCTACGGCTATTTGGATGCCGAGTTCGACTCCTATGAAGGCGTCAATCCGGTGACGAATCAGATTGAGGATCTATCGGACATCACAACCGTACCCTATGCACCAGAGAATACGGCGGCGCTGGGCGTGCAGTATGACTTCCCGATGACGCAGCTGGGTGAGTTTTCAGCGCGAGTGGATGTCACCTACAAGGATGAAGTGGTCTTTCACCCCTTCCAGAACCAGCATTCCAGTGCCGACGATCGCGCTCTGGTCAATGCCAGACTCAGCCTGAGATCGATTCCTCTGTCTTCCGGTGGCGACCATCGCTTGGATGTGTCTTTGTGGGGTAAAAACCTGACGGATGAAGAGTACCGCGAATTCGGTATTGATTTCGGCGCATTGGGCTGGGACGGTGCTTTATTCGGTGAGCCGCGCAGCTATGGCGTAGATATTCGCTATCAGTTCCAGTGAGTGATACAGGGGCACCGGCGGCTGCCGTGTGCCCTTCATTGTTTGCCACTCTATTTTTCATGTTTTCCTGACGTCCGTGAGGCGCTGCGCGCGCAGCGCTCCTCGCCTAACTTTGCCGGCATCATTGCGTAAAGCCTCAGTGACCCATTCGTAGCTGCGCGGTATTTTATAGCGGCTCAGGCGTTCCTCGAGAAAGGACGCCAGAGCGGGGTTTTCGCCAGTGCATGCGTCCGCAGTTTCTATGATCGCGTGCAAGCGCTGTCCCAGGTCTTCATCCGGTAACCCGATCACTACTGCATTAAGCACGCCCGGCCATGCCTCAATGGCAGCCTCGACCTCTGCGGGGTACACGTTTACACCACCGGTCACGACCATGTCGGTGTTGCGGTCGGCGAGATAGAGATAGCCTTCGGCGTCAGTGTAACCAAGATCGCCCAGCGTAACCCAGCCTTGCTCATTGCGTTGCGGTTCAGCACCGAGGTAATGAAAGCTGTCTGTGGCCTTGTCGTCACCGCTGTGGAGATGCACCTGGCCAATCTGTCCCTCTGGCATCTCGGCACCATCGGGCCCGACAATGCGTATTTTCCGTCCGAGAGTCGGTTTGCCCACAGAGCCCGGACGCCGCAGCCATTCCGTCCCTGAAATGAGTGTGCCCCCCACGCGTTCACTTGCGCCGTAGGCCTCAAATATTCGCTCTGGCCCCAGCCATTCGATCCAGGCACGCATCAGCCATGGCGGGCAGGGCGCTCCGCTACTCACCACGCGCTGTAGCGAACTGATATCAACGCTGTTTCGCAATGACTCGGGAAGGCGCCAGATACGTAGCATCATGGTGGGAACGAGGCCCAGATAGGCTGGCCTTTGCGTGTGAATGAGCTGCAGGGTTTGCTCGGCGTCGAAGCGTTCCATCAGCACCAGGCGTCCACCACCCAGCAATGTCCAGAAGCTATTGAGGAACGGACCGGAATGGGAAAGAGGGCCGGGCACCAGTGTGACGCTGCCAGCGGGGACGGTGTACATCCCCGCAGTCGGGTCGCAGCGCGTCACCGTGTGATCGACAATGACTTTCGGGATGCCCGTGCTGCCGCCGGAGCAGGTCGCTCGGCAGTAGGTCGATACCCGCTCTGGCAACTCTGCGTCCGGATGGGAGCGGCTGTCCTCTAGTGGTCGCAGGATGCGCTCGACAGTCGTTGGGGGCGATGCTTCACGCAGGCCCTCTGGGTCGCCGACAAGCAGGGCCGGATTTACCACCTGCAAAATCGCGGAGAGCTCGCGGGAGACCAGTCCTTTCGGCAATACCAACGGAGTGGCGCCGACCTTCCAGCAGGCCAGCACGGCAACGATGCAGTCGAGTCCGTTCGGTAGACCAATGGCGACGAGCTGGTCCCCGCGGATGCCTCGCTGCAGATACAGATGGCCGAGTTGGGTCGCCAGCTTGTCCAGCTGGGTCCAGGAGGTTTCCCCTTGGGGAGTTACCAGCGCGATGGCTTCGCCAAGGCGGGCGGCGTGACGGCGGATGGCCTCGCCCCAGGAGCAGTGCGGGTGGGTTGCATGATTATTGGTCGGTTCACTGTCAGAGGTTCGACGCTGGAGTTTCATCCAGGCTCCTTGTTATTGTGTATGTCAGCGTGGTGTGACTGCGCATGATAAACGGGAAAATGCCCCAAGGCCTGCAGTTTGCGGTTGATGGCCAACCTGGACATTCCGCTGACCGTATCTGCAGCGCCAGGAGAAAAGAGCTTGGATGCTATATAGCGCTACTCTGAACGTTACAGCAACAATCAGCGGGAGCCCGAATGCTCAAGGACAAGGCCGCCATTGTGGGGATCGGCGCAACGCCGTTCGCCAAGCAACTCATCCCCACCGAAACCGAACTGGCCTGCGATGCCATTCTGGCCGCCCTGGATGATGCTGGACTGGTCCCGGGTGATGTAGACGGCCTGGTGTCGTACACCATGGAATCGACGCCAGAGCAGGAGTTGGCAAAGAATATAGGAATGAGCAATATCCAGTGGTTTGCTCAAGTAGGCCATGGCGGCGGGGGAGGTCCGAGCGCTATTGGCCAGTTAGCAATGGCGATCGCTAGCGGGCAATGCCGCGTCGGGGTCGCATGGCGTTCGCGCAAGCGCGGTTCGGGGAAGCGTCTCTGGTCGGACCAGGCGGCGTCTGCCCAGTTGGCTACTGCCGCCAACTGGGCACGTCCCTGGGGTGTGATTCGCCCGGTGGATGAAATTGCCCTGCTAGCGAGTCGCTACATGCATGAGTATGGCGCTACGAGGGATCACCTGGCGAATGTTGCCCTGGCGTGTCGGCGGCATGCCAACAACAACCCCGCGGCGATGATGTACGAGCGGGAATTGAGCCGCGAACACTACATGAGCTCACGCTGGGTGAGCCGGCCCCTGTGTCTGTTTGATAACTGCCTTGAGTCGGATGGCGCGGTTGCGCTGGTCATGGTGGCGGCCGATCGTGCAGATGATTGTCGCGGTGCACCGGTGTATCTCCATGCGTTTGCACAGGGTATTGGGTCTCAGACGCACTCGATGGTGAACTATTT
The DNA here is from genome assembly GCA_964022665.1 of uncultured Halieaceae bacterium. Taxonomy (GTDB): domain Bacteria; phylum Pseudomonadota; class Gammaproteobacteria; order Pseudomonadales; family Halieaceae; genus Haliea. Next base: position 57,489 of record CAXIDF010000003.1, read on the forward strand.
CTCTGCCAACCCTCTCATAGGGGACGCTGCACCCTGTGCGAAGGCCCTCTATGAGCGTTCTGATTTTCAGGCGGGGGATATCGATGTGGCGCAATTCTATGACTCTTTTACACCGCTGGTACTGTCTGCTCTTGAATCCTATGGCTTTTGCGGGCGCGGCGAAGGTGCTGCCTTTACCGAGCGTAATAACCTCGAGCTGGGAGGGTGCCTGCCTATTAACACGTCGGGCGGCGGGCTGTCGGAGGGCTATATTCACGGCTTCAATCTTGTCAGTGAGGGGGTGCGACAGATGCGGGGAACCTCGTGCAACCAGGTGGTCGGTGCGCAAAGTTGCCTGGTTACCGGCGGCTCTTCGGTGCCGACCAGTGCCTTGATCCTCCGGAGGCGAGTGTGAGCGAGTTGCCATTACCAACACTGGATGAGCTGACCACGCCATTCTGGGAGGGCTGCAAGGAGGGGCGATTGCTGGTGCAGCAGTGTCCCAAAACCGAACAGCTGATTTTCCCGCCGCAGTATCGAAGCCCGTGGGCTCCTGCACTGAAACCACTGTGGACTCAGGTGTCTGGCCGCGGCACGCTCTGGTCTGCCGCTCAGCCTCACCCGCCACTGGTTGAACCGTTTGCCGGTCTGGCGCCCTACAATATCGTGGTTGTGGCGTTGGCGGAAAACCCGCAAATACGTATGGTGGGAAATGTCATTGCCACGCCGGGTGGCGCCATCAACACAGTGGACTGGGAGCAGTTGCGGCCGGGTTTGCCGCTCCAGGTTGAATTCCAGCGAACTGCCATTGATGTGGGCAAGGACAGCGAACAGTGGTGGTTCCCGCGGTGGCGGATCCTGGAAGAGTAGCTCCTTGTGTGGATATTCCTGCCCTGACGCGGATTAGCTGGGTCGCGTTACGCCGATAACAAGTTGGCGTATTGAACTCGTAACCAGGTTCCCCGCGGTATGGCGTTCGCTCAGGTGAGCAAACGGTAGGTCACGACTGGTTTCTGTGCCGGGAAAGGAAGTCGATCAGTGCACGGTTTACCTGTTCAGGTTTTTCCAGTGGTGCGGTGTGGCCGGAACCTTCTATAACGAGAGCTCCATCGCATGCGCCAAGTGACTCAGAAAGTCGACTGGAGACTTCGGGTGGGTTAGCCGGGTTATATTCACTGTGCAATACCAGTGAGGGGCAGCGTATATCGCTTAGCTGATCGTTAATGTCGTTCCGCGAAAGCATCGCATCATAAACTCGACCCCACTGTTGCGGAGGTCGAAAGCGCCATTTGGCGACCCAGTGCGAGGCGTCAAAATCACGTCCAAACAGGAATCCGAGCAGTATCGCCGTCACTTCCTCATCAAACCCCTGTGCTGTGATCATTGCTTTGAAGCCGAGATAGTTTGCCCGCTCTTCTTCTGTCTCCATGCGTTCGTAGGAGTCGATGATAACCAGTGCAGTCACCTGATCGGGGAATGCCAACGCATAGCGGTTGGCTATCCACGCGCCGAATGAGAAGCCTATCAGCGCCGCCTGCTTTATTTCCAAATGCGCTAGTAGTGCGTGTAGATCCGCAACCCCATCCAGAATGGAAAACGGTTGATCGGCGGTCATGGTTTGCCCGTGGTAGCGCTGATCCCAGCTGATACAGCGGAATTGGCTTTGCAGCAACGATACTTGAGGCTTGAATAGTTCATGGTCGGTGAGGAAGCCATGACTGAATACGATCACCGGGAGGTCTCCGCCCGTGTCCTCGTAATAGAAGCTGTGACCTGCGGAGGTGAAGAACGGCATGGCGAAATCTCCAAAAAGGCGATGCAAGTAAGCGTCTCACAAGTCGCCGAGCAAATGTATGCGACGTCCCTTAATGACCCCCATTTGGCCCCTCCGGATCTATCCGGCCAGTTGGTCAAGCGCTGATCGGATGCCAGACTGAAATCGGAATAAGAAAATAATGTCTATAACAAGCGCTGCGATTTCTCGACCATGCCACTGGAAAGATTACACCGGTAATGCAGGTAGGGGACGTGGCTCCGGAGGTACTGATATGCCGAACTGTAAACTGCAGCCATTCTTCAGCAAGCGCTGGATTCTCCTCTTCGGGTCAAACCTGATACTTGCGACACAAGCCACCGGGGTTGGTGCGGCGGTGTCTGATTCCACGGAAACGCGCACTCGCGTACTTGAAGAGGTTACCGTGACGGCGCGAAGGGTTGAGGAATCGCTGCAGGATTCCCCGATTTCCATTGCCGCGTTTTCATCGCAGGCGCTGGAAGCGATCGGTGCCAGCGAAGCGGGCGATATCGCACCTTATACGCCCAATCTGGCAATGCGGAAGCAGTCTGGTAGCCAGGATGATTTTGCCATGGGTATACGCGGGGTGGCAAACGGTGAGCCGGCATTGACGGTGGATCAGACCGTTGGCGTCTATATAGATGGCATCTATCTGGCGAGAAGTACAGGCCTGGCGTTCGATATCGTTGATATGCAACGTATCGAAGTGCTGAGGGGCCCTCAGGGAACGCTGTTTGGCCGCAATGCCATCGGTGGTGCCATCAATATTGTGACCGAGTCGCCGCGGGATGAATTTGCCTATCGGCAGCAGGCAAGTTTCGGCAATCACGGCTACCAGCGCCATCGCGCTACTCTGGATACAGGTCGCCACGGTGGTGTGGCCGTCAAGGTCTCCGCTTTGTTTACGGAGCGGGAGGGTGAAGTCAGAGGGCTTTATGATGGCATGCGAACGGGTGACACCGAGGGTGAGGGTTTTCGGGTTGCCCTGAACTGGAGCCCAGTCGAGCAGTTCATGGCGGACTATAGCTACGATTACTACAATCGCGACAGCAACGCGACTATCAACCAGTTGAGTTTTGTTCGCGATACAGTCTCTAGCCCTGATGCGCCGTTCTACGGCGGACCCTATTTTGCTGCAGCCCGTGCCGCGGCCAATGCGTCGAGGCTTGACACGATAGCGGTAAAGGGGACCCAGCAAGACGACAATCGATCGCGCATCAACGCTCACGCGCTGACCTTAACGTGGGATATTTCGCCTAACTTAACTTTGAAATCGATCAGCAGCTACCGTGACTGGGACAAAGATCAATATATCCCGATGGACTATGCAAGCTTTCCAGCGGACGGGTCGACGCTGATTGACGCGGCGACAGGTGTTCCGCTGGCGGCGGGTACTCTGGTGCCTATCTTTGATACACGCCGGGATAGCAACCAGGATCAGTTCACGCAAGAGCTGCAGTTGATAGGTTCAGCCTTTGATGAGCGTTTGAGATATACCACGGGTCTTTACTACTTCGAGGAGGAGGGCGACGAGGTCAACCCGCAGAGTTTCGTTGTTCCAACCTGCCTCGCCCTGGGTGAACCCGGCTGTGCTGCACGGGGCACATCGCTTTATCTTTCCCAGCCCAACTTCGGTTACCAGATCGACAACCAATCCTGGTCGGCCTACGGCGAGATCAGCTACACACTGATTCCCGATCTGGATGTCGCCTTTGGCTACCGCTATACCCACGACAAAAAAGCGACCACCCTCACCAATACGCTGGATGGCTCGCTACAGACCGTCAACGACAGCCAGACCTGGAGCAATTTCAACCCGAGCCTTACGCTCAGCTACCGGGTGAATGACGCAATCAATACTTATGCGAAAGTGGCGACCGGGTATCGCTCCGGAGGCCACAATGCGCGTGCCACTCGTGTGGCAGATTTTCTAACGCCTTTTGATGAGGAAAATATTGTCTCCTATGAACTGGGCTGGAAAAGTGATCTTGCGGACAACACGCTGCGTCTCAACGGCGCCGTATATCACATGCGCTACAGCGATCAGCAAGTAGCGCAGTTCGCCGCCGGCACTGGGGGCGGTGCATCTATCATCAGCAACGCTGGTAAATCGGTCACCACCGGTATCGAAGTGGATGCTACCTGGTTGCCCACAACCGGTTTGATGCTGATGGCCAGTTACGGCTTGATTGACCAAAGTTTCGATAGCTTCGAAACCGGCGTGGTTGACCCCGTGTCGGGCTTTCCGCTCGGGTTCAATGCCGATATTTCGGATACTGCCAGCGAGATTCGCTATGCGCCCCGACATTCCGGGGCGGTTATCGCGCAATACGAGATGAGTCCCACCGCGTACGGACAGCTTGCTCTGCGAGTAGATGCCACCTATACCGGTGCAATTACGTTTCATCCGCAGTATGACCTGTATGACAAAGCTGATGGCTACACACTCATCAATGCGCGTGTAACGCTTGCCGATGTGCCTGCCGGTAATAACGGGAGTCTCAGTTTTGCGCTTTGGGGAAAAAATCTGAATGACAAAGAGCATCGGGATTTTGGTATCGACTTTAGCTCGCTGGGGTATGCGATCAACAGTTATGGTCCGATGCGCAGTTACGGGATTGATGTTGTGTATCAGTTCAATCGATAAATCTAGGTAGGTACTCACCCAGATGGAATTGCAAGGAGGACAATTTTGGACGCCAAAGACGAGGGCTCTCTAGAGTCGAAGATTGCGCAATTGTTTGCGGCGTTTGCGCGCAAAGATATCGCCGAAATTCTGTCGTACTTTGAACCTACAGCGGTGTATCACAAGATACCCATGGCCAGATTCGAGGGCCACGAACAGATTGCAGAGACCCTGCGGGAATTTTTCGTGGATGGCCTGACGGTTGAGTTTCACATCGTGAACATCGTCATTCGCAACAACCAGGCGATGGTAGAGCGGGTAACCCGAGTGACCCATGATGGGCTTGTCCGTGATATTCCGATCATGGGTATATTTGAATTTAGTTCTGATCTGCGCATAAGTGCGTGGCGCGACTATTTTGATCGAGGTCAGGCAGGCATCGCCTGAAAAGCTGGCCCTGGATTGATGCGCTGCAACACATGTGTACTGGAATGAGAATTGGAAGCGATAACAATGATTGATCTCACAGGAAAAGTCGCGCTTATATCTGGAGCAGCCCGCGGTCAGGGTGAAGCCGAGGCTCGCCTGATGGCAGAGCTCGGGGCGAAAGTCGTGGTGGCAGATGTACTGGTCGACGAGGGCGAGCGAGTGGCAGCGGAAATTGGCGCTTCCGCCATGTTCTGCGCTTTGGATGTGACGTCCAGCGCTCAGTGGCAAGCCGCGGTTGTAGCCACGCAAGCCCGCTTTGGCGAGATCAGTGTGTTGGTCAATAACGCCGGTATCGCCAGGTCCGGTGCAATTGAGTCAATGCTCGAAGATGAATACATGGCGGTTATCCGAATCAATCAGCTGGGCTGCTTTCTCGGCATGCAAGCCGTTGTCGGCAGCATGAAAAAGGCCGGCGGTGGTTCTATCGTGAATATCTCCTCAATGACCGGCATGGTGGGTATGGCGGGGGTGTCTGCCTATATCGCCTCAAAATGGGCCATTCGTGGAATGACGAAGGGAGCGGCGCTGGAATTGGGGCCTGCGGGGATACGGGTCAATTCAGTGCATCCTGGGTCTATCGATACAGCAATGATCAATACTCCCGAGTTTGCCGGTGTGGATAAAACCGCCATGGTTGCGGCTTTGCCGGTACCGCGGATGGGTGAAGCAATTGATGTGGCCAACATGGTCGCTTTTCTTGCGTCGGAGGCGAGCAGCTACTGCAGTGGGTCGGAATTCGTCGTGGATGGCGGTTACCTGGCGGGACAGATGGTTCCACAGCAGTAAGCCCAGACAAAGTCATCACTGCACTTGCGTTTATTGATGCCTTGCTGGCTGGTTTGATGTTACTGCCAAAGTAGCTTGATAACAGGAAGACTAGTCGTTTGGCGTCAGCTGCTATCGTTGCTGCAATGCTCCCAACGCAGGATCACTTCGTCGCAGCGATAGAGCGTTGCTATGTGACTGAGAGTGTGGCGCTTTACATCTGCCACGTATTGCTGCGGTACGCCGGCTACAGCATCGTCTAGGATGATGACTCCATAGCCGAGATTGACGGCTTCAATGGCAAGGCCCAGTACACCAAGATTGACGGATACGCCGGCCAGAATCACGGTTTGCACATCGAGGTTACGCAGCGTGATGTCCAGGGCTGTGCCGCTGAATGGCGACACACCGTGTAGACGGCTGATAACGAAGTCATCGGGCTCAGGGCCTAGATCCGGCATGATGCTGGCGGCTGCGCTGCCACACTCAATATGCCCGGGGATTGTCGCCATTTGCGCCAGTATGGGTGCTGTAATGCTGGAGCCGCGGCGGTCCGCTCGGAACTCTGCCGTGCAGTGCACTACAGGTACTGCATTTTGGCGGGCGCTGCGCAATACTTTGGCGGTACGTTCAACGATGCTGTTCTCGCGTGCGGCCTCGCACAGTGCCGGAATTGGACTGCAATCACCGATGGTACCGCGTTGCATCTCCATGCAGATGACGGCGCAGTTTTGGTGTGGAATTTCCACGCCGGTCTACTCCGCTGCGCGCGCTAATTCGGTGGCCGTACTGGCGACGCGGCGCACCTTCAGAGCACGCGCTCGTACTCCTGTGGGCAGCCCTGTTGCAACACTGGAATCGGGTGTCCACAGAACGGCTTGTGCGGGAAAAGCCGGCTCGCGCCAGGAGGTCGTCAAATCCAGTGACACGCCCGGGGCGCGGTCGGCCGCTTCGCGCGCCCAGCTGATTAGCGCATCGGTGTCGGCAACATCGCGGAGGAGAACGGCATAGCGCCCACCGTCGGCGACACCCTCTGAAAGTACATGTTCCTCCGCGCCGGCGGGTGCAATTTTCGATTGATCCATGAAACGTCGTTCGTCGGCACGCAGAATCTCCCCCACCGGGCTCTCCATTAACTCTCCGAGAGCCACGATGTCTTCGGCCCAGAATTCCGATATTGTGTCGAAGCCTATATCCGGTGCATCAATGAGGTGGTTGCGCACATAGTGCGCAAACGGAAAGTACTTGATACCCAGCGGGGCGTGATTGTTTTCGTAATAGGCCTGAAATTCGTCGCGGCTGAAGGCATCGTTGTGGGCCAATATACAAATAGACTTCATCATATAGCTGTTCCGTCTTGCCAGTTTTGAATCAGTAACTGCGATGCCCGATAGGGGTCCATTTCGCGCCGTTCAACGGCGCTGAGTATTGCGGGGTCCGCGCTTTGCCTGATGCTGCGCATGATTTCGGTGCAAGTAAGCGTGAGCGCCTGCTCGCGCTCGCGCTGGGCTGAGCGCAGACCGAACTCGCCAGTGCTCTGCAGCATGGCTTTGTGCTGGTCTATGGCATCCACAATCTCTGCTATGCCCTCATCCTTCACGGCAACCGCGCGCAGTAGTGGCGGTGACCAGTCTTCGCTGCTGAGCGCTTTCGACTCGGCACGAAGATGCAACATCAACTCGAATTGCCTGTAGGTGTCTTCGTAGCCCTCGCGATCCGCTTTGTTGATCACGAAGAGGTCTCCCGCCTCCATCAGGCCGGCCTTCACCGCCTGTATTTCGTCGCCAAGCCCGGGCACGCCAACGATCACGGTTGTGTGGGCCAGTGCCACCACATCAATCTCGTCCTGCCCCACGCCCACGGTTTCCACCAGGACGAGGTCATAACCCATGGCATCGAGAATCAGGCAGGCATCGTGCGTGGAGCGCGCCAGACCGCCCGCCTGTCCGCGGGTGCCGATGGACCGGATGAATACATCCGGGTCCAGGGTGTGTTTACCCATACGCACACGATCACCGAGGATAGCCCCACCGGTAAACGGGCTGGAGGGGTCGATGGCAATGACACCAACCCGGCGCCCGCGGCGTCTTTGCTCGCTGATAAGCGCATTGACGAGGGTCGATTTGCCAGCACCCGGGGGGCCAGTGATACCGATAATATGTGCCTTGCCGGTGTGGGAGAATATCTCTGCCAGGGTTTCTGCGCCGCGCGGGTCACCATCGTCGAGCCAGCGGATGGCTCGCGCGCCGGCAAGAATGGTGCCGCTCAAGAGTTCTTTGGCAACGTCCATCAGGCATCTGCCGTTAACTGTTGCGCCCACCACTCATTTAAGTAAGCCACGATATCGCGCGTGTCGGACCCCATGGTAAAGGTGCGATCAACCCCCGCTTCTTCCAGTAGCGGACGGTCCTCTTCCGGAATGACACCGCCGGCCAGCAGGAGCTTGTCGCCTGCGCCGGCTTCGCGCAGGAGTCGCGCCAGCTTGGGCAGGTTGCGGGTATGGCCGGCGGACAGCGTGGAAATGCCGACCACATCCACATCTTCCTGAATGGCTGCTGCGGCCACCATTTCCGGCGTTTGCTTGAGGCCGGTAAAAATGACTTCCATACCGGCCTCGCGCAGGGCGTGGGCGATAATGGTGATGCCCACGGTGTGGGTGTCCATGCCCAGTTTGGCGAGCAGGATGCGCAGTGGACGTTGGTGTGTGTTGGTCATCAGATGCCCCCCAGCTGGCTATCCGAGCCGTATTCGCCAAACACATCGCGCATGGCGTAGCAGATTTCGCCGTGCGTGGCGTAGGCTCTCACTGCCGCCAGGCAGGACTCCATCATGTTGCTGCCATTGCGCGCGGCTTCGCGAACCTGCTCCAGTGCGCTATCCACCAGGGCTTGATCTCGTCGCGCGCGCAGATTGCGCACTTTCGCCACCTGCTCCGACTCCATGTCGTCGTTGAGCCGGAATATACTGATTTCTCGCTTCTCTTCCGCCAGAGTCAGATGGTTAACGCCAACCCAAAGACGCCGCTTCTCTTCCACATCGCGGTTGCGCTCGTATTGCTCGCGCCCGAGTGCGCGCTGAAAGTATCCGCTTTCAATGGCTTTCAAGGCGCCCCCCATGGCGAAAATCTTGTCCATCTCTTCGAAGGCGGCGTTTTCCATTTGCTTGGTCAGGCTTTCCACATAATAGGAGCCCGCCAGTGGGTCGATGGTCTCCGCCACGCCCGTTTCGTGCGCCACAATGTGCTGCAGTGCAGCGCCCACGCGAATGGCCTCTTCAGCCGGCAGCGAGTGGGCCTCGTCGTGCAGTGGCGTGGTCATGTTCTCGCCCGCGCCCCCCAATGAGCAGGCGGTGGCCATGATCGCCAGGCGTCCAATGTTGTTCAGCGGCTGCTGCAGCGTGAGAGCGGTGGTGGTGGGCGAAGTCATCATGCGAATCTTCATGGCCTCGGGTTTGGTGGCGCCATAGCGATCGCGCATCAGTCGCGCCCAGCACTTGCGGAAGGCGCGCAGTTTGCAAATGCCCTCGAAGAAATCCATGTCAACGTTCACCACGAAGTGGAAGTAAGGGGCGACGGTGTCGATGTCGAAGCCCCGCTCCAGCGTGGCGTCGATATAGGCGCAGGCGATGGCCAGGCTGAAAGCGATCTCCTGTACCGGGTTGGCTTTGGCCGGCTGCAGCTGAGCTGAGATGATCGAGATCGGAGCCCAGTTCGGGTGGTTGTTGATGATGTATTCGATGCAATCCGTGGCGAGTCGCAGGCCGTGTTCCGGCGGATAGATGTAGCGCCCGACACAGGTGTATTCGATCAATATGCCGTTGACGATATGCAGCACAAAGTCTTTCGGGTCTACGCCCTTTTTCTCTAGGGCGGCAATAATCATCGCCAGGTTGACGGGTTGTGGCGCATTGCACACGCTCATCAGGTACTTGAGCTGGTCGAAGGGCAGGTCAAAGGCTTCTTCCAGATCTTCCAGACTGTCCAGCGCCATACCGGCGCGGCCGACTTCGCCCTCCACCATGGGGTCATCACTGTCGTAACCGTTGGTCGTGGCCAGGTCGTATTCCAGAATAAGCCCCGACAGGCCCTGGTCGAGCATATAGCGCGCGCGCTTGGACCAGCTCTGCCCCGAGCCGAAGCCGGTCACCTGGGTCATGGTCCAGAAGCCGGAGCGGTGTCCGTTGGGGCCGGTGCCGCGGGTGTAGGGGTATTCGCCCGGGAAGCCGACATCTTCTTTGTAGTCAAAACCCAGCGCGTCCAGGTCGGCGGGGGTGTATAGAGGATTGATCGGCCACTTGAGCGCCTGGGTCAGGAACTCTTCGCGACGTTCAGGGTGGGCTGCCACGTAAGGGCCGCGGGTTTCGCTTTCCCAGCGCGCTACCTCGTCCTCGAACTCACTCTGTGTGGTCTGGTCCCTGGTGTTTTGGTTCTTGGCTGTTGGGTCCAGTTTGCTGACTTTGTTGTTCATATTGATCTCCCGGCTTTGTCGAGCAAAGGTTGACTGCGGTCCCACAAGTCTCGGGCACGCTGTGGGTCGAGCGACTCGGCGGTGACTTCCCAGCCTTGCGGCGTGGGTGGCTGCCAGAATGGAGCGATGGCGCAATCTTCAATGTACAGCCCCCCGCGTCCATTCAGTTCATCGGCAATTGCCGCCCAGAGTGGCGGTGCGGCGCCTTCTTCCGGCGAGCGCATGTGGCCTTGCGGCAGGCTGCCATCTTCATTGATCCAGCCCATGCGTATCGCATCTGCCGGCGTGACGTGGCGGCCTAAATTGGTTTCGACCCCGCCGGGGGTGACAACGTTCATGGTGACCCCGTCCTCCGCATGACGGCGAGTGTATTCCACGGCAAGCAGGTTGGCACAGAGCTTGGCATGTCCGTAGGCTTCGAAGGGTTCGTAGGCGCGCTCTTGGTAATTGAGATCATTCAGTTGCAAAGTGGAAAAATGATGCGAGCCGGACGACACCGTGACCACACGCGCTGGTGCTGCGGCAGCCAAGTTGGGTAGCAGCAATTCCGACAGTAGGAAGGGGGCAAAGTAGTTCACCGACATCTGGCTTTCAAAGCCGTCTTCCGTATAGGCCAGCGGAGGCGCCATCAGTCCTGCGTTGTTAATCAATAAGTGCAGTGGGCGCGTGCCCCAACGGGCACAGAAATCGCGTACGGAAGCCATCGAGAGTAGGTCGACAATTTCTACTGCAGGTGCGGGAACCCCGCGCGCTCGCGCAATGCCCGCCGCTACCTGCTGGCCGGCTTGCACATTGCGCACAGCCAGGGTTACGTCGGCGCCGGCTCCCGCCAATGCCGAGGCAATGGCGGCGCCCACCCCAGAAGAGGCGCCCGTGACAATCGCTGTACGACCGTGGAGGTCGAGTCCTGCGAGTATCTCATCGGCCGTGGGATCTGTGGTCTGCTGAGCCGCGGTATCCGCAGTGTTCATTAATATGCCCCTGTGAATAGTGGTTGAGCAACATATTAGAGTCCTGCGTTGCTTGAGGTGCAACGGGGGCGAGACCGAAGCTAGCGATTAGTGCCACTATCTCGAAAGTAAGCGCACGAAATGATATTCTTAGCGCATGCGTGAAAACCCAGGTCCAATCAGTGTGCGTCAGGCCCAGAACCGCAAGGATCTGGTCGTGTCGGCTATAGACCTGCCTGCCGTTCATGTAGAGCTGTGCGCGTTCCCGGAATTGAGTGCGGAAACCGTGCGAGGCGTTGAATTACAGTCGGTGTTGTCACTCGGCTTGTCGAGCTTGCTGGAGGCCGCGGAAGGCCGTTTCGCCACGACCGGCGCGCCGCGTTATACCCGTTATGGCCCCTTGAATTTCCGCCCGGCGGGGGTGCCGTTTGAGGTACGTGTTTCGAAAGGGCACTACCACACGGTTCGCTGCCGTTTTGCACCGGATGCCGCATGGCTTGGCCCTGTTGTTTCAGGTGTCCTGAGTGAGGCGCAACTTGAGGCCTGCTTTGATATCCATTCGCCGCGCATCGAGGATGCCATGCTGCGCCTGGCGGAAGAACTCACCGCAGCAACGCCAGAAAGCCGGGCTCTGGCGGGTGCTTTGGTGAAGACCATCGCCATTGATTTGGCGCGTTACCTGGCGGATGCCGACAGGCACGCCATGCAGACAGGCGGCGGGTTGGCTCCGCGGCATCTGCGACGCGTCTTTTCGCGCATGGAAGAGCTCGGGCCGGCACCGAGGGTGGATGAGCTGGCGGGGCTTTGCGGCCTGAGCCGCTACCATTTCATGCGGGCCTTCAAGCAATCGGTGGGCGAAAGCCCCGCAGCCTACGCCAACCGCATAGTGATGAAACACGCGAGAAACCTGCTCGCCTCGAGTGATCGGCCGTTGGGCGAGATCGCCGCGCTGTTGGGTTACTCCAGCGCGGCGGCATTTTCCGTGGCGTTTCGTCGTACCAGCGGTCGTTCACCAAGTGCCTGGCGAGCGTGTATACGCTGAGTCTGCGCCAGGCTGGGTAGCGGGGAGCCTACTTCCCCTTCCACACAGGTGCGCGCTTCTCGGCAAAGGCTGTGGCGCCCTCTATGGCGTCTTCGCTGACAAATACCGGCTGCAGGAGCTTTTGTTGCTCGGCGAACATATTGCCGGTGTTCCAGTCCTGGGCCTTGGCAATCACCTGTTTGCTGACGGCGACGGCGAGTGGGCCGTTGGCAGCAATCTTCGCGGCAAGTGCCTTGGCGGCCTCCAGTGCGGTACCGCTGGCGACGACCTGGTTGATGAGGCCCAGTTCATAGGCGCGCTGTGAGGTTATGAAATCCCCGGTCAGGGCCAGCTCCATGGCGACGCGTGACGGAATCTGTTTGGGCAATTTCACCAGCCCGCCGGCACCGGCAGCGAGCCCGCGTTTGACTTCAGGAATGCCGAACTTGGTATCATCCGCTGCAACAACGAGGTCGCAGCTGATGGCGAGCTCAAACCCACCGGCAAGGGCATAGCCTTCAACCGCGGCGATCAGGGGTTTGTTCACCAGATATTCACACACACCCGCAAATCCACGGCCCTCGACTACGGGGATTTCGCCGGTCACAAAGGCCTTGAGGTCCATGCCGGAACAGAAAGTGCCGCCCGCGCCCGTGAGAATTGCAACGCGGATATCCGGGTTGCTTTCCAACTCATCAATGGCCTTGGCTATGCCCACGGCGACGGCCTTGTTCACCGCGTTCTTGGCCTGGGGGCGGTTGAGGGTGATGGTCATAACGCCATCTGCGATATCAACAATGACTTCTTCTGCAGACACGGTGGTCTCCTTTTATTGGGTTGTTTGGCCGGATGAACATCGCCGATAAGGCGTGTCCGTCACCGCAGGGTGGAGATGTTATACATCGACACGGTGATGGGGGGCAATTGTATTAGCTGCAAGCCAGCCTCTGGAGATGAGCTCCAGAGGCCGAGGGCGGGAAATATTCGCAGGGTTGAGACTAAGTGAGTGCGGCCTGGATTGCCCACATGCCCGAAAGCACCACGCCAAACGAGCCTATCGTGGATGCAGACGCGAATATGATGGAGCCGAAGGGCTCTTGTATCCATGCCAGAAAGCGTTGCCCACGTGAGGGCTCGGTTCCCCGGTTAGGGTGGTGCTTGTCTTGCTGCATGCTCAGTGCTCCGTGTTCGGGGATTGGGAAAACCCGGTTGGCGGTGGCGGTCGAAGAGCATTGAGAATACCGATTTCTATTGTAAGATAAAGTCGAATAATTAAAATTTAATATCAGTTTTTAACGATGTTTTTTGTGCCGAGCGCGGCTGCGAAGAGCGTCCTGATCATGGCCGCACTGCCAGCAGGTTTCGAAGGAAGAATCATTGTCCTCACCGCAGTTCATACATCGCCACGGAGCCGTGTTCCTTGCGCTCAGCGAGCGCTCGATCAGCTCCGTCGCCCGCTCGTAATCAGCGTCGTTGACGACCCACAATTCCGGCCACACCTCAAGCGGGGGCAAGCCCCCCATCCCTCCTGCGGCAAACTCGTTTTTCAGCGTCACTTCAATTCCCGCCGCTTCGACGATATTCCTGAAGTTGGCAACTATGAGCCTGTTTTCGTTCGAGTAAAGTAGTCGCATTGATCAGCTCCCCGGCACCGGCGTTTCAGCCGCAGTATTAATAGCCGCCAAGGCACATTACCATGAGGCTTTCAATTCGACTGTTGCCGATTGCATGCGCCGCATGCCGCTGGAACAGAGCAGGAAGCTAAAAAAGCGGCGGGTTGGCCGAAGCTGAGTTGAATTTGCAAAATCCGATATCCGGCCCGTTGCTGTAGAGAATATGCAGAGAGTGGTACCGCGTTCGTCTTCCCGTAGCTATCGCAACATCGAGACGATTGACGGGGAGGGTTCTGTGGGATGGCAGCAGGTCCGGCCCGATAACGGAGTCGTAGTAGGGGTTTCAATGGTATGGCCCGCCCGGCAGAATTCGAATCTGCGACCTCTGCCTCCGGAGGGCAGCGCTCTATCCAGCTGAGCTACGGGCGGAAAACTGCAGTTGCGGCTGGCTCGCGCCAGTATTCCGCACCCCTTTGAGGGGAGCGGACTATAGCAAAGCCCGCCACGGCGCTCAATAGAGCAATGCCGGGCGCTACGCCGGGTTCAAACGTGTGTCCGTCCCACTATTCTTCGCCCGCAGCCCCGGACCCCGGTGGGAAGGCTGCGAAAATCACTTCCGCTGCCTCGTTGTAGCGCGACTGGTCCTGCAGCTGCTTGCCGGTCAAGCGTGAATGGGTGACGCCGCGCCATACGGAGCGTTCCATCTCCGGGTCGATCATGTCGACGATGAAGGTGCCCTCGGTGTAGTCGCGTACGCTCACTTCCGTGGACATGCCCATGCAGGACCAGCAGTTGTAATAGCTGTAGCGGTTATAGCCGTAATACATGCCCATGTAGCCGGGGCGGTCGTAGGTTTGCACATCGGTCTTGAACTGGGTGAGCAGGTGCCAGCTGATCAGCATGTCGGCGGCAGCCGCGTCTTCCACCAGCGTTATGCCTTTCAGTGACAGGGCATGCCGTATGGCGGTGTCGACGCGGTCCTTCTGGATATCGCTGAGCTGCAGGGGGTTATCGCCTGCCACACTCCCGGAATCCTCGAGGAATGCGACACTGCGAACTTGGCTGAAGTCGTAGCTCTGGTTGTAGTCTACATCCGGTTTGGGTGGGCCGCTGGCGCAGGCCAGCAGCAGGATACTGAGGCCGCCAAGCAGGACGACTTTGAAGGTGTTGTAGGCAGTTTTCACGTGCGGTACCCCTGTACGGTTGTCTGTTCTGTGTGACCTCTTCTATATAGAATAGGACTCGCCCTTTGCTCGGGAGTTTCCCGGGATACAAAATCGAATAAATCACGGACTATCAACCCGCTCGTCCCCCGGCGCCGCCGCAGGGCTCCAGTGTGGCCTGCAGCGCCTCGACATGCTGCCTGGGTGCCTCTGCCCAGCGCGACAGGCTGGCGTCGCGTCGGCTCCGCCAGCTCTGGTAAGCGGGGGGCAGGGCGGAGGCCACCTGCTGCTCCAGGTCCTGCAAGAGTGGCAGTAAGTCGTGCTGGCGGCGGCCGAGGTCTGCGGACCACGGTTGCACGTTGCCCACAAAGAACTTTTCTATCACGGTGTTCAGTGTGTCTGCCGTCGCGGGCCGCAGGTCGCCGCGGCAGAGTGGCCCCTCGGCGCGCTGCGCGGCCAGCACCGCATTGCCAGCCGCCAGCCAGCCCTGCTGCAGCGCCAGTGCTCTGAGCAGCGCGCCGCCATCGCCGAGCGCGACTTCGCTGAGCTGTATCTCGAAAGCCATATTGTCAGCACGGTAGTCGCCCGCCAGCCAGCGGCGCACGCTGGCATTGATGTTGGAGAGCGCGGTGAGCGGCGCGCTGCTGGTATTGGCGGGGTACTGGCCCAGGGCCGATGGCGGCCGCCACAGGGCGCGGTACTCGGGTCCGCCGAGAGTGGCGTTGAATATGAGTGCGGGCAGTTGTCGCTGCTTCTGGGTATGGGCACTCGCCAGCAGGTCGGCCAGTGCGTCCTCCCCCTGGCTGCGCTGGTAGTCGATGCATTCGGGGGCCAACTGCAGGAATTCCAGCTCCAGCA
Source organism: uncultured Halieaceae bacterium (assembly GCA_964022665.1). GTDB lineage: Bacteria > Pseudomonadota > Gammaproteobacteria > Pseudomonadales > Halieaceae > Haliea. Next base: position 73,214 of record CAXIDF010000003.1, read on the forward strand.
ACAGGCGCTGGGAGGCGCTCGCCATGAGGCCCAGGCTGCTGTTGCGTTTGCCGATGGTCACCTGCACCGCGCAACCGGTGAGGGCGAGAAAGTCCAGGGTTCCCAGGTTGCCGCTTTCCAGGGTCAGTTTGAGTTCGCTGCGGTGCGGTAGCCGGGGCAGGGTGGCTGGGGTGGCCGCCGGCGCGGTGTGCCCCAGAGTGCGTTCCAGCCGTTGCACATAGTCGGCGAGTGCTGCATCGGGTGGGGGTTCGGCGCAGGCAACAAGCGCAAGCACACCGGCGATGAGCGCGGTGCGCAGGAACCGGAGTTGCGAGAAACAGGCTTGCATGGCGCTGTTATAACCGAATTGGCGTGGCCGCGCTGCGGGCAAATGTGAGCACGCTGCCCCCGCCGATTCGTCGCCCGGCGCAGCGCTGCCCGCGGGCGCTGTGCCGTGTTATTGGTCGCCCGCGGATTCCAGAGCGGCCTTGGCCCGCGGCAGCCAGGCGTGAATATGGCTGCACTCTTCGGGTACCGCGGCCTTGATCCAGCCGGCAAACTCCACGCAGATCAGCAGGTCGATATCCGCCATGGAAAAGTGCTCGCCGGCGAGAAAGGTGCTCTTTGCCAGTGCGCGGTCCACCATGCGCCAGCCACCCTCCAGGCGCTGCTTGCCCCGGTCCACCAGAGCTGGAATCTGCGCTACGTTCATCGGCCCGGGGAGTGCGCGGTCGGCAAACGCGGGGTTACCGTTGCGGAATACTTCGGCAATGGCGTGGAAAATGCTGTTGAACAGCCGGTGGTTCCAGCTGATGACCTGGGCCTTCTCCAGCGGCGTCGTGCCGAGCAGGGGTTTCTCGGGGTAGAGCGCCTCCAGGTAGACGCAGGCGCCGATCACTTCCGTGAGCACCGTGCCGTCATCCAGCGCCAAGGCGGGCACAGTGCACATCGGGTTGACTTTGCGGAAGCTCTCTTCGAACTGCGCTTGCTTCATCATGTCAACTTGCTCGGTGTCGAGCGCGATGCCCTTGTAGTCCAGGAACAGCTGCAGGCGGCGCGGGTTGGGGGCGGGGTCGTAGGTGTAGAGCTTCATGCGGCTTCTCCAGGTGATGTCCGGTGTACGCGCTATAGTACGGTCAAACCGCGCACTGGTGCCAGCAGCGCTCAATGCCGAGTTTTCCCCCGGCGCATAACTGGCTATAATGCGCGGCCAGTAAACAGAGGACTCCATTGTGATGAGCCGAATTGTAGTGAGTATCGTGGCGCTGTGTGCCGCAATGGCAGCCGGTGCAATTGAACTGTCTGACAGCCAGCGGGCAGCCATCGAGGAACGCATCAAGCCCATGGGTGAAGTGTGCCTGCAGGGCGATGCCAGCTGCGGTGGCGCAGCAGCGGTGGGCGGTGCAGCCATGGCGCGTTCCGGTGAGGAAGTGTACAACGCGGCCTGCATGGCCTGTCACATGACCGGTGCGGGCGGTGCGCCAGTGGTGGGCGACGCCACGGTGTGGGCCGATCGCATAGCCAAGGGCATGGAAGTGTTGCACGACCACGGCATCAACGGTATTCCCGGCACCGGCATGATCGCCAAGGGCGGCTGCATGAGCTGCTCCGACGAGGAAGTCATGGCGGCGGTAGACTTTATGGTGGAGAACAGCCAGTAAGTCACCCCGCTCGATAAAGCCGCCCCGCTTCGGCCGGGCGGTTTTTTGTGCGCGATGGTTTCTAGTCGGTTCAGCAGGATGCATGTTTTTGCCCCCCCTGTGCTCTGTTACAGTGGACGCACTGACCACAACCGGAGGTGCCGCGTGTCACGCTTGAAGCTCTTGATTCGTGCTCCGGCAGTCTGTTCCCTGCTCCTGCTCGCAGCCTGTTCCGAACCCCCATCCACGCCGCCGCCGGTTGGCGTAGTGGTGGATACGGTGCGGGTCGAGCCCTACCAGGCGCAGTCCGTGTACGTGGGGCGCCTGGTGGCACGCGACGACGTGACCATTCGCGCCAGTGTCAGCGGCTACCTGCAGGAGCGCAGCTTCAATGAGGGTGAGCAGGTGCAGGCGGGGGATGTGTTGTACGTTATCGACCCCTCTGAGTATGCGGCTGCGCTGGCCATTGCCCGGGCTGACCTGGCGGCAGCCAAGGCGAACCAGACCAACGCGCAACGCAATTATCAGCGCGGCCTTGAGCTGTTGCCCAAGAATGCGATTTCCCAGGTGGAGATGGACAACCTCACGGCGCAGAAACTGGACGCCGACGCCCGCATCGAGTCGGCGCAGGCGCAGGTGACTGCGGCCGAGGTGAACCTGGGGTTCACGACTATCAAGGCGCCCATCTCGGGCCGCATCGGCCGCAGCCAGGTGAGCCCGGGGGACCTGGTAGGCCCGAGTAGCGGTGACCTCACCACGCTGGTCAGCATCGACCCCATCGAGGCCCTGTTCCAGGTGTCGGAAGCCACCTACATCGACCAGATCAGCCAGCGAGTGACCGCCAATCCGACGGTGGATGACCTGAAGAATATCGAGGTGACTCTGGAGCTTGCCGATGGCCTGCAGTACCCGGAGGTGGGCCAGATTGACTACTTCGGCAACCGCATTGACGCCGCTACCGGCACCATGGAAGCCCGCGCGCGCATTCCCAACCCCTATGGCCTGCTGGTGCCCGGGCAGTATGTACGCGTCACGCTGCAGGACACGGCACTGAAGGATGGCCTGTTTGTGCCCTTGGCGGCGGTGCAGGCCGACCAGCAGGGTGCCTTTGTGCTGGTGGTGGCAGAGGATGGCACGGTGCAGCGCAGTAATGCAGAGCTTGGTGAGCGCCTGGATGACATGGTGCTGGTCACCGGCGGTCTGCAGGCAGGTGACCGTGTGATCGTGCGGGGGCTGCAGCAGGTGCGGCCGGGCATGCCGGTGACCATCACCGCCACCGTAGGCGCTGCCGCTGACGAGGGCAACTGATGTTCAGTGCCTTCTTCATCCGGCGCCCCAAGTTTGCGTTGGTGATCGCCATCGTGCTCACCCTGTTGGGCACCCTCGCGCTGCGGCTGTTGCCGGTAAACGAATATCCCCCCATCGCACCCCCCAACATCGTGGTGTCCGGTGTTTACCCGGGTGCGGCGGCCGAGGTGGTGGAGATGGCGGTGGGCGCGCCCATCGAGGATGCGGTGAACGGCGTTGAAGACATGCTTTACATGTCCTCCAAGAGCGCCAATGACGGCAGCTACTCCCTCACCATCACCTTTGCCATCGGCACGGACGCCGACATGGCGCTGGTGCGGGTACAGAACCGGGTCAAGCTGGCAGAGCCCACCCTGCCCGCGGAGGTAACGGCCCGCGGCCTGCAGATTGTGGAACGTGCGCCAGACATGCTGAAGATCATCAGCTTCACGTCGCCGGACGAATCGCTGGACTACAAGTTCCTCTCCAACTACGTGAAGATCAATGTGGCGGGGGCGCTGAGCCGGGTGCCGGGTATCTCCGGCGCGACGGTAATGGGCGAAGCGGACTACGCCATGCGGCTCTGGCTGGACCCGGACAAAATGGCCAACCGCAGCCTGTCGGTGACGGATATCCAGGCGGCATTGCGCGAACAGAACGTACAGGTGGCGGCCGGCAAGATCGGCGGCCCGCCCTTCGACCAGCGTATGGAAACCGAGTTTACCCTGCGTGTGAAAGGGCGCCTGCAGGATGTAGAGGAATTCGAGAACATTGTGCTGCGCGCCCGCCCGGATGGTTCTGCCATTTACCTGCGCGATGTAGCGCGGGTGGAGCTGGGGCAGTCCTCCTACGGATTCTACGGGGAGATCAGCGGTCGCCCGGCGGTCAATGTCGCCCTCTACCAGGCTTCTGACGCCAATGCGCTGGAGGTGGGCAAAACGGTGGATGCGCTGGTGGCGGATCTGGCGCAGGCATTCCCGGCGGGCATGGCCTACCAGATCAACTACGACACTACACGCTACGTGTCGACGGCGGTTTCCCAGGTGTTGCAGTCGCTGCTGGTGGCGGTACTGCTGGTGGTGCTCATCACGTTCCTGTTTCTGGGCAGCCTGCGCGCTACCTTGGTGCCGGCGGTGACTATCCCGGTATCGCTGGTGTCCTCGCTGGCGGTGCTGTTCCTGCTGGGCATGTCGATCAACACCATGACCCTGTTCGCCCTGATTCTGGCGATTGGCGTGGTGGTGGATGATGCCATTCTGGTGATCGAAAACTGCGACCGGCACCTGCGCGAAGACCCGGAGCTGCAGCCGCGGGATGCAGCCCTGCAGACCATGCGCGAGGTGGGCGGGGCAATTATTGCCACTACGCTGGTGCTCCTTGCGGTGTTCCTGCCGGTGGCGGCGCTGCCGGGCATCACCGGGGAGATGTATCGCCAGTTCGGCGTCACCATCTGTGTGGCGGTGGTGTTTTCCTCCATCAACGCGCTTACCCTGAGCCCGGCTCTGTGCGCTCTGTTGCTGCAACGGGGCGGCCAGCGCGACGCGGGCTGGTACCGGCTGTTCCTGGCCGGCTTTGCACGCGTTACCGGCGGCTACACGCGCGGTGTGGACTGGGTGCTGCGCAAACTGCTGGTGGTGGGGCTGATTTTTGTGGCGTGGATGGGTGCGCTGGCGGTGGGAGTGATCGCCACGCCGACTGCGCTGGTGCCGGATGAGGACAAGGGTGCGCTGCTGGTGAACATCCAGTTGCCGGATGCCGCGTCCCTGTTGCGCACCCGCGATGCCGTGCGCAAGGTGTCGGATATTATCGCTGCCGATGATGCCGTGCAGAGTGTGACCGAGGTGACCGGGTTTTCCATTCTCACCGGTGCCATGGCGAGCAATGCCGCTACGCTGTTCGTGGTGCTCAAGCATTGGGATGACCGCCAGCGGGCCGAGGAGCTGGTGTTCAATGTGGCGCAGCGCATCAATCAGCAGGCATTTCTGCGGGTGCCAGAGGCGCAGGTGGTGGCGATTGCGCCTCCTGCCATCCCGGGCATGGGGGCGGTGGGCGGCCTGGAGCTGATGCTGCAGGATACGCTGTCGCGCGGGCCGACCGAGCTGGCCACGGTGCTCAACAATTTCATTGTGGAGAGCAATGCACAGCCGGCCCTGGCCGGCGTGTTCAGTACCTTCCGCGCCAATGTGCCCCAGTATTTTATCGACGTGGACCGGGTGAAAGCGAAGAACCTGGGGGTGCCCTTGAGCGAGGTGTTCCTGACCCTGCAGGCGCAGCTGGGCTCCTTGTATATCAACGATTTCAACAAGTTCGGCCAGACTTACCAGGTCACCATGCAGGCAGACGCACCGTTTCGCGCGGACCTGGAAGGTCTTGAGCACTTTTACGTCAAGTCTGGCAGCGGGGAGATGGTGCCCCTGAGTACCCTGGTGCGCAGTAGCCTTACCCTGGGTCCGGACGTCACCCAGCGCTACAACCTGTACCGCGCCGCCACCGTACGCGGCAGTGTCACGCCCGGTTTCAGCAGTGGCGATGGTATGCGGGCCTTCGAGGCGGTGGCCGCCACCTTGCCCGCGGGTTACCGCGTGGCCTGGACGGGCGCCGCGTTCCAGCAACAAGAGGCAGGCAACACGGCGTTGCTTGGCTTTGGCCTCGCCCTGGTGTTTGTCTACCTGTTCCTTGTGGCGCAGTATGAGAGCTGGTCGGTTCCCGTTGCCATTATCCTGGTGGTGCCTATGGCGATTGGCGGGGCGATTGTCGCGCTGCTGCTTACCGGGCAGGCGCTGAACCTGTACGCCCAAATCGGGCTGGTGCTGCTGATTGCCATGGCGGCAAAGAATGCCATCCTGATCGTCGAGTTCGCCCGGCAGCTGCGCGAAGAGAGAGGGCGCAGCATCGTCGAAGCCGCGGCGGAGGCGGGTCGTTTGCGCTTTCGTGCGGTGTGCATGACGGCGGTGTCTTTCATCCTTGGCATCCTGCCGCTGGTGTTTGCCAGCGGTGCCGGTGCGTTCGGTCAGCGCTCGCTGGGCATTACCGTATTTGGCGGTATGCTCGCGGCGCTGCTGGTGGGCACGTTTTTCATTCCCGGTTTCTATGCGATTGTGCAAACCGCGCGCGAGCAGCTGAAACAGCGCCTGGGTATCGGCGCGCAGGATTAGCCCGGCTAGCCGGCAGGGTTTGCATCAGGCGCAAGGTTGGCGGCCCTTTGCGGCCATCGGGTGTGCTGGTCGCCGCCAGCGGGGCCACTTATACTTCCGGGGACTGTAAAGAGGTGGGCACGGTATCAACACTGACGCACGCTATATGGCCTGGCTACTGGATTTTCTGGCAGGTGAAGGGCTCGACGCCGATGCGCTGGCGCGCGCCCACGGTATTGGTGTGGAGGCGTTATATCGCCCGGAAACGCGTATCAGCGACGCCAGTCACCGGGGTGTTCTGCGTGACGCGCAGGCGGCTTTCAAGGGCGGCTCGCTGGGCTTGCAACTGGGCTTGCACCGTTCGATGGCCACGCTGGACCAGCTGGCTTACCTGATGATGAGCAGTGCCACGCTGCGCGAGTCCATTGAGCACGGCCTGCGCTTCCAGAATTACCCCGGCCGCTTCTCCGGCTTCCACCTGGTGACCGCATTCAGTGAAATCGAGGGGCAGGGTTGCTACCAGATCCACGCCCACGACGGCCTGGGGGATCTACGCCTGCTGGTGGTGGAGGAACTGCTGGCTGCCATTATCACCACCTCGCGTTGGGTACTGGGCCGGGCACTGCCCGTCATAGCGCTCAAGGTGGATTATCCGGCGCCTGCCCACCGCGACGAATATGCGGCCATTTTCAACGCGCCCGTGCAGTTCGACAGCGCCGCCATACAGCTGTTTTTCAATGCCAATATTCTGGATCAGGCGCTGCCCCATGCCAGCCCCCAGAGTGCCGCCCTCTATGCCCGGCTGTGCGAGGAAACCAGCATCAGTCGCAACCAGGGTGATATCGCCTGGCGCCTGTGGCGGATCATCGTCGATAACCTCGCAGAGCCCCCCAGCCTGGAGGCCTGTGCGGCCCTGTTGCACTGCAGCGTGCGCACGCTGAGCCGCAAATTGCAGGCCCAGGGTTGGCAGTACCAGCAGCTGGTTGATCAGGTGCGCGAAATCCATGCGCGTCGCTATCTCAGTCATCCGGGGCTTAGCGTCACGCACATTGCGCATCAGCTGGGTTACGCCGACAGTTCCGGATTTCACCGCGCGTTCAAGAAATGGACAGGTCTCGCCCCCAGTGAGTACCGGGCCCGCCTGTTTTCCTGACCGGCTGATGGCGTAATCGGCCATGCAAGTGGCACTATTCGCCATGCCGGAAATCGTTCGCCTCACTATGCTTCACGGAATAATCCTGGCCCGGGTGGCCTGCCATGCCCAGAGGCCGGTTGAACCAGATCAGTTGTAGACTACAGTCAGTTCATTCTCTCGCCAGACGACGGAGTTGCGCCATGAAAAAATATGACGGTTTGAATCAGGGCATGATGGAGCGCTTCGCCCCCAAGCCCGGTCGATATGCTCTGCTGCCCGAGATGAGCGCGAAGGCCCAGGTGGCGCTGATGTGTCGCATGCTGTTTCGCGAGGGGTGGAACGAGCACATTGCCGGGCACATCACCTTGCGCCAGAGCGATGGCACCATACTGACCAACCCCTGGGAGCTGGCCTGGGATGAGCTGACCGCCAGCGATATCATGACGCTGGACGCCGCAGGCAACATCATCGATGGCGAATGGAATATCACGCCGGCCATTGGCCTGCACCTGCAGCTGCACGATCTGCGTCCCGATGTGCATGTGGTGATTCACAACCACACGCACTGGAGCGGCATCTGGGCAAATTTACAGCGCACGCCACCGATCTATGACCAAACCGGCGCCCATTGCGGCCTGGAACTGCCGGTCTACAACGAATACAGCGGCACCTTCGAGGACGAGGCGACCACGCTGTCTGCCGCCGAAGCGCTGGGCGATTCCAAATGGGCGCTGCTGGCCAATCACGGTGCGCTGGTGGTGGGTAAAGACCTGCGCCAGGCGCACCTGCGTGTGATCACCCTGGAATGGCGCTGCAAACGCGCCTACGAAGTGGAGTTGCTCGGCGGCGCCGAACCCCTTAGCGACGAAGTCGTGGAAAAGGTCAGCATCACCGATGGCAATGGTTTCCCCTTCTGCTTTGAAGCCATGGCCCGTCGCGAATTGCGCCTGGACCCCAGCATTCTGGAATAGGAAAACAGTATGAGCCTTACAGTCAAACCGCTTGCCAACATCGGCGCCGAGATCAGCGGCGTGAACATCAACGAGCCCGTTTCCGAGGCGCTGGCCAAGGAGTTGAAAGCCCTGTGGTATGAATACGGGGTGCTGCTCATCCGCGGCCAGAAGGTCACACCGGAGAGCCAGATCGCTTTCAGCCGCACCTTCGGCCCGCTGGAGATGCATCCGCTCAAGGCAAAGACATCGGAGGCCAATCCGGAGCTGTTTGTGCTGGAAAATGGCGGTGACAAGGACCAGTACTCCACGGCGTTCTACAAGGGCGAAAAGATTGTCGGCCGCCTGGACTGGCACATCGACCTGCACTACACCGGCAAGCCCAACCACGGCGCACTGCTGACGGCGGTGACAGTGGCTGAAGAAGATGGCCTGACCGGCTTTGGCGACCTCGCCGCGGCCTACGATGCACTGGATGACGACACCAGGGCGCTGCTGGACAAGCTGGAAGTGGCCTACAGTTTCAGCATGCAGCGGCGCCACATGCGCTATGTTGACCTCGAAGGGTACGAGCCCGGCCCCTACAGCCCACGGAAGCCATCAGATATCGGCTTCCCGGATTTCCCCGACGCGGTCTACCCGGCCGCACACAACCATCCCGTAACCGGTCGCAAGGTGCTGGGCATTGTTGAGCAGTTCCTCGACCGGGTGATCACCCCGCAGCAGTTCGGCCTGTCCAACGATGAAGCCATTGAGCTGCTCGAGATGCTGGTGGCACACACGCGCAAGCCGGAGTTCCATTACTTTCACAAATGGGAAGAGGGCGATCTGGTACTCTGGGACAACTGGCGCATCATGCACTGCGCCACAGGGACCAAACCCGGGGTGCGTCGCGTCATCAACCGCACCACCATCGAGGGCAATACCATGCTCGGGCGTGTGCTGATGGGTGAGCGATAGCAAAAGCGAAACGCCGGTAGCTGGGGTCGCCCAGGGTAGTTGGTTCCCTTCTGGGCGCTATGATGGTTCCCGGTGGGTGGCCCCGCGGCGGTCAGTCGCTCCGCCGCAGCGAGTGCCGCGCGTGCCCTTTTACTTCAGGCAAACAGCGACTTCAGGCTACTCAGGGTTTCCGTGGCACGCTGTTCATTGGCTTCGGCGGTGTCGGCATCGCCGCCCTGCCATTGCAGGTCTTCCGCGGGCAGCTCATGGAGGAAGCGACTGGGTTCGCAGCGCAGCTGTTCGCCGTACTGGCGGCGTTTCAGCGCCATGGTCATGGTCAGGGTCTCGCGGGCACGGGTAATGCCGACGTAGGCCAGCCGTCGCTCTTCCGCGATATTGTCCTCTTCGATGCTCACCCGGTGCGGCAGCAGGTTTTCCTCCATGCCGATAATGAACACGTGGGGAAACTCCAGCCCCTTGGAGGCGTGCAGGGTCATCAGCTGTACGCTGTCCGGCCCCGCCTTTTCCTCTTCCTGTTGCTCCAGCAGGTCGCGCAGCAGCAGGCGGCTCACGGCTTCATCCAGGCCGATGTCTTCGTCGCGCGTCACCCGCTCCAGGCTGTCGATCAGAAACGTGACGTTGCCCATGCGACGCTCGGCGACATCTTCACTCGAGCTGATTTGCAGTAGCCAGTCCGCATAGTCGATATCCCGCACCAGTTGGCGAATGACGCCAATGCCGTCACCGCCGGCGCTGCGCCGGCGCAGTACGCCCAGCCACTGGTTGAATTCCCGCAACCGTTTCAGGCCGGCCTCCGGCAGGGTGCTGGCATCAACGTGCTGCAGCGCCTGGCTCAGGCTGCAGTGTCGTTGCGTGGCGCAGGTGCCCAGTGCCTCGAGCGTGGAAGGGCCCAGCTTGCGGCGCGGCACGTTGGCGATGCGCAGGAAGGCGTTGTCGTCGTTCTCGTTCACCAGCAGCCGCAGGTAGGCCATGATGTCCTTCACTTCGTTGCGGGCAAAGAATGAGGTGCCCCCGCTCAAGTGGTAGGGCACCTGCTGCTGTTGCAGCGCCAGTTCCAGCAGGCGGGACTGGTGGTTGCCGCGGTAGAGAATGGCGTAGTCGCCGAAGCGGGTGCGTTTGCGCAGCTTGTGGTCGAGGATCTCGGCCACCACCTGGTCCACTTCCTGTTGCTCGTCGGCGCAGCGCAACACACGCAGGGGCTCGCCGGCCCCCAGTTCGCTCCACAGCTGTTTCTCGAACACGTGTTCGTTGTTGGCGATGAGCGTGTTGGCCGCCTTGAGAATACGCGCGGTGGAGCGGTAGTTCTGCTCCAGCTTGACCAGCTTCAGGCCGCGGAAGTCGGTTTGCAGCTGCACCAGGTTTTCCGGGCGTGCGCCGCGCCAGGCGTAGATCGACTGGTCATCGTCACCGACCACGGTGAGCGCGCCGCGCAGGCCCACCAGCTGGCGTACCAGCAGGTACTGGCTGGCATTGGTGTCCTGGTACTCGTCCACCAGCAGGTAGTGCAAACGGTTCTGCCATTTCTCGAGTATGTCGGGCTGGTGTTCGAAGAGCACCGTGGGTAGCAGAATGAGGTCGTCAAAATCCAGCGCGTTGAAGGCTTTCAGTGCGCGGCGGTAGCGCTGGTAGGCCTGGGCGAACAGTATGTCGGCCGGTGAACTGGCCTGCGCCAGGGCGGCTTCGGGCAACAGGCGGTCGTTCTTCCAGTTGGAGATGCGCTGCTGGATAAGCCCGGCCTGGTCGCCCTCGGCCCCGTGCTCCTGAATCAGCAGATCGTGAATCAGTTTACGGCTGTCCTCGCCATCGAAGATGGAAAACCCGGCTTTCATACCCAGGGCCTTGCGCTCTTCGCGGATGATTTTCAGCCCGAGCTGGTGAAAGGTGCTCACGGTGAGTCCTTCCGAGGCCTGGGCGCCGAGCAAGCTGCCGACCCGTTCTTTCATTTCCCGGGCCGCCTTGTTGGTGAAGGTCACCGCGGCGATGCGGTCGGCCCGAATGCCACAATCCTGCACCAGGTAGGCGATTTTGCGGGTGATCACGCTGGTCTTGCCGCTGCCGGCACCCGCGAGTACCAGCAGGGGGCCGTCGATGTAGCGCACAGCCTCGCGCTGGCGTGGGTTGAGCTGGGTCACGTGGGTGTCTTTCAGGTGCTGCCTATGGCTGCGCAGTGTAGCAGGATTTTTCCATCATCCGTGCCCGTGGCGTTTCCCGGGGCGCAATACTTTGGTCATACTTGCGGTTTACCGTGCCGCCACAGGTCTACTGATAGCGCGCCGCGCGCACTGCCTCACTGCTGGAGTTTCCATGCCTGAACGTTTTATTCCCGGCCACGCCGACCCGTCCTTTGCCGCGAATGAAGAACCGCCGCGCGAGCCGGTGCCACAACCCGACTTTCAGCGGGTGGTAAGTGCTCGCTATCAGCGCCGGGATGTCCTGCGCGGAGGCGTTGGGCTGGCCCTGGGCGCAATGTTCGGTGGCCTGTGGCCGGCGCGAACAGTGCAGGCGTCTGCGGCCGCTGGTCCCCGGTCCGTCTCTTCCCGCCTGGGGTTTTCAGCGGTGGCCGCGGGCAACGCGGACACGGTGGTGGTGCCGCCGGGTTATCGTGTGCAGGTGCTGTTGCCCTGGGGTGAGCCGCTATGTGGTGAGTACCCTGCTTTCTCTTCGAGTAACGGCGCCGCGGAGCAGGCTCAGCAGATGGGCTCGCATCACGATGGCATGCATTTCTTTCCGCTGGCGGGCAGCTCGTCTGAAGGTCTGCTGGTGATGAACCACGAGTACGCGGAGCCGCGGTTTCTGCATGGGGGCGCAACAGGGCTGGAGCTCAACGCGTTTGATGTTCCGCTGCGGGCAGACGGCAGCCGCGACCCGGAGCAAGTGCTCAAGGAAATTCATGCCCATGGCGTGAGTGTGGCGCATATTCGGCGCGATGCACACGGCCTTTGGCAACTGGTGCGCGACGCCCGCAACCGGCGCATTACCGCGGCTACGCCCATGGCCATCAGCGGGCCGCTGCGCGGAGACCCGCGCCTGTATACGGCGTGGAACCCGGATGGCACGCAGGCGCGCGGTACGCTCAATAACTGTGCTCACGGTGTGACCCCCTGGGGCACCTATCTGGCCTGCGAAGAAAACTGGCGTTATTACTTCGTGCGCGACGCGGGCCCCGCGCCGGTATCGTTGACCCGCTACGGCGTGGAACCACTCAGTGCATGGCGTTGGCACTTGGCCGCGGGCAATGCAACAGAAGACCCCGGCCAGTTCGCGCGGTTCGATGCCAGCCGGCGCGCGGAGTCGGCCGAGGGCGATTTCCGCAATGAGCCCCATGCCTTTGGCTGGGTGGTGGAAATCGACCCCTTTGATCCACAGAGCGTACCCGTGAAACGCACTCACCTCGGGCGTTTTGCGCATGAAGGAGTCATCTTTGCGCCCGCTGTGGAAGGCCGTCCCCTGACTCTGTACTCCGGCGATGATGCCCGGTTCGAATACATCTACAAATTTGTGTCGAGCCGCCCGTACCACGCCGCCTCCGCCGACGGCTCGCTACTCGACGAGGGAACACTGTATGCAGCGCGCTTTTCCAGCGATGGCAGCGGCGAGTGGCTGGCGCTGGTGCCGGGTAAAAACGGGCTGACGGCGGCGAATGGCTTTGCCACGGTTTCCGATATTCTGCTCAACACGCGTGGGGCGGCAGACCTGGCGGGGGCCACCCCGATGGATCGCCCCGAATGGGGGGCGCTGGACCCGGCAACGGGGCAGGTGTACTTCAGCCTGACCAAGAATGAACGACGCACGCCGGAGCAGGCGAGTGGGCCGAACCCGCGCGCCCGCAATGCGCACGGCCAGATTGTGCGCTGGCGCGAGGCCGCGGATGACCACACGGCAACAACGTTCGAGTGGGAGCTTTTTTTGCTGGCGGGCAAAGCGCGGCAGGGCCGTGACCTGGAGGGGCAGCCGCTGTCGCAGGATAGCAGTTTCTCCAACCCCGACGGACTCTGGTTCGACGCTGACAGGCGCCTGTGGATACAAACGGATATCTCGGACGAAAACCTCAATAAAAAAGGGTGGTCTGCATTTGGCAATAATGCCCTGCTGGCGGCAGACCCGGATACCGGCGAGGTCAGGCGCTTTATGGTCGGGCCTCGCGGCGCTGAGATCACCGGCTGCGTTGGCACACCCGATGGGTCCACCCTGTTTGTGAATGTCCAGCACCCCGGGGCGTCTACCAGTGCCAACGACTTTGCCCGCGGTCGCCTGCAGAGTTACTGGCCCGACGGCGGCCCTGCGATGCCGCGCTCGGCTACGCTGGTAATCACACGGGAGGACGGGGGTGTGGTCGGCGCTTGAGGTAACAGGCGCAATGGCGGCGTAAAGCGCCGTAGAATCGAGGGTCGCTCGCGTATCGAATTCACTCCAACTCCCCGCAGTTGGCAGGGCGTCGATGTCTGCTTATTCCAAAAACTTTCTTATCGTGCCTCGCTTATGGCGACCTGCCTATGCCCGGTTTAATTATTTGTGACCGTATACCTATTCATATTTGTGTGATTATGGTTATATCGAGCGTGAGGTATGTCGTAGTGACGAGGCTTCCCCTGGCCGATGGTGCGCGCGGCCCCCCTAGACCCATGACAAGCCAGAAAGGAACAGCATATGGCATTTTCAAAAATCGCAGGCAAGACCCTTCTGGCCGGCAGCTTTCTGCTTGCAGCTGCCCAATTGCAGGCCGAGCAGTTCGAGCTGCAGATACCCCGATCAGCCCCGGAAGCGGCTTACGATGGCCGACTGATTCTTATTCTGGCGGCGGATCACGAGAAGGCCCCGCTGGACCAGGTGAGTGCTGATTTCAACGCAGCACAGATTTTTGGCGTCAACATAGACGGGCTCAAGCGCGGTAAATCCGCCACGATAGGCATGGATGTGTTGGGCTTTCCCGCCGTCAGCCTGAAAGATGTGCCCGCCGGTGACTATATGGTGCAGGCAGTTCTGCACAAGTACGACACGTTCAACCTGGCCAATGGCAAGACGGTAAAGCTGCCCGCGGCACGCGGCGCCGGCCAGAACTGGCGCAAAGAGCCGGGTAACCTGGTGAGCGAACCGTTCAAGCTGAGCTTCAACCCGGAAAGTAAAAAAACTGTCGAGGTCAGTCTCAGCGAGGTGAATCCCGCCATCGAGGAGCCCAAAGACACAACGTTTATCCGCCATATCAAGATCCGCAGCGACATGCTGTCTGAGTTCTGGGGTACCGACGTTTACCTGCGCGCGCACGTTCTGGTGCCGCGAGACTTCGACAAGCATCCGGAAGCGCGCTTCCCGCTGTCCATTTTCCATGGCCACTTCCCTGCAGATTTCGGTGGGTTCAGCGAGACCCCGCCCGACCCGGACATGGAGTGTGTCTACAGCAAGCGCTTCGATCTGGACTGCTACAACCGCATTGAGGCGCAGGAAGCCTACGATTTCTACCAGTACTGGATATCTGAAGATGCGCCGCGCATGTTGATCGTGGAGATCGACCACAGTAACCCCTATTACGATGACAGCTACGCCGTGAACTCGGCGAATATCGGGCCCTACGGTGACGCTATTACCTACGAGCTGGTGCCGGCTATCGAGAAAGAATTCCAGGGGATTGGTGAGGGCTGGTCGCGCTTTGTCTACGGCGGTTCTACCGGCGGGTGGGAAGCGCTCGGTGTACAAATCAAGTACCCCGATGAATACAACGGTGCCTTTGCGGCCTGCCCCGACCCTATCGACTTTCGCCAGTTCATGACAGTGAACCTGTATGAGGACGATAACGCCTATTACCGTGAAGGGCCTTTCGCCCGTATCGAGCGTCCTTCACATCGCAACTACCTCGGTCATATTTCCCGGTATATGGAGATGGAAAACCGTTGGGAGCTGGTCCTGGGAGACAAGACCCGCTCCGGTCAGCAATGGGATGTGTGGGAAGCAGTGTTCTCGCCCAATGGTGACGACGGCTATCCGCAGCGCATCTGGGACAAGCGCACCGGTGAAATCAACAAGGACGTGGCGGACTACTGGCGAGAGAACTACGACCTGCGCTACATCATGGAGCGTGACTGGGCCGAGCTCGGGCCCAAGCTGCAGGGCAAGATCCATATCTACACCGGCGATATGGACAACTACTACCTGAACAACGCCGTTTACCTCACCGAGGACTTCCTGGAGAAGGCAGATCCTCCTTACCAGGGTGTCGTCGATTACGGAGATCGTGCCGAACACTGCTGGAACGGTGACCACGAGAACCCGAACGCAATATCAAGGCTGCGCTACAACACCTTCTACACACCGCGCATCCTCGAACGAATCAAGGAAGCCGCTCCGCAAGGCGCAGACTTGAAGAGCTGGAGATACAAGTAACTAAAACCAGCCAGGAAGACCGTCCGAAACCGCAGCGTGCCACGCGCTGCATTGCAATTGACATAGGGGATTCATTCAATGAAGAAGCAAAGCAGCGTAACAACGCTGGCCGCCACCACGCTTCTGGGCGCACTCACAGGCTTGCCTGTGATGGCCCAGAACACGAATGCGCCAGCGCTTGAAGAGGTCGTTGTAACCGGCTCCCGTATTCGTTCTCCGAATGCCGAAAGCGTGAGCCCGATCACCACAGTGAGCTCGGAAGAGTTCGCTTCCCGTGGCGTTATCAGAACGGAAGATCTGGTTAACGCGTTGCCTCAGGTGTTTGCAGCACAGGGCTCCAGCGCGTCCAACGAAGCGACCGGCACCGCCCAGGTTGACCTGCGCGGCCTGTCACCAGACCGCACACTGGTGCTGGTGAACGGGCGTCGTCTGCCTTACGGCTCACCCAAATCGGTTCCCTCGGACCTGAACCAGATTCCATCGTCTCTGATCCAGTCGGTGGAAGTGCTCACCGGCGGTGCGTCGGCCGTTTACGGCTCTGACGCAATTGCCGGGGTGGTCAACTTCAAGTTGATTGATGACTTTGAAGGCGTCAAATTTTCAGTCAACCTGAACAAGGCGCAACACAACAACGATAACGGCACCATGGAGGCCCTCCTCGACTCCAACAATTTTGCCAAACCCAGCGGTTCCGAAACCGACGGTTACGGCCAGGAGTATTCGCTGGTCATGGGTACCAACATTGAGGATGACCGCGGCAACATCACCGTGTACGCCGGCTATCGTGAGGTTGAGCCCATCCTGCAGAGCGGTCGTGACTACTCCGCCTGTGCACTGGGTGCTGCCGGCGACGAAGGTGAGCGTTACGTGTGTGGTGGTTCCGGCTTCGCCTTCCCTGCCAACCTGTCCAACACCCTGGGGCTTGACGGCGTTCCGACGGGGTTTCGCGTTGATAATGGCCAGTTCGTTGAAGGTAATTCCGTATTCAACTATGCGCCGTTCAACTACTACCAGCGCCCTGACCAGCGCTATACCGCAGGCGCTTTGGCGCACCTGAAAATCAATGACCATTTTGCGCCTTACATGGAAATGAGCTACATGGATGACCGTTCCACGGCGCAGATCGCGCCCGGCACGGTATCCGGTGGCATTTTCGGCAGTCGTGGTGGTATCAACTGCGACAACGCCTTGCTGAGTGACCAGCAGGCGGACTTCCTCTGTGGTGCAGCCGGGCTGTCCACGGGTGGGAATTACGACGCCAGCGGTAATTACCTCGGTCCAGACAGCGTTGCCGAAGGTGTGCTGGTGCGTCGTCGCAACCTCGAGGGTGGGCCCCGACAGGATGACATCCGCCATGAGAGCTTCCGTATTGTAGTGGGTACCGAAGGCAAGCTGGCCGGTCCGTTTGAATACGACTTCTTCGCCTCTTACGCCAACGTTTCCTACCGCAGCCGCTTTACTGGCGACGCCAACCGCGTCCGCTTGGGCAACGCGCTCAATGCAGTGATTGACCAACGTACCGGCTCCTCCACGTTTGGCCAGGCTGTCTGCTCGGTTAACGCCGACGCGGATGCAGGTAACGATGCGCCGGGCTGTTCTCCGCTGGATTACTTTGGTCCTGACGGTGCGTCGGCGGATGCAACTGCCTATGTGCTCGAAGACAAGGGCATCACTGGTGACACCGCGCTGAAGAACGTTGTGTTCTCGGTGAACGGAGACCTCGGTGAATGGGGCATTCAATCGCCCTGGGCCAACTACGGTGTCGGTGTTGCCGCCGGTGCGGAATATCGCGAGAACACGCTGGAGTATGTTCCCGACGAAATCTACCAGACTGCCGTAACCCCGGAGCTGCCCATCAGTGGCGATGTGTCGGTCAAGGAAGTCTTTGCCGAGATGAATGTGCCGCTGATTGACGGTGCGCCTTTTGTCGACATGCTGGCGCTTGAGCTGGCCTATCGTTACTCGGACTACAGCACGGCCTTCGAGACTGACACCTACAAGGTGGGCCTGAACTGGTCACCGGTAGAAGACGTGCGTTTCCGGGGCAGTTATCAGCGAGCGGTACGGGCTCCCAACGTGGTTGAGCTGTTCTCAACTCAACAGCGTTTTGAAGTTGACCTGACCCAGAACGCGGATGGTTCCTTTGACCCTTGTTCCGGTGAAAATCCCTTCGCTTCCTTCGAGCAGTGTGCACGCACGGGTGTCACCCAGGCGCAGTACGGCAATATTCAGGACAACCCGGCCGGCCAGTTCAATACGCTGGTAGGTGGCAACCTGGACCTCGAGCCTGAAACCGCTGACACTTACTCATTCGGTGTTGTTTACAGCCCTGAGTTTGTGCCTGGACTGACAGTATCGCTGGATTACTTCGACATCTCTGTTGAAGATCTGGTGGGCAGCGTCAATCCAAATCTGGCACTCAACAGCTGCCTCGAAACCGGTAGCGCGTACTTCTGTAACCTGATTAACCGCGGTCAGGGCGGCTCGCTGTACCTGTTCGAAGACGGTTACTTCGAGCGCTTCAACATCAACACGGGTTCGCTCGACACCACCGGTGTAGACCTGGCCGTAGACTACGGCTTCGATGTCGGCAACATGGGTGATGTGTCCTTGAACTTCGTTGGTACCTACCTCGACGAGTTCGTTTCAACACCGCTGCCGAACTCGCCCAGCTCCGATGTTTACGATTGCAAAGGTTTGTACGGCGGCCTGTGTGGACGCCCGCGTCCTGAGTGGCGTCACAAGATGCGTGCTAACTGGGTGACCCCGTTTGATCTGTCGGTTGCTCTGACGTGGCGCTACATTGCTTCCGTTGATATCGCACAGACCAGCTCTCAGCCCGCGTTGAGCGGCAGCTTTGCCAAGGTTAATGAAACCCTGGGTGATCGCAGCTATATCGACCTCTCTGCCGGTTACATGCTGACCGAAAAGGCCACTATCCGCCTGGGTGTGAACAACCTGTTGGATCGTGACCCACCGCTGACAACCACTGCAGCCATTGAAGATGGCGGCAACGGTAACACCTACCCGCAGTTCTATGATGCGGTTGGCCGTACCCTCTTCATGGGCTTCACTTACGAGCTCTAATCCACCCCGTTTAGAGCCTTTTTGGGAGCAGAATGCCTGACTGTGCATTCTGCTCCATTTTTTTCACCCACGAATTCAAGGAGCTGTTATGCGTTTCAGCTACCGTCCGATCTACGCGGCTCTGTGCATTGCAATGTCCGCACTGGCTTTCACTCATGTAACCCAGGCCGCAGTCAGCGAGCAGCAGAAGTCTGCTGCCCAGTCTCTGCTCGAAGAACTGGTTCCCTACCGTACAGCCAAAGGCTATGGTCAGGTGCCGGCCATGATTGATGTTCTCGAAGAGAAGCTGCTTGCTGCAGGATTCCCCGCCGAGGATATCGTCCGCGTACCGCTCGATATCGAGGGCGAGCCCACCAGCGGGTTGATTGTGCGTTTTCCCGCCGCAGGTGTGAGCAAGCAGGCGCCGGTCGCCTTTCTTGCACACATGGATGTGGTAGATGCACTGCCTGAAAACTGGGAGCTGGATCCCTTTGTTCCACAAATCAAGGATGGCTACCTTTACGGCCGTGGTACACAGGACAACAAGTTCGGTGTTGCACTGCTGGTTTCAACTTTCGCCAACCTGAAAGCGTCCGGCTTCGAGCCTGAACGAGACCTGGTGCTGGCATTCTCGGGTGACGAGGAAACCGGCATGTTGACGACGCGCAAGATTCTGCAACATCCATATGTGCGTGATGCCGAGTATGCCCTGAATTCCGATGCGGGCGGCGGCACCATGACACGCGACGGCAAGGCCGTGGCTTTCTCCATGCAGGCGGCAGAAAAAATCTTCGCAACTTTCGCGATTTCAACCAAGAACCCGGGTGGTCACAGTTCCGTGCCGCAGCCGGAGAACGCCATCTACGACCTCGCGCGGGCGCTGGTGCGCGTCGAAGGCGTGGCGTTTCCGGTACAGTTCAACGAGATTACACGCTCCATGGCTCAAGCCGTCGCGGAGCGCGAAGGCGGTGAGGTGGCGAAAGCACTGAATACGCTCTTACAGAGCGCTGCCGATGAGCAAGCCATTGCGGTGATGAAGCGCTACCCGCAGTTCTCCAACATGCTCTGGACAACGTGTGTGGCGACCATGCTGAAGGCAGGTCACGCCGAAAATGCCTTGCCGCAGGACGCTCGAGCAACGGTCAATTGCCGCATTCTCCCGGGCACAGGCGGTGTGGCACAGGTGAAATCCACGTTGGTGGAGGCGATCGCCAACGAGGGCGTCACTATCACTCAGGTGGGAGAGTCGGTGGAGAGCCCGGCATCACCCATTCGGGAAGATATCCTGGCACTTCTGCAGGCAGGTGTGGCGCTGAATTACCCGGGCGTGAACCTGCAGCCCACCATGTCGTCTGGTGGCACGGAGGGTCGAGAGTATCGTCGTGCTGGGATCCCTGCTTATGGCGCAGGCAGCCTGGCGTTGGTGCGGCCCGATGACAGCCGTGCGCACGGCACCAATGAACGCATTCCCCTGGCCTCGTTCCATAAGGAAATGGATTATTGGGACTACGTTGTACGCCGCGTAGGCAAAGGGGAGTAGCGATGGAAATGCCCTCCCGCCGTCATTTTCTTCAGGCCGGTGCGGCCCTGGCGCTGGCCGGCGGCAGCGCCGGCGCGCTGAGCGCTACATCGCCCGCCCCACGCGGCCCTACTTCGAGTGCGTTGGACAAGCTGCAGCCTATCACCGGTGCTGCGCAGTTTATTACAGCGGCCGAACGCAAAGCCCGGCGGGACAAGTTGCGCGCCAGTATGCGCAAGCAGGGTCATGACGCTGTCGTGATTGAACCTGGCACGACGCTTACCTATTTCACCAACGTGCAGTGGTGGATCAGCGAGCGCCTGACTGCGGTGGTCATACCCGCGGAGGGCGACATGATGTTTGTCACGCCGTCTTTCGAGGAAAGTCGCCTCAAGGAGTTGCTGGAAACATCGGCGGATGTGCTTACCTGGGAGGAGGATCAGGACCCGTTTGCACTGGTCGCGGCCTGGCTCAAGCAGAAAGGTGTGCATGAAGGGACGGTTGCTTTAGACGAGTCCGTACGCCATTTCGTGGCACATGAATTGGCGCTGGCGGCTCCGGGTATCTCCATTACGTCCGCGCGTACCGAGGTGAACGATTGCCGCGTCATCAAATCTGCCGCCGAGATTGCGCTGATGCAGCTGGCCAGTGATATCACTATCGCGGCTTACAGTGCTGTGTACCCGTTGGTGGAGCGGGGAATGGATCGCAACGACGTCATCAATCTCATGTATCAGGCGCAAACCCGCCTGGGTGCCGATATGCCCTCTGGCGGCGCGCAGATTGGCAAGGGCAGTGCGCTGCCGCACGGTTCCACCGTGCCGGAGTATGTGGACGAGGGCGTGGTGGTGCTGATGGATTTCGGTTGCACCATTGGTGGTTACCGGTCCGATATCTCCCGAACGTTTGTGTATGGTGAGGCCGATGCTGCGCAACGCCTACTCTGGAAGCATGTGCGTGAGGGGCAGGAGGTCGCATTCGCCGCGGCACAAGCGGGCACAGCAGCAGGTGCGGTAGACGTTGCCGTGCGCCAGTACTACGAAAAGCTGGGTTATGGTCCGGGCTACCGCTTGCCCGGCCTGTCGCACCGAACCGGGCACGGGATTGGCATGGATGTACATGAACCGATCAACTTCGTCCGCAATGAGACAACGCCGTTGGCACCAGGTATGTGCCTTTCCAACGAGCCGGGCCTTTATATTCCCGGCAGCTACGGTGTGCGCCTCGAAGATTGCCTGTACATCACCGAGCAGGGGCCCCGCTGGTTCTCCCAGCCACCCACATCTATTTCGCAACCAATGAGCTGAGTGTTTTGCCAGCGGAGAACAGTATGAAACTGTCGCACCATAAACTGACCGCAGCGGTACTGCTGTGCTGCGCGCTGGGCCTGAGTGGCCAAAGTGGCGCGGCGGAACCGAAGCAGAGTGAAGTAAGTATGCGTCCGGCTTTGCCGACGATTCTATCCCTGCGTGAGCAGGCCGCGGTTCACGATGCTGCGTTGCGCGAACGCTTTGAAACCGTATTGCCGGCACTCATGCGTGAAAACAACGTTGCCATGTGGGTGATCATTGCCCGTGAGTACAACGAGGACCCGGTAATTACCACCATGCTGGACGCGCGCAACATGCGCGCTCGCCGCCGTACCATTCTCGTGTACACCGACCCGGGCCCCGGGCAGCCTATCGAACGACTGGTTATCAGCAAGCACGGCATGAACGGTTTGTTCGAGCCGGTTTGGGACATGGAGGCGGAGCCCGACCAGTGGCGTCGGCTTGGGCAGATTATTGCAGAGCGCGACCCCGCGTCGATCGCGATCAACACCTCGCATCTGAACGCTTTCGCTGACGGCTTGACGCATACGCAGTACAGCGCGTTCATGGCCGCCCTGCCGCCGGGCATGGATAGCCGGGTAGTGTCTGCGTATCCGCTGGCCATAGGTTGGCTGGAAACCCGTACGCCGGGTGAGGTGAAGCGCTATCAACACATTGTACGCGTGGCTCACAGCATTATCGGTGAGGGATTCAGCGCCGATGTGATCGAGCCCGGCAAGACCACCAACCAGGACCTTGTCTGGTGGTACCGTCAGCGCGTGGCAGATCTTGGCCTGGCGTCGTGGTTTCACCCTTCGGTTGAGATTACCCGCGAGGGTGTTGACGGTGTGCTACGCGGCGAAGATGCCATTATCGAGCGCGGTGATATGTTGCGCGTCGACTTTGGTATCGTCTACATGGGATACAGCACGGACACGCAGCATGTCGCCTATGTGCTGAAGCGCGGCGAAACTGCAGCTCCAGCCGGTTTGCGCGCGGGTCTGGCGGCTAACAACCGTGTGCAGGATGCGTTGACTTCGTCATTCGCGAGCGGTCGGTCTGGCAACGAGACCTTGCGCCTCGCGCGCGAGAAAGCCATCGCCGAAGGCCTGCGACCGACCATTTACACACACCCGATCGGCTATCACGGCCACGGCGCCGGTGCTTCCATCGGACTGTCGGAAAATCAGGTCCACGTGCCCAACGGTGAGTATCCAGTGCGGGCCAATACAGCGTGGTCTATTGAGCTCAAGACTGCCGAGCCGGTGGCGGAATGGGGTGGTCAAATGGTGGACTTCAAATCCGAGGAAGACGCTTTTTTTGACGGCAAAACCGTACGTTATATCGATGGCCGCCAGACGAAATTCCATCTGATCGAGGCGCGCTAACTGATGCTGACCCGCTACTGCAAAGTTCTGACAAGTCTGGCTCTGTGCAGCTTCCTGAGTCCGTTGACGCTGGCCGCGAAGCCGGATATGCCGGGCTTGCCCGGCCTGCAGCAGCGAGCGGCGGTGCAGAACAGTTGGCTTAAGGAGCGCCTGGAAACACTGGTGCCTGCGTTGATGCGTGAAGCGGGCGTAGACATGTGGGTGCTGATCGCTCGGGAATACAACGAGGACCCGGTTCTGGAAACCATGCTGCCTGCGACCTGGATGTCGGCGCGGCGGCGAATGGTGCTTGTTTTTCACGACGCGGGTGAGCAGGCAGGCGTGGAGCGTCTGGCCGTGGCGCGCTACCCGGTGGGTGATCTGTTCCCCTCCGCCTGGGACCCTGAAGCGCAGCCCGATCAGTGGGCGCGTGTAGCGGAAATCATCAAGCAGCGCGACCCGGCACGTATCGCGGTCAATATATCGTCCACCTTTCCGCTGGCCGATGGTTTGTCCGTAAGCCAACACCAGGAGCTGCGCGAGGCATTGGGTGACTCCTTGTCCTCACGCCTGGTGTCGCACGATTCGCTGGCGGTAGGCTGGCTGGAAACACGCATACCGGCGGAGATGGAGACCTATCGCACCATCATGCGCGTGGCGCACCGCATTGTGGAGCGCGGTCTTTCAGAGGAGGTCATCACGCCTGGTGTTACCACGACGGATGACGTTGTCTGGTGGTATCGCGAAACGCTCGCAGAGCTGAAGGTCGCCCCGTGGTGCCAACCCAGTGTCAGTGTACAGCGGGCAGGCATGTCCACATTCGACATTGAGAAGATGGTGCTGGAGAACGGCAATGTGATACGGGCCGGCGATTTGCTGCACGTTGATTTCTGCATGAGCTATATGGGCCTCAAAACCGATACGCAGCAGATGGCCTACGTGCTGAAGCCGCAGGAGATGGAGGCGCCCAAGGGGTTGCGGGAAGGTTTGCACGCAGCCAATGCGGTGCAGGATGCGCTCACTGAAAACTTCCAGGCCGGGCGCACAGGCAACGAGATTCTCTTCGCGGCGCGCAAACAGGCCTTGCGCAAGGGCTTGCAGCCTACCATTTACACTCACCCGATAGGCTATCACGGCCATGGCGCAGGTCCGGCTATCGGTTCCTGGGAACAGCAGAACGGCAACCCTGGCACAGGCGACTACCCGATGCGCGCCAATACGGCTTACTCAATCGAGTTAAACGCGATTGAGAAGGTGCCCGAGTGGGACCAGCAGCCAGTGAGGTTCATGTTGGAGGTGGACGGCTTCTTTACCGGCAGTGATTTCTATTATATCGATGGCAGGCAAACAGAGCTGCTGTTGATACCGCGGCCCGTATCTGCGCCGTAGGTTTCGTCGTCTTGCAGTGAAACGATTTACACAAGGTATACAGATTATGCGCAGATTTTTCATGGTAGTCCTCGCCCTGGTGTGCAACGTCGGCTGGGCGGATGACATTGGCAGCATGCGGGAACGAAGTGAGACGATTGATCGTATCCTCGAACAGCGCTTTGAGCAGGTACTGCCCGGATTGATGCGCCGCGAGGGTATCGACATGTGGGTCATCATGTCCCGTGAATACAACGAGGACCCGGTGCTCAAGACGATGCTGCCGTCGACCTGGGTGTCGGCGCGTCGCCACACCATGCTGGTGATATATGATCCGGGTGCAGGCAAACCCCTGGAGCGGCTCGCAGTGGCGCGCTATGCGGTAGCAGAGCTGTTCGAAAAAGCCTGGGACAAGGAGGCGCAACCCGATCAGTGGGCCGCACTGGCTGATTTGATCGCCGCGCGCAATCCACAGCAGATAGGCATCAATGTGTCGGACAGCTTTGCGCTTGCTGATGGCATGAGCAGTACTGAAAACCGGAAATTCCTGGAGGCTTTGCCCGTCGCCTTGCGTTCGCGCGTGGTGCCCGCGGAAAAACTTGCTATTGCCTGGCTGGAAACCCGCAGCGAGCTCGAGATGGAGTTTTACCCGCAGCTTGCACGCATTGGCCACGGTCTTATCGCGAGGGCGTTTTCCAATGAGGTAGTGACGCCGGGCGTAACCACCACCGACGATGTGGTCTGGTGGCTGCGCGACCAGAGCACGGCACTCGGAGTTTCCAACTGGTTTCACCCCACCGTATCCATCCAGCGTGCGGACAAGGAGGAATTTGATCAGATCAAGGCTTTCAGTAAACGTCCCGGCGAGAATGTCATTCGCCCTGGCGACCTGATTCACGTGGATTTTGGTATCACCTACCTGCGTCTGAATACTGATCAGCAGCAGCACGCCTACATCCTCAAGCCGGGGGAAACGGAAGCGCCCAAAAGTCTGGTACAGGCGCTGGCTAACGGTAACCGCTTGCAGGACATTCTCACCAACCACTTCAAAGTGGGCCGCAGTGGCAATGAAATACTTGCGCTGGCGCGTCAGCAGGCTATTGAGGAGGGCTTGAAGCCTGCCATCTATACACACCCCTTGGGTTTTCACGGCCATGCTGCCGGGCCGACTATTGGTATGTGGGATGCACAGGAGGGGCTGCCGGTGAAGGGTGATTACCCCGTCTACCCGAACACGGCCTACTCGATCGAACTCAACGCCGCCACCTACATTCCCGAATGGGACAAGGAAGTTCGCATCATGTTGGAGGAAGATGCCTTTTTCGATGGTGAGGGCGTCGAATACCTGAATGACCGGCAGAAAAGCTTCCACCTGATTTCCTCCAGCCCGTCTCAATAGTGGGCTGGGCGCTTACTGTGGCTGTTGGCTGGTGTATTATGGGCGCGCAGTAGCCGCTAACTTGCTGTATTGCCTCTAACAGGACGGCTCCGGAAGCAGACGTTGTATGAATAACAAGAATCGCCCCCGTATGCCGGGAGAGCTCGACTTTCTATCGCCCGACTTCGACCTTTTCTCGTCGCCGTTCTACCTCATCGCGCACGCCGATTTCTATTACCACGAAGATCTCGACAAGGCGGTAGCGCGCTACGGGCTGGATCGCACCGCCTATCGTTTGCTGACTACGCTGCATCGTCAGAGTCCGATGAACATCAAGGATTTGTCTCACTACGCGCTGATCAGGCGCTCTACGGCGACGCGAGCGCTGGCGCGTTTAAAGGATGCAGGTATGGTTACCCAGAGCGTGGATGCCGTGGATTCGCGTATCGTGAACGTGCACCTTACCGAGCAGGGGCGGGAAACCGCCGAAAAGATTCTGGTGCTGGGTGACAGGCAGTTGGCGCGGGCCATAGAAGGGATCAGCGAAGAACGTCTGGTTGAACTCACAACCACGCTGCGGCAACTGGTTGTGAACCTGACCAAGTTGCCGATTGAGTGAAAGCCGGCCGGGTGCGCTGTTTTCAGGTTGCAGTGAATTTTCGTTGCGTGACAAGAGGTGTTGAGTGATTACACGCATAGGCCTGTTCGCAGTTTACGCTTTGCTCCTCGCGCTCTCGGCGCGGGCGGCTGAACCCCTATCCATTACCCCGCTGGCTGAAGCGCTCGCTAGTGCCAAGGTGCAGGCAGGGCTTCACCAGATCGCGATCAACCGCGAAAATCACGCCCGCGCGCTGGTGCAGATCGGCGGAATTCCTGCGCCGTCGGGTCACGAGGAACAGCGCGCGCGCGAAGTGGCTCGACAAATGCAGGAGCTCGGGCTCAGCGATGTGGTAGTGACGGATATCTGGAATGTTGTTGGCCGCATTCCCGGCCGTTCCGGGCGTGCCGTTGTGTTTGTGTCAACGCTGGATGACCTCGCCACCGTGGCCGAACATCAGCGGCAGAGCGAAGAGCCACTGCGAATAGCCGGCGACAGGGTGGTCGGGCCGGGCAGCAACACATCGCTCACCACGGTTGCGCTGCTGGCGGCCGCCAGAGCCTTGCTGGAGGGCGGATTCCAGCCAGAGCACGATATTGTCTTTGCCGCAGTCGCCCAAGAGGAGACGGGGCTCACGGGAATGAAAGCGCTGTATGGCCAGTACCGTTCGCGGGCACTTGCTTTCGTTGATGTGCTTGGCGAGGGGGAGGTGCTGGCCTACGGTGGCATCGGTATTCACTGGTGGAAAGTCACCGCCTACGGGACCCCGGGTCACACGCTGCGCGGCGGTCTGCCGAACGTCAATCAGGCAATCGGGCGCGCGGTGGACAGAATCCTCGCCCTGGCACCGGGCACAGCGGCAGGCAAAGACCTGGCCCGCTTGAACATCGCGGTCATCAATAGCGGTGCCGTGTTTAACCACAAGCCGGAGTCCGGGTGGTTCTCGCTGGATATCCGCGGTTTGACGCAGGAAATCATCGCCCGGCTTGAGGAGGGTGTTAAACGCGAGTTGTCCACAATTGAGTCAGAGCTGGATGTGCGCTTTGAGCAGGAGTTGGTATCCAGCACCCCGCCTGGCCAGATTCCGGGTGCCCTGAAGTCTGCTTTGGTCGAGAACTCCCGGGCGATTTCGGTTTTCCTCGGAACGCAACCGAGACTCTCCAACAGTGGATCATCGAACATGAACATTTCGGTGGCCGGGGGCACACCTACCATCCAGATTGGCAGTGAACGCGGCGGCCGCCGCGGTTTTGCCGACGAATGGGCCAGCATAGAGACACTGCAGCGCACCTCGCGTCACGTGTTCCTTGAGGCTGTCACGCTGGGGCGCGCCCTGTAGGCACCCCCACACTCTCTAGGCAACCCGCTCCACCAGCAGAGCACTGCCAGTGCCTGCGGCGCCGGCAGCCGATACGATGCCCCGGTGCAGGCCGCGCCGCTCCAGCTCGTCCAACAGAGTACCTGCCATTATGGCGCCAGTCGCGCCCATGGGGTGTCCGAGGGCAATCACGCCACCATTCACGTTGAGCTTGTCATCGGCGATGCCCAGTTCGCGCATGGCCACAACGCTCACCGCGGCGAAGGCCTCGTGAACTTCGAACAGGTCGATATCCGCGGCGCTCAAGCCCTGGTTGGCGAGCAAGGTATGCGTTGCTTCCACGCAGCCGCTCAGCACCTGCAATGGGTCGGCGTTGACGGTGGCCGATGCCACAATCCGCGCCCGCGGGCGCACACTGTTGCGTTTACCCCAGGCCTCATCGGCGATGAGCACCAATGCAGCGCCATCCGCCATGGCGGGGGAGTTGCCGGCGGTATGGATGTGTTCAACGGCGGACAGCTGCGGGTGACCGGCTAGTTGGAAAGCGTCGATGCCTGCAGCGCCGGCTTTGGCAAATACCGCGGGCATCTCAGCCAGCTGCTCAAGGGTGGTGTTTGCGCGGATGCACTCGTCGGTGCTCACCACGCTGCCGTCTTCCAGCGTGATGGGCACAATGGAGGTGAACCAGCCCTGTTCGCGTGCCTGTGCTGCGCGTTGCTGGCTGGCAAACGCAATAGCATCCGCCTCGGCGCGGCTGATGCCATGCAGCGTGGCGATCAGGTCGGCTCCGTTACCCATCATCAACATGCGGCACTGGGCGGCGAATTGCGGATCGGTGAACACGCGTGCCTGGTCTGCGAGCATGGGCACCCGGGACATCATTTCCACGCCGCCGGCAACCGTCACGTCGGCTTGCCCGGCACTGACCTTCAACGCCGCCAGGGCCATGGCATCAATGCCGGATGAGCAGTAGCGATTCACGGTGAGACCGGGCACCGAGCCGGGCCACCCGGCGTAGAGGGTGGAGTTCTTGGCGATATTCCCGGCTTGTTCGCCAGCTTGGGTAACGCAACCCAGAATCACATCGGCAACCTCGCCCGGCGCGAGGCCGGTGCGTGCTACCAGCGCTTCATAGAGCTGCTTCAACAGCGCTTGTGGTGTGAGCGAATTGAGGCTGGCACCTTCCTTGGCACGACCACGCGGGCTGCGCAGGGCATCATAGATCAGTGCGCTTTTCATGAACCGACTCCAATAATCAGGCTGACGCAGGTGGTGGCGCTGCCACCGAGGTTGAAGGTCGCCAAGTTTTGCGCGCGCGCAAGCTGGTAGCCGCCGGCCCGGCCGCTAACCTGCCGGGCACAATCCAGGGCCATGCGCACGCCGGTGGCGCCCACCGGGTGACCGAGGCCAATCAGACCCCCGCTGGGGTTGATGGGGAAGTCGCCTTCGCGGGTAATGCGGCCGTCTTCCACCGCCTTCCAGCTTTCCCCCGGCGCGGTAAGCCCGCTGTGGTCTATGGCCATGTATTCGGTGACGGAAAAGCAGTCGTGGGTTTCCAGGCCGTCGAGGTCGCTGATGTGGGTGAATCCACCGCGACGCAGGGCATCCTCCATCATGGTTTGCACGTGCGGGAACAACAGCGGCATGCCGGCGCTGAGCTGCAGCTTGCGCTCCAGCAGAATGGGCGCAGAGCGGTGGCCCCAACCCTTGATGCGCGGTATGTCGGCCAGTTTCAGGCCGAGCTTCGCCGCGTGCTCGCGCGCGGCGTGCTCACTGGCAAGAATGACGCAGGCTGCGCCATCGGTAATCTGCCCGCAGTCCAGCTTGCGCACGCGGCCTTCGATGACCGGGTTCAGTTCGTCGTTCTCGCTGAAACAACCGGCCGGGAACTGCCACTCGCGGGTTTGTGCGTTGGGGTTGTCGCGCGCATTGCTGAAGTTGATTTCCGCGATACGTGCGAGGTGCTCACTGCGAATCCCGTGGCGCTGCTGGTATTCGCGTGTGATGCGGTCGAACAGGTGCGGCCAGGGGTAATCGCAGTCGGTGGCTTCGTGTCCCTGCCAGGCGGCCGCCCCCAGGTACTCGGCGCCGGTTTTGCCGTTCACATTGCGCATGAACTCAAGGCCCAGTACGCAGGCAACATCATAATGCCCGGCTTCGATGTCGCGCATGGCGCTGAGCATGGCGATGGAGCCCGAGGCACAGGCAGCCTCATGACGCGAGGTGGGGATGGCCGCAAGCTCCGGGTGCAGCTGGCCGAAGAAACCGTTGATCAGCCCCTGCCCGGTAAACAGCTCGCCGACAAAATTGCCCACGTGGCCCACCTCGATTTGTGCGGGTTCAATGCCGGCATCGGCGATGGCGCCATCCAGCGCTTCGGCGAACATGTCGTAGATCTCCAGGCCTTCGCGGGCCCAGTTGCGGCTGAAGTCGGTCTGTTTGCCGCCCAGGATGTAGACGTCGCTCATGTTAGGGTTCCTCGTTTTTTGACTTGTGCCTGCAGTTCGCTGCGCACCACCTTGCCTACCGGGTTGCGGGGCAGTGCCTGAAACACCTCCAGCCGCTCCGGCAGCTTGAATTTCGCGATGCCCTTTTCCTGCAGCCAGGCGCAGAGTGCTGCCAGCGTGGGTGGGGTGGTGTCTTCCAGGCTGACCACGCAGGCGCAGATCTTTTCTTCCAGGTCTGCATCCGGATAGCCGCAGACCGCTGCCTCGGCAAGCCCCGGAAAGCCCTCCAGCAGGGTGTCCAGCTCTGCCGGTGAGATCTTCATGCCGCCGCGGTTGATGATGTCCTTGCAGCGGCCAACGATGCGGTAGTAATTGGGTGGTTCGCCGGCGATTTCCACCAGATCCCCGGTGCGGAACAGCCGGTCTGCGGTAAACACCCCCTCACCGTCGTGATCCAGATACCCGTCGAACACGGCGGGCCCGCCGATGCACAGCTCTCCGGGGATGCCGGCCCGGGTAATTTCGGCGCCGGACTCCGGGTCGATAACCCGCGTGGTGATGGATTCGTGGGAGTGCCCTTGCCAGGGCATGTTCGGAGCACCGAAGCGTGGAAACAAGCTGGCGCGGTATTCGGGTGTTGCCGCCACGTCGGGGGTGGAGAACAGGCTGATGCCTTCATTGGAGCCATAGAAGTTGATGATCGGCTTGCCGTACTCCCCTTCGATGACCTGAATCATCGCCGGTGACAGCGGCACGGAGCCCGAGCCGAAGGCCCGGATGGCGCTGAAGTCACACTGCTGCCACAGCGCCGGTTGTTGCGCGAGCCGGTTGAGCAGCGCCGGCGGTGCAATGGTGAAGTTGACGCGCTCGGCCTGGATCTGGCGCAGGAACAGGGGCGGGTCCATGGGCTGGTGCAGCACCAGGGGGCAGGCGTGAATGATGGCGGGAAACAGGAATCCGCCAAGCGCCGCCATGTTCACCAGCGGGAACGGCACAAGCAGTGTCTCACCGGGCTGGTAATTACCGGCCGCCATCGTGTTGCGCGCCATGGCGCGCCACATGTTGTGTGAGCGTGGCACGCCCTTCGGGGTGCCGGTGGTGCCCGAGGTCCAGACCACGGTGAGGATATCGTTGGCGCTGGCTGGATGCTGTGCCCGGTGCGCGCGTAGGGCGGTCAGATTGTCGGGTGAAGCGGGCCGGTCGAGGTCCAGCTCCAGCTCCGCACCGAAACGCCACACGGGCAGCGCGGGAAGGGCGGCTTGGGCTCGCGCGGCCAGGTCCCGGTCGCGGAACTGGCGGAGGGTGATCACGGCCGCGGGCTGGAGGCTGCGGGCAAAGCCGGCCAGCTCATGTCCGCCGTATTGTATGGGCAGGGGTGATATCACCACGCCCAGCTTGCTGGCGGCGTAATAGGTGACGACCAGTTCGGATATATTCGGCAGCTGCACCAGGATACGGTCGTCGTGCTTTAACCCCAGTACCAGCAGCTGCGCTGCAAGATGATCACTGAGCCTGTCCAGCTCGGCAAAAGTCACACGCCGGGCCGGTAGCCCGGTCAACTCGGGTTTGCTGGGCTGGTCGACCAGCGCCGTGCGTTCGGGTACCGCGGCGGCTTGAGCGGCGAGGATGTCGTGCAGCGTTTCCTCGCCCCAGTAGCCGGCCTGGGTGAGTGCGTCGATACGGGCCTTTGGACTGGTTTGCATGGTTTATCCCTCGCAGGCGGCGCGGTACTCGGTTTCCAGTCGGTCGACCAGATCGGCAATGGGCAGGATATCGCGTATCGCCCCCACGCCCTGTCCGGCAGACCATACATCCCGCCAGCGCTTGGCATCGCTGGTGGCGGCGGCGATATCGATTTTCTTGCCGTCCGGCATATTGTCCGGGTCGTAGCCCGCGGCCACCAGGCTGGCGCGCAACCAGTTGGCTTTCACGCCGGTCAGCGCTGCGGAGCAGACGATGTCGGCACCGCTGGCATCCACCACCATCTGCTTGTAGGCGGCGTCGGCCATACTCTCCCGGGTGGCGATGAAACGCGTGCCCATGTACGCGTAGTTGGCTCCCAACACTTGCGCGGCGCGCACACCGCGACCGCTGGAGATGCCGCCGCCGAGCACAATATCGCCGGGCCAGAACTGGCGCACTTCCTCCACGAAGGCAAAACCCGCCTGCTGTCCGGTGTGGCCACCGGCGCCGGCCGCGACCAGCACCAGGCCATCGACGCCGGCCTCGACGGCTTTGGCGGCAAAGCGCGTGTCGATCACATCCGCGAACACCTTGCCGCCATAGCTGTGCACGGCTTCAATGGCCTCACGGGGGCTGCCCAGGGCGGAAATCACCAGCGGGGCCTGATACTTCACGGCCAGTTCCAGATCATCGAAACGCCGTGTATTGGAGCGGTGCATCATCAGGTTGATGGCCCAGGGCCCGTGATCCTCGCCGCCCGTCGCCGCGGTGATGTCCTGCAGCCAGCGCTCCAGTTCCTCCGTGCTGCGGGCATTGACCGACGGAAAGGTGCCCACGATACCGGCGCGGCAGCTGGCGATGACCATCTCCGGCCCGGATTGCAGGAACATGGGTGCCTGGAATACGGGGAGCTTGAGCGTGTTTAGCGATCTCGGCATAGCAGGAAGTCCAGTTACTTTTATTAAAAGACCAAAATAATAGGCCTTTCTCGGCTGTGGAACAAGGTCTAGCTGAAATGGTGTTGTGCTCAGTGAGTTGTGTTGGCCTGGACACTTGGGTGTAAAGGGCTTACTGAGCCCTCATTAATGACAGGCCAAATCGTGCGGTTTATACTGAAACTTATAATAGTTAGTGATATTCAGCAGCTGGGGTTGGGGGAGTTATGGCGATGGTAAAGGATTTGCATTTTTTGCGGTGGGCTTGGCATGGGTTTGCTCTTTCCGTGGCGCTTGGTGTAGCGAACGCCAGTGCTCAAACCTGGGAGTTCACCACGTGCGGGGCGACAGGTGCTCAGGGGCCGGATCAGAGTGCCTGCGATACTGAGTATGCCGGCACCGCGCTGGACGGTGGTGTGGCCGTCTCCGGTGGCATACAGAGTTGGACGGTGCCTGCATCGGGGCTCTATCGGGTAACAGCCGTAGGCGCCCAGGGAACGGCGGCCGAGGCATCGGTGGTCGGTGGGCTGGGCGCAAGCCTGCAGGCGGAGTTCACGCTGAGCGCGGGTGCGGTGCTGCAGTTGGCGGTAGGTCAGGTGGGTGTGGAAGACGGGTGTAACGGTGGCGGCGGCGGCGGAAGTTTTGTGGTGGATGCCTCGGATGAGCCGCTGCTGGTTGCCGGTGGTGGCGGCGGCACTCGAGCGAGCGTGTTGCAGAATGGCTGTGATGCTTCGCTGACCACGTTCGCTATTGGAGGCTCCGGTTCCTTGGAAACCTCTGCCTGCCCGGTCAAGGGCGCCGATGAGGGCTTGGGGGGTATTGTCTCTTCAGGCTCCTGGGGTTCCGCTGGCGCCGGTTTCTTTGGCAATGGTGCTGTGGATGGCTCCGGGACGGCCGCGTTATCCTGGGCCAATGGTGCGCTCGGCGGCGGCAGTGCTGGCGGTTCCAGTGGTGGCTTCGGGGGCGGCGGCGCGGGCGATGGCTCTTGCGGCGGTGGCGGCGGTGGCGGCTACTCCGGCGGTGACGGTGGCCGGGTAGCCGGTGGTGGTGGCAGCTTCGCAGCGCCCGCCGCCGCCAGCCTGGTGGCGTCTATTGCCGGTTCTGGCGATGGCAGTGTGATCATCGAGGCACTGGATGTGCAGCCGCCCGCGGCGCCGGTCGCCGTGCCTGCTTTGCCGGCGATGGCTGTCGTTTTACTGTCTGCTCTGATGTTGCTGGCCGGCATCGGTCGGCGCCGGCGTCTGCGCGTTTAGCGGCTGCGCGGCGGTAACGGAATCAACCCGCTGGTTCGGGCCATATACTCGGCGTAGCCGGGTTTTTCCCGGGCCAGCTTCTTGTCCAGGGTTTTCTGCCCGGTGACGTTGACCACCAGATAGCTATAGGCCAGCGGGCCGATGACGGTGAGCCAGCCCAGCGGTACCTCGCAGGCGACCAGCCAGATACCCCACCACAGGCAGAGCTCACCGAAATAGTTCGGGTGCCGAGAGTAGCGCCAGAGCCCGGTGCACAGCACGGTGCCACGGTTTTCCGGCTGGGCGCGAAAGCGCCGCAGTTGTGCGTCCGCCACGGTTTCCACTACCAGCCCCAACAGCCAGAGCAGGCTGCCCAGCATGGCCAGCAGGCCGATTTCGCTGGTGCCGGCGAACAGGCCCACCTGCACCGGCAGAGACGCCAGCCAGAGGACAACAGCCTGCAGCAGGAATACCTGGCGCAGGCTGAGCCAGATGAATGCGCGTTCGTTGTTTACCCAACTGCGCAGCTTGGTGTAGCGCGGGTCCTCGCCGTGCCCCCAGTTCCGGCCGATAAGATGGGCGGTGATGCGCAGTGCCCACAGAAACACCATGGCCAGTAACACCCATTGCAGTGTGTTGTAGGCCGGCGCGAGCGCAAACGCGGTCAAGGTGATGGCGACAATGATCAGTGCGAAAAACATATCGATGATGCTCACATCACGCAATGGAATGCTCGCCAGCCACAGCGCCAATGCACAGGCCAGGGCGACGGCCGCAGTAGCGCTGAATAAGGTCAGTAAATCCATCATTGGGCAAGGTCTCCGGCAAAATCGAGAAACAGGGCCACGGCGGAGTCAAAATCCTGTGTTGGTGGAGTGGCGGCAAGTCGAGTCCAGGCGGCCTCCATCGCTTGCGGGCTGTCGCCCGACTCAACGGCTGCACTGGTCAGGTTGCGTGCGCGGGCCAGGCGTCCACCGCCCGCAACGAGCACCTCGCCGTTGAGTGTGCAGCCATCACTGACCAGCCATGCGACCACCGGCGCCACGGCCTCTGCCGGCAGTTGACCGGCCAGCCCGGGTGGCAGGCTGCTGCGGGTCATGGCGGTGTTGGCGAAAGGCGCAATGGTATTTATCCGCACGCCATGCGGCGCGCCCTCCAATGCCAGGGCGCGACACAAGCCGATTACCGCCGCTTTCGATGCCGAATACGCGGGCAGTCCGTGTTCGCCGTGCAAGCCGGCAGCGGAGCTGCTCACCACAATGGCGCCGCTGCCTTGCCGATACAGGTGGCGGAAGGTCGGGTGCAGCAGCCAGGCGGTGCCCATGAGGTTGATGTCAATGATGCGGCGGAATTCATCGAGGCTCTGGTTGTGGAATGAGGAGGCTTCGGACACCCCCGCGTTGGCGATGACGATGTCCAGCCGGCCGTAGTGCTCAAGAGCAGTGGCCAGCAGGTGTTCGCCACAGTGGGGGTCGGCGGCATCGCTGTAGTCGGCAACGGCGCTGCCACTCTGTGCCACGATGTCATGCACCACCGCATCCGCGCTGTGCACCGCCTCCCCACTGTGGCGCCGGTTGTTCACCACCACCTGCGCGCCCCGGCGCGCCAGGTCCAGTGCATAGGCGCGGCCCAGCCCCTTGCCGGCGCCCGTCACTATGGCGACTTTGCCGGCGAGTGTGGTCTGCGCTGTGGAATTTGCGGGCATATTCTTGTAACTTTTATAAAGAGACCTCAAGTCTATCCTGACTCCCGGTGGCTCGCAAGCGCGCGTCATTTGATACTTGCATAAAAATACTTAATACCTATAATCAAGCAAAATCCAAGTGCAGCGGGGTGTGTCCCGGCTGCCAGATGCCCCGGGGGAACCCTATGCAAAGCCTGAGCAAATTTACCGAATACCCTTCCGTTGAGCAGTGCATCGGCGGGGTGACCCAGTTTGCGGATGCGCCGTCCTGGATCTACACCCTCGACAACCCTTACCTGCACGGTGTGTATGCGCCGACGACTGATGAACTCGATGTATCGGGTCTGGCGGTGGAAGGTGAACTGCCGGCTGATCTCGAAGGGGCCTATTTCCGCAATGGTCCCAACCCCGTGTTTGAGCCGAAGAACCGCTATCACCCCTTCGACGGCGACGGCATGGTGCACGGCGTATACTTCCGCGATGGGCAGGCGGCCTACCGCAACCGGTACGTGGATACGCTCGCATTGCAGGGTGAGCGCGCCGATGGCCGCTCCATCTCACCGGGGGTGATGGGCCCGTTCGACTACTCGCTCTCGCCCTTCGGCATCAAGGACACCTCAAACACGGATATTTTCATTTATAACGGCGACCTGATGAGCCTCTGGTACAACGCCGGTCACCCGTACAGACTGGATGCGCAAACGCTTGGTACCAAGGGCTATTATGACCTGGAGAGCCGCGCGCAGCGACGCATGTCGGCGCACTCGAAGGTAGATCTGGCGACCGGTGATTTGCTGTTCTTCGACTACGGTGACCAGCCACCCTATATGACTTATGGTGTGGCAGACCCCAGTGGCAAACTGAAGCACGAAGTGGCCATCGACCTGCCGGGTCCACGCCTGCCGCACGACATCGGTTTCACCACGAACTATACGATCCTGCACGACCTGCCCTTCTTTCATGACATGAATGTGCTGCGTCAGCACGGCTATCGTGTGCTTACGTTTCACCGCGATATCCCCACGCGCTTCGGCTTGATACCGCGCTACGGTGCGGGCAACGAGGTGCGCTGGTTCGAATGCGAACCCTGCTACATCCTCCACACCAGCAACGCCTGGGAGGCGGGCGACTGGGTCATCATGGATGGCTGCCGCTCCACCAACCCCATGCCGGAAACCAAGCCCGGCGAGGGAGAGCTGGCTTCCATGCTGGCCTACATGCGCCTGGAGGCCAACAACTACCGGTGGCGCTTCAACCTGCGCACAGGTGAGGTGCGTGAGGGACCAATTGACGACCTCAACACCGAATTCAACAAGACCAACCCGCTCTATCACGGTCGCGAGAGCCGGTTTGCCTACCATCAGCACATTCCTCTGCACCACGAGGGCGGGCTCACGTTGCGTTTTACCGGGCTGGTGAAATACGACAACGAAACCGGCAAGCGCTGGCAGTGGAATTACGGTCCGGGTGTATTCGGCAGCGAATCCGTCTTCGCACCGCGCCGTGGCGCCACGGCGAGCACAGCGGAGGATGACGGGTATGTGATTACCCTGGTGACCGACAGTAACACCTGGCAGTCGGATTGCCTGGTATTCGACGCCCGCGATATCGAGCGCGGGCCGGTCGCCCGGGTGCGCATGCCGCATCGTGTGCCCTACGGGTTCCATGCGACCTGGGCGCGGGGCGAGGACCTGTGGCGCGCCGGACAGTAAGCACAGTGTCGGACCGATCTTGTTTTTTGGCCGGCTTGCGATAGACTAGGTTCGTTAATGCAAGTAACAAGGCGGGGTGGCTCCCGCCCCGATAATCATAAAACCCTGCGAGGCTACCATGACGCATTCCAAACTCCGTATTGCGATTCACACTCTGGCGGCTGTGCCCTTTGCCCTGCCCATGCTGGTGCACGCTCAGCAACAGCTCGAAGAGGTCGTGGTCACTGCCGAAAAGCGTGAGCAGAGTATTCAGGATGTCCCTCTGTCCGTGGCGGCGCTTGCGGGCGACGATATCGAAGTGGGCAAGATCAGTGGCCTGAACGATATCGCCTTTCGCACGCCTGGCCTGACCTACAACCAGTTCAGCATCGGCGAGCCGCGCATCTACATTCGCGGCATCGGCAACAGTTCGGATTCCGCCGGCAGCGACCCGGCGGTGGGCGTGTTTCTGGACGAGGTCTATATCGGCCGCACCGGAGGTGTCGGGTTCGACCTGTTCGACCTCGAGCGCATTGAGATCCTGCGTGGCCCGCAGGGTACGCTGTATGGCAAGAACACCAACGGCGGCGCGATCAATATCGTGACCTCGCGGCCCAGCCAGGAAACCGAGGTGCGCGTGCGTGTGTCCACGGGTACTGATCAACTACGCCATTTTCAGGGCCTTGCCAGCGGCGGCCTGACGGATAATGTGGCGGGCAAGCTCGTCTACTCCTACCGTGACCGCGATGGCTATGGTCGCAACGTCATCACGCCGGGTGAAATCTCGACCCTCGGCAATCTTTCCCAGAGCCCGATCATCGGCCCCAGCATTGGTGCTGACGATGCGGGTGAGCGCCGCGATGATGCTCGCTCGGTTAACGTGCGCGGCCAGTTACTGTTCGATATCACCGAGCGTGTTGATTTGCTGTTGAGCGCCGACTACGCGCGCGATGAAACCGCCGGGCCCTGTCGTCACATCCAGAATATCGACAATGCCATTGCCGGGCTGGGACCCTTCTGGGAGCTGGGCATGTCGGAGGCGTATATGGCAGACGAACGCCACTGTGCGAGCCAGTTCGACACCTCGCAGAAGCGTGAGGTCAACGGCGTCATGGCGCGCCTTGAGGCAGACCTCGGCTGGTCCATCCTTACCTCCATCACGGCCTGGCGCTCCAGTGAATACAACTGGGTCGACGACCTCACCGGCGTGCCACTGAGCAACCTGACCGCACCGTCGCCGCCTGGCGTGCCGCTGCCTCCGGGCTTCTTTACCACGCCCGGCAACGTGATCAACGGCGCCGAGGAAGACGCCTCGCAGTTTTCCCAGGAGTTCCGCCTGGCCGGCAACACGGATCGCTTCAACTGGCTGGCTGGCGTGTTCTTCATGGAGGAGGACGTCGAGCGTGGCGAGGAGTTCTACACCCAGTACAGCACCCCGCTACAGGGGCTTGGACTTGCGGCTGTGGGCGATGTGCTGTTTACCCAGGACAACACCACAACCAGCTATGCCGTCTACGGGCAGGTCGACTGGTCCTTAACCGATCAGCTGACCCTGACTTACGGCGTGCGCTGGGCCGAGGACGAAAAGGAGATCACCCAGAACTCCATCGACCTGCTGGACACCACGCCTTCCGGGGTGCCGCTGATCCTGCCGTCCTTTGTCGCCCCCGTGTCGGCCGATGATTCGTGGTCTGAAGTGACGCACAAGCTGTCGCTGGCCTACCGGCCAACGGATGACTTGATGCTCTACGCCACGTACTCCGAAGGCTTTAAGAGCGGTGCCTTCCAGTCACAGACCAACCTGGCAAGTGTTGCCACCGAAGCGGTTGACCCCGAAGTGGTGCAGAACGTGGAAGTGGGCATGAAGTCCTCGTGGTGGGATCGTCGGCTGCAGTTCAACCTCTCCTACTACGACATGGACTACGAGGATTTGCAGGTCTTTGAGCTGAACAGCCGTTTCCTGCTCGTACTGCTGAACGCGCAGGCGGAATCCAAGGGGGTCGAGGCCTCGATTGACCTGGTGCCGATCGAAAACCTGACATTGAACGCCAGCTACAACTGGAGTGACGCCACGTTCAAGGAGTTCACCAACTCCAATGGTCTGGACCTTGCCGGTCGCGATCTGCCTTTCGCACCGGATGCTGCCCTGACCACGACGGCGAACTACCGGGTCAACCTAGACAATGGCAGTGCGCTGGATTTCGGCGTCAGCTACAGCTGGAAAGACGAATATTTCACCGGACCACAGAATCGCTCGGTGGAGCGTCAGGCGGCGATTGAGCTGCTGGACGCCAGTGTCAGCTGGACCAGTGCAGATGGTTCCCTGGCAGTGGACGTGTGGGGCAAGAACCTGAACGATGAACTGCAAGTCAGTAGCCGTATCGTCGACCCCACCGGAGTCACCTCCGAGTATTACATGCCGCCGCGTACCGCGGGCGTAACGCTGACAAAGAACTTCTGATTACGGCATGCGGCCTCGGGGCCTGCAACCCCGTGGCAAATGCGAACGACGCGGGTGGAGGCCCGCGTCGCTTTCACCTAAGATGCACGCCATGAAACAGCCGTCCTTCATCCTCAATCCCGCCTGTGTCCGCGCATGGACAAGCTGAGAACCCGCGCCAGTTCCATCAACCGTGCCCTGGATCAGATAGGGGATAAATGGTGCCTGCTGATAATCCAGGAGGTGTTTTGGGGCGTGAATACGTTCAGCGGCATGCTCGAGGCCACCGGCGTATCTCGCGGCGTGTTGTCCAACCGCCTCAAATGGTTGCAGGCCCAGGATTGCCTGCGCAAGCGTGTTGCCACAGGGGGCTCGCGTCATCCGGTCTATCACCTGACCCGCAAGTCGGTCGACCTGTACCAGATGTCGCTGATGGCGGTGGCCTGGGAAGAGCGGTATTTTCCGCCGCCGGTGGCGGGCAAGGTGTATTTGCGCCACCGTTCCTGTGGCAATATCCTGCACCCGCGCCTGCGCTGTGGCACCTGCCGGCAGGATGTGCATGGGCGTGACGTCGCCTATCACCCCGGTCCCGGTGCCACCCGCGACGTGCGCGACAAGAAAGTGCGGCGGCGGTCCTCACTGTCGGCGTTCGATG
Organism: uncultured Halieaceae bacterium; assembly: GCA_964022665.1. Taxonomy (GTDB): domain Bacteria; phylum Pseudomonadota; class Gammaproteobacteria; order Pseudomonadales; family Halieaceae; genus Haliea. Next base: position 113,365 of record CAXIDF010000003.1, read on the forward strand.
TGCCGGGGGAGCATAGCGTGTACCGCAACCTGATCGACCTGGTAGGCGACCGCTGGACCGCAAACGTGATCGCGCTGGCCTTCCACGGTTTGCAGCGCTTCGACGAGTTTCACCAGGAGTTGCCGGTGGCGACCAACATTCTTGCCGACCGTATGCGGTTTCTGGTTCAGCAGGGCGTTTTTGTCACACGGCCCTACCAGCAGCGACCACTGCGTCAGGGTTATGAGCTGACCGAAAAGGGCTGGGATCTGTTCCCCTACTTTCTGACGTTGCTGCAGTGGGGTGATCGCTGGTGTGACCCCAGCGGTGCGGGCCGCCCCATGTGCCTGACCCATACGCTGTGTGGCGAAAACCTCCACGGTGAGGTGGTCTGCAACCACTGCGGCCAAGAGCTCAGCGCCCATTATGTCGATTTCAGCATCGGGCCCACGCAAGCCGCGTAGCTTGTTGCTTGCATAAACATACCGAGTTGTGACACTGTGCACGGCGATATCCGCAACAAGCTACGGAGAACCCGATGAGCGCCCTGTTCACCAAGCACCAGGACCTGTTGACCAAAGCGCTGGACGCCTGTAGCCACCGCTACGCCTGGAGTGGCTGGCCGGAAAACCCGAGCAGCAAGATTCACGGCGAAGAGAAGCCAGCCGCCGGGTTGGCGCGCTTTGAAGCCCTGCTGGGGCAGGATTTTCCGCTGGCGCAGCCGGGAGAGGTGGCCCGGGTGGGGGAGGAAGTGTCGCCCTACACGGGTGAGCCGCTTTGCGTGCGCTATCCCCGGGTCGACCCCGAGGTGCTCTTTACGGCCATCAACTCGGCTCGCCCCGGCTGGGCGGCGGCCACACCGGAAGCGCGGGTTGGCGTGTGCCTGGAAATCCTGCAGCGCTGTGGTGAGCAGCTGTTTGAAAACGCCCATGCCACCATGCACACCTCCGGGCAGTCCTATGTGATGGCCTTTGCCGGCAGTGGCGCCAACGCCCTGGACCGCGGCCTGGAAGCGTTGGCCTACGCGCACAAGGCCATGCAGGATGTGCCGGCCACTGCGCACTGGGAGCGCAAGTTCGGGCGCGATGGCGTTGCCAGCCTGCACAAGCGCTACCGCTTGGTGCCACGCGGCATCGGCGTGGTGATCTGTTGCGCCACGTTTCCCCTGTGGAATACCTACCCCGCGCTGTGCGCTTCGCTGGCCACGGGCAACCCGGTGGTACTGAAACCCCACCCCGCGGCGACTTTGCCGGTCGCACTTGTGGCGCGGGTTTGCCGTGAGGTGCTCGCAGAAGCCGGCTACGATCCCAACCTGGTCACACTGGCGGCGGATACGCGGGCGGAGCCGGCCACGCTGCCGCTGATTCAGCACGCGGACACCGCCATTATCGATTTCACCGGCAGCCCCCGTTTTGGCAGCTGGCTGGAGCAGAACTGTCCTGGCAAGCAGGTCTATACGGAAACCGCCGGCTGCAATTCCGTGGTGCTGGAATCCACCGATGAACTGCAGGCAACAGCGCGCGCGGTGGCCCATTCGCTGTGTCAGGCGTCGGCCCAGATGTGCACCAGTGTGCAGAACATTCACGTGCCCGCCGCTGGGGTGCGCGTTGCGGGGGAATGGGTGCCGCATGCCGAGGTCGCGGCGGCCATCTGCAGCGCCGTGGACGGCTGGCTGGCCGACCCGCGGGCCGCGGCAACCCTCTGTGGCACGCTGTTTGATCCGGCGGTGCAAAGCAACGTCGATCGCTACCGCCAGCTGGCCGCCGCGCAGCAGCGGATACTGCGAGACTCCGCGTCCTATGAAAACCCGGGATTTCCGGCCGCGCGCACGGCAACGCCGCTGGTCATTGCCGCCAGCGAGGACGACCGCGACTGGTATCGGGAGGAAGTTTTCGGGCCGGTGTCGTTTATCATCGCCAACGCCGATGCCGAGGCCTGCCTGCGCGACGCCACCGGCAACGCCCGCGACTGTGGCGCCATCACCTCGCATGTGTACTCGACGGATGCAGAGTTTCTTGCCCGGGCCGTGGATGCCTACCACGCGGCGGGCGCATCGGTTGCCTGCAACCTGACCGGCATGCCGATCAACTTTGCGGCCGCCTATTCGGATTTTCACGTCACCGGCCTCAACCCGGCGGGGAATGCCTGCCTCGCCGACCTGGCGTTTGTCAGCAACCGGTTTCGCATTGTGCAGAGCAAATTTATGGGTGTGGCGCCGGCGTCCGCCTGATTGTTGCCTTAACGAGGGCCGGATAATGAGTACTGAAGAACTGCTGAAGATCGCGTATCAGCACGTGGCGGCGGAAGGGGCGCGGGATTACGCGGCCACACTGGCCACGCTGGAGGCCGATCCGGTCTACGAGCTGTTTCCGGTGGGGCTGCGCATGCGCGGGATGGCTGCGGCCGAGCGCTACTACCGGCATTTCTTCGACAACGTTGCGCCCTGTTTTGACCCGGACAGCATGGTGCTGCACGGCGAGTGGCCCGGTGAAACCGGTGTGGCCATCGAGTACACCGTGCGCTACCGCTTCCCCGATGGGCGACAGAAGCCGTTTCGCATTCTCGGCATCCTCACGTACGGCAGCTACGCGCTCACGGGCGAGCGGGTGTATGCGGATGAAGAGCTCCTGCGCATCATGTTTGCCCCGATCTGGGATGAGATGGAGCCCATCAGCGAGGGCTGAACGCGGCTCAGCCTCAGGCCCGGCGCCAAGCCAGTCAGGTAGACATCGTTGCCTGCCTGAACGCCAGAGCCTCGGTGACATGCTGCAGGTCGATGCAGTCGGCACCCTCCATATCCGCCAGCGTCTGCGCCACGCGTAGACTGCGATGCAGGCCGCGCCCGGAAAGCTGCAGCGCATCTGCCGCCTGCTCGAGCTGCCGACGCGCCTCGGGCTGCAATACGCACTGTGCAGCCAGGGCCTGTGCCGACAGCGCGGCGTTGGTGCATCCCTGACGCGCCTGCTGGCGTTGTCGAGCCGCCAGTACCCGCTCCCGCACGGTAGCTGACGCTTCTCCTTTTGCTTGTGTTTCCAACAGCAGGCGAGCCGGCAGCCGGTGCATGCTGACGTGCAGATCAATACGGTCGAGCAGCGGCCCAGACAGGCGGTGCCGGTAGCGCTGGATGTGCTCGCTGGTGCAGCGACAGCTGTGCTCCGGGTCGCCATAATAGCCGCAGGGGCAGGGGTTCATTGCCCCGATCAGTTGAAACCGCGCGGGATAGGTGAATTTATGTGCCGCGCGGGACAGGGTGACGGCGCCGGCCTCCAGCGGCTCGCGCAGCATTTCCAGCGCCTGGCGGCTGAACTCCGGCAGCTCGTCGAGAAACAGCACGCCGCCATGGGCAAGGCTGGCCTCGCCCGGCCGTGGTCGGGCGCCACCGCCGATGAGTGCTGCGGCGCTGGCGCTGTGGTGCGGGTGGCGAAAGGGCCGCCGCCAGAGATGCTCCACGCTGGTGCTGTCGTGAAAGCTGTGCAGGGCCGCGCAGGTTAAAGCCTCCTGCGTGTCCGGCGGCGGCAATAGACCGGGCAACCGGCTCGCCAGCAGCGTTTTTCCCGTACCCGGTGGACCCACCAGAATCAGGTTGTGATTGCCGGAGGCGGCTATTTCAAGTGCCCGCCGCGCCAGTGCTTGTCCGGCAACGTCTGCCAGGTCGGGGTACGGCGTGGCGGGCAGTGGCTGTGGCCGGTGTTCCTCTACTGAAAGCCTGTGGCGGCCGTTGAGGTGAGCGCACAGTGTGAGCAGGTCCTCCGTGGCGATGATGCGACTCCCGGGTACGGCGGCCGCCAGCGCCGCACTTGCCGCCGGGGTTACCAGTGCCCGCCCTGCGGCGCTGCAGGCCAGCGCTGCGGGGATGATGCCCGGCACCGGTCGCACGGCACCGCTCAGGGCCAGTTCCCCAACAAACTCGTGGTCGGTGAGAGCCGATGCTGGCAGCTGCCCGGAGGCGGCAAGAATGCCCAGTGCGATGGGCAGGTCGAAGCGGCCACCTTCCTTGGGCAAATCGGCAGGTGCCAGGTTGACGGTGATACGCCGGTCGGGAAACTCGAAGTGGGTCTGCTGCAGTGCGCAGCGCACCCGGTCGCGGCTCTCGCGCACGGCGGTTTCCGGCAATCCGACAATCTGGAAGGAGGGCAGCCCGTTGCCGAGATGGGTTTCCACCTGAACCAGGGGCGCTTCTATGCCGACCGCAGCGCGGCTGTAAATAATGGGCAGTTCCATGGCTCATCCTTGAGCACAGACCCGCATTGCCTGCAAACAGTATGACGGGTCAGGTTTTTGCCTGTGTGGCCTCGAATTCCTTGGTCAGGGTTTCCAGCTCGGACTCCAGCTGCGCGACGCGCGCCCGGGTTCTGGCGAGTATTGCGGCCTGGGCATCAAATTCCTCCCGGCTGACAACATCCAGCTTGCCCAGCGCCGACTGCGCCAGGGCGCGGGCTCCCTTGTCGACCTCGGCGCGCAGGCCGGGGCTGCCGACCAGTGCCGACATCTGCTGCAGTACCTCGCCGAGTGGCGGCGGTTTGAGGGCCATGACGCGTGAATCCTTAGCTAACCAGAACAGTGTGCAGTGTAGAGGAATTGTAAAAAGGCGCACAGATCATCTTGGTGCACCAATTGTGTGCGGTGCGCGGCATTGGTGCATTGCGTGCCCGGTGAGGCCGGCCCAGAAAGGTGCTGCAGCGGCAATGAAATTATATAAGCAATTGTAATTAAAGGATAAATTAATGGTTGGCACAGCACCTGCAAAGCTCGGACTGCAAGAGCGAATTATGCAGATCAGAAAAGTTCCGTGCCGAGCACACATTTTTTGACTGCCAAACCAAGGAGAATGACACATGCTGCACAAAAAACTGCTTCCCGCTTCCGTCGCCGCCGTCCTGTTCGCAGGTGCTGTTTCTGCCCAGGCGGAAATCAGCGGTAACGTCACCCTCGCCACCGACTACGTGTTCCGTGGTATTTCGCAAACCGACGAGAAGGGCGCCATTCAGGGCGGCTTCGACTGGTCCGGCGATACTGGCCTGTATGCCGGCATCTGGGCCTCCAACGTCGCTTTCGGTGGTGCGACTACCGAAATGGATTACTACTTCGGCTACGCCGGTGAAACCGACGGCGGCTTCGGCTATGACGTGGGCTTCTTCTACTTCGATTACGAGGGTGAGTCTTCCCTCGACTACATCGAATACGCCCTGGGCCTGAGCTATGCCGACTTCAGCGTTGGCTTTGTGTACTCAGATGAGTTTGGTGATGGCGGCCCCGAGTACATGTACTACTCAGCCGGCTATTCCCTCGCCCTGACTGAGGTCATCAGCGTTGACTTCAATATTGGCTTTACCGATACCGACCAGGACGACTACTGGGAAGCCGGCGCTGACAGCTACACAGACTATGGCGTCACCTTCGGCTACAGCGCCATGGAACTGGATTTCGCCCTCGCGTTGATCGGCACCGATCTCGACGATGTGGAAGCTGCGGACGACCGCATCGTGTTCTCCATCTCGAAGAGCCTGTAAGCGTTTCGGGACTGAAACTTACGGCGCCCCGCGGGGCGCCCTGCTGATACCTGGAGACTGACATGAAATTAATAACGGCGATCGTCAAGCCATTCAAACTGGACGACGTGCGCGAAGCACTTTCCGAGATCGGTGTACAGGGCATCACTGTCACCGAAGTGAAAGGCTTTGGGCGCCAGAAGGGGCACACCGAGTTGTACCGGGGTGCGGAGTATGTCGTGGATTTCCTGCCGAAAGTGAAGATTGAAGTAGCGGTAGCCGAAGCGTTGGCCGAGAAGACCATCGAAGCCATCACCCGTGCTGCCAACACCGGCAAGATCGGTGACGGCAAGGTGTTCGTGTCCACGCTGGAGCAGGTGATTCGTATTCGTACCGGCGAGACCGGCGAAGACGCCATCTAAATCCACCGAGACTAACTACGAGAGTGATTCCCATGGAAAACCAGATATTTGAATTACAGTACGCGATGGACACCTTTTATTTCCTGGTGTGCGGCGCCCTCGTGATGTGGATGGCGGCCGGCTTCGCAATGTTGGAGGCGGGCCTGGTGCGCGCCAAAAACACAACGGAAATTCTGACCAAGAACGTGGCGCTGTACGCCATTGCCTGCACCATGTACCTGATCTGCGGTTATCAGTTCATGTACGACGGTGGCTTCTTCCTCTCTGGCGTCACCACCGTGGCACAGATGGACGATGTGGCAGTAGCCTCCGTGCTGGCAGACTCGGCAGAAGCAGGGTTCGGCGGTGATTCGGTGTACTCCGGCGCGTCCGACTTCTTCTTCCAGGTGGTGTTTGTCGCCACGGCGATGTCGATTGTGTCCGGTGCGGTTGCCGAGCGCATGAAGTTGTGGGCGTTCCTGGCCTTTGCCGTCGTCATGACCGGTTTCATTTACCCCATCGAGGGCGGCTGGACCTGGGGTGGCAAGGCGGTTCCGTTCATCGGTGAGCTGTCCTACAGCGACTACGCCGGCTCAGGCATCGTGCACCTCGCTGGTGCGGCTGCAGCACTTGCGGGTGTTCTGCTGCTGGGTCCGCGCAAGGGCAAATATGCGGCTGACGGTTCGGTCAAGGCCATTCCCGGCGCCAACATGCCGCTGGCCACGCTCGGTACCTTCATCCTCTGGATGGGCTGGTTCGGCTTCAACGGTGGCTCAACCCTCAAGCTGGGTGGTATTGCCGTCGCCAACGAAGTGGCCAACGTGTTCCTGAACACCAACGCTGCTGCTGCCGGTGGCCTGATTGCCGCACTGCTGCTGTCACGCCTGATCTTCGGCAAAGCCGACCTGACGATGGCTCTGAACGGCGCATTGGCCGGCCTGGTGGCGATTACCGCCGAGCCTGCTGACCCCACCCCGCTGCTGGCGATGATCATCGGTGCCATCGGTGGTGTGATCGTGGTGTTCAGCATCGTGGCGATGGACAAGGTGAAGATCGACGATCCGGTGGGTGCTATCTCAGTACACGGTGTCGTGGGCATCTGGGGCATCTTCGCGGTCCTGCTGTCCGACCCTGACGCGACCTTCATGGGTCAGCTGGTAGGTACCCTGGTGATCTTTGTCTGGGTCTTCGGCGCCAGCCTCATTACCTGGGCCATCCTCAAGGCGGTCATGGGTGTACGGGTCAGTGAAGAGGAAGAGTACGAAGGTGTCGATATGTCCGAGTGCGGTATGGAAGCCTACCCGGAGTTTGTGGCACAGAAGTAAGCAACAGCTTGCGGGCGCATTGATGCAATGCGTGTTTGGGGGCCTTCGGGCCCCCTTTTTTTATTCTCGGGCGGTCGCGGCGAGTAGCTCGCTGGCCGCTGCAAAGATGCAACGTGTCTCCTCGGGCAAGCGACCGGGCCCACCCGCCACATGGCCAAAGCGCGATTCTATTACCCGGCATTCCATGCCCAGCGAGGCGGCATCGCACGTGGCGTCCTCCGTGGTGAAGTAGAGGTCGGTGCTGGAAGGCATGAGGATGCCGGGCCCGTGTGATCGTGCTTTTTCACCAGCCGCAGGCAGCAGGTTTGCGCTCTGCCAGGTGCGCAGCTGTAGCAGCAGGTCGTTGGCATCCTGGTTCAGGTGATCTTCCACCCAGTACTGCAGCAGGTTCTCGATGCTGGCAAACCCCAGGTTGCGATAGAGTTTGTCGCGGAAGAACGCCTGGCTGTAGGCCCAGCCCGCGTAGACCGTTGCGAAGGCGCTCAGTCCACGCGCGGGCGGGACCTGGTAGTGTCCCTCGGCGAAAGCCGGGTCCGCAGTGAGTGCTGCTGCCACACCTTCCAGGAAAACCCGGTTGTGGGGGTAGCATTTTGCTGTTGCACAGACGGCCAGTACGCTGTCAGCGGCGGCCGGGCAGGCTCGCGCCCATTGCAAGGCCTGCAGTCCGCCCATTGACCAACCCATGACCAGTCGCGGGGTGGCGCCACCAAAGCGGGCTGTCAGCAGCGCCTGCTGAGCGGTGACGTTGTCGGCAATACTGGTGAGCGGAAAGTCCGGCCCCGCCTGGGGTGGGGGCGCGTTACTGGGCGAACTGGATTCGCCGGCGCCAAAGAGGCAGGGAATGATCACGCAGTAATCGCCACCCCCCAACGGGCTGGCCGGATCGTCGACCCAGGGGCGATTGCCGGCGCCCGTACCACCGTAGTAGGTGGGCAATAGCACAAGGTTATCTTTTGGTGCGTTCAGTGCACCAAATTGGTGGTAATACAGCCGTGCGTTGTGTAACACCGCGCCGCTTTGCAGTGCGAAGGCGCCCAGATCATGCTCATGCTCCTGCCAATATGCCTTGTTTATCAATGGGTTGACTCCTTTTGTGCGCTTGCGAACTTAAACATACATTCTGGCATGTTTCTTGGATGCTTTCGTACAGCAAGAAACATTCCCGTCTATGGAGCTCTTATGGAAATTGAACAGTTGAAACAACGGTGCCTGGAGCAGGGCGTTAAATACGGCATAGCGAGCTACGTGGATATTCACGGCGCGAGCAAGGGCAAGTTTGTGCCGGTTGGCCACTTCAAGCAGATGTTCGCCGGCTCGGAGTTGTTCACCGGCGCCGCGCTGGATGGCGTGCCACAGGACATCGCCGACAACGAGGTGGCCGCCATGCCGGACATGGCCTCCATGCAGCAGTGCCAATGGAACCCGGAGCTGGCCTGGTTTGCCAGCGACCTGTACCTGGATGGCAAACCCTTTGAAGCCTGCTCCCGAAGCATTCTGAAGCGACAGTTGGCGAAAGCAGCCTCCATGGGGTTCACCTTTAACCTGGGGATAGAAACCGAGTTCTTCATTCTGCGTCGAGCTGACGATGGTCGTCCCGTGCCCTTCAGTGACCGCGACACGCTGGGCAAGCCCTGCTACGACATTCCCAGCATGATGGACAATATCGGCATTATTGACGAATTGGTACAGGCCTTGAGTGGCATGGGTTGGGGTGTTTACTCCTTTGACCACGAGGACGCCAACGGCCAGTTCGAGATCGACTTCAACTACGCCGATGCCCTGACCATGGCCGATCGCCTGGTGTATTTCCGCTTGCTGGCGAACGAGATAGCGCGCAAGCATGGTGCCTTTGCCAGCTTTATGCCCAAGCCCTTTGCCGATCGCACGGGAAGCGGCGCGCACTACAACATGTCGCTGGCCAGCGCGGAATCCGGGCAGAACCTGTTTGCTGTCTCCGCGGAAGATGACCGCTATGCCTGTGGCGTCTCCGAGCTGGCGTATCAGTTCATTGGCGGTGTACTGCGCCACGCCAAGGCGATCAGCGCGGTGGTGGCGCCGACCGTGAACAGTTACAAGCGACTGGTGCGCCAGGGCAGTATGTCCGGCTCCACCTGGGCGCCGGTGTTCTGCTGTTATGGCAACAACAATCGCACCAACATGTTGCGCATTCCTAGCGCGGGTGCACGTGTGGAGTGCCGGGCACCGGATATCGCCTGTAATCCTTATCTGGGTGCTGCGCTGATGCTTGCTGCCGGCTTGGAGGGTATCGAGCAGGGCATTGACCCGGGACAGCCACACCGGGAAAACATGTATCACTACAGCGATGCCGAAATCGCAGAGGCGGGGATCGAGTGTCTGCCCAAGACGCTCTCCGAGGCGACCGATGCCATCGCCGGGGATGAGCTGGCCTACAAGGTGCTCGGTGCCGATATGCACAAGGCCTTTGTCGACTTCAAGCGGGCCGAGTGGGATAGCTACCACAACACCGTATCCGACTGGGAGGTGGCACGTTACCTGCGCCTCTTTGGCTAAACAGCGTCGGGCTCCCCGGTGCGGTGCTTTGCGCCGCTAGGGGTTCAGTGCGTCCCGGCGTCGCACGACGGGCGTGTGCTTGCCTTTGGGTGTGGTGCACATACACTGTAGGCTCTTTCACGGGCGGGGCGGAACATGAGGCGAACCAAGGAGGATGCAGCAAAAACCCGGCAGAGCCTGGTGGACGCGGCCCTCAAGCTCTTTGGTCAACGCGGTTACAGCGGCACGACCCTGCGTCTGATAGCGGATGAGGCGGGCTGCTCGCGCGGTCCGATTTACTGGCATTTCGCCAGCAAGGAAGAATTGTTTGAGGAAATCCTCGCCTACTCGCAGCTGCCTCTGGAGCGCCTGGTTGCCCTGCACCACGACGCCAGTGACCCGTTGGCTGCCGCGGCCGATTTTTCCCGGCAGTGGTTGCGCATGCTGCTGGACGACAGCTACTTCCGCCAGTCCTTCGAGATCTTCCTCAACAAGACCGAGTTCACGGAAGCTGTCTCCAAGACTCTTGCCCGCGAGCGGGCGTTGACGGCTTCACTGATTGCGACCTTCGCTGACTGGGTAGAACGCTATCGCGCTGAACAGGGCGTCGCGGGGGCAATTAGCAGCCGCACGGTGGCACTGTCCATGTACGCATATCTGATGGGGCTGACACAAAGCTGGTTGTTCGACTCCGGTATTACGGATCTGGACAACAACCTCGATTTCTTTGTCGGCGAGTTCCAGCGACTGCTACGTACAGGTGAGTGATTGTGAGCGCATCATCTGGCGTATCTTGCGCTCCAGGTAGCGGTACTCCTCGAAATCCAGAATGGCATCGCGGTCGTCGCTGCTTTTTTCCAGGCCGGGGCGAATGGTCTCGAGAATGCGACCTGGCCGCGTACCCATGAAGAACACCACGTCACCCAGGTAAAGCGCTTCCTCAATGTCGTGCGACACCATGAGTACGGTGGTGCGCTCCTGGTGCACGATTTCCAGCAGCAGGCTCTGCATCTGCCAGCGGGTTTCCGGGTCCAGGGCGCCGAAGGGCTCGTCCATCAGCAGCAGTGAGGGGTTGCTGGCCAGGCTGCGCGCGATGGCCACACGCTGCTGCATACCACCGGAGAGCTGGTGCGGGTAGGAGCGCTCGAAGCCTCCCAGTTTCACTGCCTTGATGAAGTACGGTACCACGCCCTCACGCAGGCTGAGCGCTTCGCCGCGAGCCTTCAGTCCGAAGGCCACATTCTCCTCGACGGTCAGCCAGGGGAAGGAACTGTAATTCTGGAACACCATGCCCCGGTCTATGCCGGGACCGTGAACTGCACTGCCGTCAACCACGATCTCACCGGCATTCTGTGTTTCCAGGCCGGCGATAATCCGCAGTAGCGTGGATTTGCCGCAACCGGAGGGGCCGAGCAGAACCCCGACACCGGTTTTTGGCAGTTCGAAATTGATATTGTCCAGGGCAGTCAGGGTCTGCCCCGAGCGCAGCTGGAATTGCTTGCTGACGCCCGAGACAGAAAGTCCGCTGTGTATCGTGTCGCTCATTATTTCAGCGCCGCTGCCAGTGGGGTGGTGTCGACGCCGGCTGCCATTGGCATCGCCTTGTCGATGAAGCCAAACTTCAACCACCAGTCGGTGGTGACATCCCAATGGTTCTGCATGCCGTCGGAAACGATACCCAGTGGCAATTCACCCTCTTTGAGTCCCATGAACACGGCGGCCTGGTCGCGGTCGAATACAAAGATACCCCCTTTCAGGATCTCACCGGTGCTACCCAGCACCTGCTCGACATCGGCAACGGTAAACTGCAATCCGTCGGCGATGATCTGGTTCGCCTCTGCGGTATTTGCCTTCCAGAAATCAACCGCGTTGAAGTAGGCACGTGTGAGCTTCGCGGCATCCTCAGGGCGTTCCGCCATGAAGGCCGTGCTCATGTACAGTGCATCGCCGAGCATCGCTGTGGTGATGTATTTCTCTTCTGTGGAATCCGCCGCCACGGTGGCGCCGGGCATCGCTTCAAGCACCTGTGAGCCAAAGGGTTCCCAGAATTCGGCTGCCGCTGCGGTACCTCCGACCATTGCGCCTACCGCATCGTCCATGATCAGGTTGGTGAAGGTGACCTCATCAATACCGACGCCGTTATCCGTCAGCCATTCGGCCATGAAAATCTGCGTCAGACCGCCTTCCAGTACGGCCACCGTCTCGCCCTTGAGCTGCTCCGCGCTGGTGATGCCCGGTGCGAGGACGATCTTGTCTGTGCCGTAGGACGGGTTGGTATAGGTGACCAGTTTGATGCCAACGTCCTTGTCGGCGGCGATGGGGCCGTATTCCGCCGTGCTTGAGGTGGCGTGCAATTCACCTGCCGTCATCAGGGCAAAACTCTGGTAGGGGTCCTCGATGATGCTGATATCGAGCTCCAGACCCTCAGTGAGGCCCTTTTCCTTGGCAATGAACCAGAAGCCGTAGCCGGGCCAGGAAAAAAGCGACAGTTTTACGGGGTCTGCCGCTTGCGTGGCGGAACCCAGGGCGAGGGCCAGAATGGCAATGCCGGATCGAATGTAGCGCATGATGGTGCTCCTTTTCGGTTGGAAGCTGCTAGTGGGACTCGAGGTAACGAAACGCAGTGCGATGCAGCAGTTTGAACAATGCGTCAAAAAGCAGGCCAAGCAGGCCGATAACCAGAATGCCGGCCATGATGTCGTCGATGTGCACGAAGCGTTTGGCCCGCATCATCATGGCGCCGATGCCGTCGGTGGCAGCGACGATCTCGGCAATCACAAGGTAGGTCCAGCTCACCGCGAGCATCTGTCGCAGCACATCGAGGTAGCCGGGCAAGCTGGACCGCAGGGTGACTGAGAGTAGAATCTGGGGTTCGCGTAACCCGAGTGTGCGAGCAGTTTCAATATAGACTCTGGGCACGAGACGGGTGACGTCGGCGAGCATGATGATGAGGAAGAAGAGCACGCCAATCACGAGCAGGGCGATCTTCTGCTCGTCTCCGGTGCCCAGCCACATGAGCAGCAAGGGAATAAAGGCCGGGGCGGGCAGATAGCGGAAGGCGCTTGCCAGGGGGCCGATAAGCCGATCCACCGGGCGATAGGCGCCCATCAACAGCCCGAGCGGCAGGGCGATCGACACGGCGATGCCAAAGCTCAACAGAATGCGCTTTACGCTCGCCCAGATGTCGTCGGCGAAGTCCTTTTCCACCAGCAGCTCATAGAGGCTGGTGAAGACCTTTTCCGGGCCAGGGAACAGGCGGGGCGGCGCAATCTCGGCGTGGGCGGCCAGCCACCAGCCACCGATGAAAAGTATCCAGCCCAGTGCGCCAAGCAGTGTTCGTGAGCCGAGCACGGCTGTGGTCCTGTCGCGGAAGCGGGCAATTCTGTCATTGGCTGCGGTCATCGTGAGTTAAAACGCCGTGAGAAAGCTGAGCGCATCGACGCCCACGGCACGGCCTTCGCTGAGAGAGGCTTTCACCTCATCGGCGCCGTATTCCTCGGCATAAATCCGCGACACACGGTGCTTGTGAAAAGCGCGCGCCTGTTCGGCGAAGCCCAGGGTCTGTGCTGCCACGGCCGGCTGCATGCTGCGGTGCAGCTCAGGCAGCCGGTACCAGCCCAGCGTGGGCTTTTCGTGGTGTGCATTGTGGTAGCAGAAGTTGAGCGCCAGGAGGTTGATGGCCGGAAAGCGGTGAGAGAGCAGGTTGCTGTAGGTGTTCGCCTGCTCGTACTCGGCATCGCCCTTGTGCGGGAACACGGTGTCCGTGTCGTCGAGGTTGAAAATGACTTCGTAGTTGTGCTGGTAGCAATCCATGAAACGCAGCGCGGTAAACAGCAGCAATTGCGCCAGCCCGTAGAGGAGGAAAGCGACTGGGCTGATCACCAGTACCAGGGTCAGGATGGTGCCGCGTACCAGCAGAATGCGCAGTACCCGTCCGCGCTGTGCCCGCTTGGACTCAATCACCCAGGGCGCGATCACGAGCATGGTGTGCATCATGATCTCGACGGCCGGGATATAGGCCCACTCCGCTGCATGGACCACTTTGGCCAGTGTGGGGTGACGCTTGAGGAAGCTGCGATAGTCCCACACCACCGGATCGTAATTGTCGACGTGATGGCGCATGTGCTTGTAGCGGATGTCTTCAAAGCGGCCGTAGCAGCTGCCGGCCACCCAGTTCAGCACCTTGCCCAGGGCGGCGTTGGCTTTCGCCGACATGAATACCGCGTTGTGGCCGCAGTCGTGGAGCAGGTACGCGGCGATGAGCATGCTGTGCGCGAGCGCGATAACGCCCACCGCGTTGACGACGGCGTTTGCCTGGAACAGGGCAAGCCAGCCGCCTGTGTAGGCGAGGGTAATGTAGGCCAGGACCAGAACGGTGTAGTGCGCGCCCGCAGGGTCGCGCAGTTTGAAGAAGTCACGCATGACGGGCCTCCTTGTGGGCAGGGGTTTGTGACCAGAGCGCGAAATGCCTCTGTTCCTCGGCGCCGATCCAGCGGTTGAGATCCCACAGGTCGGCGATGGGTGCGTTGGTGAAGGGGAGGTGGTGCAGGTAGCCGTCCGGGCCGAACTCCGGCGTGAGTGTGGTTTCGGCGTAGCCACGCGCCTGTTGCGCGGACCAGATGGCCTCCCAGCAGCGTTGATGGCTGGCCAGTGCTTCTGCGTACTCGGGGGCGCCGGGGTGTGGCACCTGCGGCCCCTGGTCGTAGCCCACCCGGCCGTGTACGTGGTGCGCGTGTTCAGCGGCGAGTGTGATGGCATCCCATTCGTTGTCCATCAGGCGCTCGCTCACAACCACCCAGTGACTGAAGTCGCAGGTGATTTTGATGTCCGGCAGCTGCTCTAGTATGGATACCGTGTTCCAGGGGCAGTAGAAGCTGCGCCCGCGGTGGGTTTCGAAAGAGCAGAGCACCCCGTGTTTGTCGGCAATGTCCATGGCGGCCTGGAAGAAGTGCACACTGTCCTTGATCGGCCAGGCATCGCAGCCACCCATGACATTGATGAAGCGGGGTGCCAGCGGTTTGCCGAGGACGATCTGGGTCTCCAGGTCCTCCAGGTGTTCTCTGATGCTGGCACGTCGGCGCGGCACATAGGAGCCTGCCGTACAGATCTCCTGGATCCACTCCAGCCCGTGTGCTTCCAGCGCCGAAGCCAGTGCCTGCAGGTGGTCGGGCGCGCTGTGCAGGGCGGGCGCCTCGAGCCCGGCGAAGCCTGCGGCCCGGGCCAGCTGGGCGCCCTGGTCGATGCTGCCGGTATGTCCCCACAGGGTTTTAAAGGTACGTAGTTGCATGCTCTGGTCCTGGCCGTGGTGCTGACTTAAGGGCGAGCAACTTCCATGCCAAGATGTATGTATAATTGCAACATATTGATATAATTGGAAAAAATGGAATTCTGGTGGAGTCTGGAAAATGTAGCGCTGCGCTGTTGTGCACCGTGTGGTGCGCACGGTGCGTCTGTTTTGGTGCACGGCGCCTGGCGCACTGGATGGTTTGCACGGTCGATGCTTGCCAGGGTCGGTAGCCGTCTGCGCCGCAGTGCACCGGATTGGGGCGGCGCATGAAAACGGTGCATTTCCCGGTGCGCGATGGGCCGTATGGGTTTATCATTACCCCTGTCGCTGGGCTTTTCAGGACATGGCATGGTTCCTGCTTTGACCTTGTTGTCCGTACTCCTGACAAGACGCGACACGCAAACCAATAGAGCGCTAGGGTTCCGGCCGCAAGTATTGCGGTGACTGGTCCGAGAGCACTCGACCTTTCGGTGAAGGGTTACACGGCGGGACAAAAGCCCGGGAGAACTGAAGGCGAAATGCCGGGGGTACTCTGTGATTAACCGACCAAACCCGACTGAGAGGTACACCATGAAGCGTATTAGTTTATTCCTGCTCCTGTTGCTGTTGTCGACCACAGCCTCGGCCCGCGATAGTTTCAAGATCTGCTGGTCGATCTATGTGGGCTGGGTACCCTGGGCCTACGGTGCCGATCAGGGCATCGTCGACAAGTGGGCCGACAAGTACGACATCGATATCGAAGTGGTTCAGATCAACGACTACATTGAATCCATCAACCAGTACAGCATGGGTGAGTTCGACGCCTGCACCATGACCAACATGGATGCACTGACCATCCCCGCCGCTGGTGGCGTCGACAGCACGGCGCTGATTGTCGGTGACTTCTCCAACGGCAACGACGGCATTGTGCTCAAGGGCAAGGATTCACTGGCGGATATCAAGGGCCAGACCGTCAACCTGGTGGAATTGAGCGTGTCCCATTATTTGCTGGCGCGTGGCCTGGAAAGTGTCGGCCTGACCGAGCGTGATGTTGAGGTGGTGAATACCTCGGATGCCGATATGGTGGCGGTGTATGCCACACCCGGTGTGACCGCAGTGGCAACCTGGAACCCGCTGCTGAGTGAAGTGGCCGCCATGCCAGACAGCCATCGCGTGTTCGACTCCTCGCAGATTCCCGGTGAAGTGATCGACCTGCTGATCATCAACACCGAAACACTGGCGGCGAACCCGGCACTGGGCAAGGCGCTTACCGGCGCCTGGTACGAAATCATGGCGCACATGAACGGTGGCGATGAGCGTGCAACCGCCGCCAAGACTTTCCTCGCAGAGCTTTCCGGTACGGACCTCGCCGGCTTTGAGTCGCAGCTGGCCAGCACCGAAATGTTCTACACCCCGGCAGAAGCGCTGGCGCTGACCAATAGCGAGCAGGTTAAAGAAACCATGCAAACCGTTGCCGAGTTCTCACACAAGCATGGCTTGCTGGGTGAGGGCGCGCCGGATGCCACCTTCATCGGTGTCGAGACTCCGGCGGGTGTGTACGGCGACAGCAACAATATCAAGCTGCGCTTTGATCCAACCTACATGCAAATGGCCCTGGACGGCGAACTCTAGGCACATCGCTGTGCGCGGGGGCACGGTGCCCCCGCGACCCGCTCTCGCAAGGAAGGATCATGAAACGCCTCATCAACCAGACACCTGCGCCGATGCTGCGCGTGCTGCTGGGCCTGCTGCCCTTTGTGCTGCTGGTACTGCTGTACATGTTCGCCTCGGAGGCGCGGCTGGCAGAGAACCCCTCTGACAAGCTGCTGCCAAGCTTTACCCAGATTGGCGATGCCATCCAGCGCATGGCTTTTGAGCCCAGCAAGCGCAGTGGGGACTACCTGTTCTGGGAGGACACCCTGAGCAGCCTCACCCGCCTTGGCATGGGGGTGCTCATTGCATCTGCCATCGGTCTCGCGCTGGGCCTGTTTACCGGCGCATTGCCGCTGGTGTCCGCCTCTGCCAGCCCGTTGCTCACGGTCGTCTCGTTGATTCCGCCGCTGGCGATTCTGCCGGTGCTGTTCATTGTGTTTGGCCTCGGAGAGCTGTCGAAGGTGGCCCTGATCGCCATTGGCATTACCCCGTTCATCGCGCGTGACATACAGCGGCGCACGCAGGAGATTCCCTCTGAGCAGTTGGTGAAGGCGCAAACCCTCGGCGCCAACACCAGCCAGATTATCTGTCGGGTGCTGTTGCCGCAGTTGATGCCGCGCCTGGTGGATGCCGTGCGGCTGTCGCTGGGTGCCGGCTGGCTGTTTCTCATCGCGGCGGAAGCCATCGCGGCGACGGAGGGGCTGGGCTATCGCATCTTCCTGGTGCGGCGCTATATGGCGATGGACGTCATCCTGCCCTACGTCGCCTGGATCACGCTGCTGGCGTTTGTGATCGACGCGTTGCTTGCAACCCTCAGCCGTCGCCTGTTTCCGTGGCACCATCAGGGAGGCCAGTGATGATTGAAGCGCGCAATCTGTGGAAGAAGTTCGGTGACAAGGTGGTGCTGGAACGCATCAATCTGCAGGTGCAGGAGGGGGAGTTTGTTACTCTTGTGGGTACCTCCGGTTGCGGCAAGAGCACCTTTCTCAACATGCTGCTGGGCACCGAGCCTGTAAGCAGCGGGGAATTGCTGCTGCACGGCAAGCCGGTGCCGGGTGAGCCAGGGCCGGATCGCGGCATTGTGTTCCAGCAGTACTCTGTATTTCCGCACATGACCGTGCTGCAAAACGTCATGGCGGCACGCGGCTTTGCCCGCCGCAGCCTCACCGGTGCACTGCTTGGCAGCGCGCGCCGCGAGGCGCGGGAAGAGGCTCTGGGGCTGCTCGAGGAAGTCGGCCTGTCCCACGCGCAGGGGCTCTACCCGGCAGAACTGTCCGGTGGCATGCGCCAGCGCCTGGCGATTGCCCAGGCGCTGCTCGGTCGCCCCGGGATTCTCCTGCTCGACGAGCCTTTCGGCGCGCTGGATCCAGGCATCCGCGCCGACATGCACGACCTGGTCTTGCGGCTCTGGCGCCAGTACCGGCTCACGGTGTTCATGGTGACGCACGACCTGAAGGAAGGTTTCTACCTCGGCACCCGTTTGTGGGTGTTCGACAAGACGCGGCACGACCCGCAGGCGCCGAATGCCTACGGCGCCACCATCACCTACGACCTCCCGGTGGGCAAGATTGACCGGGATACCCTTTCCGATATTGATCGCGACCTGGCGCGCGCAGTCACAGAGACGGCCTGACATGATGAACGCATGGGATTACGAGACCGAAATCGCCCCCGGGGGGCATTGGTCACTGCGCCTGCGCAGAGGCACGGAAATGCGGCTTACCGACCTGGCGGGCAACGCCAACCTCGGCATGCTTTTCTACAATCCGGAGAACCTGCTGGAGCGGTATAACGCCCCCGACACGCTGAAATGCCAGCACACCTTCAAGCTGACCCGGGGCCACTGCCTGTATTCGGATATGGGCCGTATATTCGCCTCTGTCATCGAAGATTCGCTGGGCTGGCATGAAACGGTCTGCGGCAATTCACACGCCGAGCATGTGGCGGCGCAATGGGGTGGACGCGACTATCAGGCAGACCGCAATAACTGGCACCAGAACGGTCACGATGCCTTCCTCGTTGAACTGGCCAAATACGGGCTTGGCGCAGCCGACATGGCGGCGAACATCAACTGGTTCAGCCGGGTGGCCACCGATGCCAGTGGTAACCTGCGTTTGCTGCAAGACCACAGCCCCGCCGGCAGCCACGTGACGCTGCGTTTTGAAATGGACACACTGGTGTTTCTGCATGCCTGCCCGCACCCCCTGAGGCAGGCATCGGCTTACCCGCGCAGCCCCGTGCGCATTGCCCTGGGCAAGGCGGACCCGGTAGCGGAAGACGACGTTTGCCTGAACCACTGCGAAGAGAACCGCCGGGGCTTTCGCAACAATACGCTCTACCACCTCGGACGTTGAGGAGCCCGTCATGTTGACTGAAAGTGCACGTCTTCCCGAAGAAGCAAGCGATCGCGCCACCGTGCCGGCGGGTGATTATTACCTGGGGCGTCTGAACGCCGGCCAGACTCTGCGCATCCTGGACAGCGAAGGCAACCAGGCGGCCGATACGCTGTTCTACAGCGCCGATGACAGCAGTGAGCGCTACAGCGCCACCGACACCATTCGCGAACAGGGCAATGTTTACCTGACCGCGGGGTCGGTACTGCGTTCCACCCGCAACACCCCCATGCTGGAAATTGTTGCCGATACCTGTGGCCGCCACGACACGCTGGGTGGGGCTTGCGCCAGCGAGAGCAACACGGTGCGCTACGACCTGGAGAAACGCTGCATGCACTCCTGTCGCGACAGCTGGATGCTGGCGATCGCCGAGCACCCGGAATACGGCATCGGCAAGCGCGACATCGGCCACAACATCAATTTCTTCATGAATGTGCCGGTGACGGAAGCGGGCGGGCTCACCTTCGAGGACGGTATTTCCGCACCGGGTAAATATGTGGAAATGACCGCATTGATGGACGTGGTGGTGCTCATATCCAACTGCCCGCAGCTGAATAACCCCTGCAACGGTTTCAACCCGACACCCGTTGAGGTGTTGATCTGGGATCACTGAATTCGATAACCCCTGTGGTGGACGACCGCGACAGGTAGCGACAAGACGGGACGACCCGCGCCAGGTTTGATGATGTTTGACACAGTACTTGTAGCCAACCGCGGGGCTATCGCCGCCCGCATCCTGCGCACGCTACGCCGACTGGAGATCCGCTCTGTCGCGGTGTATGCAGCGTGTGATGCGGAAAGCCTGCACGTGCGCCAGGCGGACCAGGCCTTCTGCCTGGGTGAGGGCGGCGCCGTAGACACCTACCTCAACATGGACCGCATTCTGGAAGTGGCGCGCGAATGCGGTGCCCAGGCAATTCATCCCGGCTACGGCTTCCTCAGTGAGAACGCCACCTTCGTCGCTCGTTGCGAGGCAGAGGGCATCGCGTTTATCGGGCCGACGGCGGAGCAGATGCAGGCCTTTGGCCTCAAGCACCGGGCACGCGCACTGGCAGAGGAGGCGGGCGTGCCGTTGCTGCCGGGATCCGGATTGCTCGACAACCTTGCTGCGGCAGAGCAGGAGGCGGTGCGTATTGGCTACCCGGTGATGCTGAAAAGCACCGCTGGCGGTGGCGGCATCGGCATGCAGCTCTGCCACAATGCGCAGGAACTGGCGGGTGCCTTTGATTCCGTGCGTCGCCTGGGTGCCAACAACTTCGCCGATGACAGGGTGTTCCTGGAAAAATTCATCGCCTCGGCCCGTCACATCGAGGTACAGATCGTGGGTGATGGCCAGGGTAAGGCGCTGGCGCTGGGGGAACGCGATTGCTCCAGTCAGCGCCGCAACCAGAAAGTGGTGGAGGAGTGCCCGGCCCCCAACCTGGACGACGCCACCCGCATCGCCCTGCACAGTACCGCCGAGCGCCTGCTTTCCAGTGTGGCCTATCGCAACGCTGGCACTGTTGAATTCATCTTTGACGCCGAAACAGCGGCATTTTATTTTCTCGAAGTGAATACCCGCCTGCAGGTCGAGCACGGCGTCACGGAGGAAGTCTTCGGGGTCGACCTGGTCGAGTGGATGTTACGCATTGCGGCCGGAACACCGCCAGAGCTGGACGCCGAGCGCGCGCTGCTGGCGCCGTCCGGGCACGCGATTCAGGTGCGCGTCTACGCCGAGGACCCCTGGCTGGACTTTCAGCCCTGCGCCGGTTTGCTCAGCCACGTGCGGTTTCCCGCCGGCGATGGCGTACGCATAGACCACTGGATTGAATCCGGCATTGAGGTTCCGCCCTTTTTCGACCCGATGCTGGCCAAGGTGATTGTACATGCCGATGATCGCGCCGCGGCGCTGCAGAAACTGCAGCACACGCTGGACGCCATTGAGCTGTATGGCAGTGAGACCAATTTGGGCTACCTGCGTGCCCTGAGCCGCGATGCAACGCTGGCGCGGGGTGAGGTGACCACGCGCTACCTGAATCGCTTCAGCCACACCCCCGCCCGCGTGGACGTGCTGCAGGGTGGCACCCAAACTACCCTGCAGGACTACCCGGGCCGCCAGGGGCACTGGGATGTGGGTGTGCCGCCCTCCGGTCCCTTCGACAGCTACTCGTTCCGCCTTGCCAATCGCCTGTTGGGCAATGCGGCGGACGCGAGTGCTCTGGAAATCACCCTGCAGGGACCACAGCTGCGTTTTGCCGTGGCGACGCAGATAGTGATTGCCGGCGCCGAGATCGAGGCCACCCTCGATGAGCAGCCGGTGCTCCAGTGGCAGGTGGTTAGCGTGGGCGCGGGCCAGACGCTGCACCTGGGTCGCGTGCGCGATTCCGGTGCGCGTGCCTACCTTGCCGTGCGCGGGGGGTTTCAGTGTCCAGAGTACCTCGGTTCACGCTCCACGTTCACGCTGGGTCAGTTTGGTGGCCACAACGGGCGGGCCCTGCGCGCCGGTGATGTGCTGCAGCTGACCGCGGGCCCGGATGCCGCGCCAGAGCAGCAAGTGCCCGCCGCGCTGCGTCCCGACATCAACCGGCAGTGGCAGGTGAGGGTGATCTACGGGCCCCACGGCGCCCCCGATTTCTTCACCGAGGCGGATATCGCCACGTTTTTTGCCACCGATTGGGAAGTGCACTACAACTCCAGTCGAACCGGCGTGCGCCTGATCGGGCCGAAACCGCAGTGGGCGCGCGCTGACGGTGGTGAGGCGGGCCTGCATCCCTCGAATATCCACGACAACGGTTACGCTTTCGGTACCGTGGATTTCACCGGTGACATGCCGGTTATTCTCGGCCCGGATGGCCCTTCACTGGGCGGCTTCGTGTGCCCGGCAACCGTCATCACGGCGGATTTGTGGAAGCTGGGGCAACTGCGTGCCGGCGACAGCCTGCGTTTCGTCGCCGTCTCCGTGGCACAGGCCGTGGCACTGGAAACCGCCCAGAGCGAGGCGATAGACGCGCTGGCTGCGGTGCCATGCGAGTGGCAACCGGCCGAGCCGGAGTCGCCGGTTCTGGCGCGGTTTCCTGCCGAGGTGTTCGGCGACGAAATTGTCTGTCGCGCGGCGGGGGATCATTTCCTGCTGGTCGAATACGGTGAACAGGCCCTCGATATTCGCCTGCGCTTCCGCGCCCATGCGCTGATGCAGTGGCTGCAGGCCTATACGCTTCCCGGGCTGCGCGAATTGATCCCGGGCATCCGCTCGCTGCAGATCCATTTCGACAGCCAGGTACTCAGCCACGCCGCGCTGCTGTCGCATCTGGAGCGGGGAGAGCGGGAGCTGTCCACACAGCTCGCGCAGTTGAGCGTGCCTTCGCGCATCGTGCACCTGCCGCTCTCCTGGGATGATGAGGCCTGCCGGCTAGCCATCGAGAAGTACACGCAGTCCGTGCGCAAGGATGCACCCTGGTGCCCGAGCAACCTGGAATTCATTCGCCGTATCAACGGCCTGGAGGATATCGAGGCAGTGAAGCGCATCGTTTTCGATGCCTCTTATCTGGTCATGGGCCTGGGCGATGTGTATCTCGGCGCACCGGTGGCCACGCCGGTAGACCCCCGACACCGCCTGGTGACCACCAAGTACAACCCGGCACGTACCTGGACGGCGGAAAACTCCGTGGGCATTGGCGGCTCCTACCTCTGTGTGTACGGCATGGAGGGGCCGGGCGGCTACCAGTTTGTCGGCCGCACCCTGCAGATGTGGAATCGTTACCGGCGCACCGCGGAGTTCGAGCAGCCCTGGCTATTGCGCTTCTTCGACCAGATCCGCTTCTACGAGGTGAGTCACGCTGAGCTTGAGCAAATCCGCCGCGATTTTCCGCAGGGGCGCTATCCGCTGAAGATAGAAGAGACACAGTTTTCACTGGCGGATTACGAGGACTTTGTCGCGAGTAATGCGGGCGCCATCGACAGCTTCCGCGACCACCGTCAGCAAGCCTTTGCCGCCGAACTGGCCCAATGGCATGCCAACGGTCAGTTCAATTTTGCTGAAGAAGATGTGCCGGAAGCGGTGACCGAGCAGAGTTGGCCCGACACGGCAACGGTGGTGGACAGCCCGGTTTCCGGCAGCGTCTGGCAGCTGAACGTGCAGGTAGGCGATAGCGTGCGCCGCGGTGACCCATTGATGGTGCTGGAGTCGATGAAGATGGAGATAGCGGTGTTTGCGCCCTGTGATGCTGTTGTCAGCCAGCTTTTGCTGTCACCCGGTAGTCGTGTCGCTGCAGGGCAGGCCCTGGTGGTCCTTGAAGACAGTGAAGGAGCTTCGCTATGAGCCGCAATATGACGATTCCCGGCCTGCGGGCGGCGTATGCGTCGGGTGAGCTGACGCCGGGTGCGTTGATGGAGGAGATTCGCCAGCGCGCTGCAGAGTACGCGGCGCACAACATCTGGATACACCTGTGCAGCGCCCGGGAGCAGGCGACATGGCTGGACGCACTGGCGGATCGCGACCCGGCAACGCACCCGTTGTGGGGTGTGCCGTTTGCCATCAAGGACAACATCGACCTGGCCGGTATACCCACCACCGCCGGCTGCCCGGCGTTCGCTTACACGCCGCCGCAGTCTGCCCGCGTTGTGCAACAGCTGCTTGCTGCCGGTGCCATTCCTGTGGGCAAGACCAATCTCGACCAGTTCGCCACCGGCCTCAATGGCACGCGTTCGCCCCACGGTCCCTGCCACAACGCCTTCGCCCCCGACTACATTTCCGGTGGTTCCAGTTCCGGCTCGGCGGTTGCGGTGGCCCTGGGCCTTGCCAGTTTCAGCCTGGGCACGGACACGGCGGGCTCCGGCCGGATACCGGCCTGCTTTAATAACCTGGTGGGCGTGAAGCCCACCAGGGGCCTGTTATCCAACAGCGGGTTGGTTCCCGCCTGTCGCAGCCTCGATTGCATCAGCCTGTTCGCCCTCGACACCGATGATGCAGAGCGTGTGCTCACCTCGGCGGAAGGCCACGACGCCGAAGATGCCTTCAGTCGTCGCAATCCTTTTGCCAACACCGCGCGGCATTACGGGATGCGCACCGGGCCGCTCAGAGTCGGGGTACTCGACGACACGCAGCTGCAATTCTTCGGTGACCGAGACTACGAAGACGCCTACCGGCAGACGCTGGCCGCGCTGGCGGCAGCTGGCATTGAACTGGTCACGGTCGATTACGCTCACTTCGACCAGGCCGCGCGCCTGCTCTACGACGGCCCCTGGGTGGCGGAGCGCTATATCGCCTGCGAGTCGATGCTGACCACGAATCCCGCTGCCATTCATCCGGTGGTGCGGGGGATTGTGGCGCAGGGTGAGGCGCCGCGGGCGACGGAGCTGTTCCAGGCACAGTACCAATTGGCCGCGTTGCGCCAGCAGTGCGAAGCGGCGTTGGCGGGGCTGGATTGTCTGCTCACACCCACGGCGGGGCGTCTGTTCAGTATTGAAAAGTTACTCGAGGAGCCGGTGTTATATAACGCACAACTGGGCTATTACACCAATTTCATGAACCTGCTGGATATGGCGGCGGTTGCGGTGCCGACAGCGTTTACGGCACAGGGCCTGCCCTTTGGCGTCACGCTCGCCGGCCACGCCTTTGACGACCGCGCGTTACTGTCGATTGCCAATCGCTTGCGGGCGCTGCTGCCCTTGCCGCTGGGTGCCCTTGAGCTGGAGCCGGTTGCCAGCGCGGCGCCCGCGGTGGCCAATCCGGCGTACACGGAGCTTCTGGTGTGCGGTGCGCACCTTGAAGGCCTGCCGCTGAACTGGCAGCTGGTTGAGCGCGGTGCAGCGCTGCTCGCGCGTACGCAGAGCGCCCCCTGTTACCGCCTGCATGTGCTGGCGGGCGGGCCGCCGATGCGTCCGGGCATGGTGCGGGATGAAGCGGGCGGCCAGGCAATCGAGGTGGAGGTGTGGTCCATCCCCACGTCCGAGTTGGGCAGTTTTGTCGCGGGCATTCCCGCACCCCTGGGCATCGGCAAGGTAGAGCTGGCTGACGGTCGCTGGGTCAGCGGGTTTATCTGTGAGCCGCAGGGTGTATCGAGCGCCACCGAGGAAATCACCCACCTGGGTGGCTGGCGCGCCTGGCTGGCTGCGCGATAGCCGGCCGGATTGCCGTGAACGGCAGGGGCTGTGCCCACTGGCCATTCTATGGCGTATACTGCCGGCTTTGCCGATTTTCGGAGATGCTTGCATGAAACTGGTTACCGCCATCATCAAACCGTTCAAAATGGACGACGTGCGCGCCGCACTTGCGGAAATAGGCGTGCAGGGAATCACCGTTACCGAGGTCAAGGGCTTCGGGCGCCAGCGTGGGCATACGGAGCTGTATCGGGGTGCGGAGTACGTGGTCGATTTCCTGCCCAAGCTGAAGCTGGAAATTGCGGTGGGAGAAAGCCAGGTGTCCTCAACCATAGACGCCATTATCCAGGCAGCGAATACCGGAAAGATCGGCGATGGCAAGATTTTCGTGACCGAGATGGAACAGGTTATCCGCATTCGCACCGGCGAGACGGGCGAAAACGCCATTTAAAATGCCAGTCGGGGTCGCCTGGCCGGGGTCGCCTAGCCGGGGGCGCCTAGCCGGCCGCACCTAGCCGGCCGCCCCCAGGCCCGCGATGGCGGCAGGCAGGTCGCGCAGTGCGGTCACCTCGGCATCGGCCCGGTAGTCCGCGGGTTCCCACGGTGCGCCGGCAAGATTCACCCAGACTGTGCGCAGGCCAACCTGCTGCGCACCGAGAATATCGTGCTCCGGGTTGTCGCCCACGTGCACGATTTCGCCGGCCGCCGCACCGGTGCGCGCCAGCGCCGCGTGGAACATGTCGGCCGCCGGCTTGCTCGCCCCCACATCCTCGGCGAGAAAAGCGAAATCGAAATACTCCGCCGCATCGGTTTTGTAGATGTCTGCATTGCCGTTGGTCAGCGCCCCCAGCCGGTAGTCCCCGGCCAGTCGTTGCAGTACCTCCAGAGCCTCTGCGTACAACTCCACCTTGTGGCGCTCCTGCAGAAAAGCGGCGAAGGCCTCGCGCGCCCCGGCATCGCTGTCGGCCTCGCTGTAGCCCGCCGCGCGCTGCAGCTCGAACAGCATGCGCACACGCATCTGGCTGACGTGATGAGCCAGCTCCGGGTGCTGTTTCCACACCCGCTTCTTGAATTCCCACAGGCTGTCATGGTCGTGCTGTTCGATACTCCCCGGGCGGTGTTGCAGCAGCCACTCGCGCTGCGCCTGTTCGGCACGCAGCAGGGCGGGCTCAACATCCCACAGGGTGTTGTCGAGGTCGAAGGTGATTACGCGTATGGTCATCGGCTCACTCTCCGCCGGGCTTGCGCCGGCGCGCTCGCGGGTGCGCTGCGTCGTAGACCTTGGCCAGGTGCTGGAAGTCCAGGTGCGTGTAGATCTGGGTAGTGGCGATATTGGCGTGCCCCAACAACTCCTGCACGGCACGCAGATCGCCGCTGGACTCCAGCATGTGGCTGGCGAAGGAGTGGCGCAGCATGTGCGGATGCACATCCTGATACATGCCCGCGCGCCGGCCCTGCAGCCGCAGGCGATCCTGAATATTACGCACGCTGATACGCGTGCCGCGCTGGCTCAGGAACAGGGCCGGGTCGGTACTCTGCGGGCGCACCTGCAGCCAGCGTTCCACTGCGGCGAGCGCCACTGCGCCGACCGGCACCGTGCGCGTCTTGCGCCCCTTGCCCGTGACCGTCAGCAGTTGTTCGTGGCGGTCGATATCGCCGACGTTGACGGCGGCCAGCTCAGCCAGGCGCAGGCCGGAAGAATAGAAGAGTTCGGCGATAGCGCTGTCGCGGCGCGCGGTGAGGTCATCGTCGCTGAATTGCAGATAGCGATTGACCTGATCGGTATCCAGTGTCCGCGGCAGGCGGCGCGGTTGCCGGGGCGCCTGCACGGCGGCGGCCGGGTTGCGGCTGTGCCCTTGTTCCCGGCCCAGATAGGTAAAAAAGGAGCGCACCGCGGAGAGCGCGCGCTGGATGCTGCTGCCGGCCAAGCCCTGGCGGCGCAGCTGGCTCACCCAGGCGCGAATATCGGCCTCGTGCAATTCGGCAGGGTCGGCGCGGCTGCGCGCGTCACAATAGACGATCAGGCTTGCCAGGTCGCGCTGATAGTTGTTTACGGTGTGTGGTGACAGCTGGCGCACATCGCGCAGGTAGCGAATAAAGGCCTCACTGGCCGTTTGCAGCGCCGTTGTCTCCGCTGTCATGCCCGCGCCGGTGCTTCCAGGCGGGGCAGAAGCCGCACCAGGACCTCAGCAATGTGTTGCAGGAACAGGGTGCCCATGGCGCTGGTGTAGTGGTGGGCATCTGAGCTGCCCACGGCAATCACCCCGAGCTCTTCCTCGCCAAGTAACGGCATCACGGCTGCGGAACCCACGCTGCCGGCCCCCTCGAAGAGAAAGTCGAGTTCTTCCCGGCGCAGGGGGCCGCAGACTGCCTTGCGGCCGCGGAGCAGGGCGCCGACGGCGGCCTGGGCGGCTTCCGCGGGCACCACGCGCACGCCATCAGGCGCACAGGCCGGGTCGCCGAAGAGGATGATACTTGTATGCTCAACATCGAAGTCGGCCTGCATGGCGCGGCGATAAGCCGCGCAGAGCGCAGGCACTGACTCGGCCTCCAGCAGCGCCAGCACCAGGTGCCGGGTCTGCTCGTACAGCTTGTCGTTGCTGCGCGCATTGGCGGTGAGCGCATTGAGTCGCTGGCGCATCTCGGTGTTGCGCTCGCGCAGTACGCTGACCTGTTTTTCCACCAGCGATACCGCGCTGCCCGAGGCGTGGTTCACGTGCAGGAAGTCCAGCATGTCCGGGTGGCGCTGCAGAAAGTCGCTGTGATTCTTCAGGTATTCGCGAACGCTGTCGTCGGTCAGTGCGTCGCTGTCGGCAGTGATGGCCGGTTCGTTCCTGGCTGACATGGTCTGGTCTCCGTTATACCCGGCGCGCCTGTGCCGCCGTCATATTCTGATACTGCCCTCGAACACAACGGCTGTCGGGCCGGTCATGGTCACCGGCTTGCCGGGGCCCGGCCAGTGTATCTCAAGCTTACCGCCAGGCAGGTGAACTGTCACGGTATCACGCAGCCAGCCGCGCAACATGCCATAGACCGCCGCCGCGCAGGCGCCCGTGCCACAGGCCAGCGTTTCGCCCGCTCCGCGCTCGTAGACGCGCAGCTTGATCTCCTGCTCTGAAAGCACCTGCATGAAGCCGGCATTGGCCCGTTGCGGGAAGCGCGGGTGACGTTCGATGGCCGGGCCAAGCGTGGCGACCGGTGCAGCGGCCGTGTCGTCGACGCGCACTATGGCGTGGGGGTTGCCCATCGACAGCGCGCCGATCTCCAGTTGCTGGCCGTTCACATCCAGTACGTAGTGGTCTGCCGCGGCATCCGCCTGCAGGGGAATGCGCGCTGGCTCGAAAATCGGGGCGCCCATATCGACTTCCACACGGTGCTTGTCGCGCAGCCGCAACTCCAGCACACCGCCGGCGGTCTGCACGCGGATAACGCGCTTGCCGGTCAGGTGTTTGTCGCGCACGAAGCGCGCGAAGCAGCGGGCGCCATTGCCACAGTTCTCCACCTCGCTGCCATCGGCATTGAAGATGCGATAGCGAAAGTCCACCTCGGGGCTGTCTGGCGTCTCCACCAGCAGCACCTGGTCGCAGCCGATACCGAAGTGCCGGTCGGCAAGGCGTCGTATGTCGTCTTCACGCGGTTGGTAGCGCTGCGTGATCAGGTCGATGACCACAAAGTCATTCCCCGCGCCGTGCATCTTGGTGAACTTGAGCAACATTGCCGAGTGTTCCTCAGGCCGGCAGGCGGCATTCGCGCCGCAACAGGTCTTCAAGAGTTTCGCGCGCGCCCACAACGTGCACGGCGTCACCATCCACCATCACCTCTGCGGCGCGCGGGCGGCTGTTGTAATTGGAACTCATGCTGAAGCCATAGGCGCCCGCACCGAACATGGCCAACAGGCTGCCTTCACGCAAGCACAGGGTGCGCTGCTTGCCGAGGAAGTCCCCGGTTTCGCACACGGGCCCGACAATATCCCAGGTGGCAGTGACGCCTTCAGCAGCCGCATGACTGGGCTGGATATCCAGCCACGCCTGGTAAAGCGCCGGGCGAATCATGTCATTCATGCCCGCATCGACCAGGGCGAAATTGTGTTCGGGGGTTTGCTTGAGGTACTCCACCCGGGTCAACAGCAGGCCTGCTTCCGCGGCAATCGAACGCCCCGGCTCGAATATCAGCGGCAACCGGCGTTCGCCCAGCTCTTCGCGTATGGCGGCGATATAGTCGCCGATAGCGGGCGGTTGTTCATCGCGGTAGCGCACCCCGAGGCCGCCACCGAGGTCGAGGTGGCGGATTTCGATACCTTCGGCTGCGAGCGTATCGACCAGTAGCAGCAGGCGCCGCAGCGCATCAATGAAAGGGCTGAGCTCGGTCAGCTGCGAGCCGATATGGCAGTCCAGGCCGCGCACGTCGATGTGCGGCAGCGCCACAGCGCGACGATAGAGCGGCAGTGCTTCGTCGACACCCAGCCCGAATTTGTTTTCGCGCAACCCGGTGGAAATGTAGGGATGGGTGCGCGCATCCACGTCGGGGTTGACCCGAATGGATACCGGCGCCTGCACGTTCATCTGTGCGGCGACGCGGTTGAGCACCTCGAGCTCCGCCGCGGATTCCACGTTGAAACAGTGGATGCCCACCTCCAGCGCCCTCGCCATCTCCTCGGCCGTTTTGGCCACGCCGGAAAACACGGTTTTCGCTGGGTCACCACCGGCGGCAATCACGCGCTCCAGTTCGCCTACGGACACGATGTCAAAGCCCGAGCCGAGCCGTGCCAGCACATCGAGTACCGCGAGGTTGGAGTTGGCCTTGACCGCGTAGCAAATGAGGTGGGGCCAGTCGGCCAGGGCATCCTGATAGGCCTGCAGCGCCGTTTCGAGGGCGGCACGTGAGTACACATAGCATGGCGTGCCGTGCTGCTGGGCGATGGCGTCTGCGGTGACGGCTTCAGCATGCAAGGTGCCGTCGCGGAACTGGAAAAAACTCATGGCTCTCTGCGTACTCAGTCGGTTGCGGAAGAAGGTGTTGTGCCAGCCGGCGGGGCACCAACAGCCGGCGCTGTCGGAACGCTGACGGCGTCCGGGGGCGGCAGCTGCAGTGGGCCTGTTTGCCCGCACCCCGCCAGTAGCAGTGCCAGGGCGAGCAGCCAGTGAAGGCGCGTGTGAAGCATAACAAGGGTTCCGCTGGGAAAAGCGCGCAGTATACCCGAATTGACGCCGGATTCTGCGTTGCCTGGCATGCGCAGGCAATACTGTGCCGAGCGTGTGGGTCGCCGCGTTCTTGTGCGATAGAGGGTCGAATTGCACGTGGGATCATGGCAGGATTCCAGGCCCATGCTTCGTCGCGAGGCGCAGCCAGCTCTGAATCGTCAATGAGGGTCCACGCGTGCGCGTCAACGTCCCCCCGCTGCTATCGATACGGCAGTTCATCGGCTGCGGCCTGCCCGTCCTGTCGCTGGTGCTGGGCAGCGCCGCGCAGGCCGTTGAGCCCCTTTACGGCAAGAACCTGACGCCGGTGGCTGGCCTTTTCGGTATGCCCTCGGCGCGCAGCGCGGCCCTGCTGTCCACGGGTGATGTGGCGTTCGCCGTGCACGGCGCTCTGGCCAGTCACGCCGTCTTTGATGCCTCAGCGTTTGAGGCGCTGCGTCTGGATGGTGAAACCCACCGTCTCGCCCTCGAATGGCGCTATGCCTTTGCGCCCGGCTGGGAGCTTCAGGTGGAGCTGCCCTGGCTGAGCCACAGTGGTGGCTCACTCGATGCGCTGATCGATGGCTGGCACAGCCTGTGGGGTATGCCGGATGGCGGCCGCGATGCGGTGCCCCGGGACCAGCTGGATTTTCGCTACCAGTCCTCCGCTGCGTCACTGTCACTGCGCGACGGCGCCTCGGGGGCGGGTGATCTCACGCTCGCGCTGCAACGTGCACTCGTCGATGACAGCGAGTGGCAGGTGAGCGCGGGGCTCGGTTATAAGCTGGCGACAGGAGAAGAACGCGAGCTCCTCGGCAGCGGTGCGGAAGATGCTTTCGCGGTGCTGCGGGCCAACTGGGCGCCAGCCGGGAGTCGCGGGCAACTGTTCGGTCAGGCCGGCTACTTGCGCGCGGGCCAGATTGCAGGCCTGCAGGCCGTGCAGGAGCGCGATCTCTGGTTTGCCGGGCTGGGTGCCGGCTGGGCGGTGCATGAGCGCGTGACCTTGCTGGCCCAGATTGATGCCCAGTCAGCGCCCTTGCAGAGTGATTTAACGGCCTTGGGCGCCACGGCACTGCTGCTGAATGTGGGCGCGCGCTGGCAGGTGGGCCCCCGCTGGGCGCTGGAGGCCGGGTTTATCGAGGATATTCGCGTAGAGACGGCCCCCGATGTCACCTTTCAGGTCAGCCTGCGCTTTACTCCCTGATGCGCTTACGCCGGCCGTGCGTCGAGACGCTGCAGCGCAGTGCCGGCCGCGGCCCGCACCTGACGCGGCGCGGTGCCCCCCAGGTGGTCGCGTGCGGCGACGGACCCCTCCAGGGTCAGCACATCGAACACATCCGCGGCGATGTCCGCGTGGAAGCTCTGCAGTGTGGCAAGCGACATCTCCGCCAGGTCGGCGCCGCTGGCCACGCCGTGGGCGACGGCCTTGCCCACCACTTCATGGGCATCGCGAAAGGGCAGGCCCTTGCGCACCAGGTAGTCGGCGAGGTCCGTGGCGGTGGAAAACCCACGGCGTGCCGCTTCGCGCATCTGCTCGCTGCGGGGCCGGATGGCGGGGACCATGTCGGCGAAGGCGCGCAGGCTGCCCAGCACCGTATCGATCGTGTCGAACAGCGGCTCCTTGTCCTCCTGGTTGTCCTTGTTGTACGCCAGCGGCTGGCTTTTCATCAGGGTGAGCAGGGAGATCAGGTGCCCATTGACCCGGCCCACCTTGCCCCGCACCAGTTCGGGCACATCCGGGTTTTTCTTCTGCGGCATGATGGATGAACCGGTGCAGAAGCGGTCCGGCAGTTCAATGAAGTTGAACTGGGCCGATGTCCACAGCACCAGCTCCTCGGACATGCGCGACAGGTGGGTCATGAGCAGCGCGGCAAAGCTGCAGAATTCGATGGCGAAGTCGCGGTCCGATACTGAATCCAGCGAGTTGGCGGTGGGGCGGTCGAAGCCCAGGGCGCGCGCGGTCATGTCGCGGTCGATGGGGTAGGTGGTGCCCGCGAGGGCGGCGGCACCCAGCGGCGACTGGTTGAGGCGCGCGCGGCAGTCCATGAGCCGGCCGTAATCGCGCTCCAGCATCTCGTTCCAGGCCAGCAAATGGTGGCCGAACACCACCGGCTGTGCGGTCTGCAGGTGGGTAAAACCGGGCATGATGGTGTTGCACTGGTTTGCGGCGAGCTCAATGGTGCCGCGCTGCAGGCGGGTGAGCTCTCCGGCAATGAGGTCAATGGCGGCGCGCAGGTGCAGGCGAATGTCGGTGGCAACCTGGTCGTTGCGCGAGCGGCCAGTGTGCAGTTTCTTGCCGGTATTGCCGATCAGCTCGGTCAGGCGCGCCTCAATGTTCATGTGCACGTCTTCCCGCTCGATAGACCAGCTGAAGTCACCCCGGGCGATCTCCCCCTCGACCTGGTCGAGCCCGGCCTGGATCTGTTCGCGTTCCTCTGCTGTAAGCACACCCACTGCGCAGAGCATGTCGGCGTGGGCGCGCGAGCCCTGGATATCTTCCCGGGCCATGCGCTGGTCGAACTGGACTGATGCGGTAAAGCGCTGCACGAATTGATCGGTGGGTTCGGCGAAGCGGCCGCCCCAGAGAGTGTTGGTGTCTGTCTGCTTGCTCATGTTGGTCCGTATCTGGTTGGGGGCCCGCTGCAGGCCATGGCTGGCGTTCTGGCGCTTGTGCCGGTCGCGCTTGGGTGCAAGTATACCACCGGGGTGGACAAGGGTTGGTGCACATGCAGGATGTGGGGGAGCAACAGCTGGCGGCGCGAGCGCAGGCCTCGGGTGCGTTCTTCATTCCGGATCTCTGTGCACCGCGTGCACTCCTGTTTCTGGTTCTGCTCGCCGAGCTTATGGTACTGATGTACACCCTGGCGGTCAGTAGTCTGCCGCGCTTCGACTGGACGGTGCTGGCGACCGGCTCGGTGCTGGTGCAGTGGCTGGTGCTGGCGAGCGCCGTGGCCCTGTGCCTGCTGCGCGGCTGGTTTTCGCGCCACAGTCTGTGGTTGGCGGCGGCTGGCAGTATCCTGCTCGTGGTGACAGTGACGGGCCTCTCCAGCGAGTTGATTCTGCGGTTTTACCCGGCGCTGATGGCGGATGCCGACGACCGCTGGTGGGTGTTGCGCAATACCCTGGTCGCCGCGCTGGTTGCAGGCATCGCCCTGCGTTATTTTTACCTGCAGCAGCAGCTGACCCTGCGCGAGCACTCGGAACTGCAGGCCCGCATTGATTCGCTGCAGGCGCGTATTCGCCCGCACTTTTTGTTCAACACCCTGAACAGCATTGCCAGTCTTATTGCCTCGCATCCCGAGCGTGCCGAGACCGCCGTCGAAGATCTCGCGGAGCTGTTCCGCGCCAGCCTGCGCCATTCCGGACCTGGCGATACCGTCGCCGAAGAGGTGCATCGCTGTGAGCTGTACCTTGGCATCGAGCGCCTGCGCCTTGGTGACCGCCTGCAGATAGAGTGGCAGGTGGCCGAGGACGTGGGTGCGCTGCCCATGCCCAGCCTTATCCTGCAGCCACTGGTGGAAAATGCCGTGTATCACGGGATATCGCTGTTGCCTGGGGGCGGGGTGGTGCGTGTTGCTGTGGCGGCTGATAACGACGGGGTGCACGTCACGATCGAGAATCCGCGTCCGGAGCCGCCCGTTGCCAGCCGTGGTGAGCGCATGGCGTTGAACAACATCGAGCAGCGCCTGCTGGCGCTCTATGGGGAGGCTGCAAGTTTGCGCCAATGGGCAGCCCGCGGACACTTTCGGGTGGAATTACGCTACCCGGCGGAGCCCCTGGTGTGAAAGTCCTGCTGGTCGATGACGAGCCGCTGGCGCGCGAGCGCCTGCGCCGCCTGCTGCAGCGGCTGCGCCCCGAGGCCTGCGTCATCGAGGCGGATTCGGGAGAGGTGGCACTGGCGCTGTTGGCACGTGAGGATCCCGTGCTGGTGTTGCTGGATGTGCGCATGCCTGGCATGGATGGTATCGAGGTGGCGGCCGCCATGGACCGCCTGCCGGCACCGCCCGCCGTGATTTTCTGCACCGCGTACGATGAATATGCGCTCGACGCCCTGCGTCATCAGGCGGTGGCCTACCTGCTGAAACCCGTGCGTGAGTCGGAGCTCGCCCGGGCGCTGGCCACGGCAGGACGGGTCAATCGGGTGCAGCTGGCCGCGTTGTCCGATGGTGAGCCGGCGGGTCGTTCCCAGGTGAGTAGCCAGGGGCACCGCGGCCTGGAGACATTGCCCATTGCCGACGTACGCTGCTTTATCGCGGAGCAGAAGTACGTGACGGCAGTCGCTCCCGGGCGTGAACTCCTGATTCAGGACGCGTTGAAGGATCTGGAGCAGGAGTTTGCCGCAGACTTCCTGCGCGTGCATCGCAACGCCCTGGTAGCCCGGCGCCACATCCAGCGCTTGCGGCGCGATACGGAAGGCGGCTGGTCGGTCGAGCTGGCTGGCGTGGCCCTGCGACCCCAGGTCAGCCGCCGTCACCTGGCGGCCGTAAAGGCCCGGTTACAGCAGGGCTGAGACTGCGGCCGCCGTTGCGGGCGGCCGGGCAAAGTCGCAGCGCCGGGACGTGGCTGGTATCATCGCGCCTCGCCCTGCAGGAACCTGTTCATGTCCCGTACCATTACCATTGCTACCCGAGAAAGCCCGCTCGCCCTGTGGCAGGCGGAGTTTGTTCGCGACGCCTTGCAACAAACCCATCCGGGCCTTGACGTACAGCTGCTGGGCATGACCTCCCGCGGCGACCAGCTGCTGGATGTGCCGCTGGCCAAGGTGGGCGGCAAGGGATTGTTCGTGAAAGAGCTGGAAACCGCACTGCTCGATGGCAGCGCGGATATCGCAGTGCATTCGATGAAGGATGTACCGATGGAGTTCCCCGACGGCCTCTGCCTCGGCGTGATCTGTGAGCGCGAGGATCCCCGGGACGCCTTTGTCAGCAACCACTATGAGTGCGTGGCTGCGCTGCCGCCGGGGAGCATTGTCGGCACCTCCAGCCTGCGTCGGGAGTGCCAGCTGCGGGCCGCGCGGCCCGACCTTGAGGTGCGCTTTCTGCGCGGGAATGTGAACACGCGGTTGCGCAAGCTCGATGCGGGCGAGTACGACGCCATTATCCTCGCGACCGCCGGGCTGCTGCGCTTGCAGATGGACGAGCGCATTCGGCAGCGCATGCCGGTGGCCGAGTCACTGCCCGCTGGCGGGCAGGGTGCAGTGGGCATTGAGCTGCGCAGCAGCGACCAGGAGCTGCTGACGCTGTTACAACCGTTACACAACGTGCCCACGGCGCTGCGGGTGACAGCGGAGCGTGCCCTGAATCGTCGCCTGGAGGGTGGCTGCCAGGTGCCGATTGCCTGCTACGCGGAACTGGAGTCGGGCGATGAAACGCTGTGGCTGCGCGGCCTGGTGGGCCGGCCGGATGGCGGCCTGCTGTTGCGCGCCGAGGCCCGGGCGCCGGTTGCCGAGGCGGAGGCGCTGGGCATTGCCGTGGCGGAAGACCTGTTGGGGCAGGGCGCGGGCGCTATTCTGGCCGAGGTCTATGGTCGCTAGATCGGTGCTGGTCACCCGTCCCGCCGGGCAGGGCGAGCACCTGTGTTCTGCGCTGGCGGCGCGTGGGTTCACCGCGCATCACCTTCCCTTTTTGCAGCTGCAGCCCCTGACGCCCCTGCCCGTTGCCGAGCGGCTGCGTGTGCAGGCGCTCGATCGTGTGCAGCATGTCATTTTTGTCAGTGCCAACGCGGTCGGTTTCGGTATGCCGGTCATTGAGCGCTACTGGCCACAATTACCGCTTGGCCTGCATTGGTATGCGGTGGGTGAGGGGACTGCCCGCGCGCTCGCCGGTTTCGATGTAGTGGCTATGACGCCCGGAGAGAACATGAGCAGTGAGGGTTTGCTCGATCTGCCCGGCTTGCGCGACTGTGCCGGAGAGCAGGTGTTGATCGTGAAAGGGCAGGGAGGGCGCGACACGCTGCGGCGGGAGCTCACCCGGCGCGGCGCCCATGTCGAGACCCTCGCGTGTTATCGTCGCCTCAGTCCATCCATGGCGCCGGGTGCTCTTGCCACCGCGCTGGCCGATTGGCAGATCGAGGTGATTTGCATCAGCAGCGGTGACGGCCTGAACACGATGTTGGCGTTGCTTAGCCCCGAAGAAACCACTAAGTTACAGGGAGTCACCTTGTTATTGCCCTCGCGGCGCGTTGCGGATGCGGCGATGGCAGCGGGATTCCAGCATTGTCTGGTTGCGGACAATGCCTCCGACGGCGCCATGTTGCGCGCCCTGGAGCACTGGAGCCCGGCAATGGGAGAGAAGAAGTGAGTGAAGAAAAAGACCTGACCGAAACATCCACCCCAGCGGCATCCGAGCCACCCCGGGGGGAGCCCGACACCACGCCTGAGCAGGCGACCGAGCAGCCCGCATCCCAGTCGGAAGCGGCTCCCCGGGCGCGCAGCGGCGGCGCAGTCGCCTGGTTCGCCCTGTTGCTGGTGCTGGGTCTTGGCGCGGCGTCCGCGTGGCTGGTGCTGCAGGCACAGTCGCGGGAAGCCGCGGTGCTGCAACGTCTGGTGGAACTGGAAGAGGTCGATCACAGTGCCCAGATGGTCGCCGCGGACGATACGGAGATTCGTGCCGAGCTGCGTGCGCTTGAACGCAGCGTGCAGGATACGCTGGAACAGCGCCTGAATACGGTACAGCCACAGCTGCAGCGCCAGGCCGCGTCGGTGCGGGAGCAGGCTTCCCGGCTGCAGGCCCTGGAAACGCGCCTGGCAGAGCAGCGCGCGGAGCTCGCGCAACTGCGCGGTGGCGATCGCGACAGTTGGCTGTTGGCCGAAGTTGAGTACCTGTTGCGGCTCGCCAACCAGCGACTGATCATGGCCGGGGATGCCGTCTCGGCGCAGCGCTTGCTGCAAAGCGCGGACGGTATTCTGCGCCAGCTCGACAGCACGGCGCTGCACCCGGTGCGTCGTGCGGTGGCGGAGGACCTCGCAGCATTGCGCGCGCTGCCGGAGCTGGATGTCGAGGGTTTGTACCTGCGTCTCGGTGCGCTGGTTGACCAGGTGGCCGGGCTGGTGATTTTCGAGCTGCCGGAGCGGTCGGACGGCCCCGAGGCAGCAGCGGCTGACACCTGGCAACAGCGCCTGCAGCAGGGCTATCAGCAGGCGCTGGCGACCCTGTCCAAATACATTGTGGTGCGCCGCCGTGAGGTGCCGGTCGAGGCGCTGGTGGATCCGCAGTGGGAAGGCCTGCTGCGCCAGAATCTGGTCATGCTGTTGCAGCAGGCACAGGTAGCGCTGTTGTCGGGCAATCAGCCGCTCTACGAGGCGAGCCTGCAGCGCGCCCAGCGCTGGCTGACCGAGTTTTTCCTGGCGGACGAGGCGGCGGCAAGTGCCGCGGCAAACGAACTGGAGGATCTCTCCGATGAGGTCATTGCCGTGCCCCTGCCGGACATCTCCGCATCGCTGGCGGCGCTGAAGACCTACACCGAGCCGCGCCTGCAGCGCGACGGAGCGCGATAGTCATGCGTGGGCTGTTGATGGTGGCGCTGCTCGCGCTGTTGCTGGGGGTCGGGGTCGTTGCGCTGATCGAAAACCAGCCCGGTTATGTGCTGGTGGCTTACGGACATTACACCGTGGAGACCAGCCTGTGGGTGGGGCTGGTGCTGCTGGTGCTACTCGCCGTGCTGCTGTATGCGGCGATCGGCCTGCTGCGCAAACTGTTTTCCGGCCAGCGCTCCATCGCCGGTTGGCTGGGCCAGCGCAAGACGCGGCGCGCGGCCCGGCTCACCCATCGCGGGCTGATCAACTTTATCGAGGGCAACTGGGAGCGTGCCCGGCGCCAGCTGATTGGCGGTGCCGAACACAGCGAGGTTCCGCTGCTCAACTACCTCATCGCTGCCCGCGCCAGCTTTCAGCTGGGCGAGCCGGACAAAATGCGCGAGTACCTGGGTGTGGCGGAGCAGGCGGGGTCGGATGCCGGTATCGCGGTGGAGCTAACCCAGGCCGAGTTGAAGCTGCAGGGCGGGCAGTATGAACAGGCGGTGGCCACGCTGGAACGGGCGCGGCGCAATGCAGGTCGCCACCCGTACGTGCTGAAGCTGCTGCACAAGGCGTATTTCGGGCTGGAAGACTGGGACGCGCTGCACAAGCTGTTGCCGGAGTTGCGCAAACACACTGTATTGGATGAGCCTGCATTGCTCGAGCTG
This sequence comes from uncultured Halieaceae bacterium, assembly GCA_964022665.1. Taxonomy (GTDB): domain Bacteria; phylum Pseudomonadota; class Gammaproteobacteria; order Pseudomonadales; family Halieaceae; genus Haliea. Next base: position 151,818 of record CAXIDF010000003.1, read on the forward strand.
GAGCGCACGGTACATATCCGGCTTCTGGAGCACTGCGCCACGGCAGAGTCCGGGGATGTTCCGGCCGCCCTGCATCAGCGCTGGCAGGCAACCCCCCCCGCACTGCGCCAGGACAAGGTGATTCTGCGGAACTATGTGGGAGCCCTGATTCACGCCGGCGATGCCAGTGGGGCGGCCAAGGTGATTCAGCGCACACTGAAACAGGACTGGGACGCCGATCTGGCGCGCTTGTTTGGTTACGTGGAGTTGCCGGATGCCGGGCGCCAGCTGGCACAGGCTGAAGCCTGGCTGGTAGACCATCCGCGCGATCATCAGCTGTTGCTGACTTTGGGGCGACTGGCCTGTCGCCACGAACTTTGGGGCAAGGCGCGAGACTACTTCGAAGGGAGTTACCGACAGCGCCGCACGGCGGAAGTGTGTGCAGAGTTGGGGCGACTGCTCGCCGCTCTGGGTGAAGACCGCGAGAGCGCTATGTACTTCCGAGAAGGTCTTCTGCTGCGTGAAAAAACCCTGCCATTGCTACCGCAGCCCAAGCAACGCGCGCTTGCCGCCCCTCAGGTGCTGAGCTAGCGCGGCTTGTCCTGCGGCAGGTCGATGCCCAGTTCGTTCCACAGCGCATCGACCCGTGCCTTGACCTCGTTGCTCATGACAATGGGACTGCCCCATTCGCGGGTCGTTTCGCCCGGCCATTTATTGGTTGCATCAAAGCCGACTTTTGAACCCAGGCCGGCCACGGGTGAGGCAAAGTCCAGATAGTCGATGGGCGTGTTGTCGATGAACACGCTGTCGCGTTGTGGGTCCATGCGGGTGGTCATGGCCCAGATAACGTCCTGCCAGTCGCGTGCATTGACGTCCTCGTCGGTGACGATAACAAATTTCGTATACATGAACTGACGCAGGAAAGACCACACGCCCAGCATCACGCGCTTGGCATGTCCCGGGTACTCCTTGCGTATGGTGACGATTGCCATACGGTAGGAGCAGCCTTCGGGAGGCAGGTAGAAGTCGACGATCTCCGGGAACTGTTTCTGCAGGATGGGCACGAAGACTTCGTTCAGCGCCAGGCCGAGAATGGCGGGCTCGTCCGGTGGCCGGCCGGTATAGGTGCTGTGGTAAATCGGGTCTTCGCGGTGCGTGATGGCCTCCACGGTGAATACCGGGAAGCGCTCGACTTCATTGTAGTAGCCCGTGTGATCGCCGAAGGGACCCTCATCGGCCATTTCGCCCGGCTCCAGATAACCTTCCAGGATGATCTCGGCGCTGGCCGGCACCTGTAGCCCGTGATCGCGGCAACCTGCGGTATAGCACTCGGCGAGCTCCGTTTTGGCGCCGCGCAGTAATCCGGCGAAGGCGTACTCGGACAAGCTGTCCGGCACCGGGGTAACGGCACCCAGCGTCGTGGCAGGGTCTGCCCCCAGGGCGATGGCAACCGGATAGCGCTGCCCGGGGTGCTGCAGCTGCCAGTCGCGATAGTCCAGGGCGCCGCCGCGATGCGACAGCCAGCGCAGGATCAGCTTATTGCGGCCGATAAGCTGCATGCGATAGATGCCGAGATTCTGCCGCGTCTTGTTCGGCCCGCGGGTGATGACCAGCGGCCAAGTGACCAGCGGGCCCGCGTCGCCCGGCCAGCAGGTTTGTATGGGGAGCTGGTAGAGGTCCACATCGTCGCCACTTTTGGCGTGGAACTGGCACGGCGCATTGCGTACCACCTTGGGCCCCATGTTCATCACCTGCTTCAGCAGCGGCGCTTTCTCCCAGGCATCACGCAGCCCCTTGGGCGGGTCGGGTTGACGCAGGTAGGCGAGGATTTCCCCGATCTCGCGCAGGGCCTGCACGTTCTCCGCGCCCATGCCCAGGGCCACGCGCGTCTGTGTGCCGAACAGGTTGGCCAGCACCGGAATGCGGCTGCCTTTCGGGTTCTCGAACAGCAATGCGGGGCCACCGGCGCGCAAGGTGCGGTCGGCGATCTCGGTCATTTCCAGGTTGGGGTCCACTTCGTGGCGAATACGTACCAGTTCACCGCGTTGTTCCAGTACCGCAATGAAGTCACGAAGGTCTTTGTAGGTCACAGGCTGTCCTGGCGGGTGTTGCGGGCGAGGGGACAGTATAGCGTGTTGCGAAGCCGGCTCCTGCCGGCTCCGCAACAACGTTATTTACGTTTCATGGACATGAAGAATTCATCGTTGGTCTTGGTGTCCCGGAGCTTGTCGAGCAGGAATTCGATAGCCGGGCCATCTTCCATGCTGTGCAGCAGCTTGCGCAGAATCCACATGCGTTGCAGCTCTTCCTCGCCGGTAAGCAATTCCTCACGGCGTGTGCCGGAACGACGGATGTTGATGGCGGGATAGACGCGCTTCTCGGCAATCTTGCGGTCCAGGTGCAGTTCCATGTTACCGGTGCCCTTGAACTCTTCGTAGATCACTTCGTCCATCTTTGAGCCGGTGTCGACCAGCGCGGTGGCGATGATGGACAGGCTGCCGCCTTCTTCGATGTTGCGCGCCGCGCCGAAGAAACGCTTGGGGCGTTCCAGCGCGTGGGCATCTACACCGCCGGTGAGGACCTTGCCGGAGCTGGGCACCACGGTGTTGTAGGCGCGCGCCAGTCGTGTGATGGAGTCGAGCAGAATCACCACGTCGCGCTTGTGTTCCACCAGCCGTTTGGCTTTCTCGATCACCATATCGGCAACCTGCACGTGGCGTGAGGGCGGTTCGTCGAAGGTGGAGGCAACCACTTCTGCACCGCGCACGCCGACGGTGCGTTGCATATCGGTCACTTCTTCCGGGCGCTCATCAATCAGCAGCACAATGATGTAGCACTCGGGGTTGTTGGTCAGGATCGCCTGCGCGATGCTCTGCATGATCACCGTCTTGCCCGCTTTCGGCGGTGCCACCAGCAGGCCGCGCTGGCCCTTGCCGATGGGGGCGACGAGGTCAATTACGCGGCCGATCAGGTCCTCGCTGCTGCCATTGCCTTTTTCCAGCATCAGGCGCTTGTCGGCGAACAGCGGCGTCAGGTTTTCAAACAGAATCTTGTGCTTGGCGTTTTCCGGGCGGTTGAAGTTGATCTCGCTGACTTTGAGCAGCGCGAAGTAACGCTCGCTGTCTTTCGGGGGGCGTATCTTGCCGGAAATGCTGTCGCCGGTGCGCAGGTTGAAGCGGCGAATCTGGCTGGGCGATACGTAGATATCGTCGGGCCCGGCGAGATAGGAGCTGTCGGAAGAGCGCAGGAAACCAAAGCCATCCTGCAGGATTTCCAGTACACCGTCGCCCGAGATGTCTTCGCCACTTTTGGCATGGCGCTTCAGAATGGCAAAAATGATGTCCTGTTTGCGGGACCGGGCCATGTTTTCCAGGCCGATTTCCTTCGCAATATCAATCAGTTCCTGCGTGGATTTGGTTTTGAGGTCAGTTAGATTCATAGAGGAGCGCTGAGTTGTTGTTCGGGGAAGATGGTCAATGCAAACGGGGGCGCTGCCGGGAGGCCGGACAGAGGCAACATGAATGCAGCGTTAAGTCGTTGGGTGGCAGAGTTATTATCGCGGCACGGGGCCGTGCAACGAAGAAGAATGTAGCATGCTGTGTGAGAGGCGTCTAGGTTTTTTGCGGCTCGCCGCGCCGTGCACCTCGGGGTGGGCTACGGTGTGGCAAGCCGCCGCGTTCCGGCCTAGATGGCTTCCTTGATGAAGTCCACGAGCTGGCTCTTGGACAGGGCGCCGACCTTGGTGGCCTCGGCGCTGCCGCCCTTGAACAGGATCAGGGTGGGAATGCCGCGAATGCCGAACTTGGGCGGGATGTCGGGATTGGCATCGACATCGACTTTGCACACCTTGAGTTTGCCGGCGTATTCGGTGGCAATTTCATCGAGCACCGGGGCAATCATCTTGCAGGGGCCGCACCACTCTGCCCAGAAATCAACCAGTACGGGCAGGTCCGCATTGAGGACGTCGGCATCAAAACTTGCGTCGCTGACGTGTACGATATGTTCGCTCATGGTGCTCTCCAGTTGCTTTGGCGTTGTTACGACAGCCTGTGTGCTGCGGTTCACCGCCTGTCATCGAGGCGCAATGATACCATTGGGCCATGCGCGTACAACCGGCAGGCAGGAGTTTTTCGTTATGACCTTATATCACCTGATGCGGAATGTGCGCCGGTGACGTCGTGGGTGGTTTATCTGCTGCAGTGCGTTGATGGCAGCCTCTATACCGGCGTTACCGTCGACGTGCAGCGCCGGCTTGCCCAGCATAACGGTGAGCGCAGTGGCGGGCCCCGTTATACCCGCGGCCGGCGTCCGGTGCAGCTGCTCTGGTGGGAGCCGGCTGATAGCCGCGCCGCCGCCCAGCGCCGCGAGGCGGCGATAAAACGCCTGCCACGCCACGCCAAATTCGCGCTGTGCCAGCGTGTCAGTTCGGGGGAGTGATGGCTTCCAGCTCTTCCTGCTGCGCCAGCCACAATTCTTCCAGCCGGGCCTGTTCCGCTTGCAGCGCGCCTTCCTGTTTCACCAGTTCCGCCACCTCGCCGGCGCTGTCGCCCTCGTAGAGCGCTGGGTCGGCAAGGCGTGCCTGTAGTGCTTGCAACGCCTGCTCAGCCTGCCCCATGGCTTTTTCGGTCTGCGTTACTTCGCGCTGCAGGGGGCGCAGCCGCTCGCGCTGGGCCGCTGCCTGCTGACGCCGCTCTTTGGCTGATGCCTCCGTGGCAGCCGGCGCACCCGCGGTGGATACATCACTGGAACGATAGCTGGCAAGTACCCATTTTTCATACGCGCGCAGGTCATCGTCGTAGTCCTCTACCACCCCATCGTGCACCAGCAGCAATTCATCTGCCGTGTTACGCAGCAGGTGGCGGTCGTGGCTGACCAGAATCAGCGCGCCTTCATAGCCCTGCAGGGCCATTTCCATGGCGTTGCGCATGTCGAGGTCGAGGTGGTTGGTGGGCTCGTCCAGCACCAGCAGATTGGGCCGCTGCCATACGACCAACGCCAGTGCCAGGCGGGCTTTTTCACCGCCGGAGAAGGGAGCGATGGGCTTTGTGGCGCTGTCACCGCGAAAGTTGAAGCCGCCGAGGAAGTTGAGAATCTCCTGTTCTCTTGCCTCGGGGCTGAGGCGCTGTACATGCAGCGCGGCGCTGGCGCTCAGGTCCAGCGCTTCCAGCTGCTGCTGGTCGAAATAGCCGGTGCGGCAGTGTTCGCCGGCCTGGCGTGTGCCATTGAGCAGCGGCAGGCGGCCAATCAGGCTCTTCAGCAGGGTTGATTTGCCGGCGCCATTCTTGCCCAGCAGGCCAATGCGTGAGCCTGGGCGCAGGACCAGGGTGACGTTGCTGAGTACCGGCGCGCTGGCATACCCCAGCTGCGCCTCATCCAGGCGCAACAGGGGGTCGCTGCTCTTGCCGGCCGCCGGAAAGGCGAAATTGAACGGTGAGTCGATGTGCGCAGGCGCCAGTTGCTGCATGCGCTCCAGCTCCTTCAGCCGGCTTTGTGCCTGGCGCGCCTTGGTCGCCTTGTAGCGGAAGCGGCGCACGAAGTCTTCGATGTGCGCGATGCGTTGCTGCTGCTTCTCGAAGCTGGCCTGCTGGTTGGCAAGCATTTCCGCACGCAGGCGCTCGTAGTCGGAGTAATTGCCCTTCCAGGTCTGCAGCTGCTGGTTTTCAATGCTGAGAATGCGCTCGCAGGTGGCATCGATGAAATCCCGGTCGTGGGAGATCATGAGCAGCGTGCCGGGGTAGGCCTGCAGCCACTGCTCCAGCCACAGCGTTGCATCGAGGTCCAGGTGGTTGGTGGGCTCGTCCAGCAGCAGCATGTCCGAGGGCGTCATGAGGGCGCGCGCCAGGTTCAGGCGGATGCGCCAGCCCCCGGAAAAGTCGCTGACCGGGCGCGCCTCGGCTCCGGGTGCAAAGCCCAGGCCCTGTAGCAGCCGTTGTACGTGGCTGGCCGCGCTGTAGCCGTCGGCTTCATCCATGGCGCTGTGCAATGCTGCGGCGCGCTGGAAGTCGCCGGCCTGCTCGGCCGCTTCCAGCTCCGCACACAGGGTGGCGAGTTCGGCGTTGCCTTGCAGCACGTAGCGCCCCGCGGTCTCCTGTGTGGTAGCTACTTCCTGGGCCATGTGCGCGAGTCGCAGGTTGTTCATGCCTTCGATATCGCCGCCATCGGCTTGCAGCGTACCCAGCAACATGGCGAACAGACTGGATTTGCCACTGCCATTGGCACCGATCAGGGCCAGCTTCTGCCCCGGTTGCAGTGTCGCGTTGGCACGTTCGAGCAGCAACTTGCTGCCGCGCCGCAGTTCGATGTCGCGTAGTATGATCATCAGGACGCGCATTCTACGCGTAGCCCGTTTCTCTCACCAGCCGGGGCCGTGATGAATAATCCGCTGTGGGTGTTTTCCCTGCACCTCTATGAGCAACCTGGCGTTGCCGAGGCCTGCCTCGCGGCGCAGGACCTGTGCGGGGCGGATGTCAACCTGCTGTTGTATGCAGCCTGGTTGTCAAACAACGGCCTCAACCTGCCGGCAGAGCAATGGACGGCGCTGGAGGCCCGTGTGGCAGAGTGGCGGCAGCGCGTGGTCACGCCGCTGCGTAAGCTGCGTCGCGACTGGCGAGCGCTGCCCGGGGCCGAGCGGCTTCGGGAACAGGTCAAGGCGCTGGAGCTGGCGGCGGAGCAGGCACAGCAGGCGGCGATGTGGGCTTGGCACGAGCAGCATGCCCAGTGCGTGCCGGTGGCCCGGCCGGCAGCGGAACTGACCGCGGTACTGGCGCGCCTGCTGCCCAGCGGAAAACTGGCACCGGCCGCGCGCGATGCCCTGCAGCAGCGGCTGGCGCGGCTGCTCGCGGGGCCGGGGGTGGCATAGTGGTGGCTCGCGGTAGTATGATCTGCCGCCTGTCGGTTTTTCCGCATGTCCATTTATCTGACTCTTGGAATCCATTATGAAGAAATACGCATTGCCGCTTGCCCTGGTTGCTACTGTGACCTTGCAGGCCTGTAATCAGCAGTCTGCCCCCGAGGCGGTAGACAGCGCTGCGACTGTAACGCTGGAAGACAGCAACGAGCGCCTGAGCTACGGCATCGCCTTTGGCCTGGGCCAGCGCCTGGCCGCGGATGGTGTACCCATGGACGTGGATGCGTTCAGTGCCGGTCTGAGCGATGCCATAAAAGGTGCCGAGCCGCGCATGACCCAGGAAGAAATCGAGGCCGAGATGCAGGCTTTTCAAGAGCGTGCCATGGCTGAACAGCAGGCGGCGATCGCTGCTGCAGGTGAAGCAAACCTGGCGGCCTCCGAGGCCTTCCTCGCAGAGAACGCGGCGCGTGAAGGCGTTGTAGTTACCGAATCCGGCCTGCAATACGAAGTCCTTGAAGCCGGCGAAGGCGCGAGCCCGGATGCTGAAGATACCGTGGAAGTCCACTACCGTGGCACGCTGGTTGATGGCACTGAATTCGACTCGTCTTACAAGCGCGGCGAGACGGTCAGCTTTGGTGTAAGCCAGGTCATCGCGGGCTGGACCGAAGCGCTGCAGCTGATGTCACCGGGTGCGAAGTGGAAGCTGTTCATTCCGGCAGATCTGGCCTACGGTCCCGGTGGTGCCGGCAACCTGATCGGCCCGAACGCGGCACTGGTGTTTGAAGTGGAGCTGGTGTCTGTTACCGAGGCGGCTGATGTCGCCGCGGACCCCGCTGCGGAAGGCACCGAAGGCTGATCAGCCTGTACCCTCCGGCGCCTCCTGCATCTGGCGTCGGTGATTGCTGTGAAGGCCGGCGATTAGCCGGTCTTCCAGTACAAAGCGAGACTCCAGCAGTTCCCCCAGGGCAGACAGGTCCCTGACCAGCGTTTCGGGGTATTGATCCCCACTGCCGTACTTCTGCTCGTAGGCAAGAATCACATCGGTTGTGTCCGCAATGTCCCCGATGAGTTTGGTGGCCAGCGCGCTGCCGTCATCGCCGAAGGCTTCCGCTTCGTGTAGCAACTCGTTATAAACCTCGAAATGGCCCACTGAGACATAGTCCACCAGCAGTTCGCACAGCTGACGTTGGCGCTGGGTAATGGATGCCGAACCGGGCAGGTCATCACTCACCACCACCAGGGCGGTGTAGCGCGCCAGCACGGCACGGCGTTCACTGAGCCAGTTGGTGAGAAGGGATTCCACCGCATTAAACTGTTCGGCGGGGTTTTTATTGCGCTGTGGCATGCGGTGTGCTCTTGCGTTGCGAGTGATGAGTGCGCCAACTATAGGCACAGGCCCATGCCTCCCGCAAGCACGGGCCGCGGTGGGTCAGCTGCGCCGCAGTGTCTGCCAGAGGCTGGCGGCGGTGATCGCGATGAACAGCAACAGGGTCTGCTCCGGAATGCTCAGTCCCAGCAGTGTCCAATGGGTTTCCGCACAATTGCCGTCGCCCATGAGCACCATGCTCAGGGTGTCCTTGAAGGGCAGGGTTTCCAGCATATATTCCAGGCTGGGTCCGCAGGCGGGCACCTGGTCCGGCGGCAGGTGCTGCAGCCAGACATGACGCCCTGCCACGGCACCACCGCCGATGGCGACCAGGGCGCACAGTGCACCGTACACACGCCGGCCCCAGGTGCGCGGATTGTGCAGTGCAGCCAGCAGGGCGATGACGCCACCGGCGATGACAAACACGCGCTGGGTCATGCACAGGGGGCAGGGGTTGAGCCCCACCTGGTATTCCAGATACCAGGCAAACAGCATGGCACACAGTGCCAGTGCGGCCAGGCCGAAGTAGACCAGACGTGGAGTGAGCAGTGCGAGCATGGCTGTGAATCCTTGTGCGGCCGGTGCCGTCATTCTAGAACAGTGTTCGGTACTGGCCAAAGAAGCGCGCCAGGTATTCCTCAAAAGTCAGCTCGTCGCCGGCTTCAAGTTGCGCTTGAGCCGCCAGTGATTGCCGGGTTTCCTGCTCGAAACGCTGGCGGCAGGTATCCGACAGCGCCTGTTCGCGGAAGTGCCGTGCCCAGTGTTCACTGTAGGCCATCGCCAGGCGAAAGAACGGTAGATCGCGGTCACGCATCTCCGCGAGCACGCGCGCGGAGGGTGTGAGCGCACTATCCTGCACTTTGGCCTGTTGTGCCGCCAGTGCGGCGCAGTAGCTTTCACTGGCGTGAGCGTTATCCAGCAGCTCGGCGATCCCCGTCATGTCGCCCAGCAGCTCGCCGGCCAGCTCTTCGAGGGAGGCATCACCCACAGCGGTACGCAGCCGAAGCCCGGGTTCCCTGCCGCGGTTGACCACGGTGCTGAGGTTGGCAGCCTGTAGTGCGCGTTCCGTATCGTCACAGGCCGGGCTGTCCTCCAGCAGGCAGTGCAGCAGGAACGTGTCGAGGAAACGGATCTGGCTGGCGTCAATGCCCACCGGTGTGAATGGGCTGACGTCGATACAGCGGATCTCGACATACTCGATACCGGCGCGGCGCAGTGCCGCCAGCGGCGCCTCGCCGGGCTGGGTGACCCGCTTGGGCCGGATGGTGCTGTAGAACTCGTTCTCGATCTGCAGCAGGCTGTCGTTGAGCTGCTGGTAGTCGCCATTCTGGCCGGCAGGAAAGGCCTGATACGGGGGGTGCGGGTGCATGATGGCATCCCGCAGTGCCAGCACGTAATTGTCCAGCGAGTTGTAGCAGACATTGAGGCCCTTCTGCGCCTCGCTGTTGTAGCCCAGGTCGCCCATGCGCAGGGCGGTGCCCCAGGGGCGATGCAGGGTGCGGCCGGTTGCGTCGAAGGGTTCCAGGCCCTGGGTGTCACGATCACGCAGGAAGCTGGCACACACCGCGGGCGACGCGCCGAACAGGTAGATCAGCAACCAGGAGTGGCGGTGGAAATTGCGTATCAGGCCCAGGTAGCGTTCCGTGACGTAGTCCTGCAGGGTGCCGGGATTGCCGGCATCATCCCAGGCGCGCTGCCAGTAGTCCGCTGGCAGAGAAAAGTTGTAGTGAATACCGGCGATGGTCTGCATCAGGCGGCCGTAGCGGTGGCCGAGGCCGTAGCGGTAGACCTTCTTCATGCGCGCCACATTGGCGCTGCCATACTCGGCGACCGGTATGCTGTCGTCCCCGTTGACGACGCAGGGCATGCTGGTCGCCCAGAGCAGCTCGTCACCCAGCTGGCTGTAGGTGAAGCGGTGAATGTCCGCCAGTGTCTCCAAGCTTTCTTCAATGCCTGTATCCACGGGTGTGATGAATTCCATCAGCGCTTCAGAGTAGTCGGTGGTGATCGAGGCATGGGTGAGTGCCGACCCGAGGCCGGTGGGATGCGTTGTCTGGGCGAGGCGGCCCTCCGGCGTGATGCGCAGGCTTTCCTTTTCCAGGCCGCGCTGGATGCGCCGTAGCAGGTCAGCGTAGCCGGGCCCGGCCAGGGTCTGCAATTGGCTTTGCAAATGAGGGGTCAAAAGGAACTCCTTGTGGTGGCTGGGGGCACGCCGGGAATGTGTCCCGCCGCCGGGGCGCGTGAAAGTGTAGCCGCCATTGCAAGGCGAGTACAGATTGCACTGCGATGTCGGCGAAAGCCCGGTTGGGCATTGTTGTTGCGCGAACTTTGTGGCTATCCTGCAATCATGATACATCGGGCTGACATCGCCACTTGCCTGCGTGTACCGTGCCGGGCGCTCTGGCGCGGGTGCCTGTTGCTGGCATTCGTAGCCGGCAGCGCGCACGGCGAGAGTGCCTCGCCTGCCTGCAGGCAGGCCCCGCAGCAGAGCGATTCAGCGAGCTTTCGCTTCGAGCCGGTGCCACAGATGGAGGAGTTTCTGGCCACGATACCGCCGGGCGCGCGCATTGGCACTATCCGTCAGCGGCGTTTTGCCGTGTTCGATGCCGAGGATCCTCGGGAAGACAACGCGCTCTATCGCTGGGCCAATGACTTTCACAGCGTGACCCGGCACTGGGTCATCGAGGATCATCTGCTGGTGGTGCCGGGCGAAGCCTACAGCGCCCCGCGTGTCGCGGAATCAGAGCGCATCCTGCGCAACCTCGGCTTCATCTACGACGCCCGGGTGCGGCCCTGGCGGGTGTGTGGCGAGGTCGTGGACCTCGAAGTCATTACCCGGGACATCTGGACCTTTACGCCCATGCTTTCCGTGTCCCGGCGCGGGGGTGAAAACACCTTCGCCTTCGGTTTTCGCGATGCCAACTTCCTGGGGACCGGCAAGCAGGTGGTGGTACAGCGCGATAGCGATGAAGAGCGCGCCGGCACCACCGTGCGCTATTTCGACCCTGCGCTTGCCGGTTCGCGCTGGCGACTGCGTCTCTCGGTCGCCGATAACGACGATGGCTACGAGCAGGGTGTGAGCCTCGTGCGGCCGTTCTTTTCCGTTTACGAGCGGTGGTCGGCGGGCGCCAACCTGAATCGCTCCAAGCTGGAGGAGACACTCTGGTTTCGTGGTGATGAGCAGAACGAGTTTGACCACGAAATCGAATTTGCCAATGTGTTTGGTGGCATCGCCGCAGAGAGCGGGGACCATGGACGTGTGGGGCGCTGGTTGTTTGGGTACACCCTGGAAACCCACAGCTTCGCATTCAGTGATTCCGCGCTGCCCCCGGATACCCTGCCGGAGGATCGGGAATACAGCTATCCCTACATCGGTTACGAGTCTACCGAAGACCAGTTTGTGGAACTGCATAACTTCAACTACCTCGGCCGCACCGAGGATGTGTACGTCGGTGAGCGCTACTCCTGGGCGCTGGGCTGGTCCGCCGATACGCTGGGGGCAAGCCGTGACCAGCTGGTACTGCGCGGCAGCTATGCCAACACGCTGCTGGTGGATGCTCGCCGCCTATGGCAGGTCGACAGCAGCGTCAGCGGTTTTCTCGGCGTGGATGGCAGCGGTTTTGAGAACCTCCTGTGGAGCAGCGAGACCCGCTATCACCACAAGCAATCCCGGCAGTGGGTGTTATTCAGCCGCCTGCGCCTCGACGTGGCCGATGGCCTGACCGGAGAGCAACAGCTGACCTTGGGGGGCGACAACGGCCTGCGCGGCTATGATCTCTTCTACCAGACGGGGGATCGCGGCTTTGTGTGGAACCTTGAGCAACGCTATTACTCCGACTGGCACCCGTTTCGCCTGTTTCAGGTAGGTCTGGCAGCCTTTGTCGATGTGGGGCGTGCCTGGTTCGAGGGCGAAGATAACGGCGCCAACGGTGGGGTGCTGGCGAACGCGGGGTTTGGCTTGCGGCTGAACTCCAGCCGCGCCGAAAAGAGCTCGGTGGTACACGTGGATATCGCATTTCCCTTTATGCGCGACGATACCGTCAGCAGCCCCCAGATCCTGTTCACGGTCAGGGACCGGTTTTAGCGGTGTTCGCCGGCGCCACTGCGGCGACGCGGGTCGTCGTGGTGGGCAGGCCGCGGTTTGAACCGTTGCCGGGCACTGTTTGCCGTCGCGATATGCACTAGACTGTTCCCCCGGCAGCGTCTAACCACACTCAACATGCCCGCGAGCATCGACGGGCAACAGGAGCCAGCCCATGCAGCGTCTCACGCTTGTTTTCATCCTTTTCCTGATGCCCGGCGTCGCGCTGGGCGAATCACTCCTGCTCACGGCGCACCGCATGCTGGACGTGGATCGCGGCCGCATCATCGAGGATGCCGCCGTACTGATCAACGACGGCCTGATTGTTGCCGCGGGCACGCGCAAGGACGTTGGCGAACCTGCCGGTAGCCTGCGGCTCGACCTGGGCGACAACACGCTGTTGCCAGGGTTGATTGACATGCATGTGCATTTGACCAGCAGTCCTGACTACCACGGTTACCGGCGGCTGGCGCTCTCGGATGAGCGCAAGGCCATCCAGGGGGTGCTGCATGCACAGCGTACGCTGTTGGCGGGTTTCACCACGGTGCGGAATGTGGGCGCCACCTCCTATGGCGATGTCGCCCTGCGCGATGCGATCAACGCCGGCGAGGTGCCCGGCCCGCGGCTGTTGGTGTCCGGTCCACCGGTGGGTATTACCGGTGGGCATTGCAGCGACAACAACCTGCTGCCACAAGAGTATGGCCTGCTCGGTGAGGGCGTTGCCGATGGGCCCTGGGCTGCACGCGCCGCGGTGCGGCGTAACGTCAAGTACGGTGTCGACCTGATCAAGACCTGTTCCACCGGTGGGGTGTTATCCAAGGGCACCAAAGTGGGCGCCCCGCAGTACACGGTGGAGGAGCTTGAGGCGCTGGTGGACGAGGCACACAGTCACGGTCTGCGTGTAGTCTCGCACGCCCACGGTGCGGAAGGGATCCGCAATGCCCTGCAGGCTGGTGTGGACACGGTGGAGCACGCCAGCTTCATTGATGAGGAGGGTATTCGTCTGGCGAAGAAGAACGGCGCCTTCCTCGGTATGGATATTTATGTCACCGAGTTCATTCTCGGTGAGGGCGAGAGCAAGGGCATTCTTGAAGAAAGCCTGGCCAAGGAGCGCATGACCGGGCGGACCCAGCGTGAGAATTTTCGCAAGGCGCACGCGGCGGGTGTGAAAATGATCTACAGCACCGATGCTGGTGTGTATCCCCATGGCCACAACGCGCGGCAGCTGTCGCGCATGGTGACCTTCGGCATGACGCCCCTGCAGGCCCTGCGCAGCGCGACCGTGAACAGTGCCGAAGCACTGGGGCAGGCCGAGCAGCTGGGCAGGCTGGCTGCCGGCTATCGGGCGGATATCATCGCTGTGGGCGGTAATCCCCTGGAGGATATCAGCCTGTTGGAGTCGGTGCGCTTCGTCATGCGGGACGGCATCGTCTACAAGGATGCACGCATGAGCCGTTGACCCGCAGCCTGTGCTTGTCGAATGCGTGCGGGATGCTAGAGTGATGCTTCGCCTGAGCGGAAGGCGGGGTTGATGTATGGGTGTGCCGGTCGCGCGGCAGATGTTCCGGGGGATAGTACAGCGTGCGTATTGCAGAATGGCTCAAGACACTGGCGAAAGAGCAGGGCTCCGACCTTTACCTGAGTACGGGGGCGCCACCCTGTGCTAAATTTCAGGGCAAACTGCGCCCCATTGCGCGGGAAACGCTCAAGCCCGGTGAAATCAGGGAGATTGCCTGCGAGTTGATGGATGCGACTCAGCAGGCGGACTTTGCGCAGGAGCTGGAGATGAACCTGGCGTTATCGCTGTCGGGGTTCGGGCGCTTCCGCATCAATATTTTCATGCAGCGCAATGAGGTCAGCATTGTCGCGCGCAATATCGTGGCCGAAATTCCGCACTGGAAAGACCTGCGGCTCCCCGAAAGTCTGACCGAAGTTGTCATGCGCAAACGTGGCCTCGTGCTGTTTGTTGGCGCGACCGGGTCGGGCAAGTCGACCTCGCTGGCCGCTCTCATCGACTACCGCAACAGCAACAGCGCCGGCCACATCGTGACCATCGAAGACCCGGTGGAATATGTGCACAATCACAAGAAATCCATCGTCAACCAGCGTGAGGTGGGCGTTGACACCCGCAACTGGCACAACGCCTTGAAGAACACCCTGCGCCAGGCGCCCGACGTGATTCTGATAGGCGAAATCCGTGACCGCGAAACCATGGAGCACGCCATCGCCTTTGCCGAAACCGGCCACCTGTGTATTTCCACTCTGCACGCCAATAACGCCAACCAGGCGCTGGACCGTATTATCAACTTCTTTCCCGAGGCCAAGCGCCAGCAGCTGCTGATGGACCTGTCATTGAACCTGCAGGCCTTTGTCTCCCAGCGCCTGATTCCCACCGTGGACGGCAAGCGCTGCGCGGCGATCGAGATTCTGCTGGGCACGCCGATGGTGGCCGACCTGATTCTCAAGGGCGAGATCGACGGTATCAAGGAAGTGATGGCGAAATCCGAGAACCAGGGAATGAAAACCTTCGACAGCGCTCTGCTGGAACTGTTTGCGGAAGGACTGATTTCCGAGGATGAAGCGCTGCGCAACGCCGACTCCCCCAACAATGTGCGCCTGAAGATCAAGTTCGCCCGCGAGGGGGAGCAGCGCGATTCAGGTGGCGCGTTCAAGTTCAGCCTCGAAGGCCAGGAAGAAGAGGACCAACCGCCCTCCATTTTCTAGGGCGGCCCACTGGGTGCAGTCAGGACATCAGCTTGGATACCAGCAGCCCGGCGAAAATCGCCCACAGCGCGACGACCAGCACCAGTTGTCGTTTACGTGGTTTGGGTGGCGCCTTCGACGGCGCCTTGCCGCCGATGTGAATGTCCGGTGAGCCGCAGGCGGGGCAGTAGCCGCGCTCGTCCAACCGGTTCCCCCGATAGCTGCATTGCCTGCAGTGATAACTCATGTTCACCCTACCGATTCATTTTCAGCAGTTGGTCCACAATGCGCTCCAGCTGCGTCAGGTTGTTGCACTCCGCAGCAAAATGACAGGCGCTCAGGTAGCGCGGCATTTCCGAGTCACCCGTCCCCCAGGCCCTGCGCGACTCGGGGTTCAGCCAGATCACCCGGCGGCTGCGCTGGTAGATGCTGCGCATGATCTCCAGCTGCGGATCCCCGTGGTTATTCCTTGCATCACCGAGCACGATCACGGTGGTGCTGCTGTTGATGTCATCCAGCGCCAAACGGGCGAAGTCCTGCAGGCTCTTGCCGTAATCGGTCGCCCCGCCATAGCGCCAGTTCACCAGCTCTATCGCCTTGTCCACAGGGTGTTGCGCAAACAGCTCGCTCACTTCGCCGAGGTGGCTGGAAAACGCGAAGCTGCGCACCTTTGGCAGTACATCCTGCAAGCTGTAGAGAAACAGCAGCAGGAACTTGGCATAGGCCGCCACCGAGCCACTGACGTCGCAGATCGCCAGCAGCTGCGGTTTGTTCTTCCGGGTCCGCTTCCAGTGAGTATGGAACAGGATGCCGTCGTTGGCGATACCCCGGCGCAGGGTGCGGCCCATGTCTAGCTTGCCGCGGCGGTATGTGCGCCGCTTGCGCGCATGGCGTTCGGCCAATTTGCGCGCCATTCTCTGCACCAGCTCCTGCACCCGATTCTGGTAACGCAACTCCAGGTTGCTGAGCCGGGTACGGCGCAGCAGGTCATCCATGAAGCGGGCATTTTCGCCCTCCGCCTGTAACAGGTATTGTCGCTCCACATAGTCGCGGACCTGTTCGCGGAGGATGTCCCGGTAGCGACGCAACGGCTCCAGCGCGGGGCTGTCTTCCTGTTCCAGGCGGGCCAGGGTCCGGCGCAGTTGATCTTCACCCATGGCGTCCAGCATGCGGCGCGTGAACTGGCCTTTTTGGGTGAACATGCGAATCTGGCTCAGCCCGACGCTGGCCGCCGCCTCGCCCATGGCCAGGTTGAGCGCGGCGCTGTCGTTGTCCTGCAGCTGCCGCAATAGCGGAGTTGTCAGCAACGCCTGCAAATCGGCGTCATCCTGTGCGGCCGTTTCCAGTAGCTGCTCGGCGCTGTGGTCGGCATCGCCTTCTGGCATGCTCGCGGCTTCCGGGCCGGACGCTGCTTCCTGTTCGCGTGCCTGGTTGGCGCGCTCTTCCTTGGTATTGCTGAAGTCGGCCAGCTGCTGGTCGAAGAAGCGGCCAAAACAATGCTGGAAAATGGCGTCCTCTGCTGGCGTTTTTGCCAGTGCGGCGGCCAGGCCATCGCGCAGCCGATCGCGCCGGGCGTAGCCGAGTGTTGCGGCCACGTCCATGGCATCCAGTGTCTCCGCTGGCGATATGCGAACATCGTGGCTGCGCAACAGGCCAATGAAATTGACCAGGTGGCTCTGCATGGCGCTGGACTGCGCGTGCTCAGCCATGCGCGGGCCGCGGCAGCAGCTCGCGCAGCGCACTTTCAGCTGTGTTGATGTCGTCCTCGAATTTGAGCAGCACATTGAGGGTGCTTTGAATCACCTGGGCATCCAGCTCCCGGGCATGCAAGAGCAGCAGGCTGCGCGCCCAGTCGATGGTTTCGGAGATGGCCGGTGACTTTTTCAGGTCGAGATCGCGCAGCGAGTGGACGAATTCAACCAGTTGGTGCCGCAGTTGCTGGTCGATATCCGGCACCCGGCTGAGCACGATCCGCTCTTCCAGTTCCACGCTGGGGAAGGGGATGTACAGGTGCAGGCAGCGGCGCTTCAGCGCATCACTGATGTCCCGCGTATTGTTGCTGGTGAGAAAAACCATGGGTGTGACCCGCGCCTGTACCGTACCAATTTCGGGAATGGACACCTGATAGTCAGACAGAATTTCCAGTAACAGCGATTCGAATTCATAGTCGGATTTGTCGACTTCATCGATCAGCAGTATCGCGCCGCGCTCCTGCTGCATGGCCTTTAGCAGAGGCCTGGGCTCGAGAAATTCCTCTGAATAGAATGTGTCGCCGAACTGGTGCAGGCGCTCCACGGACTCGGCGAGGCCCTGCGCTCCTTGCAACAGATCCCCGAGTTTTTCCTTGAGCACCTGGGTGTACAGCAGCTGCTTGCCGTATTTCCATTCATAAAGTGCCTTGGCCTCGTCCAGGCCCTCGTAGCACTGTAGCCGAATCAGAGGCACATCAAGCAGCATGGCCGTGGTTTTCGCCAGCTCTGTTTTACCCACACCCGGGGGGCCTTCGACCAGAATCGGCTTGCGCAGCTGGAAAGCCAGAAAGACGGCGGTGGCAATCTTCGGGCTGCAGATGTAGCCAAAGGATTCAAAACCCTGCTCAATGGCCTCGATGGAGGCCAGCTGCGGAAAATCCTGGGTATGCACGGTGTGTCCTCGTGAGGGCGGTCAGCCGCCGGTGGCGTTCATGAAGCGGAGAATCTCCGGTTCATCGCTGTGGGTGAAATGGTGTTTTTCCGGCTTCAGCGCGAGCGCGGCAACCAGCGCGCGGGCTATGTCGTCGCGGTTGCTGCCCGGTCGGCGCAACAGGGGGCGCAGGTCGACGGCGTGTTCGTTGCCAAGGCACAGCAGCAGGCGGCCTTCCACTGTAAGTCGCACACGGTTACAGAGGTGACAAAAGTTGTTGCTGTGTGGCGAGATGAAACCGACCCGCGTGGCGCTGTCTGGCATGCTGAAATAGCGGGCGGGCCCGGCACTGCCCGTGGGTTCGCCCAGTGCCGTCAGCGGGTAGCGCTCTGCGATCCTGCGGCGCAGTGCCTCACTGCTGCAGAAACTCAGGGGCCTGCTGTGTTCGTCAATGCGCCCCAGCGGCATTTCCTCGATAAAGGCAATGTCGATATCGCGTTCGCGGGCGAAGTCCACGAGGTCCAGCGCCTCGTCGTCATTGCGTCCGTTGAGGATCACGGCGTTCAGTTTGATGCGCGCAAAACCGGCGCGGGTCGCGGCATCGATGCCCGCCAGCACCTGGTGCAGGTCGCCGGTGCGAGTGAGCTCGCGGAAGCGCTTCGGTTGCAGGCTGTCGAGGCTGATGTTGAGCGCATTGACGCCTGCCCGTTGCAGGGCGTCGGCCATGTTGGCCAGCCGCGAGCCGTTGGTGGTCAAGGCCAGTGTCTGCAGCCCGGGGAGGGCGCCCAACCTTTCCGCCAGTGAAAGCATATTGCGCCGCACCAAGGGCTCGCCACCGGTCAACCGTATCTTGCTGATGCCCAGGCTCACGCCCGCCTCCGCCACACGGAACAGCTCCTCCAGGGAGAGCACCTCCGAGCGTGGCACGAACTGCATGTCCTCCGCCATGCAATACACACAGCGGAAGTCGCAGCGGTCGGTGACCGACAGGCGCAGGTAGTTGATCCGGCGCTGGAAGGGGTCGACCAGATGAGTCGTGTGTTCGGGCTTCATCACGGCAGTGTACTGGCTGTCGCGGCTTCACTCTAGTCATGTTGCCTGACGGGCTTTACACGGCGATGGGCTGTGGGCAGGATGCGAGCTGCACTTCCCGGAGACGACTATGCGCATAACAACCCTGCTGGCCTGGTTACTGGCTGCGCTGCCTGGTTTCTTTGCCTTGCCGCTGGTGGCCAGCGAGCACTGTGAACCGGTGGACGGTATCGTGTCCATCTGTGGCCTGGCCGCCCCGGAGGACCTGGTGCCTGCCCCCAACGGGCGCGACCTGATATTCGGGCAGATGGCGGGAAGCGGTGGCCTGTACCTGCTGGATACGTGGGACGACTCGGTCCACCCCCTGCTCGCGGTGCAGGAAGCCGACGCACCGCGCGAGCTGTGGGGAGACCCGGCCTGCCTGCAGCCCACATCGCGGCTGGAAGCGCACGGCCTGGACATTCGCCGCCGTGCCGATGGTCGCTGGCAGGTGCTGGTGGTGAACCACGCCGAACGTGAATCCGTGGAATTCTATGAGTTGCAGGCGCCCACCAGCGATCGCCCGCAGGCACGCTGGCGCGGTTGCGCGGAGGCCCCTGCCGCGGCCAACTTCAATGATGTGGCCGGCCTGGCCGACGGCAGCCTGCTGGTCACACACATGGCGGACCGACGCTGGCAACTGGTCAACGCGCTGCTGGCCGCGCTGGGTCGCAACACCGGGTTTGTCTATCACTGGAGCCGCGATGACGGCTTCACGCCACTGCCTGCCACCCGGGCGGCGCATCCCAATGGCATTCTATTGGCGCCCGATGAACAAAGCTTCTTCCTCAATGTTTACCTGGGCAACGCGCTGCAGCACCACGCGCTGCCCGGGGGCGATTTACTGGGGGCGGTGGCCGTGCCGAAACCGGACAACGCCAGTTGGGCGAAGGATGGGCAACTGCTGGTGGCCTCCCACGAAGGCAGCCTGTGGCAGATTTTTCGCAGCCTGTCGCAGGGCCATGAACGGCCCAGTGAGCTGCCTTTCAGCATTCTCTCGATAGACCCCGTTACGCTTTCACAATCCACGCTGTTGCAGCGCTCCGGGCCGCCCCTGGGTGCCGGCACCGTTGCCCTGCAGCGGGGTGATGACCTGTATATAGGCTCTTACGTGGGTGACCGTATCATCCGCCTGCCCCTGCCGGAGCCTCAGCGCCCTTGATAGCCCTGCGTCGCGTTCTGCTCTGGGGCACACCGCCACTGGTGATCTGCCTCGCATTGCTGTTGCTCGCGGCGGGGTACAGCCACGATATCGCGGTAGTCGCCATGGTCGCTCTGTGGTGTGTGCTCTGGTGGGTGTTCGAGCCGGTGCCGATCCCCGTGACATCCCTGCTGCCTATCGCGCTGCTGCCCCTGCTGGGAGTGTTGACGCCGGCAGAGGTGGGGCAGGCCTACGGTTCTCCCCTGATCCTGCTGCTGTTGGGCGGCTTCCTGTTATCCAAGGCTATGGAGCACTCCGGTGCACACCGGCGGATCGCGCTGGGCATGGTGCGGCTGGTTGGCGCTGACAGTGGGCCGCGGCTGGTGCTGGGTTTCATGATCGCCGCCGCCAGCCTGAGTATGTGGATATCCAATACGGCAACCACCTTGATGCTGCTGCCGGTTGCGCTGGCGGTGCTGGAAGCCACTGACCGGCGCCGGGAGCTGGCCGTGCCGCTGTTGCTGGGGGTGGCGTATGCCGCCAGTGTGGGCGGTATCGGCACGCCTATCGGTACGCCGCCCAACCTCATTTTCATGCAGGTTTATGAGCAGACCACCGGGCAAGCCATCAGCTTCACACGCTGGATGGGCTGGGCGGTACCGGTGGTGCTGGTGATGATCCCACTGATGGCGCTGGCACTCACCCGCGGCCTGTCCGGCTCGGTGGCTGTGCAGCTGCCGACCACCGGCGCCTGGCGCAGCGAAGAGAAGCGGGTGCTGTGGGTATTCGGCCTCACCGCACTGGCCTGGATCACTCGCAGTGAGCCATTCGGTGGCTGGCAGGTGTGGCTGGGCCTGCCTCAGGCCAATGATGCGTCGGTGGCGCTGCTGGCTGTTGTGGTGATGTTCGTGTTGCCCAACGGTTCCGGCGGGCGACTGCTGGACTGGGAGCGTGCAAGCACCATTCCCTGGGGTGTGCTGCTACTGTTTTCGGGCGGTATCTGCCTGGCCAGTGGCTTCGTTGCTTCCGGCCTCAGCGACATCATGGGCGAAGCGCTGGCAGGCCTGACCGGTATACCCGTGTGGCTGCTGCTATTGCTGGTGTGCCTGGCTGTGACATTCATGACCGAGACCACATCCAACACCGCCAGCACCACCCTGCTGATGCCGGTACTGGCCGCTGCCGCGGTGGCGGCGGACTTGCCACCCGAGCTGATCATGGTGCCGGCGGCGATGAGCGCCAGTTGTGCGTTCATGTTGCCGGTGGCGACGGCGCCCAACTCTGTCGTCTATGGCAGCGGGCTGATAACCACGGCGCAGATGGCCAGAGAGGGGCTGTTGTTGAATCTGTTGGGTGCCGTGGTGATAAGCACCCTGTGCTTCATGCTGGTGCGCTAGCGCCGGTGGCCGGCGCGTGCGGCCACGGGCGCCGGGTGTGCCCTAGAGCAGCGCCATCATGCTGTCGGCGGAGCTGACGTCTACGCCGGCACCGGGCTCCACATTCAGGTGGGTGACGGTGCCGTCATCCACCAGCATGGCGAAA
The DNA here is from genome assembly GCA_964022665.1 of uncultured Halieaceae bacterium. GTDB lineage: Bacteria > Pseudomonadota > Gammaproteobacteria > Pseudomonadales > Halieaceae > Haliea. Next base: position 173,170 of record CAXIDF010000003.1, read on the forward strand.
CGCTGGCTGCGCTTGCCCAGGCCAAAGCCGGTGCCGTCGAGTTCCAGGCCCAGGGCGGCGGTAAAGTCGCCGTTGCCGTCGCCCAGCATCAGCAGTTCCTCTGCGTTCTGCGACTTGCCCCAGGCGTCCATGACGAACGCATCGTTCACGGCCATGCAGGCGATGGTGTCTACGCCCTTGGCCTTGATCTTGTCGGCGTTTACGACATACCCGGGCAGGTGAGTGAGGGTGCAGCCCGGTGTGAATGCGCCGGGCACCGCGAACAGCAGGACTTTCTTGCCGGCAAAAATCTCGTCGGTGCTGATGTTGACCGGGCCTTCGGCGCCCATGGTCTTGAGGGTTACTGCGGGGATCTTGTCGCCAACCTTGATGGTCATGTTACTCTCCTTGTCCCGAACGGGTTTGCCGTGGAGCGTGGATCATACCAGATGCACCGTGACTTGCACTGCCCACTCTGCGGCGCAGGCAGTAGGCCTTTCCATCAGGACCGCAAGCGCAGCTACCTGCGCTGCGAGCGCTGTTTCCTGGTGTTTGTGCCGCCCGAATTTCATCTGCCAGCCGAGGCTGAAAAAGCCGAGTACGACCTGCACGAAAACCGCATTGATGACCCGCGCTATCGCGCTTTCCTCGGCCGACTGGCAACGCCACTGCTCGCCTTGCTGACACCGGGTTCACGCGGCCTCGAGTTTGGCTGCGGCCCCGGCCCGGCGCTGGCGGCCATGTTGTGCGAAGCGGGGCACCAGCTGGCCCTGTATGACCCGTTTTACTATCCCGATGTCTGTGTGCTGCAGCCCGGCTACGATTTCATCACCGCGACCGAGGTCGTCGAGCACCTGCACCAGCCGGGGATCGAGCTGGACAGGCTCTGGGCGCTGCTCGCGCCCGGCGGGCTGCTCGGTGTGATGACCAAGCTGGTGACGGACCCCGAGGCCTTTGCCCGCTGGCACTACAAGAACGACGCCACGCATGTGTGTTTTTTCAGCCGCACGACCTGGACCTGGTGGGGTCGCGCCAGGGGCGCCGAGCCCGGATTCGAGGCGGCGGATGTCATCCTGCTGCGCAAACCCTGCGACCACAGACCGCTGCCCCTCAATCCTCCTGCAGCTGGCTGATCATGCCCTCGAAAATGGCCTGGCAATCCCGGTAAAAGGTCAACTGGGCATCGCCCAGGTAGGGCGCCACCATGGTAAGCAGCTGCAGCACGCCCTGATGCACAACGATGTGTGGTGCGCGGGGGGCGTGCAGCAGCTGGTCGTAACTCAGCCAGAACGTCAGCACCAGCGTCATGTTGTCCACCAGGCTCAGCAGCTGGTCGTCATCGGTATTGATGACCGCCTGTTCCAGCAGTTTGTGGCAGATGGCGAGTAACGCGGAGCGTTGCAGTTGCAGCAAGCGGCGGAAACCCTTGCGGATAGCGGGGTAGCGCTGCTGCAGGTCATCCAGGTTGTGGTACAGGAAGCGGTATTGCCACATCTCTTCCAGCACCACGTAGAGGTAGTACCAGTTGTCTTCTACCCGGCTGGGGTCGTTGCCCAGCGGGCCTTCCAGCGGCGCGGTCAGCGTATCGGTCAGCGCCACCTCATACTGCTGGAACAGTTCGCCGATGATCTCGTCTTTCCCCTTGAAGTGGTAGTACAGGTTTCCGGGGCTGATATCGAGCTCATTGGCGATGTCGATCGTAGTCGTGTGCGCCTCACCCTCTTCATTGAACAGGGCCAGACTGGTGACCAGTATGCGGTCGCGCGTTTTCACCCTGTCGCTGTCGGGTACGTCTTCAGGCGGGCTTGCGGCCGGCCGCAGGCTTGCTCTTCACGGCGGCGCGCCGTGTGGCGGCTTTCTTGCGGGCGGCTGGCTTGCGTGCGGGTTTGCCCTGGGCCGCGAGCGCGGCGCTCAAGTCATCCACCTTGCGGGTCAGGCGATCGATTTTTTCGTGCAGGGCGAGCAGGTCTTCTCCCCGGGCGGGCAGCTGCATGTGGAAGCTCTCCCGCACGCGGTGAATACGCTCCTCAACCGAGTTTCGTGCGCTGCGGCCACTGCTCAAACCCTTGCGCGCCTCGTCCTCCAGCGCGGCGCCGGCCTTGACCAGGTCGCGAAACAGCTTGGGCGTTTCCACCCCGGCCTTCTCCATGCGATCCTGAGCCTCGTCGACGGCACGTCCGTACGCGCCCACGCCGGCAAGCCAGATATTGCGGGCAATTTCGCCCGCCTTGTCAGTGACTTTGCTTTTATCGTTTTTATCATCGCTCACGTCGTCCTCCATTGCGCGGGGCGCATCGGGCCATCGGTCGGACATTTAAGCAGAAAGCGGGCGCCCTGTGCCAGTCGCTGCAGCGTTGACACGGGCAGGCGGGTGGGCTGGAGCCCAGCCCACCCGGCGCCTGGCTGTACGCTGTTTGAAACCGCTAAAAAGCCCTTAAAAATGTCTGGATAATAGTTTTTTACCGGGGTAGTGTATTTCCAACCAGTCTGAGTAGGGTTGGTAACATTTGTACCCAGCAAGCATAAATATAAAGGGGATTTGGTGTATGAATCAGCGAAAGTATCTGGCTGCCGCCCTGTGCGTGGCCCTCGGTAGTACCGTCACAACAGCCCTCCAGGCGGCTGAGCGGGCAGCTCTGGAAGAAGTCATCGTGACCGCGCAGAAGCGCGAGGAAAACCTGCAATCCGTGCCGCTTGCCATTTCTGCCCTGTCAGCCGAGGAACTGGGCATGCGTGGCATGGAGAGCCTGGCCGATCTCAACGCGGTGGCGCCCAACGTCATGTTCCGGCAGAACCCCGGGGCGCGGCTGGTATCGGTGGTATCCATCCGGGGTAGTGTAACCGGGCAGCCGGCGATCTGGATCGATGCGCCAGTGGGGCTCTATCTCAACGGCATTTATCTGGGTAAATCCCAGGGCTCGGTGTTCGATGTGGTTGATATCGAGCGTGTGGAAGTACTGCGCGGCCCCCAGGGCACCCTGTTTGGCCGCAACACTGAAGGTGGCGCCATCAATTTCGTGACCCGCCGGCCCTCTGGCGAGTTCAGTGGCTCGGCGCTCGCTGAAGTGGGCAACTACGATCGTCGCGTCGGCCGCCTGCAGGTGGATTTACCGCAAATGGGTATCGCCTCCGCGAGCCTCGGCATGCGCAAGGAGCGCGCCGACGGCTGGGCAGACAACCTCACCGGCCCCGACTTGGGTTCGCTGGACAATGAGGCCTTCCGGGCATCAATCATGCTGGAGCCCAGTGACAGGCTGGTGGCTGTCTACGACTTTGATTACTCCTATACTGACCAGACCCCGGCACCGTCATCCCTGGTGTCACTGGAGGGCTGGGCAGGAACCTTCCCCAGTGTATTCGGTGATTTCCTGGGCGGTGCCATCGAGCGCGCGGCAGAACCCTTTGTGGTCTCCGGTCGCCCCGATACGGTTTCCACCAACACGGTGCCCGGGCAGCCCGGATTGTTCGAGCGCAGCCGTACACGCGCGCACGCCCTGACGCTGGAATACGACCTGACATCCAGTGATCAATTGAAGTACATCGGTGCGCTGCGCACCCTCGACTACAACGACAGCCAGGACATCGATGGCATGCCGCTGGACTCAATTGAAGTCATTCCCGGCGCGCTTTCGTGGGGTATGTCGACGAATTTCAACCGCTTGACCGATTACGAGCAGACCTCGCATGAATTCCAGTGGATTGCCGATCGTGAAGCCTTCAACTGGGTGCTGGGTGCCTACTACTTCGACGATGAAGGGGAAACACTGGGAAGCCAGCTCTTTACGCTCTTTGGCAATGTACCCCAGCAGGTCAACTACGGTGCCGATACAGAAGCCTGGGCGCTGTTCGGGCAAGTGGATTGGCGCTTCGCCGACCGCTGGACCGCAACATTCGGCGCCCGCTACACCGAAGAGAAGCGCTCCGGCTTTTCGCACCGCTATACCACTGACGGCTTTGGTGGCGACTTCATCACCGATGTTGGGCCGGGACTGTTGCCCTTCATCAGCTACAGCGAGACGTTTGACGATACGTCGCCCATGGCGGCCCTGTCCTATGAGTTCTCCCAGGACATCAATTTCTATGTACGCCTGGCCAATGGCTTCAAGAGTGGCGGTTTCAGCTCGGAAGTGGCTGATCCGGCTGTGAGCACGCCGTTCGAGCCGCAGACCTCGCTGTCCACGGAAGTCGGCATGAAGTCGCTGTGGCTGGACGGCGCCCTGCGCCTGAACCTGGCTCTGTTCCACAACGCGATTGACGACCTGCACATTACCCAGCTGTTGCCCGGCACAACACAGTCGCTGCTGACCAACGCCGGGGAGGCAACCTACCAGGGCTTCGAGATGGAGCTGGCGTACCAGATTACCGATAACTGGCGCATTTCCGGCAACTACGGCTATCTGGATGCAAGCTTCGATAAATACCTCGACAACTCCTTTGCCCCGGGGCGCCCGATTATCGATACCGCATCCAATCGCCTGGCCCCGTACGCACCGGAAAATACCGCGGCGCTGCAGCTGGAGGGCACCCTGGCGCAATTCGGTTTCGGTGAATTGCGCCTGCTGCTGGACTACAGCTACACCGACAAGGTGTACTTGTACGCCGTCAACAAGAGCCTCTCGGCCCCCAATGCCGGTGGCAGCTACGTGCAGGGCATCGATGAAGTACCCGATACGCAGAACCTGAACGCGCGCTTGCAGCTGGCGGATGTCGCCGTCGGTGAAGGTTCAATGGATTTTTCGTTCTTCGTGCGTAACGTGACGGATGAGGACAAGCAGATCCAGGGTATCGACTTCAGCATGTTCCTGAACGGCGCATGGCAGGACCCCCGCACCTACATGTTTACGGCAACGTATAACTGGTAGTAGTCCCCGCCGGGGCGTTGGCGACTACAAGGCAGCGCCTCGGCGCGGATTTCAAGGGAAAAAAAGGGCCACAATGTGGCCCGAAAAGCTCCCTGACAGGCAGGGAGTAGGGAACGTGCTTCAGGCAGCCGAGCGGAAGCCCACAGAACCGCGCAGTTCGGCAAAGCGGCTGCGGGCCTGTTCCAGGCGCGCTTCCAGCTTCTTGCGGTCTTTCAATTCGTCGAGTTGCTTGGGCAGCTCAATGTCGCCAATCATGTCTTTGGCGTCTTTCTCGATTTTGGTGCCACGCTTGACCAGGTCAGCGTAGGCCACTTCTGCGGCCTTGCCGCGTGCATCCAGACGAGCCTGCAGCTTGTCGAGGCGATCCTGCATTTCGTCGAAGGCCTTGCCGTAGAAGCCCAGGCTGGCGAGGAATGCATTGCGGCTCACCGTGCGGGCGCGCTCGCCGAGGCGGGCGGCAGACTTCTCGGTTTCCTTGGTCACCTTGGTTGCGCGGCGCTTGTAGGTGCGGACTTTCTTCTCGGCCTTGGCCACAGTGCTCTTGCTGGCGGCGCGGCGTTTCGCGGGCGCCTTGCTGGCGGTGGCGGCTTTCTTCGGAGCAGCCTTGCGCTTGGCGGTCGCACGCTTGGGTGCCGCGGCCTGGGTGGATGCCGCAGTGCTGTTGGTAGCGGTGTTGGTGGTTTCGTCAGCCATGTCTCTACTCCTTGTGAATTGAGTACGGTGCGTCTCTACACCGAACAGAGGGCAAGGTACCGAACAAAATTAGAATGTTCCTACTAGAAGCGACAAATTGCCGTTTTCCGCATCCGCGGTCGGTTCCGGTGCGTAAATCCCGGAACAGGAGTAGCATTGCGCTGTCCGGATAATGTCTTCTTTACGGCGGTCGCAGGGTCGCTCAGTTGCCCATCAGGTGATTCATGAATTGGAAAAACGCTCGCTCAGTGCTCGCGGCAGGGGCTGTCTTCGTTGTTGGCATTGCGCTGTCGTGGCTTCTGTTGACGGGAAAGTCCGCGCCTGAGCCGCAGGAGATACCGGAACAGGCGGCGCCCATGGTCGACGTGGTGACGGTTGACCCCACCCCACTCGCGCTGTCTGTGAGTACACAGGGCACGGTACAGCCACAGCGCGAGATCGACCTCGTGAGCCGTGTGGCGGGCCGGGTGGAGACCGTGGCGCCGGATTTCGCTGCCGGCAGCTGTTTCCGCCAAGGCAGCCTCCTGGTTGGGATCGAGGATGTGGATTACCAGCTCATGATTGCGCGTATGGAGTCACAGGTGGCTGCCGCACGCCAACGCGTTGCCGAGGAGGAGGGGCGTGCACTGCAGGCGAAGCGGGAGTGGCGCGACCTGGGAAACACTCAGGCAAACGCGCTGTTCCTGCGCGAACCGCAGCTGGCCTCAGCCCAGGCCGCGGTGCGCGCCGCCGAAGCGGAACTCGCGGCGGCTCAGCTGGACCTGGAACGCACAAAAATCACGGCCCCGTTTGACGGCCGCATCAGCGAAAAATTTGTCGATGCGGGGCAGTATGTGGTGCCCGGCGCGCGCCTGGCACGCATGTATGCGACTGAGTTCATGGAGGTGCGCCTGCCGCTGACGGACCGGCAGGTGGCGCTGATCGACCTGCCCTTGCATTTCCGCGCCGGCGACACGGCAGCGGTGCTGCCCGAGGTGCGGTTGCGTGCCACGTTCGGCGGGCGCGAGTGGTCCTGGCAGGGGCGTATAGTGCGCACCGACGCCAGCATCGACGCCCAGACACGCGTGGTTTACGCGGTAGCGGAGATCGCTGCGCCGTTTGCCCCCGGGCCCGATGGTGATCGCCCCCCGTTGGTACCGGGGCTGTTTGTGCATGCGACCATCGAAGGGCGCAGCCTGCCCGCGGTGGCGGGCCTGCCGCGCTCGGCGCTGCGCAGCGATGACACGGTGATGGTGGTGGATGCCAGACAGCAGGTAGCTGCCAAGCCGGTATCCGTGCTGCAGAGCGAGGACGGGCAGGTATGGGTGCAGGGGCTTAACCGGGGCGATAGGGTGATTGTCCGCGAGCCTACGGCCACGATTGCCGGCATGCGGGTCGAGGTCAATGAAGTGGCGCGTGTCGCCGGTGCGGGGCGCTGAGGATGGGCGGTCCGGTTCGCTGGTTTATCCACAATCCCATCGCGGCAAACCTGCTGATGATTTTCCTGGTGGTAGGGGGGCTGCTCAGTGTCCCCGCGCTGGACAAGCAGTTCTTTCCGCAGATTGAACTCAACCGGGTGAGCATTTCGCTGGTGTACCCCGGTGCCGGCCCGCGCGAAGTGGAGGAGCAGGTTTGCGTGCGGGTGGAAGAGGCGGTGCACGACTTGAGCGGCGTGCGCGAGATCCGCTGTACGGCGCGTGAGGGCATGGGCACGGTGCTGGTCGAGGCAGAGCCGGACTACAACATGCAGCGCCTCTCGTCAGAGATCAAGACCCGGGTCGATGCCATCAACACGTTCCCGGTGGAGGCCGAGCGGCCTGTGGTCACCGAACTCGCTTACCGGCATTACATGGCGGCGGTGTCGCTGGCCGGCAACCTCGGCGAGCGGGACCTGAAGCGCCTGGGTGAACGGTTGCGCGACGACCTGGCAGCGCAGCCCCATGTGTCGGTGGTGGAGCTGGATACGCCGCGCCCCTATGAGGTATCGGTCGAGGTTTCCGAGTACACCCTGCGCCGCTACGGGCTCACCTTCAGTGATGTGGTTGCGGCCATTCGCGGCTCCTCCCTCAACCTGCCGGCCGGTGCGATCAAGGACGCCGGTGGCGATATACGCCTGCAGACACGCGGCCAGGCTTACGATCGTTTCGAGTTCGAACAGATCCCCGTCGTCACCGCGCAGGACGGCACACAGGTTCTGCTGCGCGATGTGGCCACGGTGGTCGATGGTTTCGAAGATATTGACGTGCGCACCCGCTTCAACGACAAGCCCTCACACACCCTGCATGTATTTGTCACTTCCAACCCCGATACGTTAGAGACCAGCGAGGTTGTCCACCAGTGGGTGGAAGACACCCGCCCTGGGCTGCCGCCTGGAGTGGACTTGTCGGTATGGCGGGATTCCTCGGTGCCATTCAAGGGGCGGGTAGACACCCTGTTGAAGAACGGTATCGGCGGCCTGGTGCTGGTGTTCCTGGTACTGGTGCTGTTCCTGCGCCCGCGGCTGGCGATGTGGGTGTGCGTGGGTATCGGCGTCGCGTTTGTGGGCACGCTGTTCCTGCTGCAGTACACCAATACCAGCCTGAACATGATCTCGCTGTTTGCTTTCCTGCTGATACTGGGCATTGTGGTGGATGACGCGATTATCGTGGGCGAATCCGTGCACGCTCGCCAGGTGGCAGGTGAGCGCGGTATCGCCGGTGCGGTCAATGGCACCCACGCAGTGATCAAGCCGGTGATGTACGCGGTCATCAGTACCATGATCTTCTTCGTACCGATGTTTTTCATGCCCGGGGACATGGCGCAGGCGGCGATGGCAATACCGTCCGTGGTGATTCTGGCGCTGGCCCTGTCGCTGATCGAGTGCCTGCTTATCCTGCCGCCGCACCTGGCGCACATGCCCCCGGTCAAGCCCAGTCGCTTCGCTTTTCTGCGGCGCCTGGAGGTGCAGCGGCTGCGGTTTGCCGATGGCATGACGCGGGTGGCCCGCCAGCGCTACCGGCCCTTCCTCGCCCTGTGCCTGCGTCACAACCTGTTGATCATGGCACTCTTTTTCGTGCTGCTGCTCGTCAGCCTCGCCCTGTATGGTGGCGGCTGGCTGCGGTCTGCGTTCTTCCCCTCCATCAACTCTGACTATGTGGTGGCTGAAATCGAGCTGCCCGAGGGCGGAGCCTTCGCCGATACCTTGAGCGTGCTGCGCCAGGTTGAGTCGGCGGCGCTGCAAATCAAGCAGGAGTATAACGAGGACCCCCGTTATACGGCCTTCGGCCCGGCAATTGGCCATATCGACTCCGCGGGCAATGCCAACACGATAGAAGTGATCATCGAGACCGTGTCCGATGACGTGGATACCGGCGAGCTCTCCGAGCGCTGGCGCGAGGCGATTGGTGACCTGGGGCCGGTGCAGGATTTCAACCTGGACTACACCATCAACGAGACCGGCAAGCCGATACGCCTGGTGGCCACCGCCAATTCGCTGGATGACCTCAAGGCGGTGTCAGCCGCCTTGCGTGAGGTGCTGCAGTCCTATGAGGGCGTGTACAACGTGAACGATACGCTGCAGGACCCGCAGGAAGAAATAGTGCTGGGCCTGAAGCCGGCGGCAGAGAACCTGGGTATTACCCTTGCTGACCTGGCCAGGCAGGTGCGCGAGGCATTCTACGGTGCCGAGGTGCAACGCATTCCCCGCACGCGGGAGGATGTGCGGGTAATGGTGCGTTATCCGGAAGCGGAGCGTTTGTCGGTAGACAACCTGCAGGAGATGCGCGTGCGCACCCCGGCGGGTGGCGAGGTGCCGTTCGCGACGGTGGCCGAGGTGCAGTACGAGCCGGGTTACTTGACCATTGATCGCCTGAACCGCAAGCGCACGCTGGAAGTCTCGGCGGAAGTGGTGCCGGGCAGTGTGGTGCCGCGCGCCGTGGTCGATGCCATCCTGCGCGACCACCTGCCCGAGTGGAAGCGGCAGTTTCCTGGCCTCTCGCTGTCGCTGGATGGCGAGTTGCAGGAAGAGTCGGCGTTCATGGATGCCATGTTGAAGTACCTGGTGCTGGCGATGCTGGTGATCTACGCCCTGATGGCGGTGCCTTTTCGTTCCTACTTCCAGCCGCTGCTGGTGCTGACGGCGGTGCCGTTTGGTGTAATGGGGGCGATTTTCGGGCACTTCATCCTCAACTGGGAGGTAAGCATGTTCTCCTTCCTGGGCGTCATCGCCTGCGCCGGTGTTGTGGTCAACGACAACCTGGTGCTGATCGACCGTATCAATCAGCTGCGGGCGGCGGGGCATCCCGTGCTCAGGGCGCTGTTGCAGGCGGGGGAAGACCGCTTCAGACCGATTATTCTCACCTCCCTGACCACCTTCGTGGGCCTGCTGCCCATCATGGCCGAGACCAGTGTGCAGGCGCAGTTCCTGATACCGATGGTGACATCGCTGGCCTTCGGTGTGCTTTTCGCCACCGGCGTTACGCTGTTGCTGGTGCCCTGCCTGTATCTGGTGGGTGAGCAGATAGGCGCAGGTGTGCTGCACCGCCGGCAGCGGTTACAGGATATGGTCGACCCGTTGGAGGGCCGGTAACAGGGGGGATTGCCGGCACAACGGCGCGTTGGCGCCGCGTGCCTGCAGTAGGCTCAGCTCGCCTGTGGCCCAGCGGCGACGATGGCCGCGGCGACGTCGAACTTCTTGATGTTTTCCTGGAACAGGGTGGCGAGTGTGCGCGCCTGCTCATCGTACGCCGCCGTATCGCCCCAGCTGTTGCGGGGGTTGGTGTACTTGGCGTCGACCCCGGGTATGGCGGTCGGGAAATCGAGGTTGAGAATGTCGAGGTGTTCACGCGGCGCGTTCAGCAGGGATCCGCTTTGCGCGGCCGCCACGATCGCCCGGGTGACCGGGATCGGGAAGCGCGCGCCGGTGCCACCGGGGGCGCCTGAGCCACCGGTCCAGCCGGTGTTGATCAGGTAAACCTGGCTGCCGAAATCCTCGATACGCTTCATCAGCAGCTCTGCATAGTCACTGGCCGGGCGCGGCATGAAGGGGGCGCCGAAGCAGGTGGAGAACGTAGGGTGAATGCCCGCTTCTGCACCCAGCTCGGTAGAGCCGACGCGCGCCGTGTAGCCGCTCAGGAAGTGGAATGCCGCCGCTTCCTTGGACAGGATGGATACAGGGGGCAGCACGCCGGACACATCGCAGGTGAGGAAGATCACGCACTTCGGCTCGCCGCCAGCGTTCGCTTCCGTGCGCTTGGCAACGTGCTCCAGCGGGTAGCAGCAACGGCCGTTCTCGGTCAGGCTGGTGTCGCTGTAGTCGGCGTGTCGATGACCGTCCAGTACCACGTTTTCGATAATGGCACCGAAGCTGATGGCATCCCAGATGACCGGCTCGTTCTTCTGGCTGAGGTCGATGGTTTTGGCGTAGCAGCCGCCCTCGATGTTGAACACCGAGCCCTTGGCCCAGCCGTGCTCGTCGTCGCCGATCAGGTAGCGTTCGGGGTCGGCCGACAGGGTGGTCTTGCCGGTGCCGGAGAGGCCAAAGAACAGCGTTGTGTCACCGTCTTCGCCGACATTGGCCGAACAGTGCATGGACATGACGTCCTTTTCCGGCAGCAGGAAGTTCTGTACCGAAAACATGGCTTTTTTCATTTCGCCCGCGTAGCGCATGCCTGCCAGCAGGATCTTGCGCCGGGCAAAATTGAGGATGACGATGCCGTCGGAATTGCTGCCGTGCCGCGCCGGGTCGCAGACGAAGCCGGGGGCGTTCATCACGGTCCACTCCGGCTTGCGGCCGATGTTGTACTGCTTGGGGCGAATGAACATGTTGCGCCCGAACAGGTTTTGCCACGCCGTTTCCGTGACGACCCGCACCGGCAGGTAATGATCGCTGTGCTCGCCCACGTGCAGGTTGGACACGAAGCGGTCGCGCTCGTCGAGGTAGGCTTCGACCTCATCCCATAACGCGTCGAAGCGCTCGGCATCAAAAGGGCGATTGACCGGGCCCCAGTCGATGCTGTCTTCTGTGCTGGGCTCGCGGACAATGAAACGGTCGGCGGGGGAGCGGCCAGTGCGTTTGCCCGTGGTGACCAGCAGCGCGCCGGTGTCGGCAAGGATGCCTTCGCCGCGCTTGAGTGCTTCTTCAACCAGCTGTGCCGTACCCAGGTCGGTAAATTCCCGGGGAGTGTTGCTTTCAAGGGTCATGGTGAGTCCTGTGTTCCTGCTGCTCGGTGCAGCCCGCCGCTGCAGGCGGAGTTGCCTCTAGGGGTCTTTCAGGGGGCGCCATTATGTCAGAATCCCCCGGGTATGCGAACCGCATTATGGAAAAATTCGGCGATCGTCGGCGAGCCTCAGTGGACGGTGCCTGACGGGCCTGCCTGCAGCAGGTCCTGCAGTCCCTCCCGGTCGAACCGGTACTGCTGGTTACAGAACTCGCAATCGACCTCGACGTGGCCCTGTTCGGCGAGTATCTCCTCCAGTTCTCTGGGCGGCAGCGCGGCGAGTGCGTTGCGGCTGCGCTGCATTGAGCAGCTGCAGTGGAAGCGCACTGCCCGTGGCTCGAACAGGCGCACGGGGTCTTCGTGATAGAGGCGGTGCAGGAGGGTTTCCGGTGCCAGCTGCAATAGCTCATCCCCGCTCAAGGTGGCGGCCAGGGTACTGGCATGTTGCCATTGCAGTGCGCGCTGGTCTGCGTTGCGTTCAAGCTGGGCGGGGAGTTGCTGTAGCAGCAGCCCGGCGGCGTGCTCGCCATCGCTGGCCAGCCAGAGGCGCGTCTGCAACTGTTCCGATTGCTCGAAATAGGCATCCAGGCTCGCTGCCAGGGAGCTCTCGGACAGTGGCACGATACCCTGGTAGGGCTTGCCCCGCAGCGGCTCGATGGTAATGGCGAGCACCCCGCCCGCGAGAAGCTGGCTGAATTCCCCGGACGTGGCGTGCTGGGCACCGCGCGCAATCCCGCGCACCAGCAGTTGGTCACTGCACTCGGCCATGAGCAGGGGAATCTCACCCTCGCTGCGTGCCTGCAGCACCAAACGCCCCTCGAACTTGAGCGTCGTGCTGAGCAGCGTGGCGGCAGCGAGGAGCTCGCCGAGCAGCCGGGAGACGCCGGGGGCGTACTGGTGGACCGCCAGCAAATCCGCAAGGGTGTGGTCGAGCTGCACGATTTCACCGCGAATGTCGGCATCGTCAAAGAGGAAGCGTTGGCTTTGGTCGGCGCTGGTCTGGGGGGTGTCCGGGGTGTCATTCATGGGGCAAGTGTAATCCTTTTGCCGCCGGTGGGCTGGCCATGGCGGCGGGTGGCTGATTGCGAGGTCGTGGGGCAGGTTTAGTATTTGAGGCCGCAGGGGGCTATTTTAAAGCTTACCGTGACCCGGGTCATCCGCCGGAGTAGAGTATTCGTAGTTCTTAAGTGGCTGCACTCGTGGTCACATCATAAAAGACAGGAGCGCCACAATGAGATTCAGCTACCAGATCGGCATGTGTGAAGCCGACCACTATGTCCCCCTGGCCCAGGCGGCGGAGAAGGCAGGCTACGATGGCCTGACCATACCGGACAGTATTTGCTACCCGCAGGAAGCCAGCTCAAAGTACCCCTACAACAAGGATGGTAGCCGTGAGTTTCTGGAAAGCGTGCCCTTTCTCGAAAGCCTGATCGCGGTAGCGGGCATGGCGACCGTAACCGAGAAGATTCGCTTCGCTACCTTTGTCTACAAGGTGGCTGTGCGCCAGGCGGCCATTGTCGCCAAGCAGGTGCAGAGCATTCAGGCGCTCTCTAACAACCGCTTCGACTTCGGGGTGGGTATCAGCCCCTGGGAAGAAGACTTCGCGGTGTGTGACGTGCCCTGGGAAAAGCGCGGCCTGCGCCTGGACGAGCAGATCGACATCATCCGCGGTCTCGAGAGTGGCGAGTTCTTCGGTTACAAAGGTGAAATCCACAACATGCCGGCGATCAAGATGACTCCGAAACCCACCGCGCCTACCCCCATTCTGGTGGGTGGCCACGCCGAGCCCGCGCTGCGCCGCGCGGCCACAGTCGGCGATGGCTGGATGTGCGCCGGGGCCGACATGCAGCAGCTTGAGTCCTACATTCGTCGCCTCAATGAATTGCGCGACGAGCACGGTACCAGCGATCGGCCGTTCCGCATCTTCACCACCGGGCAGGATGCCTTTACCCGCGAGGGCATTGAAAAGCTGGAGAGCATTGGTGTGACCGACGTGGTGATTGGCTTCCGCAATGTCTACGAGATGGAAGAGGACAAGCCGCTGGAGGAGAAAATTGCCATGTTGAACTGGTACGCCGGCGAGTTCATCAACAACTGAGCGCGCCCGCGGGGGCGCTGCGGCGCCCCGTAGGCGCGAGCCGGCGGATGCGCTAAAGTGCGCGCTTTTCCGCGGCCCTCGCCATGAATAATCTGCTGCTCTACGCCATTACGGTGGTGATCTGGGGTTCCACCTGGATCGCCATCAAGTTCCAGCTGGGCACAGTCGCACCCATGGTGTCCATTGCGCACCGTTCCATGCTCGCTGCGCTGCTTATTTTCTTCTACCTGATCCTGCGCCGCCGCCTGACGCCGTTGTCACGGCGCGACCACGTGATGGTGTTTTTCCAGGGGCTTTGCCTGTTCAGCGGCAATTATCTCTTTATCTATCCTGCCAGTGAGCACCTGGCCAGCGGTCTGGTGGCGGTGGTGTTTTCGACCCAGGTGGTGCTGAACATGGTCAATGGTGCGATCTTCCTGCGCCTGCCGATCAGCGGTCTGGTGGCCCTGGGGGCCGGTATCGGTCTGGTGGGTATGGTGGGCGTATTCATGCCGCAGCTGGAGAGCTTCACCTTCGATGACGCCGGCTTTCGCGCCCTGCTGCTGTGTTTTGCCGGTACCTGCTGTGCGTCTTTCGGCAATATTTTTGCCGCACGCAACAGCCGGGATGGCTTGCCCGTGCTGGTGTGCAATGCGTGGGGCATGCTTTACGGTGCTCTCGCCCTGTACGCATCCGCCCTGGTGCTGGGGGTGCCCATCACCGTCGACTGGCAGATCAGCTACCTGAGTTCGCTGCTGTACCTGGCGGTGTTTGGCTCGGTGGTGGCCTTCTGGGCCTACGTCACGCTCATTGGTAACATTGGCCCGGGCCGGGCGGCGTATAGCTCGCTGCTGTTTCCGGTGGTCGCGCTGTTGATTTCCACGGTGTTCGAGGACTACCACTGGACACTGGTGGGCCTGGCCGGTTTTGGCCTGGTGCTGGCGGGCAACTGGCTGGTCATGCGCCGCGGCTCGGCGTAATCTTGGGTTTACACAGACAGGCATGCAATCATGGCGGGATTCCGGCTGACCAAACCTTACACCATGCCCAAGGAGGATCTGCGTCAGGCAGCGCAGCGCCTCGCGGACAGGTTGGAACGCGAACACGGCGTGCGCTCCCGCTGGGAGGGTGACAGCGTGCGCATGAAAGGCGGCGGCATCGATGGCAAGCTCTCCTTCCACGATGGCCTGGTCGATGTGTCCGTGCGGCTGGGGCTGCTGGCATCGGCGTTCCAGCGGCCCCTGCGTGCCGAAGTCCAACGCTACCTCGATGAAATGATCAGTTGAGCAGGGTCGCACCTGCCAGCGGGTCCGGCCCCGCCAACAGCGTCTGAAATTCCTCTGCAAGCGCCTCGCTGCGCGCAATGCACTCGCGCCACACGGCAACACGCGCCGCCGTGCCCAGACGGGTGAAATCCCTGCGGTCCGGAATCTTGCCGTCCGGCAAGGAGGCGACGAATTCCGGGGTTGGGCACAGCAGTACCAGGTCGTCCAGCGCATCCAGCCCCGAACGGCGCCAGGGCAGGAACTTGTCGAACCAGCCGGGGGTGAGGTCGGCGCGAAAGTGCGGGTAGAGAATCAGCCCGGTACCGCGGTAGTGGCGCAGGTCGAAGTGGTAATCAATGATACCGCCATCCCAGTAATGGCCTGCGGGTGCGCCGGCGATATTGCGCTCGCCCGCCAGCACAAAGGGAATCGAGCCACTGGCCTGCAGGGCGAGGGCGACTGTGGCGGGTCGCAGTGGGGTGTAGGTGGTGTTGAAGTCCGTCAGGGAAAGCTGCGGGGCTGGTTGCTCGCCGCTGTGAAACACCACGCGCTGGAAACTGGCACCCAGCAACCGGCGGTGGACGCTGTTGCCGAGAGCGGCGGCCCCCATGGCGGCGCCGAGCAATGCCGGTTGCCTGGCGCCTGCCGGGCCTCTGCCGCGGGCGGTCACAATATGGGTGCGCCAGCGCGGGTGGCTGGCAAGTGCGGTGCTGCCCTCGGCACCCAGCAGCGCGGCCAGTATCTGCGCGCTGGCGGCGCTGATTTCATCGGGCGGCGGCCTGGCGCTGTAGGCCTGCTCCAGATAGGCCTGTTGAAAGCGCTCCAGTGCCGCTACCGGGTCTGCCTGCGCCAGGCAGGCGTGGCGCCAGGAGCCGATGGATGACCCCAGCAGCGACAACGGGCGTTGGCCGCGTTGCAGGAAGTCGCCGAACAGCACGCGATCCAGCTGGCCCAGCACCAGCCATTTGGGCCCTCCGGATGCGCCCAGCAGCAGGCTGAAATGATCCGGGTGCCAGCCGTCCTCGCGCAGGCGCTGTGCCGCGCGTCGCCCCAGATAAACGGCGAGTGAGCGCTTAGCGTTCACTGCGCACCTCCCGCGGCGTCCGCCCGGTCCATTTCTGGTAGGCGCGGCGGAAGTTCGAGGCATCGTTGAAGCCCACCAGGTAGGCAATTGTGGACAGTGGCAGGCGGCTGTTCTTCAGGTAGCGTGTGGCGTGCTCCGCCCGCACCCGGTCCAGCAGCTGTTGGTAGGCAGTACCCTCCTGCTCCAGCCGGCGGCGGTAGGTGCGCGGGCTCAGGTTGAGCATATTGGCGAGCTGCGGCATCTGCGGGTACTGTCCCTCAAGCTTGCGCAGCAGGCGCAAGGTCTGTTCGGACACGGTGTCGTGCTCCTCCAGATCGGCCAGCAACCGCGCGCACTCGTTTTCGTACAGCGAGCGCAGCGCGGGGTTGGACAGCGGTAGGGTCACATCCAGCAATTGGGCGTCAAATGAAATGCGCCCCAATGTGCTATCAAAGTGCACGTCCTCGCCAAAGACCTCGTGGTAAGTCGCCGCATGCGGCGGAGCGGGGTAGGGTAGCTCCACTCGCACAACGAGATCCTGCCGGTTGAGCAAGCCGCGCAGTGTATTGAGCATGGCGGCGTACATGAGCTCAGTGCCGAACTCAGGCCGATTGTCCGCGGGCGCGGCGACGGTGGTCAGTACACAGCGGCCTTCGGCTTCGGTAAATTCGAGCTGCAGGGTGGGTGAGGACAGCAGGTGGTAATAGCGCATGAACAGGTCCATGACCTGTCGCAGGTCGCGGCAGGTCATGAATGCCTGGCCGAGAATGGCGTGGGCGCTCAAGTTCAGGCGCATGCCCAGCTGCAGTCCGAGCGCCGTGTTACCGGTCAGGGCGAGGGCGTTAGCGACCAGGCGGGAAAAGTCGTCCTCACTGACGCGTGCGCCGATCCCTGCAAGCCCGGACTCGGCCAGCGAGGTGCCGACAAGCACAGCTTCACGGTCAAAGCCCCAGTGCTCGACCATGTCGATCAGGATCAGGATGTATTGTGCTGGTGCGCTGACTCGGGGCATGGACTCATTTGGCCACAAATAACCTTATTTTGACAAGACTTCACCTTGTTAGCCTGCGGGCGCTCGCACATAGTGAAGCTCAATGTCATTTTGATGTCAGGAGTACGGTTATGAAAGTAGAGTGGAGCACCACCCCGCGCAAGATCCAGCGCTTCGCCAATGCCGACTACCCGCGTGAGAACCCGGATCTGGAGGATCTGCTGACCCCCGGTGATGTCGATCATATCGCCGAGATTTTCAGCACCCCGCTCACCGGGTCTTACAACTGGGACTACAAGGTGCAGGACGATCGTATCAAGAAGCTCTATGACCTCGGCAAGCAGCTCAACTGGGACCCGGAGATGGATATCAACTGGGACCGCCCCTGGCCGGACGAAGAACGCATGCCCGAGCTGATGAATCTGCACACCTACCAGCCCTACCTGGATATGGATGAGCCGACGCGCAAGGAGTTCTGGCTGCACATGAATGCCTGGAGCCTGTCCCAGTTCCTGCATGGCGAACAGGGTGCGCTGCTGGTGGCATCGCAGCTGTGCTCCTGTGCCCCCACCCTCAACGCCAAGTTGTACGCTGCATCACAGACGTTCGACGAGGCGCGCCACGTCGAGGTCTTCAACAAGTACCTGCAGAAGCGTATCGGCGTGATGTACCCGATCAACACGCACCTGAAAGCGATCATCGACAAGATCCTCACCGATGCGCGCTGGGACATGAAGTTCATCGGCATGCAGTTGGTGATCGAGGGACTGGCACTGTCGGCCTTTAATACCACACGCGAAACCACCCCCGACCCGGTGCTCAAGGATGTGGTGTACCTGGTCACACGGGACGAAGCGCGGCACGTGACCTTCGGTGTGAATTACCTGGAGGAGTTTGTCAAAACCCTGACCGACGAGGAGCGTGAGGAGCGCGCCCAGTTCGCCTACGAGGCCTGCGTGGTGAGCCGCGAGCGGCTGGTGGCAACCGATGTTTTTGCACACTTCGGCTGGGACGTGGAAGAGGCGCGCCTGCAGGTGCTGGAGGGTTTTGTCATGTCCACCTTCCGCAACCTGTTGTTCCAGCGCGTGATTCCCAACCTGAAGCGCATCGGTCTGCTGACCGACAAGATCCGGCCGAAGTTCGAGGCGCTGGGCATTCTGGAGTTCGAAAACCTGGCGACCGATGGCGATATCGACTGGACGCTGCTGGAGCGGCCTCTGGATACCAACGAGGCCCAGGGTTACGAGCAGAGCATGCTGGCCGCGTTCCACGAGATGCAGGATGCCTCCGAGGAGCCGCGCAAGGCGAGTTGAGCGCCTTTTCTGCCCCGCACAAAAAAGCCGGCATTAAGCCGGCTTTTTTGTGGAATGCAATATCCCGAATCAGGCGGAAGCAAGTGCCTTGATCTGGGTGTTGAGGCGGCTCTTGTGACGCGCGGCCTTGTTCTTGTGGATGATGCCCTTGTCGGCCATACGGTCGATGACCGGTACGGCGCTGGCGTAGGCCGCTTTGGCCTGCTCGGCATCGCCGGTGCCAATGGCAGCGATCACTTTCTTGATGTTGGTACGCACCAGCGAACGCAGGCTGGAGTTGTGGGCGCGACGCTTTTCCGCTTGGCGGGCGCGCTTTCTGGCTTGCGGGGAGTTGGCCACAATAGTTCCTCGTGGGTTAGCAAATTTCAGGAGGCGAGATTATTCACATAAGCCTGTGTCTTGTCAACCATGGGGCCGTATTCCCGGCGGCCTTGCTGCGCCTGCCGGCGAAGCTGCGGTATACTGCATGTTTGACTCGAAAGCGGTGGAATCGCACGCCATGGTCGCCAACCAGGAACACAGAGCCGAGCCTGCGAGCGGTACCGCCGAGCGCATTCTGGACGCGGCGGAAGATCTGTTCGCCAAGAAGGGCTACAAGGGTGCCTCACTTGGCGAGGTGGCAGAGCGCGTGGGTATTCGCTCTCCCAGCCTTTATAACCATTTTCGCAACAAAGAGGCGCTGTATCGCGCGGTGCTGGGTCGTCTCCTGGATGACTTTGCAGCGCCGATGGAAGAGTTGCACGCGGCGCCGATTACCGACGAGCGCCTGTACCAGTGGCTCGAGGCGATTGTCCGCAAGCATCACGCCAACCCCAATCTGGCCCGGCTGCTGCAGCATGCGGCGCTGTCTGGCGGCCCGGGAACCAACGATCTTATCGAGCGCTTTTTTCGACCCATGTTTCACGACGATGAAGGCCTGTTGCAGCCCGGCTTGCGTGCGCTGGGCGACGCCGGCTTGCGTCCGTGGGCGGTGATGGCCTTCAACAACCTGATCATGTCCTATGTGACCATGGCGCCAATGTACCGCGACCTGCTCGGGCAGGACCCGTTCAGCGACGAAGCGCTTGAGCGCCAGCTCACCCTGATAAAAACCCTGGTACAGGCGGTCATCGCCACCCCGTCGCCTGCAGCAAACTGATTCGGAGTTTATATGCTACTGACCAACACGGTGCACATCTGGCGTGAGCCTGAAGGTGACTACCACGTTGAGTGGGAGGCGAGTCACCCGCACACGCAGGTTACCGTCAGTCCGCTGGAGGCCCAAGCGGACCTGCAGATGCACTATGAAGAAGCGGTACCGCGTATGCGGGTTCAGGGCTTGCCAGTGGGGCGTCGCCACCAATTTCGCCTGCAGGATAAACATGGCAATGAGCTGGTCGCCATGGAGCGCCGGCTCGGTATGCAGGGCACACCCAATTTCCGTGATTTCGGCGGCTACCACACGGCGGACGGCAGGCGCGTGCGCTGGGGTTACCTGTACCGGTCAGGCCAACTTTCGCAGCTGACAGAGCAGGACTTGACCCTGCTGGACCATCTGCAGCTCGATCTGTTGTGCGATTTCCGGCGCGAGACTGAGCAGAGTGCCAGCCCCAACCGTCTGCCCAGTGCGCGAGCGCCGCGGGTTGCCAGCGTGCCGATTACGCCGGGCAGCAACGATGCCGCCTTCGCTGACGGTCAGCTCGACCGCGGTGGGCGGCAACCGATGTTCGATTTCATGGTGGATATCAATCGCGACTTTGTGGAGGCGCAGAGCCCTGCTTATCGGCGCATGTTCAGTGAGATCCTGGCGCAGGACGATGCCCGTTTTCTGGTGCACTGCGCGGCCGGCAAGGATCGTACGGGCTTTGCCGCGGCGATAATCCTGATGGCGCTGGGTGTGTCCGGTGAGCAGGTGATGGCGGACTATCTGTTGACCCGTCGCTTCTTCGATCCGCGTCAGGAGATAGACCGTCTACGGGTCAAATACGGTTTTCAGTCGCAGGAAGATGACGCGATCATGCCGATGCTGGAAGTGCACGAAGCGTATCTGGCGCGCGCGTTGCAGGCGATTGCCGACTATGGGGACGTCAACAGTTACCTGGCCCGCGAGTTGGGGGTTGGCAGCGCCGAGCGCGAAGAGTTGCGCCGGCGCTACCTCGAGGCCTGATTAGAGGGCGTCGCAGGCTGCCTTGGCGGCCTTGATCTGCTTGCGCTCACAGCTGTCGTTCAGCTCGTTGCCCGCACACCACTTGCGACGGTTTTCCCACGCAGTGAGGGTGGCAGTTTTGCCGTTGGAGCATTTCACCATGTACTCGGAGTAGGCGGCGCCGGTGCTGGATTCATGGTTACCCTGGAAGACAATGCTGGTCGGCTTGGCGGCAAAGGCAGCGGATGACAGGGCCAGCAGGGCAGAGACGGTGGCAATTTTGGCGAGTTTCATCTTGGTTCCTCAACGAACGGTTACAGTGTAGGGCCAGCCTGTGGCGATGTAACCACCGACAGCAGGATGGCAGTAGTATACGTTCGTTCTACGTGTGTAGAACAGTTACAGATTCGTAACGCCGGGGTTAAAAAAGTAACAGCAGAGCTCGTCTTAGGTTTTTTTCTTGGCTTAACGTGTTGATTTTTAATAACTAAATATGTAAATCAGGGCGTCTGTTCTGCAGACGCCTGAAGGTTACAAATGTTTAATGGGCGGGTGCCTGGGTAACAGCGTCAGGCCATGGCGATCAGCACAAGGCCGACGATGGCGAGCAGAACGGATTGCCCGGCCTTGTCCAGGCGGAACAGGCCATACAGGTAGGCAAAGGGGGGAAGAATGAGGGCGCACAAGCCCCACGCGTAATCTTCCTTCCAGGACTGAATCAGCAACAGCACCCAGCTGAGCAACAGGGTGGCGAGGCCGAAGGTAAGTAGTGTTGCAGACGTGGCTTCCATGGTTCCTCCCAATAGGCACGTGGCTCCGGTGGAGCGGGCTTGAGATTAGCAGAAGCCTGCTGTCGTGTCAGCGCATGCGAAGGCCGGAGTGAGGCGCCCTGGCTGGATCTGGCGGATGACGTGCCGGGGGAATTTGGGTATCGTGTGGCGCTGTTTTTCTTGAGGATATTGCTTTGAGCGATCCCTTTGCGGATATCCGTCCCTACCGTGATGAAGAAGTGCCCGCGGTCCTCCAGCGCCTCCTCGCGGACCGGGAGCTGCTCGACGCGATTGCCAGTCTGAGTCTTGGCCGGGTGGCGCGCCTGTTGCCCGGCCTGGCACGGCCTGTCGTGCGCTGGTACCTCGGCCGCCAGCTCCGCGGCGTGCAGGATGTCCACGGTATGCAGATGGTCATCAAGCATTACGTCGAGAAGGTGATCGACGATACCACCGCAGGCTTCAGCGTCTCGGGCCTGGATGAGCTGGATGTCTCGCGCCCCTGGCTGTTCATAAGCAACCACCGCGACATCGTCATGGACCCGGCCTTCACCAACTATGCGCTGCACCGCAGTGGCCACCAGACGGTGCGCATTGCCATCGGCGACAACCTGCTCACCAAGCCCTGGGTGTCGGACCTCATGCGGCTCAACAAGAGCTTTATCGTCAAGCGCTCGGTTGCCAGCGGGCGGGCGTTGCTGGCTGCCTCCCGCCACCTGTCCAACTACATCCGCCTGTCGCTGCAGGAAGAGCGCGCACCGATCTGGATTGCGCAGCGCGAAGGACGCGCGAAAGACGGCATCGACCGAACCGAACCCGCCGTCATCAAGATGCTGGCGATGAGCCGCGATAAACAGACTGAAAGCTTCAGTGAGCTGATCAACGCGCTGGGTATCGTGCCTGTGTCTATCGCCTACGAACTGGACCCCTGCGACGGCATGAAGGCGCGTGAAATGCACCTGCGCAGCACCACCGGCAGTTATGCCAAGGCCGAACAAGAAGATGTTGCCTCTATCGCCCGAGGTATCTCCGGCCAGAAAGGGCGCGTGCATGTGGCGTTCGGTACGCCGTTGGTGGGCGAGTTCGACGGGCCCGATGCGGTAGCGGCGGAAATCGACCGGCAAATTGTCTCGCTTTACTGCCTGCATCCCACCAACCTGCAGGCCTGGCGAATGTTGCAGGGCGATGCGGCCGTGGTGCCAGCCACGCTCACACGCGAGGCGGGCAGTTGCTCCGAGGCTGATTTCCGCGCCCGCATCGAGAGCCTGCCCGCGGAACAGCGACCTTTCGCTTTGGCCACTTACGCCAACGCCGTGGCCAGCAAGCTGGCACTGCGTGCGGCGGCGGAGCCGCCAGCGTCTTGCTGAGCGATGCCCTCAAGGAGCAGATTCGCGAAGCCTACGCCGCCATCACCGCCGCCAAGGGCCTGAAGCCGCGTTGGGGCCAGCGCCAGATGATTGCGGAAATCGCCAATGCGCTGGCTCGCATCAACCCGGAGACAGGCCGCGCCCGCCCGGAAACACCGGCCGTTTGCGTTATTGAGGCGGGCACCGGCACTGGTAAGACGATCGCCTACGCCGTCACCGCGATCCCCCTGGCGCAGGCGCTGGGCAAGCGACTGGTGGTGGCCACAGCCACGGTTGCCCTGCAGGAGCAGTTCGTCAACAAGGACCTGCCGGATATCCGCCAGCACAGTGGCCTCGAGTTCAGCTACACACTGGCGAAAGGCCGCCGGCGTTATGTCTGTCTGTCCAAACTGGACCATCACCTCGGCGGCTGCGGCGCCGGAGACGTGCTCCCCCTGTACCCCGATGAGTTTCAGGCACCGGACAACGCCGAGGCCCTGCCGGTGTACAGCGCCATGCTGGAAGCGCTCGGGCGGGGTGAGTGGGATGGTGACCGCGATAACTGGCCGGGCCAGGTGCCGGAAGCCATCTGGTTCGGGGCCACCACCGATCACAGCCAGTGCAGTGGCCGGCGCTGTCCGAACATCAGTCAATGCAGCTTTTTTCGCGCGCGGGATGCCCTGCAGTATGCCGATGTGGTGGTCGCCAACCACGATCTCGTGCTCGCCGACCTCGCCCTCGGTGGCGGCGCCATTCTGTCGGCGCCCGAAGACAGTATTTATGTGTTCGACGAAGGGCATCACCTGCCCGACAAGGCGCTGGGGCATTTTGCCAGTTTCTGCCGGCTGCACACCACGGTGCAGTGGCTGCAGGACAACCGCAAACTGCTGGTGCAGGCCGCGTCTGCGCTGGCGCCATTAACCGATATCGCCCGACCGTTGGCAGTGCTGCCCGGGGTGATGGAGGAGGCGCAGAACGCCCTGCAGGTTGCGGAGCAGACGGTGGCCACCCTGTTCGCCGAACGCGCCCCCACCAGCGGGCGCAGCGACGATCAGCAGCTGCGTTTCGCGCATGGCCGCGTGCCGGAACAGTTGCAGCCTCTGGCGGCCGGCCTTGCCAGCCAGTTTCAGCAGATCAGCACTGCGCTGGCGAAGATCGAGGCGCGCCTGGCGGAAGCGCTGGAAGAAGACGATTGCGGCCTGCCTCCCGGCGATGCAGAAACCTGGCACCTGAGCCTGGGTGGCCTATTGAATCGCGCGGAATCCACGCTGGCCCTGTGGCAGGCCTACGCCGTGAGTGGCGAGGGGGAGGTACCGCCCATGGCGCGCTGGATCAGCCTGCTCGACGGTGGCGGACAAACCGGTTTCGACCTGCGATGCAGCCCCATTCTCGCCGCCGATATCCTGCAGGAGTATCTGTGGTCACGCGCGGCCGGCGTGGTCATTACCTCCGCCACCATCACTGCCCTGCGTTCCTTTGACCGCTTCATTTTGCATTCCGGCGCGCCGTCCGAAGGCGTCTTCAAGGTGGTAGCGAGCCCGTTTGACTATTCCCGGGCGACCCTGCGTGTGCCCGCCATGCCCTGCGACCCCGGTGACGCCGAAGCCCATACCGCGGCATTGATCGACCAGCTGCCCGGCTTGCTCGACCGCAGCGAGGCCAGCCTGGTGCTGTTTTCCTCCCGGCGGCAGATGCAGGATGTGCACGCGGGTGTATCAGCGGCGTTCGGCAGCCTGCTGCTGATGCAGGGGGATGGCAGCAAACAGGAGATACTGCGCCAGCACCGGGAGGCGGTGGATGCAGGGCGTGGCAGTATCCTCTTCGGCCTGGCCAGCTTTGCCGAGGGCGTTGACCTGCCCGGTGCCTACTGTCGCCATGTTGTGATCGCCAAGATTCCCTTCGCCGTGCCCGACAGCCCTATCGAGGCCGCGCTGGCGGAGTGGGTGGAGGCCCAGGGACGCAACGCCTTCATGGAGATCAGCGTGCCGGACGCGGCGCTGCGCCTGGTGCAGGCCAGCGGGCGCCTGCTGCGCACAGAACAGGACAGCGGCCGGGTGACACTCATGGACCGCCGCCTGCTCACGCGCCGCTACGGCCAGGCCATACTGGATTCCCTGCCGCCCTTTACTCGAGAGTTGGGGCGCTAGCCGCGGATTCCACTGCCAGCGGCGTATTGACGATCTCCAGGGTTGCCGGGTGCTGCAGGCGGCGCTCGGGAGAAATGGCGTAGAACACATCCACGAATTCCCGCGTGCGACCGATGACGGCGACGCCATACTGGGAAATCACGTACTCCTCGATGATGCTGGGGGCCGCGAACACGCCCAAACCGGTTTGCCCGAAGGATTTGAGTAATGCGCTGTCATCAAATTCGGCCACGATCTCGGGGGTAATACCGTGTTTTTCGAACCAGGCTTTGAGGAAGGATCGGCTGCCGGCCTTGCGGCCGGGGGCCAGGAAGGGCCTGCCGCTCAGGCTGCCGGGGAAATGCTCGCTGCAGGCAGCGGCCAGTTCAGGAACCGCAAAAAAGGTGAAACCGGATTCCAGGATACGGTAGTTCCAGGCCTTGATATGGCTGCCGGAGGGTAGTGGCTGATCGGTTATGATGCAGTCGAGGCGGCTCACCGCGAGCTCGGCCAGGAGGGTATCCTGGTCGCCCTCGTGGCACTGCAGGCGCAGCTTGTCCACGGCTTTCAGGGCGGGTTGCAGCAGCCGGTTGGCGAGAATTTTGGGAATGGAGTCGGTGATGCCCACGCGGAAAGTTTCGGCGCTGGCACTTTCGGTTTGCAATAGCTGGCGGATTTCACGGCCGAGCTGGAAAATCTCGTCGGCGTGGGCATAGATTTGCCGCCCCTGTTCTGACAGCCGCAGGCGCCGACCCTCGCGGCGAAACAGCTTCACGCCCAGCTGTTCTTCGAATGCGGCGATCTGCCCGCTGATGGTCTGCGGGGTCAAATTGAGGCGCTTGCTGGCGCGGGTAATGCTGCCATCGGTGGCAACATGGAAGAAGTAGTAAAGGTGGTTGTAGTTGAGCGGCGTCATATCAGAAATAGTCGAATTGATTATTTATAAAAATCGAATATATCATGGCTTTCGTCTTGTGTAGGATTCGCGCGTTTCATATCCCGCCGGCCCCCGCCACAAGGATTCATGCCCGGGCACACAGACGCCCACCAGCCGCAATGGCAGGATACAAGGGGAAAGACTCACAATGAATGAACTTGTCGGTATCGTCATGGGTTCCCGTTCCGACTGGGAAACCATGCAGGGCGCCGCAGAGACCCTGGTTGAGCTCGAGGTGCCTCACACGGTCGAGGTGGTGTCGGCACACCGCACACCCGACCGTCTGTTCAGTTATGCCGAGGCGGCAGAGTCCGCCGGGTTGCAGGTGATTATCGCAGGCGCTGGCGGTGCGGCGCACTTGCCGGGCATGCTGGCGGCTAAAACACAGGTGCCGGTGTTGGGGGTGCCGGTGCAGTCCCGCGCCCTGAACGGTCTGGACTCGCTGCTGTCCATTGCGCAGATGCCCGCGGGTATTCCGGTGGGTACGCTGGCTATCGGACGTGCCGGTGCGGTAAATGCCGCATTGCTGGCGGCCGCCATGCTCGCCAATCACGACCCGGCATTGCGCGAGCGACTGCGCGCCTACCGCGCCCGTCAGTCAGACAGGGTGCTGGCGCACCCCGACCCCAGAGTACCCGTGTTGTGAATATAGGCATTCTAGGCGCTGGCCAGTTGGCGCAGATGTTGGCCCTGGCGGGGTATCCGCTGGGTTTACGCTGTACGTTCCTGGCCCCTGAGCCGGCCCCTTGCGCGGCGCCGCTGGGGCAACACCTGCGCGCGGGGTATGAAGACGAGGCTGCATTGGCGTCCTTCGCCGAGCGCATTGACGTCGCTACCACTGAGTTTGAGCACATCGCCCCGGTCGCGCTGGATGCGTTGGAACGGCGCGAATTGCTCGCCCCCTGCAGTGAAGCCATTCTGCTCTCCCAGGAGCGGCTGCAGGAAAAGTCCCTCTTCACGCGGCTCGGGCTGCCCACGGCGCGGTACGCGGCCATTGATTCCGAAGCGGACCTGGAGCGGGCGCTGGCGGTGACCGGTGTGCCGGCTATCCTGAAAACCCGCCGCATGGGCTACGATGGCAAGGGGCAGGCGTCGGTAGCGGCGGCCTCCGAGCTGCTGCCTGCCTGGGAGGTCCTGGGCCGCGTACCGTGCATTCTGGAGGCGAGGGTAGCGTTTGATCGCGAGGTTTCGGTGATTGCAGTGCGCGGCCGGGACGGGGAGTGCCGCACCTGGCCGTTGAGCGAAAACAGCCATGCGGAAGGCATCCTGCGCGTTTCACGCTCACTCTCGGATGATCCTATGGAAGGCCCTGCGCGGGACTACTGCGAGCGTTTGCTCAATGCGCTGGATTACGTCGGCGTGCTGGCGCTGGAACTGTTCCAGTGCGGCGACCAATTGCTGGTGAACGAGTACGCGCCACGTGTTCACAACAGTGGGCACTGGACGATAGAGGGCGCGGTAACCTCCCAGTTCGAGAACCACCTGCGCGCCATCGCCGGCCTGCCCCTTGGGTCCACGGCAGCAGTGGCTCCCAGCGTCATGGTCAACGTGATAGGCGAGTGGCCCGCGGCGCGCGAACTGCTGGCGGTGAATGGTGCCCATCTGCACGATTACGGCAAGTCCCCGGCGCCGGGTCGCAAGCTGGGGCACATTACCCTGGTCGATCGCGACACGGAGGCCCTGCAGCAGCGCACCGCTGAGCTGACCCGGCTCGTCGCCGGCGCAACCGGCGCCTGATATGGATCCCGTTGTCCTCTTTTTCCTGTTGGGGGTCATCGCCGGGGTATTGCGTTCGGAGCTGCGCCTGCCGGTACAGGTCTACGAGCTGCTGAGTATTCTGCTGCTGCTGGCCATTGGCATGAAAGGGGGAATTGAGCTTGCCCGCCAGCCCTTCCTGGAGCTGGTGCCGCAAATGGTTGCGGTGGTTGCCATGGGGTTTGTTTTGCCCTTATTGAGCTTCCCGGTGCTGCTCAGTATCGGCCGTTTGCCGCGGGCTGACGCCGCATCCATAGCGGCTCACTATGGTTCGGTGAGTGTGGGTACCTTTGCCGTCGTGGTCGCTTACCTCGGTTCGCGGGAGATCGATTTCGAGGCCTACATGCCACTGTTTGTGGTGTTGCTGGAGATCCCGGCGATTCTCGTCGGCATCGTCCTCGCCAAAGGGCTCGCCAGCGGCGCAAAGCTGCGCGATTCAGCGCATGAAGTGCTGCTCGGCAAGAGCATCGTCCTGCTCGTGGGCGGGCTGCTGATCGGCTGGATTGCCGGCGAAGAGGGGCTGGCGAAGCTGGCCCCCCTGTTCTTCGACCCCTTCCAGGGGCTGCTGGCGCTGTTCCTTCTGGAAATGGGGCTGGTGACCGCAAGCCAGATTGGCACGCTGCGCCGCTACGGCTTTTTCCTGCTGGCCTTTGGTGTGCTGACCCCCGTGCTGTCGGCACTGGTCGGGCTCGGGCTGGGCTGGGCACTGGGTTTGTCCGTGGGTGGTGCGGTGGTACTGGCGACACTCGCCGCGAGTGCCTCCTACATTGCCGTGCCGGCAGCCATGCGTATTTCGGTTCCTGAAGCCAATCCGGCCCTGTCTTTGGCGGCATCGCTGGGCGTGACCTTCCCCTTTAATGTACTGTTCGGCATTCCGCTGTACCATTGGTTCGCTGGCCAATTCTACGCACTGACCGGAGCCGCCTGATCATGGAACAACACCCCCGACGCCTGCTGACTGTTGTCACCGAATCCACCATCGAGTCGCACCTGTTGCGCGACATGGAGCGCTGGGGAGCACACGGTTACACGATTACCGAGGCCCGCGGCAAGGGTGCGCGCGGGGTGCGTGAGGGAAACTGGGAAGCCAACCGGAACCTGCGCATCGAAGTCGTCTGCGATGATGTGACCGCAGATCGCATTGCGGCCGGGTTACGCGAGCACTATTACGACAACTACGCCATGATCCTCTACACCTGCGATGTGGACGTGCTGCGTCCCGAGAAGTTCTAGCCCTCGCATTGATTTCCGTCGGAGAGCCCATGCGCACGGACGTAGCCGAAGTGCTGATTGATATCGAGGCCGAACTGCGGCGCCTGGCGCTGTGGGATGCCACCCCGCCCCCTGCAGAGGCCCTGGCGTCCACAGAGCCGTTCGCCATCGACACACTCACCCCGCCCCAGTGGCTGCAGTTCATCTTTCTGCCCACGCTGTATCGCATGCTGGAAGAGGGCACGCCGTTGCCCGAGCGCTGTGGTATCGCGCCGATGGCGGAGGAGTTTTTCAGCGGGTCAGCACTGCCCACGGCGGAGTTGCTGGATGCGCTGAGGCGGGTGGACGCGCTGCTGAGCAGCGAATAAGACGCCGAGTCAGGCCTCAAGGCTGCAAAGCGCTGCCCGGCGAAGAAGGTATGGATATGGCCGCCTTCTGGCGGAGGGCGGCCTCACCGGGTGACTGGCAGCGCTCTCAGATGCGCTCAACCACCGTCGTAATGCCCTGGCCCAGGCCAATGCACATGGTGGAAACACCCAGGGTCAGGTCGCGATCCTGCATGACGGTCAGCAGAGAGCCGGTGATGCGGGTGCCGGAGCAGCCGAAGGGGTGCCCGAGAGCAATGGCGCCACCGTGCACGTTCACCTTGTCTTCCATGTCGTCCAGCAGGTCGAGGTCTTTCAGGACCGGCAGCGCCTGTGCGGCAAACGCCTCGTTCAGCTCTACCATCTCGATGTCCTTGATGGTCAGGCCGAGCTTTTTCAACGCTTTCTGCGTGGAGGGCACCGGGCCATAGCCCATGATGGACGGGTCGACCCCGGCCAGCGTCATGGCGCGGATGCGCGCGACCGGCTCCATCCCCAGCGCCTGCGCACGCTCCGCCGACATCACCAGCATGGCGGAGGCACCGTCGGAGATCTGTGACGAGGTGCCCGCTGTCACGGTGCCTCCCTGCGGGTTGAAGGCCGGCGGCAGGCTGGCGAGGCCTTCGAGGGTGGTTTCCGGACGGATGGTTTCGTCCTGCTCAACCAGCGCCAGCGCACCGGCGGCATCATGGCCCTCTACCGGAATGATTTCCCGGGCAAATTTGCCTTCCACCGTTGCCTTGTGGGCGAGCTGGTGTGAGCGCAGGCCCAGCTTGTCCTGCGCTTCACGGCCGATGCCGTGCATCATGGCGAGGTATTCGGCGGTCATGCCCATCATGCCGGCTGCCTTGGCCACGTTCAGCCCCAGCTTGGGGTTGATATCGACATCGTCCATCATCGGCAGGTGGCCGAGGTGCTCCACACCGCCCACCAGATACACGTCACCAATGCCGGCCATGATGTTGGCCGCCGCGGTGTGCAGGGCCGACATGGAGGAGCCGCAGAGGCGGTTGACGGTCTGTGCGGGGATGGTAAACGGCAGCTGCGCGCGCAGGACAATGTTGCGTGCCAGGTTCATGCCCTGTTCGCCGCGCTGCAGCACGCAGCCCCAGATCAGGTCGTCGATTTCGGCGACATCCAGCTTCGGATTGCGGGCCAGCAGGCCACGGATCACGGCGACCGACAGGTCGTCCGCGCGCACGTTGCGAAAGCAGCCGTTTTTGGAGCGGCCCATGGCGCTGCGGGCGAAGTCGACGATAACGGCGTCTCTTGGATTCAGACTCACGATAATTCTCCTGTTTTCACCCGGTGCTCAGTAGTAGGTTTTGCCATCGGCGAGCATGGCCTGCATGCCGTCGGTGAGTTCGTAGGACTTGCCGAGGTGGGCAAACTGCTTCGAGGCCTCAGCGATGAATGCGAGCCCGACCGTATCCATCCAGCGGAAGATGCCACCGCGGAAGGGGGGGAAGCCGAGGCCGTAGAGCAGCGCCAGATCGGCTTCCGCGGGGGTGCCGACGATACCCTCTTCAAGGCAGCGCGCCATTTCCGTGGCCATTGGCAGCATCATGCGCGCGATGATGTCCTCGCGAGAGAACTCTGTGCGTTTCCCTTCCACCGGAGCGATCAGGCGGTAGACCTCTTCGCTGGCCGTTTTCTTCGGCTTGCCGCGCATGTCGGGCACATAGTCGTAGAAGCCCTTGCCGTTTTTCTGGCCGTAGCGTTTGTTCTCGAACATCACTTCGGTGGCGGTCTTGAAATCCAGTTGCATGCGGTCGGGGAAGCCCTCCGCCATGACTTCCGCGGCGTGCACACCCGTGTCGATTCCCACCACATCCATCAGGTAGGCGGGGCCCATGGGCCAGCCCCAGCGCTCCATGACCTTGTCCACAGCCTGGAAGTCGGCGCCGTCACGCACCAGCTTGGAGAAGCCGTCGAAGTAGGGGAACAGCACGCGGTTGACGAGGAAGCCGGGGCAGTCTTTCACCACGACGGCTTTCTTGCCCATCTTGTTGGCGTAGGCAACGGTGCGGGCAACCGCCCGGTCCGAAGTCTTCTCGCCGCGAATCACTTCGACCAGGGGCATGGCGTGCACCGGGTTGAAGAAGTGCATGCCGCAGAAATTCTCGGGCCGCTGCAGCGCTTCTGCGAGGCGTGTGATGGAGATGGTTGATGTGTTGGAGGCGAGGATGGTGTCCTCACCGATCTGCTGTTCGGTTTCCGCCAGCACCGCGTGCTTTACCTTGGCGTTTTCGACCACCGCTTCCACGACGATATCCACCGTATCGAAACCGGTGTAGGTCAGCGTCGGATCAATGCTGTTGAGCACGTCGCCCATTTGCGTGGCGGTCATCTGACCCCGGTCCACACGCTTGGACAGCAGCTTGTTGGCCTCCGACAGGCCCAGGTCCAGGCCGTCCTGGTTGATGTCCTTCATCAGGATGGGGACGCCGCGGTAGGCTGATTGGTAGGCAATACCGCCGCCCATGATGCCGGCGCCCAGCACAGCGGCACGGCCAATTTTGCGATCAGCCTGCTTTTCCCAGTCACGGGCTTTCTTGCCCAGCAGCTGGTCGGAGAGGAAAACCCCCACCAGCGCGGAAGCGACAGGCGTGACCGCCAGTTCCGCAAAGCCTTCCGCCTCGACCTTGAGGGCGTCTTCCAGGCCCATGCCTCGGGCTTTTTCGATGACATCGACAGCTTTCACCGGTGCCGGATAGTTCTTGCCTGCCTGCTGCGCCACCATCGACTTCATGGTGAAGAAGGCCATCATGGCCTCGGTGTCGTTGAGTGGCAGCGGGCTGCTCTTGGCCTTCCGGCGTCCGGCGTAGTCGAGCTTGCCGGCCATGGCGTGTTCCAGCGTGGCCAGGGCCACGGCGCGCAGTTCCTCGGGCGATGCGACCGCGTCGACAGCGCCGGCTTTCAGTGCTTTGTCGGCGCGCTGTTCGGTGGCCCCGGCAATCCAGGTGGCCGCCTCATCAACGCCAATGATGCGCGGCAGGCGTACCGTACCGCCCCAGCCCGGCAGAATGCCCAGTTTGGTTTCTGGCAGGCCCACTTTGGCGGCCGTGCTCATGACCCGGAAGTCGCAGGCCAGGCAGATCTCGAAACCGCCGCCGAGGGCGAAGCCGTTGATCGCCACACAACTGGGGAATGGCAGGTCCTGCAGCCGATTGAGATTGGCATTGTTGGCCGCGGTGAAGCCCTGTATTTCCTCGGGGCCGGCGCCGAAGATGCCGGTAAATTCGGTGATGTCGGCACCCACGATAAACACGGGCTTGCCACTGGTGACCAGCAGGCCGCGCAGCCCACTCTGTGCTTCCAGTGCATCGAGGGCTTCAGTGAGGCTGTTGACGGTGGCCTGGTCGAATTTGTTGACAGACTCGCCCTTCAGGTCGAAATGCAGCTCGGCGATATCGCCATCGAGGCGGGTCACGGTGAGCGCGTCACTCTGGTAGATCATGTCGCTGTCCTGTGTGGGATGAACGGGGCTGGCCTAGGCAGCTTTGGCGCCGGGCCAGAGTCAAAGCGAGGCGCCATTGTAGCGGTGAAAGCCGCAGGCGTGAACTATAATGTTAGCACTGATAACACACGAATTGCCATGTTCGCCTCGCGGGGCCGCTGCCGGTCGTGACGGCGGTGCTCCAGCGCGGTTACAGGGGCCAGATGATCAGCAGCAGCGGCAGGCTGACCGCCACGACCAGGGCCTCCAGCGGCAGGCCCAGGCGCCAGTAGTCGCCGAAATGAAAGCCGCCCGGGCCCAGAATCAGGGTGTTGTTCTGGTGCCCGATAGGGGTGAGGAAGGCGCAGGACGCGCCGATAGCGACCGCCATCAGGAAGCTGTCCGGGTTGACGCCCAGCGCCGCTGCAGTGCCCAGGGCAATAGGGCACATGACCGCTGCCGTGGCCGCGTTGTTCATCAGGTCGGAGAGGAACATGGTGGTCACCAGGATGATGCCCAGCACCAGCACGGCGTTACCCTGTGCCACCGTCGTGAGCAGGAAGCGTGCAATCAAATCTGCAGTGCCGGTGGTGGCCATGGCGCCCGCAACGGGTATCAGGCCCGCCAGCAGGACGATCACCGGCCAGTCGATGGCGGCGTAGACGTTGCGCGGTGGCACCGTGCGCAATGCCATCGAGGCGAGCACTCCAAGGGCAAAGGACACCGCCGCGGGGAGCAGGCCAAAGGCGGCCCCGCCTACCGCGAACGCCATGATTATTGCGGCCATGACGGCCTTGCGCGGGCTGGGAATCCGCAGGTCGCGCTCCGCCAGCGGCACGCAGCCGAAGTCACTGGCGAACTCCAGGGTGGCGTTGGTCGGGCCCTGAATCAGCAACAGGTCGCCGGCGCGTAGGGGGAGTGCGCGCAGACGCGAGCGGGAACGGTGACCCTCGCGGGACACGGCGAGCAGGTTCAGGCCGTAGCGTGTGCGTAGCTGTATGTCGCTGGCCGAGCGGCCGGCCAGCGCGGCGCCCGGCAGGACTGCCAGTTCCGTGAGGACAGCCTCCTCGCGTTTTTCCTTCTGCTCGTCTTCATCAGCATCACCCTCAGCGTCAGTCTCAGTGTCCCGTGCATCCCCGGCGGTGGTTTTCTCTGTTTCCGCTGCGGTCTGCGTCGCTTCCGCTGGTGGAGTGGTCTGCTCGCTGTCGTCCTTCTCTTCCTCTGTGGCCTGCGGTTTCACGGATTCCTCGAGTTTCAAGTCGAACCGCGACAACACTTCGCCCAAGGTATCGGCATTGGTCTCCAGCACCAGAATGTCATGGCTGCGAATATGGCGCCCGCCATGAGGTGTGCGCAAGCGGACTTCGTTGCGTATCAGGCCCACCACCTGGGCACCCGCATCGTCAAGTGCGGCTTCTATTTCACGCAGGCTCATACCGACGGCCTTGCTGCTCTCCGTTACCCGTGCCTCGGTGAGGTAGGCGCCGGTATCGAAATCCCCGGCGGCCTGCTGCTTGCGCGCAGGCACCAGTCGCCAGCCTAGCAGTACTACAAAAGTCACGCCGCAGAGAGCAACAGCCAGCCCAACCGGTGTGAAGTCGAACATGGCAAAGGCGCTGCCTCCAGCTTCCGCGCGAAAGCCCGCGACGATGAGGTTGGGCGGTGTCCCTATCATAGTGGTCATGCCACCGAGAATGGTGCCGAACGCCAGGGGCATGAGTGCACGTCCGGGTGGCAGGCTGTGGCGCCGCGCGATCTGCAGCGCCACTGGCATCAGCAGCGCCATGGCGCCGACATTGTTCATAAAGCCCGAGAGCAGGGCGCCCAGGCCAACCAGCGCCGCGAGGCTTACCAGCGGCCCGGCTTTGGCGGGCAGGGCGCGCCGCGCCAGCGCATCCACCGCTCCGGAGGCCTGCAGGCCGCGGCTCAATACCAGCACGCAGGCGACAGTAATAACCGCAGGATGCCCGAAGCCGCTGAATGCCGCATCCGGCGTGACCAGCCCCGCCAGAACACAGGCCAGCAGCGTGCCCAGCGCCACCATGTCATGCCGCCAGCGCCCCCAGAGGAACATCCCAACGGACGCGAACAGTATCAGCAGGATAAGCCCCTGATCGATGGTCATCGCTTGCGACTCGTCACCTAGCCGGGCGCGGCTGACGGCAGTGCGTTGACGGTATCGGCGACCACTGCGGCCAGAGCCGCGCCCTGCTCCTCCTGCAGGAAATGCCCGGCGCCGGGAATCACCGGGTGCTCACGGCCTTGTGCGCCGGGAATGCGACGCTGGAACACCGGCGCCCAGGCGGCGGTCGCCGGGTCGCTGTCGCTGAAGGCGGTAACAAACGGCTTTTGCCAGTGGCTGAGGAAGGCCCAGGTGCGACGATTCTTGGCGGCGCCCGCCATTTCGGTATGCGTGGGGATAAGGCTGGGAAAGACCAGCGCACCGGCCTTGTAGCGTGCATCGGGGAAGGGGGCATCGTAGGCCGCCAGCACTGCGGGGCTCAATGGGGTGCAGGAGACTGCGCCGATAACGCCGGCAACGTCCAGGTCCTCCGCATCCCTCGTGGCGGCCACCCACTGTTCCACAATATCCCCTGGCCAGGGATCAACGCCGTTGGGCGGCGGCTCGCAACCGGGCAGAAGGGTGTTGGCCGCCACTACCGCGCTGAAGCGTTCAGGCATCTCGGCCAGCAGGGACAAGCCGATGGGCCCGCCCCAATCCTGGCAGACCAGCACCGCGCTTTGCATATCCAGGGCGCGCAGCAGCTCGCCGACCTGTGCCACATGGCCGGCGTAACTGTAGTCGCTGCGCGCGGTGGGTTTGTCGGAGCGGCCAAAGCCGATCAGGTCTGGCGCTATGCAGCGCATGCCCAGGGCGCTCAGCGCGTGGATCATGTGTCGGTAGAGGAAGCACCAGCTGGGCTCGCCGTGCAGCATGAGCACGATGCGCCCATCGCGCGGGCCGACATCCAGATAGTGCATGCGCAGTTGTCCGTGCGTTTTATCAGCCACCATCCGGTAGTTCGGTGTCCAGGGGAAATCCGGCAGGTTGGCGAAATGGTGGTCAGGCGTGCGCAGTACGGCTGTCATGGGTAAGGTATATCCTCTGTCAGTGTCCGGCAGTGAGCCGGATCGTTGGCAGCGAGTGCGCGCTGCTGCGCAATGTCCGCTGCGGTACTTGTCACGGCCTCCCTGACGGGGGCCGAAAGCTCTGGTGCCGCGCTGCGAGCTGGCGCGATGATCGCTCCCGCTGCAATCGGGCAGCCCTCGTGTAGCAGGAGGTCGGCGAAATTGTTGCGTGCGGGCATGTGCGACGTTTTTTGCTGCAGCACCTGTAAATAGAGCTGAGCAGCCCCTTCCGCGTCTGCGACTGAGCGTCGCGCATTGGCTGTGGCAAAGAGCAGGTCCGGGTTATGCGGCCAGCGCTGTAGAGCAGCTTCCCAGGCAGTCACTGCCAGTGCGGCTGGCAACTTTGCTTCCTGCTGGGCGAGTTCCGGCCCTATGCTGCCAGCGGTGCTGCTTGCCGGTATTTCGCCGGGAGGCGGAATCACCAACCCCCAGAAATCGGCTCGCGCCCAACTGCCGAAAAATCGGCTCCAGCGTTCCTGTCGACGCTGCTCGGTGCCGGAACGTAGCAATACGCGCTCGTTTTCCGGCTGGTAACCGACAACGACCGCGTAATGCCAGCTCGGCAGGGACTCAAGCCCCAGGTTTTGCAGCACCAGTACGGGGTTGCCCGCCTCAAGCTCACTGAAAAGTGCCTCGGGCCCGCCCTGTAGCGTGAAAGGAACACGACCTGAGCGGCGTGTGGCCGCCAGCAATTCGACCTGCAGGCTGCCCTCCCGGCCAGGCAGATAGGTCTGTGGCGCCAGCGCCTGTGGGCTGATGTCGACACCGCTGTGCACCAGCAGCGTGGCAAGCGCCGCAGGCCCGCACTGGTATTCCTCCTGGGGGAAAAAGGGCACTGTGGTGAGTTCGCTGGCTGTGGCGTCTGGCGGTGGCTGGGGGGTTGTGGCGCAGGCGCTGAGCAGAACAATCAGCGCCGGCGCCGCAAAGCGCCTCAAAACTTGCTGAACACGTTGGTCACGCCAATCAATTCAAGTACCAAAAGCACCAGAAACAGCGCCCCGAGCACGCCCAGCGCGCCGCTGCCTGCGGGCAGCATGTCCAGTTGTTGCGCCAGCTGCTGCAGTTCGGCGGTGGACAGCGCATTAACTCGTGCCAGTGTGTCCTGGGGGCTTACACCCATCGCCAGCATGTGCTGCTGCACCGTCTCACTGGCAAGAGCCGTCGTGACCTGAGCCAGCGGCTCGCTTCGAGCTTGTTCGGCAAAATGGCTTGCGGTGCCGATGACCGCGGCCTGTGCGGTTCCCACCGTGCTCGCGACCAGAAGTGCTGTAATCTGCAGCAGTACAAGCAATCGGAATTTCAACATGATAGGTCCTCGTTGGCTGAATCGGTTCCCGGAGTATAGGCAAAAAGTGCCGGCCGGGTAAGGACGATGCGATGGCTAAGCCGACCGTAGATGTACCCTGGCAGGGCGCTGGTGCGGTTCCTCCCGGCGGGAGGGTTTATACTCTGATCTGGTAGGAGAAGGAATTCAAAGTGACGACAGCTTGCAAACGCGGTTTCGCGCCAGACATAGTGCCCATCAAGGATGCTGCAACCGTGATTCTGGTGCGCGACCGCCTGTCGCAACCACAGGTGCTGATGGGCAAACGTGGGTCGCGCGCCGCCTTCATGCCCAGCAAATTTGTGTTTCCCGGCGGTGCCGTCGACGCCGGCGACGCCCACGTGCCTCTGGCGGGGCGGGTGGGGCCGGTATGCGCCAGTCGCCTGGCCGAGGCCGCCGCGCCGGACCGTGTGCACGCCCTGCAGGCCGCCGCGGTGCGCGAGGTGTGGGAGGAATCGGGGCTGCTGCTGGGGGCACCCGGTGCGTGGCAGGGCGAGGTGCCACGGGACTGGGCAGACTTCAGTGCTCGGGAGCACTTGCCCTGCACGCGCAATTTTCGCTACGTATTTCGCGCCATCACCCCGCTCGGCGCGCCGCGGCGTTTTGACGCGCGTTTCTTTCTGGTGGACGCCGGTGCGGTGGTGGGTGACCCGGATGACTTTTCCCTCGCCTCTGACGAGTTGTCGCAGTTGCAGTGGATCGATCTTGAGCAGGCCTGCGGGCTGGATTTGCCGTTGATTACCGAAGTGGTGCTGGGTGAGGTGGCGGATATCATCACGCTGGAAGGGCCGCCGGAGTGTGTGCCTTGTTTTCGCAATGATGACGAGCAGCTGGCTATCCTACGCCGGCGCGCCAGGTTCTGAATCCCGGGCAGTCAGCTCCACCCCTTGATGTCAGTGCAAGACACGGTCTGGGCGCATTTCTGCCTGCAGCTCTGCCTGCTTGCCCGTTTCCTGTTGCTCGACGTGGTTGCGCAGCCGCGCCACAATGCGGTTCATCACATCAATGGTCTGGCTGATCTGATCCAGGGCGATGAGGACGTGTTCACTGTCTTCGGTCGGGTCGTCGTGTTTGTCCATGGCAGGTCCTCAAAAACGGGGGCAGCGGCGCGAGCTGGCTGCCCCCCAATGGTCAATCCCAGTTCAGCGCGCCGCCGGTCTGGTATTCGATGACCCGGGTCTCAAAGAAGTTTTTCTCTTTGCGCAGGTCCATGATCTCGCTCATCCACGGGAACGGGTTCTGCACCCCGGGGAACTGCTCGGGCAGGCCGAGCTGCGACAGCCGGCGGTTGGCAATGAAGTGCAGGTATTCTTCCATCATGGCGGCATTCATGCCCAGCACCCCGCGCGGCATGGTGTCGCGTGCGTATTCGATCTCCAACTGGGTGCCTTCGAGAATCATCTGGATCACTTCCTGCTGGAAGGCCTCGGTCCACAGGTGCGGGTTCTCCAGCTTGATCTGGTTGATCACGTCGATACCGAAGTTCAGGTGCATGGACTCGTCGCGCAGGATGTACTGGAATTGCTCCGCAACGCCGGTCATCTTGTTGCGCCGCCCCATGGAGAGGATCTGGGTAAAGCCGCAGTAGAAGAAAATGCCTTCGGTAACGGCGTAGAAACCGATCAGATTGCGCAGCAGGGTCTGGTCGTTTTCCGTGGTGCCCGTTTTGAAGCTGGGGTCCGACAGGTGGTGGGTATGGCCCAGGCTCCAGGTGGCTTTCTTGGCCACCGAGGGCACCTCGCGGTACATGTTGAAGACCTCGCCCTCGTCCATGCCCAGTGACTCGATGCAGTACTGGTAGGCGTGGGTGTGGATGGCTTCCTCAAACGCCTGGCGCAGCAGGTACTGGCGGCACTCGGGGTTGGTGATCAGGCGGTAGATGCCCAGCACCAGGTTGTTGGCGACCAGGGAGTCTGCGGTGGAGAAGTAGCCCAGGCTGCGCTTGATGATGCGCCGCTCATCCTCGGACAGGCCGTCGCTGCTCTTCCAGGTGGACACGTCGGCCGTCATATTGATTTCCTGCGGCATCCAGTGGTTGGCGCAGCCATCGATGTACTTCTGCCAGGCCCAGTCGTATTTGAAAGGCACCAGCTGGTTGAGGTCGGCGCGGCAGTTGATCATCGCTTTCTCGTCTACCGAGACCCGCGCTGCGCCCATTTCCAGTTCTTCCAGCCCGGGTGCTACATCGAGCGCTTCCACGGCACGCGCCGCGGCCGCCACGTTGGCCGCGGCGGTCGGTGCAACGGGCGCGGCGGCCGGTGTCGGAGCAGCCGCGGCGGCGACAGGTGCCTCTTCCTGCGGTGGCGGGGGTGGCGGCGCCTTTGCCGGTGCTGCAGCGGCGTGATTGTCGTCGGTGTGGTAGTCGTCCCAGCTCAACATGTGCTGTTGTCCTTTTGCCTAGTCTGTTGTGTCAGTGGTGATGTGGCCCGCCTTACTGGCAGGCCTCGCAGTCCGGGTCATCCAGCGAGCATGCGGTCGGCACGGCCGCCGGTGCCGCCTGCACGGTCTGGCCGCCTGAGGACACCTTGTTCAGGTTGCCGGTGCTGATGGTGGATTTCTCCGTGCCGGTGGCCGCCAGCGAGCGCAGGTAGTAGGTGGTTTTCAGGCCGCTGTACCACGCCATGCGATAGGTGACGTCCAGCTTCTTGCCACTGGCGTTGTTGATGTACAGGTTCAGCGACTGGGCCTGGTCAATCCACTTCTGGCGGCGGCTGGCAGCGTCCACCAGCCAGCGGGGCTCCACCTCGAATGCCGTGGCGTAAATGGCCTTGAGGTCAGCCGGCACGCGGTCGATGGCCTGTACGCTGCCGTCGTAGTACTTGAGGTCGTTGACCATCACCCCATCCCACAGCCCGCGCGCTTTCAGGTCGTTCACCAGGTAGGGGTTGACCACGGTGAACTCGCCGGAGAGGTTCGATTTCACGTACAGGTTCTGGTACGTGGGCTCAATGGACTGCGATACCCCGGTGATGTTGGCAATGGTTGCCGTGGGGGCAATGGCCATCACGTTGGAGTTGCGCATGCCGCGCTCCCGCACCGCTGCACGCAGGCTGTCCCAGTCGAGCGAGGTGCTGCGGTCGACCTGGATATAGTCGGCGCCGCGCTGCTCGATGAGTATTCCCAGCGAGTCGATGGGGAAGATGCCCCGGCTCCACAGGGAGCCCTCGTAGCTGGAGTAAGCGCCGCGCTCGGCTGCCAGTTCACTGGAGGCCTCGATGGCGTAGTAGCTGATGGCCTCCATGGAGCTGTCAGCGAAGGTGACTGCCTGCTCCGAGCCGTAGGCGATGTGCTGACGGT
Organism: uncultured Halieaceae bacterium; assembly: GCA_964022665.1. Taxonomy (GTDB): domain Bacteria; phylum Pseudomonadota; class Gammaproteobacteria; order Pseudomonadales; family Halieaceae; genus Haliea. The sequence continues at coordinate 213,411 of CAXIDF010000003.1, forward strand.
AGAGGGCATCCTGAAAGCCCATCAGGCCGAGGCCGACGGGGCGGTGGCGCAGGTTGGAGCGCTCCGCCTGCGGCACCGAGTAGTAATTGATGTCGATGACGTTATCCAGCATGCGCACAGCCGTGCGCACGGTCTTGCGCAGCTTGTCGAGATCGAGGCCATTCTCGCCCACGTGCTGGGGCAGGTTGATTGAACCGAGGTTGCAGACGGCGATTTCGTCCTTGCTGGTGTTGAGGGTGATTTCGGTACACAGGTTGGATGAGTGCACAACGCCGACGTGCTGTTGCGGTGACCGCAGGTTGCAGGGGTCCTTGAAAGTCATCCAGGGGTGGCCCGTTTCAAACAGCATCGCCAGCATCTTGCGCCACAGGTTCTGTGCGCGCACGGTTTTGTGCAGCTTGAGCTTGCCGGCGCGCGCCTGCTCCTCGTACCAGGTGTAGCGTTCCTCAAAGGCGCGACCGTACAGGTCGTGCAGGTCAGGCACGTCGTTGGGTGAGAACAGGGTCCACTCGGCGTCGTCGAATACACGCTTCATGAACAGGTCGGGGATCCAGTTGGCGGAGTTCATGTCGTGGGTGCGGCGGCGGTCATCGCCGGTGTTCTTGCGCAGCTCCACGAATTCCTCGATGTCCATGTGCCAGGTTTCCAGGTAGGCACACACCGCGCCCTTGCGTTTGCCGCCCTGGTTGACCGCCACGGCGGTGTCGTTCACCACCTTGAGGAAGGGCACCACACCCTGGCTTTTGCCGTTGGTGCCCTTGATGTAGGAGCCCAATGCGCGTACCGGGGTCCAGTCGTTGCCGAGGCCACCGGCAAACTTGGACAGCATGGCGTTGTCCTGAATGGCGCCGAAAATGCCGTGCAGGTCATCGGGCACGGTGGTGAGGTAGCAGGACGACAGCTGCGGCCGCAGGGTGCCGGCATTGAACAGCGTGGGGGTGGAGCTCATGTAGTCGAAAGACGACAGCAACTGGTAGAACTCGATCGCCCGCGCCTCGCGGTCCGCTTCCTCGCTGGCCAGGCCCATGGCCACGCGCATGAAGAATACCTGGGGCAGCTCGATGCGCACATCGTTGCTGTGGATGAAGTAGCGGTCGTAGAGGGTTTGCAGGCCCAGGTAGGTGAACTGCAGGTCGCGCTCGGGCAGCAGGGCCTGGCCGAGCCGTTCGAGGTCGAATTGCGCGAGCTTCGGGTCCAGCAGCTCCAGTTCGACACCGCGCTGGATGTAGGCGGGGAGCGCCTTGGCATAGAGCTGGCTCATTTCGCCCTGGGTGGCGGCCTGGGCCACGCCGAGGAAGCCCAGGGCTTCGGCGCGGAGGTTGTCGCAGAGCAGGCGGGCGGCCACGTAGGTGTAGTTGGGTTCTTTCTCGATCATGGTGCGCGCGGTAATCACCAGCGAGGTGGCCAGCTCCGCGGCGGTCACGCCGTCGTACAGGTTGCGCAGGGCCTCATCGATGATCTGCGTGCTGCTGACGTCGGTGAGGTTGCTGCAGGCTTCCGTGACCACGGTGTGCAGGCGCTCCAGGTCCAGCGGTGCACGGCTGCCATCGGCCTGTATCACCGTGATGTTGCCGGCGGCTTCCTGCGCGGCGGGAGACAGCGCCTTGCGTGCGGCTCGCTTACGCGCCTGCTCCTCGCGATAGATGACGTAGTCGCGTGCGATCTTGTGTTCGCCCGCGCGCATCAGAGCCAGTTCCACCTGATCCTGAATGTCCTCGATATGCACGGTGCCACCGGATGGCATGCGGCGGCGGAAGGTAGCGGCCACCTGGTCGGTCAGCTTGGCGACGGTTTCGTGAATGCGGCTTGATGCCGCAGCGGTGCCACCTTCCACCGCGAGAAACGCCTTGGTGATGGCGACGGATATCTTGCTTTCTTCAAAGGTCACAACCATGCCGTTGCGCTTGATAACGCGCAGCTGCCCGGGTGCAGTTGTGGCGATACTGCCGGGCACCGGGTTGGCATCGCCACTGGACAGAGTGGCAGGGCTGCTGCTGGGGGTGGTTTCGGTGTGCATAGAGTCTCCGTGCGGCGCGGGGCTGGCGGCCTTTTTTGTTGTCGAGGCCCCACATATTGGGGTTTTCGAAGGGGTGAAGCACAAGATAATGCGACCAGAGGGGCAATGCAAGGCCGCAAGGCTGGGTTTATCTTGTGGATAACGTGTGGGCGAAAGAGTAGGTCTGCGCCCACTTACCCCACAGGCCGCTATGAGCTTGAAGTTGGCCCGACACGGTGGCCAGGGGAGCGGAATCTGGCGGCCAATGAATAATTTATTATAAGAATTCGGGGAAATAGGCGCCCCGGTTATTAGCCTCCCTGCAGCAGAAATTCCAGCAGCGCTTTCTGGGCGTGCAGCCGGTTTTCGGCCTCGTCCCAGATCACCGTATCCGGCGCGTCCATAAGGCCGGCACTGATCTCTTCGCCCCGGTGCGCTGGCAGGCAGTGCAGGTATAGCGCATCGCTGGCTGCGTGTGCCATCAGCGCCTCATTGACCTGGAAGGGTGCAAACTGGCGGGCACGGGTCTGCTGTTCTTTCTCCTGCCCCATGGAGGCCCAGACATCGGTGACCACCAGGTCCGCATCGCGCACGGCAGTCACCGGGTCGTGGCTCAGTTCCACGCGGTCGCGGTTGTTGTGCAGCAGGTCGGCGCGGGGCTCAAAGCCGGGGGGGCAGGCGATGCGCAGCCTGAAGTCGAACTGTCGTGCCGCGTTGATGTAGGACTGGCACATGTTGTTGCCGTCGCCCACCCAGGCCGCCGTCTTGCCGGCCATGGGCCCGCGGTGTTCCTGCCAGGTTTGCATGTCTGCGAGCAGCTGGCAGGGATGGAAGTCATCCGTCAATGCGTTGATCACGGGCACCGAGGAGTAGGCTGCAAAGCGCTCCACGATATCGTGTCCGAAGGTTCGGATCATCACCACATCGACCATGGAGGAAATCACTCGTGCACTGTCCTCGACCGGCTCGCCGCGGCCCAGTTGGGTGTCCTGCGGCGACAGGAACATGGCGTGGCCGCCGAGCTGTGCCATGCCGGCCTCAAAGGAGACGCGCGTGCGCGTGGAAGACTTGGCAAAAATCATCCCCAGCACCTTGCCCGGAAACTGACGCTGATCCTCACCGGCGCGGTGCGCTTTTTTCATGTCGCTGGCGCGGTCAATCAGTGCCTGCAATTCGTCGGGGCTGAAGTCGAGCAGGGTGAGGAAGTGCCGGGGTGACGCCATGGGATTATCCTGCAAAAGCGGTGCCGGGCTTCACTCGAAGTCCCGGATCAGTTTAATGAGGCCTGTGGCCAGTTCGTCCAGGTGCTCGTCGCTACAGATGAGCGGGGGCAGCAGGCGGATGGTGTTGCCCGCGGTCACGTTGATCAGCAGCCCGGCGGCCAGCGCGCGGCCCACCAGCTCGCCGCAATCGCGGTTCAATTGCACGCCGATCATCAGGCCGCGCCCGCGCAGCTCGACCAGGCTCTCGCAGCCCTGCAGTCCGTCTGCCAGCTGCTGCCGCAGGCGCGCACCGGCAGCGGTAGCGCGCTCGGCGAGACCCTCGTTGACCACGGTGTTGACCACAGCCAGCCCCGCAGCACAGGCCAGCGGGTTGCCGCCGTAGGTGGAACCGTGGTGGCCGGCCTTGAATACCGTGGCCGCCGCCCCGTGCGCCAGACAGGCGCCGATCGGTACGCCGTTGCCCAGGCCTTTTGCCGTGGTGATCACATCCGGAACCACGCCCATGCCCTGGCAGGCAAAGTAGTGGCCGGCGCGGCCGTTCCCGCACTGCACTTCATCGAGCATCAGCAGCCAGCCGCGGTCGTCGCACAGCGCCCGCAGGCCCTGCATGAAGGCGTCGTCGGCGACGCGAATGCCGCCCTCACCCTGAATGGGTTCCACCAGTACGGCCACCACATCCGGGTTGTTGGCGGCAATCTGTTGCACGGCGGCGAGGTCGCTGAGCGGCGCCCGGATGAAACCTGAGACCAGGGGTTCAAAGCCGGCCTGGATTTTGCGGTTGCCAGTGGCACTGAGGGTTGCCAGGGTGCGCCCGTGGAAGGCGTTCTCGAACACAATCACGGCGGGCTTGTCCACGCCGCGCTGGTGGCCATACAGGCGGGCCAGCTTGATGGCGGCTTCGTTGGCCTCCGCGCCGGAGTTGCAGAAGAAGGCGGTTTCCATGCCGGACACCGCAGTCAAGGCATCCGCCAGCGCTTCCTGCCCGGCAATGTGGTACAGGTTCGAGGTGTGCAGCAGGCGTGCGGCCTGTTGCTGGATAGCCTCGGTTACCGCTGGGTGGGCGTGTCCCAGGTTGGTGACACTGATGCCCGACAGTGCATCCAGGTAGCGTCGGCCATCGGTATCCACCAGGTAGACACCTTCTCCGTGACTGAACGTCACGGGCAGCCTTGCATAGGTTTGCATCAACGCGGACACCGGTTCTTCTCCCAATGGCAGGGCCCAGGCGGGGCCCCAGAAACGCAAAAAGGCAGCGCTAGCTGCCTGTCAGACAGGAGATATTAGCGGCATTTCGCGAGCTTGGCAATTTTCTTGCCGGGGCTCGCGCGCAGCTGTTGGCGCCCGCCCGTCAACACAACCCGGTGGTTTAGCCGCAGGGGTTAACACGCCGCAAGCTGCCTGCGTTTTCGCGCCAGATCGGGTAAACTTCCGCGTTCCGTTCTGGTCCAACGATCAATCTCAACAACAGGCGTCAAACACCATGGATATTCTCGACACCATCAAGGAACAGATTCAGAGCAACAGCATCCTGCTGTACATGAAAGGTTCTCCCAATCAGCCCCAATGCGGCTTTTCAGCGCAAACGGTGCAGGCCCTTATGGCCTGTGGTGAGCGTTTCGCCTATGTGGACGTGTTGTCCAACCCCGATGTGCGTGCCAACCTGCCCAAATACGCCAACTGGCCGACTTTCCCCCAGCTGTGGATCAGCGGCGAGCTGATTGGCGGTTGCGACATCGTGACCGAAATGCACGCCAGTGGTGAACTGCAGGCGCTGGTCAAGGAAGCTGCGGCAGCCCAGAGCGCCAGCTGATTCTCTGGCCCGGGTGTTCCGGGCCCCGGCTCCTTTTCCCCTCGGCAGATTGGCGCACCCGCGACGGGCTTCAGGTATAATCGGGCGCGATCGCGGGTACGGGAACAGGAATGAGCATCGAGCACTACATGCAGGGATTGGGCGCTGCCGCACGGGCCGCGTCGCGGCAGTTGGCTGCATCGACTACCGCACAGCGCAATGCGGCGCTGCTGGCAACGTGCGACGCGCTGGATGGCGCGCGTGACTCGCTGGCGCAGGCCAATGCGGAGGATCTTGCCCGCGGTCGTGAGCGTGGCCTGGATGCGGCGCTTCTCGACCGGCTGGAACTCACGCCAGTGCGCATCGACGGCATGTTGCAGGGGTTGCGGCAGGTCGCGGCGCTCGCCGACCCTGTCGGCAGCATCAGTGACGTCAATCGGATGCCCAGTGGCATCCAGGTGGGCCACATGCGGGTACCGCTGGGCGTTATCGGCATCATCTACGAGGCGCGCCCCAACGTCACTGTGGAGGCGGCCAGCCTGTGCCTCAAATCCGGCAACGCGACCATTTTGCGCGGCGGCTCGGAGTCGCTGGCCTCCAACCGTGCTATTGCGGCCTGTATTGCCACAGGGCTTGAACAGGCGGGCCTGCCGGCGGCGGCGGTGCAGGTGGTGGACACCGCCGACCGCGCCGCGGTGGGTGCCCTGATCAGCATGCCCGAACACGTGGACGTGATTATTCCGCGCGGCGGCAAAAGCCTGATCGAGCGCATCAGCCGCGAGGCCCGTGTGCCCGTGATCAAACATCTCGATGGTGTTTGCCACGTCTATGTTGATGCCGGTGCGGAGCATGCCATGGCGCTGGCGATCGCGGTGAACGCCAAGACTCACCGTTACGGCACCTGCAATACCATGGAAACCCTGCTCGTCGACGCCAGTGAGGCGGTCGCCTTGCTGCCGCAACTGGCCGCGGCATTTGCGGCCAAAGGGGTGGAATTGCGTGGCTGTGAACGCAGCTGTGCGCTGTTGCCGGGCACGCGGGAGGCCACCGAACAGGACTGGTATGAAGAATACCTGGCCCCTGTCCTTGCCCTGCGCATTGTCGAGGGCCTGGACGAGGCCATTGCCCATATCAATCACTATGGTTCACAGCATACCGACAGCATTGTCACGCGCGATCACGGGCGCGCCATGCGGTTCCTGCGAGAGGTGGATTCCAGCTCGGTGATGATCAACGCCTCCACGCGCTTCGCGGACGGGTTTGAATACGGCCTGGGCGCGGAAATCGGCATTTCCACTGATAAACTGCATGCCCGCGGGCCGGTGGGTCTGGAGGGGCTGACCTCACGCAAGTACGTGGTATTCGGTGAGGGGCAGGTTCGCAGTTGACGCCGTGCGAGGCCAGTGGTGCCCCGGTTGCCGTCCTCGGCGGAACCTTCAACCCCATACACAACGGCCACCTGCGCTCCGCGCTGGAGCTGGTTGAGCACCTGGGGCTCGCCCACCTGCATCTTATGCCCTGCGCCACACCGCCGCACCGCGCAACACCGCAGTGCCCGGCAGCCCAGCGTGCCGACATGGTGGAGCTGGCGATTGGCGGCGAGCCGAGGTTGCGTTGTGACCGTCGCGAGCTGCAGCGCAGCGGTACATCGTGGACTATCGACAGCCTGGAGGAACTGCGCGCGGAGTACGGCCCGCAGCGCAGCCTGAGCCTGGTGATGGGGTGCGATGCGGTGCAGGGGCTGGATCGCTGGCATCGTTGGCAGGACCTGCTGGAGTTTGCGCATATCGTGGTGATCGCGCGCCCCGGTTGGCACTTGCCAGCGCAGGGGGAGGTGGCGACTTGGCTGGCCGCACACGGTGTAGCCGAGCCTTCAGCCCTGCAGCAGCGACCTGCAGGGGGTGTGCTGGTGCTGCAATTGCGGCCCCTGGCAATTTCCTCAACCGAGATTCGCGCCCTGTGTGCCAGCGGGCGATCCCCCCGTTATCTGCTCCCCGAGCCGGTACTGGACTATATTGAAAGGCATCAACTGTACGCTGCTGCCGCTGATATTCATTTTTGAACTGGAGAGACAAACCCCGGATGCAAGCCGAAAACCTGAAAGACCTCGTTACCAACGCCCTCGACGAGCTGAAAGGCGTCAACATCGCCACGCTTGACGTGCGCGAGCTGACTGACGTCATGGATTACCTGGTCATTGCCAGTGGCACCTCCAATCGGCATGTCAAATCGCTCGCCGATAACGTCTGCATGGAGGCGAAGAAAGAGGGAGTCCGGCCACTGGGGGTAGAGGGAGAAAACCCGGGAGAGTGGGTGCTCGTGGACTTCGGCGATGTGGTGGTGCACGTCATGTTGCCGGCAACACGTGACTTCTACGACCTCGAGCGACTCTGGGTGGATACCCGGCCGAGTAGCTGATGCGACTGACGGTCATTACCGTGGGTGGGAAGATGCCTGCCTGGGTCAATGAAGGTGTGGCGGAGTACAGCCGCCGGCTGCCGCGCGAGATTCGGCTGGAGTGGTGCGAACTGCCCCTGGCCCGTCGCGGCCGCGACACCAGCCCCGAGCAGCTGCGCCAGCGCGAAGGTGAACAGATTCTCAAGGCGCTGCCCGCGGGCGATGTGGTCATCGCCCTCGATGTGCGCGGCACCGCCTGGAGCACCGAGCGTCTGGCGCGCGAGCTCACCGACTGGCAGATGGACGGCACGAATGTCAGCCTGCTGATCGGCGGCCCGGATGGCCTTTCCGAGGACTGCCTGCAACATGCCCGACAGCGCTGGTCGCTGAGCGCGCTCACCCTGCCGCATCCACTGGTGCGGGTGCTGCTCGCAGAACAGGTGTACCGGGCTTGGACAATCACTGCCGGCCACCCGTATCATCGCGCCTGACGCGTTAGCCAGCCACCTCGCGGGCCCTGCATTACATGCCACAACACATCCCACTTAAGGATCCCGGCGGTGAAGCCCGCATTTTCATTGCCCGCACGCTGTTTTCGGTGCTGCTGGTGCTGGCCTTGCTGGGTGTCATCCTGGCGCGCTATCACGATCTGCAGATCAACGACTACGAAATCTATCGCACCCAGTCCGACCGCAACCGTGTGCAGCTGCAACCATTGCCACCCAAGCGCGGGCTGATTTACGACCGTAACGGCGTACTGCTGGCGGACAACCGGCCCAGCCACATCCTGTCTATCGTTCGCGAGCGGGTGGAGGACATGGACGCCACGCTGGCCGACTTGCAGCAGCTGCTGCCCATATCGGAATCCGACCTGGAAAACTTCCAGCAGAAATTGCAGCGCCGCCGCCCTTACGAGGCGGTACCCCTGCGTTTTCGCCTGACCGAAGAGGAGCGCGCGTTGCTGGCGGTGAACCGCCACCGCATGCCCGGTGTCACAGTGGATGCACAACTGGTGCGGCACTATCCCCATGGCGCGCTGTTTTCCCACGCGGTGGGCTACGTGGGCCGGATAAACGAGCGGGAGGCACAGAGCCTGGACGAGCGCGACTACCGCGGCACCTTCCATGTCGGCAAGGTGGGGGTGGAAAAATTTTACGAAGACCTGCTGCACGGGGAAGTGGGTTACCAGAACGTGGAGACCAACGCGCACGGGCGGGTACTGCGGGTGCTGGAGCGGTTTGACCCTGTGCCGGGCGCGGACATCACCCTGCATCTGGATTTTCAGCTGCAGCAGACTGCGCTGGCGGCGCTGGGCGAGCAGCGGGGTGCGGTGGTGGCCATTGATCCCCTGAATGGCGGCGTGCTGGCGCTGGTCTCCACCCCCGGTTTTGACACCAACCTGTTCGTCAATGGCATCAGCTCCACGGATTACAAGGCGCTGCGGGAATCCCCGGATGTGCCGCTGTTCAACCGCGCCATACAGGGCCAGTATCCCCCGGGCTCCACCGTGAAGCCGATGATGGCCATGGCCGGACTGCAGGCGGGTCTGGTGACACCCGAGAGCACGGTTGCCGACCCGGGCTGGTACAGCCTGCCGGGCGACTCCCGCCGCTACCGGGACTGGATCCTGAAGATACGCGGTACCGGTCACGCGCCGCGGGTGGACATGCACATGGCGGTCGCGGAATCCTGCGACGTGTACTTCTACGACCTGGCCCGGCGCCTGACTATCGATCGCATGCACGACTACCTGTCCGGCTACGGCCTCGGCACGCGCACCGGCGTGGATACCACCAATGAGCGCCCCGGCGTGCTGCCGTCCACGCGCTGGAAGCGCGACACCATGAACCAGCCCTGGTATCCGGGAGAGACTCTCAGTGCGGGGATTGGCCAGGGCTATATGCTGGCGACACCCATGCAGCTGGCGGCGGCGACCACCGTGCTCGCGACCCGGGGCCAATCACGCACCCCGCGGCTGCTGCGCAGCGTGGCGGGGCAGACGCAGCCCAACGAAGCGCGTGAGACGATCACCGCCCCCCCGGCCTATTGGGATGCGGTGCATGACTCGATGCGCGCGGTCGTGCACAGCGCCCGGGGCACGGCGCGCAAGATCGGCGAGGACATTCGCTACCAAATGGCGAGTAAAACCGGTACGTCCCAGGTGATCGGCATCGCGCAGAACGCCATTTATGTCGAGGCGGAGGTGGCGGAACGACACCGCAATCACGGGCTGTTCATTGCCTTCGCACCCTATGAGTCGCCCACCATTGCCGTTGCCGTGATCGTGGAAAATGGCGGCGGGGCCTCGGCCGCATCTCCCATCGCGCGGGCTGTGCTCGACGCCTGGCTGGTGGAGGAGGCGGCGCTGGACAGTGCAGCAACCGCGGGAGCGCTCGCCGATGGGTGACTATGTTCGTCAGTTGCAATTTCCCGGCGACAGCTCGGACCTCTCGCGTCGCGCGCCCCTGGCGCTGCGCTTGCACCTCGATGTGCCGCTGTTGCTGCTGTTGGCGGTGTTGACGCTGTTTGGCCTGGTGGTGCTCTACAGCGCCTCGGGGCAGAAAATGGCGGCGGTCGTGCGCCAGGGGCAGTACTTCCTGCTCGCCTACGGCGTCATGTTCCTGGCGGCACAGATCGACCTGAAGCGCTACCAGCGCTGGTCGCCCTGGTTCTACCTGCTCGGCGTGTTGTTGCTGGTGGGCGTGATTTTCTTTGGCGTTGGCGCCAAAGGGGCCCAGCGCTGGCTCTCGCTGGGCGGTTTCCGCTTTCAACCCTCGGAAATTCTCAAACTGGTGATGCCACTGACCGTCGCCTGGTATCTGTCTTCACGCACAGTGCCGCCGCGCTTCAAGTACGTGCTGGCCTGTCTGCTGCTGGTGGCCATCCCCTCTGTGCTGATCCTGCTGCAGCCTGACCTCGGTACCGCACTGTTGATTGCTGCCAGCGGCCTGTTCGTGCTGTTCATGGCCGGTATTGGCTGGAGCTACATTGTGGGGGCTTTCCTGCTCGCCTGCGCTTCCGCATGGCCGGTATGGATGTACGTGCTCAAGGACTACCAGAAACAGCGCATCCTCACGCTGCTCAACCCCGAGAGCGACAAACTGGGCGCCGGCTGGAATATCATCCAGTCGAAAACCGCGATCGGCTCCGGCGGCTGGGAGGGCAAGGGCTGGCTGAACGGCACCCAGTCACAGCTCGATTTCCTGCCGGAAAGCCACACCGATTTCATTATTGCCGTGCTGGCCGAAGAGTTCGGTTTACGCGGGGTATTGTTCCTCATGGCGCTTTACCTCCTCATTGTGCTGCGTGGCTTCTGGATCGCGGTGTATGCCAACAGCAATTTTGGTCGCATGGTCGCTGGCAGCATCACGCTTACGTTTTTCGTTTACATCTTTGTTAACATGGGCATGGTTGCGGGCCTCCTGCCGGTGGTGGGCGTGCCGCTACCGCTGGTCAGTGCAGGCGGGACTTCCGTGGTGACGCTGATGGCCGGCTTCGGCCTGTTGATGGCTATCGCCACAGGCGATTCAGGCCGCCCCCGATAAGGTAGTTGATTGGTGAGATTCTGCGCATGACGAAAGCGATGGCCTGCCGCCTGGTGGCTCTGTGGTGTTGTTGGCCGGTGTTATCGGTTGGCGCCAGTACAGATTATGGCGACCTTGCTGCAGCGCGGGCACTCGTCGACGAGCTGGTGGAGGAGCGCGGGTTCAACCGCGAACAGCTGCTGCAGGTCGTGGCGAGTGCCGAGCGCCAGGAGCGTATTCTCGAGGTCATGGCCCGCCCCGCCGAACGGGTCAAGCCCTGGTATGAGTATCGGCAGATTTTCCTCACCGAACAGCGGGTTAGCGAGGGGCTGGCGTTTTACCGTGCGCACGAAGACACGTTCCGCCGCGTGCAGGCGGAACTCGGGGTGCCGCCGGAGATTGTGCTGGCCATTCTCGGCGTGGAGACCTCCTACGGGCGCATCACCGGAAGCTATCGCGTGTTGGACGCGCTGGCCACACTGGCCTTCGACTATCCACGTCGGTCGGCCTATTTCAGCCGGGAATTGAAGAATTATCTGATCCTCACGCAAGAACAACAGATGAACCCGCTCGCCCTTCAAGGTTCCTATGCCGGCGCCATGGGGTATGGCCAGTTCATGCCCAGTAGCTACCGCAGTTACGCCGTCGATTTCGATGCGGACGGTCGCATTGATATCTGGAACAATCCGGTGGATGGCATTGGCAGTGTGGCCAATTATCTGCGTCGCCATGGCTGGCGCAGTGGCGAAGGCGTGGTGGTGCCCGCGGCGGCGTCGGGCGAGGTGCCTGAGGCGTGGTTCGGCCTCGGCCTGGTACCCAAGCGCCGTGTGGATGAGCTGGATGCCGGGGGCCTGCACGCGCGGGCACCGCTGGACGCCGAAACACAGGTAACGCCTGTACGGCTGGAGTTGGAGGAAGGGTATGAATATTGGCTGGGCCTGCACAATTTTTACGTCATCACGCGCTATAACCACAGCGCCATGTACGCCATGAGCGTCTACCAGCTGAGTCAGCGTCTGGCTGCGGGGCTGGCATTGTGAGCCGCTCGAACCTGCTGCTGGTCGGGTTACTGGCGCTGGTACTGGCCGGTTGTGCCACGCGTGGGCCGGGTGTTGTGACGGTGCCCGGCGATGCGCCTGCCGCACCGGTTGCCCAGGTCAAGGACGGTGCGCCTCCGCGCACTATCCATCCCGACGATGTCCTGGACGCTGTGCCACGGCCAGACCCGATACTCATCGTCGGCAACTTCAGCCCGTATACCGTCAACGGCGAAACCTATGAAGTGCTCGCCAGCCTCGCAAACTACCGTGAGCGTGGCATTGCATCCTGGTACGGCACCAAGTTCGACGGCCAGAAAACCTCTAACGGCGAGATTTTTGACCTGTATGCGGCGTCCGCTGCGCACAAGACCCTGCCGATACCCTGCTATGCCCGCGTCACCAACCTGGCAAACGGGCGCAGCATGATTGTGCGGGTCAACGATCGCGGCCCTTTCCACAGCGACAGGCTGATTGACCTTTCCTACGGCGCTGCGGTCAAACTCGGTTTCATGGAAGTGGGCACGGCGCCAGTTGAAGTGGAAGTTATCAATCTGGCCGGTATCGACGACCGCCGCAGCAACCCGGCAGGGCACTATCGGTTTGTGCAACTCGGTGCCTTTGGTTCCGAGTCTGCGGCGCAGCGGCTGCGTATCGAGTTGGCGGCATTGGTCACCTCGCCCATTGCGGTCAGCCCGGTGGAATCCGGCGCCGGTCGCCTGTACCGGGTGCGTATTGGCCCTGTTGCTGCAAACGAGGATATCCTGCAGCTGCAGCAACGCCTTGAAGCCAGTGGTTACAGTGGCACCCAGCTGCTGCCCTGACGCGGCGGGTTCGACCCGCCTCCCGGCGCTTGCTGCGCCATACATGTTCCAACATTTCAGGCCCTGTTAGTTATGAAGCGTTTTCTGTTTTCCCTGCTGGTCGTTCTTGTCACCGGTTCCGCCTCGGCGGCCATTGTGCCGGCGCCGCCACAGGTGGCTGCCGAGGCTTACCTGCTGATCGACGCCGATACCGGCGCGGTGCTGGCGGAGGGGAATGCCGACGAACCGCGCCCACCTGCCAGTCTGGTCAAGATGATGACGGCCTACGTGCTTGCCGGTGAAATCGAATCCGGCCGGGTGGCCGCAGACGATAGGGTGACGGTAAGCCGCAACGCCTGGTCGCAGAACCCGGTGTTCAACGGTTCGTCGCTGATGTGGATCGAACCCGGCAAGGACGTTTCGATCAGCGATCTCGAACACGGCATCATCATCTCCTCCGGCAACGACGCCACAGTAGCGGTGGCCGAGCACCTTGCCGGCAGCGAAGATGCCTTCGCCGACATGATGAACAGTTATGCCAAGGCCCTGGGCATGACCAGTTCACATTTCGCCAACTCCCACGGCCTGCCCGCCGACGGCCAGGTGGTGACTGCTCGCGACCTCGCCAAACTGTCCGCGGCGATGATCAACGACTTCCCCGAACACTACGCGCTCTACAAGAAGCGCGAGTTTACCTACAACGATATCCGCCAGTACAACCGCAACTCCCTGCTGGGTGAGGATGCCTCTGTTGACGGTATAAAAACCGGTTACACCAAGGAAGCGGGTTACGGCCTGGTTGCCTCGGCTGAACGCGATGGTATGCGCCTAATTTCCGTGGTTTTGGGAACCCGTAGCCCCACAGCGCGCAAGAACGAAACGCGCGGACTCCTCAACTACGGCTTCAGGTTTTATGAGACGGTAGAGTTGTTCAGTGCTGAACAGGAACTGGAACAGCCGCGAGTCTGGAAGGGGCTGCAGGACCGCGTAGCCGTTGGTGTGATGGAAGAGGCGCTGGTGACGCTGCCGCGCGGCCAGCGTGAAGCGATGGAGACGCAGGTCGAACTCAACGCCACACTGATGGCGCCCATTGCCCGCGGCGACCAGGTGGGCACGGTGCGCCTGACCCAGGCGGGTGAAACGGTGTTCGAGGCGCCCGTAGTGGCGCTGGCCTCCGTGGAACAGGCCGGCTTCTTCGCCCGGATATGGGATAGCATCCGCCTCTGGTTCAGCCAGTTGTTCAGCGTGGAGGGGTGAGGAACCGCCATGACAGAACAAGAGCCGCCGCGGATCGAGTTTCCCTGCGAGTACCCGATTAAGGTATTGGGGCGCAGTTCAGACGGGTTTCTCAACCTGATTGTGGAAGTGTTCGAGCGCCACGCCCCCGGTTTCGACCAGGAAACCATCACCGTAAAGGGCAGCGCCAAGGGAACCTTCACGTCGCTGACCATCATCATCACTGCCACTGGCCCTGATCAGCTGGAGGCCCTGCACCAGGACCTGTTGGCAACGGGCCAGGTGCAAATGGTTATCTGACCATGGACGTTGTCTGTCGGCGGCTGCCGGGGCGTGCCGATTACCTCACCACCCTGCAGGCGATGAAAACCTTCACGGACAACCGGGGTGCGGATACCCCTGACGAGCTGTGGCTACTACAACACCCGCGCGTATTCACCCAGGGCCAGGCCGGCAAGGCAGAGCACGTGCTGGCTCCCGGCGACATTCCGGTGATTCAGGTGGACCGGGGTGGCCAGGTAACCTACCACGGCCCCGGTCAATGGGTACTCTATTTACTGGTGGATTTGCGTCGCCGCGGCCTCGGCGTGCGGCAACTGGTCACCTTGATCGAAAACAGCATCGTGCGGGTCCTCGAGGCTTACGGTATCCACGCCGCACCCCGTGCCGACGCACCCGGCGTTTACGTCGACGGCGACAAGATTGCCTCGCTGGGCTTGCGTGTGCGCCGTGGCTGCAGTTACCACGGCCTTGCACTGAACGTGGACCTCGACCTGGAACCGTTTCTGCGCATAAATCCCTGCGGCCATGAGGGGCTGCGGGTTACCTCCATGGCTCAGCGGTTGCCGGAGGGGGGCACGCTGGATATGGACGAGGTGGGTAACGCTTTGCTGGCTCAGGTCAGTGCTGAACTCGGGAGTCCGCCTACCAGCGGATGACGAGCTGTTCCAGTCCCCGGAACATGAAGCCGGGGCGCCATTGGGGGTCACTTGTGGTGATCCGCATCTTGGGTAATCGTGTGGCGAGAGCTCTCAGGGCGATGTCACCCTCGAGTCGCGCAAGCACAGCGCCCACGCAAAAATGTATGCCGCCGCCAAACGCCAGGTGGTGAGCGCCTTCCCTCCGGATATCAAAGTCGTTCGGCCGTGGGAAAACGCTGGGGTCGCGGTTGCCGGCAGCGAGTATTGCGAGTACCCGCTCCCCGGCCCTGACAATTTGGCCGCCAACCTCTGTGTCGTTGAACGCTGTTCGATAGGTGGCGATCAGGGAGCTCTCATACCGCAATATCTCTTCGGTGGCGGAGGGTGCGAGATCGGGTTCGTCTACCAGCTGCTGCCATTCTGTCGGGTGCTGTTGCAGTGTGAGAATACCATTGCCAATCATGTGTGCTGTGGTTTCAAAGCCCGCGCCAAATAGCGCGATGGCCACAGTCACCATTTCCCGATCGGTGAGTTTGCTGTCACCTTCGCGGGCATTCAGCAGGGCCGTAGCAAGGTCCTCCCGCGGCTGTGCCCGCCGACGCTCGAATATGGACTGGAAGAACTCCTCGAGGAAATCAATCTGGCGATTTGCCAGTGCGAGCTCTCCCTCGTTCAGCGCGCGCATTTCCAGAACAAGGAACGAGTCGGCGATGGCCTGGTTGAGTCGGTCTAATAGCGCATCATCTGCCTCGCTTTCATCGATGCCCAGCATGTGGCACATGACGAGCGTGGGCAGGCGATAGGCGAAATCGTGGATCAGCTCCATTTCCCGTTGCTCGGCGTAGCGGTCCAGCAGATTGTGCGTTATCGCTTCAATGTCAGGGCGCATCTCGTTGACGCGCTTGGCGGTGAGTGCCTTGGATACCAGACCGCGAATTCTCGTGTGGCGCGGTGGGTCCTGATAGACAAACACCTCCGAAAGCCAGCGATAGGACGAATGAGAAAAAACGTCGAAGTCGGGGCCGTAGTACAGCTGGATATTGCGTGTGAAATCACCTTGGCCGAAGTTCTTGCGATCAATCACGACGGAACGAATATCTTCGTGTCGCGTTGCTATCCAGAAGCCTCCATCGCTCCATGCAAAGGGCGCTGTGGATCGCAACTGATCAAACGCCGAGTGCGGGTCAGCGATAGTCGCGGGGTCGGTGGGGTCAAAATGTACCGTGGGTCGCTCTGGATCCCGGTCGGCTTTCGGTTGCATGGGCTGATCTCCTTCGTTTCAGGCGAGCCTGCGCGGCGCTCAGTTCTTTGTTTCGTATCTGGGCCGGAACGCTTCGTCATGCTGTTCAACCCAAACAAAATGGGCGCCGGCGAAGTGTGCGGGAACAACCCGCGCGCCAGTCGCCGCCGCCTGGGTAAGTATCTCGCGGCGGCTTCTTCGTGCCGCAGCCGGGTCCTCGCAATAGACACTATTCCAGTTCGGTTGAAAGATCTGCGCAGGGTGATGCAGGATATCGCCGACAAAAAGTGCCTGTTCGCCATCGTTCTCGAGTTGCAGAACGAGATGGCCCGGCGTGTGCCCCGGGTGTAGTGACAGCGTGATTCCCGGCGCGACAACATGGCCGTCATCAACCAACTCAGCTTGTCCTGCATCAAGGACAGGCTGAACGCTGTCTTCAAAAACGTTGGCATTTACCTCTGCGCCTACTGCGGAGGGTCGCGATGTGCCCGAATTGGTCGGGTCCCAGTAAGCTGTATCGATTCGGGAAAAAAGGTATCGGGCGTTGGGAAAAGTGGGCAACCAGCGGTCACCTTGCAGGACTGTATTCCACCCGACATGGTCGATATGCAGGTGCGAGCAGATCACAATATCAATATCCTCAGGCGTGAAGCCATCCGCGGCGAGGTTGGCCAGAAAGGGGGTGCTGAGTTCACCAAAGACGGGGATTCCTGGTCGCTGTTTGAGGTTGCCCGCTCCGGTATCGTAAAGAATCGTCAGGTCACCTGCCTTAATGACCCAGCTCTGCAGGAAAGCATATATGAGGTTGCTGTCTGCTCGATAGAACGCATGGGGTATCCTGTCAACGATTTGTGCGAAGGCTCCGCTGTCGAAGTCGGCAAAGAGTTGCTCCGGGGCGGCGAACTCACCCTGCCACTCCTCAATGTTGTATACCTGGAACTCGCCGGTGGTAAAACTCAACATGTCTCTTTCCCCTTTGCTGTTGCCGCTGCTGTTATCGCGGGTTCAAGGTTGTATCACGCCCATGCGCCGCAATATGGGCAAAATTTCAACGCCAAGCCGTTGCAGGTCGCGCTCATAGTCCTGAAGAGTCAGCATGACGGCATCGACACCACTGTTGTGTATCGCGCGCAGTTGCTCTGCCACCATTTCCGCGGTACCCAGCAGCGGCAGGCCACCTCCACTCGCAGCGATCATGTTTTCGGTGAACTCGTCGAAGGAACCGCTGCCTGCACTGATGCCATCCAGCCAGTTGCGGGCTGCTTCGCCGTCCTTGTGTGCAATTATGCTCTGCAACTCTTCCTGAGCGGCGGCCTCGGTGTCTCGCCACAGGAGGAAGGGAAATATGGCTGTTCGGACCTCGCGCCCCTGGGCTTGCGCCTGAGACTTGATACCGTCAACCAGTCGCGGCAACGCTTCAATGCTCGCGCCGGACATGAACGACCAGTCGCAGAGTCTTGCGGTCATCGCCTGGGCATCCGGAGAGATCCCCGCATTGGCGATTTCTGGCATTCTGGTGGGGCGAGGCAGGGAGACACCGTTGTTGATTGAATACCAGTCTGAGCGGTGATTCAGCGGTTCACCCGTGGTATCCCAAAGGCCGCGCAAAATTTCGATGAATGCCGATGTGCGTTCGTAGCGACGCCCATGATCGTCCAGTTCCAGCCCCATCATCTCGAACTCTCTCTGGCTCCAGCCGCTGACGACATTGAGCCCCCATCGGTCGTGGCTGATATGTGCCAGAGTTGCGCCAATTTTTGCGATCACCATCGGGTGGAAGAGTGGAACGTGCACTGTGGAGAAAATCTTTATTCTCTCGGTGGCACGTAGTAGTGCTGCAGCCCAGGTTGTGGTCTCCAGCGATGTTCCGAGATAGTTGGTTTCACCACCAAAACCGCGCCAGCGACTGACGGGAAACAGGTAATCAAACCCAAGGGATTCAGCCAGCAGGGCGATGCGTTCGTTGTTGGGATATTGCCACTGGTCGGCAACAACGCCGTGGGTCGAAATGGACGGCATGTTGGAGCAGTTGGGCATGAACACGCCCAGCGCGAGAGAGTTCTTTCCTGTCATGGTGCACCCTTGTACAACGTGTTGAGCAGGGAGGTCGCCGCAGCCAACTGGCCGCGGCGACCGACTTGTCAAAACCGGTACATGACAGTGGCGCCGTAAGTACGCGGCGGCAGCATGGAGCCCACGCGCACGGAGTTGTACAGTGGCGCGGTAATTATGTTGTTGGAAATCACCTCCTCGTCCGAAAGGTTCCTGCCCCACAGGCTTACCATCCAGCGTCCACCCGCGAAGGCATAGTCGACGCTGGCGTTGAGCAGGCTGTAACCCTCTTGATAGGCGTCTTCCCTGTTCCACTCAGTAAAGAATACGTCATCCTGATAGTACGCTTCGCCTCGCAGCCGCAGATCGCCGGTGCCCAGTTGAGTTTCGTAGTTGATGCCCAGCTTCGCGGTGTACTCCGGTGCATTTGGCAGCGTATTGCCGCTCAGGTCCGCGATGGCAAAGCCGTTCGCGTAGTCGCCGTTGAAGAACTCCTTGTACTCCGCGCTCAAATAGGTCGCAAAGAAGTCAATGGACACGCCATTTCCCACACTTGCGTTCAGCTCCAGCTCCAGGCCATAGTTTTCCGCCTCAGCTGCGTTGATTGTGGTGACTGTGCTGGTGGCGTCAACAAAGGAGATCTGCAGATCCTGATAGTCATAGTAGAAACCTGCGAGGGCCCAGGACAGCGTGCCGTCCTCTCGGCTCCACTTGTAACCTACCTCAAATGCATCCACCGTCTCCGGGTCCAGTGGGTCGCTCAAGCTACCGGTATTGATGACCCCGGACTTGAAGGCTTGCGTATAGGTGGCATAGAGCAGCGAATCACTGTTACCACGGTATTCCAGGGTAAGCCTCGGTGTGATGTCGTCCCAGTCAGCAGACTTGTCGGTGCTGATGTCGATGGCGGCTGCGTCGAAGCGGAAGAAACCGGTGCCGTCACGCTCCTCGTAGTTGTAGCGCAAGCCGGCAATCACGGTAAATGTGTCCGTCATGGGATAGGTGACTTCGGCAAACGCACCGTAGGCAGTGATGTCAACGTCTCCATTCTGTTCGTAGCGTCCGCTGTTGATGACGTCTCCTGTGGGCGTGCCGCAGAGATCGGGCGCAAGGACTATGCAGGAGTTTTCCAGTGGTACCAGAACATTGCCGTATAGTTCTTCCTCGAGGTACATGACGCCGGCGAGAATGTCGTACCCCTCGCCAGAGTAGTTAAATACGAACTCCTGACTGAAGGAATCGCTTTCTTCTACGTAGTCGTTGCGACCAAAAAGGTTCTCCGCGGTGGAGTCGAGATCGTCGCGGAGGAAGCGGTCCATTCCCTGCAGGGATGTAATTGAGCGCAGGCTCAGGGCATCACTAAGGTCGAAGTTCAGGGTCAGTGTTCCCGCATAACCTTCGCGCTGGTTGATGGCTTCCTGGTCGGAGTAGATATCATACAAGCTACCACCGACATCGAAGACCGTGTCTGCACCGAGGAAGAGCACAGCGTACGGTGCACCGCCGGCGGAACCTTCGGATGGGCCAAAGTAGTGGAAACCGAAATTGTTGTCATCTTCTTCGTAGTACTGCATTGACAGGGTGGCATCCCAGTCTGCTTCAGGCTTGTAGGCAAAAGTGGCGCGATAGGCCTGGGCATCGCGGTCGTCAATCTCCGCTCCAGTGAACAGGTTGTCGCCGTAGCCATCACGTTTTTCGATCTTGGTTGCCAGGCGGATGCCCAGCTCCGGTGTCGCAGGGAGGTCGACAGCGCCTTCAAACGTGGTGAGACCGTAGTTTCCTGCGGTGAAATTCGCAAAGCCACCCAACTCCTCGCCGGGTTTGACTGTGACCAGATTTATGGCGCCGGCAGTGGCGCCACGACCATAGAGGGTGCCCTGTGGTCCGCGCAGTACCTCGACCTGCTCAAGGTCAAACATACCGGCCAGCTGGGCCGCCGGCCGTGGAATGATGGCGCCATCCTGCAGGAAGGCAACCGCACCTTCGCCACCGATGTCGATACTTGTCATGCCGATGCCGCGGATGAAAACCCGCGCAAAACCAAACTGATCGCCGATGGACATGTTGGGTACGGCAACGTGCATGTCGCGTACGTTCTCGATACCTCCCGGCCCCAGCGCGTCAGCGCTCAGTACGTTGGCCCCGCCAGAGAAGTCGTCAAGGCTGACCGCACGTTTGGTAGCGGTTACCACGACTTCTTCCAGTGTATTCTGAGCGTGCGCGGAACCGGCGACAGCCAGTGCTGCGAGGACACCTGAAAAGATTGCGTTTCTCTTGAATGGGTACATGTTGGATCCTCGTTATTATAGTGCGATTGACCGATTTGAAATTAAGGTTTCCCGGTTTAAGCCTGCTATCGCAATTTCTCGCGGCGTAGTGAAACTCCGTGAGCTTCCCTGTCCCAACTGTCGCTGGTGATGCCTTCGGCACGCAGCAAATGTTTCTGTACCTTGGCAGAAGGTGTTTTGGGAAGTTCCGGCAGGATCCGGATGTAGCGTGGAACCATGAAGTACGGCATTTTCTCCGCCAGGAAGTGCAGCAGTGATTCGGGGTCCAGTTCAATACCCTCCACGGCGGCGACAGCGACCATGACATCGTCCTCTCCCACACTGCTGGGCACGCCGTAGGCGGCGGCCTCTCGGACTGCGGGATAGGCGACCACTTCTGCCTCGACCTCGAAAGATGAAATGTTCTCCCCTCGGCGACGGATCGCATCTTTGCGCCTATCGACAAAGTAGAAAAATCCCTCGTCATCCTGGCGGAAGCAGTCGCCCGTGTGGAACCAGCCGTTGCGCCAAGCTTCAGCAGTAGCCTCCGGATTTTTGTAGTAGCCGTGGTTCATGCCCCAGGGTCGATCCGTGCGTACCAGCATCTCACCGATTTCGCCCGTGGGAACTTCGCAGTCATTTTCATCGACCAGCCGCACGTCTACTCCCGCGCGAACTTTGCCGCATGTTCCCCGACGGGTAGGATTGGGCTCGGACACAATGGGCGACGAAATTTCTGTCATGTTGAAGATGGTGTAGATGTCGATGCCGAAACGTTCATGCATGTCCAGAGCCGTCTCAGTAAAGGGCACCATGAAGGCTCTGCGCAGGTTGTGTTGGCGGTCATCCTGAGATGGCGGGTGTTTCAAGAGGAATGTTGCCATAACGCCCAGCAGGAACGCTGCGGTGGTATTTGTTTCCCTCACGAAGGGCCAGAAACGTTCTGTGCTGAAGTTCTGCATCACGGATATTGAGCCGCCGCGAGCCAGCATGACGAAAATGATGCCCATCCCCCCGATATGGAACAGGGGCATATTGATCAGGAAGCGGTCATCGCCGGTAATGAAAGGCCAGCTTTCGGGTCCGGCGTTGGTATAGAGGTGCAGGTAAGATGAGAGCACCCCCTTGGACGGGCCGGTTGTCCCCGACGTATAGATGATGGATTGAGTATGCCATGGCTCTATCGGGTGTTTGAGTTCGGGCGGCTCTGAGCGGTCTTCAGTAAGGCTCGCGAAGGGTTCCGCGGGCAGCCGCGTTGTCGCCGTGGCCTCCCCGATATACACGACCCGTTCGAGCAGGGCGGTATCTACGTCGTTCAGGCGATGAATCAGGTCACCGTGGGCGATAAGCAGGCGCGCATCTGAATTGGCGAGCACATGCGCCAGCAATCGACCCTTGTAAGCGGTGTTGAACGGAACGAACACGGCGCCGAGATAATTGATCGCGAAGAAGCTTAGAATGCCTTCGGCACCGCCGAAGAGCCATACGGCAACGTGATCCCCCTGGCTGACACCGCGGGCGGCCAAACCCGACGCAACGCCGATTACACGGTGGCGCAGTTCAGCGTAGCTCCATGATGTGCCATCCTCGAAAACGGCGTAGGTGTGCTCTGGCTGATGTTCGGCCCAGTGTTCGATCAGGTCGCGGACCACGCAGGTTTTTCTCGGCGGCACTCGCGGGTCTGTGCAGGGTGTGGCTGTCATGGGCAAGGCTCCATCATTTCTTGTCGTCGCCGTGGCGCGCCGTATCGTTGGCACGACTGGCGCTGGCGTCCACAGTTCGCGGTCGCGGCAGTATCAGGCGCTCTATGCTCCTGATCAGGTGCGTGATGATTTCAGCTTCGGACCAGCGACCACCTGGTTGATACCAGAATGCGACCCAGCTCATCATGCCGCCAATGGTGGTGGCAGTGAGTACGGGGTCTTCAATGTCGAACTGACCGTTGCTGTGGCCCTGGATCAGCACTTCTGCGAGGCGGTGGTCGAACAGTGAGCGCTTCTCTCGTACTTGGCGCGCCAGCGCCTGGTCCAGGTTTTTCTCTTCACGCTGGTAGACGACAATGTGTTCCTGGTTTTCAATGATTATTCTGGCGACCTGATCCACCATCAATTTCAACCGGTCCCAGCTCGTGCCCTTGGTCAAAAGACACTCCTCCAGCGCTTCCAGCGACAGCGTGATGCCTACTTCGGCAATGTCATAGAGAATTTCACCCTTGTTTTTGTAGTAGCTATAAATGAAGGGTTTGGTGACCTGCAACTGCTCGGCAATGGCGTCAATGGTGGTCCCCTCATAGCCGGAGCGAAAAAACAAATGGCTCGCTTCGTCGCGGATACGACGACGCTTGAACAGGGCCAGTTCCGCTTTGAGGCTCTTGCCAGGTCGAACTCCGCTCACTACGCATTTTCCTCTAGTTGTCGTGCGTCAGTACGCCATTTCCAGAACGGGCATAACATCAGTGGCGGTTTCGATCTGTCGCGGATTGGTACGTGACCAGAAATCGAGCATGGTGTACTCGGCGATCTGCTGCAGTTGTGTACGCTCGACACCCACCTCCGCCAGTGAACGAGGCATTCCCAGGTTACGTATGAAGTCATCCACAACGTCGCTGGCGGCGCGCTCGGGTTGCCCGAAGCAGGCGCTGATGCGGCGCTGCCGATCACCGTTTGCCGGTGCATTGAAGGCCAGCACCGCAGGTGCCATCACGCAAGAACAATAGCCGTGGGGAACGTCACAGGTGCCGCCAAGAATGTGTCCGATGGCGTGACTCAGGCCCATGGGAACCCCGGCGGTGATCGGGATCATGGACTGCCACACACCGATCTGGCACTTGAGGCGGGCCTCCAGATCGCCCGGGTCACGCTTGATCCTGGGCAGGCCCTCGGCGAGCAGGCGCAAGGCGCAGTCCGCCAGACCGTCACAGAAGTCATTTGACTGCAGTGATCCCAATGTCTCCAAGGCATGGTCTACCGAGCGCACTCCGGTCGACAGCCACAACCACTCCGGTGTGTGCACAGTGAGGGCGGGATCCAGGATGATGCTTGTCGGTGCCATGCTCCGGTGTTCGAAGCCCTGCTTATGGTGCACCTGTTCGTCTGTAGCGCCGCTGAGCGGGTTGAACTCACCACCCGAAAGTGTCGTCGGGCAAATGATTACCGGGACGTCGGGGCCCTCGAATATCGGCTTGACGGTCTCGCCCTTGTCGTCGACATAGACATGGTAGGGCTCGAGATCGTCGTGGTCTCGCAGGTTGTGCTTAAGGCAGAGGCTGACAATTTTGCCTGCGTCCGTAATGGAGCCACCACCAACGGTGACGATCATGTCGGCGTCCGCGTTCCGCGCCATAGCCGCGGCAGCGAGCACGGCGCTGCGTGGGGCATGCGGTGGCATGCCGTCGTAGGTGCCTGCCACGCGAGCGCCCAGCGCGGTCCGAATCCGGTTGATTTCGTCGGTGCCCGTGTTCAGCGCGCGGCTGACCATGAGGAATACGCGCTTTGCCCCCAGACGCTCAGCCTCGCTGGCTATTGCCTGGGCGGCAGGTTCACCGATGAAGACTTTTTCTGTTGTGGTGAGTTCCACCACACTTGCTGGAATGCCCATGGCAACTCCCGAGTCTGAATTATTGTTAGATAGACCTTTTGAGTCAGAGCGTAAACTTTTTTTACTGGCAGTCAAGGAAAAAATATTATCGGTAGACAAAGCAGGCGATGAGTACTAAATTGCGGTGATCAGCCTGAACCCGACTATGGCGAGCCTATGAGCACAAATAACAAACAAGGCGGGGACTGGAAGTCTATCTCCGGCCTGCCCTTGAAGCAGTTCTACAGCGAGCACGATATCCCCCAGGCCTATCGCGAGCGTCTTCGTGCTGACCCGGGAGAGGCGCCGTTTCACCGGGGTGTGCATCCCACGGGGTATCGCACGAAGGCCTGGCGGATTTTCCAGCTGAGCGGGTTCGGCAAGCCCGAAGATGAAAACGAGCGGATTCGCTTCCTGCTGGAACAGGGCGAGACTGGTTTCATCATGGAACATGACCGTAACACGGGAGATCATTGTTACAACGTGGATCACCCCGATGTGGTAGCGCGCCGCGAGGATGTAGGTCTGACTGGGGCTGTCATGCAGAGTGTGCGCGACATCGACATTTGCATGAAGGACCTGCCGCTGGAAACCAGCTACGGCCATGCCGGTGGCGCCGTTGTGCAGCATGCACCATTTGCACTTGCAGGTTACTGGACCGTCGCACGCCAGCGAGGTGTTGATCTGGCTCGATTACCCGGCACCGGCCAGAGCGACTTTTTCCTCACCTACCTGGGGTGCGTGACCAAGCAGCAGGTCCCGACTGCTGCGGGACTGCGCTTCAATGCGGATATCATGGAGTTTTGCAACGCGCACCTGCCGCGTTGGGTGCCCGTATCCATCGCGGGCTACAACGGTGCGGACACGGGGCTGAACGCCTATCAGGAACTCGGGGCGCTATTCGCCAATGCGGTAGAGTATCTGGAGGAAATCAAGCGCCGGGGCACAATGCCGCTGGAGGCCGCCGCCCGCGCCTGTGGCGGTGTCAACTTCCGCGCATCCATGGACTTGTTTGAAGAGGCAAGTAAAATGCGGGCGGCTCGTCTCATGTGGCAGCAGCTGCTCGAAAAGCGCTATGGTATCACCAACCCGAAGGTCGCCAACCTTCGCATCCATTGCGTTACGGCGGGTTCACGCATGACCTATCAGCAGCCGTTGAACAATATTGTGCGCGGCACGGTGATGGCCCTCGCCGCTGCCCTCGGAGGTGTGCAGTCACTGGGTGTCTCGGGTTACGACGAAGCGCTGTCGATTCCATCAGAGCACGCGCATCAGATGTCGGTGCGCATCCAGCAGATCCTGCAACAGGAGACCAATATCCAGGCGGTGACGGATCCCTTGGGAGGTTCCTATTACGTTGAAACACTGACAGCCGAACTTGTTGAGCGTGCCTGGGTATTCTTTGAGGAGATTCAGGAGCAGGGCGGGTTTCTGGCCACGCTGGATTCCGGGTGGTTGCATGAACGTGCCGCGGAGAACCAGAGCGAGGACTTCCGTCAACAAGAGAGCGGCGAGCAGGTGATCATTGGTGTTACCGACCATAAAGATGACATATCACCGTTCGAAGTCGATGGCTTCATGGGGGTCGATGACGCGTATGACGTGGCACTGGAGCGGTTGCATGATGTCCGCCGAACGCGTTACGAGGCTGGCGCCCACCGGGCATTGAAGGCGCTCGAGTCGGTGTGTCGCAGTGACCAGAATATCATGCCGGCGATGATGGAATCCCTGGAGGCGGAGGTGACCCTGGGTGAAATCGGTGACGTCTACCGCTCAGTCTTCGGTGACTGGGCAACGCCAATTCAGACCTGAGGCGATAAGAATGAACACAGCAGGAAAGCGTATTTTGATGGCAAAGACGGGGCTCGACGGCCACTGGCGCGGGCCGACCGTTGTAGCGAAAGCACTACGCGATGCGGGATTTGAGGTCATCATGATTGGCATGGCCCGCCCGGAGGAGGTCATGCAAGCCAGCATCGATGAGGATGTAGATCTGGTAGGGCTGAATATCGGGGGGCATGTTGATGTGGCGGTCCGCGCCATTGGTATGGTTCGCGAGTCGCGTCCTGAGGTCCCCATTTTTGTTGGCGGTGTGGTTCCTCCGCATGCCAAGCGCAAGCTCGAAGGTCTGGGCGTTGAAGTCTACCCGCCGGGCAGTCAGCTTCCAGACATTGTAGCAGCCGCAATCCGGCTAACGGGTGCCGCCTGATTTACAAGGCGTGGGTGTGAGCGAGCAGCCGGTCCAGGACCTGTCAGAACTTTTTGAGCAAGCCTGCGCCGGTGATCGGCGTGCGCTGGCGCGACTTATCAGTATTCTGGAACGCGGTGGCGACGCTGCGGCGCAGGTGGAACGGGCGTTGGCATCGCGCGCCCCCCGAGGATACACGGTGGGGATAACCGGTGCTCCCGGAGCGGGAAAGTCCACCCTGGTCAACGTGCTGCTTGGAGAGGCGCTTGCCGATGCTGGCCGTATTGCCTTGTTGGCGGTTGACCCCTCATCGCCGCTGAGTCGCGGCGCACTGTTGGGTGATCGGGTGCGAATGCACTCTCATGCTGCGTCAAGCGATGTGTATATCCGCTCCATGGCCTCTCGCGGACAACTGGGTGGTCTGGCCGTTGCCACACGTAGTGCTCGTCGTTTACTTGAAGCCTGCAACTGGCCACTGGTACTTATCGAGACGGTGGGCGTAGGGCAGGTTGAACTGGATGTTGCCTCAACTACCGACACGGTTGTTGTTGTGCTCAACCCCGGCTGGGGCGATGAAGTGCAGGCGAACAAGGCCGGCCTAATGGAGGTGGCGGATATTTTTGTCATCAACAAAGCCGACAAGGCCGGCTTGCAGGCAACCAGGCGGGACCTGGAGGGTGCGTTGGCTGCCGTACCGCAGGAGCGGAGACCAGCTATTGTCGAAACCGTTGCCACGGACGGTCGTGGAGCGGCAGATCTCTGGGCGGCAATTGCTGCGCACCGTAAGCGCATTACAGCATCGGGTGAGCTATCCAGGCGCCGGGATGAGCAGCGTCGGGCCGAGCTTCGGGGGGTTATGGAGGCTCGCCTTGAGCTGGCACTAGACAAGCTGTTTGCGTCCGATACTGTTTCCGAACAACTGCGGGCGATCGGCCAGGGCGATGTAGACATCGTCTCGGCCGGTGATACCCTGCTTGCTGAGCTGTTCGACCGGACGCACGCGTCAAATGCCCGCTAGAACGTAAAAAGACATTCGAAGGCAGCCTGTCATGAATACCGCCAATCCCCTGTTGATCGAACCTCACGGCCCTGTCGAGTGGCTGACCCTGAACCGGCCTGAGCGCAGCAATGCGCTCAATGCCGCACTGGTCGATGCGCTGCTGGATTACTTTACCCAACTGCGCGAGCGTGAAGAGGTTCGTGTGGTGGTGTTGCGGGCCGCCGGGCGGAACTTCTGTGCTGGCCTCGATCTGACGGACCCCGGGTTCAACCCGCAGCCACGCTCACCCCAGGGTATCTGGAAGGTGCAGCGTCGCATCGCAGCCATCTATCAGGCGATGCGCGCATGCCCGCAACCGATTGTGAGCCTGGTGCAGGGTGCCGCCTGTGGTGGTGGCTTCAGCCTGATGCTGGCCTCCGATGTGCGCATTGCCGCGGAATCGGCGCGAATGAATGCGGCCTACCTTTCCATTGGCCTGACAGGTTGTGACATGGGCAGCAGCTATTTCCTGCCGCGCCTGGTGGGTACCGCGTTGGCCTCGGAGTTGCTGCTGACCGCGCGGTTTATCCACGCACCGCGGGCACTTGCAACCGGCCTGGTGTCGTCCGTGGTAGCCGCAGAGGAACTGGCAGCGGAAGCGCAGGGCTTTGTCGACGATATGCTGGCGGCCACGCCGATGGGACTGCGCCTGACCAAAGAGGCGTTGAACTATGCCATTGATGCTCCCAGCCTGCAGAGCGCCATGGCCATGGAGGATCGCCACCAGACCCTGCTTGGCCTGAGTGAGGACGCGGCGGAGGCGGGGCTCGCCTTTGTCGAGAAGCGCGCCCCGGTGTTTCGCGACCGCTAGTTGCCCGGTCAGCGGCGCACCGGACGTTTCTGCAGTTTGCGCTGCAGTGTACGCCGGTGCATGCCCAGCGCGCGGGCGGTGGCGGAAATGTTGCCATCGTTGGCGTTCAGTACGCGCTGCAGGTGTTCCCATTCCAGTCGGTCGAGGGAGGGAGGCTGTGCGGCATGTTCCGGCGCGGGCTGTTCGCCGTGAAAGGCCAGCAGGATCTCATCCACAGTTGCCGGTTTGCATAAATACTGGGTTGCGCCCAGTTTGATGGCTTCGACGGCGGTGGCGATACTGGAGTAGCCGGTGAGCACCACCAGGCTGGCAGTCGGTGCCTCGCTGAGCAGTTCCGGCAGCGCGGCAAGGCCTGAACGGCCGGGCATGTTGAGATCGAGCAATATATGGCTGGGGTCAAATTCCCGGCAGCAGCGCAGGGCCTCCTCGGCACTGGCGCAGGCTCGGCAGCTAAACCCCCGGCGTTCCAGTCCGCGGGTCAGCACGGCGCTGAAGGTGGGGTCGTCATCCACCAGCAACATCCGCGCAGGGCTATTCATCGGCGGCCTCCGCCGGAATGGTGAGAGTCGCCAGGCAGCCACCGTCTGTGGGGTTTTCCAGCCGAATGTGCCCGCCGTGGCGTTCCGCGGTGGCACGCGCCAGAATCAGGCCGATGCCCAGGCCGCCGTTTGCTCTGGTGCCGGTACCCTCGCGCGGCTGTAGAGACGAGGCTGGCGTTGCGCTGGCGTTCATACGTGCCAGTACATCGGCAGGTGCGCCCGGGCCATCGTCACGCACCGCGATACTCACGCTGTTGGTGTTCCACCTTACCGTTACCGCAACGTGCTCAGCGCCGGTATCGGCGGCATTGTTGAGCAGGTTCTCCAGCGCTTGTGGCAGTGTCTGGTCGTAGGAGATGTCCGGGGCAGGTTGCTCGCCCGGTACCAGTATCTGACAGGATACTCGTGGGCGCCGCGCAGCCCAGTGCTCCACGCAGCTTCGTACCAGCCGGTCGGCGGGGCGGCGTTGGCGCGTGCCGGCTGCAGAGAGTTCCGCCGTGTTGCTGAGTTCGGCCAGAATCGTGCGGCACTGCAGCAGCTGCTGCTGCAACAGCGCAACGTCGTCGCGTGCCTGATCGCCCAGGGACATATCCTGTTGCAGTTCTTCTGCGAGCAAGGTCATGGTGCCAAGCGGTGTACCCAGTTCGTGCGCGGTGCCGGCGGCGAGGCTGGCAACCGCCAGAATCTGGTCGTGGCGCAGCCGGTCTTCGCGCCGCCGCATTTCCGTGGCTTCCTGTTCCCTGAGCACCGCCGCCATGCGCACCACAAAGTAGGTGATCAGGCCGGCGCTGAAAAGGAAGTTGAACCACATGCCCAGGCTGTGGACGCTGCCCTGCTGATGGCCCATGGCGGCGTGAGGTGAAAACAGCGGGAACGGCACCCGAAAGTACAACAGCAGGCTGTAGGCGGCCACGGAAGCAGCAGCCACCAGCCAGGTATAGCGCCAGGGAAGTACCGCTGCAGCGACGACGAGCGGCACAATGTAGTAGGAGATGAACGGGTTGTCGGCACCGCCGCTGTAGTACATCAGCGCGCTCCAGCCCACGACATCGACCATCAGCTGGGCAAAGAAGGTGCGGTTGCCGATGTCAAAGGCCGTTGTGCTCCACCAGAGGCTGGCGATGGTAATGATCGCGAGCAGCACAAGGCTGGCGGTCATCCCCCACAGGCTTTGCGTGGTTCGACTCGCCAGCAACACGTAGGCCAGAACGCCCGCCTGGCCGAGCAGCGCAATGGCGCGGATGGCGAGCAGGCTGCGCAGGTTG
This sequence comes from uncultured Halieaceae bacterium, assembly GCA_964022665.1. Taxonomy (GTDB): domain Bacteria; phylum Pseudomonadota; class Gammaproteobacteria; order Pseudomonadales; family Halieaceae; genus Haliea. The sequence continues at coordinate 243,313 of CAXIDF010000003.1, forward strand.
GCCAGCGAGGGGCTGTAGGCGGATTGGCGTGGATGACTGGCTGAGTTCACAGCTGGAGTATACCGCCGTCACTCGGCTACAGGGAGCGGCAAAGCGTCGCAGACCCGGAGCAGGCAGACGCGTTCACCGTCAGGCAAGTGGCTCAGGCGGACGGCTTGTGCTCCTCCGGCAGCAAGCCCGTGCTCGCCACCGAGCGCGCCGCCAGCAAACGGTAAGCGGCGGGCACCACATAGAGCGACAGCAGTGAACCCAGCAGCATGCCACCGATAACCGCGAGACCCAGAGGCACCCGGCTCTGCGAGCCCGCGCCGAGTGCCAGGGCAATGGGTAGTGTGCCTAGCACCGTGGATAGCGTGGTCATCAGGATGGGACGGAAGCGGGCCGCGGCTGCCTCTTCCACGGCATCGCTGATGCTCAACCCCGCCGCGCGGCGCTGGTTGGCGAACTCCACAATGAGAATACCGTTCTTGGTCACCAGGCCAATGAGCATGATCAGCCCGATTTCCGAGAAAATATTCAGTGTCTGGTTGAAGTACCACAGCGTAATGAGACCGCCGGTGATCGCCATGGGCACGGTGAGCATGATGGCGAGTGGATCGCGGAAGCTCTCGAACTGTGCCGCCAGTACCAGGTAGATCAGCAGCAGCGCGAGTACGAACACGAAGATCAGGCTGCTGCCGGTTTCGGCGAATTCGCGGGATTGGCCGGCAAGTTCGGTGGTATAGCTTTCGTCCAGCACTTCGCTGGCCACTTCGCGCATGGCCCTTATGCCGTCCTCCAGCGCGACGCCTTCGGCGAGGTTGGCGGAAAAGGTGGCGGCGGTGAAACGGTTGAAGCGGTACAGCACCGGGGCGGAGCTCTGTTCGCGGACCGTCACCAGGTTGGGCAAGGGTACCAGCGTGCCGTCGGCGGCGCGCACGGAAAGCCGGGACAGGTCCGCCGGCTCGTTGCGCCCCCCGCGGACCATCTGGCCGATAATTTCATACTGTTCGCCGTCCTTGAGGAAATAGCCGAAGCGCTGGCCGCTGAACGAGGCCTGGACGATGTCGGCGATCTCCCGGGTATTGACGCCGATGGCTTCAGCACGGTCGCGGTCGATTTCAAGCACCAGTTCCGGCTGGTTGAACTTGAGGTTGACGTCTACATAGTTGAATGCAGGGTGCTGCTGGGCGCGTTCGAGAAAGCGTGGAATCACTTCGCGCACTTTCTCGATATCGGTGTTCTGCACCACGAACTGCACGGGCAGGCCGCGCCCACCTACATTGATGGTGTCGAACTGGCGCACGAACGCCTGCAGCTGGGGGAAGTTTGCCAATGCTGCGGTGAGGCTGGCCGCCACCTGGGCCTGGGTTTGTTCACGCTCTTCCGGAGCCTTCAACACGACGCGGGAGAAGCCCGTATTGACGGTGGTCGAGGAGCCAAAGCCGGGCGAGGTGACGGTCAGGCGCGCACGCACGGCGTCTCCGCCGGCATCGGCGATGAGTGTGTCCAGGTCGCGCATGGCCTCGGACATGTAATCGAACCCCGCGCCTTCCGGGCCGCGGGCGGAGACGAAGAGCTGGCTCCGGTCCTCCAGCGGCGCGAGCTCCTGGGGCATGCTGCGGAACAGGGTGATGATCAAGGCCAGGCAGGCCAGCAGGATGAGTGCGGCCCAGCTGCGATGACGCAGGAAGGCACGCAATGAAGCCCGATAACCGTCGGCAAGGCGCTCGAAGAACGGCTCTGTTGCGCGATACAGCGCGGGGTGTTGTGCCCGGTTCTTGAGAAAGCGTGCACAGAGCATGGGGGCCAGTGTCAGCGCAACGAACGAGGAGATGATCACGGCGGCGGCGAGGGTGACGCCAAATTCACGAAACAGCACGCCGGTGAGGCCGCCGAGGAAGATCAATGGAGCAAACACGGCCACCAGTGCCAGTGTGGTGGCGATCACGGCGAAGAAGATTTCCTTGACCCCCTCGGCCCCCGCGATAGCGGGCTTCTGGCCCTGCTCGATGCGCTTGTAGATATTCTCTACCACCACAATTGCGTCATCTACCACCAGGCCTATCGCCAGCACCATGCCCAGCAGGGTCAGCACGTTAATGGAAAAGCCTGCCAGGTACAGCACAAAGAACGTGCCGATCAGCGCAATGGGAATGGTCAGGAGTGGGATGATGGTGGTGCGCCATTCCCGCAGGAAGGCGAAGATCGTGGCGCACACCAGCAATAATGCAATGCCCAGGGTCTGCATGACTTCGAGAATGCTGGCGCGAATGAAAGTGGTGGTATCGAAGCCGACGGCGACATCAACGTCATCGGGCAAATCGCGTTCGATGATCGCCAGTCGCCGGTAGAACTCATCGGCTATCGCGATTTCGTTGGCGCCACTTTGCGGGCGCAGCACCACCCCGACATTGGTGATGCCATCGCGGCGCAGTACGGTGCGCTCGTTCAGCGGCCCGACCTCAGCCCGGCCGACGTCGCGCAAGCGCACAAGGCGGTCACCCTCCTTGCGAATCACCCGGTTGTTGAAGTCTTCCGGATCATCGCCCAGTCGGCTGAGGGTGCGAATGTTGATGTCGATGGTGTCCCCTTCAAGCGTGCCGGTAGGCAGCTCGACGTTCGCCGCCTGCAACGCATTGCGCACATCGATGGCGGTCAGTCCGTGGGCGACCAGCGCATCCGGGTCCAGCCACAGGCGCATGGCGTATTCCTTGTACCCCCAGATGTCCACCTGGCCCACGCCGGAGATGGTCTCGAAGCGGGACTTGAACAGGTTGTCTGCCAGTGCACTGAGTTCCATGAGGTTGCGCTGCTGACTACGTACACTGAGGAATATGATCGGGTCGCCGTCGGCATCAGCCTTGTAAATGGTGGGGGCCTCTGCCGCATTGGGAAGCCTGCGCATGGCTGAGCCAACCCGGTCGCGGATGTCATTGGCCGCTGTGTCCAGGTCGTCGCCCAACGAAAACTCCGTGGTGACGGTACTCAGGCCCTCGCGGCTTATGGAGGTCATGGTGCGAATGCCGGCGACCGTGTTGAGCTCTTCCTCCAGCGCCTCGGTGATCTGGCTTTCCACCACGCTGGCGTTGGCGCCAGGGTAGGCGGTCTGCACAGAGATGATGGGCCGCTGGGCCATGGGGAATTCGCGCACGCCCAGTTCGCGCAGGCCAATCAGGCCGAAAACGATGATGACAATGGACATCACCACCGCCAGTACCGGACGGCGGATGCTGATTTCGTGCAGCGCCATCAGCTCAAATCCACTGCGGGCTGTACCGTCACCGGTTGCCCATTGCGGATAGACTGGATGCCGGAGGTGATCACCTCCATGCCCGGCTCAAGGCCGCTCAGGATTTCGACGCGCTGCTCATCGCGAAAACCGGTTTCCACTTCATGGCTGACGGCAATGCCGTCCTCCACAGTGAATACGGTTACCGCTTCGAGGTTTTGCAGCACCGCAACGCTGGGTACGACCAGCGCTGCTTCGTTGCGCGTGACCAGCTCTACCCGCGCGTAGTTACCGGGCAAGAGTACGCTGTCAGGGTTTTCGACATCCGCGCGCACGGTAAGCGTGCGCGTTTCCGGGTGAACCCGTGGGTCTATGGCTCGCACCACAGCGGGGAAGGCATCGGCGTGCCCGCTTACGGTGAGTGACAGAGCCGTTCCGGGCACCACCTGCTGCCGGTAGCGCTCGGGCACATTGAAGTCCACATGCAGGTCGGAAACGGTTTGCAGGGTGGTGATCAGGGTGTCCGCTTCAATCAGGTCGCCGGTGCTGACATGGCGCAGTCCCAGTGTGCCGGCGAACGGAGCCTCTATGCGGCTTTTTGCCAGCCGGGCTTTAAGTCGTGAGACTTCTGCGCGCAACACTTCGCGCCGGCTGATGGCATCATCCCGGTCGCTGGCTGTTACTGCACCCGTACCAAACAGGTTTTGCAGGCGGTCTGCCTGGGTACTGGCGAGGGTGAGCTGTTCCTCCAGCGAACGCAGTTCTGCCCCCAGCTCGTCAGACTCAATGAGAATGATGGGGTCACCGGCCTGTACGTTCTGACCATCCCGGAACAGAATTTTCTCGACCTTGCCGCGCAGCTCGCTGCGAAGATTGATGGCCTGCTCCGCGGCCAAGGTGCCGTTGAAAAACAGCCGGCTCTCGAAGGCCTGGGGCTCCAGACGTTGGGTGCGCACGGCGGCGGCAGCGCGGTTTGGCTGTGCGCCGGCGGCGGGGCCCGAGGCGGGTTGCAGACGTGGCCAGAGCACGGCGCCAACGGCCGCAAGCGCCAGCACGACGATGATAAAACGTTTCATGAGAATTCCTGTCTGCCGGGCGCAAAAACCGCTGAAAAAGCGGCGCCATTATAGCGCAAAAGTGGCGCGGTTATTGACTCCATGTGCAGCGCAAGGTTCCCGCGGGCACTGCCTGTTGCCGTCAAAGCGCGTATAATCCGCGCTTTTTCCAGCAGGTTCCAGCATGGCAGATTTGACAAAGGCAATTGCCAACCGACGCACATTCGCCATCATCTCGCACCCGGATGCGGGCAAGACCACGATTACCGAGAAGCTGTTGCTGTTGGGCAACGCCATTCAGGTCGCCGGGAGCGTGAAAGGCAAGCGTGGCCCGCACGCCACCTCGGACTGGATGACGCTGGAGCAGGAGCGCGGCATTTCCGTGACTTCGTCGGTGATGCAGTTCCCCTATCACGGGCGCACCGTGAATCTGCTGGATACGCCGGGCCACGAGGACTTTTCCGAGGATACCTATCGCACCCTCACCGCCGTGGATTCGGCGTTGATGGTGATCGATGGCGCGAAAGGCGTGGAGGACCGCACGATCAAGTTGATGAGTGTCTGCCGCCTGCGCGACACGCCAATTTTCAGCTTCGTGAACAAGATGGACCGTGATATCCGTGACCCCATCGAGCTGCTGGATGAAATCGAATCGGTGCTCGGTATTGCCGGGGCACCTATCAACTGGCCGCTGGGCATGGGGCGTGAGTTCAAAGGGGTGTACAACCTCTACACCGACATCATCCACGTGTTCACCCCGGGCCAGGGAAGCGTGCTGCCGGATGACCGGCGCATCGAGGGGCTGGACAGCGCCGAAGGGCGTGCCCTGCTGGGTGATGACTGGGCGCACTTTGCGGAGGAAATCGAGCTGGTGCGCGGTGCCAGCCATCCCTTCGAGCGGGAAGCCTTCCTTGCCGGCAAGTTGAGCCCGGTGTTCTTCGGTACGGCGCTGGGCAATTTTGGCGTGCGCGAAATGCTCGACGATTTTGTCGAGTGGGCGCCGGCGCCCCTGGGGCGCGAGGCCGCGCAGCGTGAAGTAAGCGCCGCGGAGCCGACTTTCTCGGGCTTCGTGTTCAAGATCCAGGCAAATATGGACCCCCGTCACCGCGACCGGATCGCGTTTTTGCGGGTCTGTTCGGGGCGCTACGAAAAAGGCATGAAAATGCGTCATTCCCGCATTGGCAAGGACGTGCGCGTGGTGGATGCGGTGACGTTCAAAGCCGGGGAGCGCGTGTTGGTGGAAGAGGCCTTCGCCGGTGACATCATCGGCCTGCACAACCACGGCACTATCCAGATCGGGGATACCTTTACCGAGGGCGAAGAGCTGCAGTTTTCCGGCATTCCGCACTTTGCGCCCGAGCTGTTCCGCCGTATCCGCCTGCGCGACCCGATGAAGTCCAAACAGCTGCAGAAGGGTTTGCAGCAGCTCTCCGAAGAGGGGTCGACACAGGTGTTCGCGCCGTTGAATTCATCGGACCTGATTGTGGGGGCGGTCGGTCAACTGCAGTTCGACGTGGTGGTGTATCGGCTTGCCGATGAATACAAAGTAGAGGCGGGCTATGAACCGGTCAACGTCTACACCGCGCGCTGGGTGCACAGCGATGACCCGCGCAAGCTGGAGGAATTCCGCAAGAAGGCCGCGGATCAGCTGTCCATTGATGGTGGCGGGCACCTCACCTACCTGGCGCCGACGCGGGTCAACCTGTCGCTGATGGAAGAGCGCTGGCCGGATATCGAGTTCCTGGCAACGCGTGAGCACTAACCCTCAGGGCAGCAGGGTTTCGATGTCGCGGGCGATGTCATCCGGGCGGGTAGTGGGAGCATAGCGCTTGACCACCTTGCCCTCGGTGTCGATGAGGAACTTGGTGAAGTTCCACTTGATGCCCTGGGAGCCGAGTGCGCCGGGCGCCTGTTTTTTCAGGTGCTTGAACAGCGGATCGGCTGTGGCACCATTGACGTCGACCTTGGCGAACATGGGGAAGCTGACGCCATAATTGACCTGGCAGAATTCCATGATTTCGTCGTTGCTACCGGGATCCTGTTTGCCGAACTGGTTACAGGGAAAGCCGAGAACGGTGAAGCCGCGTTCGCGATAGGTTTCAAAAAGTTTTTCCAGCCCCGCGAACTGGGGGGTGAAGCCGCACTTGGACGCGGTGTTGACCACCAGCAATACCTTGCCGCGATAGTCTTCCAGGGTGGCAGCCTTGCCACTGGGCATTGCGCAGGTGAAGTCATAAAGTGATTCGGTCATAGGGCGTCTCCTTGTCAGGGCGGGATGCAGCAGTGTAGCGCAGTCCCGCCGTTAGGGGCTTGTTACGTACCGCAGGTCCCGGGAGATCAGACGCCCGCTGGAGCAGGCATCTGCAGCTGCTGCAAGAGCATGCCCAGCCGCTTGCGCTGGTTCTTCAGGGCATACTCCAGCTCTCGCAGCCGGGAGCGCAGCGTGGCGTGTTCCCACTTGTCCAGCATCTGCAGGCGGCGCGCCTCCAGTGCGTCGCCAAGGCCAGCGACCTTGCGCTCATAGCGCTCGGATTGCAGCGCCCGCCATTGGTTCACCGATTCGGTGAACAGCTGGTATTCGCGCTCCAGCAGTTCGCGCAGGGTCTCGTCGCCCGCTTTGGCTTCCAGTTCCCGGCGCGCACGAGCAAACTGGGTGTCAAGCAGGGCGCGCTGGATGCGGAAGTCCGGCACCTTCACCAGGTTGCTGGCCAGGCCGAGGGTGGCGCACAGCCGAATCATCCATTTGGTCGGATCCCACTGCCACCAGCGAATGCCGTTGCGGTAGTCGTTCTGGAAAATATGGTGGTAGTTGTGATAGCCCTCACCGTAGGTGAGGAAAGCGAGGAAGCCGTTGTCCCGGGCACTGTTGGACTCGGTGTAAGGGCGGCTGCCCCAGAAGTGCGCCAGTGAATTAATAAAGAAAGTGACGTGGTGGTTGACCACCAGGCGCAACAGCCCGACCAGCAGGAGTGTGCCGATAACATCGCCCAGCGCCAGCCCGAGCAGCAGGGGCAGGCCCAGGTTCATGAAGGTGGTCACGGCCACGTAGTGGCGGTGCTGCCACATGACGATGGGGTCACGCTCAAGATCCCGGGCGTTGCTGAAGTCGTTCTCGCCGCTGGGGTAGTCGCGCAGCATCCAGCCCATATGGCTGAACCACAGGCCACGGCCTGCGGAGTAGGGGTCCTGCTCATTGTCATCCACATGCCGGTGGTGCCGACGGTGGTCGGACGCCCAGATCAGGATGCTGTTCTGCAGTGCGCCCGCACCCCACAGGGCAAAAAACCAGCGCAGCGCAGGATGGGCTTCATACGCTTTGTGCGCCCACAGGCGGTGGTAACCACCGGTGATGGACAGGCCGTTCAGGTACAGGAATACCAGCGCCCACACCCACTGGGCGGCGGAAAACCCCTGGTAAAAGCCCCACAGGGGAACCAGGATCAGGGCCAGTAGCGGGAAGCCAACGAAGATCACCGTGTTGACGGGAATCAAGGCGGGTTTAACAGCTTTCTCGGGCATGGATTGCAGTGCTCAGGCAGGTGAAAACAGTGACGTCATACTAGCGTGTCACGGTGAATAAGTCTTGTTCAGGGAAGCCGCAGTCTTACCAATAGTGGGTTGTGGTCTGAGCTGTCCACCGGTATCGCCACGGCGGATGCGGTTTGCAGGCCACGGACCAGAATATGATCCAGCGCGTTGCCGAACACGGTGGTGCGCAGATCCGGCATGAAGGTGACCGGGCTCAAATCGTGCTCCGCCATGAAGTCATCGAGCGCCTTGAGTCGGTTACTGTTCCAGGTGTTGAGGTCGCCCGCGATCAGCACCGGGCCCTTATGTCGTTTGATCAGTGTGGACAGCGCCTGCAGCTGTTCGCGGTAGCGCTCCAAGCCAAAGCTGAAGTTCACCGAGTGAATATTAATGGCCAGCAGCCGCTCATCCCGGCCCACCAGCGGGTACTCTGTTACCGAAGTTGCCTTCGGTGTTTGCAACAGGGGCTCCACTGAGGAAAAGTCGCATTCAAGGCTCGGCGGGTAGCGGCTCAGCGTGAGTACGCCGGTCACGTCGCTGGCGTTGCGGTAGCCGGGCGCGAAAGCCAGGAAGTCGGCCTCGGGCATTGTGCCGGGGATAGCTGCTGATACCGACGCCTCCTGCAGAAAAGCGAGTTCGGCACCGGTGGCAAACAGCTGCAAATCTTCCGCCCAGCCCGGGTTGCCGGCTTTCTGTATGTTCCAGCTCACGATTTGTATGTCCGGGCCAAGCGGTACAGCGGCCTGCCGCTGCTGCGCGCCCATCCCGGCCAGACAATCCGCCATGCCAACGGGTTCCGCAACGGCAAGGCCGGCGTGGCACAGCAGCCCGGCGGCCAGCAAGCGGGTTGCGGCACGACACAGGTGGCGGGCAAAAACGGTATTCATGGCATCAGTATACTGCGTGGCGGGTGGTGGAAGGTAACGACTGGCAGGTGACGTCAGTAGCCGTCGAGACCCATTGGACCGCGGGCGCCCGGGGAGGTTCCCCGGCTCAGGTGCGCTCGAGATAGGACTGGTATTCCAGCAGGGAAACACGGCGGCGGAACTCGGCCACTTCCTGTTCCTTGGTGAGGGTGAAAATACGTTGCATTTCGCCACCGAGAGACGCGCGGATGAAGTCGGAGTTGCGGAACCGGTCCAGTGCCTCGTGCATATAACCCGGCAGCGAGCCATTCTTCTGTGCGTAGCCATCACCGCGGGTGGGGCTGCCCGGCGAGGCCTGCGTTTCGATGCCCTCCAGCATTGAAGCCAGAATGACAGCGAGCAGCAGGTAGGGATTGGCGTCGGCGCCCGGCACCCGGTGTTCGAGGCGTCTTGCGGCGTGGGAGCCCGCGGGTACCCGCACGGCAACCGTGCGATTCTCATAGCCCCAGCTGGGGTAGGTGGGTGCGTGGGTGCCCGGCTGGAAGCGGCGGTAGCCGTTGTAGCCGGGAGAGAAAATGATCATCGAGTCACTCATGTGCTGCAGGCAGCCGGCAATCGCCTGGTGCAGCAGAGTAGAGCCCCGTTCCGTGCCGTCGTCAAAGACGTTTCTGCCCTGCGCATCGAGCATGCTCACATGGACGTGCATGCCGTTGCCCGCCTCGTCCTCGAAGGGCTTGGGCATGAAGCTGGCGACCAGCCCATGCTGGTGCGCAACGCCCTTGATCAGGCGCTTCATCATCAGGATCTGTTTGGCGGCGAGTACCGGGCTGGGCACATGCTGCATGTTGATTTCATACTGGGACGGCGCGGACTCCTTGACTACGCCGTCAAAGGGCAGGTCCTGCAGTTCGCAGGCGACGCGCAGGTCCTCCATCATCTGTTGGTGCTGGTTCAGTACATCCAGCCCGTACATATTGCCCCCGACGGGCGAGCCACCGGCGGGTGACGGGCAGGTGTGCAGGGGCACCACGTTGTCCCAGCGCACCAGGCTGAATTCCAGTTCGGCGGCCACCACGGGCGTCCAGCCGGCTTCCTGGAAGCGCGATACCACCTGTTTGAGCACATGGCGCGGGTCGCCGAGGTAGGGCATGCCGTCGGCATCGAACATGGACAGCATGATTTGCCCGTGCTGGCCGCCGGGTGACCAGGGTGTCGGCAGCAGCGACCCCTCAACCGGGCGGCAGATGCCGTCGGCATCGCCGGAGGCAAACACCAGTTCCTCGACATCACGGCCCCAGATGTCGAGGCTCAGCGCGGTTTTGGGGAGCTTCAGCTCGCCGTCGAAGATCTTGCCCAGTTTGTGCCTTGGTAGCCACTTGCCGCGCATGATGCCGTTACAGTCGGGCAGCAGCGCTTCGACGGTGGTAATCTCCGGGTGGGCCCGCAGGAACCAGTCGGCTTCAAGGGACATTCGGACACCGCGACTCAATCGTGTAAAGCGGCACTATCGGCAAAGTGGCTCCGGGCTTCAATGCCCCACCCGGGGCAGGTCACGTACTTGCGTCCGCCCGATCATTGCGAGGGTGCCATGTAGATGCGCAAGGGATCGTCACCCGCGGCCTGGCCGAGGCAAGTGAGTGAATTGATGAACAGCGAAAACAGGTCGGTTTGCGAGCTCACATCCAGCTTGCGGTAGATGCTCTTGCGGTGCCGGCGTACCGTCTCCAGCGCGATGCCCAGACGGTCTGCGGAGGTATCCGTGCCGTAACCGCGCAACATCAGTTCGAGGACATCCTTTTCCCGGGGTGACAGCAGCGAGGCGCCGAAGGTGCGGAAGGCGAGGTCGACCTGGTGGTCGATGCCTGGCTGGATAAGGTGGGTGACTGCGAAGTCGTCGTGTTCACTGTGGGACTTGATCAGCTCTGAAATTGGCTCTGCCAGCAGGTAGAGGGTTTCGTAGTCCTGTTCGGTGAATGCGCCGTGACGCGGCAGGCGCATCATGCACACGTTGATCACGTTGCCGCCGCGCAGGCGCGAGAGGTAAATGGCCTCGTCCACCGTGCCGGTGTCGGCGTAGTAGTCGCGATAATACTGCGTTTCCCGCAGTTTGCCCGCCGTGATCCGCGACAGGCGGTAGAATTTCGAGCGCGGCTGGTTCATGGAGGTCTGGTAGAAGGGGTCCTCCCGGTAGGGCCCATCGAGATACGTGTCTACCTGCGAGGCCAGGGCTTTGTCGGGTATTTCGTGGTAGAGCACCTGCGGTGGCAGGTCCTTGTGATAGAGCCAGACTTGCGGGTAGTCGAAGCGAACCTGACCCTGGATGGCGGCGATGAGTGCGGGGAAAAATGCATCGGTACCGAGTGCGGAAATCGCCTGCGAAAGATCGCGGTTCCACTTGCTCAATTGTGCTATGTCGGTCATCGCAGTGGGTTTGCCTGAGTCTGCGTATAGGAGCGCATAGTGGGCAGGCACGCGAAGCTTGTCAAATACCGCGGCGCCGCGCTTGGGTTTCGCGGCGACCGCACCCTATACTCCGGGTTCCAGAATTGTGCGGAGTGTCGTGTGAGCAATCGCCCTGCGTCGGTCACGCCGAAGTTCCCGTTCGAAGTGGTACCTGCCCCAATGGTCATGAGTCTGTTCAGGACCATGCAACAGGCGGGCGTCGCGCAGGGGCGCCTGCTCATTGAAGCCGGGGTCCCCGTGGACCCGCTGAGGGCCGCGTCTCCGGCCGGCTGCATTACACCGCGGCAGTACAGCAGGCTGTGCACGGTGGTCTCGCGACAACTGGCGGACGAAACCTTCGGCGCCATGCCGGACGCCGTGACGCCGCCCGGTACGTTGCGCATGCTGGCCCTGGGCATGCTGGGTGGTGGTGCGCTGGGCACGGCCATGCAACGGGCCATTGAATTCAATGCCAGCTGTCGTGCGCGGGGGCGGCTGCCGCAGGAAAACCGCCTGTGGGTGCAGGACAGCGGCCGCCATGCCACGCTTGCTTATCTGGGCACGGGTGTGCCGGCGCGCCATCAGCACCGTGTGTTGGCGGGGCTGGCCATCTGGCTGCGATTCTGTGGCTGGTTGATCGGGCAGGAGATTGATGTCGTTAGCGCCAGTTGTGCCGGTCCGGCGCCGGAGCGTGACGACGCGCTGCGTCATTTCTTTCCCGGGCCGGTACGGTTCACTGCCGCGTCCAACACTGTGACGTTCAGCGCCAGGCACCTGGAGGCGCCGATCGTGCGTGACGAGCGTCAGCTGGCAGAATTCATGGCGCTGGCGCCCTACCTGCTGTTGTACGCGCCCGAGGCCTGCCACGACAGTGTTGCCCGCCGTATCCGGTTGCTCATAGACAACGCCCCGGACCCCGCGCTGCCCAGCTTCACGGCGTTGACGGTGCACCTGAACATGTCGGCCCGTACCTTGCGCCGGCGCCTGGAGAGCGAGGGCACCTCGTACCAGAGAATAAAGGATACCGCCCGGCGTGACCGCGCCATCCGCCTGTTGCGCCAGTCGCATCTTTCCATATTTGACGTGGCCGAGGCGCTGGGATTCAGCGACCCCAGCGCATTTCACCGCTCGTTCAAGAAGTGGACCGGGCGACCACCGGGTGAGTTTCGCGGTTAGCGGCTTACCAGGGCAGGGGTGCAGTGCGCCAGCGCCGGGACCAGGCTTCGTATACTTTGTTGCTGTAGCGGCGGCTGCCGAGGCTGCCGTTGTAGGCTGCCAGTGCGCGGTGCAGGTCACCCTTTTCCCGTTTCAGGTAAAATTGCAGGATACGGCTACCGTATTCGAAGTTGGTGCGGTTCAGGGTGAGGTTGTCCTCCGCGCGGCCGATCTCGTTTTTCCAGAACGGCATGACCTGCATCATCCCCTGGGCGCCTACTCGCGAAATGGCGAAGCGATCAAAGTGGCTTTCCACTTCGATAACCGCAAGCACCAGTTCGGGGGGCAGTGAGGCCCGCGTTGCCGCCGAGTGCACCTGGCGCAGAATAAGAAGGCGTTCTTCCGGGTCATTGATAAAGCGGGCCAGCCGGGCCGACATGTCGACCAGCCAGACCTCGGCATCGTAACGATCCTGGAAGCTGTGGGTGCTGTTGATGGTCTCGTTGAGGAATGCGCGCAGGGCCTCGCGCTCCGCCGGGTCCTCCGGTTGCCCCAGGGCGCTGTGACCCAGGGCGAGAGCAAGGACGACTGCGAAAACCGCCGTCGCCAGCCCGCGTGCCCCGCCGGCGCACCGGCTCCGCATCAACTGTGCAGGCGCTCGAGCACGCGCGGCAGCGCGTCGGCCAGCGGCAGCAGGGTGGCCTCTTCGTCGCGGCGACCCTTGTACTCCAACTGCCCCTCGGCGAGGGTGCGGTCACCGATGACCAGGCGATGGGGGATACCGATCAGTTCCATGTCGGCGAACTTGACCCCCGGGCGTTCGTTGCGATCATCGAGCAGGACGTCGACGCCCGCTGCGCGAAACTGTGTGTAGAGCGCTTCTGCGCACTCGGCCACCGCGGCGGACTTTTGCATGTTGAGGGGCACCAGGACCAGCTGGAAAGGGGCCATGGCGGCGGGCCAGATTATGCCGCGTTCGTCGTGGTTCTGTTCGATGGCCGCGGCGACTATGCGGCTCACGCCAATGCCGTAGCAGCCCATGCTCATGGTGACGCTCTTGCCCTGCTCGTCCAGCACGGTAGCGTGCATGGCTTCGCTGTATTTGCGCCCCAGCTGAAAGATGTGACCGACTTCAATTCCGCGACGTATCAGCAGATGGCCCTTGCCGTCGGGGCTGGGATCGCCCTCCACCACTTCGCGCAAGTCCTCAACCCGGCCCAGCGGGCAGTCCCGTCCCCAGTTCACGCCGGTCAGGTGCACGTCGTCGCGGTTTGCGCCACAGCTGAAATCAGCGAGCTGCGCAGCGCTGTGGTCAACGATGGTCGGCAGTGACAGGCCAACCGGGCCGAGGGAGCCGAAGCCGGCGCCACAGGCAGCGCGCACCGCCTCCTCACTGGCCAGTGTCAGCGGGTTGCCCACGTCTGCGAGCTTTTCCGCCTTCACGCTGTTCAATGTGTGGTCGCCGCGCAGCACCAGGGCGACCAGCGAGCCGGGCTCGGTGCCCTGCACCACGAGTGTCTTGACGGTCGCCGTTGCCGGCACTGCAAGCAGGGCAGTGAGGTCTTCAATACTGCGCACGCCGGGTGTGGGTACCTCGCTCAGGGTGGCGCCGGGCGGATTCCGTTCACCACTGGGTGGCAGCGCCGTGGCCATCTCGATATTCGCCGCGTAGTCACTGCCATCACTGAAAGCGATGGCATCTTCGCCGGCGTTGGCCAGCACATGAAACTCGTGGGAGCCGCTGCCGCCAATGCTGCCGTTGTCGGCAATGACCGGCCGGAACTCAAGCCCCAGGCGGCTGAAGATGTTGCTGTAGGCCTGGTACATCGTTTGGTAGGTGCTTTCCAGCGAAGCCTGGTCGATGTGGAACGAATAGGCGTCCTTCATCAGGAATTCGCGCCCGCGCATGATGCCAAAACGCGGGCGGATCTCATCGCGCACCTTGGTCTGAATCTGGTACAGGTTCAGTGGCAGCTGTTTATAGCTCTTGACTTCATTGCGCATCAGGTCCGTGATCACTTCTTCATGGGTTGGACCGAGACAGAAGTCGCGCTGGTGGCGGTCCTGTATGCGCAAAAGCTCCGGCCCGTACTGCTCCCAGCGGCCGGACTCCTGCCACAGCTCTGCTGGCTGCACCACTGGCATGCTCACCTCCAGCGCTCCGCTGGCATCCATTTCCTCGCGTACCACCTGCTCTACCTTGCGCAGTACGCGCAGCCCCAGCGGCAGCCAGGTGTACAGCCCGGCAGCGAGTTTGCGCACGAGGCCCGCGCGCAACATCAACTGGTGGCTGATGACCTCCGCATCGGCGGGCGTCTCTTTCTGGGTGCTGATCAGGTATTGGCTGGTGCGCATGCAAGGGTTCCAGGGCAGGGTTTACGAGCGGCTCAGTTTACGTCTGAAGGGCGCTGCGGTACAGCGCTCCCGGGGAGGTGCGTGCCGCGTCCGGGTGCCACTTTGCGCCCCCGGTGCGCCAAAACGGAGCAAAACGCAGTTAAAACAGCGTTTTTTTCGCTCTCGTGTCGCGAAAACCCTTGTATTGCAGCGTTTCATGGTTAATATCTTGCAGTAAGCCTGTTGGCAGCGGTGTTGTCGCGCGAGTGGCAGCAGTCAGTGTGGCTTGTACGCGGGTCCCTACTTAACAAAACGAAGGTTTAAAGACTATGGCGACGAAAAAAGCAGCAGCGAAAAAAGCACCTGCCAAGAAAGCGGCGGCCAAGAAAGTAGCCAGCAAGGCGGCACCGGCGAAGAAAGCCGCTGCGCCTGCGAAAAAGGCTGCACCGCTGATCAAGGAAAAACTCACCAAAACCCAGATTGTGGCCTCCATCGCTGAGAGCACCACGCTGAGCAAGAAACAGGTGGGCGACGTGCTGGGCGAGCTGGAATCACTGATGGAGCGCAGCCTCAAGAAGCGCGCTGTAGGTGAATTCACCCTGCCGGGCCTGATGAAAATCACCACCGTGAAGAAGCCCGCCAGAAAGGCGCGCAAAGGCATCAACCCCTTCACGGGCGAGGAAACCACCTTCGCGGCCAAGCCGGCCAGCGTTGCGGTTAAAGTGCGCCCCCTGAAGAAAATGAAGGACTTCGCCGACAGCTGAGCACGGCCTGACTGCCCCGCCCCTGCATCGGGGGCGGGTCTCCGCTACTTCCGCCTCTGCACGCTCCGCTGCAGGGGCTCGTTCCCTCCTTGTTTTACTCCGGTTTTTGCGGTATTGGCCTGCGCCCTGCCTTGGGGTAAAATCCGCGCCTCCATTTTTTGCTGCCTTCTTTCCTACCGGCGAGTACACGAAATGCCAATATATGAGTACCAGTGTCAGGCCTGCGGCCATCTGCACGAGGCCCTGCGGAAAATCAGTGATGCACCGCTGGTGGATTGCCCCGCCTGTGGCAAGGCGGAACTGCGTAAAAAAGTCTCTGCAGCCGGATTCCGCCTGAAAGGCGGCGGTTGGTATGAAACGGACTTCAAGACCGGCGGCAAGAAGAACCTGGTTGCCGGCGGCGATGACAAGAGCTCGGCGCCAGCCGCATCTACTGCATCAGCGGACAGCGGCAGTGCCAGCGCCAGCGCGAAGGCCAGCGAGGCCAAGCCGGCCAGTTAGCTTCTCGGCCCCCGGGCCTCACTCGACACAGACGGAAACGGAATTATGCGCAGTCACTATTGCGGCGCCCTGGGCACGGCCGACATTGATCAAACAGTTACGCTCTGCGGTTGGGTGGACAGGCGCCGCGACCACGGTGGCGTGATCTTCCTCGATATGCGCGATCGCGGCGGTATTGTGCAGGTGGTGTTCGACCCCGACACCGAAGAGCATTTTCGTGCTGCAGACCGTGTGCGCAGCGAGTATGTACTCTGCGTTAAGGGTCGCGTGCGCGCCCGGGCCGAGGCCACCGTGAACCCGGCAATGGCGACCGGTGCGATTGAGGTGCTGGGCAACGAGCTGGAAATCCTCAACGCCGCAGCCACGCCGCCGTTCCAGCTGGATGAGCACACCCAGGTGGGAGAAGACGTTCGCCTGCAGTACCGCTACATGGATCTGCGTCGTCCCGAAATGCAGAACCGCCTGATCCTGCGCGCCAAAATCACCACGGCGGTGCGCAACTTTCTGGACGGCGAAGGCTTCCTGGACATTGAAACCCCGATCCTTACGCGTGCAACGCCGGAGGGGGCCCGCGACTACCTGGTGCCCAGTCGCACGCATCCCGGGCAGTTCTTTGCGCTGCCGCAGTCACCGCAGCTGTTCAAGCAATTGCTGATGGTCTCGGGTTTTGACCGCTACTATCAGGTGGCCAAGTGTTTCCGCGACGAGGACCTGCGCGCCGACCGCCAGCCGGAATTCACCCAGATCGACATCGAAACCTCGTTTATGGACGAGGACGGCATCATGGCGATCACCGAGCGCATGGTGCGCCAGTTGTTTACATCGGTGCTGGCAGTAGACCTTGGGGAATTTCCGCGCATGTCCTGGGCCGAGGCGATGGAACGTTTCGGTTCCGACAAGCCGGACCTGCGTATCGACCTGGAGCTGGTGAGCATTGATGACCTCATGCAACAGGTCGATTTCAAGGTGTTCCGTGGCCCCGCCGATGACCCGGCGGGGCGCGTCGCCGCGCTGCGGGTGCCGGGTGGCGCGAGTATCAGCCGTAAAGAGATTGACGACTACACCCGCTTCGTGGGCATTTACGGTGCTCGCGGGCTCGCCTGGATCAAGGTCAATGACCTCGCCGCCGGCGTGGAGGGTTTGCAGTCGCCGATCCTGAAGTTCATGCCGGAGGCGGTGGTGACAGAACTCATGCAGCGCCTGCAGGCGGAAAATGGCGACATCATCTTCTTTGGCGCCGACAAGGCCTCGGTGGTAAATGAGTCCATCGGTGCCCTGCGCCTGAAAGTGGCGCAGGACCAGGGCTTGGTGCGCGACGGCTGGGCGCCACTCTGGGTGGTCGACTTCCCCATGTTCGAAGAGAACGGTGCCGGTGCGCTCACGCCCCTGCATCATCCCTTCACGGCGCCCTCCTGTTCGCCGGAAGCACTGGCGGCCGACCCGGCAGCAGCGCTTTCCCGCGCCTACGACATGGTGCTCAATGGCACCGAGCTTGGCGGTGGCAGTGTGCGTATTCACCAGCGCGACATGCAGCAGGCGGTGTTCCGCATTCTCGGTATCAGTGACGAGGAAGCGGAAGAGAAGTTCGGCTTCCTGTTGCAGGCGCTGCAATACGGCGCCCCTCCGCACGGCGGGTTGGCGTTCGGCCTCGACCGGCTGGTTATGCTGATGACCGGCGCGCAGTCCATCCGCGATGTGATTGCCTTCCCGAAAACACAGACCGCGCACTGCGCACTCACGGATGCCCCTGGCGATGTCAACGAGGCGCAACTGAAAGAGCTCAATATCCGCCTGCGGCAGGCGCGCGTGGCGGGCACTGACTGAGTGTCGGGATGCCTTGTGCGCCGGTTGGAACCGGGTTCATAATACTGTAAATTTATACAGACCCTGGTTTCAACGCAGCGCTCGGAGCACACTATGGCGGTCATCCTCGGGATTGACCCCGGGTCCCGCAAGACGGGCTTTGGTATCATCAATCACGTTTCCGGGCGCAGTGAATACATCACCAGCGGCGTGATTCGCCTGCCGGCGGGTGAGCTGGCCGAGCGCCTGCGCATTATCTACCTCAGTGTCACTGAGCTGGTGCAGCTGCACTGTCCTGCGCAGCTCGCTATCGAGCAGGTGTTCATGGCCAAAAGCGCCGGCTCGGCACTGAAGCTGGGGCAGGCGCGCGGCGCGGCGATTGTCGCCTGTGTTGCCCACGACCTCGCGGTCGCCGAGTACTCAGCGCGACAGATCAAGCAGGCGGTGGTGGGCACCGGCGCGGCCGATAAAGCCCAGGTGCAGCACATGGTGAAAGTCTTGTTGAAGCTCCCCGCCAACCCTCAGGAAGATGCCGCCGATGCCCTGGCGGCCGCTCTGTGTCACGCGCACAGTCAACAAAGTATGATACATATTGCCGGCGCCACCGCGGTGCGCCGGCGCCGCATGCGCTAGGAGGCAACCGCTGGAATGATTGGCAGGATTCGTGGCACTCTGGTGCACAAGCAGCCCCCGGACATTCTGGTGGACGTGGGTGGTGTCGGCTACGACATCCAGGTGCCGATGAGCACCCTGTTCCAGTTACCCGAGGTGGGTGCTGACGTGACCCTGCTGACGCATTTTGTGGTGCGGGAAGACGCACAGCTTCTGTACGGTTTTATCGATGAGCGCGACCGCGCGCTGTTCCGGCAACTGGTCAAAGTGAGCGGCGTCGGCCCCAAGCTGGCGCTGACGATTCTCTCCGGTATGGATGCGGTCGCCTTTGCCCGCTGCGTCGAGCGCGACGACCTCTCGGCGCTGGTCGCGCTGCCTGGCGTAGGCAAGAAAACCGCCGAGCGCCTGCTGGTTGAAATGCGCGACAAACTCAAGCCCTGGCTGGGCCAATGGGCGGGAGCGGATGCCGGGCAGCCCGCGGCCGCCTGGTCGCCTGCCAGCAGTCGTGTGGCAGATGCAGAGGGCGCCTTGGTTGCGCTCGGCTACAAGCCGGCTGAGGCCGCGCGCATGGTCGCCGCGGTGGACGACGAGGCGGCAGACAGTGAGGCGCTTATCCGTCGCGCCCTGAAAGCCGTGGTGCAGCGCTGATGATCGAGACCGACCGTTTGCTGGCTCCGCAGGTGACAGGGGACCGTGAGGAAGCTCTGGACCGCGCCATCCGCCCGAAAACGCTGGCGGAATATGTTGGCCAGCCCGCCGTGCGCGACCAGATGGCTATTTTCCTGCAGGCGGCGCGCGGGCGCGGCGAGCCGCTGGATCACACGCTGGTCTTTGGCCCCCCCGGGCTGGGTAAAACCACGCTGGCCAGTATCATCGCCAATGAAATGGGGGTGTCACTGAAGACGACCTCGGGGCCGGTGTTGGAAAAGGCGGGGGATATCGCCGCGTTGATGACCAACCTGGAGCCGGGCGACGTATTGTTCATTGATGAAATTCACCGGCTCAGCCCCGTGGTCGAGGAAATCCTCTACCCCGCCATGGAGGACTACCAGCTCGACATCATGATCGGGGAGGGGCCCGCGGCGCGCTCCATCAAGCTGGACCTGCCGCCGTTCACGCTGGTGGGCGCCACCACGCGGGCGGGGTTGTTGACCTCACCCCTGCGGGATCGTTTCGGCATTGTGCAGCGCCTGGAGTTCTATCAGGTCGAGGATCTCGCACAGATTGTGGCGCGGTCCGCGGCCATCCTCGGTATCGGCATGGATAGTCACGGCGCTCTGGAGATTGCGCGCCGGGCGCGGGGTACGCCACGCATAGCCAACCGGCTGTTGCGCCGCGTGCGCGACTACGCCGAAGTCAAGGCCGATGGCCACATCACCGCCGAAGTGGCGGATCACGCCCTGGACATGTTGAGCGTCGATCACCGCGGTTTTGATCACCAGGATCGCCGCCTGTTGCTGGCCATGATCGAGAAATTCGACGGTGGTCCGGTGGGAGTCGACAGCCTGGCGGCCGCCATTTCCGAGGAGCGGGGCACCATCGAGGATGTACTTGAACCCTACCTGATCCAGCAGGGCTACATGGTGCGCACGCCGCGCGGGCGCATGGTCACGCGCAGTGCCTACCTGCACTTTGGCCTGCCGGCCGCCAGCCACCCGGATTCGGCACAATTACCATTGGCGCCCGAACAGGACGACAGCGCGTGAGCACAGCGGAATTTTCGATTAAGCTGCGCGTCTATATAGAAGACACCGACGCCGGTGGCATTGTCTACTATGTCAATTACCTGAAATTCATGGAGCGCGCCCGGACAGAGTTCATGCGCAGTCTCGGCTTTGGCAAGGATTACATTTTCAACCACGAACTGATGTTCGTGGTGCACGACGTGAGCGTTCGCTACCACCGGCCGGCTCGTCTGGACGATGAACTGCAGGTCAAGGTGCAGCTGCAGGCGGTGCGTGGCGCCACCATGATCCTGCAGCAGGATGTGTGTCGCGACGGTGAACTGCTGGCGTCAGCCGGAGTCACGCTTGCCTGTGTCGGCCGCAGTTCACTGCAGCCGCAGCGTTTGCCACGCACCATGCTGGATATCCTGCGTCAGGCGCAGGTTCACTGAGGGGGAGCCCGACACTTGGAAGCGCAATTAAGTATTGTCCACCTGATTATGGAAGCTGGCGTCACCGTGAAACTGGTGATGCTGACCCTCCTGTTGGCGTCCATGGCCTCCTGGTACATGATCGTCCAGCGCTTTATCTATTTCCGCAACAGCCGCGAGGACATGTACGACTTCGAAGAGCGCTTCTGGTCGGGCATAGATCTCTCCCAGCTTTACCGGGAAGGCAACGAGCGCGCCGACAGTGGCACCCTCATTGTCGGCATGGAGAGCATCTTCCGCGCCGGGTTCAAGGAGTTCTCACGGCTGGCCAAGCAGTCCGAAATGGATTCCGAGGCGGTTATCGAGGGATCCCGTCGCGCCATGCGCGTCGCCATGCTGCGTGAGGAAGAGCGGCTGGAGAAACACCTGTCGTTCCTCGCTTCCGTGGGTTCCACCAGCCCGTATATCGGTCTGTTCGGTACGGTGTGGGGGATCATGAATTCATTCCGCGGCCTGGCCAACGCCACTCAGGCAACCCTGGCCACGGTTGCCCCCGGGATCTCGGAGGCACTGATCGCAACGGCCATGGGTTTGTTTGCCGCCATCCCCGCCGTGCTGGCGTACAACCGGTTTTCCAACCGCATGGACAATTTCCTGAATCGCTACGACACGTTTGTGGATGAGTTTTCCAGCATCCTCTACCGGCAGGCTTATGCGCTGCGCTCGCGCGACCGGAAAGCCGGATAACCGCCGCCGTGTCCAGATCGCGCGACAAGCACCGTGCCATGGCCGACATCAACGTCGTGCCCTATATCGATGTCATGCTGGTGTTGCTCATCATATTCATGGTCACGGCGCCCATGCTGATGCAGGGGGTTCAGGTCGACTTGCCCACTGCCGACGCCGACCCGGTGGAAAACCAGGATAGTGAGCCGTTGATCATCTCGGTCGATAGTGCAGGGCAGTTGTTCCTGAACCTGGGTGAGGAAGAAAGCCAGGCACTCTCGCTGGCAACGATTTCCCAGCGGGTGGGTGCTGTTATGCGTCGCAGTCCGGAGAAACCGGTGCTGGTGTGGGGGGACCGCGCTGTGCCCTACGGTGAGGTGGTGACTCTGATGGCGGCCCTGCAGGAAGCCGGTGCACCCAGCGTTGGACTGGTGACAGAGCCACCGCAGTGAACTCGTTGTACGCCAAACCGGCCACGCCGCGCATCATCCTGCGTCCTGCGCTGGCTACCCTGGCGTTACACGCGCTGGTCATCTTCCTGTTGGCGGCAAACTGGACCTTCTCCGACGAGCGCCTGGTCAAGCCCAAGCCGACACCGAAAGTGATTAACGCCACGCTGGTAACTCTCGCCGAGGCACAGCCGAAGCCCGCGCCGAAACCGGAGCCCAAACCCGTCGCCAAGCCGCCGCCAAAGCCTGAACCCAAGCCCGAACCGAAGCCGGTGGTCAAGCCCAAGCCGAAACCCGAACCGAAGCCCGCCCCCAAGCCGGCGCCGAAGCCCGAGCCAAAA
Organism: uncultured Halieaceae bacterium; assembly: GCA_964022665.1. Classification (GTDB taxonomy): domain Bacteria; phylum Pseudomonadota; class Gammaproteobacteria; order Pseudomonadales; family Halieaceae; genus Haliea. The sequence continues at coordinate 265,195 of CAXIDF010000003.1, forward strand.
CCCGCGCCGAAGCCGGTTGAGAAACCCAAGCCCAAGCCAGAACCCAAGCCAGAACCCAAGGGGCCCACGGCGCAGGAGCTGGCCGAACAGGCGCGGCAGCAAGCGGCCCAACGTGAGGCGGCGGCCCAGGCGGCGCGTGCAGCGGCGGCTGCGGCGGCGGCTGCGGCGGAACTGGCGGCGAGTTATGCCTCACTGATTCGCCAGACCGTGGAGCAGCGCTGGAGCCGCCCGCCGACCGCGCGCAACGGTATGGAGGTTTTGTTGTCCATACAGTTGATACCCACGGGCGAAGTGGTCAGTGTGAGTGTGTTGCGCAGCAGTGGCGACACCGCCTTTGATCGCTCGGCGATTGCCGCGGTCGAGCGTGCCGGCAATTTTCCGGAGCTGAAGAACCTGCCACCCCGGGAATTTGAACAGAACTTCAGGCGTTTTCGCCTGCTCTTCCGACCAGAGGATCTACGTTACTGATGAAACACCTGAAAGCAGTGCTGGTAGCGACCGTGGTCGCGCTGGCAACCCTAAGCGCCCGGGCTGAATTGGTGATCGAGATCACCCAGGGCATGGACAACCCCACCGCAATCGCAGTGGTGCCCTTTGCCTGGCAGGGCGGTGGCACGGCGCCCGAGGATGTGGCGCAGGTGATCGACAACGACCTGGCGCGCAGTGGTCAGTTCGACCCGGTCGGGCGCGGCGACATGCTGGCCCGTCCCTCCACCCAGCAGGAAGTGTTCTACCGCGACTGGCGGGCGATCAACACCGAATATGTCCTGATCGGGCGAGCCTCGGTGACCGGCCAGGTGCAGATGCGCATCGAGTACGAGCTCTTCGATGTCAATCGCCAGGCCCGGGTGCTTAGCGGCTATGAGGAGGGGCATGTGAATGAAGCGCGCATGCTGGCGCACCGCGTTGCCGATGAAGTCTATGAAACGCTGACCGGTATTCCCGGCGCCTTTGCCACACGGCTGCTGTATGTGTCCGTCACCCGCAATCCCGCTGGCAAGGACTTCTACCGTCTGACCCTGTCCGACTCCGACGGCGCGCGGCCCATCGTGTTGCTGGAGTCCCGCGAACCGATCATGGCGCCGTCCTGGTCACCGGATGGCAAACACATCGCCTACGTGTCGTTCGAGACCAGCCGCCCTGCTATTTACCGTCAGGAGCTTGCCAGCGGTGCGCGCGTGCAGCTCACCAACTTCCGTGGCCTGAACGGTGCACCGGCCTGGTCGCCGGACGGTAATTCCATGGCCATGGTGCTGTCGAAAGACGGTAACCCGGATATCTACCTGATGGATTTGCGCACCCGCGAACTCACGCAGTTGACCCGGCACTACGCCATCGACACAGAGCCCACCTGGATGCCGGATGGCCGCTCCATCCTGTTTACCTCGGACCGCGGTGGACGCCCGCAGATCTACCGCTACGACCTGCGCACCGGCGCGACTGAACGCCTGACCTATGAGGGCAGCTACAATGCCCGGGCGCGCGTGGCCCAGGACGGGCGCAACCTGGTTATGGTGCATCAGGCGGGGGGCCAGTTTCATATCGCGCTGCAGGACCTGGTCACCAACCGCCTGCAGATCCTCACCAGCACTGATCTGGATGAAAGTCCCAGTATCGCGCCCAATGGCTCTATGGTATTGTACGGCACCAAGTCCGGGGATCGTGGCATTCTGGCCGCAGTATCCGTGGATGGAGGCGTGAAATTCCGTTTACCGGCGCGCGAAGGCGATGTCCGTGAACCGGCATGGTCACCATATATGAGCCGCTAGCGCGGCTGTAGTAGCCAATGTCATTCATCTATTCGAAGGAAAGCAAAGCAATGAAACAACTGACTGTTGCCGGTAAGGTGCTGACCCTGCTCTTCGCGGCAGTGTTTCTGGTCGCCTGTTCTAGCAAGGACACCAAGGACGATTCCGCTGCGGCCGATGCCGCTGCTGCAGAGGCTGCGGCACGCTCCGCGGCCGAGCGCGCAGCGCTGGAAGACGCGGCGATGGCCGAGCAGCGCCTGCAGGACGCCGTGGCCGCTGTAGGGAATGTGTTCTATTTCGACTACGACAGCTCCACCCTGAAGCCCCAGGCGCAGGCAGCGCTTGACGCCCACATCGAGCTGCTGCGCACCAACGATCGCAGCGTGCGCCTGGAAGGGCACACCGACGAGCGCGGTACCCGCGAGTACAACATGGCTCTGGGTGAGCGTCGTGCCAACACGGTACGCGACTATATGGTCGTCAACGGCATTGCCAGCTACCGTATCGAAACGGTCAGCTACGGTGAAGAACAGCCTATCGCATACGGTTCCGGCGAGGCCAACTGGTCCCAGAACCGTCGCGTTGAGCTGAAGTAAGGCGCGGGTAGCGCATGCTGCTGTTTGGCAAAGCGTTCACTCGAGCGCTGCTGGCAAACGGGCTGGCCCTTGTAGTCGGCCCGTTCTGCGTTCTGGCACAAGCCCAGGACTACATAGACGTGGAAGCTGAGCGCGCGGCGGCCGAGGGTCGTGCGGCGAGTTCCGCCCCTGCGTCCCGTTCGGCGGGGCAGGGTGCCCAGCCGGCACAAGCCTATCCGGTTACCAGCTATGGCATTGGCACGGCCACCAACCCGGAACAGTCCGCTTCCACAATGGCTCCGGTCGCGCCAGCGCCTGTTGCCGCCGCTGGCGGTAATGCCGGGCAGTTGATGCTGCAGGTACAGCAGTTGCAGCAGGAGGTCATGCGCCTCAACGGGGTTGTCGAAGAGCAGGCTCACGAGCTGCGCACCTTGAAGAGCCAAAGCCTGGAACGCTATCTCGATATTGACCGCCGCCTGAGCCTGTTGGCCGGTGGTTCGGTCGACGGTGCAGAACTGCCAACCGCGGGCCCGGCTGCGGTGGATTCGACTGCGGCACCAGCCCCTCGCCCCGAGGCGGCTGGCGCTGCTGCCACAACGGAGCAGCCCGGTGAGGCGGCGGCCTATCAGGCGGCCTATGCGCTGGTGCGCGGCCAGAAGTTCGATGAGGCCGTCAGTGCTTTCCAGCAGTTCCTGCGCGACTACCCTGCAGGCCGCTTCACCCCCAATGCACACTACTGGCTGGGTGAGTTGTATCTGGTTACGACCCCGCCCGATGTAGAGTCCGCGCGACAGTCCTTTATGTTGCTGCTTGATCTGTATCCTGCCGACTCCAAGGTGCCCGATGCCCTGTTCAAGCTGGGCAAGATCCACTTTACCAAGGGGAATCGGGATCGCGCCCGCGAGTTTTTTGATCGCGTCATCAATGAGTATGGTGCCTCCAACAGTGCGGCGGTGAAACTGGCTCAGGACTTCATCAACGAGAACTACTGACCCCGGTCAGCCCATGACAAGTACTTTATCGACCAGCGCCGGCCCGGCTCCTGATGCCGTCGGCGACCCCACGCTGCGGATCACCGAGATCTTCTACTCACTGCAGGGCGAAGCGCGTACCGTGGGCCTGCCTACCGTGTTCGTGCGGCTCACCGGATGCCCGCTGCGTTGCGTTTACTGCGATACCGCCTATGCCTTCAATGGCGGAGAGCTGCGCGCGCTGTCCGGGGTGCTGGCCGACGTGGCTGCATACAGGCCGCGTTATGTGACGGTGACCGGTGGCGAACCCCTGGCCCAGAAAAACTGTTTGCCACTGCTGTCCGCGCTGTGCGATGCCGGTTACGAGGTTTCGCTGGAGACTTCCGGCGCATTGCCGGTGGACGAGGTGGACCCCCGCGTGGTGAAAGTGCTCGACCTGAAAACGCCCGCCTCCCAAGAGGCCCACCGCAATGATTACAGCAACGTACAGCACCTCACACCTCACGATCAGGTGAAGTTCGTGATTTGCGACCGCGCGGACTACGAGTGGGCACGCTTCAAGCTGGATGAGTACAACCTGGCGCAGCGCGTGTCGGATGTGCTGTTTTCCCCCAGCCATGGCCAGCTGCACGGGCGCGAGCTGGCGGCATGGATTCTCGCCGATAACCTCCCGGTGCGGCTACAGCTGCAGCTGCACAAACTGTTGTGGAACGATGAGCCCGGTCACTGAGCGCCCGGGCACGGGGCAGCGTGCGGTTATCCTGGTATCCGGCGGCCTGGATTCCACCACGGTGCTCGCCATGGCGTTGCGGCAGGGCTATGAGTGCTACACGCTGAGTTTTGATTACGGGCAGCGCCATCGCGCCGAATTGGTGGCGGCAGAGCGTGTATCGACCGCGCACCGCGGTGTACAGCACAAGGTCGTTACCCTCAATCTCGACAGCATCGGCGGTTCCGCCCTCACCGATCCCGCTATCGCCGTGCCCGAGGAGGCGACAACAGGAATACCGGTGACCTACGTGCCGGCACGCAACACCGTGTTCCTGTCCATTGCGCTGGGCTGGGCCGAGGTGCTGGATGCCCAGGCTATTTTTATCGGGGTGAATGCCGTGGATTACTCCGGCTACCCCGACTGCCGCCCGGCCTACATTACCGCCTTTGAGGAAATGGCCAATCTTGCCACCCGTGCTGGCGTGGAAGGGCGGCGGCTTACCCTGCACACGCCCTTGATGCATCTCTCCAAGGCCGAAATCATTGCCGCAGGTATCGGCCTGGGTGTCGACTACACGCTCACCGTCTCCTGCTACCAGGCTACCGATGAAGGTCTGGCCTGCGGCCGTTGCGATGCCTGCCGGCTGCGGCGCGACGGTTTCCTGCAGGCTGGCGTTGCCGACCCGACGCGTTACCGGCCATAGCGGGTCAATTGCCGGCGTTTGACGTAAAAAGCACTTGAGTTTTATGGTCAAATCCGTACTATACGCACCTCCTCCGGGGCCGTTAGCTCAGTTGGTAGAGCAGTTGGCTTTTAACCAATTGGTCGCTGGTTCGAATCCAGCACGGCCCACCATATTCCCCTGGTCTGTACCGGAGACATCCTTTACAGATTATACCGGGCACATGGTTTACAGTTCCGGTACCAAGGGATTGGTGGCGGGTTCAACCCGCCCCACATCTTCATCAAAGAATCCTAGATCATAATCCAAGAAGCTGACAAGCCAGATCTTGTCTTCAACTTCCCGTATGCCCACTGTTTGCCCGGCAAATACCGTGCTCAGGTTGATTTTCCGTTTGCCGATACAGATTCTGCCGCACTGGGTGACGTGAACCGAGCGATCGTGATAAGGATATTCAGGCTCCTCAGGAGGCCGGTAAGCCCTCGCTGAAGGTGTATACAGGTCGCCGGGGTATTGCCCGTTTAACGACTGGTGCGGGCGCTCGTTGTTGTAAACCTGTACGAACTTGTCGAATCGGTCCTGTTGCTGCAGGAAGTTGAACGAGGCCGGCTTGGTGGCTTCCTTCTTCAGTGTCAGGTGCATGCGTTCGTGCCTTCCGTTCTGCTGGGGATTGCCGGGTTTGATCCGCTCGATATTGATTCCCAGCCTTAGCCACCAGATCGATAGTCGACTCAGGCCAAACAGCGCATTTGGGGAAGCGAAAGGCAGACCATTATCTGAGCGTATGGCATCGGGTAGCCCGAACTCCTTGAAAACTCGCTCAAATACGGTAAACGCGAAGGTGGACTTCGTGGATTCGAGCCCTTCACACGCCAGCAGGTAGCGAGACTGGTAATCAGTGATGGTGAGCGGGTAACAATATTGATGGCTACCCAGCATGAACTCGCCCTTGTAATCGACACACCACAGTCCATTAGGCCTGCATGAATTGGTCAGCGGCGTTCCTTGAGCCTTGTGGCGACGCCGCTTACGCCGTTTGACCAGGCCGTGGCGATCCAGTACGGCATGAACGGTGCTCTTGGCTGGCGGCTGGATCATAGGGTATTCCCGGATCAATTTATCGCGGATCTTTGGGGCGCCCCAGGTGGGAAATTCGCGCTTGAGCTGCAAGATTGTGCGCTCTATCTGGAAAGGCAGTTGATTGGCGTGGCGGTAAGGCCGACGGCTACGATCCTGCAATCCATCAAGCCCACAATCCTTGTATCGACTGAAGATTTTGTAACCTGTGGGTCTGGAGATACCGAACTCGCGGCACAGAGATGACATCTTCTCGCCATCCAGGAGCCTCGCTACAAACTTAAGGCGTTCATCCATTGGCTTACACTCTTTCCAGGGCATTTGGGCATCTCCCAAATACCTAAAGGTGTAAACCATGTCTCCGGTATTTGCTGTAAGTTATGTCTCAGGTACTACACCTTTACTATCAACGGCTCTACCCAGTTAACGGGGGATGGGCCGATATTCACTGGTTCTTGATGGTCCCGGGGGTGAGATTCTGCCCCCGCCAGTGCTCGACCAGGGCCCGGACATGCTTCTGCTTCAGGGACGTCGCCTGCAGCTGCCGAAAGCCCAGCTCGTGCAACTGGTTGGCGATGGCCGTCAGTTGCCGTTCTCGGCCTACCCGGGTTTCAAAGCTGCCTTCGTGGCTGTGCCGGCATAACATTTTCAGTTGGTAGTTCAGGTCGCGCATAGTGCTGCATCCATCGGTGAGTGTTTCTGATCACCTGGCAACAAAAGCTGCGCAGGCCCGCTGGGCGGTGTGTGGCGTCAGCCACACACCGCCCAGCGGGCAACATTCAGGAGCAGGAGCGCGAAGACATTGACTACTGGAGCCAAGAGCCCCCGTTTCGACAACAGCTTTGCCCGCCTGCCGGACCGCTTCTACCAGCGGCTGGCACCAACCGCCGTGGCGGCGCCCGCGCCGATACGCGTCAACCGGGCCCTGGCCCTGGAGCTGGGGCTGGACCCGGACTGGCTGTCCTCAGCGGAGGGTACGGCCTTCCTTGCGGGCAACACCGTCATCGAGGGCTCGGAGCCCCTGGCAGCGGCCTACGCAGGACACCAGTTCGGCGGCTTCAACCCGCAACTTGGGGATGGCCGCGCCATCCTGCTGGGGGAACTCCGCAGCGCCAACGGCCAGCGCGTGGACCTGCAGCTTAAAGGTGCGGGCCGCACCCACTGGTCCCGGGGTGGCGATGGCCGCTCACCGCTGGGGCCGGTACTGCGGGAGTACATGGTCAGCGAGGCCATGGCAACCCTGGGGGTGCCCAGCACCCGCGCCTTGGCGGCAGTCACTACCGGGGAGCAGGTATTTCGTGACCGGGCGCTGCCGGGCGCGGTGCTGGCGCGGGTAGCCGCCAGCCATATCCGCATTGGCAGCTTTGAATACTTTGCCGCGCGCAAGGACACGGAGGCCCTGGCCATCCTGGTGCGCTATACCCTGGAACGCCATTACCCGGAGCGGGCGGATGCGGAAAATCCTGCCCTGGCCCTGCTTGAATCGGTAGTAAATGCCCAGGCCAGCCTGATTTCCCGCTGGCAGCTGCTGGGCTTTATTCACGGGGTGATGAATACCGACAATATGCTGCTGTCCGGGGAAACCATCGACTACGGCCCCTGCGCGTTCATGGACGCCTTCAACCCGGATACGGTGTTCAGCTCCATCGACCACGCGGGCCGCTACGCCTACCGCAACCAGCCCGCCATTGCCCACTGGAATCTGGCCTGCCTGGCCCAGGCCCTGGTGCCGGTATTGCACGAGGATCCGGAGCAGGCCGTGGCCCTGGCCCAAGGCGCGGTGGATAACTATAGCGACCAGTTTCTGGAGGCTCATACCGCAGGGCTCAAGGCCAAGCTGGGGCTGGTGGAAAATCGCGCCGAAGACTCCACGCTCATCGAGGACCTGTACACCCTGATGGCTGCCGAGGCGACGGACTTCACCCTCACGTTCCGCCGCCTGGCGGACCTGGCCAGCCCCGGCACAACTGGCGGCCAGGACTGCAGCGAGCTCTACGCCCTGCCCTCACCCTTTGACCCCTGGCTGGCCCGCTGGCGACAACGCCTCGCCCTTGAATCCGCCGACCCAGCCCAGCGGCAGGCAGCCATGTACCACGCCAACCCGATCTTCATACCCCGCAACCACCTGGTGGAAGCAGCCATCGCCGCAGCGACAGACCAGGGCAATTTCGCACTCTTTCACGCCCTGGTGGAACGCCTGGCGGACCCCTGGACCTGGAATGGGCAGGACCGCGACTTCGCCCTGCCACCCGGCCCCGGGCAGCGGGTCTACCAGACATTCTGCGGTACCTGATTCAGCGCTACGCTTGACCGTGGCGGCAGTCTGCCACGGCCCTGGCTGCTCATGCATATGTAGGATGCCCGGCAACTCTCACGTCTAGTACTGTCGTCCTCAGCTCAGCATAGAACAGTACCCTCTCAACAGGGCCCGATTCGTCGTGCCTGTTGCCTGGCAGTGACTACATGCGGGCATGGTTCATAACACGTATCCCTGAGATCCCATAAGAGGCCATCATGCGAACATACTCCAACCGCCCTCAGTCGATGTCCACGATCGCCTTGGCATTAGCTGCAGTGACCTACTACTCTGCACCGGCACTGGCACAGAGCACTGGCCTGGAAGAAGTCATCGTCACCGCGCAGAAACGCGAGGAATCCAGCCAGGACACCCCGATATCGATCACCGCGCTCAGCGCAGCCGCCATTGAAAATCGGGGCGTGTACAACACGCAGGACCTGATGGGCCAGGTGCCCGGCATGTCCGGCTTTGACTCACCCGGCAGTCGCTCGGCTGTCGCCTTGAACATGCGCGGCATTTCCGGCGGAGGCCCCGCCAACCTCTCGGTTGATCCGGCCATCGCACTGTATCAGGACGGTGTTTACATCGGTAAACAAGTCGGCTCCGCCATGGACGTCGCGGAAATTGAGCGAATAGAAGTACTGCGTGGGCCACAAGGCACACTCTATGGCCGCAACTCCACGGGTGGTGCGGTGAACATCATCTCGAAAAAACCCACGGGAGAATTCGGTATTCGCGCGAATGCCAGCGTGGGCAATTACAACGCCCGTCAACTCAAGGTCAACCTCGACAGTGATGCCATCGGCGCTGTGGGCAGCGGACTGGGAGAATTGGCGTTCAATTTCGGCTACCAGACCAGGCTGCGCGATGCGCTCTACGACAACAACAGTCCAGGCGGCAAGGACTTCGACGACCTGGACCGGCAGGCATGGCGGGTCGCGGCGCGCTGGACCATCTCCGACACGCTGAATGTGGATTACGCCTACGACGAAAGTACCCTCGATGAATCCATGTCATTACAGCAAACCGTGGGTTTCACCGCTCTTGATCCGGCCGGAACCATCGGCCGGGTAGGCGCAATGCAGGGGCTGTTGGGAGCCGCACAATTCTGGTCCAGCATATCCGGCTCGGACCCGCGCCTGTCCGAGCGCTGGATTCCCTCTCTGGAAAAAACGATCGCGGCCTATCAACAGGCGGAAGCCAACGGACAGGGGCGCCGCAGCTCCGGCAGCGCCGATTTTGCACCGGTCACCACCAACGACGTCGACGGACATACGCTGACCATCAGCTGGGATGCAGGGAATCTGGGCTTTCTCGGCGATGTCACCTTCCGTTCAATTTCGGCCATGCGTGAGCTCGAAACCTTCGTCTTTGGGGATCTGGAAGACATCGACTCGAGACTGGATGCCAACGGCGTCGGCGCGTATTCCGATCTGGTGCATCTGACCCTGGGGCAGCTGTACGGGCCCTCTTCCGGCTTTTCCTACCCACTGCTGGACAGCCTGTGGAACTTCATCGATACCGGTGGCGCCTTCCACAGCAAACAGGACACGGTTACCCGCTATGAGCAGTGGTCAGAAGAGCTGCAAATGATCGGGGCAACGGACAGCGTCAAGTACGTGCTCGGACTTTACTATTTCGAGGACGAGGGCGAATACCGTCGCAACGCCACCTTCGCCGCGCCCCTGAATGGCTTGGGTGCCGATCAGTTTTACGACAATGCCACCGACGCCTGGGCTGTGTTTTCGCAAGTGACCTGGACACCGGACTGGCTGGAACAGCGCTTGTCGCTAACCGCCGGACTGCGCTACACGGAAGAAGACAAAACCATTGACTACAACTATGGCGAAGTTGTGTCACCCTTCGGCGTGGTTCCTCCACAATCTGTCAGCCGGGATCAGGATTTCAGCAATACCAGCGGCAGTCTTACCGCAGCCTACGCGTTTTCTGACGAGATGAACGCCTACCTGACCTACTCCACGGGCTATCGCAGTGGCGGCTTCAACGGTGAAATCTTCGATAACGCCTATGACGAGGAAACCATAGAGCAGTACGAAGTGGGGCTGAAGAGCGACTGGCTGGACAATCGCTTGCGCATCAACGCATCGCTGTTCAGCTACGCCTATGAGGATCTGCAAGTAACACGGTCTGAGGTTGTTAACGGCGCCGCCACCACGCTCATTGCCAATGCGGGCGCAGCCGACCGCTGGGGCGGAGAGCTGGAGATTTCCGCAGCGCCGCTTGAAGATATGGTCGTCGCCTTGAGCTATGCTTACATCAACGGTGATTTTGACGACTATCCCGATGTCTGCGGCACGAATGTTCCGACCACGTGCCTCGACGGTACCCGTGCAGCAAGGCGCACCTCGCCCGACTATCAGCTTAACGCCTCGCTGGACTACGTGTTTGCACGTACCGGCCTGGGTGATGTCCGCGGCTACCTGCAAGTCAATCACCAGGGTGAATGGGACGAAAACCCCATGTGGTCCGGCCTGGTGGGTGGCGAGCCGGTGATTTACGACCAGATTGGCATGGACGCAAGAACGCTGGTGGATGCGCGCCTGAGTCTGGAAAACATCCAGATTGGCGACAGCACACTGCGCGTCACCCTGTGGGGCAGAAACCTGCTGGATGACGACTACCCCACCTATTCCATCAACTTTGGCGGGCTCGGTCTTATCACGGAACAGTATGGGCCACCGCGGACCTATGGCATCGAGGTCAACTATGAATACTGATCCGACCGGGCGCACGCCCGGTCAATCACCCCATTTCGACGCCGGGGTCAGGAGGCTCTCATCAAAGACATGACAAAAGACTGGCAAGGATCTGTCTGTGTAGTTACGGGGGCAGGCAGCGGCATTGGCGCAGGGCTGGCTCGCCATGCCCTGCACCTGGGCATGAGGGTGGTTGGTGTTGACGTGTCCGCTGCCGGGCTGGAACGCCTGGTGGACAGTGTGCCCCAGCACCGCGAGCAGCTCACGACGCAGGTGCTTGATGTTACCGATCCGGAGGCCGTTGGGGATTTCGCGGCCCAGGTCTACGCACGGCACGGGGCGATCAACCTGCTGTTCAACAATGCCGGCGTACTCGTGGATGGCAAGTGCTGGGAACGACCCCTGCGGGATTGGCGTTGGATCATTGACGTCAATATCATGGGGGTGATTCACGGTATCCACCATTTCGTACCACGCATGCTGCAACAGGGACAACCGGCGCGGATCATTAACACCGCATCCATTGGTGGCTTGCTCGGTGGGGGCACCTACATGAGCCCCTACCAAACGACAAAACACGCGGTCGTGGTGTTGACCGAAAGTCTCTACAAGGAGCTGACGGCGGAATCCGACTCGGTCACGGCATCCGTTCTCTGTCCTGCGGAAGTTGCGACCGATATCTGGCATTCGGACCGTCTGCGGCCCGAAGAGCAGCACGTGACGCTGGGTGAGGCGGAGCAGCGGTTTCATGATGCGGTCGCGACCAGTGTCGCGGCAGGGCCCTCACCTGACGATTTTGCAGCCCGCGTATTTGAGGGTGTTGACGCTGGCCGCTTTTGGCTCATTCCAGATTCCGGCTTCATGCCGTTTCTGCAGCAGCGAACTTGGGATATTGCCCAGCAGCGGGACCCGGACACCGTCACCAAGATCCATTTCGACAGCTGAGCACCAACTGTAGCCTTTAGTCTGGCAAACTGAAGGCTACCACGAAGTCACCAATCGTCGTCTGAAGATACTGGTGCCCGCCGGCGGCTATCACCACATACTCTCTGCCGTCTTCCTCCGACACAAAACTCATGGGCGTTGCCTGACCGCCAGCCGGCAAGCGCGCTTTCCACAGTTCCCGGCCAGTATCCGTGTCAAAGGCGCGGAGATGATTGTCCTGAGCCGCGGCCACGAAAATCAGGCCACCCGCCGTGATGATCGATCCACCCTGGGAAAAAGCGCCCGGCACCGGGACGCCCAGCGGAGCGACATCTTCGGTGGTTCCCAGGGGGCGTTGCCACAGCAGCTCGCCGCTATTCAAGTCAATCAACGACAGACGTCCCCAGGGCGGCGCATTGCACGGAATGCCCAGCGGCGAGGCAAAGGGGCGCTCTGTGGACACCGCATAGGGGGTGCCGAGCTGGGGCGAGATGGGCACACCGCGGTCATCGAAGCTGATGGTCTCACCTGGGGGCGCCTGGTCACGAGGCAGCAGCTGGACCAGCAGGGGCATGTAGGACGAATTCACCGCCATCACCTGCCGCACTTCGTCCACCGAGACACTACCCCAGTTCATGATGCCGTTGTTGCCGGGCCAGAGCAGCGCGCGATCCAGACCTGGCGGTGTAAACCTGCCTTCGTACCGCAGGCGACGAAAACTTATCCTGCACCACAGCTGATCCACTGTGGTAGCGCCCCACATGTCACGCTCCGTCAGCGGTGGCGGTGCCAGCCCGGCCAAACCTGCAGATACCGGCTGCGTGGGAGCGTAGCGCTCCCCGGGCACGGTTCCAGCGAGTACTGGCTGTTCTGCCACTGCCGCAATGGGCTCACCCGTGCGCCGGTCGAGCAGAAAGATCTCACCCTGTTTGGTGGGCTGTATCAGCGCCGGCACCGAGGCACCGGCAATGGGCAGATCGACCAGCACTGGCTGTGAGGCAACGTCGTAATCCCACAGGTCGTGATGCACTGTCTGAAATGACCAGCGCGGCATACCCGTATCCACGTCCAGGGCAACCACAGAGCTCGCATAGCGGCCCTGGGCCTCACTGCGCTGGCCACCAAAGTAATCGGGTGTTGCATTGCCTGTAGGGACATACACCAAACCGAGCGCTGCATCAGCACTGAACAGGCTCCAGGCATTGGGTGAGCCCCGGCTATATGCGTCCCCAGGCTGCCAGGGCCCCTGTTCCGCCGGACGCCCCGCGTCCCAGGCCCAGCGCAGAGCGCCCGTGGCAACATCGTAGGCACGGACCACGCCGGGAGGCTCGTCCACTGACATGTTGTCCAGCACAAATCCTCCCAGCACTGCGACATCACCGATCACAGTCGGGGGCGATGTCACCAGGTAATAGCCAGGCTTCACCTCGCCCATCCCCTCCAGCAGGGAGACTTCGCCGTGCTCGCCAAAACCCTCGCAGCGCTCGCCAGTCGCCGCATCCAGGGCGATCAGCCGGGCATCCAGGGTGGCTACCAGAATCCGCCGCGGGCACAGTGCATCAGGCTCGTTAGTCTCGTGATAGGATACGCCGCGGCAAGCCAGCATATAGACACCCGTCGCATCAATTTCCGGGTCATGGCGCCATTGCTCACGGCCTGTTGCTGCCTCCAGGGCAATAACAATATTGCGTGGCGAACAGAAGTAAAGGCTGTTGCCTACCTTGAGAGGCGTTGCCTGAAAACTGTAGGCATTGTGAGCCTCCGGGTAGGCCGCAGGGATATCACCACTGCGATAGGTCCAGGCAGGTTCCAGCTGGTGCACATTGTCACGGTTGATTGCGCGTGCAGGCACGTAACGGGTACCCGCGAGGGTGCGCCCGTAGACACGCCATTCACTCGCATTCTGCGCCTCAATGGCCACCGGTGACGCCGGCGCTGGCGAAGCCACCCGCAGGGCAACCGGATCCCTGAAGAGTGTGAGCAGCAGAATGCCGGCCACCGTGGCGATAAGCCCTGTTGCACGGCCAATAGAACCAGCTTTTCCTGATACCCGGGCCGCAGGCCGAAGCACCAGCACGATGAGAATGGCAAAACCCAGAGGCAACCCAACCCGAGGCAGTAGCAGCCAGAAATGAAAACCCACCTCAATCAGCGCCCAGGCCAGGGTACCCGCCAACAGCGCCAGATAGAGCCACAGGCCCAGCAGCTGCCCGCGCCAAACCAGAAAGGCTGCCGAGAGGGTGAGAATGCCGGCGGGGAGGTAGTACCAGGAACCACCCAGGCCAATCAGCCAACTACCGCCTGCCGCCATCCAGCCTCCCACCAGCACCAGAAACATTGATAGTACGGTGCGCGCGAACATCGGCTGTGCTATAAAACTCATCGGTTACCACCCTCTTTTCTGGCGAGATACCTTAGTATCAGCAGACGCCGGTCAGCCTCATGCATTTGCAGGAGCCGTGAACATGCAGTCTCCTCCGGCCAGCGCGCCGTGTGCCCTTGATCAGTACGCCTCCCTCATCACGGCCTTGTTTCACGGTCCTTTTCAGGACTCACCCTGGGCCGATTTCCTCGACAACCTCCGGGCTCTGACGTCTCCCTGCATTGCGGTCATCGGCCTGCGCCTGCCGACACCCGGTGACAGCGGCATTGCCTATGTGGGCGGCGCGCAATACTCGGCGCAGGATCTCAAGAACTTTGCCAACCAATACTCAGCACTGGCACCGTTGATCGATCTCCCGGACGGGGTCACCGTATCCCTAGACGACCTGATCAGCAGAAAGCAGCTGCATCAAACCGTTTACTATCAGTCTTTCATGAAACCGGCCAATCAAGAACAGCTGATAGGTTTTGACATTCATCACAAGGGCAAGGTTGGGTTCTTCCTGCGGCTTATTCGGGGGCAGGGAGAGCCGGATTTCAACGGCCGGGAGCGCCAGCTTCTCGACCTCCTGATTCCCCCTTGCAGAGAGCTGGCACGGTGGCTGGAACACAATCGCAGCCTCATTCGGGAGCATCAGCTGCACGAGCAGGCTTTCTCAAGCCTGGTACTGGGGTCCATCATCCTGGACGCCAATATGCACGTCATCTATATCAACAGCGTTGCAGAACAGCTGCTGGAGAACAATCCCGGGATCACCCAGGTAAACGGCAAACTCAGGGTGCTGCGGCAACAGGAGCACCAGGAAATACAGCAGGCGGTTGCGCGCCTGTTGTCAGCCGTCACCCAGGGTTTGCCCCACGTCATACCCATTGCCAGGCAAGCGGGCCACTCACCGCTGTTTCTGACGCTGCGGCGGCTTCCCCAGCAGGATCAGCTGGAGAATACGAATCACATCGCACTCTACATGACCGACCCCGAGCTGCGTCGAATCGACCAGACCCAGCTGGTCATGGAGGCCTTCGGCCTGACACCCCAAGAGGCGAGGCTGGTGATCTCCCTCGCCAATGGCGGAACGCTCGAGGATTTTGCCGGCGACACCGGGGTGAGCAAAAATACCGCCAGAACCCATCTGTACGCCAGCTTCCGCAAGATAGGTGTGTCGCAGCAGTCCGCACTGGTGAGCCACGTGATCCGGGCAATTTACGGACTCTGATAAACGGCCTGACTCAGCCAGGCGTGTACCAGATCGGTGAACTATAGGCCCGCTCCTGGTGCAAGAGCTCCGCTGCATCAGGAATCTGACCATTCAGGCGCACACGATCAAACACCGGCCAGCGCGGCGTGGGTATTTCCAGAACCCTGAGATAGTAGAAGGCTGGCTGTTTTGCATCAAACTCTTCATCCCTCCACTGTACCGCCAGGTAGGGTGAACCGATGGTGTTGAGATACTCGCCGCTGGCTAAATCCACGGTATTACCCACTGCCGGCAAGCGAGCGTCAACATCACGCTGACGTTCACCGGACCATGCCACGTCATGAACTTTCTCGTGGAATTTGCCCTCAGCATCCAGCCAGCCCTTCACGATCTGCAGTCGATCCAGGTTTGCGCCTTCGGGATCTCGCTGTACTGCGAGCAAAAATTCCGGTGCCTCACCGCCGGGCCCTTCCAGTTCGCCACCCATGGGCACGCCCAGCTGATAAGCCCGATGCACATAATCAGGGTAAGCCAGCAAGTTGTCAGGAAACTTCCAGCCAGCGAAAAACCGCACGGCAATGCGTGGCCCCGTCGTTGCAAACACTTCCCTGCGCTGAATGGCATCGAAGATTGCAGCACGACTGTTTTCGGTTGCCCAGACACCGGCGTAACCCGAGGCAACCTGCTGCCAGCGATCAACCTTGGGACTGGCTGGCTCGGCATTGACAAAACGCCCCTGGGCACGATCCGGGGCCGGCTCATGATCGGCAGACTTGCCCCAGAAATTGTCTTCCTCGACGGCTGCGAGGCCATTATGCGCATCCGACGCGCCAATCATGCCAAACTGGAAAGGGTTGGCGCCATGCACCTTCATCAACGCCAGACCAATCCCGAGAGCAGAGCGTGCGTACTCGTACTGAAGCATGGCAGGCTCTTTGTCGATCGTGCCAAACAGGTTGCCATAGTCCCAAGTGCCAAAATCTGCGAACTCGTCAGTCGTGGAGAGCAGTGGATGCGTTTCACCATCCCCCTTGATCTGAGTGACCTCCACGACAGGCTCCCAGCGCGCCCGGCGCATCACATAGTCGCGGTCCACAGGCTGGCCGTTGTAGTTGGTGGGCGCAAACATCAAACCATTGCTTGCATTGCCATTGTGGGGGATCGCCAGCGCCCTCCCGCCCGTGGTGGTCTCATAGTCCTCTAGGTAATCCCACAAACGCTCAGGATCAAGACTTTCCAGAGCGGAGAACGGTGTCACCTTGACCAGCCGGTCTGCATCATCGCGGAACATGACGACGCGGTGCAGGTTATTGCCACTGGGCATTGAGGTCCACTCAAAGCCAGCGAAGGCAGTGAAAACCCCGGGCTGGTTAGCCGCTTCTGCGTAATCATTGACTCGCTCCCAGGCTGATCGACGCATACCTTCAACGGCTTCTTGCTCATCGGCTTGCAGAATAGACAGCGAAAATTTCATGCCAATTTCACCCAGTACCGCCAATCGCTGGGCGGTATCGCCATGCAGTTTATCCATCCAGCGGCGCGCTACGGGGAACCGCCGTGCATCAGCATCCTGCCTTTCCAGAGACGACAGCACGCCCAAATACTCTGCATGATCGGAGACTACCAGGAAGTCCAGGGGTCGATTCAGCCGCGCCGTCATCCCATTGCTGGCAATGACCTTTTCCCCCCGAGCGAACGCATAGGCCTGCTCGGGGGTGAGGGCGACATTACCCATGCTGAAGGCATCAGGCGAGTACGTGGTATGCAAATGAGTGTCACCCCACAACAACAGCGCAGGCCATTGGACATCGTGGGCAGGAGAATACGTTGCCGGCGCTTCTGCGAGTAGCTGCAGTGGCAACGCCAACAGCATCAGAGATGACAGCGCAAAGCGCTTTAAACCGTGTTGTGGCATGGTTGCAGTCTCCCGAACAAAACCGCCTGCGGCGGGTTCTATACAGCCAACAGTATGAAGGGGTGGTTACTTGCCAACCTCATGAATATGCATGATGGCAACACGCATTTATGCCACCATCATGGGAACGAAACACAGCACACAGGAGGAGTCCCGCCATGCATCAGGATCTGCTGGATCGCGTTGCCGTCATAACCGGTGCGGGTAGCGGCATTGGCAGAGCGACGGCACAGGTATTGAGCGAACGGGGCTGCCTGCTGATATTGAACGATGTCAACCATGATGATGTTGAAGCCACGCGCACGTCACTGACAGACCCGGCGCGAGCCGTTACCCTCATTGCCGACATTGGCAATCCTGCTACTGCGGACGATCTGGCGGCACTGGCCGTGGACACCTTCGGGGCTCTGCACATCTGGGTGAATAACGCGGCTCGGTCCATGTTTGGCCCCCTGGCCGATTGCAGTAACGACGCCTGGGACGCAGTGTTTCGCGTCACCCTGGATGGCGCCTTTTACGGCATACGCAGCGCCCTGCAGGCCATGCGCAACAACCCCGGGCCAGCGGCGGGTGCAATCGTCAACATTGCTTCCGGTGCGGCACTCGCGGGAGAGGAGGGCCTGGGCGCCTATGGTGCCGCCAAGGCAGCGCTGGTCAACCTCACCCGCACCACGGCGGTGGAAAATGCGCGCTACGGCATTCGCTGTAATGTGATTTTGCCGGGGCCCATTGCGACGCCGCCAATGCTGGCAGCGGCGGCACAAACACCCGGCGGGGTCGACGGCTGGGCCGCGCAAACGGTCCCGGGCAGACTCGGCAGGCCGGAAGAAGTTGCCCAGGCCATCGCCTTCCTGGTGTCTGAGCAAGCGTCCTACGTCAATGGCGCCTTGCTGTGCGTTGATGGCGGCGTGTCGGCAAGAACCAACTCACCGCGCTTCGACTAGATCACGCATGCGTGAGGCGGTTTCCGCGATGGTCAGCCCGTAGCGGGCGTAGAGCTGGTCTGGCATACCAGTGGCAAGAACTTCATCGGGAAGACCTTGGATTGCAAAGGGAATACCGAGCGCATTGCGTGCCAGCACCTCTCCGACCGCGCTGCCCAGGCCACCGGTCACAAGATGTTCTTCCACGGTGAGGATAGCTCTGGTTTCACTGGCGGCTGAGAGAATCGCGGCCTCGTCCAGGGGCTTGAGGCTGTAGGCATCCAGGACCCGGATAGACAGGCCTTCCTGCGCCAGCAAGTCCGCTGCACCGGCCGCCAGCTGTGCCCCAAGGCCGGTACCAATGATGGTTCCGTGACATCCTTCCCGCAGCAGGCCAAAACGCCCTATGGTAATCTCCGGAGGCTCACTGTAGACCGGATTGACGTTGGCATCGGTGAGGCGAATAAAGACTGGGCCCTTGACCTGCTCACAGGCGGTGAGCATTGCCGTCGCAGCATTGTCATCCGCAGGCGCGAGAACCGTGAGACCGGGAATGGCGCGGGTAATCGCAATATCCTCCACCGCATGGTGGGTTGTACCGAAAAAGCCCATGGCCAGGCCGCTCCAGGCCGACAGGATGCGCACAGGCACCTGCGTAAAGGCAATGTCAGCACGAATCTGTTCAGCACATTTGAGAGCGCCGAAAGCACCCATCTGCAGCACGAAAACCTTATAGCCGTAGGTCGCCATGCCCGCCGCCATGGACATGGCATTGCACTCGGCGATACCGGCATCGATGAATCGCTCGGGGAACTGCTGCACAAAGGCACCTGTTACCGGGCCGCCCCCCAGATCGGGCGAGATCAAAAGAACCTGCTCATCCTGCTCGCCAAAGCGGCGGAAAGCCTCACCCAGGTTGCCGACATAGCTGCTTTCAACAGCACCCGCGTTGAAGCTGAAGGGGTCACTCATGCCACTCATAGTACTGACTCCTTGATTTCACGCTTGGCACGCTCAAGATCCACACCATTTAACGAACCCAAATGCCACTCACGGGGGGAGGCTTCCATAAAGGAAATCCCCTTGCCTTTCAGGGTGCGCGCCACAATGCAGCAGGGTTTGTCTGCAGGCTCCATGGCCTCGGCAAAGGCCGCCATCAGAGCTGCGGGATTGTGTCCATCCACCTCGACACAGCGCCAGCCGAAGCTGCCGAAGCGCTCAGTGAGCGGCTCTATGCTCATGACAGACTCGGTGGGTCCATCAGCGCATGATCCGTTGGCATCAACAATTGCCACAAGATTGCCTGCAGAGTAATGGGACGCAGCCATAGCCGCCTCCCAGACTTGACCTTCATGAACTTCGCCATCCCCGAGCAGCACATAGACACGATGGTCCTTGTTTTGCCTGCGGGCGGCCATGGCCATGCCCAAACCGACAGACAGGTTATGGCCCAGCGAACCGGAACTGAAGTCGACGCCTGGCGCTTGATGCATGTCGGGATGATCCGTCAGCCTGCTACCCAGCTGACCAAAGGTCTGCAACCACTCGTGCGGAAAAAACTCCAACTCGGCAAACAGCGGCCACAAGGCGACAGCGACGTGACCTTTGCCCAGCAGAAAGCGATCGCGATCGGGCCAGTCTGGCACCCCCTGGCGCAGTCGCAGCACATGGTGATACAGCGTCACAAGAATCTCGGCGCAGGACAAGCTGCTGGAGTAATGCCCCATGGGGGCATGGCTGATCACCTCGAGAATTTCCAGACGCAATTGTTGGCTGCGCTCGGCCAGGTATCGGCTACTTACCGGCCTGAGCCGCTGCAGACAGTCGGTTTCTGCTACGGTCACGTTGATGCTTCTCCTGTGGGCGGCTGAGTGCTGACCGCTTGATACTGCTGCGCGGCCATATTAACGACTGCAAGCTTGCCGCAAACAATGGCTGGGAACATCGTACGAATTCATGAGGGCAGAGTGAGAAACCAACTTTAGTATGGCTACCTCGACTGCACAGGCGCAGCAGTGCCGGCGCCCATTGTGGTCGGGAAATTTCCCGTGGTAGCTTCCCATGCATGACGACAGCGAGAACCACACCATGAGCAACCGCGATTACAGCAACGACGATACCCTGCTGACACAGGCCTGGGAGCAGTTTTGCGACCAGCTCAAGGCCGCCGGGCGTATTCCCTTCAGGGACGGTGTGCCGACAGGGGACCTCAGCCGCGCTGCAGGTTTCCGCTGCCTGGCGCAAAACATTGGCCTGGGCATGCAGTTCTTTCTCGAAAATGACGACCCCTTGCATCCGGAGCTGCTGCACTACTTCGACCCGATTCGGAAGCAGGGCGGCGACAACCCCGATGCGGTCTATGTCGGCGCGCCAATCAATGGCACCGACACCTACCGCATTCACGGCAACCGGGGCAGCGCGCGTTATTTCGCAGTAACCGTGGTGGAAACGGGCAACACGCCCTGGGGTGGTGGCGTGGCCAGCTCTCTGTTCAGTCAGGATATGACCGTCGAGGAAGACGGCAGTTTTGAATTGATTTGCAGCCCCGAACCCCACCCCGGCAACTGGCTGAAAACCACCCCGAATACCTTCCGCCTGACCTTTCGCCAGTTCTTTGCGGATTGGGAGAATGAGCGCCCCATGCACGCCAGCATTAACCGGATCAGCGGTTCAGTAGCACCCAAGCCGGTCATGGACCCCGAGCGCCTGCACCGCGGCCTGGATGCGGTATCGCGCTGGGTAGGCGACTCGCTCACCTATTGGGCAGACATGATTGAGCGCTGGAAAGTGCAGCCCAACCGGTTCCTCTCCTATCGGCAACTGGACGACAACGCCATCGACGCAACGCCCGGCGGCGAGCCCTTGATCGCCTACTGGCAGCTGCCAACTAACGAGGCCATAGTCATCCGCGTCACCCCGCCAAAGGCCCACTACTGGGCGGTGGAGTTTGGCAACTACTGGTGGTGCTCCATGGACTATCGCAGCATTCTCTCCAATACCAACTGCCACTACGCGCAGCTTGAGGACACAGGCGAACTGATTCTGGTGATCTCCCATGTCGACACGGGCCATGCAAACTGGCTGGACCCTGCGGGCTTCGAAGAGGGCTACGTGACCGTTCGCTGGATGCAGGCCGATCACTACCCGATTCCCCAGACCACCCAGCTCAAACTGAGCGACCTGGAATACTATCTGCCCGCGTCTGCGAAAACCGTCACCCGCGCCGAACGCGCCGAACAGATCGCAGCCCGCCGTCGCGGGGTAAGGCAACGGTTTGGCGTCTAGAACGCTGTTGGCATTGATAACGCGTATCCCCCCGAAAAACTGACCAGGAGAACGATGACATGAACCTGCAACTACACGGCAAGACCGCCATTATCACCGGTGGCAGTGGCGGTATCGGCCGCGGCCTGGTTCTCGAGTTTGCCCGCGAAGGCCTCAATGTCGTGAGCGCTTCGCGCGATCTCGCCACCGGTGAAAAACTTGCCGCGGAAGCCGCCAGCATGGGCCTGCCGGGCAAGGTACTGGCGGTGAAAACCGATGTCACCGACCGTGCCAGCGTTGACGCGATGGTGGCCCGCACCCACGAGGTCTTTGGGCCCGTGGATATACTCGTCAACAATGCGGGCGGGGTTGCGCACCCCTCGGATTTCGAGAAGCTGGACGAAGAGGCTCGCCGCTGGGAAATCGCCCTCAATGTGGATGGCGTGGTCAACTGCTGCCAAGCCGTCGCCGATGACATGCTCTCGCGCAAGACGGGCAGCGTCATCAATATCTCCTCGAACTCTTCACTGCTCGGTGAAGCGGCGGCCAACATCGTGCACTACGGCGGCGTCAAGGGCTTCGTTAACAGCTTCAGCAAGGGGCTGGCCTGGGAATGGGCAAAAAAAGGCGTGCGAGTAAACAATATCTGCCCCGGATGGATCGTGCCCCGGGACGAGAGCGAAGTGGGTGAAGGCAGCTTCTGGAACCGCTTTGGCTTCGAGACCATGGGCAAGCCGGATGACATGGAAAAGGCACTGGCCGAGGGCAGCCTCTACAACATGAGCGGCCTGCCAATCCCCCGGCTCGGGCGTCCGGAGGATATCGCCTGGCTGGCTCTGTTTCTTGCCAGCGAACGCTCCGGCTACATTACCGGCCAGCTGATTTCGGTCAGCGGCGGGGCCTGGATGCACTGAAAATCGACCGGGAGAACAGCTCATGAACCAATGGACACCGCCCCCCCGCCCCGCATGGGTACAGCAGATCATTGATGAGGGGCGGCACATGGATATCCGCAGCCTGGTGCCCTTGGAGCCCGAGGAGTTGATGGCGACCGCGTGCCGCACAACAGGCTACAGCGATTTCGGTGAGGACAGCTGGCTGGAGGGTTTCCAGGTCTTTCTCAAGGCGCTGGATGAGGAAGCAGACCTGCACCTGCTGGGGCGCCTGATGACCCGCTCGGACATTCTGCGCTGGCTGGAGGCGCGCCTGGGTATCGAGGCGACCTACGCCCGCCACCCCGAGATTGATGACGAGGTCATCAACCAGCCGGTTATTGTGACCGGCCTGCCTCGCTCCGGGACCTCCATCCTCTTTGAGCTGCTGGCCCAGGACCCACGCTTTGGCTCGCCGCGCAACTGGGAGATGATGTTTCCCTGCCCGCCGCCGGAAACACGGAGCTACCATAATGACCCCCGTATTGAGCGCTGTGAGCATCTGGTCACCCAGTGGTCCCGGGTAGTACCCACCTATGCCGCCATGCATGAGATGGGGGCCGAAGTTCCCAACGAATGCATTGTCGCCATGAGCTGCACGTTCCGCTCAGAGAACCTGCCCGGCCAGTACCAGATTCCGAGCTACAACGCATGGTATTACCAGCAGGATCTGCGCCCGGCCTATGCCTACTACCGCCGCATGCTA